>CAVYBZ010000010.1:0-904617 GCA_963766815.1 uncultured Alphaproteobacteria bacterium | reverse complement strand
AGCTGATGCTCTACCGGCTGAGCTACACCCGCGTTGCTATCTACATTATCACTGGCGGCGCGGTTTGCAACAGGCCAAGCGCGGCCGCCCACATTTACAACGCGAGGCGCCCCTGCGCCGCGGGGTAGACGATGACGCCGTCCGGGCGGGCGGCGGCGGCTTCGTTGAGCCGGGCGGGCTCAAGCTTTCCCCCGCCCAGGATGTGGATCACGGTTTCGCCCGCAGCGATGAGATAATCGGTAATGATCTGGCGATGGCAGCGCTGCCAGGCCGCCTCGGCGCACATGATCGCGCAAGAGTGGGCTTGGCCGAGCCTGCGCAGCTCCTGGAGGCCGGCCTTGAAGGGCGGCGTGGCGGCATAATCGGCGTAGTTGCGGAAATTCTCGTTCTCCCAAAAGCCGTTCGGCGACGCGCCTTGATCCTTGCGCGCGCTTCGAAGTCCCCCCAGCTCCGGCATGCGGCGATAGGCAATCGAAACGCCGTTAAGCGATTGCTCCATCACATCCGCGTTGAACTGAGGGTTGTGCCGCGATTTGGGGACGGTTCGCACGTCGATGAGCAAGGTCACGTCCGCCTGCCGAAGGAGCCGGAGGAACTCGTCCAAAAGCCGGTTGGAATGGCCGATTGTGTAAAGCTGGGCCAAGGCGGTCCCCGGGGTTCTGTGTCTGCGGCTAGCGGCAAGGGCTTACCGAGGCGCGCCTGTCCCCGAGAGCGCCTGGCCGAGATCGGCTATCAAGTCGCCCGCGTGCTCAAGCCCCACGGAGAGACGCACGGCGCCTTCGGTGATCCCCAACTCCGCCTTCGCCTCGTCGCTGAGCCGCTGATGCGTCGTGGTCGCCGGGTGCGCGATGAGGCTTTTTGCGTCGCCGAGATTGTTCGATATTTTGATGATCCGCAGCGCATCCATGAAGCGAAACGCCGCTGCCTTGTCCGCGCGCAGCCGGAAAGCGACGAGAGGTCCCCCGGCCGTCATCTGCTTCGCGGCTAAAGCCCGCTGGGGATGGTCGGCGCGGCCTGGATACATGACGCGCTCCACCTCCGGCCGCTCCGCCAGAAAGTCCGCAATCTTTGCGGCGCTTTCGGTCTGGCGCGCGACGCGGAGCGTCAGCGTTTCGAGCCCTTTCAAAAGCAGCCAGGCGTTAAAGGGGCTGAGCGAGGGACCGGTCTGCTTCAGAAAGTTGGTGAGGTGATCGTCTGCGAAGGCTGCATTCGACAAAACGACGCCGCCGAGGCAGCGGCCTTGTCCGTCGATGTGCTTCGTCGCTGAATAGATGACGACGTCGGCGCCGAGTTGGAGCGGCTTTTGCAGCATCGGGGTTGCAAACACGTTGTCGACCATGAAGAGGGCGCCCGCGCTTTTCGCGATCGCTGCGACGCCCTCTAGGTCGACGAGGTCGAGCGTGGGATTGGCGGGGCTTTCGCAAAAAAGGACGCGGGTATTGCCGCGGACCGCGCTGCGCCAGGCCGACAGGTCGCGCCCGTCAACCAGCGTCGCCGAGATGCCGAACCGCGGCAAGATGTCCTCTATGACGTAGCGGCACGCGCCGAACATGGCTTTCGCGGCGATGACATGGTCGCCCGCATTGAGGTAGCAGAGCAGCGCTGAAGTCACCGCCGCCATGCCCGTCGCCGTCGAGCGCGCCGCCTCCGCGCCTTCCAAGGCGGCCATGCGCGTCTCGAACATGGTGTTCGTGGGGTTGGCGAAGCGGCTGTAGGTGTAACCTTCGACCTCGTTCTTGAAGCGAGCCTCGGCTTCAGCGGCGCATTCGTAGGTGAAGCCCGAATTCATGAACAGGGCCTCCGAGGTCTCGCCAAACGCCGTACGAAGCGTGCCGCTGTGAACGAGAAGCGTATCGGGATGGAGGCCTGCGAGGCCATCTTTGTCTGACATTGTCCCTCCTTCGGGGCAATTAAAAAAGCCGCTCCTGAGGGCAGGCGGCCTTTTAGCGAGTTGTTTAGCGTGGCTGCAAGCCGGCCGGCAAAAGACCACGTGCAACCATAAAAGCGCTCGCGCGCGCCCGGCGTCAAGCGCCGCCGGCGTTTTGTCCGGCATTTTTGGGCGCATCGCTGGGGTAGACACGGGAGCCGAAGTCGCGGCGCCATGTGCGCAGGTCTCGCGCCCTGGCGTTGACATGCCGTTTTGACAGGGCGGAGGAGGGAAAACCACGCGTTGATAATGGCTGACAACGTCCGAAGGATTTTTCAGGCGCGCAAGATTCCGCCATTTCTGTCCGCCATGGAATTCCGTAGCCAGGGAGAGCGGACGGGAGTTTGCGCGTGGTCGCTTGCAACGCCAGCAAGGCCCATTTCCTAACAGACGGCCGTGTTGGCAAACGCAGCCGGCCGGTTTATTTAACGGCGTATCAAGGTCGAGGAACGGAATGCATGCTGCAACCCCAAACCGGCAAGGAGAAGTTTAAGGTCTTTATATCTTACTCACGCTCCGACATTGCATTCGCTGACCAGCTTGTCGAGGCGCTCAATGCGTATGGATTTGAACCGCTAATCGATCGTCACGACATTGCGGGAGGCGAGGAGTGGAAACAGCGCCTGCACGCCCTCATACTCGAAGCAGACTCGGTTGTGTTCGTACTTTCTCCCAAGGCGGCGGCATCCGAAATATGCGCATTCGAGGTTGAAATCGCTCGAAAGATCGCAAAGCGCGTCATCCCGATAATATGCGCTCCGCTCGAAGGAAGCGAGCCGCCGGAACACCTTAAGTCCCTTAATTATATCTATTTTTATCCGGAGAAAGCGGTGTCCGGTTCGGGCTTCGGCAGCGGGCTCGCACAGCTTACCGCCGCGCTCAAAACCGACATCGATTGGATGCGCGAGCATACGCGTATCGGCGGTCTGGCCTCCCGCTGGAATGGGCGCGAGAGAGACGCCGCCCTTCTGCTGCGCGGAAAGGAACTCGATGATGCGGAACGCTGGCTTAAGCGCCAGCCGCGCGATGGCCCGGACGCGGGTGAACTCACGCGCGCCTTCCTTGCCGAAAGCCGCATGGCCGAGGATGTTGCCAGTAAGAAAAAGCTCCGGGACGCTCAAATGCTCGCGCGTGTCACCACTATCGGGGCGCTCGTCGCCCTGATCTTTGCATCGCTCGCCATTTGGCTTTGGATTGACGCCCTGAAGCAAAAGCGCATTGCGGAGGCGACGCGGGACGATTTCGCGCGAAGTCGCCCGGATCGCAAGACAGCAATTCTCTACATCAAATGATAATTTGATCTACGTCTTGGGCGACCTTCTGCGGTGGGCGCCCGAATCTTGGCATTCCTATATTTATTACGAGCGGGCGGCCGCTTACGGCGATTCCGGCAATACGGCGAGTCAGAGAAACGACCTTGACCTCGCCATCAAGGCCGATGCCTCGCTGCCGTGGGTCCATAACAGTAGCGCTTACAACTATGTACTGCTCGGCGATGCCGGAAAGGCTGCAAGCGATCTAAGCTATGCCATGGCGTCCTCGAAGGATATTGTTGCTTATACAAATCTTATCGTGGCGGAAGCCATGCAGCGGAATTATGCCGCCGCAATCGGCCAAATCGATAATGCATTGCAATACGCTCAGCAGCGAGGCTGGGGGTTTGAGAATCTGCTTGCTCCCGGCGTCCGGGATGTCACGGCCGGCTTCGCGCTGCAGCTTCGCGACAGCGATTTCTCTGTCGCCCTGCAATACGAAAAGGCAATCGTTTACAGCATGGAAGGCGGTCCTGCCGCGAAGTTCACCGAAGCGCTGGATAAGGCGGACAAGTCGGATAACGACTACCCCGCCTCCCGGAATGCTTATCTTACGGCGATCAATTGGGAATGGCTTATACTACGCGGGCAGGCGGTCCGCGACGCGACGGGCTCAACTGGCGGCGCAAAATGCGGCATCAGAGATTACGGCGCGCTGGCAAGTTTGGGCGCACTTTGGCGGAGGGTCGCAGCCACACGGCCTGAATTCGAGGATCGTGCAAGAACGGCCTTCAAGAGGTTCGTCGAATGCCACAAGGAGGCAGCCGGCGAGCGGTATAACGACTTGGCGGCGTGGGTGCAAACGGAGCAAAGAAGATTGTTCTGGGCGCGACTTTGGCCCCTGACTAACTTGCATCGCTCCGAGCCGCCATCGCCGCTGAGCGATGGGCTCGATCTTGAAGTGAAGGCAATTGAGATCGAGAACAGCGCCGGGAACGACGTGTTTAAATTAACGCCCGCTATCGCAGTTCTTACAGAGGCAATTCGGACGCTCGATAAGAAAACGATCGGACGGGATTTGGGACGCCGGGAGAAAGACCTTTTGATCCGGTTGCTGTTGCGCCGAGGCGCCTTACGCCTCAAGGGCGAAAACGGTGAGGAGGATTATGGAGGCGCCGTTGAAGACGCGCGGGAAGTCCTTAACATAGACCGGAACTGCGCGGAGGCGCACACTTTATTAGGCAAAGCAAGCCAAGATAACAATGAAAAACAAAAAGAGTTTCAACAGGCTTTGCAGCTTGATCCACGAAGCACAGACGCAATCGCCGGACTTTCAAGTCTTTTGGGTGAGAAAGAGATAGTCAAGGCGCTGGAATTGAAACATTCAGAATCTGAATATAAGCGTTTTTGGTCCGAAGATTATCGAGAGCTTGCAGATCTTCATGTAAAGAACAAGAACTATGACGAAGCTCTGAAAAGTATTAACCTCGCTATTCTTCTTAGTCCATGGAAATCCGAATATTATGTCAAGAGGCGCTATGATATTGAAACCGCTTTGCACCCAGGTAACGCAGCACCTGAGCTTAACCTGGTTCGTGGTTATCACGACATCGCTCTTTATTCTGAAAAAACGGGGGACTACAGCGACGCATTAAATAAATACCTCGTTTCCTTCCGCCGTGCGGCCGCGCTTGACCATGCCGATGCAGATAACAAGCAGGAACTCGATCGTTTAATTGCAGATTTCAGCCGGTTTCTTAAGGCCAAGTTTGGGGGTAACGTCGCGGTGCAATGGTGGCGAACGCTTTCAAACAATCCGCTGATTTCACAAAAAGAACGGGACCTCGCCGCCACCGAAGCCGCACGTCTGAACTCGAAGAACTAAGCTACTCTTTACTCTTGTATATGGCGTCCTGGAACAGAGGTCCCTCCTCACCTGGACGCCAAATCGCCAGTTTGGGCGCATTTCGACACGGAATTCAATTCGAAAGGCGGCGCAAGATGCTTATCGGACGCGTCGCCCATGAAATCTTCTAAACTTTTCGCTTCTTGCTCGCGGCCGTTTTCCCGGAGTAAGGCTACCCAATCCTCGGCGAAAGACTTCGCATGATCGGACCCGGTTCCCCGGGTGTACATCGCGATAGCGACTGCTCTTCTGTATTGATTAAGAGCGGCCGAAAAATGCTTGTCCTGCTCTTCCCTGGGGCGGCCAAACTTACGCAAAAAGAAAAATATTCGTTTCTGGATCTCTGCGTTGTACCAGTGCAGATATCCTATCCTTATATGACAAGGCCACGCAGCGGTGATGGTCTTTTGAATCCTGGCGGCATAGTCGATAAGTGAAGATGCCGAACCTAACGCTTTCTCTGCATCGTCAGCCCGTTTCTCCTCGATCGCTTCGTCAGCGTCCCCTAGGAGATTCTCTGATTAATAGAATCGGAATATAGGATTCATTCTCGGTCACGGCCAACATCCCGGTATCCGGCTGATCGCTGCCTGAGGGAGCCTCATCGCCAGACGATTTCA
This sequence comes from uncultured Alphaproteobacteria bacterium, assembly GCA_963766815.1. GTDB lineage: Bacteria > Pseudomonadota > Alphaproteobacteria > Rhizobiales > Rhodomicrobiaceae > Rhodomicrobium. Next base: position 898,911 of record CAVYBZ010000010.1, on the reverse strand, counting down.
CTTTACGCGAGACGAACAGATGGCCGGTGATTTCAAGCGCATTTTTCTTCAGCCTGCCCTCTTCAAAAATCCTGCGCGCCTGCTCGTATGCTTGTTCCGATTGCTGCCTAAGACCTACGTGCGATAGAATTAATCCTTTTACAGCTACGGCCGTAGCCAGTTCGCCTTCGTCGTCCTTCGCTGTTTTTTGACGAATGGCGACCTCGATTTCGGGGACCGTTTCAGCGCAGTACCGTATTGCAGCAGCCTGTAATTTTTCTTCTGCCTTCATTGTTGTTTTCGCCCGATTGTCGCAGGCCAGTGTAATTTTTCTCAGGACGGCTAAATGATCTTTTAAGCTGTCGTCCAGTTTGGAAAGATCTACTGTTTCCAGTGAATACTTCCTTTTCCAATCCTCACCTTTGCCAGCAAAAACATACCCTAGCATCAACTCGACGCCGGCTATGCTTGGCCGCGCTCCGCCGGCATCGTGCTGTTTGGCATGTTCAAGGGCGGCGCCGAGAATGATTGCAGCATTTTCGGCGTCAAGGCCGCTTGCAGCTTTGGTCGATACAACCCAGAAATCCGGCTTTTCCTCTGCCCTGGCGATAACCGCGAAAAGGAATACCGCGATTGCAACTGGAATTAGAAAAAGCCGCTGCCGATACATATTTCCTGCCCTCTGAAAATCTAAGCAGATATTCTTTGGTCGCCCAACGAATGTCTGCTTAGAGTTCGTTGTTTTCGCAGAGTGAGCGCTTGTCGCTCACGATAAACGTTCGCTTCTGGTTTTCTTCCAAAACCAGGAAGGCCACCCCCGGGTCCGGCCCGTGGGCATGCTTTTGGAAACTCAGCTTAGCGATCAGCATTAATCAATATCGCTCCAAATTGGGGCATCGTCCACGAAGGCATATTAAACGTCCCCACGCCCGGCGCAGTTCAGGGCCGGCCACCTGCGATACGAAGCGAGCGCCTCTCGAACGTCACGCCGCGAGCGACGCCGGGCGCGGCATGGAGACCGGCTTGGCGCAGGCCCATTTCGCCACCGCGTTGATGTCGTAGAAGCGGCAGGCCTCCATCATCACGCGGCACTCGGTCCAGATGTCGCCGTCGACCATCGGCATGAACAGGTCGTGGATGTTGTCGATGCCCAGATAGCAGCGAACGCCGGCTTGGTGGAGCTTCGGGAACGGCGCGATGGAATTATGCAGCGGCGCCGTCATTTGCAGCTTGGCCATGCTGAGCGCCGCCGATGGACAGATGACGATGCCAATATCGGCTTCGAGAATTTTGGCGATGATGCGGTCCTGCTCGCGCTCCTCCTTCGCTCCGACGGAGATCGCGTGGATGCCGAAGACGCGGCCCTGCATGCCGTGCTCAATGGTCTTCGCGGCGAGCAGCTCGGTCTCGTTTTCGAGGGGGTTGTTCTCCTGATCCACATGCACATCGACAGGCTTGTTCAAGCGCCTGGCGAGGTCGAGGATGATATCGAGATGAGCTTCGGGCCGGGGCCGGTCCCGGGAGGGAAGGCCGCCGCAATAATCCGCCATAGAACAGGCTTCGGCATATTGCTCATAGGACGCGTGATCGAGAACGCCTTGCAAAGGCTGAACGCCGACTTCGAATGAGATCCGGTCGGCGTAGCGCTTTTTCACCTCGACCGCCGCCGTGATGGGTAATAGTCCGACCGTGCTGTCGGCGTCGACCATCGTCCGGCAATAGGTCACGCCCTGCTGGATCATGGTCTCAAGCCCGCGGCTCATGCGCTCCACGAGATCGTCGTAAGTGTAGTTTTCCTTCAGATAGCGGTAGATCTCCCACTTCTTCTGCATATCCACCTGGCTTAAGCGCAGGTTCTCCATGTTGACGAGGTAGGCCTTGTCGAAATGGGCATGATGGTTGGCGATGCCGCCCAGCTTCTCGACCGCCTCCATGAAGTGAAGGCGCAGATTCCACGGCTCGGAATTGTCGGCGAGCTTGTAGCGAAAGGTGCCCTTGCTCGTGTCGGCCACGATTTGCTGGAGCGTGGCGATGCCCACGTCGCAATCGGTGATCAGCGGGATGCCATTCTCGATGCAGAGCTTGCGGATGAGCTTGGCGTCGGACGCCTCGTCGTAATCGTCATCCCCTGTCAGCACATTGATGACGAGATCGAAGCGGTTTTCTTTCAGAAATGTCAGGATATTCGGAGAGCGGCGGTCTGTAATCTTGTGAATTTCGGTGCTCTGGATGCCGTGCTCCGCCAAAAATTTATGTGTGCCTGGCGTGGAATAAATATCGACTTCAACATCGAGAAATTTTTCAATTGCAGGCAACATACGCTTTTTATTTTCGGTCTTGCCTGCGCTGATGAGAACCTTTTTCCGGCTCTTCCGGCCGAGCAGCTTCAAATTGAAGGCGAGCATTTCCAGCGATATGCCATCGTTCATCTCTTACCCCTTGCGTTTCTCCCCCTTTTCTCCTGTGCGCTCGCCTCCTTCCGGCGTCAGCGCCAACTCGCGGACCCGCCCTTTCCGCAAATTGCCGCATGGTGATGCGAGCGATGCGGCTAGTCAATGGCGAAATTCGGGCGAGCCCGGCTGGAGGAAGAATCCCCGTTTGAAGAACGCGGCTGAGTTGTTCAGGCGAAAGTCCCGCTGGCTTTGGCCGCGTTACGGAGCACGGATCCCGCTTACTGGATATTTCCGCTATTTACGCTCCGGATGTATCCATAACCGTTCATGCATGACGTGAATGAGGCCGAATACATTTCAGCGGCTTTGTCTCGCGCCCGAAGCTGATTTTCGCGGTTGTGAACCTCGCCGGCGACGGTTTTCTCGACGGCGGAGCTTGCCGCTAGGGCCTTTGATTTGCAATCGTTAACGGCCAATTGCCGCCCAAGCGATTTCTGCTGCTCGTCTTTATATTTACTCGTGTCCACCAGCGAAAACTGATTTTCCGTCGGAGCGGGCGGCGGCGCGGTCGAACAAGCTGTCGCAAGCGCAGCAAGAACGATCACGATCGCAAGAGCGGAATTTTTGGCGGAATATGCCATTACACAACCTAACGATAAACACTGCCGCTAAATAGGAGTAAATTGAGGGGTCGATTGCAAGGTCAAAAGGAGCGCAATTTCGCTATCGGCGGAGACAGTGAGCTTTTTGCAACCATTCCAGTCTCGGCAGGCTCGCAGCCGGCGGCTGCACGAGAGCCGGCGACCTACCGGACTCAACTTCGCGAGGGGAACTGGGATTGGGTTACTCAATCGCAACGGTGGCACGGCATCGGCGGCGCGCGGCCGGGTCCGGCACCGCCGCGCGAGATTTCGGACTCCCTTTACCTGACGGCGAAGCCGGCATTCTTCAGGTTCGAATCCCTGGCCCTGGGTGAATCCCTCGAATGGCGCAGTCACCACGCTCCCGCCCAAGGCCTGTCTGGAACAAGGGAAGATGCCAGCCTGCATGATGTGAGGCGGTTGGGGGAACCAGCAGCGCTCGGGCCTTTCCGGCCTGGTGCGGAGCAGTAGGCGGGGCGCGATCCGGCCGCAACTTTCAGCGGCATGCCGTTTAATCGTTTTATTCTTGAGCGTTTAGCCGAAACTCCACCGCCAGAATCGGTTGAAACTCGTAAAGCTAAGCCTGCCAAAAAACCAAGACAGCAGTATCCTTTCGGTTAGCGTCGAACCCGCAGGTTCGTGCTTCTTGATTGCGTTAGATGCTTAGTTTAAGCAGGCGGTGTGGAACCACAAAAGCGGACATTCATGAATATTCGAAAGGTTTTTTTATTAGCGATCGGATCGCTGGCTTTGATCGGGGCTGGCGCTGCCGCGCGCAAGATCTATTCGCGCCTAAAGTCCGCGCACATGTGCGACGATGTGGAAAACTTTCATCGTTATGTCAGGCTGATGGATATCGAGAGCGTCATTAGCCAGCGCGGCGGCGCTCCTTCTTATCTCATGATTGGCGATAGCATCACAGAGATGGCGGACCTCCCTGAAATATGTGGAAGAAAGCCCATCAACGCAGGGATCAGCGGCGCAACCCTCAAGACATTTCAGACCGAAGGACGCCGCTTGGCCGATCTGGCGAAACCGGATTTTATCATTGTGGCCCTCGGGACAAATGATGCGATCCGCGGGCAGACCGAAGAATTTCAAGGACGGCTTAAAGGGATGCTGACTTCACTCAGTCCTTGGAAGCTTATCATTGTCCCGGCGCCACCAACCCGAGCCACTTCAGATACGCAGAAAATCAACGGGCAAATCGCGAGCCTGCCGGTTCCACAGGCTGCAAAACTAGATCATGCTGATACGATGGACGGGATTCATCTTGTGGCCTCATCCTATGTGGCATGGAAAAACAACATCGTCGAAGCAGCAAACGCCTCGGTTTGTGAGTAGCCAGTGAAGCGCTGAACGATGACGAATAAGGATTAGCCGATCGGCGGACCGGACCGAGCGGGGTACGATTGAGAAGACGTTGCACCTAATGAAGGAGGCATGGCCTCCTCGGCAGCCCAGAACCGGTGCTTCAGGCTGAGAAACACGATACGGCAAAGCAAAAATTGCGGGTAAGTTTCATCGCGAATTGCTGGCGACGGATTAGCCCTTGGGAAGCGCCGAAGGTCTCCTGCGGCGATTTCCGCAGCGGTAAAGCGATCGAGAGTGGCGTCAAGCTGATTTGCGAAGTTTCTTCGACGGTGCAGACGCCGGTTTCCCGCCGCCGGCCGCAAGCGCCGCCTTCGCCTCCGGCCTTCGCCTGTCGTCAAGGCGCTTTGCGCGCTCCGCTGCGATCTCCCAGTCCTCCGCCAGAACTTGCGCGAGTTCTTCCGACCGCTGCATAGCGAGCGTGGCCATCTTTTGCGTGTCGGTATAGTGGGCGTAATCCTCGAAAAGGCGCGCCTCGTCGTGCTCCTTGAAGGTGTCGACCGTGAAGCGGATCTCGCCTTCCGGGAGGCCAAGGCCGCGCAGTACGTCGCGGGTCATTTCCAGCGACGACAGAAACGTCTCGCGTTCGATATTCTCGATCCCGAGGTCCATGAGCTGATGCACGTGACGCCGGTTCCTCGCCCGCGCGTAGACCGGCACGTGAGGGAAATGGGTTTTGACCAGTTGAGCTGTCTTGAGGGAACTCTCGACATCGTCGATCGCGAGCACAAACGCGCGCGCTTTGCTTACTTCGGCGGCTTCGAGGATGGCAAGCCGGCTCGCATCGCCAAAATAGCTCTTGTTGCCGAATTGGTTGACGAGCTGAACCTGATCCGGGTCGGCATCGAGCGCCGTGAACGGGATGCCCTTGGCTGTCAGCATGCGGGCCACGATCTGGCCGACGCGTCCAAAACCTGCAAGCACAACGTGGCCAGCCTTTTCGGGCAGATCGTCGAACGCGGGCTCCGGCTTTCGAACCCGTTTGCGAATAAAATCATCCAAGCCAAGCAGGATCGGGGTCGTCACCATCGATAGCGTGACGATGATGCCGAGGGCCGATGCGGACTCCGGCGTCAAAACGTCTCCCTTCTGGGCGCTTGCAAGGACAACGAAGGCGAACTCTCCTCCTTGCGAGGTGACAATAGCGAAGCGCCGGGCCGAGAGGCTGTTGAGGCGCTGCCACCGCCCGATCGCGTACAGGACGCAAAATTTGACCGCCACAAGCCCCGCCACGGCGCCCGCGATAAGCCGCGGCTGGTTCAGAAGCGCCTCGAAATTCAGGGCCATGCCGATAGAGGTGAAGAACAGCGCAAGCAGCAGCATCTCGAATGGTTCGATGTCGGCTTTGAGCTGATGGCGGAACGAAGAGTTCGGCGAGGAGGACGCCCGCCAGAAAAGCGCCAAGCGAAGCGGACAGACCGATCTCCGTCATGAGAAGCGAGACGCCTGCGACTGTCAGCAGCGAGGCCGCAATCATGGCTTCACGCACTTGCGTTAAGGCAAGCCCGTGGTAGAGCCGGTCGAGAACGAAGTGTCCAACCACCACAATCAGTCCAATAACCGCCAAGGTCTTGACTATGCCGGCGAGCGTGATGGATGGCTCCGCCGGCGCTTGGGCTGCGAGCAGCGGGACTATTGCGATCAGCGGGATCGCAGCAAGATCCTGAAAAAGCAAGACGGAAAATGCGAGGCGGCCATGGCGCGACGTAAGCTCGCCCTTTTCCTCAAGCGTTTGCAGCGCGAACGCGGTGGACGACAAGGCGAGCGCCAGCCCGATCAGCACCGCCTGGGAGAAGGATAGATTGGGACTCGGATTGAAGCCCCAAATCAGCGCGACCAGCAACGCGCCGGTTCCGATGAGCTGAACGGCGCCAACGCCAAATACCGCGTCGCGCATTTTCCACAGACGCTTTGGGCGGAGCTCAAGGCCCACGAGAAATAGGAACATCGCGATGCCCAACTCGGCGATGTGCCTCAGTATTTCGGCGTCGGAAAGCGAATATCCGAAAAGTTTTCCAGCGCCGTAGGGTCCGATGAGCGCTCCCGCCAAAAGATAGCCGAGGATCGAACCAAGCTTGAGCATCCTGGAGATCGGCGCAGCAAACGCAGCAACTCCCAGAAACACCACAAGCTGAATCAGAAGATTACCATCGATGGCGCTGTCCTCCGGCGAAAAATCTCGGGGAGAGACGTCATAGAAGTCTCTGAATCATTAATGCCGCGAAAAGCCGCAAGCGCCAACCAAAACCGGCGTGAGAACGCTCACGCCGTTAGGCTTCGGCCAGCCGCGTGCGAGCTAGAATAGCTTCGACAACGCCACCAGCGCGAGCGCCACGAAGAGCGATTTCGCAGCCCAGTCATCGCCAATTTTTTTCAACTGGTCTATTAAGACCGGGACTTGATAGACATCGAAAACCGAAAGCCCGACGATTACTGCGATGACAACGCCGAGAAGCCAAAGCACATAACTGAATCTCATGGTATCCCCCAGGAATTTACGTCTGTCCGAATGGCACGAATTCAGTTGGAAACTAGAGAACACTGACGCGGCTTACAAGCGTCGCGTCGCCGCGCCGCCGCCCTATCCACTGTCATGGTTGATGCTTATACGTCCCATCGTTTGGGCGTCGAAGCGAACGGAGCAGGAGGGCGCGGCAAGCATCGCGGCTGCCGCGCCCCTCCACGATCACAGCGCTTTCACGATACTCTCGGTCATCTTCTTGGCGTCGCCGAGCAGCATCATGGTGTTGTCGCGATAGAACAACGGATTGTCGATGCCGGCGTAGCCCGAAGCGAGCGAGCGCTTGATGAACATCACCGTGCCGGCCTTCCACACCTGCAGCACCGGCATGCCATAGATCGGAGAGGTCTTGTCATCTTCCGCCGCAGGGTTGGTCACGTCGTTGGCGCCGATCACGAAGGCGACGTCGGCCTGCGAGAACTCTGAATTGATGTCCTCGAGTTCGAACACCTCGTCATAGGGGACGTTGGCCTCGGCGAGCAGCACGTTCATGTGGCCGGGCATGCGGCCCGCGACCGGATGGATCGCGTATTTGACCTCAACCCCTTCGGCCTTCAGCTTGTCGGCCATTTCGCGCAGCGCGTGCTGGGCCTGCGCCACCGCCATGCCGTAACCCGGCACGATGATGACTTTCTGCGCGTTCTTCAGGATGAAGGCCGCGTCGTCGGCTGAGCCGATCTTGACCGGCCGCTGCTCCTGAGCGCCGCCCACAGCCGCGGTCTCGCCGCCGAAGCCGCCTGCGATCACGGATATGAACGACCGATTCATGCCCTTACACATGATGTAGGAGAGGATCGCGCCCGAGGAGCCGACAAGCGCTCCGGTAATGATAAGCGCCGTATTCGACAGCGTGAAGCCGATGCCTGCCGCCGCCCATCCGGAATACGAATTCAGCATCGACACCACGACGGGCATATCCGCGCCGCCGATGGGGATGATGAGCAGGAAGCCGAACACGAAGGCGACCAGCGCGATGGCCCAGAACAGCAACTGACTCTGCGCCGGGTTCTCCGCTTGAACGAAGAGCACCACGAGCAGCACGAGACCGGCGGCGAGCCCCAGATTGATCAGATGGCGCGCGGGCAACAGGATCGGCTTGCCCGACATATTGCCGTTCAGCTTCGCGAATGCGATGAGCGAGCCGGAAAACGTGACGGCGCCGATGGCGACGCCGATCGACATCTCGATCAGGCTTTGCATGTAGATCGCGCCCGGCGCGCCGATCCCGAACGCTTCCGGAGCATTCAGGGCGGCGGCGGCCACACAAACCGCTGCGAGACCGACAAGGCTGTGGAATGCGGCGACGAGCTGAGGCATCGCCGTCATCGCGATTTTGCGGGCGATGTAGGCGCCAACGCCGCCGCCGACGGCGATGCCTCCGAGTATCATGCCCCAGCTGAGGTTCGACTCGGGACGGGCGACGCCAAGAGTCGTAGCAATCGCGATGGCCATGCCGGTCATGCCGTAGGCATTGCCCTGGCGTGAGCTTGCAGGCGAGGAAAGCCCGCGCAGCGCGAGGATGAACAATACGCCGGAGATAAGATAAAGAAGAGCGACGAGATCAGGGCTCAGGGTCATGACCGCTCCACCTTCTCTTTTTTCTTATACATGGCGAGCATCCGGCTCGTGACGAGGAAGCCGCCGAAGATGTTCACGGAAGCCATGACAAGCGCGGCGAAGCCCAAAAGCTTCGCATAGGAGCTGCCGGTACCGGCCAGCAAGTCCGCCGCGTTCACCGCAACGGCAAGCAGGGCGCCGACGACGATCACCGACGAAATCGCGTTCGTCACCGACATCAGCGGCGTGTGCAGCGCCGGCGTCACGCTCCAGACCACGTAGTAGCCGACGAAGATCGCAAGCACAAAAATCGAGAACTCGAACAGGAACGGGCTCACGCCGTGGGATCCCTCCGAAGCCGCGAATGCGGCCACAGGACAGATCAACGTCATCAACGCCAATGCCGCCGTCAAAACGGGCAAAAATGTTCGGGTCATGCGGCGGCTCCCTTCAGACGCGGATGCACGATCTGGCCGTCCTTGGCGATCAATGTGCCCGCAATGATTTCGTCGTCCCATTTGATGGCAAGCTTTCCCTCTTTTTTGTCGATCATGGTCTCCAGGAACGTATAAAGGTTTCTGGCGTAAAGGCTCGACGCATTGCCAGGCACCTGGCCCGCCAAATTCGTCAAGCCCATGATCGTGACGCCGTTGTCTTCGACGATGTGGCCGGGCTGCGTTCCCTCGACGTTCCCGCCGCGTTCGGCTGCAAGGTCCACGATCACGGAGCCGGGCTTCATGCTTTCCACCATGGCTTTGGTGATGAGCCTCGGCGCGGGCCGGCCTGGAATAAGGGCCGTCGTGATCACGATGTCCTGCCCGGCGATGTGGCTGGCGACAAGTTCCGCCTGCTTCTTCTGATACTCGGGCGACATCTCTTTGGCATAACCGCCGGAGGCTTCCGCCTGCTTGAACTCCTCGTCCTCGACCGCGATGAACTTGCCGCCAAGGCTCGCCACTTGTTCTTTGGCCGCTGGCCGGACGTCGGTCGCAGAGATGACCGCGCCGAGCCTGCGCGCCGTCGCGATGGCTTGCAGCCCGGCGACGCCGGCGCCCATTACGAAGACGCGCGCGGCAGGCACCGTTCCTGCCGCCGTCATCATCATTGGAAGCGCGCGGCCAAACCGCGCCGCTGCGTCGATCACCGCCTTGTATCCGGCGAGGTTCGATTGTGAGGACAGCACGTCCATCGACTGCGCGCGCGTGATGCGCGGCATGAACTCCATGGCGAAGGCCGAAACGCCCTTCGCCGCCAGTTCCTCCAGCCCCTCCCGGGAGCCGAAAGGATCGATCATGCCGGCGAACACGGCGCCAGGCTTCATAGCTTGCAATTCTTCCTGGGAGGGCCGCCCCACCTTCAGGATGACATCGGCCTGCGATATCGCCCCGGCTGCGTCCGGCACGATTTCCGCGCCCGCCTCGCTGAAGAGCTTATCGGGCATGAACGAGCGATCACCCGCGCCCGCCTGAAAGAGAATGCGGGCGCCGAGATTTTTGAATTTTTTCGTGGTCTCGGGAGAAAGGGCTACCCGCGTCTCGCCCTCTCCCTCCCTTGTTACGGAGATTGTTATCATGACCCTCTGGACATATGGAGCTTAGGTAAGAAAAATCGCCATGCCAACCAGGACAAGGACGACAAATGCAATGCTGAATTTCACAAACCCTGTGAAGTTTTTGTAGGTTTTTTCATGGGCTGGCATGTCCATGGCTTCGTTCGCATTGGCTTGGCCGCTATCCATTGCCAGCTTCTCCCAAACGGCAGCTTCCGCCTTTTTTTGTTTCGTGAACATTTACACAAGTTTCTCTCAACGCCAAGTGTTGAAGTCCGTTTGTCGCATGCTACAAGAGCGCGCAACCAGCCCGGCGTGCATGGTGGCAATGGCGAACATATGAGGAGGGAGTGCGGCGTATGACGGCGTTCGAATGGAGAGCAGATAGGGTCCGGGCCGCTGTTTTGGCGGCCAGCATGAGCATAGCCTTCGCCAGCGGGGCGCTCGCCGATACGGACGCGGATAAAGCGAAGCTTGCTCAGTGCGGAAAAGACCTTTGCGCCATCATTATTTCTAAAAACGCGAAGGGTCCAGATGTCAGCTGCGATCTGACCAAGACCTGGGAAAAGGACGAGATTCAAAAAGGCGCCGACCAGAAGAATTTGTCCTGGGGTCTGGGCTCCGCAAAGTGCGCCATCAAAGTCAGCGCAAAACGCTCCGGCATCGTAGCAGCCGTTTCAGCGCCTGAGAATACTCTCAAATTCGACAAGCAATCGTTCGCCTGTGAGATCGGCGCGGAGAAATATCAGGTAAGCGCCACGTTAGCGCCGGAGCTGAAGTTCAAGGACGGCGCCACGACAGCTGTCTCCTTACATGTGGACAATATTCAAGGGGCGGCGCTGATCAAGGGTGCGGTCTGGACTGCGGCGGCGCTTGAACAGACTTTCGGCATACTCCAAAGCGACATGGTCAGGGAAGTGAACCGCTTCATCAAAAAAGAGTGCCCGAAGATTTTCGGCGACGCGAAGTAAGCACATGGGCAACAGGGGGAGCGCTTTCGCAAGGTTCTCCCTCTGTTTTGCTTATGTCTTGCCGCAAATACGCCCTATCCTTGCCCTAGATGGCAAAGTTAAGAACAATGGCGCGCCTGGCGCCCTGCGGTCGCCCGGATCGCAAAGAGTGGCGGTTAGGCATACGCCATGCCCGTTGAGCACGATTACTACACAATATTGAGCGTGCCCAGAGACGCCTCGGACGCGGAAATCCGCCGCGCCTTTCGAGCTCTTGCCAAAGAGCATCATCCGGACAAACGGCAAAACGGCGCTGGCGGCTCCCCCGGTTGTGATTTCAGCCTCATCACCGAAGCCTATGAAACGTTGAAGGACCGGACCCGTCGCGCCGCATATGACGAGGGGCTGAACCAAACCCGGCAGCTTTCCGCACCGGCTTCGGAAAAGGGAAAGCGGCCGTTTGCATTCGCGGCGGGCCTCGGCGTTGGAATAACGATCGCCATCGTGGCAATTGGCGCCGTAACTTATGCCGGCCGCTTTGGCGGGAAGAGTAGCGGCAAGGCGCAGGATTCCTTAAAGGGCGAGACGGTGCGCGCCGCCAAGACAAGTGACAGGGTTTCGGTTCCGAGCAATGAGAGCGCGCCAAAAGCCGCGGCAAATTCGTCCACATCCTCCGAAGCGCAGCCGGCGATTTCACTCGAACAGCTATCCAATCCCCTTTCGCCGCAGACAAGGCCTTCCCAAATCGAGGCGTCTGCGGAGTCGCCGGCGGAGCCACAAACGGCTTCTCTTGAACCCGCCGCTAAATCTTTCGGCAAAACCGGCCAGCCTCGCACTCTTGCCCCCGGCGAACTGATCGAGATTGCGACCGGCCGGCCGGGGCGGGAGACGCTCCGCCGGCTGGAGCCGGGAAATGGCCTGACCGAAAGTTTCGCCGACTGTCCATCCTGCCCGGAAATGGTAGCGGTTCCGAACGGACAAACGCTCATGGGTTCGCGGCCCGAAAGCGATGGCTACCGTTCCGAAGAGGCTCCTCCGCATCGCGTTCACATTGGGAAACCGCTTGCGGTTTCAAAATACGTTATCTCTGCCGGAAATTGGCGCGTATGCGTGGACGCTGGCGTCTGCCGCTTGACCTTGTCATCGCTGCTTGCGGCTGGCCCGCGGGTAGCGGCGACGCGCTTATCTTGGTTCGACGCAAAAGCGTATGTGGAATGGTTATCGCAAACGACGGGCTGGCGCTATCGCCTTTTGACCGAGGCGGAATGGGAATACGTCGCCCGGGCGAGGAAGGGGACGATGGAGTCAGAGGCGGGACACAATCGCTACGCACTCGACGCCACCAAGGATATAAGCGGCGCTTTTCCCCGAGTTCGCTTCGACCATTTCAGCGGCGCCGTGCCCAATGCATGGGGTATCCAGGGCGGGGGTGTCCTTGAGTGGGTGGAGGATTGCTGGCATCCAAGTTACGACCAAGCCCCAAACGACGGTTCGCCATGGCTGTCGGCCGCCGGGCGGCGATTGCGCCTATCGCGTTGTGCGGGGCAGCGCCAAGGCCGGGGGCCGGTTCGACTGGCGGCCTTCCGCAAGAGCAAGGGAATTCGCCGACATCAGTGCCCCGACGCTTGGATTCCGCGTCGCAAGAGAGATCGCGCCGCCTGCTAAAACCGCGTTCGGCCCGAATTAGCGCCGTCCCGCACCCGGCCAAGCCCCGCCATGACAATGGGGGAGGGGAAAGGGAGCGGCTCGTAGCCGCCGCCTAAGCCGACAAAAGACAAGAATCCCGGATCGCCGCGATGTTCCGGGCGTACTCACCGCCCTTGAACACGGCTGACCCCGCGACGAGAACATTCGCGCCCGCGGCTGCAAGGGCGGGCGCCGTCTCTGGCGTTACGCCGCCATCGACTTCGAGATCGATGCCGCGCCCGGCGATCATTGCGCTGATGCGCTTAACCTTCTCCACCTGCGCGGGGATGAAAGCCTGGCCTCCAAAGCCGGGGTTTACGCTCATGACAAGGATGAGGTCGAGTTTATCGAGCACATATTCAATGGCTGATTTCGGGCGTGCTCGGGTTGAGCGAAACGCCCGCCTTCTTGCCAAGCCCGCGGATGACCTGGAGCGAGCGGTCAAGATGGGGCCCGGCTTCCGCATGGACCGTTATAATATCGGAGCCCGCCTTCGCGAAAGCTTCGAGATAAAGATCCACCGGGGATATCATGAGATGCACGTCGAGGATCTTCTTCGTCCAGGGGCGAATGCATTCGACGAGGCGCGGCCCAAACGTGATGTTGGGCACAAAATGCCCGTCCATCACATCGACGTGAACCCAATCGCAGCCTGCGTCGTCGATCGCGCGCACCTCTTCGCCGAAGCGAGAGAAATCGGCGGAGAGGATGGACGGGGCAATGAGGACGGACCGGCTCATGGCTGACCTATGCGTTGTGGGGTGTGAGGGTGAACACGCGGCTGGCGAGAATATCCTCGGCGGAAATTTCCGACAGCTCCTTCGCGGAGAGCGGCCCGGTCGCCGAGTGAAAGATGCGATTGGCCTGGCGCAGGCGCGAGCGGTCGAGCGCATTACGGATTGAGCGCGCGTTGGCGAAATGCGGCTGCTCGCGGCGCTTCGCGATGTAATCCGTCAAAGCTTCGCGCGCTTCCGGCGAGAGGTGGTAATTCTGGGTCGAGAGCATCTTCTCCGCGATCTGGAGCAGCTCCGCGTCCGAATAGTCCGGAAAGTCGATGTGATGCGCGATCCGGCTGCGGAAGCCCGGATTTGTCGAGAAGAATTTATCCATCCTGTCTTCATACCCAGCAAGGATAACAACCAGATCGTCGCGCTGATTCTCCATGATCTGCAACAGGATTTCGATGGCTTCCTGGCCATAATCGCGCTCGTTTTCGGCGCGGTGCAGATAATAGGCCTCGTCGATGAACAGGACGCCGCCCATGGCCTTTTTGAGCACTTCCTTCGTCTTCGGCGCCGTGTGGCCGATATATTGCCCGACGAGATCGTCGCGCGTGACCGAGACGAGATGCCCGCGCCGCACATAGCCGAGCCGGTGCAGAATGTTCGCCATTCGGAGCGCCACCGTCGTCTTGCCGGTGCCCGGATTTCCGGTGAAGCTCATATGCAGGGTTGGCGTATCGTGCGCGAGGCCGAGGCGCTTTCGCGCCCGCTCCACAAGCAGCAAAGCCGCGATTTCCCGAATACGGGTTTTGACGGGCTTAAGGCCAACAAGCTCGCGGTCGAGTTCATCCAGAATCTCGGCCACGCCGGATTCTTCGTACTCGCGGCGAAGATCGACTTTGTCTTCGACCTTATCTTGTGTCTCGTTAAGGTCCGCTGCAAGGCTCAATTGTCATTCTCCTATTGGACCGAAACCGTCTTCACTTCTCTCATATAGGGAGAGAGAACGCTACTCCTCCCCCTTCCCCGAAGAAAATTGTCTAGTCGAGGGAGGAGCAGCTCACACTCAAAGCGGCGCCAAAGCCAAAGCGCTACGTATAGCGTTGCCCGGCGGGCTTGTTGGCCGCGTAGGACCGCGTCGTGTACCGGATGTTCCGGCCGTCGGCTTCCTGCCGCTGCAGATCGAAGCCGGGCTCTTCCTTCGGCCGGTTCACGATAAACGAAAGCCTTATGGACTCCCATCCATGGGTCGAGTTGGAGGCCGAAATACGGATATAACGGTCGCCATAGGCTTTTCGGCACGCGTTCAGTTCCGTAAGGGCCGCGGCTGCGTCCTTGATGTCAAACATCGGGAAGCCCCACATCTCCCAATAGGTGTTGCGGGGATGCGGGTCGTCGGTAAACTCGATGTTTACGGCCCATCCATTTTGGATGGCGTACTGGACCTGTCTGCCAATCTGCTCGTCGGTTAGATCGGGCAGGAATGAGAACGTTCCTTGTGTGATGCGCATTGGTTTTATCTCCGCTATCGCCTCTCCCGGTGGGAGCGGCCGGCCGCTCGCAGCCGGATGAAGGGTATCGGTTACGGGCGAGGGAAATGTGCCCCTCACCCCAGCCCTCTCCCCATGGGAGAGGGAGTTAAAAAGTTACTCGGCCGCCGTGGCGACTGGGACGAAGTCCGGAGCGTCGGTCGACGTATAGTCGAACGTCACATCGCCCCAGGTGTCGAGCGCTTGACGAAGCGGCAAGCAGTGCTGGGCTGCATCCTTTAAGATTTGCGGTCCTTCGGCGAGATAGTCGCGGCCTTCGTTGCGAGCGAAGATCATGGCTTCGAGCGCCACGCGGTTCGCGGTCGCGCCCGCCTGGATACCCATCGGGTGGCCGATGGTGCCGCCGCCGAACTGCAGGACCGTATCCTCACCGAGATAGTGGATAAGCTGATGCATCTGGCCGGCGTGAATGCCGCCCGACGCCACCGGCATCACCTTGCCCAACGACGCCCAGTTCTGGTCGAAGAACACGCCATGCTCGAGGTTCTTAGGAACGAAGTCCTCACGGAGGATGTCGTAAAAACCGGCCGTCGTTAGCGGATCGCCTTCGAGCTTACCGACCACGGTGCCCGCATGGATATGGTCGACGCCTGCAAGCCGCATCCACTTCGCGATCACGCGGAACGAGACGCCGTGCTGCTTCTGCCGCGTATAGGTGCCGTGGCCCGCGCGGTGGAGGTGAAGGAGCACGTTATTGTCGCGCGCCCATTTGGAGATGGACTGAATTGCGACGTAGCCGATCACTAGGTCGATCATGACGATGACGCTGCCCAGCTCTTTCGCGAACTCGGCGCGGCGATACATCTCTTCCATCGTTCCGGCGGTGATGTTGAGGTACGTGCCCTTCACCTCGCCGGTCTCGGCCTGAGCCTTGTTCACCGCTTCCATGCAATACAGGAAGCGCTCGCGCCAGTGCATGAAAGGCTGCGAGTTGATGTTTTCGTCGTCCTTCGTGAAATCGAGACCGCCCTTCAGCGCCTCGTACACAACACGGCCGTAATTGCGGCCGGAAAGGCCAAGCTTCGGCTTGACGGTCGCGCCGAGCAACGGACGGCCGAACTTGTCGAGACGCTCGCGCTCGACGACGATGCCGGCAGGCGGACCGTCAAAGGTTTTCACGTAAGCGACAGGGAAGCGCATGTCTTCAAGGCGCAGCGCCTTCAGAGGCTTGAAGCCGAAGACGTTACCGATGATGGACGCGGTAAGGTTGGAGATCGAGCCGCCCTCAAAGAGGTCGAGATCGTAGGCGATGTAAGCGAAATAAGCGCCGGGAGTATTCGGAACGGGATCGACGCGGAAGCACTTTGCGCGATATTTTTCACACGCGGTGAGCCGGTCGGTCCACACCACCGTCCAGGTCGCGGTCGAGCTCTCGCCCGCCACCGCGGCGGCGGCCTCGATGGGGTCCACGCCATCTTGCGGCGTGACACGGAAGAGCGCGATGATATCGGTATCTTTCGGCTGATAATCGGGCTCCCAATACCCCATTTTCTTATAAGACATCACACCCGCTTTGTAGCGGTCTTTGCCCTTAACCGTTTCAGATTTGTCGTTCATGGGGTTCACCTTCCTTCACACTTGCTCTTTTTTGAACGATGGCCGGATTTCCGGCCACGCTTAACCAATCAGCTTCTTTGCAGCGGCGACCACGGCGTCTGCCGTGATCCCGAATTGCTTGTAGACCGCCGGGGCGGGGCCGGACGCCCCGAACCCGTTCATTCCGATAAAAACGCCGTTCGAGCCGAGCCAGCGGTCCCACCCGAACCGGCCAGCCGCCTCGATGGCGATGCGGGCGCCTGTTCCAAGCACCTTGGCTTGGTAGTCAGCCGGTTGCTGTTCGAACAGCTCCCAGCATGGCATCGAAACGACAACCGCTTTGACGCCGTCCGCCGTCAGCCGTTCAGCGGCGCTGACCGCAAACTCAACCTCCGAGCCTGTTGCGATCAACGTCACATCGCGCGCTCCCTCTGAGCCGCGAAGAATGTATGCGCCGCGAGCGGTCAGGTTCTCGCCCGAAGCCTCAAGACGCACCGCGGGCAGATTTTGCCGCGAGAGCGCAAGCACGGAGGGCGTTGTGCGCGAGGCGAGCGCTATCTCATAGGCTTCCGCCGTCTCAACCGCGTCCGCTGGGCGGAACACATAAAGGTTGGGGGTTGCGCGAAGCATGGCGAGGTGTTCGATCGGCTGGTGCGTCGGTCCGTCCTCGCCGACGCCGATCGAGTCATGCGTCAACACATAAATCACGCGCAGCCCCATAAGAGCCGAGAGCCTGATCGCGCCGCGCATGTAGTCGGAAAACACGAGGAAGGTGCCGCCATAGGGTATAAAACCGCCATGCAGCGCGATGCCATTCATCGCTGCGCCCATGGCATGCTCGCGGATGCCGTAATGGATGTAGCGGCCCGAGAAATCTCCCGGTTTCACCGACTTCATACCCTTTGTGATGGTGTAATTCGAATGCGTGAGGTCCGCTGAGCCGCCGATTGTCATGTCGGTCGCGTCGTTGATGACCTGGAGCGCCATTTCGGACGATTTCCGCGTCGCGAGCTTCGGCTTCGTCGCCACCATTTCCGCAATGAATGCGTTCAGCTTTTCAGTTACCACCGCCGGGAGGTTCCCGCTCAGCATCTGCTCGAGGCGGCTGCGCTCGGCCTGAGGCAGGCTTTGCTGCCGGTCAAGCCACGAAGCGTGCGCCGCCTTGCCGCGCGCTCCGGCGTCCCGCCATGAAGCGAGAATATGGTCCGGAACCACGAAAGGCGGGTAAGGCCATCCGAGTCGCTCACGCGTTGCCGCGATCTCGTCTTTTCCGAGCGGGCTGCCGTGCGTTTTCTCTGAACCCTGCTTGTTCGGCGCGCCATATCCTATGATGGTCTTGCAAGCGATGAGCGACGGCTTATCGCTGTCCTTCGCTTTCGCGATCGCCGCCTCGACCTGCGCCGCATCGTGGCCGTCGATCCGGCTGGCAGACCAGCCCGCGGCTTCGAAGCGCTTTAATTGATCCATCGAGGTCGAGAGGCTGGTCGATCCGTCGATGGAAATCGAGTTGTCATCGAATAGCACGATCAGCTTGTTGAGCTTGAGATGGCCCGCAAGGTCGATGGCTTCATGGCTGATGCCTTCCATGAGACAGCCGTCACCCGCGATCACATAGGTGTAATGATCGGAGATTGCATCGCCAAACCGCGCATTCAAGAGGCGTTCCGCGATAGCCATGCCGGCGGCGGTCGAGAGGCCTTGGCCGAGCGGCCCGGTCGTGGTCTCGGCCCCCGGCACGTGACCGTACTCCGGATGGCCGGCCGTTTTACTGCCGAGCTGCCGGAAGTTTTTCAAATCCTCCACCGTCACCTCGGGGTAACCCGTGAGATAAAGGAGCGAGTAGAGGAGCATCGAGCCGTGGCCGGCCGAAAGCACGAAGCGATCGCGGTCGGGCCAGCCTGGCTCACTCGCGTCAAACTTCAGGAATTTCGTGAAAAGCACGGCCGCCACGTCGGCCATGCCCATGGGCATTCCTGGATGGCCGGAGTTCGCGGCCTCGACGGCGTCCATCGAGAGGGCGCGTATTGCGTTAGCCATCTCGCCGAGGGACGGCGTTCCGCCAGCCTTTGGCGCGTAAGCGAGGTTGGTCATCGTATCCTCTCTTTTCACGACGAGCGCCGTTTGAGCTCGACGAGCCGGTGAATCATGGGCGTGAGTATAAGCTGCATGGCGAGATCGAGCTTTCCGCCCGGAATGACAATCGAGTTCGCGCGGCTCATAAAACTTTCTTGAATCATAGCCTTAAGATAGGCAAAATCAATTCCGTGCGGTTTTTTGAACCGTATCACGACCATTAATTCGTCCGGAGTTGGAATCCAGCGGGCGGTGAAGGGATTCGATGTGTCGACCGTCGGCACGCGCTGGAAATTAATGTCCGTCTCGCTGAATTGCGGACAGATATAATTGACGTAATCAGGCATGCGGCGAAGGATCGTCTTGGTGACGTCCTCGGCGGAATATCCGCGCGTCGCCTTATCGCGATGAAGCTTCTGCGTCCACTCAAGATTGATAACCGGCACGACGCCGATCTTGAGGTCTGCATGCTTGGCGATGTTGACCTTGTCCGTAACAATCGCGCCGTGCAATCCTTCATAGAACAGGATATCGCTCCCTTCGGGCAGGTCTTTCCATTCCGTGAAAGTTCCCGCTGGCGCCCCGTACTTCTCTTCCTCGCTGCGATCGTGGACATAGTGGCGGGTTTTGCCCTTGCCTGTCGCGCTATAGGAGCGGAATGTTTCTTCAAGCTCCTCGAGCAGGTTTGCATCTGGCCCGAAATGGCTCAGATGGCTGTTGCCCTTGGCCTCCGCCTCGGCCATCGCCTTTTTCATTGTGACGCGGTCGTAGAGGTGAAAGGCGTCGCCCTCAATCGAAGCTGAGGTTATGCCTTCGCGGCGGAAGATCTGCTCGAATGTGTGTTTGACCGTTGACGTGCCCGCGCCGGACGAGCCCGTGACCGAGATGATAGGAAATTTTTGAGACATCGGATTAGCCTGCCACTGAGCGGAAGAGCCCGCGCTGCGAGAAAAGGGGAGAGCGATCGCCAAGGGAATGGGGTTCACGGTAATAATGTGCGACTTCTTCCACTTCGGTCTTCGATCCGAAGACCAGCGGAACACGCTGATGCAGCGACACAGGCTCCAAATCGAGCATGCGCGCCGTTCCTGTCGTGCATGCGCCGCCCGCCTGCTCCATGATCATCGCAATTGGATTGGCTTCGTAGAGGAGACGCAAGCGTCCGCTCGTATATCCTCTGCGGCCGTCTGCTGGATAAATGTAAATGCCGCCGCGCACGAGGATCCGGAAGGCGTCGGCGACGAGCGACCCGATCCAGCGCATATTGAAATTTTCCTTGCGGGGGCCGTCCGCGCCGAGCGTGCAATCGATAACATAGGCTTTGATCGCATCGTCCCAATGCCGGATATTGGACGTGTTCACACCGTATTCCCGCGTCACCACCGGAACCTGTACATTTTCCTTCACAAGAACGAACTCGCCGGATCTGGGGTCGAGCCAGAATTTGTGGGTTCCTTGGCCAAGCGTCAGCACAATGCCGGTTTGCGGCCCATAAATCACGTAACCCGCCGCCAGCTGATTGCGGCCCGGCTGAAGAAGCGGGAGGACGGCTTGCGAGGGCAAAATCGAAAAAATCGTCCCGATCGTCACGTTTGTGTCGATGTTGGAGGAGCCGTCGAGCGGGTCCACGTTGACTGCGAGCGGCGCATCCGGATTGAGGAGCACGGGCTTTTCGTCCTCCTCGGATCCCATCCACGCTACGGGCGATGACTTAAGCGCATCGGTAACAATCTTGTTACTGAGGAAATCGAGCTCTTTCTGCGTGTCGCCATCGGCATGATCGCCGCGTTTGGTCGCCATTTCGCCAGCCAGCGGCCCGAGGGCGACGATCTTCGCAATCTCGATTCCAGCCTTGGCAAGGTTGGCGATGGTGTCAGCGACGGCGCGGCGTTGCGAATCACCGCCCGCCCACTCCGCCAGATGCTCACCCAACGTGCCATGAAAGCCCATACGGCGTACCTCCCTTGTCGGTCATTGACATGACGCTATTCTTATCTCATCAGCCGTACCTGACCGACAACTTTTTGTAGTATGCTGATTGGCGGCCAGAAAGTAAATTTTAATTTCTTTTCCGATTGATTAGTTTTTTCTAATGGCCTATTTTGTTTGAGTGAGAAACGTAACCCTGAAACAACTCCGTGTTTTGTCAGCCGTCACGAAAATGGGCTCGATGGCGGCCGCCGCGCGACGGCTGAATGTTACACCGCCTGCGATCACGGTGCAAATCCAGCAGCTTGAGCAGTCTGTGGGACTGCCTCTCGTGGAACGAATCGGCGACAAGACGACCCCAACCGAAGCTGGAGAGATCGTTTTAAGGAACGCGCACCGGATCGAGGCGCTTCTTGCCGAATGCGGGCAGGAGATAGGACAGCTCAAGGGAATTCAGGGCGGCAGCGTATCGGTGGGCGTCGTCAGCACGGCGAAGTATTTCGCACCGAAGGCCCTGGCCGCCTTCCGGCAGATGCACACGGGGGTTGACGTGCGGCTGGCGGTTGGGAACAGGCAGGAGACAATCCGGGCCTTGCGGGATCTGGAACTCGATCTCGCCATCATGGGCCGTCCGCCGGACAATCTCGATCTCGAGAGCGCGGTGCTTGGCGATCACCCCCATATTATCGTTGCGGCCAACGGGCATTCTCTTGCCAAGTCCAAGCTCACCATCGCGGACCTCGAGAAAGAGACTTTCTTCATTCGCGAGTCTGGCTCAGGCACTCGTATTCTGATGGAGCGCCTATTTGAGCAGGCGGGCTTCGATCCAATCGTGGGCATGGAGATCGGCTCCAACGAAACCATCAAGCAAGCCGTGATCGCCGGGCTTGGAATTGCGTTCATCTCGGCGCATACGGTGGCTGTCGAGATCGCCGACGGCAGATTGACCATGCTCGATGTGTCGGGTCTGCCCATGATTCGGGAGTGGCATATGGTGCGGGTGAGGGAAAAGGCTGTGATGCCAGCCTGTCAAGCCATGTGGGCCTTTCTTTGCTCCGAAGGGCGGCAATTTCTGCCCCAACCGATCGCCGGTCCCAAAAACGCGCTCTGAAAGCAACGGCCGGAGTGCTAACGGCCGGGGACGGGTTTACTCTCATGCGGAGACTATGAAGGGCATGAGGAAAGAAGATGACACAGATGGAGCCGTGTGCGGCTGAGCCGGAGAGGCGTTGGGAACGGCTTGCAACCCGCGACAAATCGGTAGATGGAGCGTTCGTTTACGGGGTTCTGACGACGGGGGTTTATTGTCGTCCTGCCTGCCCATCACGCCTGCCGCGCCGGGAAAATGTCCGCTTTTTCGCGTCGGGCAGGGAGGCGGAGCATGCGGGATTCCGGCCCTGCAAGCGCTGCCGGCCAGATCGCGCCTCTCTGGAGGAGCGGCATGCGGAAGCCATAGCGAAAGCCTGCGCCCTGATCGAAGCGGCGGAAGACACGCCAGACTTTGACTCGATCGCGCAAGCGGCTGGCATGAGCCGTCATCACTTTCACCGCATTTTCAAACAAACGGCGGGCGTGACGCCCGGAGCTTATCACAACGCTCTTCGAAAACGCCGCGCGCTTGTGGGGCTCGGCGAAGGCGCGACCGTCACGGACGCCATTTACGGCGCGGGCTACAGCTCAGCGAGCCGGTTTTATGAGGCCTGCGCGCCTGGGCTTGGTCTGAAGCCTGGCGCCTTTGCGAAAGGCGGAGCGGGCGAAGTCATCCAGTTCGCCGCCGGTGAATGCTCGCTCGGCAGCATTCTTGTGGCCGCTACCGCGCAGGGCGTCTGCGCAGTCGAGCTGGGCTCGTCGCCGGAACCCCTCGTTGAAGGCTTGCAGGATCGCTTTCCCAACGCGGAACTCATAGGCGGCGACACGAATTTCGAGCGCGTCGTGGCGCAGGTCATCGATTTTGTCGAGGAGCCGAAGCGCGCTTTTGAGTTGCCTCTGCACGTCCGTGGAACTGTCTTTCAACAGAAAGTCTGGGAGATTTTGCGCAGCATTCCGCTTGGCGAGACCGCGACATACGCGGAGGTGGCGGCAGAGGCCGGCTGCCCGAGAGCCATACGCGCTGTTGCGAATGCTTGCGCCAGCAACAGGCTTGCCGTCGTCATCCCGTGTCATCGCGTGGTGCGGACGGACGGTTCTCTCTCGGGCTATCGGTGGGGGGTCGAGCGCAAGGCGGCGCTTCTCAAGCGCGAGGGCGCATTGTGAGGGTGCTCTATTGCTTGGCGGCGCGCAATGGTTGAGAAATCCCGGGCTTCGGTTTCTCTCGTTCTGGGAGGCGCGCGCTCCGGCAAGAGCGCTTACGCTGAGGAACTCATTCAGGCGCTGCCGCCGCCATGGATTTATTGCGCGACGGCGCAAGCGCTCGATGACGAGATGCGAGATCGGATCGCCCACCATAAAGCGAGGCGGGCGGAGGGCTGGATCACGCTCGAAACGCCGTTCGATCTAGCTCAGGCGCTTACCGCCGGAAGGCATCCGATCCTTGTCGATTGCCTGACGCTCTGGCTCACCAATATCATGCTGGCAGGGAAAGACGTGGCCACCGAGACTGGAAAGTTGCTCGCCGCCGCTCAAGCCTTGGATGCGCCAGCCGTGTTCGTCTCGAACGAGGTTGGGCTTGGCATCGTGCCCGGTAATGCGTTAGCCCGCGACTTCCGCGATCATGCGGGCCGCCTCAATCAAGGGTTTGCGAAAATCGCAAACCAGGTGGTGTTCATGGCCGCGGGCCTGCCCTTAGTCTTGAAGGATATTTGAAAAATCTTGCGGCGAACTTCAGCCAATCTCCCTATCCTGATAAACCCCCTCGCACGTTCCTGGAATATCGGTAGAGCCCGAAGGCGAAACACGTATCGGGTTACGAGCCGCTTGATCGCTACCTTCAGCTTCACTGAGCGGCTAGGCCGTGCGTCAACTCGCTCGCTGCGCTCATTTCGCGGCGAAGCCATTCCGGTGCGATGTCGAAGCCGCTCGGCCAAGTGGGGGCGCCGGATCCTTGACATACATCCTGATGACGATGCCGTAAAACCACGAGATGGCCGGCATTCGCCGGAGCTGAGCCTAATTATCCAGGAAGCTGCGCAGCTTCCGGCTGCGGCTTGGATGCTTCAGCTTGCGCAGCGCTTTGGCCTCGATCTGGCGGATGCGTTCGCGCGTGACCGAAAATTGCTGGCCGACTTCCTCCAGCGTGTGATCGGTGTTCATGCCGATGCCGAAGCGCATGCGCAACACGCGCTCCTCGCGCGGCGTAAGCGATGCGAGTACGCGCGTTGTCGTTTCGCGCAAGTTCGATTGGATCGCGGCGTCGATGGGCAGAATTGCGTTCTTGTCCTCAATGAAATCGCCGAGATGGCTGTCCTCCTCGTCGCCGATGGGCGTCTCAAGGCTGATCGGCTCCTTGGCGATCTTGAGGACCTTGCGCACCTTCTCCAGCGGCATGGACAGCTTCTCAGCCAGTTCCTCCGGCGTCGGCTCGCGGCCGATCTCATGCATCATCTGCCGGCTCGTCCGCACGATCTTGTTGATCGTCTCGATCATGTGCACGGGAATACGGATGGTGCGGGCCTGATCGGCGATGGAACGGGTAATGGCCTGCCGGATCCACCACGTCGCATAAGTCGAGAACTTATAGCCGCGCCGGTATTCGAACTTATCGACGGCCTTCATCAGGCCGATATTGCCTTCCTGAATCAAGTCCAGGAATTGCAGGCCGCGGTTCGTGTATTTCTTGGCGATCGAGATCACGAGACGCAAGTTCGCCTCGACCATTTCTTTCTTGGCCTGCCGCGCTTCTCTCTCGCCCTTCTGGACGATCTTCACAATGCGGCGGAACTCGGCGATGTCGAGGCCCGTCTCGGTGGCGAGCGCATAAATCTCCCTGCGGATTTCGTCGATGCGCTGGCGCTCTTTCTCGACGAATTTCTGCCAGCCCTTACCCTTCAAGACCGAAACGCGATCGATCCAGTTCGGATCGAGTTCGCTGCTCTGATATTGGCCGAGGAACTCGTCGCGCCGAACTCCATAGCCGTCGGCAAGCCGCAGCAGCCGGCCTTCATAGCCGATGAGCCGCTTGTTGATGTCGTAAAGCTGTTCGACAAGAGCTTCGATACGGGCGGGGTTCAGAGACAGGCTCTTCACATCCTGAATGACCGCGTCCCTGAGCCTTTTCGAGCGCTTTTCCTGCTGCGGCGTTAGCGCATCGTCTGCCAGCTTGCGTTCCACATGCTGGTCTTGCAGCTTGCGAAGCTTCTTATATTCCGTCGCGATGCGGTCGAAGGTTTCGAGCACCTTCGGCTTCAACTCGGCTTCCATAGCGGCGAGCGAGAGGCTGTTTTCGAGGTCGTCATCCTCGTCGAAATTTTCCTCGCCGCGAAACTCCGCGGCTTCACCGTCGCCGGTTTGGGCGCCTTCGCCGTCGGCGGGAGCGGAACGCGCATGCCCATTGGCGCCGTTCATTCCAGCCGTCTGCGACGGAGCGCGCGGGCCGCCATTCATCGAAACCGGAGCGGGCGCAGGCGCCGGCGCCGGTGGTTCCTCGGGCACAAATTCGTCCTCGGCGCCTTCTTCGTCGCCCTCGCCGGTCCGCGCAAACGGCCCCGAATAGGTCGCTTCGAGATCGATGATGTCGCGAAGGAGAATCTTCCCCTCGTTCAGTTCATCGCGCCAAATGATGATAGCTTGAAATGTCAGCGGGCTTTCGCACAAGCCCCCGATCATCGCCTCCCGGCCAGCCTCGATCCGCTTGGCGATCGCAATCTCGCCCTCGCGTGAAAGAAGCTCGACCGATCCCATCTCGCGCAGATACATGCGCACAGGATCGTCGGTGCGTTCGCTAACCTCGGTGGAGCGCTCTTGCTTGACAGGCAAATGTGCTTGCGGAGCCTGCCTGTCTTCCTCCTCCTCGTCGATCGGTTCGGCTGCCGCTTCTTCGACCTCCTCGGCGTCGACCACATTGATGCCGAGGTCCGAAAACATCGTCATGATGTCCTCGATTTGGTCCGGAGAAACCTCCTCCGGCGGCATAACTTCGTTGATTTCGTCATAAGTGACGTAGCCGCGAGCCTTCGCAGATTTGATAAGCCGTTTTACGGCGGCATCCAGAAGATCAAGAACCGGGCTGTCCGATGTTTCGGACGCGGGCGTCTCTTGATCTTCGGTTTTCGTCGTCGCTGTGGCCATTATTCACTCCAGAAAATGCCGAAAAACGGTGTGCGCCAGCGCACGGGTGGGCGCGGCTTCAGGTGGCGATCGATCTCATGGGGCGCTTGCACAGCAATGCCTTGCTCGCTCCGGCATCCGCAACTCGAATCGCGTGGCCACTTCATTTGATAAGTGGCTGTGCTTAATGCCGCGTTACTCATGAAGCTAAATTCACGCCTTGCCACGCGCCCCATATGTTATCTGGTGAATGTTTCCGCGGGCCGCAATATATAAAGCCCGATCAAGATGACGCAATTTCAACCTGCTGCACTACCGCGCGAAGCTTGGAGAAATTCTCACTCGTCGGCTCGCTCACGTAATCGCTCTCGGCTTCCAGCAATGATCGAGGAACGCCAGCTTTGCCATGAAGCATCATGACATGCCGCCAACATTCCAAGACCTGCTCTTTATTTGCGTCAGGCGCGAATTGCGGGTCAGCTTTATGAGCGCATGCACGCCCAAGGCGCTCAAGCTCCGCCCCATAGCCTTCCCGCGAGAGGTGCTCTAACAACTTTTCTTTGTCAAGTAATTCCTCTGTCTGATGCACGGTTAACAGGCCGTTTCGAACACGGCGGCAATCCGCGTCATCCAGGTGCACACTTGCGATTTCTTCCAAGTTTTCGTCGAGGAGCCAGGGGTGCCGGACAATCGTCATGACGAGCAAAGCCTCGCGGGGGGCGCTGCACGGCGCCGAGGGCTGCGCGATAGCGCTGGCAAGAAGGCTGCTTGTGCGGAGAGCTGCGTTTGGGTTAGCGCGCTTTCCTCCGCTTGCCGTGCGCCCCGCGGCTTGAGACGGCGGGCGCGTACGCCACGATGAAGCATCCGGGCTGCGTGACGGCAAGCCTGTCTGCCTTCCTTGCGCCCGAAGCCGGTCGCGGAGCGCGGCGACGTAATGATAGTTGAGGCTCTTGTGCTCAATCCGGTGCGCCAATTCCATGAGCCGGGCGTCTAGGCTGGCGCGCTGCTCCGGCGTATCGAGCGGGTGACGGTCTCGCTCACGGGCCCAAAGCACGTCGATCAGGGGAGCAGGCTCCGCCAAAAGCTTCGCAAGGGCGTCTTTCGCGCCGCCGCTCACCATGTCGTCGGGGTCCCGGCCCTCGGGCAGGAAGGCGAATTGGAGGGACCGTCCTGGTTCCAGATGAGGCAAGGCGGTATCGAGCGCCCGGTGCGCGGCCTTTTGGCCTGCCGCATCCCCATCGAAGCAAAGCGTGGGCAACGGCGTCATCATCCAGAGAAGGCGAAGCTGATCGGCCGTCAGCGCGGTTCCGAGCGGGGCGACGGCGTTTGAGAAGCCGGCTGGCGTGAGCGCGATCACGTCCATATAGCCTTCCGCAACGATGACCGTCTTCGCCTCCCTGGCCGCTTCGCGCGCTGCTGCGAGGTTGAAAAGGATATGGCCTTTGTGAAAAAGCTCAGTCTCCGGTGAGTTCAAATATTTGGGCTGCTGATCGGGCAGAAGCGCCCGGCCGCCAAATGCGATGACGCGGCGCTTTACGTCCATGATCGGAAAGATCAAGCGCCCCCGGAAGCGGTCATAGGGAACCGGAATATCGTCGCCATGGATCAACAGACCCGCATCTTGCATTTCTGGAAGCGAGAAGCCCTTTGCGCCAAGATGCTGCTTCAGGTCCGTTTTGCCGCCGGGAGCGTAGCCGAGCCGGAACGTCTTGATCTCAGAATGCTGAACGCCCCGCTTCTCCAAATAGGTTCGCGCCGGGCTTCCCTCGCGGCTTCCGAGCGTGGCTTCAAAAAAACGGCATGCTTCTTCCAGCGCGTCGCGAACGCGCGTTTCATGGCTAGCCTTGGCTTCATCAACAGGTTTTGGAGCGGGCAAGATAACGCCTGTCTCTGAGGCGAGCCGCTCGACGGCTTCGGGAAATGTCAGCCCCTCCACCTTCATGAGGAAGGTGAAGACATCGCCATGCTCTCCGCTCGCGAAGCAATGGTAAAAACCCTTATGATCGTTCACGGTAAACGAAGGAGTCCGTTCCGTCTTGAAGGGGGAAAGCCCAACAAACTCACGCCCAGCGCGCTTGAGCTTGACATGGCGCTCAACCACGCGGCTGACTGGCGCCCGGCTCCGGATCTCGTCGAGCAAATCGGCTGGATATCGCATGAACGCTTGCTCCTGCGTATTCTGTTCTCAATGGCGATGGCGAGAAGAGTTAATCTGCAACGATTATGGAACGATTCGCAGGCGAGTTCGCACACTCAGATCAAAGGGTCTGTCTTTTTGCCTGATATTCGCCCATATATCGCCCGCGTATGAAAAATGGACGATCTATGATTTTCCTCGCTATAGGACTTCTGGCCGTCAGCGTACTTCTTTATGCTCTGACCGGCGAAGGCGACACGATAGCCGGTCTGCCACGCGACGACTTCCCGCGCGTCGCGGGGCTTCTGTCCATTCTTATCTTTTTGATGGCTGGCGCGGCAAAGCTTACGGCGGGTAAGGCTGCGGAGGCGTTGAAAGCGCTTGGGGCCTGGATGGCGATTGGCCTCGTGGTCATCGCGCTCTACGCCTATCGGAGCGAGCTTGGCGAGGTGCGCGACCGCGTGGTGCAGGAGCTTCAGCCGGGGTCGGTTCAAACCGTGTCGCCGGGAGAGGCGGGGCGCGGAGCTGTGGTTGCGATCCGCAAGACCGGCGACGGGCACTTCATCGCCAGGACGCGCGTCAATGGCAAGAACATCAACATGATCGTGGACACGGGGGCCTCGACCGTCGTGTTAAAGCCCGAGGATGCACGCAAGGCTGGAATTCTGGTTGGAAATTTAGATTACACCGTCCCCGTAGAGACGGCGAATGGCAGGGCATTCGCGGCGCGCGTGAAACTTGAGCGCGTATCTCTTGGGGAGCTGACCTTGGAACGGGTCGAAGCGCTTGTCACGCGCCCAGGCGCCCTCCAGCAAAGCCTGCTCGGTATGAGTTTTTTAAGCCGTTTGAGGTCTTATGAGTTTTCAGGGAACAAGCTCCTGATGAAAAGCTAGGCTTGGCGCGCCAGTCTTTCCGTCGAGGAGCAAAACGGCGGAATAAGGCCCCTCATGGAAAGCCGGTCACTTCAACGAAGGGTCATGAAGGAGCTTTTGGTATGGCTTATCGCTGTCTCAGGCGCCTATCTCACATTCTCCTCGTTTGAGCCGCTTTACGACCGCGCCAGGGACGCAGCGTCTCGCGCCGGATTTACGCACCTCTTCGAATTTGAAACGAGCGCTCCCAGAATGTCACGCTTCAACACGCGCGTTTTGGCAGCCCCGTCGCTTCCGCTGCGTGGCACGATTTCCGCAAGCCAGGAGAAAGCTACCCCGCGGAAAGTCACTTTAAGCGCCAACGATTATGGCCACTTTCACGCCGTCGCGCAGGTCAAAGGCCAGCAGGTCGAATTCATGACCGATACAGGCGCCACTTATGTGGCGCTCAGCTATGAAACGGCGCAAAAGCTTGGGATTGCGC
The DNA here is from genome assembly GCA_963766815.1 of uncultured Alphaproteobacteria bacterium. Lineage (GTDB taxonomy): Bacteria > Pseudomonadota > Alphaproteobacteria > Rhizobiales > Rhodomicrobiaceae > Rhodomicrobium. Next base: position 869,759 of record CAVYBZ010000010.1, on the reverse strand, counting down.
AGAACCTGCGCTTCAATGGCCGCTCGACCACAGCGAACGGCGTCGCGCGTGTGGCGTCGATCGTCCTCGACGCCATCCGCATCGGCGACATAACGGTCAAGGATGTGCAGGCTGTCATCGCCGAGCCAGGCCGGATGACCCAGAACCTTCTCGGCATGAGCTTCATCAAGCAACTTTCGGGCTTTGAGCTGAACGGCCCCAAACTTACGATGATCGAGTAGCGCTGTCTTTCCCCGTATCAGGGCGTCATCCCCGAAAGACGCGCTCGCGTGGCTTATCGGGGACCCACGTCTAAGAACGCGCAATTTTCGTCAAGGATCCCCGGCAATCGCCAAGACGATTTCGGGCATGACGTGGTGAAAGCCCGGATGACGCCTGAGAATGGTACGCGTTGTGTTGTGATTTGCCGGCGCGCCTAGCTCGCCGCGCGGACGGGACGCTTCAGAAATTCCGGCACATGGTCGCCAAGCCCGACGACAGGGGCGGAGGTGGCTGGCGGAAGCAACTCCCGATGGTAACGCGATACGCTGCTTCCATCGCGCCCATCTCGCCGGGATACTCCGCTGCGGATGGGGCGAACCTCGGCAGGTTGACGCTGCTCTGGCGCGGCATGATCTTTGCGGCCGCCTTTTCCCCTGTCCCGGCGCGTGCGATCGCGCCTCTCGCTGAAATCCGCCGATGTGAGATTTTCGGTTGAAGGCTCGCCGTCGATCCACTCGATTTTGGCCTTGCAGAGCGCTTCGATCGCGCGAAGACCTTTCATTTCCTTCGGCGTCACAATCATCCCGGCGAAGCCCTCGCGGCCGGCGCGGCCCGTGCGCCCGATGCGGTGCACGTAATCCTCTGGACTGATCGGAACATCGAAGTTGAAAACGTGGCTCACCTCAGGAATGTCGAGGCCGCGCGCGGCGACATCGGAGGCGGCGAGATAAGTGATTTCGCCCTTACGGAAGGCTTCAAGGGTCGCCATGCGCTGACGCTGATCGAGATCGCCATGCAATGCGGCGGCGTTGAAGCCATGCTTGACCAGCGATTTATGGAGAACCGCGACATCCTTTTTGCGGTTGCAGAAGATGATCGCGTTTTTGACCGCGCCCGCTTCGTTACGCATCAGCTCGCGCAGGATGTGGCGTTTTGTTTTCGAATCGGCGGGGGAGAACTTGAGTTTTTGGGTGATAAGCTTCGCGGCCGTCGCCGGAGGGCTGACCCGGATTTGCTCGGGATTGCGAAGGAATTGCTCTGTCAGCTTTTGGATTTCGGGCGGCATCGTCGCCGAGAAGAAAAGGGTCTGGCGAGACGGCGGCAGAAGCTTGCAAATGCGCTCGATGTCGGGGATGAAGCCCATGTCGAGCATGCGATCCGCCTCGTCGATCACGAGGTAGTCCACGGCGCTCAGGAGAAGCTTTCCCCGGCCGAAATGGTCGAGAAGGCGGCCGGGCGTCGCGATCAGGATATCGGCGCCGCGTTCGAGCTTCTTCTCCTGATCGTCGAAAGACACGCCGCCGATCAAAAGGGCGACCGTCAGCTTGTGCTGAGCTCCGAGCGTTTCGATCGCTTCCGCAACCTGCGCCGCGAGTTCTCGCGTCGGCTCAAGAATAAGCGAGCGGGGCATGCGAGCACGCGCGCGGCCTTTCTCAAGCATCGTCAGAAGAGGAAGAACGAAGGAGGCGGTCTTGCCCGTGCCGGTCTGAGCTATGCCGACGACATCGCGGCCCTCTAGGGCGAACGGAATGGCTTGGGCTTGAATTGGGGTGGGGGTGGTGTAGCCTGCCGCCTCGATGGCAGCCAGCACTTTCTCGCTGAGCTTAAGGTCTTTAAAAGTCATATCCCGTTGAATTTTTGGAACCACACCTTCGGGTTCTGTGAGTATCATCACACGCACAATGCAGAATGATGACAGGTCTGCGTCGGAACTTCTCTAGCGTCGCATTGCGGGAAGACTGCAACACTTTATATAGATAGCCGTGCTGCCGGAAGTGTCACCGCAGGGAGAAAACGAATTCCGCCTGACGCTTGTCGCATATATGATCGGAACCGGAAGCCCCGTCAACCCTGATCGGTAAATTTGCCCGGGAGTGTATCTTTTCTGATTTCCTAAGTTTCTCATCGAAATGAGCCGCCTCTAATTACGAACTTAGACGCATTGGGTCTGGACACCGAGTACACCGGAGGTAGACTATCCATTGCACAGAGGTTGTAATGCGTGCGCTAGCTTTCCTGGCGGTTCTACAGAGTTTTACAACCGGAGCCTACATCGCGGCCTTCGCGGATTCGAACGCTTCCGCCGTGGATTGGCTATTTGCGGCGGCGCACGCAATCATCAGCTGTCTGTTCGCCCGCTATGTCATTACTGAAGGGGATCGCGGCGCACGGTAACAATGCAGGCGGCGCTAACGAAGGTTGAGGGAGCCTGGCCCGCTCGCGAATTTGCTGCCTTTCAGAAAAAAGCGAAGCGGCCTGTCCGTGTCGCGCGTTATGCCGATACGCACGCTAACGCCGATTTCGCCAGGAGCTGCCCCATCGTCCGCGAGCCAGAGCGCCCCGGCTGAACAGAGGTCGGCGCCGTCAAAGCTTCGGTCGATGCCGAGCGCTTTGGCGAGACGGCCAGGCCCGCGCAGCAGGTCGCGCACTGGAACATCGCCTCGATGGCGCTTCATGGCTTCGAGGCCCGTGAGCGGTTGGGCTGCGCGAATCAGAACGCCTTCGCCGGCGCCTTCCTCTGCGCCCGACACGTTCAGCATGAACGAAACGCCATAAGCGAGATAGACATAGGCGTATCCAGGCGGCCCGAACATCACCTTGTTGCGCGCCGTCCGGCCGCGAAAGCTGTGGCTTGCCTCGTCGCCGGTGAGATAGGCTTCCGTTTCGACAATGCGCGCAGTCGCAAGCATCTCCGGAAACGCCCGCACAACAAGTTTCCCGATCAGGAACTTCGCGAGAGCGGGCGTATCGCCGGGCAGCCCCTCACGTTTGAGCGGTTGCGGTTGATCGTTCATCGTCGCTTCTCTTGGCGGGTTCGCGCACTTCCTTAACGGCGTTGCTTTTCAACCAAAAAACAGCGCGATGAAAGCCCTATGTTCAAGCGCTTCTGCGGCATGGGGATTTTTACCAGCCGAAAAAGAAAGCTCCGTCTGGCGGGCGGCGATGGTTAAGAATTCCTACGGATCACGATCTATTGTTACATAGTTTATAGCTAAGAATAAATCGAATTATAACAACATAAAACCTAAGCTTCGCATTAAATGATACTTCAGTTCTGCATGCCTATCATGCGCGATAGTCAAACTGATCGGCTCTTCATTATTATCCAAATTTAACAGCATCCCCTATGGCTGGCTTTTTATCCTTAGAGCAGGGGTGGAAGGATACGCATCTCGCATGTGAACGTGAAGGGAGAAAGAAATGGGTGTTTCCTCAACCGGCCGTGCTCAAGATGCGCAGCTCGATTGGATAGGTTAAGGGATCTATTTTTTGGATCGGCGCGTGCGTGATAAAGTACAAATGAGTTTAGACGATGCGAGCTGCGACCAAATTATAAAGGCCGGGCAGACCCTGGCGCGCCGAATATTTTTATTTAGCGCACTGATCATGCTTTTCATTTGCGCAGTGGCGGCCTTTCTTGTCGACGATCAGCGGCGATCGGCTCTCGAACGCGCCTCAACGCACTCTGCAAACTTATCCGCCGCCTTCGAGGAGCAGGTGCGGCGCACCATGGACAGCGTTTCGGGTGCGATGGAGCTCATCAAGCGGCGCATCGAGAAAGAGGGGCCGGATTTCGATCTTTCGCAGTGGGCGCCTTTGATCCCGGACGTGGCGGCATCCACAATCCAAATTTCGATCATAGGGCCGGATGGGAGGCTTGTGACGACGTCGCTGTCAAAGAAGCCCGCTCCCATCGATCTTTCCGACCGCGAACACTTCCGCGTTCACCTGGAAAACCCGAATGCTGGTGTTTTTATTGGCAAGCCCGTGCTGGGGCGCGTGTCCAAGCAGGTGACGATACAGGCTACGAGACGCCTTCAAGGTCCCGATGGCGCCTTCGGCGGCGTTCTTGTTTTTTCCCTTAACCCGGATTTTCTAACGACGCTTCATCGGCAGATCGATCTTGGCCAGACGGGTAACATCACCCTTATCGGATTGGATACCGTAATCCGCGCGCGGTTCACGTCGAGCGATCGCTCGCAAACGCTAGGAGTTGGGTCATCTCTGGCCGGCAGCAGTGCGCTGCGGGATTTGAAAACCGCTCAGGCAGGATCATACACCAGACCGAGTTCGTCGACGGCACGGTCCGTCTTTTCACCTGGCGCAAGGTGGCGGGCTACCCGCTGATCGTCATTGTCGGCCTCGGAAAGGGGGAAGCGCTGAGCGCCGCCAATCGCCATGCCTTGCTGATTTTAGCGATCGGCATATCTGCCGTCCTCCTCGTCGGCGTCATGGCGAGGATGCTCGCCCGCGAGATATCGCGCCGCGCCATGCATGAGGTTGCGCTTTACCAGAAGGGCGAGAAACTGAAAGAGGCTAATATGACCCTCACGGCGCAGCACGCTAGGCTTCTTTCGAAGAGCGCGCAGCTTGCCGAAGAGCGGATCAACCTGCAGAAAATGAATGCGCAACTCAGCCTGGCTCAACAGCGCTCGGAAATGGCGAACAAGGCGAAGTCCGCCTTCCTCGCCAATATGAGCCATGAGCTGCGCACGCCGCTGAACGCTATCATTGGCTTCGCGGAAGTCATGCGTGAAAAGTATTTCGGCGAACTCTCCGACAGATACGCCGAGTACGCGGCCGATATCCACCGGTCAGGTCATCACCTTCTCGGCATCATCGATCAAGTGCTCGATTTCGCAAAGATCGAAGCGGGAAAGCTTAATATCTCCGAAGCCCGGGAGGGGCTTGCGGCCATCATCGATGCGGCCGTGCGATCGGTGAAAGCCCAAGCCGAAAAAGGTCAGATCAAGCTCTCTGTCAGCATGCCGCTGCGTTCGCTTTCGGTCATTGGAGATGAGGCAAGGCTGAGACAAATAATCGTCAATCTTCTTTCGAACGCGGTGAAGTTTACGCCGGCAGGCGGCCACGTCACCATCCGCGCCGAATTCGAGGACAAGGCAGGCTTGTGCATCACAATCGCCGATACTGGGATTGGAATGTCCGCCGAGGAAATTCAGTTGGCGTTCGAGCAGTTCCGGCAAGTCGACAACAGCTTTACGAAACGGTTTGAGGGCGCCGGGCTCGGGTTGCCGCTTGCGCGTCAGCTTGTGGAACTCCATGGCGGCAGTCTCACGATCGAAAGCATGGCCGGCAAAGGAACAAAGGCCCGCGTCCAACTGCCTGCCGAACGTGTGGTCATCAATCCACTGGAACGGCCGCACTCCGAAGTTATTGCGCCGCATTTTCGGGATGCGGCCTGAGCTTGACGGCGACAGGATGCTTAGGTGCTTCCCTCGCGCCCGGTAATCGCTTACCGGCCAGCGAACACCCGCGTTTAAGCCGCCAGTGGAATCCATTTCTCGCGCACTACGGCGATTTCCTGCCGCTCGCGCCTAAAGATGCCTCCAAAAGCGCGAACGCCTGCGTTCAAGCCACAGGCGGCAGCCATTTCTCGTGCATGGTGACGATCTCCTCGGCGAGCGTCGGGTGCAGCGCGATGGTCGAGTCGAAATCGGCCTTACGCGCGCCCATCTTCACCGCAATGGCGAGCGCTTGCACGATTTCGGCGGCGTCCGGTCCCAAGATATGCACGCCGATCACTTTGTCCGTCTCGGCGTCCACCACAAGCTTCATGAGCATGCGCCAGGTCCGGCCCGAAAGCGTGTTCTTCAGCGGCCGGAAGCTTGATTTGTAGATGTCGATCTGGCGGAACATCTCGCGGGCGCTTTCCTCGGTGTAGCCGACGGCGCCGATCTCGGGCTGGGAAAACACCGCCGTCGGCAGATAGGCGAGATCGACCGGGCTCGGGTTGTTTTTATAAACCGCCTCGATGAAGGCGATGCCGTCGCGGATCGCGACAGGAGTGAGATTGACGCGGTCTGTTACGTCGCCCACGGCATAGATGCTCGGCATCCGAGCTTTGATAAGAGTTGTTCACCATGATGCGGCCGTTCCAGCCGCATTTTACGCCTAGATTTTGCAGGCCGAGGCCGACGGTGTTGGGCCGCCGCCCGGTCGCGAACATGACCGCATCGCAGGCGATTGTGCTGTCGCGCGTTGTCACGACGGTCAGGCCGTCGCGCGCTTTCTCGATGGCGGCGGGTTCGGTGTTGCAGGTGATCGCGATGCCTTGCGCTTTCATGATGTCCGTCAGCGCATGACGCAGATCGTGATCGAAGCCGCGAAGAATTTCGCCTCCGCGATAGAGAAGCTCCACCTCGACGCCAAGCCCGTTAAAGATACACGCAAATTCAATCGCAATATAACCCGCCCCGACAATCACGATTTTATTCGGCAGCTCTTCCAAATGGAACGCTTCGTTAGATGTGATCGCGAGTTCGCGTCCTCGAATCTCCGGGATGAAGGGATGTCCTCCCGTCGCAATAAGAATGCGCTCCGCCGTAACGGTGCGGTCCTCGCCGGCAATCCTTATCGTATGCGGGTCCAGCACCTCCGCGCGGCTCTGGATAACCGTTCCGCCCGCCGCCTCGACGCCGCTGCTGTAGACCTTGCTGATGCGTGCGATCTCGGCATCCTTGTTGGCGACAAGCGTCTTCCAATCGAACCGCTTCTCGCCAGTGGTCCAGCCATAGGCGCGCGCGTCGTCGATGGCGTGGCCGAACTCGCTCGCGTAGACGAACAGCTTCTTCGGTACGCAGCCCCGGATCACGCAGGTGCCTCCGAAGCGATGTTCCTCGGCGATGGCCGTGCGAACGCCGAGACCGGCGGCGAGCCGAGCAGAGCGAACGCCGCCTGAGCCTCCGCCGATGACAAACAAGTCGTAGTCGAATTTTGGCATGAATTCCCTGAATGGAAGAGGCGAAGCTTGCGCGGCCGAAGTCCGCCGCGATCATATATTCCCGATCTGCCTGAAGTGGAATAGATCTATCCGATAAGCGCGTCCTAAGCTTTTATGGCTGTCAGAAGCTCTTGACGAGGAGCGATAGCGCCAGACCCCTTCCGAGCTTCACCAGATCGAGGCGGTGTGAGGCTTTTATCCGGCGCTGCTTCGTCCAAGCCGCGCTGGCGGACGTTGTCATAGCCGGGCTTGATCCACGGGTGTCAGGTTTAATTTGTGAACCATATCAAGGCGTCATCCCCGAAAGACGCGCTCGCGCGGCTTATCGGGGATCCATGTCTAAGCACGTGCCAGTTTCGTTATGGATTCCCGGCAATCGCAAAGGCGATTTCGGGAATGGCGGCGAACACGAATGCAAGAAAAACGAACCGGACAGGCGTGGGCTTGACCCGGCTATCCAGAGAAAAACGCCCAATTTCAATCGTTTACTGGATAGCAAGCCCGGCTATGACAAAAACGGCCGATGCCGATTTATTTCACACGCTGCAGGAATGTGAACCCGGCCTCCTCTAATCAGATCGGAGGATCGCGCTGCTGCATGTCATCCAGCGACTGGTCAAGGCCGCGGCGCGTTTCGGGGGAAATGCGGTTTTTCAGAATCTCGGTCCACTTGTCGATAAGGGCCTGCCAATCCTCCTTGGCCTTATTCTGCTCCTCGGCGCTTCGCTCTCTGAGCTTGGCTTTCTTGTCGAGGTCGTCCACCGCTTTCTGAGCCTCAAGGATGTCCTCCTTGGTGTAGGCCGTTGCGGTTTTCACGGTGTCGCGAAGCAAATCGAACGCCCTGGCGAAGGCGGGCGTGCGCAAAAACCGATGGAAGGTTTCAAGTTGCTCATCGGTCAGAGCCGCTGCGAGCACCGAAGGCGCGACCCCTATCACAACCGCTTTCTGCATATTGTACATGAACTCGAATTGACTGATCTTGGCTTGCAGCTGGTCGCGCTCCTCGCCGGACAGGGGCACGGTTTCGGCGTAAACCTCCCGCGCAAAGCGTTCTGCGTCGGCAGCCATTTCATCCAGATGCGAAAGCCGCAGGAAGTCCTGTATGAAGGCTTGCGCCTTCACGACCTTCTTGTTTGAAGGAACCGCCTTCGGACTTCCGGGCGTGCCCGGCATGGCTTGCGAGAGGTCCAGATTGAGGGTGTTGGCCCAGGCCGAGAACTCCGAGAAAGTGCGGCTATCTTCGTAGGAGAATCCAGTCACGAGTTTTGACGTTGAATAGAAGGCGTCGAGCGTCTTGCGCACGGCCCGAAGGTCGAGCATGCGCTTCAGGTCGGCAATCTCGGATTTATTGGCGTTCCTCGCGATCTGTGTGGCTGCGTCCGAGATCATGGCGCTGCGGTTTTCCGAAAGCGCCACATCGAGTTCGTCGCCCGCCTTGCGAGCGTAGTCCATCAACGTGAGCATTTTCGCCAGCGCCGTCGCGGTCGCCGCGTCCGCCTCCGGAGCTCCGGGGTAGCCGCCCTGCACAAGCTCGCGCATCACCGGGATATAGACATCGCTAAGCGTGCGCCGGAGATCGGTGAAAATCTCAGCTGCATGGCTGTCGTGCAGAGCCTTTTCGATGAGCTCCTGAGCGACGCGCTTGACTTCCGGATTTATCTGAACTTCCGGGCTTGCGGGACTTTCGGCCTGCGGCGGCTTATCCTGCGCGACACTGGCGCCTGCCAGGCTAGCGGCAAGCGCGATCAAAAGTCCGGAGATGAACACCTTAAAGCGCATGCCGCTGCTCCATAAATCCGCCCCGGCCGGCAAGGCGACGCCAAGATGAACTGAAATCGCATGCCGCGGCGCCCATCATCGCAGTCGCCCCCCGGCGGCCCCGGCCTTGTTAATCGTCGTCACCGTCTGGATCGGCGTGTAAGACTTTCATGCCCTCAGGACCGGCGAGGAATACGTCATCGGCGATGCTGAGGAAAAGGCCATGCTCCACAACTCCGGGGAGGCTATCGAGCAGTTCCGCCAAAGTTTCAACATCCGGGATCGCGCCGAGCGTGAAATCGGCGATCAGATGGCCGCCATCGGTGCGAAATAGCTCGCCTGAGCTAGCCCGGCGAATCGCGATAGTGCCCTCGCACCCGGCGTCGTCGGCCGCCGCCTCGATGTTGGCGAGCGTCGCAGCGAGACCGAACTCGACGATCTCGATGGGCAGCGGAAATGTGCCGAGCTGAGGGACGAGCTTCGAGCTATCCGCGACGATGCAAACGCGGTCGGATGCCCAGGCGACGATTTTCTCCCGCAAAAGAGCGCCGCCGCCGCCTTTAATCAAATTCAACTCATGATCGATCTCGTCCGCGCCGTCCACCGTGAGATCCACGTCCGTGATGGCGTTGAAATCCGCGATTTTAATGCCATGCTGCTCCGCGTACTGACGCGTCTGCTCCGAGGTCGCGATGCAGGTGAGATCGAGAGCCTCGATTTTCAGGCGCTCCGCCAGAAGCCCGACGAACGCGATCGCTGTCGAGCCGGAGCCAAGGCCCAGCACCATCCCCGGTTCGACAAGTTGAAGCGCCTGCGCCGCCGCCTGCCGCTTGTATGTCTGTGTATCTCCGCTCAATCCGAAAGCCCCCCTAGGAACATATACTTCATTTCAAGAAACTCCTCGACCCCGTGCCGCGAACCTTCACGGCCGAGGCCGAATTCCTTAACGCCTCCGAAAGGCGCAACCTCTGTGGAAATGATTCCGTCGTTGACGCCGACAATGCCAAATTCCAGGCGCTCCGTCACGCGGAAGACGCGTGCGACATCGCGGGAATAGAAGTAGGCCGCCAGGCCGAAGGGCGTCGCGTTAGCGAATTGAAGCGCCTCATCCTCTTCCTTGAAGCGGAACAAGGGCGCAACCGGGCCGAACGTCTCCTCCATCGCAAGCCGCATGCCGGCATTAGCGTCGATAAGGACCGTCGGCTCGAAGAAGGTGCGCCCGAGCGAGTGCCGTTTGCCGCCGATAATGGCTTTGGCGCCTTTAGAGAGCGCATCGGCGACATGGGCTTCAACTTTCGCAAGACCGGCTTCGTTGATGAGCGGCCCCTGCAGAACGCCTTCTTCGTTTCCGGGCCCGACTTTCATGCGCGATACGCGCTCTGCGAGTTTTCCCGCGAAGGCGCCGTAAACGCCGTCCTGGACCAGGATGCGGTTGGCGCAAACGCAAGTCTGCCCCATGTTGCGGAACTTGGACGCGATCGCGCCTTCGACCGCTTTGTCGAGATCGGCGTCGTCGAACACGATGAACGGCGCGTTCCCGCCAAGCTCCAGGGAAACTTTCTTAACGGTCGCGGCGGATTGCTCCATCAGGAGCTTGCCGACGCGTGTCGAGCCGGTGAACGTGATCGCGCGCACGAGCGGGTTCGATGTCAGCTCTTTGCCGATGGCTTCAGCGTCGCCGGTGATGATGTTCAAGACGCCAGCCGGAAACCCTGCCTGGATCGCAAGCTCACCCAGCGCCAGCGCGGTCAGCGGCGTGTCGGGCGCCGGCTTGACGACCACGGTACAGCCAACCGCGAGCGCCGGCGCAACTTTTCGCGTGATCATGGCGAAAGGGAAATTCCAGGGCGTGATCGCGCCAACGACGCCCACCGGCTGCTTGTGAACGAAGATGCGTCCGCCTTTTCTATGGCTGGGAATCGTCTCGCCATAGATGCGCTTTGCTTCCTCGGCGAAGAATTCGACGAAGGACGCGCCGTAGGAAACCTCGCCCCGCGATTCGGCGAGCGGCTTTCCCTGCTCGGCCGTCATGATCTGGGCGATCTCTTCGGCATGGGCGAGCTGCAACTCATACCAGCGCCGCAGGATGGTGGCGCGTTCCTTGGCGAGAAGACCGCTCCAGGCGGGGAACGCGCAATGGGCGGCGCCGATGGCTTGGCGCGTTCCGGCGGCGCCAAGATTCGGCACACGCGCAATCGTCTCTCCCGTTGCTGGATTGATGACGGGAGATGCCGCCTCCCCCTGCCATTGGCCGCCGATCAAGCATTGCTGACGGATCAAGGACTGAGAAATCTGTTGCATCGAAGGCGCTATTCCTCGCTGTTGGTGTGCATAATGCATATGCAGCGCCGAGGCCAAAACCGCAAGCGCGACTAGTTTGCGCCACCTGTTTCGAAAACTAGCGCAAACTGTTTATAAATGGATTTCAATCTAAAGATGTGTTTGCCTATAATGGCAACCTGAGGTTACTTGTCGCAACTGCCTTTTGTGAGCGCTCAACGACGCAATCGAACGATGGAGCCCCGCCATGACGAGCGTTTTATCACCAGTTTTGCCCGAACGCAGCACCCATAATCAGCCGCTTAATCCCGATGGGCGTCCGGTTTCGCCAATCACGAAACAGGATGCGCTGGAGTATCTCGCCGACATGCTCAGGGAAATGAGCGTGATAGCCGCCTCGGCCGAACTCGGGCACGCGCGCAAACTGATTGACGCCGCGCTCAACGACATCGAAACGAAAAAGGGCGAACAGTAGTGTCCGCAAACATCGGAGTTTGGCGCCGCGTGTATTGTCATAGTTGCGCTCGACGCAATAGTGCCGGCTAAAATCTGGCGGCAATCAAAGGCCTGAGAAAATGCCTGGATTCCCGGGGACCGGCGCGGCCGCACTGCGCCTCATCGGCCGTGCATCGCTCTCGTCAGCCCGCGGGCGTCTTCTTGCCTTGAGGTTCGATAATTCGTCCCGCGGGGGTTTTCTCCAGCGGCAGAGGCATAGCCAAGGGCTCCTTATTTGCAGGCTTCGCCGCTATCGGAGGCCGCGACGGCCCCGGTGTTAGTCTTCGGCTTTCTTCCTCGGCCGTAGAAGCGGCTTGCCCCGTCCCTCCAGCAGCAATGGCCTGGCTTGGCGATCCGGTGCGCCCTTCCATTGCGGCTTGTAATGTTTGGGAGAGCTTCTGTTGTGCCGCGGCCTTATCGGGGACCGCCGCCTGAAGGGCCACCGGCGCTGGCGCGGCGCTTGCTTTTTGCTGCTCCAGTTGCGGCCTGAGGATCGCGAGCAGCGGGCCGTGGCCTTCGGCTGTGCGCTCGACCGCACGCCGGATTTGCTCCACGACTACCTCCATATGGTGACCGCTTGCGTGGATCATCCAATCGGGAGACTGGGCGATCGCCACGTGGCCCTTCCAGAACAGAAGATCGCCCCTTTGGATCGCGTCGAGGTTCGATGGATCGATGGGCTCGCCAGCGCTCGCCATCTGCATGTCCGAGTCGCGAAGACACGGGATGCCGGCCGCCTGCAGCGAAATCTGCACAAGGCCGGAGCAATCGATCCCGAATGTGGTCTTACCGCCCCAAAGATAGGGAACGCCTACCAGCCGCTCAGCGACGCGCACGAAGTCCCGCGCGCGCTCCCGGATACCGACGAGATGATCGGCAAAAACAAATCCGCCGCGGGAGAGTTCAAAAAAGCGTCCGTCTGGCTTCCTGATCGGCGCGACAGTGCTGGAAAAACTGAGCTTAGTAATGGGCGGCCGCTTCACATCCGGCGCCGGATAGAGATAGGTCAGCCGCGCGCTCACGCGGTGGGTGTTTTCTTCGACCACAGCCGAGAGACAATCGAGCGTCGTATAGCCGACGTAACCGTCTTCCCGAAGCTGAACCCAGGCCCAACCTTCGCGGATATCGTAAACGGTTACAAGTTCGCCCGACAGCGCCTCAGTCGCCAGCGCAGCATCGAACTTGGGCGCGGTGCGGATCGGGGCGGCCGACGCTGCGACTTGCCGGATTTCCCCTTCGGAATAGCGTGTCGCGCGAACCCGGTCCTTGAGTGAAGCGGCGGCAAGGTCTTCGCGAAAAGCGAAGAGGCGCGGATCGAGCTGTGTCATGAGGCCTGCCTTCCAAATTCATTGCGAATAATCTCGAAAAGAGCCCGTGCTCCCTGCGGTTCGCCGCCCGCGGGCTTGCCGGGAACGCTGCGGGTGACCCAGCCAAAGATATCGAGATGGGCGTAGCGCTTTGCGTTTTTCACGAACCTCTTCAGGAATAGCGCCGCTGTTATCGATCCGGCGAAAGGTCCGTTGAAGATATGATTCACATCGGCGACCTTGCTCTTGAGATAGCTGTCGTAAGGCATCCAGAAGGGCAGCCGCCAAACCGGATCGGCGACATAGAGCGCCGGCGGCGTAGAGACTTGCGGCGAGCGCGTCGTCATCGGTGTAGAAGGCCGGCAGGTCGGGGCCTAGCGCAGCCCGCGCAGCGCCCGTCAGCGTGGCGATGTCGATCAGGAGATCGGGCAATTCTTCATCCGCGAGAGCAAGCGCGTCCGCAAGCACGAGGCGCCCCTCCGCGTCCGTATTGGCGATCTCCACGGTCAGGCCCGCCCGGCTCTTGATGATGTCTCCCGGCCGGAAAGCGTCGCCGGAGATGTTGTTATCGGCGGCCGCCACAAGAATGCGCAAGCGCACGGGCAGTTTCGCGGCCATGATCATGGCTCCAAGCGCCATAGCGCTGGCCGCGCCCGCCATATCCTTCTTCATGAGCGCCATGGCTTGGGCCGGCTTGATATCGAGGCCGCCCGTGTCGAAGCAAATGCCCTTGCCCACGAGCGTCACCTTGGGGTGCTTCTTGTCGCCCCACACCAAGCTGGCGAGGCATGGCTCGCGTGAGCTGGCCCGGCCAACAGCGTGAATAAGGGGGAAATTCTTTTCGAGAAGCGCGTCGCCCTTGGTGATGTGGACTTCGGCTTTATAAGCTTGGCCAAGGCTCGAAAGCGCCCCGGCCAAGTCGGAAGGTCCAAGATCGTTCGCCGGCAGATTGATGAGCTCGCGCGCGAACCAGATCGCTTGCGCTTTTGCGGTAATAGCGTTGCGGTCCACGCCCTTAGGCCACACGAGCTTGCGGTGCTTCGCAGGCTCGCTTGTCAGATAGCGCTTGAAGGAATAGGCGCCCATCAGCCAAGCCAAGACGGCGTCCCCGTCGTCGCCTGGGAACCCGGCCAGCGCATAGGTCCCTTCGGGCAGAGCCGAAGGCAGCCCACCGAGTTGCAGGGCAGCGGCAGGCGATGGCTCGTCATCGCTGAGCGCCACTAGCACGCCGTCGAGCCCGTTCTCTCCTGGAAGGAGGGCATGACTGCCGGGTTTCGCTTTCCAGCCGGTCGCTTCAAGCCAAGCTGCTTGTGCGGGTGAGACGAAAGCGGACAAATCTTTCTGGATTTCAACACTGCGTTCGGTCCGGATCAACACCGCGCTCTTGCCGCTTTCGGCGAGATGACCGGTAATGTCCTTAGCAATGTCATGATAGGAAATAATCATCGAATCAGCCTGTGAGGGTCGCCAGCGCGATCCACTCTCATCGCGAGCGCCGCGTCTTACCCGCGATCTAAGATCGAAAAATGGCGAAGGGAAGAGAATTCACGAGCTATAATCGCGGCTCAAGCAAGTTTCCGCCGCTGTCCCGGCGGTTTGCTCGTATTTTTCTGGCTGGAAACGGACTATGGCAAGCCGCTCGTGCAACATTGCTGCTTTCACCGGCCGGCTTTGTGAAAGCCAGCGTGGTCCTTTACTTCAACGCCGGCGCGGCTGCGCATATCGCCGCGAGCGCAACGGCGCGCCAGGGCTGTCCGATACGAAGCCGGCGCGCGGCGAAGTCCTGGAGCTTAGGGCATAACTGCGCTGGAGGAAGTTGCGTGCGGATCATTCGCCGGTATCGTCGCCTGGCGGCTCACGATTAATTGGATCACCAGAATGACCGCAATTACGGCTAGCCCAATCATGAAGCGGGACTTCGTCAGCGAACGAATTCCAAGCTCCTTCAGCGGCGGGATCGTGGCGCCAGCCGGGGGCGGCAAAAGATCGATCAACCGGTCGCAAACCGTCTGCGCGTTGAGATACGCCGGAGGGGCGCCGGGTGTCGCCGCAAAAAACGCCACTAATTCCTGCGCTGCCGATCCGCGCGGTAATTGAGCAAGCTTGGCGGCCTCCTCCCAAGGATCGACGCCCAGCCGCGCGAGCACCGAAAGAACGCTGAGCGGCGTTGCATCGCCCTCCTCGTTAATGCGCGCAAATAGAAAGTCGTCGAACCGGGGCGTAAGATAGGAAACCGAAGCCGCATTTGTCATTCTAATCACCGAATTTTCTCTATCATACCACAGGGGCCGGCAGCGGAGCAGCTTTTACATATTAATGTAAGGTCTGCCGGATCAGGCTCGGAAACTACCTAAGGCAGCGAATTCCGAAGGCGGCGCTGGCGCTTTCTCATCATCATGCCTCGAACTTGTCATCTGGCGGAGAGCGGAACCTGGATCAAAGCGTTGCTTCGCGCCGGTTATTACATGATGGCGGCGCGATCATCGTGCGCCGTGCGGCGAGCTGAGCAGTGCTGCTTCATATCAATGACGAATGCGACAATTTCCATGGACGCCTTCGCTTTTGTCAGCTTGCAGTGGCAAAGATATCGCCTTTTGCTTCCTTAAGCCGCAGGTCAGCGTGGGAAAGGGATCATCCGGCGGCTGGTTTCGTCCCAGAGCGCGAAGCTTGGCGCGCGCACCGCGTCAGCGATGGTCAGCATCCGGGCTGCGCCTCCCTGGGCGACAAACGCCTCGTGACACGCTTCCAAGCGATAGTTCGGCACGCGCGGCAGAAGATGGTGAATGTGATGGAAACCGATATTGCCGGTAAACCACTGCAGGACGCGCGGGAGTTTCAGGTAGGAGCTGCCGTTCAGAGCGGCGCGGGCTGGGGTCCACTCGGCCTGCCGCAGCCATTCCGAATCCTCAAACCGATGCTGCACAGAGAACAGCCATACGCCTGCGACAGAGGCGAAAATCATGATCGGCAGCTGCACCAGCAGGACCGCCCTCCAGCCCAGCAGCGCGACAAGCCCGCCTAGCAGGATCACGAGCGCCGCGTTCGTAAAATAAACCCCACGGCGCTCTTTGCGCCATGCCGCCGGCGCGTCGAGGGGAATGCGAAACAGAAGCAGGAATACAAGCGGCGGCAGGATGAACTGGGCGACGAGCGTATGACGGCTTAAGCGATAGAGCCTCCGGCGGAGCGGCGACAGGGCCATATACTCTTGAAGGGTGAGGCAGGCTGAATAGATGTCGGCCCCTCCATGGCGCTCATCGAGATTGTTCCACACCGCATGGTGAGCGGCGTGCTGGCGACGCCAATTGGAGTAGGGCGTGAAGGTCGCGACGCTGCACATCCAGCCTACGGTCTCGTTGGCGCGCGGCGAACGGAAGTAGGAGCCGTGTCCGCAATCGTGCTGGATAATGAAGAGCCGCACGACTAGCCCGGCCGCGAGGAGCGACATCGCCAAAGCAAGCCAGACCGAGTATTGCAAGGCGGCGTACATGGCTGCGACGGTCGCAGCATAGGCAAGCGCGGTGGATGCGAACTGGATGCTGCTGCCCCACCTCAACGGGCCTTGAAACTGCGCGAGGCCCGCAAGGAGCGAGCGGCGTTCTGCGCGCTGGATGTCGCGGTCGGTTTGATTGCGAAGCGTACTGGTCATCAATCGTCTTTCAGTTAATGGATGCTAGAAGGCCGCTGGAATAGCGCAAAATCTTGGCTGCATCATCCGACAAGCTCAGGATAAAATTACGTGTTATCAATGCTTTACCATCATGGCGGCCCTTGTCGAGCCGTGGGCTGGCATCCTTTTTCGGCGCCCTGTTAGTCACCGCGCCCGGCGGCTCGCGAGCGGTTCGCCAGACAAGAAATGGATTTAATTTTCCCTCCGCGGCCTCGGAGCTACCCACGCAGGCACATATGTGCAGCTAGGCGACAGCTGGCGGAGCGCAGCTTAATCAAAAGCGGCCGCCGCTTGGGCTATTGGCAATCTGTCGCCGGAGGAGGCTCGAACATCTTCGGTGGCCGCTGAGGGCAAATGCAGAAGACAGCTTCGTCTTCTGATGAGCTCACGCCCTTGCTTCCTGTTCCAGAGTTGGAAGAAGCTACCTGAAAAGGACAAAAAGCAATAGATTCGGAATATACCTATACTGTGTTGTAGAGAGTATTTTCTTGTACAAAAAATCAATAGATAGCACAGAAGATGATAAAGACCTTTCGAACTTGATGGGCGACTAACCCGGCTTCGCCGATTTGACCGCGTTTGGCTGTTGGAAAGCGGCTTTTGCGGCCAGAAAGCTCTTATGAATCAGGGCCGGCATCTCCCAAAACGGCTGTGGCGCCGGCCTGCCTCGTTGCGGGGTGGGTAATTTTCTGACTCACTGGCCCGCATGTTCTTACGGGCGAAGACTCGAATCAAGGGCGGCACGGAGCACCGTTAACGGAGCGTGGTTGAGAACCGGCGCGTGAGCGGCGGCAAGCCCAATCAGCGGCAGGTGCTGTATCTGGGCGAGATCGCCAGCGGTCAGCGCGCGCTGGCGCCGGGGCTAACGCCCCGCGACGTGCTTGAAAAGTTTGCCGCTATCCAGATGCCCGCCGTTCACTTCCCCGCCATGGACGGGCGCACGCACATCTTCACCCGCTAAACCCAGCCCGAGAAGGATCACTTGCGGTACAGAGTGGCGTCCGGCTTCGCCAGGCGCCGGGTGAGGGGTGTTCCGTTGGCCGAACCGGTGAGTCTGCTTTAGGGGAAAAGGGGCAGTTGTTCGAGGCCGGCAGTCTCCTGCAAATCGAACATGAGATTGAAATTTTGAATGGCCTGCCCTGCCGAGCCTTTGACCAGATTGTCGATCGCCGAAACGGCGATCGCGCGCCCGGGAATGCGGTCCGCGTAGAGGCCGAGCATGCAATAATTCGATCCGCGCACGAACTGTGTCGAAGGCAGCGTTCCTTTCGGCGCAATCCGCACAAAGGGCGCGTCCGCGTAATGTGCCGCGAGAGCCGCAGCGAGATCGCTCGCCGTGCGCCCGCTTTGAAGGCGGACATAGGCTGTCACCAGTTCACCCCGGCTCATGGGCACGAGATGCGGCGTGAAATTCACAAAGACAAACTCCCCCGCCGCGGCGGAGATTTCCTGCTCGATCTCCGGGGCATGCCGGTGGCTGGCGATGCTGTAGGGGGAGATGCCCTCACCGGCTTCGGAAAACAGGATGTTCTGCTTAAGCGACCGCCCGGCGCCCGAAACGCCGGACTTCGCATCGATGATGATTTCGGCGGGATCGATGAGCTTGGCGCTGACAAGCGGAAGGAGCGCCAGAAGCGCCGCGGTCGGGTAGCATCCGGGGCAAGCGACGAGACGTGCAGCTGCAATCTCCTCGCGATGGAACTCGGTCAGCCCGTAGACGGCCTCCTTCAGAAGATCCGGCGCCGCGTGCTCCCGCCCGTACCACGTTGCGTAGGCGCCGGCATCCTTGAGGCGGAAATCGGCGGACATGTCGATGACTTTGACGCTGTCTGGCAAGGTCGCAATGATGTCCTGCGCCGTGCCATGCGGCAGCCCGCAGAAAACCGCATCGCAAGCGGACCAATCAGCGTCCTCCGCTTTGACGAGCGGCGGCGCCTGGATGAAGCCCAGATGGGGAAACACCTCGGCCAGCGGCTTGCCCGCATGCGTGTTCGCCGCGAGAAGCGTGATCTCCATATGAGGATGGCAGGCGGCAAGACGGATGAGATCGGCGCCCGTATATCCGCTGGCGCCGATGACTTCGATCTTGATCTTTTGCCCCGCCGCATTCGCAGGCATGAGCCAGCGTCCGCTAGCGCTTCGAGAACTGGAAGCTGCGGCGGGCTTTCGCCTTGCCGTATTTCTTGCGCTCGACGACGCGAGGGTCACGGGTCAGGAAGCCGGCCTTTTTCAATATCGCGCGGAGCGCCGGCTCGTAATAGGTGAGCGCTTTGGAGAGCCCGTGCCGCACAGCGCCGGCCTGCCCGAAAGTCCGCCGCCCGAGACGGTCGCTACGATGTCGTACTGGCTCGCCCGGTTCGCCGTGACAAGGGGCTGCTTCAAGATCATCTGCAGCACCGGCCGGGCGAAATAAGTCTCATGGTCCTTGTCGTTCACCGTGATCTTCCCGGCGCCGGGCTTCACCCACACGCGCGCCACGGCGTTCTTCCTTTTGCCCGTTGCATAGGCCCGGCCATGAGCGTCGAGCTTTTGCACATGAACTGGCCTGGACCGGTCTTCCGCGGCGGGAACGGCCGCGCCCTTATCCAAGCCGGTAAAAGTTTTTGTGCTTGTCTCAGGCATTAGCGCGCCCTCGCCACATTTTTGGAATTTCTGGCCCGGAGATCGAGCGGTTCTGGATTTTGCGCCGCATGCGGATGCTCGGGCCCGGCGTAAATGCGCAAATGCGTCATCTGCAGGCGGCCAAGCGGCCCGCGCGGAACCATGCGCTCCACAGCCTTCGTGAGCACGCGCTCAGGAAACTTGCCGTTGAGGATCTCGAACGGACGCCGCTCCTTGATGCCGCCGGGATGGCCGGTGTGCCTGTAATAGACTTTGTCTTGCGTCTTATTGCCGGTGAAGACGATCTTCTTGGCGTTGATGACGACCACGTGGTCGCCGTCGTCCATATGCGGGGTGAAGGTGGGCTTGTGCTTGCCGCGCAGCAGATTGGCGATGATGGCGGCGACGCGGCCGACGACGAGCCCCTCGGCGTCGATCAACACCCACTTCTTCTCAATGTCGGATGGTTTTGCGGAATATGTGCTCATGATGTGTCCGGTGGAGCAGAGACCTCGGCTCCCATGAAAAAAGGGCCGCCCGGCCCGTTCGCAAAAGAGATAAATCAGCAAGCCATGCCTGTCAATAAGCCATATCACGCAAGAGCAGAAAAATCCCCTGCAAAAACAACGCACTAAAATAACGGTATTATAATACCTCAATAATGTGGCAGCGAATATGTCGAGGTCGCATGCGCCGCAAGCTCGGTCTCGCCCTCCGAGCGCAGCGCAATCTCGCCAACCGCGAGCCTTTTGCCGAGTTTCAAGAGACGCGCTTCGCCGATCATGTCGCGCTGATCGGGCTTCCTCAGAAAGTTGATGGTGAGATTGGTCGTCACGGCGTGCGCGACCGGGCCGATCGACGCCAGCACCGCCGCGTACATCGCCACATCGGCGAGCGAGAACATGGCCGGACCCGAAATCGTGCCGCCCGGCCTCAGCAGGTGGTCGCCGTAAACCATGCGCATGCGCGCAAAGCCGTGGCGCGTTTCCTCGACCTTGTAGGCGCTGCCGATGGCGATCTGGGGAAACACCTGCGCGAGGAACGCATTCACCTCGGCCGCGGACAGCTTCGGGGCATCGTGATCGTCCAACATTCGGTCTCCGTTATTTCACCAAGATTGGACGCGATGAAGGTCGGTTCCTGGCGAACCGGTCTTGAGATCGATGGAGGCAAATTTGTCAAGCGCGAGCGATGTTAGAAAACTCATGGCAGCCACTTTATTCGGCCTCGCGGCTGCTGTCCTCTCGACAATCGGACCTGCCGCCGCGAAAGATGCCGCCCTTACGCAAGACAACGTCTCGCGGTTCCTCGCCACCTTCCCGGAAATGCGAACCCTTGCGCTGAGCGAGGGTTTGCGGGCGAGCGCGGATTCGGAAGCCGCAAAGAACCCGGTCGGCGCGGTTCTCAAGGCCATCAAATCGAGCAAGCTGCAAAGCCAGGCGAAGGCCATCGCGGTCAATCACGGCTTTGCAGACCTGAAGGAATGGCTCGACACCGGAAAAGCCATCGGGCAGGCCTATGTTTTCGTCACCACGGGACCGGCGCGCGGCATCGCCCGGGCGACGCTCGACAAGAACAAGGAAAAGGCGATCAAGGGATTGGAGTCGCTTGGGATTCTGAACGACAACCAGAAAGAGCGGCTCAAGGCGAATCTGGACGGCCTCAGCGATCAGCTTGCGAAAGAACCGCCTGCGGAGAACGTCGCGGTCGTGAAGGACATGAAAGCGGACATCGAAGCGGCGGTGAAATCAGGCGCCTATTGAGGTATTCTCGCCTTTAGGAAGGCCGCCATGAATACCTTCAAGCCAAAAGAAACTCAGGCTGAGCTGCTGGTGGAAGAGCGCCGCGGCGCCGTCGCCATCCTCACGCTGAACCGGCCGTCGGCGCGAAACAGCCTCTCGCTCGGCCTGATCGCTGCGCTGCATGACGCCATCGTGCGGGCGGGCGCCGCGCGCAATGTGGGCGCCATCGTCATCACGGGCGCGCCTCCGGCCTTCTGCGCCGGGCATGACCTGAAGGAGATGACCGCGAGGCGGCAGGACGCGGATCGCGGCCGCGATTTTTTCGAGCGCACCATGCGCTCCTGCGCCCAGATGATGCAAGCCATCGTCGCCTGCCCGAAGCCCGTGATCGCGGCGGTGAACGGCATCGCGACGGCGGCCGGCTGCCAGCTCGTGGCGAGCTGCGATCTGGCGACAGCCGGTGAAACCGCGCAGTTCGCCACGCCGGGCGTGAATATCGGCCTGTTCTGCTCGACGCCCATGGTGGCCCTGTCGCGCAACGTCTCGCGGAAGGCGGCGATGGAAATGCTGCTGCTGGGCGAGATGATTCCGGCCGCGAAGGCGAAAGAGCTTGGCCTCGTGAACTGGGTCGTGGCGGACGCGAACGTGCTTTCCACGGCGGTCGAGGCCGCCGGGAAAATCGCGGGCAAGTCGCCGCTGACCCTCGCCATCGGCAAGAAGGCGTTCTACGAGCAGGCGCAAATGCCGCTCGCCGAGGCCTATGACTATGCGGCGCATGTCATGGTCGAGAACATGCTGGCGCGCGACGCGGAAGAAGGCATCGGCGCGTTCCTAGAGAAGCGCAAGCCGGAATGGACGGGGACTTAACTCACGTTGCGCGAAGCGATGCGCCGAACGTGAGACCGTCGCACACCGGGACAAGGCAGTTGGCTCGGAACGTCATGGCCAGCAGTCGTCGTGTAGGCCTGTTTGAAAAATGAGAACCGAATCTCCGCAAGGCCGGTTGCGGAAGCCGGGGCGATTTCCAAAAGCGGCCGCTGCCGGGGTATGAGCTGCCGTTTCAGATGCACGCCCATAATTATGCCGAAACGCACATGCGGCAAGGAGCGGCCTCAACGGCGTGCCAAGATCGGTTTGCCTTCATTTTTGCGGCCGAAGATGCGGCTCAACGCGCGGCGCTTTTGGGACGGCTTACAACATTGGATTGTGTTCCGCGGCTGCTTGAGCGTGCGATTCTCAGGCAAGTGGAACAGAATTCTAACGGCCATTTTTGCTTCGGCGTTTTCAAACAGCCTGGACCCGAAGCAGAAATAGGTTTCCTAAGCCGGAGATGCGCGTCAAGAAGCCGGTCTCGCGTCGGACTGGTCGTCCGCGGAACGGAAGGGCCTGATCCTGTCGATCTGCGCGGCGATCTTGCGCTTGGCTTCCATCGTATCAAAGGCGTTTTGCAGGCGCAGAAAGTACCCCTCGCTAAGGCCAAAGAACTTGCACAGCCTCAAGTCGGTGTCGGCCGTGATGTCGCGGGCGCCCTTTACAATGGCATGAATCCGGTTCGTTGGCACCGCCAGCGCATGGGCAAGCTGGTTTTGGCTGATGCCGATTTCGGCGAGAAACTCCTCCTTGAGGATTTCGCCCGGGTGTGGGTTCCTGAGTTCTGTCATGGGGTTCGTCCTCTCAGTGGTAATCAACCATTTCGACGGCGTGGGCTTCTCCGGCATGCCAGCGAAAGCAGATGCGCCACTGGTTGTTAATCCTGATGCTCAGTTGCCCGTCGCGGTTGCCTTTCAAAGCCTCAAGGTGGTTGCTGGGCGGGTTTTTCAAGTCGTCCAGCGTCACGGCGGCGTCGAGCTGGCGAAGCTTTCGAAGCGCCCTGTCCTGGATGTCTTGCGGCAGTCGGCGCGAGGCTCGGCCTTGCCAAATCCCCTCAGTCTCCTTGCAGGCGAAAGACCGTATCATCCACCGAAAGATAG
The DNA here is from genome assembly GCA_963766815.1 of uncultured Alphaproteobacteria bacterium. Lineage (GTDB taxonomy): Bacteria > Pseudomonadota > Alphaproteobacteria > Rhizobiales > Rhodomicrobiaceae > Rhodomicrobium. The sequence continues at coordinate 846,993 of CAVYBZ010000010.1, read as the reverse complement.
CACGGTATGCGATACGTATCAAGATCAAGGCGGTTGTGAGGGGTTGTGAAGCGGCGGGGTGGGGAGGGCCAAATCGGCAAGCATTTCTGCGGCTTGGATTACAGGACAAACAGGCCAGAACAGGCCATTGAGAACATAGGTATCATGGGCGCGGCGGGTCGGTGTCAGGCCGTTGAAAACTGGTCAAGGGCGCGTTTCGTGATTTCCCGCTGGCCGTCAGTAAAAACGCATGGGTGGCCGGAAAAACGGGCGTAGCGTCGATTATAGGGGCGCGGTCAGGCTCGGGCGGGACAGGGCGTGGTGTCGAGCTTGGCGAAGGTTTCGGCCCAAGCGCGGGGCATGCCTTTGGCTTCAAGCATGCCAGCGCGTTCCGCGAGCGCGGCCAATGTCCCGCCCTGTGTTCCCGATGGTGTCCCGCTATTGCACACCACATCGCAACCGGACTTATCGGAACCCCGTAACGTTCTGAAAGCGAAAGCCTATGTCCGCTTGTTAGTAGGGCCGTGCGGTGATCCGCGAAAAACTTTAACGATTTATTGTGGCGGGGCTCGCCTCATTGCTGTATGCAGCACAGCTATCTTGAAGTTTTTCAGCATCTTAAACTTCCGGTTGATCAAGGTTTAGACTGATTTGGGCATAATTCATCCCCTTCCAGCCAATTTATAGCCCATCAAAATCGTTAACCTTATTGTGATGTCTCCACTCGGCTCTGCCGATAACATCAAGGCAGTTCAGGGGATGTTCGCGAGAATTACTCTTCTTTCCAAAAATTTAGGAAGATAGAAGAGTAATACTTAAGGCGGCGCAGCTAACGCGCATGCCGCATTGAAGTTATTCCCGCCCTTCCGGCGTCGCAACGCGCCAGCTTGAACGGGAATCCGCTTATCGAATTAGCGATCAGGGATGTCATACATACAACGGCCAAAAAGTGATCTCGGCACGATCTTTGTACACTGGGCGATCGCAGCCGCACTGCTCGGCGCGGCCCTCACAGGGCTGTCGATAGCTTCAGCGGATAACCCCGGCTTATGGGTCTTGCCATACCTTGGTTTTCTTCTTTCGCGAGAAAACGTGTGGTTCCTGCACCTTGTATTTGGGATCGCGCTGCTCTCTTCGCTGATGGCTTATTTCATCTATATCAGACGCGCGAACCTCACCGGCCGCGTTCTGCTCGGCGGGGCGCGATTGAGCGCGCTGCGTCTCGGTGGGCCTCCCAGATGGGCGCCGTCAATGTGGTGCTCTATTGGGTTCTGTTCATCGCCTTGGCATTCGAGATTGCCGCCGGGGCTCTTCTTTTCTTCGGTTTTGGAGGGGTTGTCCTCACGCTCCATCTGCATTTCGTCTGGCTTTTTCTGGCTTTTCCCTTTGTGCATGCAATTGGCCACTGGCTTTATGGCGGCGTGGGGCAGCTCCTGCGCATCTTCACGCCCCAATGGCGTCTTCCGCAACGGGATCCGCTATTTGTGGATGCTTTGATTGAACGTATTCAGCAGCTTGAGGCCGAAAACGCGTCTCCCGCGCCACTTGACAAACCCGCAGGAAATCGGCGGGCCAAGCAGCTCAAACCCTTAACAATTGCTGTTCCGCTCGCCATCGCCGTTGTGGCCGGCGCCACGATGGTCCCGTTCAGCACGTTCCTTGAGAAACAATCGCGCCAAACACTGAAGATCGTCAAAATAAGCGCCGCAGATGCCCCAAGCATCGACGGCGATCTCTCTGGCGCCGCCTGGAGACGCGCTCCGGTCATCACCGTCTTGACGCAGCATGGGGCGAATTTCGATAAGGGCGAGTCCAAGGTCGAGATTCGCGCTCTTCACGACGGCGAGTTCGTCTATTTCGCCTTTACATGGACCGATCCCACTCGATCGCTGATGCACATGCCGCTCGTGAAGCGGGAGGACGGCTGGCGGCTTATGCGGAGCGCCGGTCCCGGCAATGAGGCCCGGATTCATGAGGACAAATTCGCCGTCCTGCTCGCCGCCGGAGGCCAGCCCCTCATCGGCAAGGGCATTCACCTTGGCCCGCGTCCGCTTGCGGATAAGCCCGAAAGCCCAACGGGCCGCGGGCTGCATTTCATCGAGGGCGGCGTGGGAGACATTTGGCAATGGCGCGCCTCCCACGGCGGGATGCTCGGCTGGATCGATAATGGCCATTTTGGCGCGCCTCTTCCGGCTTCGGCGGCGTCTTCCGCGCGGCGTTATACCGGCGGCTTCGCCCTCGATGGCGGTCCCCTGCCATATCAGGACAATTTCGAGATTGCATCCAACGAGGAAGCCTACCCTTTGGTCCGCCCGCTTCGGCTCCCCGCCAGCGCGGCCCTTATCCTGCGGCTCTCATCTTTCAACCTCGATCCCGAATATAGCGACGCCTCGTCATCACGCCCCTGGCTGACGCCGCAGGAACTCAGTGCCCTACTCGGAAGACATTGACCGCCTGATACCTGCCGGAGCCGTCATTCCCAGCGTCTTCATCACGCCGGAGCAAATAAAGGCGGGTGATTTTGCCGGTCCCATCGGGATCGCTCACTGGGCAGGCGGGCGCTGGTCCCTCGAAGTGAGGCGCCGCCTCGACACCGGCAGCCCGGCGGATGTCGTCATCAAGACAGGCGCCTTGATGTGGGTCGCCGCATTCGATCATGCCGAAACCTGGCATACCTATCACGTCAGGCCATTGGAATTGGAGGTAGAGTAATGGCGAGAAGTTGCACCGTGGCGGTAAACGGCCAATCGTTCAAGACGAAGGCGGGGGATGTTCTCCTCGATGCGGCTCTCTCAAACGGAGTCCATATTCCTCACGATTGCCGCTCGGGGCTCTGTGGCAGCTGCCTCACAAAGGTGGTGAAAGGCACAACGATTCTGGGCCGGACGTCCACGCCCCGGATGGTTTATGCGTGCAAGGCCCGCATTCTCACCGATTTGCAGGTTGAGACGGAGGACGCGCCTGAAGCGTCCCGTGTGAACGGCTTTGTCCGGTCGATCCGTCCGTTGGCCGAAGGCGTCGTGGAAGTAACGATTGAGCCGGAACGGCGGTTAAGCCCTCTGCCCGGCCAGTACTTCAAGTTCAAGTTCAGCGGCTTCCCGGCGCGCAGCTACAGCGCCACCCGCCCGCTTGAAGGGCGCCCTCACGCCTCCTGCATCACTCTCCAGGTTCGGCGCTTTCCAAACGGGCGCGTGTCGAGCGAGATCGGACGCCGCATATCCGAGGGACATCCCGCCGTCATCGAAGGGCCGTATGGCAGCGCCTTTTTTCGCGAGGGAAAAACGGGGCGCCTCGTCCTGATTTCGGGCGGAACAGGATTTGCGCCCATCTGGAGCATCGCCTGCGCCGCGTTGCGGGAAAACATGGAGCGCGAAATTTTGCTCATAACCGGCGTGCGCTCGGACGATCCCATCTATATGGCCGCGGGCCTGGAACGGCTTGCCCGGTTCCCTAACGTCGATGTCATCGTCACAATCGGGCGCCTGCCGGGCGCATCGGAGCAGGTGAGGGAGGGGTATCCAAACGAGCACGTTCCATCCTTGAAAGCCGACGATATCGTTTATGCCTGCGGTCCGGCTCAAATGATCGAAGCCCTCTCACCGCTCGTCGCGCGCAGCGGCGCGCAGCTCTATACCGATCCCTTCGAACCCGCCCCGGAGAGCGAGGAGAGCCTGCTTTTTGAGAGCGCCAGACGCCTTAAGCAGATGCTCGTTCCGGAGAGCGGATGGGGATCGCCGCTCCAGAACGCGCTGGGCAAGCGTGTCGCGGCGGCGCGCTGAGGCAAAGGCTCAAGCCAGCCTGTGAGGGGATTTTCCCCAACGGATGCACAGGCGCTGCGCAGCCGCTTCACTCGGAAAGCTGTTGAAGGGGCTAGGGAATGGGCCACAACCCGCCGTGTAGGCCTAAATGAAAAATGAGAACCGCATCTCTGGAACAGGGCCGAGTTCCGGACTCTGCAGGCCGCGAAAAATGCTTAACCGGCCATGCCCGGTTTCTGTTCAGATAGCAGGAAAAGCTCAGGAGCCCGCGTGACGGGGAACTTGGGCCAGAAGCAGATGAAGCAAACGACGCGACGGGTGCGCCGTACAATATTCTGCCTATCCAGTAGCGGACTTCGTCTTGCGCCGCGACGCCGCGGGAACGCGGGTCAAGTCTTCAACCGCCTCCAGCCTGCAAATTTCCTCCATGAACGCGGAGCGCAGTTGCGCGGCTTCTTCCTCCGGAAGCCAGTTGGTCATCTGCGGAAAGACGGTCTTCCAGAAGGCGACCTCTTTCGCCGTCCACGGCATTTCCTTGGCGATGCGGGCTTTCTCCAGAACCTTGTTGACCTCGGCGCGCACTTTGGCGAGCGAGGGCGCGTAAGACTTTGGAGGCGGCGGTCCGAAAAGATCGGGCTGCGTGCCGAAGAGGCCGGTTTGATTGCTGCGCGACATAGGGCTCCACGAGGCAAATTCGAATCGTTTCGTATTTTGCCTCACCACGTCCGCAAATGAGCATGCGCGCGCTAGTTTTCCCCTGTCTCTTGCGCTGTCTCCGTCGTGCCGAGCGCGCCCGCCGCGAGCAGTTGCTCATGCTCGAGGAGTGTCGCGCCCAGGATACCCTGCAGCACCTCGGCTTGCGCGGGCTCGAGGGCGACGAGGCGGCCGAGCACGTGCAGGAGGTCGAGCAAGTCGCTGGTGTACTCGGCGAGCCAATGGTCGGGCTGGATGTCGGACAATGGCGAGGGCGGGCGGCGGTCGCCGATGATCGGGCGGCGGCGATCCTTCTTGCGATAGCTGAACCATTGGTTGAGCACGTTCATGCCCGAGACGTCGTAGTCGACCATGGCCTGCGAGATGTTCTCGACATAGCCCTTGCCGACGAACAGCCGGCGGGCGGCGGCGTCGTAGCGTAGCTCGTTGGGGAAGTCCTCCGGGGTCGATGGGATCGTCCCCGCGCGGGGGATGGTCGGTCCGTCCTTAAGCAGGCGTGGCGGCCCCGGCGAGCGGCCGGAATCCTCGTCCACCATGCGCTCGCCATAGGTGTGCAGCCAGATCACCTCGCGTCCGAGCGCGGCGGCCCGTTCGAACAGCTCGGCGTGGGCGGTGATCGGCAACCGCAGGCCGGGGCGAACGAGGTCCGTGCGGAAGCGCGCCGTGAAAGCGGGATACGCCATCACGCCCGCGATATAGGCCATCATGTCCTCGGCCGTGATCGTGCGGCCATAGGCGAGCGACAGATGCGCAAGGAGAGATGGTTTGATGTTGGAGACCGTGGCTTCGGCGTTTCGCCAGAGCGGGTAAACGCGGCCTGCAAAAGATCCCTTGTAGTGATGATTGTCTGGAATAAACGAAGCAGAAGTGACTGCTGGACCGGAACTTGGAGAATGCGCCTCTAGCGCCGTTAGGAAAATCTGGTGATCGGAGAGTGTCCTCCAAAGCTCCGTGCGACCTTGGCTTATGAGCCTATGGTCAGGAATCAGCCATTGACGATCCAACGTTCTGTAAGCGTACCGAATTGGTGGCATCACCGACCCATTATCATCCTCCACGCTCACTGACTTGTCCTGATACCCTTCGAACGCCCGAACTCCAGATGAAGTAATTTGTCGATCGCGATCAGGATGGAATAGACTTTTGCGAACCTCTACGTTTTTTTCGAATTTGAGCTGGTTCCAACGGATGCCGAGACTTTTCTCGTCCGGCGCAATCACCCAAGTCCGATGGGTTTTCACACCTGGGCTGGACCACTCGAATATCTCCGCCAGCGCCAAGAAACTTGCCCAGTATTTCTTTTGCGCCGGCAAAAACGGCTCGCGCCAGCCGTTTGCGCCATCGATCCACACGCTCCGCTTCAGCGACAGCTCTGCCAGCGCGGCGAACTTCACCTGTTCTCGATGACCCTTGGGCAGCGCCAGGAATTTAACGAACGCAGGCGTCTTGCGATCCTTGCCCGGCGTGCGCGCCGCGAGCACGATACACACCGGCTGCTGTACGCCCTGGAAGATGCGAGTGTTCACGGCTGGCTGATGCCCTTCGGGCGAGCAATCGATGACCCAGATCGCCGTGCAGTCGCGCCGCATCTCTTCGCGCATCTTCTGGAATCCAGGCCCGTTCAAGAAGCCGGCGACGGTAATGAAGCAAATGATGCCCGCGCCATCCCTGTTGCCGCCTACCGCCTCGCGATGCCCCGAGCCGAACACCTTCAGCGTCGCCCACCGCCAGAAATAGACGTATAGGTTCTTCAGATGGTGAGCGTGTGCGCCGATGCCCCACTCGGGCGGCGGCGACCACAGGTCCATTGGTGCGCTTGCGCGTCCTGCCCCGCTTCCTCCTGCCGCCCCTCGATCCAGCCGCCCTGCGCCCGCCTTGTTCTTGTAGGGCGGATTGCCGATCACGACCGTGATGGGCTGCTCGCGCTTGATCCGGTTCGCCTCCTTGCGCGAGGCGGCAATCGGCGCCACCGTGATCGAGAACTGCGTCTCGGCCGCGTATGGATCGCCCAACGTATCGGTGATGTAGAGATTCGGGATCGGCGGGAGGAGTTTGTCGCTGAGCGCCTGCATCTCCGCGATCAAGCGCAATTGCGCGACCGCGAAAGGGCCGAACTGCATCTCGAACGCGAACATCCGCGAGGCGGCCTTTTCCACTTCCGCAGCGACAGCGCCGCCGCCCTTGTCCGCCTCGACGGTCCCGGCGATGTGGCGCAGCACTCCGAGCAGATAGGTTCCGGTGCCGGCGGCAGGATCGCAGATCGTCACGTCCTTCGCTGCAAGCCCGTCGCGCTTGCGGAACAGCGAGCGGTCACGCAGCGCCTCGTCCACCAGCCGCACCATCGCATCCACCACCTGCGGAGGCGTATAATAGGAGCCGGTCTGCTTGCGCAGATCGTTATCGTAGACTTCGAGAAAATCCTCGTAGAAATAGAGCCACGCATCCGCATCGCCCTTCGAGAGGATATCCCAATCGACGACGTTGAGCACGCGCCGGAGCGTGTCGAGCGCGGACGCTAGCGCGGTCTTGACGTTCTCGTCGTCCACCAGCAATCGCAGAGCGGTGCCGATCAGCCCGCTCACCCTCCGCAATTCCGTTGCGGCATGATCGAGCCCCTCGGCAAGGTCGATTTTGCGCACGCGCGCGACGAGCAGGCCGAAGGTAACCGCCTGCGCGTAGCCGTCGGCGAACTGCTTGTTGGTCGCTTCCGGAAACAGCAGGTTTCGCCATTCGCTCGATAGCGAAGCGAGACCGGGGTTGTTGCGATCCAGCTCTTCCGCGACCTCCTCGCGAAGCAAGCGGCACAGGCGCGCGGCGATGCCCGCGAGTTGCTTGGCGCTGCGTGGGGCAATCGGCGCCCATCCGAGGAAGTCCGCAAACAGTCCGGGCAGCGTTGAGGGCGCCGCGAGCTTCGCGCCTGCCTTCTCGATGTCGCCATCGAGCGTGACCGACGCTTTGAGCTCGCCATCCTGCCAGAGCGTGAAACCGTTGCCGTCGGTATAGATGAGGTTGGGGAGCGTCTTGAGCTTCTGCCACTGCTTCTTGTCGTGCTCGTCCGTGAACCTGCGCGGGTCGTAGCCCTTGCCAGGCGCCTTGACCTCGATGAACCCGGCGAGCGCGTTGCTGACCGAGACGGCGTAGTCGGGCCGGGAGGACAAATGCGCCAGTGTCGTCTCGCCGACGAGTTCGACCGTGTTCGTTCGGTGTCCCGCCAGTTCCGCTAACTGCCGTACAAGCGCCTCGATGGGCGCGGAAGCTGGTCCTCGGGCGCGCCCGTGACGGCCGCATTTGCCAGCTTGCCCTTAGCCGACGCGCCAAATTGAGAAATGATCTCTGCAAGTTGGGGCATGCTCGCCCCCGCGACATGATAAGGCAGTAGCTATCGTTGGGCCGATTGGCAGGTCAACGCTGTTCTGTTGGGCAGCGCATCGTCACGTGTGGAGAAGGCGGGCGCAAGCTGTCCCGGGTATGGACAATAAATAGCAGAGCTACGCGGCCGCACGTCCGAATTCGTCGCGCCGGCGTTCGAACATGTACCGCTCATTTTTGCAACGGCTCAGGACCTCCGGGGCAAGGGCGGCTATGCTTTGGCATTTTCGGCAACGACCGCAATAGGATCCGTTGCCCGGCTACTCAAATTTGCGATTGCGAAAAATCCGGCGATTCTGCTTGACCCGACTTTTCGGATAGAGAGAAGATTAAGGCGGCATTGGTCAAAAGCGCTGGCTCTCCCTCTTGCGTGCGTCCGTTTCGAACCGCAAAAAGACGAGGCAGGCAAGCGAGGCGGGTTCGACGCGCCTTCGTCCGCCTGCCTGGCTCATCCAACTCTTGTCTAAGCTTGAAAAAAGGATTTTGGTTCACGAGACAGTCATAGAAACTTGGGCGGGGACGGCGCCTGCGTCGGCTGACGCGCCTTAACAAACAGTGAAGCGAAGCGCCCATCGCGCGGCCTTAACCTCACCATGGTAAACAGCGCCATTTTTCAATTTCTTCCCGCCGCAAAAATCATGCTTTTTTGCATCTTCGCGCGAAAAAGGCGCAAAAACGTGCTCGCAAAAGTCCGTTAAATATAATCGCAGCGCGAGTGTTAACAGGGAAGAGCGCGGCGCCATCGGGGCGAAGGGGCCGCCGCGCCGGAAATTATCAGGTTAAATCAACGGGTTGATGCGCAAGACGCCCCGTTAAAACTCCGGCAAGGCGCTTTCCCTTACGCTTTTGCCTTAACGGATACACTTCCGATGGAGCGCCTCGATGCCGGCTGCATCACATTTCAACCTAAAAACGGCGGTTGTGGCGGCGAAATGCTCGCCATTGTCACGGCCAGGCCATGCCCTCGGGCTTGACCCGAGGGTTGACCCGGCCGTCCAGCAATGCACTCAAAACACGATTTTTCTTGCTGCATGGATGGCCGGGTCAAAGCCAGGTCAAAGCCCGGCCATGACAATGCGTGTGAACCCTTCCCCTGCGGCGCGAAAGGCGCCGCACGCTCGGAGGCCTTGCTTCGCCTGCAACCTTGCGCCGGTCAGCGTTCGCGAAACATACGCGATAACTGATCGCTCAGCGGCTTGAAGAGATAGCTCAGCATGGTGCGGCGTTCCGTCTGGAGAAATACCTCGGCTGGCATCCCCGGAACAAGCCGAAGCCCGCCAAGACGGCGCAACTCATCGAGCGGCATGGCGATCCTCACGTCGTAATATGCGCCGCCTTGAGGGTCGCGGACAACGTCCCCGGAAACAATGGCCACGATGCCGGCAAGTTCAGGCGTCGAGCCTGCATTGAAAGCCGGGAACCGCACATGGGCCGACTGGCCTGCGTGAACCTGATCGATCTTGTCTGGACTGAGGCGAGCGTCAATCTGAAGCTCCTCGCCATCCGGGACAACGGCCATCATCACCTCGCCGGGAGATACGACGCCTCCGGAGGTATGAATGGCCAGTTCTTGAATAACGCCGGCGGCTGGCGCCCGGACAACTGTCCGTTTGAACTGGTCGTCAGCGGCGAGCTTGCGTTCGATCAGTTCGCCCTCTTTCGCCTCCGCCTCCCGAAGGTCGCGCATGACCTCCGACCGGAAGCTTTCCTCGGTTTGAAGGGCTTGGATCTGCGTCTCGGTGATTTTGTTATGCGTCTCGGCGATTTGCGAAGCAAGCTGGCCACCGGTTCCTTCGAGCCGCGCAACCTCCCTTTGCAGCGCCGTCATACGCTCCATCGTAACGAGCTTCTCCTGCAACAGCCGCTCGACGTTTTTCAGTTCGCCCGCCGTGATGCTCATTTGCCTGCTATTTGAAGCCAGTTGCGCCTCAAGTCCCACGACCTGTTTCTCCAGTTGCTCGATGCGGCTACCGGCGAGTTGCTGCTGCTCGCGGCGGGAACTGGCGCGCGAGGCGAACAAGTCGCGCTCCGAGACGAGAAGCCGGTTGCGCTCCTCCGCGTCCAGTTCCGCCGTCAGATTAACTGGCCAGCGCGGCTCGCTCAAGCCTTGACGCTCGGCGTTCAGGCGCGCGAGCCGCAACCGGGTTTCATCCAGTTGCCGGGCGATGACTTGCAGATTGCTGCGCGTCGAAGTTTCCTCCAGGCGCACAAGTTCGTCGCCGGCCTTCACCTTGCTTCCATTGTGAACGAGGATAGCGGAAATAACGCCCCCAACCGGGTGCTGCACTTTCTTGATGCTGGACTGCAGCACAAGGCTTCCGGCGACGATAACCGCGCCCGAGAGCGGAACAGAGGCCCCAGCCAATCACGAAGACCGCTGCTATAGCGAGAACGCGTTTGCCGCTTACCGCCTCCCGCGCCAGACCCCTTTCAAACCCGGCGCCGATGGTTTGCTCAAGCCCGTTATTCGTGGCGGCAGGCTGATGCCGGAAGGAAACTGCCAGACCGGCCAAGACGTCCTTCACGATTGGAGCATACGCGGTCAAGCCGGAAAGCGCCGAGACGGTTTTCGCCTGTAACTGCGGCAGGCGAAACTGCTGGGGCGTCTGCGGAAGGCTCTCTTCGCTGCTCCGCTCCCGCTCCAGTCGGGAAAGGTCTGGGATGAGGGGCATCGCCGCGCGCGTTTCCCCCGGCGGAAGTCTTGGACGGGGACCGCGAGGCGCAGGCGCGGCCGCAGGCCTTGAGCCGAAACGGGCGCGCTTGAATTCCACCGCTCTTGCGAGCGACGCCGCAACTTCCGACGGCGATGTCCGCGCGGGCGCTGGGACCGCCGGGTGTTCTCCCCGCTCGTCAGGCGAGATAGCGCGCGGGCGAAATGTGGCCGGTTTCATTCGCGGAAACCTTCTTTTGGCGCCGCCTCGCCACCGGCCGCGGGGTCCGCGCTCCTTCGAGCGGCTTTCTGAGGCGCGGCGAGCGCGGCCAGCACCTGGTCCCTCGGCCCGAAGGCGAGCATCGCGCCCTGATGAAGGACAAGCGCTGTGTCGAGCGCCGCAAGCGCGCTCATGCGATCGGGAGATCACCACAACGATGGACTTCCGCGCTCGCAATATCGCAATTGCGCGCGTCAACGCCGCCTCGCCCTCCAAGTTGAGATTTGCGTTCGGTTCATCGAGAACGGCCAGAAACGGCGCGCCGTAGATTGCGCGCGCAAGACCCAGGCGCTGCCTCTGGCCAGCGGATAACAGCGCGCCGCCGTCGCCGATCCTCGTGGCGTAGCCGTTGGGCAGCGAAAGGATCAGATGATGGGCGCCGGCGATCATGGCCGCTTCGACGATGGGCTCGCTGCTCGCGGCGTGGTCGAAACGCGAGATATTGTCAGCGACCGTTCCGTCGAACAATCCAACTTCCTGAGGCAGGTAGCCGATATGCAGGCCAAGCGCGTCGGGATCCCATTGATCGAGCCGGGCGCCGTCGAGGCGAACATCGCCCTGGGCCGGCGTCCAAATCCCGACAAGCGCTTTGGCGAGCGAAGACTTCCCGGAGCCGCTCGCGCCAAGCAGCGCAAGCCCCGCGCCTGCGCTAAGCGTGAACGAAACATTTCGGGTGACGAGCCGGGCCGATCCCGGCGGGGTCACGGAAAGGTTCTGGACTGAGAGGACCTGGGCTGGGCGCGGCAGGACCACGGCTGGCGCTGCCGGCGGGGCGTTCGCGCGCAACGTTTCGCCCAACCGGCCGAGCGCCTGGCGCGCAGCCACGAGCTGCTTCCAGGTCCCAAGCACGATCTCGATCGGCGCCAGCGCCCGGCCCATCATGATCGAGGACGCGATCATGATGCCGCCGCTCGCCTGATCGGCGACCACGAGCGCGGCGCCTATGCCAAGTATGGCGGATTGAAGCATATAGCGGAGGACCTTGGCAAAGGCCCCAAGGCCGGCCTCAAGATCGCGGATGCGGGTTGTTTCGGCGACATAGGCCTCGTTGAGGCGGCGCCACTTGCCCATGAAACGCCCCCGCATGCCAAGGGCATAGATCGCCTCGGCGTTCCTAGCGGTCGTCTCCGCGAGCACGGCCCTTTGAGCGCCGCGATCAACCGCCGATTGCGCAAATCTTTGCGACTGCCGTTCTGCGATCAGCGTGGTGGCGACGATCAGCCCGCCGCCCACGGCCGCGGTGACGCCGATTACCGGGTGAAAGATAAACAGCGCCAGCACAAAAATCGGTATCCACGGCATATCGAGGAAAGCCGTGGGACCCATGCCGGAGAGAAACGTGCGCACAAGCTCCAGATCGCGCACCGGCTGCATGACAGCGCCCATGCCGGCGCCTTTCAAGGGCAGGCTGGCTACTGCGCCGTAGATCGGCTCTTGCAGCGCCAGATCGAACAGCGCGCCGATGCGCGCGAGCATCCGCGTTCGAGCGGCGTCGAGGTATCCTTGCAGGAGGTACGCCGCCAGCACCAAAACCGTTAAGCCGGCCGAAGTCGCGATGCTGCGGCTCGGAAGAACCCGATCATAGACCTGGAGCATATAGATCGATCCGGACAGCGTCAGCAAATTGATGGCGCCGCTGAACACGGCGACGCGGATCACGCGCTGGCGCGCTTCAGCGACAGCGGCCGCCACGGCGTCTTTCGGATGATTTGGCGGCTCCATTCGCGCTCCCTCATGAGAAGCCGTCGCCTGGAAGGGCGCCGCATGCGGCGCCGCCATGCGCTTCGCTGCTTGCAAATCCTCCGTTATCAACTCGCGCTCCCGATTGGCCGAAGCGATCGAAGCGATGTCGCCAAGGCGTGAATAGTTGCAACGCACCCGCTAAAGTAGGCGCCGCGATCGTCCTAACAATCTCTCTAGATTGAACAACTCAATGTTAGGTATTTAAATCGGATCCAAGTATACAAAAACGCTCATCTTGTTCTTGTTTATTATCTCATGAAATCCACTCCGATATAGTCTGCGCATAAAATGGACTATAATGTGGCGATTCAAATTATGTCTTTCGTGTATTATTAGTGTGTTCTAATTTAAGCCATGATGGCAATGATATTTTTTATATGCACAATATGCTCAAGTTTTTGCCGCTTTAACGATTTATTAAATTCGAAAGGCTCACGTATTCGGAGAATATCAGCTTGAGTACCTGGCGTAACCGCGACTTTTACCAGCTTATGCGATGGAGAAATCTAAAGTGCTCCACACTTCTTGAGGCCGCGGTACGGTTCCTCCATCCAATAGCAATGACCGCGACGGCAAGTTTGTTTCTTGCCTGTTGTGCGGTAGGACCCGACTACCGGTCGCCATCGGCGCCGGCTGTCGCTTCGCTTACGCCCGAGCCGATCAAGGCTCAAATGAGCGGACCGGACCGGCAGGCCTATGTTCAAGGTCTTGAAATTCCCCAACGGTGGTGGGAGCTTCTTCGCTGCCGGCCTCTCGACGCCGTTACGGCGCGCGCCATCGACGGCAACGCCGATCTCGAAGCGGCGCAGGCTGCGGTGCGGATCGCCAACGCCAACACCGAGGCTGCTCGCGGCGCCTTCTTCCCGCAAGTTGGCGCCAGCTTTGGCTCCTCCGCGCAAAAACCGGCGGCGAGCCAGGTGGCGGCGGGCGCCAGCACTTCGCCATTCTCTGTCTCGACGGGCCAGTTGTCTGTCTCATTTGTGCCGGATGTTTTCGGGCTGACGAGACGCCAGGTCGAGTCGCTGGAGGCGCAGGCGGAGGTCCAGCGTTTCGAGGCCGAGGCCACTTATCTTACGCTGACCTCGAAACTTGCCCTTGCCGCCGTCCAGGAGGCCGCGCTTCGCGATCAGATTAAGTCAACCGAAGGCAGCATCTCAATCGCGCGCGAGGTGCTTGCGCTTCTCACAAAGCAGCTCGACGCCAATGAAGCCAGCCGCGTCGACGTGGCGACGCAAGAGGCGGCGCTTGCCCAGTTTGAGCAGCAGCTTTTTTCGCTTACGAAGCAGCTTGGCGCGAACCGGGATCTCATGATCGCCCTCTCGGGCCATCTGGCGGGAGAGGGGCTGGTTGAGAAATTCGACTTCGCGTGCTTCAATCTTCCCTCTGACCTTCCGCTTAGCTTGCCTTCCACAATCGTTGAGAACCGGCCCGACGTGAAGGCGGCCGAAGCTGGCATGCACTCCGCGACCGCTTCGGTTGGCGTGGCCATCGCAAACAGGTTGCCGCAGTTCAATCTGACGGCTGACGCGGGGACGACTGCATCCGCCATTACGAAACTGGCGAGTTTCTCGTCGCCGCTGCTGTTCTGGTCGCTTGCGGGAAATGCGGCGGTCACGCTGTTCGATGGCATGACCCTCCAGCAGAAGCAGCGCGCGGCCGAAGCGGGCCTGGATCAATCCGCGGCCTTGTATCGCGGGACGGTCATCGCCGCGTTCCAGAACCTCTCCGATGTGCTCCAGACCATCGAAGTGGACCGGCGCCTGTATGGCGCCGCCGATCGTGGCGAAAAGGCCGCCAAGCTCAATCTCGATTTGACGCGAAGACTTCTGACCGAGGGACAGGCGAACATGCTGCAGGTGCTGAACGCGCAAGAAATGTATGCGCAGGCCGCTGCGAGCAAAGCACAGGCCCGGGCGGCGCGGCTCTCGGACACCGTCCTTCTCTTTCAGGCGCTTGGCGGCAGTTGGAAAAATCGCGAATCCGAACAAAAACTTGCGCAGGCCGCAGGCCCGGTATAACTGATATCACGCGCATTCAAGTATATGTGAAAACAAATCACCTTTATGCTAACTAATACTCACATTTAAGACAATATTAATTGAGCATAATTCTCTATAGTAAAATGTAACGCGAGGAACTCAAGTGAGCGCATCTCCTGCAACCGACAGAACTACTGCACTCAACCTGTCCACGGATCTTGCCCAGGCAGGCGCGGTATTCAACGACTCGACACGCCTGCTTGACGGCGGTCTATGGAGCAAACCAGCCGACAACAACAATCAAGCGGCCTATCTCGGCATGTACACGACCGATATCAACGCCGTGCTTGACGATGTTAATGCGGCGCTTGCTAATCCAAACGGGATCACCGTCAGCGGCAACGCGTACACTCCGTCCGCTGCCGATACGGCGGTCCTTTCTCAGGTTCAGGGGCAGCTTCAGACTTTGCTTAACGAAGCCCCGCTCTCAATTGGCCACAGCCAAAACGCGGCGACGGCGCAGGAGCTGATCCACACCACGCAGACATCCATTCTCAGCGAGATCAATGGCGATACCGCGCTGGCCCAAGCCTTGGGTCAGAACGCCCTATATGACCGCAACAGGCGCTACCAATGCCGGATTCCAGACCCTTCCGGCCGGTTCGGACAGCGCCACTTCGCTCGCCGCGGCGACGGCTTCTGGCGCGAGTCTGGCGCAGATTGGGAATGTCTTCAACGCTGCCGCCGCTTTGGCCGTCGGCGGCCTCAACCATTCGAACCTGTCGCAATTCAATACGGATATGCAGGCTGTTTCGACGGGCTTGACCAATCTGGTCAACAACCCAACCCAGCTTTCCGCGCTGGAATCCGCAGCCGGCGAGACGGGGCAAGCAGCGGCGCTCACCACGGTTCATCTCGATACGCTTCTGAACCAGGCCAACCTTCAGATCAATAATTTCGACCAGAAATACGCCACCAATCCAAATATTGCGGCGCGCTCCACCAATGACAATCTGCTCGATATGATCGACATCGTTCAGACGGACCAAGCGTTGAATACCGCCGCAGGAGGCAATGGAAGCCCTTCGTCTACGGGCGGCTTCGCCGAGATGCCTTCCTACCTGACAGGAACCATCCAGCATTTTCAGGATAACCAGGCGCAGACGAACTTTTGGGCTCAGTTTCTTTCCGAAGCCAACACCATCAATGGTCAGCTTCAGAATGTAGCTGCGGGAAACAACGCCACGCCCGCAGAGCTTCAAGCGCTCGTCACCGAGATCCAGAACTATCAGCAGTTCGGAGCCTCTTTCGCTCAGAGCCAGGGCGGCATATTCGGGGCGCGCTTTAATAACGAACTGCAGGGAGGCACCCTCCTTGCCGATACAAACAACGCGGTTCATGGCCTTCAGGGCATAGCGAATGGTGACACCGGCGCAGCCCTGGCTGCCGATCAGGCGCAAATCCTGGCAGCGGGACAAGGCTTTACCGCCGATGCCCAGGACGTTTCCGGCAACAACGTTCCGGTCGGAGGCGGGACCTATGTCGGGACAGCGACCACGGTCTCCGGCGCAACGTCTCCGGGGGGCGTCGCGCAAGGGTCCATCCCGGTCGCCGGAACGGCGTCGGGCTCAACAGGGCTAGCCACAACGGGAACCGGCGCTGGCGGCGGCGCGCAAAGCGGCGGCGGAGACTATCAGCAGCAGGCGGGCGCCCACAATCACTTCGAATACTTTTGGCACCACGCCTGACGCTGTTTGCCTGACCAAGCTCATGACACGATGAAGACTTTGCCGTCACCCTTTTTGGCGACGGCAAGGTGCGCGTTGCGGGTCCGGCGGCGCAGCGGCCTGACCGGGTGACGCGCGATCTTCCGGGCTTCTGGAAGGAATCGTGGACGGCGGTCAAAGCCGGGATGAAAGGGCGCCGCCCGCGGCGCCTTGGCCGGGGGATCCACCTTCGCGCGCCCGACTTCGCGGGCCACGCCGCGCGGGACGCGATGGGATGAAACGTTTAGCCGAAATAAATCGCTGCGCGATCGCCAGCTGTTGCACACGGCCTGGGGCGCCCTCCTTCAATCCTTCCAAAACGCGCCCAACCGGGCCTGGCGAAATTGGCGAAACGCCATGATCCACTCAGCCCGTTGGAAGCGGGGCGCCCTTGCCTTGCGAACCCGCTCGGGAGAACCAGGACAACCGGGAAACGCCCTTCAGATACGAGCGATACCTTTGGATGAACGACTTAAGCCCAATATGAGCTGAATCGGACAAGGAGTAGGTTTCGTCCTGCTTAAAATCGGCTCATAACAGACCTCATCGTGCCGTTAAAAACCAGACGCTTCCTTACCGCCCTCTTCGATACCGCCGTGTCGGCGGCCTTGCCCGCGCGATGCATGGCGCGCCATTTTCCCGAGGCTCCGGCGGAGGGGAAAATCGTCGTCATCGCTTGCGGCAAGGCCGCGGCGGGCATGGCTCACGCGGCCGAGCTGCATTACGAGCGCGAGGCGACGCCTGCCGTCATGACAGGCGCCGCCATCACGCGCCATGGATTCGGCGGCCCATTAAGCAAGCTCAAGCTCATCGAGGCGGGCCATCCTGTGCCCGACGAGGCGAGCGAATACGCAGCGAACGAGGCCATGAGGCTCGCGCGCTCGGCGCGGGCAAGCGACCTCGTTCTGTTCTTGATCTCAGGCGGAGCGTCCTCGCTTTGCGTCGCCCCGGCGGGAGCGATCACGCTCGCTGAAAAGCAGGCGCTGACAAGGGCGCTTTTGAAATCCGGCGCGCGCATCCACGAGATGAACTGCGTTCGAAAACACATCTCAAGGATCAAGGGCGGCCGCCTCGCGGGCTGCGCCTCCGCCGCAACGCTTGTCACCCTGGCGATTTCGGATACGCCCGGCGACGAGCCTGAAACAATCGGGTCCGGCCCCACTTGCCCCGATCCGACGACCCTGGCCGAGGCACGGAAGATCATCGCGAAATATGGGATTGAGACGCCTGCGTCGATAAAGGCGGCGCTTAACGATCCCGCAAACGAGACGCCAAAGCCTGGCGATTCCATTTTCGCAAATGCCCGGTTCGACCTCGTCGCAACAGGCCGCGATTCGCTGCAAGCGGCAGGCGAGCTTGCGCGGGGCCTCGGCTACGACGTCATCATGCTTGGCGATTCCCTTGAGGGCGAAGCGCGCGATGTGGCGCAGCTGCATGCGCAGCTTGCCAAGCGGTGCCTCGCCGACAACCGGCGCGCCGTGATCCTCTCGGGCGGCGAGCTCACTGTCACCGTCAAGGGAGAGGGCCAGGGCGGGCCAAATCAGGAGTATGCGCTCGCGCTGGCGATCGCGCTCAACGGCCAGAAAGGCATTGCTGCTGTCGCTGGCGATACCGACGGTACTGACGGCGGCGCCGGCCGTCCGGACGATCCCGCCGGCGCCATCGTCGATTCCGGCACAATAGGGCGCGCAGCCTCGCTCAATCTCGCTCCAGCCACATTTCTCGAAAATAACGACTCGACCGGATTTTTCCGGTTAACAAATGATCTGCTCGTTTGCGGCCCTACGGGAACTAATGTAAACGATTTCAGAGCAATTGTTGTCGATAGCTCAATCAGAGATTAGTGTGTGCGTGCGACTCACTTGATTTCTGGGTTCCAGGGATGACTTTGCATCAGCTCAATCAATCAGCATGGCCAGCCCGAGCCGTGGCTGTATCTATCTTTTTTTATGCGGCGCTCGCATTGCCAAATGTGGCAAGCGCGGAACTCAAGCTTTGCAACAGCACTCCCAGCCGTATTGGCGTCGCCATCGGCTACAAGGACAAGGATGGCTGGGTTAGCGAAGGCTGGTGGAACGTGGATAGTCAGTCCTGCGCCCTGCTGATCCAGGATAAGCTTCGCGCCCGTTTTTACTACGTCTACGCCTTCGACTACGACAAGGGCGGAGAATGGGGCGGCTCCATCAACATGTGCACCAACGACGTGGAGTTCACAATCAAGGGAATTGACAATTGCGATGGCCGCGGCTTCAAGAAGAGCGGTTTCTTCGAGGTCGACACGCAAGAACAAACGGATTGGACCGTGAAATTGACAGATCAGTCAGAGCCTACGGCGGCCACCAATGAGGCGCCTCCTGCGCAAACAACGTCCCAGGCTGCAGCCGCAACCGCGCCTGGGACGCGCCGGAGATGAAGCGCCAGCGCCGGATCAAAATCGTCGCGACGCTCGGACCTTCGAGCTGCAACGCCGAGCAACTTGAAAAGCTCGTGATTGCGGGAGCCGACGTCTTCCGTATCAACATGAGCCATTCAAGTCACGAGGACATGCGAGCCTACGTCGCCGCGCTTCGTAATCTTGAAAACAAATACGGCCCCATAACCATTCTGGCCGATCTGCAAGGACCGAAGCTTCGCATCAGTTCGCTCGCCGAGGGACAAGTCCACGTTGAACGCGGCCATCGCATCGTCCTCGATTCTAATCACGCGCCAGGAACCGCTGACCGCGTCGGGCTTCTTCATCCGGAAATCTATGCAGTCGCGGAACCCGGCCACACGCTCCTCATTGATGACGGGAAACTCAATCTGCGCATTCTGGAAGTCCAGCCTGGCCGCATGGTCGCGGAGGTTGTCACAGGCGGCGTTCTTTTAAGCCGGAAGGGCGTCAACCTTCCCGATGCGGTCCTGCCGCTCGGAGCCATGACCCAAAAGGATCGCGAGGATTGCGAGGCGGTGCTCGAAGCCGCCGTGGACTGGATTGCGATTTCCTTTGTGCAGCGCGCCCAGGACGTTCTCGATGTCAAAGCGATCGTGCAGGGCCGCGCGGCGGTCATGGCGAAGATCGAGCGCAGGGCGGCCATCACGGCGATAGACGACATTCTTGCCGAGAGCGACGGCATTATGGTTGCGCGCGGCGACCTCGGCGTGGAATTGCCGCTGGAGCAGGTGCCAGGCTTGCAGAAGAAGCTTCTGGGCGCCGGCCGCGACCGGGGCAAGCCCGTTGTGGTCGCGACGCAGATGCTGGAAAGCATGACCGCTTCGCCCGTGCCAACACGCGCCGAAGTATCCGATGTCGCCACGGCCGTCTTCGAGGGCGCCGACGCCATCATGCTTTCGGCCGAATCCGCATCGGGCGCCTATCCTGCCGAAGCCGTCGCAACCATGGATCGCGTCGCACGCGAGGTTGAGCACGACGGCAATTACGAAAGCATCTTGCATTTCCGCAAAACGCTTTCCGACCACACAGCGGCCGACGCCATCAGCGCCGCAGCGGCTTCTATCGCAGACGCGCTCGATTTGAAGGCCATCGTGTGCTACACCGCTACCGGAACCACAGGGCTACGTGTCGCCCGGCAGCGGCCGCAGCAGCCGATTCTCGTGTTGACGCCTGTTAAGGAAACAGCGCGCCGGTTGAACCTCGTTTGGGGCCTGCATTGCGTCCAGACAGCCGACCCGGCCAACACGACGCAAATGGTGAAGGGCGCGGAGGCCGTAGCTAGAGCCGAAGGTTACGCGACGGTTGGCGACCGCGTCATTGTCTGCGCCGGCGTTCCGTTCAAAAGGCCGGGAACGACAAACATGCTTCGCATCTTCAAAATCAGCGAGAACGACGGTACGCCGCATTAGGATTACCCCGAAGGTCTGGTCCGGAATTGCGGATATCACCTGCATTTCAACGCGGTATGCCTGATGAGGCGCTGTGATGTACCCGTGTAATGCGTCGGTGCGGCTCAAGCCGCGGGGCGCAAATCCACTAAACTGGCCGCATGTACATCGACTTCGTGCCCAATCGCGGCTCCAAACCCGCCATCCTGCTGCGTGAGAGCATCCGGGAGGGCTAGCGCATCAAGAAGCGGACGATCGCCAACTTGCCGGCCCTGACGCAAGAACAGGCTGAGACGATCCGGCTCGTGCTCAAGGGGGAGAAGCTCGCGCCGGCGGGCGCCGCGGCCTCGAATGCATCCGCTCGCTAACGCATGGGCATGTGGAGGCCGTGCTCACCGCCATACGGCGGCAGGGTTTCGATAAGCTGATCGATGGCAAGGCTTCGCGCGAGCGCGATCTCGTTGTGGCGACGGTCGCGGGCCGCATTATCGCGCCGGAAGCCAGCAAATTGGCCATGACGCACGCTTTCGCGGATACAACGCTGGCGGAGGATTTTTGCGTTACAGATGCCCATGAAGACGAGCTTTACGCGGCGGTGGACTGGCCGATCGAGCGTCAGGATAAAGCTTGCCTCCGCAGAGAAGCATACGCGGGGCCAACAACGCGAGCGGCCAGGAATTTTGGCGGCTCGAATCAGGCTGCGTCTTGCTCGGCGATAAGGCGGCCTGCGGGCGCCTGCACGGGCGAATGCTCCTCAGGGGTGAGCATCTGCGATTTACAGAACTGCGCGTAAGCGCCATCGAGCGCCAGAAGCTCCACGTGGGTTCCAGTTTCCGTGATCTCGCCTTCTTCCATCACGCAGATCATATCGGCGTTTTTTACGGTTGACAGCCGGTGCGCGATGACGAGCGTTGTGCGGGTTTGACTGAAATTCGCGAGAGCCTGTTGAACAAGCCTTTCCAACTCGGCGTCCAAAGCGCTTGTCGCCTCGTCGAGAAGGAGGATGGGGGCATCCCTTAGGATTGCCCGGGCAAGGGCAACACGCTGACGCTGGCCTCCAGAGAGCCGCATCCCCCGATCTCCAATGAGGGTCTTATACCCGTTCGGCAGCCGCTCGATGAAGTCATGAGCGGCGGCGGCCTGTGCGGCGGCGGCGATTTCCTCCCGTGTCGCGTTGAGACGGCCGAGCGCAATATTGGCCTCGATCGTATCGTCGAAAAGGGTTATGTCCTGGCTCACCAAAGCCATGGCGTCGCGCAGCGACTCGACTGTGACTTTCCGGATGTCCTGCCCGTCGATTGCGATCGTGCCCCGTTGCGGATCGTAAAGCCTTGGAACAAGGTTGAATATGGTCGATTTTCCGGCGCCGCTTCGTCCGACCAGCGCGACCGTCGTGTTCGGGCGTACCGTCAGCGTGAAGTTCCGGACGGCGTCAAGCCCATCGCTTGCGTAGGAAAATCCGACATTTTCGAATGAGATCTCACCGCTGATAAACTGAATCGGCTTGGCGTCCGGCGCGCTCACGACGAGCGGCTTTTCGTTCAGAACCTCGTAAAACCGCTCCGCGCCGGCAAGGCCTTCCTGAATCCGCGTATTCAGGTTGCCGAATGACCGCACCGGCTGGGCGATCATCAACAGGGCGCTAATGAAGCCCGTGAAGTCCCCCACTGTCTTGTTGCCCTGCGTGATCCGGTAAGCTGCGAATCCGATCACAGCGGCCACCGCGATGCCGCCAAACATCTCAAGAATTGGGTTCAAGGCCGATCTGATCCGAATCGTCTTGAGCCGAAGCTCGTTCACCCGGTCGAACTCTTCGCTCATTCGTGACGTCGCATAGCTTTCAAGCCGGAAGGTCTTGATAAGGCGAGGCGAGGAAAGGTGCTCGATCAAAGCCGAGGTCGTCGAACCCGATTGCTGAGCGGTGCGGTATGCATTCTTGCGGATGACCTTTCCGATGCTAGCTATGGGGATCACAGCCAGCGGGTAAAACAAGAGAACGGCAAGCGTCATCAGCCAATCGAGATAAAACAGAGAAATGGCCAGAGCGACGACTGTCATAACGTCACGGATTGCGATTGTGAAAATCGCCATGATGGCGGTTTGAATGCTGCCGAGGTCGCCGCCGATGCGCGACAGCAATTGTCCTGGCGGTTCCCGCGTCATTCTCTCGAAGTCGGCCTGCAGCATGTGGGCAAAGAGGCGCTTCTGCATGTCGACGCCCAAATTGATGCTGATTCGATTCGTGAGCAGCGACTGAAGGTAATCCAAGAGGCCCTTTGTGCTCGTCACCACCACGAAGGTGATCATGATGAGCCAGAGGAAGCTCATGTTTCCAGACGAGAGCATGTCGTAGGAATATTTAATGATGACCGGATAGAGCCCCGTTATGCCGGCCAATAGAGATATGAGAATGAACGCAAGGATGAGTTGGGGGAGATAGGCCCTAACGTGCTCCGACCATAAACGCCGCATCATCCAGATGGAGTTTTTATGCTTGGGACGCCGTGCCTGATGGTTGCGAATTTTCAGCATCTGACCGCGTGAGAGTGAGCGCCGGCGCATCCGGCAGCCTTAAACCTGCGCCCAACATGCACAAGCCTATCTCGATGTCAAACGGGCTGCTCCTGAGTTGGCGGTTGAGGCGCAGCCGTGAAAAACGGCCCCTGAAGGGGCCGTTCGCAAAATTCATCGATTGACTACCAGCGGGAACCCCAGCGCCAATGGCTACGATACCGGCCATGCCAGCCCCAGCCCCAGCCTCTGTGCCAGCCCCGGTGCCAGCCTCCGTGCCAACCCCTGTGCCAGACCTTTTGCACAGCGTCGCCAGTCGCAACTTCACTTTTGATGATAGAGGACTGAGAGGAAAGCGGAGCCGCTTGAACGGACAATCCGAACAGCGCGCCGAATGCAATAACTATCGCAAGTACATATTTTTTCATGGGCATGACCCTAGTTGAGCGCTCCTTTCCTCGGTAAGTATCGATATAGTTAATGATTGGGTAAAATCCAGCCCTCCGATCGCGCGGATAAACGTGGTTACATTTTTTCAGGATCCGGCGTGTGCGTGGACGCTGGCGCATTCGGCATCCAACCTGCGACAAACAAGCTGACCCGGAAGACCAGCTGCGACGCCCAAATACAAAAACGGCCCCAATGGGGCCGTTCGCGTGGATTAAAGAGCTGCCTTAGACTACCAGCGGGAACCCCAGCGCCAATGGCTGCGATAGCGGTTGTGCCAGCCCCAGCCCCAGCCGCCGCCCCAGCCCCAGCCGCGCGAACCCCACCGCCAATGGCCGCCATGCCAACGGCCGCGGGAACCCCAGCGCCAATGCTGCACCTTTTCGACGGCGTCGCCTGTCGCAACTTGAGTTTTGATAATGGAGGTTTGAGAGGAAAGCGGAGCGGCCTGAACGGACAATCCGAACAGCGCACCGAACGCGATAACAATCGCAAGCACGTATTTCTTCATCGGTGTGACCCTAGTTGAGCGCTCCTTTCCTCGGCAGTCAGGATTATAGTTAACGAGCCGATAAAATCCAGCCCTCAACAAAATTGATTACACTTTTAGCCGCCGCACGCAGATTAAAGGCATGACATTGCCAAAATGCGCTGTTAATCGCAGCGGCCCGAGGATAAGAAAGATGCAAAAAATGAATATGTTACGATGCTTAAGCCTTGTGGCGCGGAGTTTCGCGCTTGTTCTAACGATCGCCTTTCTAGCCCTGCAGCCCGCTCCGGATGCGAAGGCCGCGACGCAACTGAAGCTCCACACCGATCAGGAAATGATTGAGGAGCTGATGCAGCCGAGCGACCTCGATGTCACGAACATCGACGCGGTCTTCGAGGCGGTGTTTCAGGCCCTGCAGTCGAAGGTCACAGTCTATCCCACCGAAAGCTATTATTATTTCACGTTCCCCCATAAAGGCATCATTTACGCAGGAAATCTAAGGTTCGACGCCTGGGATCAGTTCGACGGCAAGGTTCATTTCGCGTATTTTCCCGAATATGCCTATTGGAGGAAGCCGCTCGATCCCCTGTACAAGAAATTAGGCCCAGATGACGGCGTCCAGGTTACTCAGGTTGACAAGTTCCACTACAAGATCGCCTACAAGGGCAAGACCGTAGAATTTGAAATTCCGGATCTGTCGAAGGTCAAGCCTGCGCCGGGCATGGTGCGCGACGACGAAATCTATATCGGTCCGTGCTGGGATGAATCCGGCGTCCAGTTCTTCCTTGTTTTCAATAAGCCTTCGAAAACATTCCTTTACCTGCTGAACGACAATCCTAAAATGGATCAATATCAGAGTTCGGATCTGTCTCCTGCCGCGACTGTCGGGATGAGAACAAGCTTTGTCTTTTACAAAGACAAGTTGCTCGACCGTCAGATTTTGATCGGCGATTTCTTCGGCAATACTCAGCTGAACAACTATTTCGATGGACCTTTCGATCAGCTGCCCGACAATTATATCGAGGGCAATACGCTCATCGATGCGCTTCTTTCCATCGATCCTTCCATGAAAGGCCATGTGGACCGTTATGGCTCAGACCCAAGCGGCGAGGTTCGCTACGCCATCACGACATACAAATTCTATAAGGACGTTGATGACCTGAAGCCCATCGTCGACTGCGCCGCGAAGGAGTCCGAGCCCGCGCAATATTATGCCTGTTTCAACGCCCGTCAGGATGGCGAGGAAGGTGTGCCTAGCGAAGACAAACCCGCCGGAGACGGAAAAGGGCAAGAAAGCAAGCCTGACACCGCCGAGCCCAAGCAGCCGTGACGCCGCTCAGCTATGGCTCATTGCGCGCTTCTCCCTGATGCGCGCTATGAGTTTTTCGACCTCGGGGAGGATATTCCGCACGACGATCCCGACGCCTTCCGGCGTCGGATGCATCCCGTCCGCCAGATTGAGCGAGCGGACCGCGGCGACATCCTTGAGAAAGAAGGGATAGAGCAGCGCCCCGTATTTGGCCGCGAGCCGTGGGTACATCGCGCGAAAGGCGCTGTCATAGTCCTTTCCCCAATTTCGGGGCGCCTCCATCCCGGCGACCAGCAACTCGATGCGCTTGTCCTTCAGCGTTTTCAAAATCTCATCGAGCGAAGGCTCCGTTACCTTCGGATCGATGCCGCGAAGCGCGTCGTTTGCGCCAAGCTCCACGATGGCGCCGTCGACCTTCTCATTCAAGCTCCAGTCGAGCCGGTCCAGCCCCTCGGCCGCGGTGTTGCCGGAAACGCCTGAATTCACGACGCGCACGGAATAACCTTTGTCCCGCAACGCGGCCTGCAACTGCTCGGGAAATGCTTTGTCGATCGGTATCTGATAGCCGGCCATCAAGCTGTCGCCAAAGGCCAGGATCACGATCTCTTGCTTGTCTTGCGCCGCTTCCGCTTCGGCGCGCGCATTTATGGCATGGAAATTTACAATTGCCGCGGTCGCAAAAACGAGAAGGCGCGTCCATATCACGGCAGGCGGCGTAATATCCAAACGGTGTCTCATTTGCACGTTCCCTCAGTCTCCTTGGCCCCACAAGCGGGGATCGCATCTGGGCGGGCTTCTCCGATCATCGATCTAAAGGGCGTAACGCTCACTCTCAAGAGCCGCGCCGGTCCCGTAGACATTTTGAGAGGCATCGATCTTTCGGTTCCGGAAGGCCAGTCGGTGGCGCTTGTCGGGCCAAGCGGGTCCGGCAAGTCTTCGCTGCTGATGGTCATGACGGGGCTGGAGGCCGCGACGTCAGGACAGGTGCTCATCGCTGGCCAGGATTTCGCTCGCATGAGCGAGGACGCGCTGGCGGAAACCAGAGGCCGGTCCATCGGCATCGTTTTTCAATCCTTTCACCTGATCCCCACAATGACCGCCATCGAGAACGTGGCGCTCCCGCTGGAGTTCCTCAACCGGCCCGACGCCTTCGAGCGCGCGGAGGCCGCCCTCGCCGAAGTTGGTCTTGCCGGCCGTCACCATCACGTTCCAGGCCAGCTCTCGGGCGGCGAACAGCAGCGCGTGGCGCTGGCGCGCGCGCTTGCGGCGCAGCCCAAAATCCTGTTCGCCGACGAGCCGACAGGAAATCTCGACGGCGAAACCGGCGCTCAAATCATGGACCTCATTTTTGCGCTGCATCGCAGAATGGGAACGACGCTTATTCTCATCACGCATGACGCGGAGCTTGCGCGACGCTGCGAGCGTATCGTCGCCATGAAGGACGGGCGCATCGCTCACTCTATTCACGAGACGGCCTACGCATGACGGCCGCCGCCGAAACCGGAGCCGCCGAAGGCAGGCGCAACTTCCAGCTGCCGCTTACGCTTCGGCTGGCGCTCCGCGACCTGCGGGGCGGGTTTGCCGGCTTCACGATCTTCTTGATCTGCATTGCGCTTGGCACGGGCGCCATCGGCGCTATCAATAGCCTGTCGGACGCCATCCAGGATTCGCTTGCGCGCGAGGGCAAGGTGCTGCTCGGCGGCGACGCCGAAGCGTCGCTGGTGCACAGCCAGGCGAACGCGGACGAGCTTGCCTATCTCAAATCGTTCGGTGAGGTGAGCGAGGTCGCCACCATGCGCGCGATGGCCCGCAAGCCCGACGGCAGCGGCCAGGCGCTCGTGGATTTGAAGGCGGTCGACGGCGCTTATCCTCTTTATGGCGCGGTCACGGTCGAGGCCGGACAACTTGCCTCAATACGGCAAGACGGCCTTGCGGTGGATCGAACCATTCTCGACCAATTGCAATTGAAGCTTGGCGACAGTCTTTCCATTGGCAATGCTTCGTTTCCAATCACATCCGTAATCGCGCTGGAGCCGGACCGCATTGCGGCCGGACCCGCCTTCGGGGCTCGCATCCTGCTCTCTTTGGACGCTCTGAAGAAAACGGGCCTGGTCGAACCCGGCAGCCTCGTGCGCTGGGCGTATCGCATCAAAACTGAAGCTGGCCCTCCACCGGATTTCAAGCATCAATTGGCGGTAAAATTCCCCGAAGCGGGCTTTTCCGTGCGCGATAGCTCCGACCCATCGCCCGGCGTTAAAAGCACGCTTGAGCGGCTCACCGAGTTTCTGACGCTGGTCGGACTTACCGCGATGCTAACCGGCGGAATAGGCGTCGCCAACGCCGTTGCGGCGTTCGTCGAGCGGCGGCGGATGACGATCGCCACCTTCAAATCGCTCGGCGCGGGGCAGCGGATTATCTTTCGTATTTTCTTTGTCGAAATCGGACTGCTCACCATCCTGGGCATCTTGATCGGCTTTATTATCGCCGTCGGGGCGCCTTGGCTCATCGCGAGTTCAATGAGCGGCTTTGTGCCTATTGGAATCGAGCCTGGATTACGGGGCCACGCCCTTGCGCTCGCAGCCCTGTTCGGACTGCTAACAGCGCTTCCATTCATTGTATGGCCCTTGGGCCGGGCGCAGCAGGTGCGCGCCGCCGAGCTTTTCCGCAGCGGCAGCGAGGACCGCCTCAGTTTGCCGCCGCTCAGTTACCGGATTGCGTCTTTTTCCATTGTCGCGCTCTTGGCGCTCGCGGCGGTGTGGCTTTCCCACGAACACCGGATTGCGGCTTACACCTGCGCCGGGCTGTTTGCGATCTTCGTGCTGTTCTGGAGCGTAGGCGCGGGCATCCAGCGGCTGGCTCGGAAAATAGGCCGTCCCAGACGGCCCGAATTGGCGCTGGCGCTTGCAAATATCGCCGGGCCCGCGAGCCTTACCCGCACCATCGCGCTTTCGCTTGGCGCGGGCCTCACGCTTCTTACGGCGGTTTCACTGGTGGACGCCTCTCTCTCCGAGGAGTTGCAGACCCGGCTGCCCGACCGTGCGCCGAGCTATTTTTTCATCGGCGTCCCGAAACGGGAGCTTTTCGCCTTCGAGGACCTCCTGAATGAAAAGGCTCCGGGCGCGCGAATTTCCACAGCGCCTATGCTACGCGGCCGGCTGGTCGCGCTTGGCGGCGTGCCAGTGGACCAGATCAAGCCGCCCTCATCCGCCGAGTGGGTGCTGAACGGAGACAGAGGCATCACATATTCCGATGTTCTGCCCGCAGGATCCCAAATCATGGAAGGGGCATGGTGGCCCGCCGATTACGAGGGCGAGCCGCTCGTGTCCTTCGAGGCGGATATCGCGAAGGCGCTCGGCCTCAAGATCGGGGAGACGGTTACGATCAATGTGCTGGGCCGCAACCTCAGCGCAAAGATCGCCAATTTCCGGAAGGTTCGTTGGGGCTCCATCGATATCAACTTCGTAATGATCTTTTCCCCGAACACGCTCCGGCAGGCGCCCTTCACCTACCTCGCGACATTAACCTGGCCCGAGGGTCAGGCGCCGGACGCCGAGGCGGAAGCAGCCGTGATGAAGGCGGCCGGAGCGGCCTATCCCACCGTATCGGCGATCCGCGTCCGCGACGCTCTGAACGCGGTGAACGGCATATTCGAAAAAGTGATGCGCGCGGTGCGGATCGCTGGCAGCGTCACGCTCGTCATGGGCGCTTTGGTCGTGGCGGGCGCTTTGATCACGGCTCAGCGAAGGCGCATCTACGAGGCTGTGGTGCTTCGAACCTTGGGCGCGAGCAAACGCCGCATCATTTTGGCGCACCTCATCGAATATCTCGTGCTGGCGCTCGGTTTGTCGATCATCGCCGCCGCGCTCGGGCTTGGCGCCGCTTACGTCATTGTTAAGTATGTGATGAATCTAAGCTTCGATCTATCCGTCAGCGCGCTATTGCAGCCCTCCTTGATTGAGACCATATTCGTGACGGCGCTGGGGGCGCTGGGAACTTTCAGGGTTCTGTCAGCAAAGCCGGCGCACTATCTGCGTTCCGAGTGAACGTCTTGATGGCGACGAAAGGGCAGGCCGCCTGACAAAGAGGCTTTGCTCCAGGCCGTTCATGGCTTAAACCTGGAAGACCTTTTGCGCAGACCTTACGGTTAGGAAGTCAGGGACCAAACATATGGCAGAATACGACCGCTCAGGAGCGTATAACGTACGCGCCCGCTCGCGCGCCGATGCCTTCGCAATAGACGAAGGTCTGCGCGCCTACATGATTCGCGTTTACAATTACATGGGCATCGGCCTCGTGCTTACGGGCGTCGTCGCCTATGCTTTCTACAGCATGGCGGTCACGGGCGATCCGTCGCTAGCCGTCGCCAAGCTGCCGAATGGCCTGATGCTGACGTCGATCGGCAAAGCCATTTATGTAAGCTGGCTTAGGTGGGTCATCGCCTTCTCGCCGCTTGTCATTGTGTTCATCTTTGCCGCTCGCGTAAACCAGATGAGCACAGCAACGGCTCAGGCCGTGTTCTGGGCCTTCGCCGCATTGATGGGATTGTCGCTTTCGAGCATTTTCGTCATCTACACCGGGACGTCGATTACGCGCATCTTCTTTATCACAGCCGCGACCTTTGGCACGATTAGCCTATACGGTTACACGACAAAACGTGACCTGACGAAGATGGGCTCATTCCTCATGATGGGCTTGATCGGTATTGTCATCGCGAGCATCGTGAACGCTTTCCTGGGCTCTTCTGGCTTGCAGTTCGCGATTTCCGTGCTTGCGGTGTTGATCTTCACTGGCCTGACCGCGTACGACACGCAGCAGCTCAAGGACAATTATTATACCTATGCGAGCGCTGGCGAGGAGACGCTTGGCCGGAGCGCGGTGATGGGCGCGTTGAGCCTCTATCTCGACTTCATCAACATATTCATCGCGCTGCTGCAGCTTTTCGGCGACAGGCGATAAATCTCCACAGGTCTTTTAGGCAGAGGCCCCGGCGACGGGGCCTTTCCTTTTTGCGGACGGCGCCCTTAAGCCTTGACCAGGGACAATTTGCGGTCGAGAACGCGCAGCACCTTGGCGAGATCGTGCCCGCGCTTGAGAATGAGGCCGGTCATGGCGACGACGCTATACGCGCCTTGCCGCTTCGTCTGCCTTGGGTTCTTCTCGATCCGGTAGAGAGGCCGTTCCGAGCTGCGGCGGAAAATGGAGAAGACCGCCCGGTCTTTCAAAAAGTCGATCGAGTAATCGCGCCACTCGCCCTCGGCGACCTTTGCGCCGTACACAGAGAAAATTTGATTGAGTTCATGTCTATTAAAGCTTGTGAAGGGGAGAAGCCCGGCAGACGTCTGCGGTATGGCCGGGAGGCTGCCCGCCGGGCTAAATGAGCTGGGTAGGATATCGGTCATAGACACCTCCTAAGTTCTTGTTAGGCAACCCCCCATCATCGCCCCGGCCGAAAGAAGGCGCAAGAATAAATCCGTGGGCCGATTACACTGCATCGGGGCGAAGCGCCGCGGAGTTTTTCTGTGGAGGCTACGCTCTTTGCGGGATTGCGTTGCAGCGGGAACACGCGGCTCAGAGTATTGTTTTCCTGGCGCCAGCTTTAACGCCACCCTTAAGGCCGGAGTATTGACGTGCCAAAACGCAGATCGCTCGGTTCGGGCCACGCGGCGCAATTAGACGCTAACACCAGCCTTCAGGCGGATCGTTCATGGCCGCTGGCGGTAATTCTCGCCGAACCTTCGAAATGTTTACCGCCGCAAAGCGAAGAAGAGTTGCCGGCCGATGACAGCTCCGCCCAAACTGAAGCTGACGCGCAGACCTTGCCTGCCGAGATCTTCCCCCACGACGACAGCAACGCGGCGCCGTCATTTTTCGTGGCGGAGACCGCGTTCGATAGCGATGAATTCGGAGTTGGCGAGCTGCGAAGAATGACTTCGCGCTCCGTCGATTTCTGCGTCAAAACGACGTTGCCGCGGCCCTAAATCTGCGCATAACGCAATATCTTGTTCGCGAAGCGCGTTCAGAGCCGAGCGTTGAGCCGCTGGCGCTTGCGCGCTGTTGTGCGCTCCCCTATATGAACACCAATTCGAGATAAGCATCTCGGCGCGGGATGGAAGTCAACAAGCAGAAACGGGGTCGCTGGCTGCACGCAGCTTGACGTCTCGCAGCTAGATGAGCAGCACGAGGTTCTGAACTATGTCGAAAGTGATTGGCATTGACCTGGGCACGACCAATTCTTGTGTGGCCGTGATGGAGGGGAGCCATCCCAAGGTTATCGAAAATGCAGAGGGCATGCGCACCACTCCCTCCATGGTCGCCTTCACAAGCGATGGCGAGCGCCTGATCGGATTACCGGCGAAGCGCCAATCGGTCACCAATCCAGAAAATACGTTCTTTGCGATCAAACGTCTCGTCGGCCGCCGGTTCGAAGACGAGATGGTCAAGAAGGACATGGGTCTTGTGCCCTACAAGATCGTGCGTGGAGATAATGGCGACGCCTGGGTGGAAAGCCACGGCAAGAAATATTCGCCCTCGCAGATTTCGGCTTTCATTCTTCAGAAGATGAAAGAGACAGCCGAAGCTTATCTCGGCGAGAAGGTCGAAAAAGCTGTCATTACCGTACCGGCCTACTTCAACGACGCTCAGCGGCAGGCCACCAAAGACGCAGGCAAGATCGCGGGCCTCGAAGTGCTCCGCATTATAAACGAGCCGACGGCGGCCGCCTTGTCCTACGGCCTCGACAAGAAAAAGGAATTGAAGACGATCGCTGTCTATGACTTGGGAGGCGGCACCTTCGACATCTCCGTTCTTGAGATCGGCGACGGCGTTTTCGAGGTGAAGTCGACGAACGGCGACACGTTCCTCGGCGGTGAAGACTTCGATATGCGTCTCGTCGATTACCTGGCGAGTGAGTTCAAAAGAGAGAACGGCATCGACCTGCGCAAGGATAAGCTTGCGTTGCAGCGTTTGAAGGAAGCCTCAGAGAAAGCCAAGATCGAGCTTTCCAGCGCCCAGCAAACCGAAATCAATCTGCCGTTCATCACCGCGGACCAAAGCGGGCCGAAGCATCTTACCATGAAGCTCACGCGCTCGAAGCTCGAGAGCTTGGTCGACGACCTTATTCAAAAGACCATCGGCCCGTGCGAAGCTGCGCTGCGCGACGCGTCGCTTAAAGCGGGCGAAATTGATGAAGTGGTGCTCGTCGGCGGCATGACTTGCATGCCGAAGATCGTGCAGATCGTGAAGAACTTCTTCGGCAAAGAGCCTCACAAGGGCGTCAATCCGGACGAAGTGGTGGCCATGGGCGCAGCGATCCAGGCTGGCGTGCTCCAGGGCGACGTGAAGGACGTTCTGCTTCTCGACGTCACGCCGTTGTCGCTTGGCATCGAAACGCTGGGCGGCGTCTTCACACGTTTGATCGATCGCAACACGACGATCCCGACCAAGAAGAGCCAGGTTTTCTCGACCGCCGAGGATAATCAGAACGCGGTGACGATCCGCGTCTTCCAGGGCGAGCGCGAGATGGCGGCTGATAACAAGCTGCTCGGCCAGTTCGACCTCGTCGGCATTCCACCGGCGCCGCGCGGCGTGCCTCAGATTGAAGTCACCTTCGATATCGACGCTAATGGTATCGTGAACGTGTCGGCTCTCGATAAAGCGACGAACAAGGCACAATCGATCCGCATCCAGGCGTCTGGCGGTTTGAGCGATTCCGAGATCGATCGCATGGTCAAAGATGCCGAGACGCACGCCGCCACCGATAAGCAGCGGCGAGAGCTGGTCGAAGCCAAGAACCAGGCGGAGGCGCTTGTCCACTCGACGGAGAAGACGCTTCAGGAACTTGGCGACAAGGTGCCCGATTCAGATCGTAAGGCAGTCGAAGCCGCGCTCGCGGAGCTCAAGACAGCTTCCGCTGGCGAGGACGCATCCCGGATCAGCGCGAAAGCGGACGATCTCGCAAAGGTCGCCATGAAGCTCGGCGAAGCGCTTTACAGACAAGCCGGTGGCGGCGCCGATGCTGGGCAGGCTCCGGGCGGCGCTGCGCAGGGCGGCGGCGCTTCTGCGCCATCCGATGGCGTGGTCGATGCCGAGTTCGAGGAAGTCAAGGACGACGAAGGCAAGAAGAAGTCGGCGTAAAAATGCTGTGGGAGGGCGGGTTACGCTCTCCCGCTTTTTTCCGTTCGCGCTAGCCAGCAGCCTTAGCGTGTAATATATCTATACTCACAAAGCTTAAGCTGATCTATTTCTGCCGTGAAGCTTCGCTGATCGAGGATCTCAAAAACAGACCATGAAGCGCGACTACTATGAAGTGCTCGGACTGAAAAAGGGCGCAGCCGATCACGAAATCAAAAGCGCTTTCCGGAAGCTCGCGAAGGAATTTCACCCGGATCGCAACCCTGGCAGCAGCACGGCCGAGATCAACTTCAAGGAAGTGAACGAGGCCTATGAAGCGCTGAAAGACCCCCAAAAGCGAGCGGCTTACGACCAGTTCGGGCATGCCGCGTTCGAGGGCGCCGGGGCTAACGGCGCCGGTTATGGGTTCGGCACAGATTTCTCAGCCTCCATGTCCGAGATTTTCGACGATCTCTTTGGCGAGTTCATGGGCGGCCGCCGCACCCGCGGACGGAGCTCAAAGGAGAGAGGCTCCGATCTCAAATACAACATGGAGATTTCGCTCGGCGACGCCTTTTGCGGAAAGACGGCGCAAATCCGGGTGCCGGCTTCCGTAACCTGTGAGGCCTGCGGCGGGGCGGGCGCGGAGGCAGGATCGAGCCCGGTCACTTGCCCGACGTGCCAAGGCTTCGGCAAAGTTCGCGCGAGTCAAGGGTTTTTCACCATCGAGCGCACCTGCATGACCTGCCAAGGCCGGGGCGAAATCATCCAGAAGCCTTGTCAGGTCTGTTCGGGCAGCGGTCGCGTCACGCGAGAGCGCACCTTGTCGGTGAGTATTCCCGCAGGCGTCGAGGATTCAACGCGGATAAGGCTTGCAGGGGAGGGTGAGGCTGGCATTCGCGGAGGTCCCGCCGGCGATCTTTACATCTTCCTCTCAATCTTGCCCGACGATATTTTTCAACGGGATGGCGCAGACCTGTTTTGCCGGGTGCCGATCACGATGGCGACAGCGGCCCTAGGCGGACAGATCGAGGTTCCGACCATCGATGGCGGACGCGCACGGGTTAAGATTCCAGAGGGCACCGAGACGGGCAAGCAATTCCGCATGCGCGGGAAAGGCATGCCGGTGCTTCGATCGAAGTTGACTGGCGACCTCTACGTGCAAGTTGAAGTCGAGACGCCACAGAACCTGTCGCGCAAGCAAAAGGAACTTCTGAAGGAGTTCGAGAAAGCCTCGACCGACGCAACGCATCCCGAGACTGTGAACTTTCTGAGCAAGATTAAGATGTTCTGGGATCGGGCGGCAAAGAGCTGAAGCTCGTCCAGCTTCTAAAGATTTTCATTGCCCCGATTACGGGGTGGCCGCCTTCGAGCGTGTGAAAAAATCGGCTTTGGTGATCTGCCGGCATTGTCACAGCCGCGCTTGACGCCGCTATCCAGAGAAAAAGTCTGCAAATTCAATTGTTCGCTGGATGGCTGGGTCAAGCCCGGCCATGACAAAAAGGTCGATGCCGATTTTTTTACCCGCTTCTTCGCGGGCACGGCACAAATGGGTCAGTGATTTTGGCGGTAGGTGTTACAAGGTCCCCACCGGAGTTCACACTCGTGCGGCCGCAGGCGGGAAAACAAGGGAAGCGGTAAGGAATTTCGACGATCAGCATACGCTCGCTTTGCCAGTTCCCTCATGCGAAAAGGATAGCGACGATCAAAGGCGCTCTGGCCGAGCCGAGGCCCAGAACAAGCCGGCTACGCGGCCTTTTCGAGTTCAGCGAGCTTGCCGTCAACCAACCGGATTTCCACCGCCAGACCATGAAGCCGCACCAGGAGCTTTTCGGAGATGTGTTGCGCCAACGCCGGATGCTCTTCCATGACCACGCGAAAATTATCGCGATGAAAGGCGAGCGCGCGAAGCCGCTCCTTCGCCGTGACGGTGACGTTGTGAACCGTCTCGACCAGCATTCCTAGCTCGCCCACCAGCGTGCCGGGCCAAAGGTCCTCGACAAGGATTTCTTTCCCCTCGAACTTGGGACAGCCAGCCTTACCCGTTATGATGAGATAAGCCGTGCTCCCCGCCTCGCCTTCGGTAATGATATTCTCGCCGGCCTCGAAAAAACTCTTATGGCCTGCATCAGCGACTGCGTTCAGCAGATCCTCCGAAAGCCCGGAGAACAAAGGAACGTGCTGCAAAAGCTCGATTTTTTGGTCGAGCATCGTATTCACCTGCCCAGTTGTTTAGCCCACTCCTTTACTCTACTGAAACAGGATTATAGTTTTGTTTGATTCGGGGGATTTGGCAACTCGCTCCCCGCGCATTTCACGGCGATGTTGCGGATAGGGCCGCCACCAGGGCTTTCCTGTTGAAAACACATTGCAAACTTTGCAGCGCAGTCGCGTTGTCATTCGAGCCGCGACAAGCGCGCCTCATGGTCAAAGGCGCGAAGCGTCAGGGAATGAGCTTATACCCGCCGGCCTCGGTGATAAGAAGCTCAGCGCGGGACGGATCGCGCTCGATCTTCTGACGTAGACGGTAGATATGCGTCTCGAGCGTGTGAGTGGTCACTCCGGCATTATAGCCCCAAACCTCATGCAACAGCACGTCGCGCGAGATCACCTTCTCCCCGGCGCGATAGAGATATTTCAGGATCGAGGTCTCCTTCTCGGTAAGCCGGACTTTGCCGCCCTTCTTATCGATCAGCATCTTCGCCGCAGGCCGGAATGAGTATTCGCCGATCGTAAAGACGGCTTCCTCGCTGTGCTCGTGCTGGCGAAGCTGGGCGCGAATGCGGGCGAGCAAAACCGCAAACCGGAACGGCTTCGTGATGTAGTCGTTCGCGCCCAATTCCAGACCCAAAATGGTGTCGGAATCGCTATCCTGGCCGGTCAGCATGATAATGGGATGCTTGAAATTGTTCTTGCGAAGAATGCGGCAGGCTTCTCGTCCATCCATATCGGGCAGCCCGACATCGAGAAGAACGAGATCGGTATGTTTGCCCTTGACCGCAGCGAAGGCGTTAGCGGCGCTGTGAGCGACGTGCGTTTCAAACTCCTCGTGAAGAGCGAGTTGCTCCGCCAGCGACAGCGCAAGGTCTTGATCATCGTCGACAACCAGGATATTGCGCGTATTGCTCATGATTGACTCCGGTGAAATGCCTGTAGTGCTGATCTAAGAGGCGGTTTTATGCGACGCAACGGGCGAAAAGGTGCGTAATCGGAATTTACCGCAAAACCCGCAAGAAAAAATGCGAAAACGAGGTGTTGCACGGCTACTCACAAAATCGGACGCGGACACCGCCGGGATCCTAACTTATAGGAATTTACATTTTCCCGTCGCGCTTGGAAAGGGCGGCGTGCGGGCTCGGAAAAAGGAGGGCGACGGAGCGACGCCTTTTGGCGTCTGGGCCGTCGCCGAGGCTTTTTACCGGCCGGACCGGGAAAAGCGGCCGGCGACAGCTTTGCGCGCCGGTTCGCTACGACAAGGCATAGGCTGGTGTGACGCCCCAAACGATCGGAATTACAATCGAAAAGTAACGCTGCCTTATCCGGCGAGCGCCGAGCGCCTGTGGCGCGACGATCATGTGTACGACGTGATCGCCGTGCTCGACTACAACATAGCGCATCGAGCGCAAGGACGCGGAAGCGCGATTTTTCTTCACCTCGCGCGCCCGTCGTTCGCGCCAACGGAAGGATGCATCGCCATGAGGCGGGAGCACCTGCTCCGCCTGTTGGCGACTTTGAGGCCCCGCACAAAGATCGCCGCCGGCAAGGCCCTCAGAAGCATCAATGCGGCCGCCTCGGGTTCAGGTAAAGGTCGGACTCCTGCTTCTCGAGAGCGAGTTTTATGGCGCCGCTCGTCACCTCATGCGTCAGCCGGTCGACGTGACGGCGGGCCGCCGCGTTGAATTTCAGCATCGCGCTTACAAGCTGCAACATCGTCGCAAGATGGGGAGAGCGCTGCGGGCTAATCGTGACATCCCAGCGGCCTCCGAGATCGAAGAGATGTCCGCTCAAACGCCCGATCTTCGCGCCGGTTTGATCGAAAAGCGTGTAATCCCCGCTAATATCGATCCAATCTTGCCGCAACGTGTAAAGCTTTGCCTCCCCGTCCTCCATCAAGAAAAACGAGAATTGCTCCGGCAGGCCCGGCCATTTCCGCGCGGACCGTTCAAGCTGGATGACCTGGTCGAGACCCTCGATGTGGATGGAATAGGCCGTCACCGGAAAGCCGCCTGCGCCCGCCGAAAGCTGCACGCTTCGCCCCACAAGCATGTCCATGCTGGCGCGCCAATTCATGGACGGCGTGAAGAGCTTCAGCACAAGGCGTTTCTCGCCGGGAATTGCCGATTTCCAAAGCCCTTCGCGATAGGTGATGAGCCCGGTCCGTTCCCCGCCCTCCAGCACTTCCCCAATCACATCGGAATCCTGGGTGAATTGCCGCGATTTGGCGCGGTGGCGCGAATGAATAAAAAAGCCGATCTCGACATCGTGGAGATCGGTCCACCACATATCGACCGTGAACGTGCGCTCCGGTGCTTTCGCTTTCGCCATGCTGCCCCCTTTGATCGAATCATTAGGGAAAGCTTGCGGTAAGTTGCGCCAGGTGAGGCTAAGGAAAGCGTCGCAATCCACAACTGGTTTTTTGGGTTCGCCTCTGGCACACTCCTGAAAGAGAGGCGGGCGCCATGTCTTCAATCGATCCTAATTCGTTTACTGGAATGCCAGAGCGGGCGCGCAAGCATCGCACGACGATGGCGGCGGAGGGTCTCCCGCGGCTAGCCCTGACCGTGGACGACGTTTATAAAATGGTCGAAGCGGGCATTCTCCACGAGGATGACCGCGTGGAGCTCATCGAGGGGGAGCTTGTACCGATGAGCCCAAAGGGAAATCATCATGAGGTGCTGAAGGCGCGGCTCGCGGTCTTTTTTGCCAGGACGATGCCGGCCGATATCATGTTCGCCCCAGAGACAACATTCCGCCTCGGCGAAACCACCTACCTGGAGCCGGATTTCGTATTCTATCGAGAGGACCAGCCGCTCGCCGAGCTTCGCGGCGGCAACGCGCTTCTTGTCGTGGAAGTCGCCGACTCAAGCTTGTCCTACGATCGTGGCCGCAAGGCGCGGCTCTATGCGAGCTTCGGCATTCGCGAATTGTGGGTCATCGACGCCATCAAGCTTGCAACATCCATCTACCGCGGCCCCGAGAGCGGCTTCCTGGAAGCAACCGCCGTGAAAAGCAGGGATGAAAGCCTAGAGGCATTGCTGATCCCTGGATTGAGCGTCGCGCTTGGGTCTTTGACTTTGCGTTAGAGCATGCGCCGCAAAAGCATACCTTCGGGCGGATCTGGCGGAAACCACGCTCAAACGACACCAAATGTGAAACGCATCAATTCGAACGCGCTTGCCATTGCGCGGCGGCTCTTTACCGGCACAGCAATCCAAAGCAGCGTGACTATGTAAATGCCGCCGGCTTCGCTTCACTCGCCGTCACATGCCAGCGGTGATGGTTTGATGCACGATATTTGTCCCTCGATAGTTCAAAGTCACCGAACCGTTGAACTCGCAGCAGGGCGCGCCATCTGTGCAGTATGGAAGATGATGCGCTTCTCAACACGTCGCCTTTGAAGCTTGAAGCAGTGCTTTACGCTCTGAGCGACCCCGTGCGGCTGCATATAGTGCACACCTTGGCGAAGCGCGGCGAGCTCGCCTGCTACGCCGCCGTAGCGGGCCTCGACATTGCAAAATCGACGCAGTCGCATCATTATCGCATCTTGCGGGAGGCAGGCATTATCGCGCAGCGCAAAGAGGGCGTTTGCTTCATCTCCACGCTTCGTAAGGCCGACATCGACGCGCGATTTCCTGGGCTTTTGGATGCCGTGCTGTGCAATTTCAAAAGCTGAATGACGCTAAAAAAGAAACTTGCCAAGCTCATGCGGTGATTGGCGTGCAGGGTAATCTCGGCCTCGCGATGGGTGATCTTATGAAAACTCCGCGGCGGTTGACGACCCCATAAGGGTCCGGGCGCCTTTCGTAGAATTAGCATTCTTTGCCGCCGCTGGGGATCGCCATGCTCAGGGACGCTGGCGCTTTTCCAGCTCTTAACTAGACCTTAAGCGAATGCCCTTAAGTTGTCTAAAAGTTAAGCCGCGCGGCTAGGCGCGGCGATGTGGGCGTTTTGCGGGGCGTTGAGTGACCGAGTCGCGTGCGAGGCAGGGCGCAGGCGTAGCCGCCCGTTTGGGGTTGGCTGCCGCGGGTCATTTGCGCTTCCTTGCAGCATTTGCGGGCCATCTCGCTTGCGCCCTGCTGCGAAGCATCCTTGGGATGGCATGGCGGGTCCTTCGCGGCGTAACTGTATGGGTGGTCACAAAATCCCCGCTAGCCGAACCTCGCCGCAGCGCGCACCGGCCGCTCCTGCGCCTCATCCCGTGGGTGCTTGTCGCGTTTGGCTGGATCGCGCTCACGATCGCAAGCGTCATCGCCTATTACGCCACGATACTCCCCGATCCTCGAAACGCCATGGTGCTCAGGCTGCCGCCGAACCTGACAATCCTGGCGCGCGGGGGTGAATTCATCGCCGAACGGGGGATGCGGCGCGCCTATGTTCCCTACAAAGATATTCCACCGTTGCTGATCAAAGCGGTGCTCGTCACCGAGGACCGGCGCTTTTTCTATCACTTCGGTCTCGATCCCGTTGGCCTTGCGCGGGCGGCCAGCACGAACTGGCGCTCGGGAGAGGTCGTCCAGGGCGGCTCTACGATCACGCAGCAACTCGCCAAAAACCTTTTCCTTCAGCCAAAACGGACTTTGGGCCGGAAAGCGGAGGAATTCATACTCGCGCTTTGGCTCGAAAGCCGCTTCACCAAGCAGGAGATCCTGGAACTCTATCTGAACCGCGTCTATTTCGGCGGAGGAAATTACGGGATCGGCGCCGCGGCCCATTCATATTTCGGCAAAGCGCCGCAGGACATCACGCTCACCGAAGCCGCGCTGCTGGCCGGCCTCATCAAGGCGCCATCCTATTTTTCGCCGAACGCGAATATGGACCGCGCCCATACGCGAGCCCGCGAAATCCTGCGCATCCTGGCCGAAACCGACCAGATCGACATCAATCAATATGCGGAGGCTCTCGCCAATCCGGCGCAGCTGAAAGCGCCGCCGTCCAAGCCGGGGTTCGGATTTATCGCCGACTGGGTGGCGGAGGTGGCGCCGATGCTCACTGGTGAAACCGACCGCAATTTGATCGTCGAAACCACCATCGATGCGGGCCTGCAAAACGCTGCGCGCGCCGCCGTCGAGGACGTCATGCACACGAAGGGCCGGACGGCGCGCGCCTCGGAAGCCGCGGTTCTGCTTTTGACGCCAGATGGCGCTATCAGGGTCATGGTTGGCGGGCGCAATCATGCCGAGAGCCAATTCAATCGCGCGGTGCGGGCCATGCGGCAGCCCGGTTCGGCCTTCAAACCCTTCATCTATCTTGCCGCCATCGAGAACGGCTTTACACCAGACAGTCAGGTCGACGACAGCCCAATCGAGATCGACGGATGGAAGCCCACGAATTTCGGCGGCGCGTATCGCGGACAGGTGAACCTTAGAACCGCGCTCACCCACTCCAGCAATATGGCCGCGATACGCCTCATGCAGGCCGTTGGCCCGGACCGTGTGGTCGAGGTTGCGAACAGGCTCGGCGTGCTCTCCGCGCGGAATGTCGGTCCGACGCTCGCGCTTGGGACGTCCGAGACGACGCTTCTCGAAATGACATCGTCATTCGCCGTATTCGCAAATGGCGGCCTCGCGGTCGTGCCCGAAGTTGTGGAACGCATCCAGGACGACCGGGGAAACATACTTTTCGAAAGGTCGAAAGCCGCCCCGGCCCGCATCGTCAGCGCGCGCGCGATCAGCGCCATGAACGATATGATGAACTCCGTCGTCGCTGGCGGAACTGGCCGGAGCGCATCGCTCGATTATTATCCCGCCGCCGGGAAAACAGGGACCACGCAAAGCTTCAAGGATGCCTGGTTCATTGGCTTCACCGCGCAATGGGTTGGCGGCGTGTGGATGGGGAACGACAATGCAAGCCCCATGCGGGGCGTCACCGGCGGCTCTCTTCCGGCCGAAATCTGGAAGGAGGTTATGCTGAAAGCCCATGAAGGTTTGATGGCGAAGCCGCTGGCGGGCACCGAGATGGACGCCGAGTTGGCCAAGAAAGCCGCCGAAGCCATCGGACTCGCCAACCTTCCCGCTCGCAACCCTTTCAGACGGCGGGAACTTTCCGACGCTAAGAAGGATACAGAGATGCAGGCAGGTGGCGCGCGCAAGGCCGCTATCCGCTGAACTCCGCTGCCGTAGGCGGGTTTCGATGGCCTGGCTACCGCTCCGCCGGTTTATCGCCGTCTGCTTAGCGCCCGAGGCGCATCTTGCGTTGGCGTCTGTGCGTTGGATACGGCTATGACCAGATTCAGTCGAGCTTTGGAGGACATATAAGCAATTTTAAGGAAGATGGGATAGGACAGTTTGCCACCATAAATTCGAAGAAAGATGAAAAACTTTAAAACCGCCAAATATATCAATATTGCCTTCGCCGTGGCCTTTTTGTCCGCAATTTGGATTGGAGTTTATTTAAAAATTATAGACGAAAAAGAAATAATCATAACAAATATGAAGACGGAAACAGAAAACGTTGCTCGGCTTTTCGAAGAAAACGTCGCTCGCTCCATCAGCGAAGTTGATCAAAAACTCCGATATATAATCAAAAATTATGAGCGTAACGCCGAAATCGCTGAACTTGATCTGCTTTTTAAGGAAGATTACAGTTTAGACAAAACAAAATTAGAAATAGGCGTTATCGATCCTTCGGGGTTTATGATCGCAAAAAATACGCACGCTGGAAGCATAGAGCCAATATATTTAGGAGATAGGGAGTATTTCTTTAAGCATATCAATAGCGATCGAAACCTACTGTTCATCAGTAAGCCGGCTATTCTGCGTTCGACAAAATACAGATCCCTCCAACTCTCAAGATCATTCTTAAAGTCAGATGGAACATTTGGTGGCGTTATCGTAGCATCTTTCGACCCTGCCTACCTAGCCAAGCTCTTCTCGGGACTTAATTTGGGCCCCAATAGCGGCTTAGCTTTGGTTGGTTTAGATGGCATCGTTCGAGCTGGAGCTGGAGTTTATGCTGAAAAATTAGGCTCAAACCTTAAGGGATCCGAACTCTTTCAAACGCTTGAAAGCAGCGCAATCGGAATAAAATTAGAAACAGCAGATAATAACGGTACAGATAGAGCTTCCGCCTTTCGTAGACTGCCTGAGCTTTCTCAAATCGTCGTTGTCACAGCAGAAGATACAGAGCAAATCGTTACCTGGGCACGAAATAAGCAGCTGTATTTAGCGACAAGCGCTCTCGCCAGCGTTCTTATAATTTTAGGGGTCGCTCGAATTATATATATGCAGTTGCAGCTGCAAAAAGGGCAATTAGCGTTGCAAATAGCGAATGAGGTGCTCGAATTTCGCGTCAAAAGACGCACCCTCGAACTTGAGATTGAGCGAAGCCGACTCGCAAGCACGAACGACGAACTCGCCGCAGCGAAAGACAAAGCTGAATTATTAGCCAAAACAAAATCTGATTTCTTGTCTAACATGTCGCATGAGCTACGCACACCCATGCATGCGATATTGTGTTTTTCTGATATGGGCGTTACAAGTTTAAATGATAATGATCTCCAATCGGCGAAGAAATTTGTCGGCAATATCGGAATTGCCGGAAAGCGATTGCTCGGCCTCTTAAACGATCTTCTCGATCTCTCCCAAATGCAATCCGGTAAAATGAATTATATTTTCGAAGATGTTGATTTTTGTGAAATAATAGAGTGTGTTGCAACTGAGTTGATTCCACTGCTCAGAGGAAAAAACATTACACTGAATAAATTAACGGCAGATATGCCAATCGTGGCGAGGGTGGATAAAAACAGGATGGTGCAGGTAATCATAAACATGATATCAAATGCGATAAAGTTCTCCGGCTTGAACAGCAATATTATTGTCGAGGTTTACAATTATAAAACTGATAAGGGTATTGACGCGATTAAATGTCGTGTGATTGATGAGGGGCCTGGTATTCCGGTAGCGGAGCTTAAATCAATCTTCGAAAAGTTCGTTCAAAGCAGCAATACGAAAACTGGAGCAGGTGGGACTGGGCTTGGACTAGCAATTTGTCGCGAAATTGTCGAAGCTCATGGCGGTGAAATTTGGGCTGAAAATGTTGAACCACGGGGCGCTGCATTCAGCTTTACAATCCCGATCAAACAATAAGCGCTATTTGTGGAGTGGAAATGAGATCGTCTCTTCCATAGGTGATTTCCGCGTTAAATGACTTCCGTTACGCATTTTAGCGTCGCTCTTTGTAT
Organism: uncultured Alphaproteobacteria bacterium; assembly: GCA_963766815.1. Lineage (GTDB taxonomy): Bacteria > Pseudomonadota > Alphaproteobacteria > Rhizobiales > Rhodomicrobiaceae > Rhodomicrobium. The sequence goes on along the minus strand of CAVYBZ010000010.1, from coordinate 803,668 downwards.
CTATTATGGGTCCCTATAACCCATGGTGAATTGCGATCGAGCCATTTTTTCTCAATCTCCGCGAGCACGCCTGACGTGTGCCACTCCACAATAGCAGCGCCAACAGCTTTGCTGTAACTGCTATCCGCGTCTGCGAAGTCTCACTGCGATACCCCAGAGCAGCGGTTCGCATTCTTCGAATTCTACTAAGTCATAATCCTTCCATAGCTTTGCTTCGTATTTTTTCATAGATAAAAGAAGTGTATCATCAAATACAAAGACTGTGCAGCGTCCAGAAAGAAGTGTTCGTTTTGCTTCTAAAACATTATCTACGATGATAAGCTCGCGTTGAACGTAAAATGACTGAAGCTCTTTGTTAAAAAAATTACCTTTGATCGCACAAACGGGCCGATTACGGAGATCTGCTTCACTTTTTATTCGCTCTTTCGAGGCGGCTAGCGCAGCTATACCAGAAGCGTAATAGGCCGGCGAGATAAAGGAAACCATCGCCCGGCGCTCTTCCGTTATATTCATTGTAGCGAGAATTAAATCAACCTGGCCTTGTTGTAACATCTCGATTCGGTTTGCCGAGGTAACCGGCTTTAGTCTCAATTTGAGCCCCAGCCGATCTGCCAGATCTGCGGCAAGATCCGGCTCCAGGCCAACGATCGCGCCCTCTTTGTTTATGAATCCATAGGGCTCGTAATCGACCTTCACGCCGACAACCAATTCGCTATTTGCCCCTATCCGGTCCAACGGATCAGCGAATGCGATTTGCGAATAGAAAATCAAAATTGAACATTGAACGGCAATGTGCGTTCGGGTATATCGTAGCATCGTGGCTCCTCGCATCAAAATGGAAATGCACTTGTTCTTTTAGCACGGCAATGAGTTGCGTTGCGTTCCAATTTCAACGCAATTTTAAGCAGCTCCCGGCTTTTTCTGTTCAGGATGATTGCATGTGCTCGCTTCGGCGCAGCGCCGGCGCGCGCGAAGCCGAAAAACGCCTGCTGCATGTGCGTGGGCTCCGTCCGGTAAGCATTGCTGCCGTCGTGTCCCACGGACAGGAGCGGCATTCCAAGGATTTCAGCCTGATGGCGGCAAAATTCCATCGAGATTTTGGGGGCTCGCCCGCACGCGGCAGAGAGGCGCCATCAAGCGCAGTATCTTGCTCTAGATAACTTGCGCCAGGGCTTCGCCAATCTGAATGCGAACAAATCGTTTGGCGCGCGCGAAGTGGCGGCTTGAACCAAGGTCGCGTAGCGCTGAAAGTTCACGTACCGCATACCGCACAAACCTTTCGGCATATGGACAAACGGATTTACAGCCATGCTGAGGACTCTGCTCAAATTCAGCGGACTCATCGCCGCTCTTGGGCGCTGTCCTGGTGCTTGTATCGCCTGCACGGCATCCGCCTTGCCGGGCCGCCTCATGAGGAAATCTGGTACTTCGCCTATGGCGCTAATATGCATGACAGCGCCTTTCGCGGGTGGCGTCGCATGCGTCCTTCCGAGTGGCGTCCAGGCCGGCTGCGGGGATACCGGCTGCGCTTCAATCTCGCGGGACCTCCCAAGGGCAGGAGCATATACGCCAATCTGTCCGCCGATCCGGCTGCGGAGGTCTGGGGCGTCCTTTACAAGATCACACGCCGCGACCTCGTTCGCCTGGAGGCGACGGAAGGCGTTCCGTGGTGGCGCTACCGGCCGGTATGGCTCGATGCCGAGGACATCGGCGGCGCGGCTCTTCGGGCCGCGACCTTGATCGCTGAGGGCGATGAAAACGACTACACGCCGTCGCATCGCTATCTCACACTGCTGCGTGAGGGCGCTCGCGCGCATGGTTTGCCCGAGCATTATATCCAGTTGCTGGAGCAAGTTGAGCACCGCGCGATAAAACCGGTAACGCTATAGAAGCTTCCGCAACGCTTCTTCGCCCTTTCCAGTGCGGGCTAACATCGTGTAAATCGCGGCATGAGCGATTTGAACACGGCGCGGGAAACTTTGCGGAAGACCTTTGGGTTCGCGGATTTCCGGGCCGGCCAAGACGATATTATCAGCGCGGTCCTCGATGGGAGAGATGTGCTCGCCGTCATGCCGACAGGCGGCGGCAAGTCGCTCTGCTATCAATTGCCGGCGCTTCTGAGAGACGGACTGACCATTGTGGTCTCCCCGCTGATCGCGCTGATGCGCAATCAGGTCGCGCAGTTGCAAGCCCATGGGATTGCGGCAGGCGCTCTCAATTCTTCGAACAGCCGCGATGAAGCGGCCGCCCTTCTCGACGCCGTTTCAAATCGCCGCTTGCGTCTTCTTTACGTCGCGCCCGAGAGACTGGCGCTTGGCGACACGAAGGCGATGCTGCAGCGGGCAGGCGTCAGTCTGCTGGCCATCGATGAGGCTCACTGCGTGTCTCAGTGGGGACATGATTTTCGTCCCGATTATCTCAATCTGGGAGAGGCCGCGGCCGCGCTCGCAGGCGTTCAGATTTTGGCGCTGACCGCGACGGCTGACGCCGCTACGCGCGGTGACATTCTGAAGCGTCTTTTCGTCCGCGAACCGGCGGTTTTCGTCCATGGTTTCGACAGACCGAACCTTCGCCTCGCCATGCGCGCGAAAAGCGACGCCCGCCGTCAGTTGATGGACTTCATCGCCGGGCACAAGGGCGAAAGCGGCATCGTCTATTGCAGCGCACGAAGGCAGACCGAGGACCTGGCCGCCTTTCTATGCGGGAAAGGCATCCCGGCGCTCGCCTATCACGCCGGGATGGACAGCGCTCAGCGCTCGCAAAATCAAGACCGCTTCCTGCAGGATGACGGCCTTGTCATGGCCGCGACGGTCGCGTTCGGCATGGGCATCGACAAGCCGGATGTGCGGTTCGTGGCCCATGCCAATCTGCCGAAATCCATCGAGTCCTATTATCAGGAAATCGGGCGCGCGGGCCGCGACGGCTTGCCGGCTTCGACGCTGACGCTTTATGGCCTCGACGACATGCGCCTTCGCCGTCAGCAGATCGAGGAAAGCGAGGCGGCCGATGAGCAAAAGCGCGTCGAACGCCGCCGGCTCGATGCGCTGATCGCACTGTGCGAAGCGCCGCGTTGCCGGCGTCAGACGCTTCTTTCTTATTTCGGGGAAAGCACGGCGCCGTGCGGCAATTGCGACCTGTGCGTGGAGGGCGTCGAGCTGACCGACGGCACGATCCTCGCGCAAAAAGCGCTCTCCGCCATCGCCCGCACCGGCCAACGGTTCGGCGCCGAGCACCTGATCGCGTTGCTCCGCGGCCAGACGACGGACCGCATAACGCAACTGGGCCATCATCAATTGCCGACCTTCGGCGTGGGCGGCGATGTCAGCGCAAATGCATGGCGGGCGATTTTTCGCCAGCTTTATGCGGGCGGCGTCATCAATCTCGATGTCGCCGGATATGGCTCTTGGACCATCACTACGCATGGCAGGGAGGTATTGCGCGGGAAGGCCGCGGTGCAGCTCCGAAAGGAAGCGCTTGTGGAGCGCGGAGAAAAACGGCCCGCCCGATCCGCATCGCCGGCCGCCGCGAGCAGCCACGCATTATCGGGCGCGGACGCAAGCTTGTTCGAAGCCTTGAAAGCGGTCCGGCGCGCGCTCGCTGCCGAAAAGAAGGTGCCCGCTTATGTGGTGTTTCCCGACAAGACGCTGCTCGACATGGTTTGCCTCAAGCCTCAAACGCGCGATCAAATGGCGATGGTCCATGGGGTGGGCGCCGCGAAGCTGGAGCAGTATGGCGAGACGTTTCTAACAGCCGTCATAAAGCATCTCGCACGCGATGCGCCGGGGTGAAATCCGAGCCTGCCTTGCCGACGGAGGCATGGTTCCCGAAAGTTTCGTTTATCTGACTCAATCGCTGAGCATGTGAAAAATTGGCGTCGCCTCATTTGTCATGGCCGGGCCATGCCCTCGGGCCTGACCCTGGGCTTGACCCGAGGGTTGACCTGGCCAGTAAGCAATTGATATTAAACCAGTTTGGCTGGATAGCCGCGCCTGTCCTCGAACTTGATCCGGGGATCAAGCGCAAGGCTGTCCGGTTTAATTCCGCAGAGTTTTCAACATCGTCATCCCGGAAGGGCGCCTTTCGCGGATCTTTTATAACCCCCAATCGAAGTCTTGAGAAAGATCCCGGATAAGCGCGCGAGGGCTCTTTCCGGGGTGACATCGAAGGGCGAGAGAATATCCCGAAAAGTAAAACGAACCGGACAGCCGTGCATCAAGCGCGGCTATGATCATGCTGTCGCAGCCCAACCTCGATTTCTTCACACGCTCGAAGGATGGCATCCAGTAATCAGGACATATAATATTTGGAACAATAAGATAACGCATCGCTTACTGGGTCCCAGCCGGAGTTTAGCCTCCTGCAGAAGGGGGCAGGGAAGACAAGGGAGGTGACCTCCTCATAAGCAAATTTGAACGCATTTTATTATTATTTAATCGCATTAATGAAAATGTAAGTATTTTACTCTCCATGACAGAATACGATGTATGCTGACTTCAGTAATCCTGTTGATGATAATTGAACCTGCCATATAGAATGGCTTGATAGTGTGGGCGTACCATGAACCGGCGACTGATTCCTCATCTTCATTATGTCATTGGACCCGACGGCTCTCCGTTGACAATCACCGATCTCCCTGCTCCGGACTTGACGCGGTGGGTTGCACGCCGGAAAGCGGAGGTCGTCGCCGCGGTTCGCGGTGGACTTCTCAGCATCGATGGCGCCTGCAAGCGCTACAATCTAACGATGGACGAGTTCCTGGCCTGGCATCGGCAGGTCGCCCGCCACGGGGTGCCCGGCTTAAGAGCCACGAAGCTACAGAATTACCGGATCTGAGACGCCGTACACGACGGCGCGAAGGCGATCGCGCCAACTCTGAAATAACGCCGCGAGCCCTTGGGGCGCCCGCGCCGAATTCACATCCAACTGCCGCCTTGCGCGGAATGCGTTGGCGCGCTAAACGGACTTCGCCTCCGGCCCCGGCGCCGCTGGCCGCGGGCATTTCTCGACCTGTCTCAACAATCAGCTTGGAAGCGCCATGGAAAGCACGGACATCGCCGACAGCTTGAGGGAAGACGCCAAAGAGCTTGACCGCGACAGGCGGGTCGCCGTCTACATCGCCTTGCTCGCCGTCTTTCTGTCGATATGCGGCGTAGGCGGCGGCAACTCCACCAAGGACGCCACCCGCACGAACATTCAGGCCTCCGATACATGGGCCTTCTACCAAGCTAAATATCTGCGGCAGACAACCTACAGAGTAGCCGCGGAGGGACTGCAGCTGAGGCTTGCCGAACCCTCCTTGCCCGAAGCCGCCCGCAAGCAGATCGAAGAGAAGGTTGCCGCCTACAAGGCCGAAATCGATCGCCTGGAAAGCGATCCCAAAAAGGGCGAAGGCAAAACGGAGCTGGCCGCCAAAGCCAAAGAATTTGAAAAAGATCGCGATGCGGCGCTGAAGCAAGACCCGTATTTCGATTATGCCCAAGCGTTCCTGCAAATCGCCGTCGTGCTGGCCTCAGCGTCGATTGTGCTCAAGAACAGGCCGCTGCTCCTTGGGAGCGGGATCCTCAGTATTCTTGGCGTATTGCTGATGATTAATGGGTTCACACTGGCGGTTGATATCCCGTTCCTCGCGTAAAAAGCAGGAAGTAAAGCCCTCCCCGGCGGAAATCATGCGCAGTATCTTCTGGTTCGTCGTTTTGTTCGCCGGCACGGCGCTTTTCCTCCCTGAGCGGCCGAACGCGCAATCGGCTGCCGTTCGCGATCTGCCGCTTGCCGGCGGGGGACAGCAACGCATTCTATACGCACGCCCCGTATCGCCGCGCGGCACGATTGTGATGCTGGCCGGAGGCGCGGGCGATCTGGGGATCGAAGCGGATGGCGATCTCGCGCATGGCAAGAACTTTGTCGTCCGCTCCAGGGATATGTGGCTGGCGCATGGATATGCGGTGGTGATCCCGGACGCCGTTGGCGGAGAGAATCTTCGCGGGCTGCGCAGCTCGGACGGATACGCACATATCGTGGAGGAACTTGTAAAGTTCGCGCACTCCGCAGCATCCGGTCCGGTTTTCTTGCTCGGAACCAGTCAAGGCTCCATCGCCGCCATAAACGGCGCCGCGCATCTCTCAAGGGACGAGCTAGCCGGGCTGGTCTTAACTGAATCGGTGTCGCGGCCGAGCAAGAGCGGCGAGACTGTCTTCGACGCGTCGCCGGACCGCGTCGCTGTGCCAGTTCTCATCGTTGCAAACCGCGACAGCGCCTGCCGTGTCGCCCCGGCCGAAGATGCGCCGCGCATCGCAGCCGCCATGACCCACGCGCCCGAGACCAAAGTGGTCTATGTGGAAGGCGGCGTGACACGCTCGAAGGATTGCGGCTCCGAATCGCCCCACGGCTATCTCGGCATCGAGAGCGCGGTCGTCGATCAAATCGCAGCGTGGCTCGATTCCCATGGTTGAGGGGACACGGAGCGCGTGCGCGCTGCCTTTGCCCGCCGGGCGCGCTTTGGCGTCAGGGTATAGTGTTACGCGTTATGCCAACCGCCGAAAGTATTGACCGCTAGTTCCCCTTGCATGATGGTTCCTGCCCGAATCCCGAGAGATTGGGGCAGCCCTTGGGGGATTTGGCCATCCCCCATGGGCTGGCTGACGGAACCGTTGCCCCCTTGGCTGGAACCATAATGCAAGGGATGTACTACCACTCCATACATTCGGCGCTTGGCATCGTGCTTCATTTTAAGTCCGCCCCGCTCTATCTTCCACCGAAAAGCAGATGCCAGAGCGCGGGCACGAGAATTGCGGTGGCGAGCGCATTCAGCCCCATGGCTAGCCCTGCGAACGCGCCCGCGACCGCGTTGACCTGAAGCGCACGCGCGGTGCCGATCCCATGCGACGCCGTGCCCATGGCGAGGCCCCGAGCCGCCCAATCCTTGACGCCAAGCCGGTTCATGAGCGGCGGCCCGAGCATCGCGCCAATAATGCCTGTCAGGATGACGAGCACCGCTGTGAGCGAGGGCAAGCCGCCGAGTTGTTCGGCGATGCCCATCGCAACCGGCGCCGTCACCGATTTTGGCGCAATCGACACGATCAAGTCCCGGCCTCCGCCAAGGAGCCAAACGATGGCGACAGCGCTGATTGAGGCGGTTAGCGAGCCTGTCAGGATGCTGGCGGCGATCGCTAATGCGGATCGCTTCACTCTTTCGAGCTGGAGGTAAAGGGGCACGGCAAGCGCGACTGTGGCCGGCCCCAGCAGGAAATGCACAAATTGTGCGCCCTGAAAGTAGGTTTGGTAACTGGTCCCGGTCGCAAGCAGGATCGAGACGACAATGATGACGGCGATCAGAACCGGGTTGAAAAGGGGATTGAACCGCCGCCATTGATACAGCAAGTATCCTACCCTGAAGGCGACAAGGGTCAGCGCCAGATGGAGAAGAGGGCTGGCCGCGAGATAGACCCAGATATCGCGGAGGTCAGTCACGGAGTTGCTCCTTCGCGCCGCCGTGAGGTTTTCTCGAAAGAAAAGCCATCAGCAAGGCCGTTACGGCGATCGTCAGGAGCGTGCTCACGATGAGCGCCGCGGCAAGCGGAAGCCAATCGCCCGCCAGAAGCTTGAAATGCAGCATGACCCCTGCGCCAGCGGGCACGAAAAGCAGCGACAGGTTTGAGAGAAGCGCATTCGCCGTCTTGCCCAAGCCATCGGGAACGCGGCCGTTCAAAACAAGCGCGAAGAAGAGCAGAGTCATGCCGAAGACCGGCCCCGGCAGCGGCCAATGCGTCAGCGCCACGATCGCTTCGCCCGCCAGCTGGCACACGATAAGAACAGTGATCCACTCGACCATGAACGCCTCCCGCGGAAGATTTCGCCTGGGAAGAAGCGTAAGCATAGTTTTTCACAGGTCTTCAAAAGGAAAATCGTTAACAAATACCGCGCGCCGGTGACAGCGGTCCTGAAAAGACCGTTATCGCGGTTGTCTCTCGTTCTTGTTGGGTTAAGAACAGCGTTGGCGACGATAGAGGGACTTATCCCGCATGAATGGGCAGGAGACGCGGGCGCTTCGTGAGATGGGGCGCGACGCATGGAATGACTGGGCTTCACAGGTTCTAAAGTCGAAAGCCAACTTCCAGGAAGCTGGCGCTTTGGCCCTGAATTGGTACGGCGAGGCCGATAACGACGAAACGCAGCTTTGGTTGAAAGTGGCGAGCGCCGACTTCTCCAAAGAGCTTTTCGAAGACGAAACCGACTTCGAGGGGTTCATTTTCCCGGGTCCGTTGAACCTTTCGGGCGTGGTTTTCGAGCGCCCTGTCTCTTTCGCGGGAGCTGAGTTTCAGCTTCCCGCAAACTTCAGCCATGCGCAATTTCAGGCCGACGCCACTTTCAAGGCAGCGAAATTCTCTGGTCAAACAATATTCGACGATGTGATCTTCGGCGGCGTGGCCGATTTCGAGCGCGCTGAATTCCTGAAGGAGAAAAATGGGCCGCTCAGCCACGGTGTGAAGTTCCAAAGGGCGCGGTTCGTGAACAAGGCCGATTTCCGCTCCTCGGTCATGATCGGCAGCGCCGATTTCTCAAAGGCCCAATTCGCAGGCACCGCCCGTTTCGACGAGGCGCGATTTACGGCCGACGCCGTATTCGAGGGCGCGGTTTTTTCGGCGCCTGCGGGCTTCAACGCCTGCCAATTTTACGGAAACGCGGCATTCAAGGAGACGCAGTTCACAGGCGAAGCCCGCTTCAGCGAGGCGGCGTTCAAGGGCGAGTGCCAGTTGGAGCGCAGCCAGTTTTGGGGCGATGTCTCGTTCCGTGAAGCCCGCTTCGACCAGAACGCATCCTTTGCCGACATGCGGGTTGAAGGTATGTCGCGGTTCCGCGGCGCAAAATTCGCCATGGAGGCGAATTTCCTGGAAGCCCGCTTCAGCGGCGATACCGACTTCTCGGAGGCAGACTTCGGCGGCGCCTCCGTTTTCCGCTTCGCTGCGTTCAGTCACGGCGCGTCCTGGGCGTCATGCCGCTTTCTGAATGGCGCCAATTTTTCGGGCTTAACACTGGGCAGAAATTCCAGCTTCAAGGAAAGCAAGTTCGAAGCCGATGCAATCTTCCGGGAGGCGCGCTTCGACGCCCCGGTTTCCTTCTCGCGCGCCAGCTTCCAGGCGAAAGCCGACTTTTCGGCCGTGCAGAGCAAAATAGCGCTCGTCCTCGCCAATGCGACTTTCAAGAATGTCCCGAGCTTTCTTGAGGCGAGCTTCCATGAGCCTCCTCGTGTCGACAATATGATTGTCGCCGATCCGCTCAAGCGGTTTCACAAATGGAAGCAGGCGGGCGTCACCGATCCGCGGGGGCCGTTTTTCAAGCTTATGAAGGTTTGCGTTGACCCGGACGCCTCGGCGAAATTCCGCCGCCTCAAGAAACTGGCCTTCGAGGCCCAGGATCTGACAGGCGAGCAGGAGTTCTTCGCGCAGGAGTTCCGTTGCCGGCGTTTCTGGGTCGATAAGCCCTTTGGGCAAGGCGCCGGGCGCTTCTGGCTCGGCTGGCACTACGGAGGCGTCGCTAATTTCGGCCGATCGATGATCCGTCCGTTTATGCTTTGGCTCGCGTCGATCTTCGTATTTGCGCTGTATTACCTCTCGCAGCGTGGAGGCGCGGCGAGCGGTCAGGCATGGACGCCAGTTTCGCAGTGGTTCGGTGGCCTGCTCAACGGCAAGGCTTGCGTCGCCGGGTCTTCCGATCCGCTGTCAGAGGCGCTGTACCTTTCGTTCAGGAATGCCTTCTTGAAGATAGACTGGAACGATGCAACCAGTGCGCGGCGGGTTTTTGGCTGTTTGTACGGCGTCGAACCCGGCGGCAGCGCGGTCCTGCCGCTCAGCGTTTCCGCTATGTCGCTATTTCAAGCCTTTGTAAGCGGAGGCTTGATTTTCATGTTTTTGCTCGCGCTTCGAAATCTTCTGAAGGTTCGCTAGCTGGCTTAACCCGCCTTTAATCGGCGCGTGCGCTGCAGGTGACTATCTATCAACATTTGCCGAGAACCCTAGAGCGAGTCCGGAAAAGCGTGAAGCAGTTTTACGATAAGACGCACGAAAAACCAAAGACTTAGAGCACGCTTTTGTAACAGGGGCAAAAGTCCGGGCAGCCAGCAAACTACTCTCGTCATGGCCCGGCTTAATCCGCGGGTGTCCGGTTTAATTTCTGAACCATATCAAGGCGTCATCCCCGAAAGACGCGCTCGCGCGGCTTATCGGGGATCCATGTCTAAGCACGTGCCAGTTTCGTTATGGATCCCCGGCAATTGCAAAGGCGATTTCGGGAATGGCGGCGAAGACGAATGCAAGAAAAACGAACCGGACAGGCGTGGGCTTGATCGGGCCATCCAGGAGCAGAAAACACATATCTTTCAATGTGATCTGGATAGCCGGGTCAACCCTCGGGTCAAGCCCGAAGGCATGGCCCGGCCATGACGTAATGTGTGCTCGCGAAAGATATTGCCCGGACTTTTGCCCCTTTTACACGCTTTTGATTCCATCGAAAGCGGAAAAACGCTCTAGTCGCTAAGGCCTAACCGCGCTCGCTTAATTTCAACCTTGCGCCTTCGTCCCGTGTTCCCTCCAAAAACTCATCAAGCATTTACTTAGCCAAGGCATGATGCTCACAATCAAAGATTGAGCACGCCATCATGTTCGCGCAGCTGAAAATTACGACCCGCCTGAATTTGGCCCTGCTCTTGGGCACGCTCGGAATCGCAATGGTTGGCTCCATCGCTTTCGCAATGATGCGCGCCCAAATTTTGGATGAGCGCCAAGGTCAGCTTCGCAATCTCTTGGATTTGACGCTCTCGGTCGCTCGCGCCGGCATGAAGGCTGCCGGCGGCCCAGAAAGCGAGGCAGGAAGGAAAGCTTTCTTCTCGGTCTTGCGTTCAACGCGCTTCGGAGATGAGAAAGAGGTCAATTACGTATTTGCCCACGACTATAATGGCGTTGTGACGTGCATGGACGACCCAAAGAAAATCGGCCAGAACCGCAGCGAAGTCGCCGACACTGATGGTTTCAAATTTGTCAAAGAGTTCATAAGACTAGCAAAAGGACCAGACGGGACAGGCTTTGTCACCTATAAGCGCGAAAAAGGGATCGGCGGACCAATAACGCCAAAGCTTTCTCTTATACAGAGTGTCCCAGAAATTGGCGGTTATGTTGGAGTCGGCGTTTACCTCGACGATATGGATAAGACTTTTTTTAAGCGGATTTTTGCATACCTCTGGCAGAATGAACGTTTTTTACTTATTACTCTTTTAATTACTGTGGCGCTCGGGGCGTTGCTTGGTTACTCGCTTGTGCGCGCGATGAGGACCGGGCTGGCGGAAGCCAATTCCGCGGTCGACGCCGTAGCGAAAGGCGATTTCTCAAAGGACATCGATACCAGCCGGCGAGACGAGATCAAGGACCTTATCGACTCGCTCAACCGCATGACCGCCAATCTGCGCGCCACCGCCCAGGTCGCGGACGCCATCGCCGACGGCGATCTTTCCGTCGAGCCGAAGCCTTTGTCCGGCAAAGACGCGCTCGGCCTCGCGCTGCAGCGCATGACCGCGAAACTCCGCATTGTCGTCAGCGATGCGCTGACGGCTGCCGGCAACGTCACGTCGGGCAGCGAGCAGCTTTCGGCCGCGTCCCAGGAGGTGGCCGCCGGCGCCCACGCGCAGGCTTTTTCGGCCGAGGAAGTGTCCTCGTCCATGGAACAGATGGCCGCCAACATCAAGCAGAACGCGGACAACGCCGCCCAGACCGAGAAGATAGCCCGCCAATCCTCCATCGACGCGCAGGCGAGCGGCGACGCGGTCAACCGCGCGGTGCAGGCCATGCAGACCATCGCCGGGAAGATCGGCTTCGTGCAGGAAATCGCGCGCCAGACCGACCTGCTTGCGCTGAACGCAGCCGTCGAGGCGGCGCGTGCGGGCGAGCACGGCAAGGGCTTCGCCGTCGTCGCCTCGGAGGTGAGAAAGCTCGCCGAGCGCAGCCAGACGGCCGCCGCCGAGATCAGCGCGCTGTCGGGCCAGACGGTGAGCGCGGCGCGGGAAGCTGGCGGCATGCTGGTGAAGCTCGTGCCCGACATCAAGCGCACAGCCGAGTTGGTGGAGGAGATCAGCGCCGCCTGCCGCGAGCAGGATATCGGGGCCAATCAGGTGAACCAGGCCATCCAGCAGCTCGACAAGGTGATCCAGCAGAACGCAGGCGCCGCCGAGGAGATGTCGGCGACCTCCGAGGCGCTGTCGGGCCAGGCCGAGCAGCTGCAGCAAAGCATTTCCTTCTTCCGCATCGGCGCGGAAACGCATGGGGCGATCCAGGGAAGGAATGCTCCTTTCCACGCGCCCGCTCTGGCGCAAACGCAGGCGCCAGCAACCAACGGCCGCCGCGCCCGCCAAAGGAAGGTGGCAGGTCCCAACATGCCGCCCAGCCCGTAGGAAGCAGCAAATGGCTTCGGCCGGACTATGCCCGTCCGCGAATGGAGCCGCAGCGCCAGGCGGAGGGTGCAAGCGCCAGCGGTCATAACGTGACCCGGAAAAGCAAGTCGCCACCTACGCCGCCGCGCGATCACTTCGGGTGGCAAGCACGCAAAGGCGTGCTTGCTGGAGAAGGGACGCCAAATCGCCATCTATCCAATCCATAAGCCTACAATTTGCACAAGCGCCCCAAATGTAATCGCATCAGATCAATGGAAGCCCCGATGCCTCCATCAAAAGCAGCGCCCATTTTTGTCACGGTTGATGACGGCTTGGGCGTTTCGGGTTTGTTGCAAGCGCCGCCGTTGATGCGGGCGTGCTTTGTGCTCGCGCATGGCGCCGGCGCTGGGATGGAACATCCGTTCATGACGGCGGTGGCGGCGGGTCTCGCCGAGCGCGGCATCGCAACCTTGCGCTACCAATTCCCCTATATGGAGCGCGGCGGCAAAAGGCCCGACCCGCCCGCCCTTGCGCAGAAGGCGGTCCGCGCGGCCGTCGCCGAGACGGTGCGCCTTCTGCCCGGCGTTCCCCTCATCGCAGGAGGCAAGTCTTTCGGCGGACGGATGACGTCGCTGGCTCAAGCCGCATCTCCCCTTCCAGGCGTCGACGGATTGGCTTTCCTTGGGTTTCCGCTGCATGCGGCGGGACGCCCCTCGCAGTCCCGCGGCCAGCACCTTTTCGAAATCCTGCTCCCTATGCTGTTCCTGCAAGGAACGCGCGACGCTCTCGCGGTCTTGCCGGAGCTTCAGCCGCTTTGCGATGCGCTTGGTTCGCGCGTAACCCTGAAGCTGTTCCAAGAGGCCGATCATTCCTTCCGCGTTCCCAAACGGAGCGGCATGATGGATGCTCAAGTCCTCAGTGATATGCTCGACGCGCTCGCCGCTTGGATCGGCGGAGTGACCGCTCATTCCGCCTAAGAGTGCGCCTGGAAAGTTGCGCCCCTTTTTATCGAATCAATAGCAGGTTCTGGCCGGGTTTGCGCGGCCTCGCCGCTTCATTCCGGGAGCGGCCAAAGGGGCGAACGCCGCCTTAGGCTATCAAAACCGGATAACAGGTCTTCGACCTGAAGATGTTGCCCGGCATGGTTTCAAAAAGTGACCTTCCCGGTTTTGGAAAAAATATCGTGAAAACAATGGGCTGTAAACAGGCATTCGTTGGGCGGCCAAAAAAATGTCTGCTTAGCTGTTTCTTGCACCCGTTTTTGCTTAACGGCCTCGCATTCGGGGGCGTGAATGATAAGCTGGCGGTCACCGCAGCCTACGGTGTCAACAGCGCTACCCAAACGTTTCAAAATGATCTAACCAAAACGGGCTACGTCATCGGCGGCGGCGTGGAATACGCTTTGAGTCCTGCTTTTTCGGTAAAAGCTGAGTATCAATATATCGATCTCGGCGGCGACAAGCTGTCTGGAAGCTCTGTATTACCAGGAAACCCGACCGTGACCGCTACGGGCGAGACAAATTTCGCTCATGCGTATGACACCGTGCGGCTAGGCTTGAACTATCATATACTTCCTGGCTATGAGCCGCTGAAATAGCCAGCCCCATCTGGTCATCGGTGCGGCGCCTTCGGGCGCCGTATCTGTTATGGCCCGCGGTCATATCGTTACGTATTTAACCCGAAACGGCTTTTTTGCCTTGATCGCTAATGCGTGCTGTTAAGGTTGCGGCCCAAATTCGCTTTAGGCGGAGATGGCACTTCAATATTGCTTACGGCGCCCAATATCTTACAACGGTGGGAGAAGGCGGGGCAGAGGAGGCTTTTGCGATGGGGCCCTTTCCCCATGATGGTCCGCCAGCCGCAATATCGGACGCAAATCCGATGGGGACCGATGGCTTCGAATTTGTCGAATTCGCCCATCCGGAACCAGCCAAGCTTTCGGCCCTGTTCGAGTTGATGGGATTTTCCGCCATCGCCAAACATCGCTCAAAGAACGTCACCCTCTATCGCCAGGGCGCCGTGAACTATGTTCTCAACGCCGAACCGGAGAGCTTTGCCGCAGCCTTTGCAAACAGCCATGGACCCTCGGCTTGCGCCATGGGCTTCCGCGTCGTTGACGCAGACCACGCACATGCCCGCGCTGTCGCGCTCGGCGCAAAGCCGGTCTCAGCGCCGGTTGGGCCGATGGAGCTGAACATTCCCGCCATAGAAGGCATCGGCGGCTCGCTCATCTATTTCATCGATAGGTATGGCGAAAAGGGCTCGATCTGGGACCTGGATTTCTGCTGGACGGGCGCGCGCGATCCACAGCCGGAGGGCGCGGGCCTCGCTTACATCGATCATCTGACCCATAATGTCCGGCGCGGGCGCATGGATTGGTGGGCTGACTGGTACAAACGCTATTTCAACTTCCGCCAGATCCGCTATTTCGACATCGAGGGCAAGCTCACAGGGCTGCATTCGCGAGCCATGACGAGCCCCTGCGGCAAGATCCGCATCCCGATCAACGAAAGCGCCGACGACAACAGCCAGATCGAGGAATATCTGCGCGATTATAAGGGCGAAGGCATCCAGCACATTGCCTGCGGCTGCCGGAACATCTACGAGACGGTCGCCAAATTGCGGCGCGCCGGGCTTTCGTTCATGCCAGCGCCGCCCAGCGCCTATTACGCACGGATCGATGAGCGCGTGCCGGGCCACGGCGAGCCGATCGAGAAGCTAAAGGAACTTGGCATCCTGATCGACGGCGAGGGCGTCGCCGGTGGCGGCGAGACCAAGGTTCTGCTGCAAATCTTTTCCAAGACCGTGATCGGCCCGATTTTCTTCGAGTTCATCGAGCGGAAAGGCGATGAGGGATTTGGCGAAGGTAATTTCCGCGCGCTTTTCCAGTCCATTGAGGAGGATCAGATCCAGCGCGGGGTTTTGAAGCCCAGCGCGGCGGAGTGACGGCGATGCCCGCGACGCCGGAAGGCTACATGCCCGGCTTCGGCAACGACTTCGAAACCGAGGCGCTGCCGGGCGCCTTGCCCGTTGGCCAGAACTCGCCGCAGCGTTGCGCTTACGGGCTTTACGCCGAGCAGCTTTCTGGCTCCGCCTTTACAGCGCCGCGAGGGAAAAACGAGCGCTCCTGGCTCTATCGCATCCGGCCCTCGGTGCGGCACACGGGCCGTTTCAAAAGCGCCGCCTTTCCCTTCTGGAAGACAGCCCCCGCAACGAATGAAGTGGAGCGTCCCATCGGCCAGCTCCGGTGGGGGCCGGCGCCAATCCCGCAGGAGCGCCTCTCTTTCATCGGCGGCGTGCGCACGATCACCACCGCCGGCGACGTGAACACGCAGACGGGCATGTCGGCGAGCCTCTATTTCGTCACGCAATCCATGACGGACGAGTATTTCTACAACGCCGACGGCGAGTTGCTGATCGTGCCGCAACTCGGGCGGCTTCAATTCTTCACCGAGTTCGGGCGGGTCGATATCGCTCCAGGCGAGATTTGCGTTATCCCGCGCGGCGTGAAATTCAAGGCTGCGCTCGTGGACGGCCCGGCGCGCGGCTATCTCTGCGAAAACTACGGCGCGAAATTCACCTTACCGAACCGAGGGCCGATCGGCGCGAATTGCCTCGCGAATCCGCGCGATTTCAAGACGCCCGTAGCGGCATTCGAGGACAGGGACGCGCCCTGCCGCCTTACGGTCAAATGGTGCGGTAAATTCTATTCATGCGATCTCGATCATTCCCCACTCGACGTTGTCGCCTGGCATGGCAACTACGCGCCCTATAAATACGATCTGAGAACCTTCGCCCCCATCGGCGCGCTTCTTTTCGATCACCCCGACCCTTCGATCTTCACGGTGCTGACGGCGCCCTCGGGCGAGGAAGGGACCGCCAATGTGGACTTCGTGATCTTCCCCGAACGCTGGTCGGTCGCCGAGCATTCCTTCCGCCCGCCGTGGTATCACATGAATATCATGAGCGAGTTCATGGGGCTCATATATGGGCAATACGAGGCGAAGCCGCAGGGCTTCCTGCCGGGCGGCATGTCGCTGCACAATTGCATGCTGCCGCACGGCCCTGACGCTCAATCTTTCGTGCAAGCCTCGGAAGTTGATCTCCGTCCGGCGAAACTTGCGAGCACGTTGGCTTTCATGTTCGAGACCCGGTTTCCGCAGCATATCACGCAATATGCGGCGGAACTTGAGACGCTTCAGGAGGACTATCCCGATTGCTGGGCGGGGCTGAAGAAACGGTTCAACGGTCAGCCATGAACGTAAAGGCCGCAACCCCTCATCCTGTCCTTCTCCCGCAAGGGGAGAAGGGACGCCGTCGCAACCGGCACGCCCTGCTGCTCCCTCTCCCCTTGCGGGAGAGGGTTGGGGTGAGGGGCTGCGCCCCGCTCGGCGGCGCAAGATGAAGCTCGCCTCGCTGAAGTCCGGCCGCGACGGCCAGCTCGCCATCGTATCGCGCGACCTGACGCGGGGGGCTCTGGCGAGAGGGATAGCGCCAACGCTGCAGGCTGCGCTCGACGATTGGGCGCACATGGCGCCCCAGCTTGCCGCGCTGGCGGAGACGCTTGAGGCAGGCCGCGCTCCAGCCTTCCCTTTCCGCGAAGCCGATT
Source organism: uncultured Alphaproteobacteria bacterium (assembly GCA_963766815.1). Taxonomy (GTDB): domain Bacteria; phylum Pseudomonadota; class Alphaproteobacteria; order Rhizobiales; family Rhodomicrobiaceae; genus Rhodomicrobium. The sequence continues at coordinate 786,647 of CAVYBZ010000010.1, read as the reverse complement.
GCGCCGCCCCGCTGCCGCGGGCCTATCAGTGGGCCGACGGCTCCGCCTATGTGAACCATGTCGCGCTTGTGAGGAAAGCGCGGGGCGCGGAGATGCCCGCCTCGTTCTGGACCGAGCCGCTCATGTATCAGGGCGGTTCTGATTCGTTCCTCGGCCCCCGCGATTCGGTCCCGCTTCCTGGCGATGAAAGCCTTGGCCTCGATCTCGAAGCCGAGGTCGCCGTGGTGACCGATGATGTGCCGATGGGAATCGACCCGGAAGCTGCGCGCGCCCGCATCAGGCTCGTGATGCTGGCGAATGATGTCACGCTGCGCGCCCTGGTCGCTCCCGAGATCGCCAAAGGCTTCGGCTTCTTCCAATCGAAGCCGTCCACCGCGTTCTCGCCCGTGGCTGTGACGCCCGATGAGCTGGGTTCGGCGTGGGACGGTGCGAAGCTTAAGCTGCCAATCCTGTCCTTTGTCAATGGCGAGCCGCTTGGCCGTCCGAACGCGGGCGCTGACATGACCTTCGATTTCGGCGTCCTGATCGCACATGCGGCGCGAACGCGCGCGCTATCGGCAGGCTCGATTATCGGCTCGGGCACAGTGTCGAACCGTGACGCCGATGGAGGCCCCGGCAAACCTCTCGCCGAGGGCGGCGTAGGCTATTCCTGCCTGGCGGAGCAGCGCGTTGTCGAAACTCTTCGCTATCGCGCGCCGCGGACACCTTTTCTGAAACCCGGCGACAGCGTGCGCATCGAAATGCTCGACGCCGAAGGCGCTTCGATCTTCGGCGCCATCGAGCAAACCGTCAGGGCGCCGTAACGCTAAGCTTCCTGCCCTTCGCTCGGAAATAATGGAGGTCGCCGCGGGTGATGACTTGATCGCCTTCGGCGAGCGCGTGCGCCTCGATATCGGGCGCGGACCGCAAACGGTCATAGACCGGAATGAAATCCCTGTAGCAATCCTCAAGCAGCTTCTCGAAGCTCTCGATGACAAAATAGGTCTGCTGGAAGTCGTCGATGATGTATTTGGTGCGCATGACGCGTTCGAGGCCGAAAGCGATGCGGTTGGGCGAGCTGTCTTCGAGCGAGAAGAGCGTCTCGGCCGGTGAGGATAAAATCCCTGCGCCAAAGATGCGCAATCCTTCCTGCGTTCGGATCAGGCCGAATTCGACCGTGTACCAATAGAGCCGAGCGAGATTGTGCAGTTGGCCGCGTTCGAGCGCCCGCCGGCCGCCCTTGCCATAGGCTTCGAGAAACGCGGCATAGACGGGGTTCGCGAGCAAGGGCACATGACCGAAAACGTCATGAAAGATGTCCGGCTCCTCAAGATAATCGAACTCGTGCTCGGGCCGGATAAACGCAGCGGCGGGAAAGCGGCGGTTCGCCAAATGCTCGAAGAAAGCGCCGTCGGGGATCAGACCGGCGACCGGCACAACGCGCCAGCCGGTCATGGCCGCGAGGCGCTGCTCAGATCCGCGAAGTCCGGAATGCCTGAGCGCGACAGCTCAAGCTGGCTCATGGCGCGAAGGGCCTCCTCGCAGGCCCGGCCCGGCAGCAGCGCGGATTGCCGGGCGAAGAGCCGGTTCCAGCGTTCATGCTCTTGGGGCGTGTAGGACGGCCAGTTCTGATCGATCGTCCAATCGGCGTTGCGGGGGGCGCAAGCGAACCGGTCCTTGAGCAAGCGGCAGGCCCGCTTCGATGCTTGTTTCGGTTATCATGGCGCTTCACCTTTGTGGCAAAGCTGGAAAGCGATTTTTTCCGCAGTCAACGTATAACCCGTACTCCGGAAAACAGTTTCGTGACGATCTTAGAAGGCGTTCGCGGCTCTCCCCCTTGCCCCAACCCTCTCCTCGAGGCTTTGCGATCGCGATTTCCGCAAATATCGTGCGTGGGGCGCCGGTCATTGATTTTATTGAAGATCAAACCGGACACTCTTGCGCTTGACGCGCCTATCAACAGAAACACGCATGTTTCAAATGTTTACCGGATGGCCGGGTCAAGCCTAGTCAAGCCCGGCCATGAGAAAAAAAGGCGACGCCAGTTTCTTCACACACTCCTTCGCGGGCAAGACGCCAAATGAGTTAGAGAGAGGCGGTCGCCGTTTCCAGCCACCTCGCATCGTCTCCTTGCAGCAGCGGTGAAAGCTCGCGCCAAACGCGGGCGTGATAGGCGTTGAGCCAGTCGCGTTCGGCGGGGCTCAGGAGTTCGCCCGCTATGAGCCGCCGGTCGAAGGGCGCGAGCGTCAGGGTCTCGAAGCCAAGCATCGGGGTTTCGCCGCCTTCAATCGGCGCGGCTTCGTTCACGGCGAGCAGATTTTCGAGCCTGATCCCGTAATGTCCTTCGCGATAGTAGCCGGGCTCGTTCGAAACGATCATGCCCGGCTCAAAGGGCGCCGTTCCATGGCGCGAGATCGACTGCGGCCCTTCATGAACCGACAGGAAGCTGCCAACGCCATGCCCCGTGCCGTGGCCGTAATCGAGGCCCGCTTCCCAAAGCGCGCGCCTTGCGAACCCATCGATGCCAGCGCCTTGCGTGCCAGCGGGGAACCGGGCGGTCGCGATCGCGATATGGCCCTTGAGGACGAGCGTATAATGGCGCCGCATCTCCTCAGTAGGCTTGCCGATGGCCAAAGTCCGCGTCACGTCGGTTGTCCCGTCGCGGTATTGGCCGCCGGAATCGATCAGATAAAGCGCGCCCGGCTCCAGATTCTTGTTCGTTTCGGGCGTGGCGCGGTAGTGCACAATGGCGCCATTGGAGCCCGCGCCGGAAATGGTGTCGAAGCTCAAATCCTCCAATTCTCCCGTCTCGCGCCGGAAGGCTTCGAGCCGGTCCGAGGCCGCGATTTCGGTGAGCGCGCCCGACGGCGCTTCGGCGTCGAGCCAGGCGAGAAACCGGCAGAGAGCCGCCCCGTCGCGTAGATGTGCATTGCGCGCGCCTTGCAGCTCTACGGGGTTTTTGCGGGCTTTCAACAGCGTGCATGGGTTGGCGGTCTCGATCAAGGCCGCACCGGCGTTCTTGAGAATATCGGCGACATGCAGCGTGGTTCGCGCCGGATCGGCAAGGATTTTAGCGCCTTGCCCGATCAGGCCAGGAAGCGCGTCCGCGAGCGAGGCAAGGTCATAAATGTTGGTCAGAGGCTCGATGAAGCCTCGATTTTCCGGCGTTATGTGACCGGGGGACGTGAATAGGGCGGCCTTCCCCGATAGAGGAACGTAGGCGCGGACCAGCGGCACGGGAGTATGCCGCACATCGCGGCCTCGGATATTGAAAAGCCAGGCCACGGCATCGGGTGCGTTCACAAAAAGGCCGGCGGCTTTCTTGTCCTCGATCGCCTTTTGAACGCGCGAGAGTTTCGATGATGCGCTTTCTCCAGCGAAGTCCTCTCCATGCATGGCGATCGCCGCATAAACAGCGCGCGGCCGGTCCTGCCAAAGGGCATCGATTGGATTGGGCGAGACCGGCCGAAGCTCGAAGCCGGCTTTCTCCGCGTCTTCCTTGAGAGCCTTGAAGCCCGCCGAAGTGTGAAGCGTTGGATCGTAGCCTACGTCTCCGCCTTTCGGGGTATTCACCGCGAGATACGAGCCAACTTTTGTCTTGGGAAAAGTTTCGATGGCATAAAGCGACGCCTCGGCTTCAGCTTTCGCCTGAAGCGTATAACGGCTGTCGACGATCAAGGCGGCTTTGTCTTCCAGGATCACCGCACAGCCCGCCGACCCCGTAAAGCCGGTCAGCCACGCGAGCCTGTCCCAATGCGCGGGGACGAACTCATTCTGGAACTCGTCGTTCTTCGGAACGATAAACCCGTTCAGGCCGAGTAACTTGAGCGAAGACCGCAACGCGGCGAGGCGGCTTGATGCGACGTGGGCGCGTTCTTGCATGATTTGCAATCCTGGCTAGAGATGTTGGACATATCGAAGCAGGGTTGCTTTTGTCCAGCGGCAATTGCGAGAGGTGGGACGGCGTCCAGCCCCGGACGGCTACGGCCACGCGATCGCGCGCCCAGCAAGATCATAGAAATTCCTGCCGCTTAGCTTCGCAAATTTGTGATCTCCGCCAAAGGCTGCTGTTCAACCGGTGACTCTGCCTGATTACCCGCTGAAACGCGCCAGCAGTTACCTTCTTTGCGTGTATTTCTTGCGCGGCCAGAAGTCTGCTATCATGACCATGGGCGTTCATGGTCGTGTGTGGCAGAGTTTAGGGCGATCTCCCGAAATGGCAGAAGAAGAGCGATTTCGAGCGGTGGCAGCCGATCGATGGATTAGCGGCGAAAATGTTTATCGACGGCATGTATGACGATCGCGAAGGCTTTCGTATTATTCTGAAATCGCCCGACCCCAAAATGCGGTCGCTTCGCATTCTCTTCGATGCGCCGCTCTGCTACCGGGGCGCGCAAGAAGCCTACCTTCTCCGCCAGATCTACCAGGAGAACGACATTTACCCCTGGCCAATCTTCATCGTACGCAATTCCCGCTATGCGAAGTGGTTTTATGCGCAGGCCACCGAGGCCCTCGACAAGGATGGACATCACTATCACATCGCCGCCATGGACGAGATTCTCGACGTATTGTCCGCGCGGCCGCCAATCGTGACCTGGCTGAATGACGCATAAAATGCGTGTCGCTCATTTTTCTCTTGGCCCAGCTTCACCAGTGCTTTCCGGTTTAATTTGCGAACCATGATCCCCGAAAGACGCGCTCGCGTGTCTTTCGGGGATCCATATCTAAGATCGTGCAAGTTTCGTCACGGACTCCCGACAATCGTCCAGGCGATTTCGGGAATGATGGCCAAGACGAACGCAAGAAAACGAACCAGGCAGCCGTGGGCTTGACCCGGCGATCCAGTAGACAATTGATATTCCGTCCCGTTTCTTCTCGATAACTGCGTCAAGCGCGGCTACAACGACGCCGGCGAAGCTCAAAGCCCGATTTCTTCACGCCCTTCGTGGGAATGACACCGGCGCCGGAACTTCGCCTTAATACCGAGTACGAACTTAAGCAAATAATTGTATAAAAACATACGGTCTTTGATTTTGGGGCTTTAACTCAGTTCTGAGAATGTACGGCGACATCCATTCTTCGGAGGCTCCCATGTCATACCGTGCTTTCTGGCTTGCATTGCGAAGGAGGGCCTTTCTAGTCCGCCAAGCGCAATTCCTCCTAATCGCGGCGGCGGCTTGGTTTTGCGTGGCGCCCCTTCATGCGCAAACGGCCCGCACCTTGAAAATCGGTTATATTCTGTCGAAGGATTCCCAGCTCGGCCGGCGCCAAGGCGTTCGCCGAGGAGGCCGCCAAGCGCAGCGGCGGGCGGTTCACCGTGGAGCAATACCCGAACTCCGCCCTCGGCGGCGAAGTCGAGATGCTAAAGGCCCTCCAACTCGGCACGCTGGATCTGGCGTTTATCACCGGGGCGCCCCTGCCGACCGTCGTGCCGGAGGTGGGCGCATTCAATATCCCCTTCATCTTCAAGGATGCCGAACATGCCCATGCGGTGCTCGATGGGCCGATCGGGCAGGACTATCTCCGGAAGTTCGATTCAAAAGATCTCGTGGCGCTCGCCTGGGGCGAAAACGGCATGCGCCACCTCACCAACTCCAAGCGCGAAATCCGCACCCCAGGGGACCTGAAAGGACTGAAACTGCGTTTGCCGCAGTCCGAGGTCATGCTTATCGGCTTCAAGGCGCTGGGCGCCGATCCGGCCCCTCTGCCATTCCCGCAGGTCTTCGGCGCGCTGCAGTCGGGACAGTTCGACGGTCAGGAAAATCCGATCGCAACCATCATTTCGGCGAAGTTCGGTCAGGTGCAAAAATATCTGACGCTTTCGGGCCACGTGTACGATCCGGCGATCTTCTTGGCCTCTCCCGACATGTTCAATGAATTGCCGGACGAGGACAAGAACATCCTTATCGAAGCCGCCCGAGCCGGCGCTCAGGCTTCGCGCAAATACGCGGCCGAAGCCCAGGATAAAGGCGTCGCCGCCCTACGTCAGGCTGGCATGACCGTAACGGCCGAAGTGGACAGGACGCTGTTCGCCAAGGCCATGGCCTCCGCGATGCCCGAATATGAGAAGCGTTTCGGCGCCAGCGTCATCCAGAGCATCCGCCAGACGGGCGCCGGCCTGTAGAGGCGATCCCCGGCCCGCCGCGCTGTTCCACCCGCTTTTCACGCTTTGGTTTTGAGATTGTGAACAATGGCACGGACATTCATAAGTCATCGGTTGTCGATCAAGCGCAGAATATTTGGCGGGTTCGGACTACTCATCGCGGTCTTTCTTGTCGCGGTGGCCATCTCGTTGAGGGGATTGGCGCATGTCGGCCAAGAAGCGGACGCCTCCTACAGCAGTTCTCTGGTGGCGGAGCACGTGGCGGATTTCGTCTTTAAGGCGGCCGAGGCCCAGAAAAGCGTGCTCCGTTATGCGGTTAGCGAAAACGACGCCGATTTAGCCGCCGCCCGGAAAGCTTTGCCGGAGTTCGCCGAAGGCGCGCGCGCTCTTGAAGAAACGAGCGCCGGCTGGAAAAGCGGGGCATCCGCTGTTTCGAGCGCCGTAGAGGCGGAGTCGAAATACCAGGCAGCTTCGGCGGACACCATCCAAATCATCGCCAGCCGCCGGTCGGCGGCTTCGCAATTCAATAAGGAGATCACCGCGCTACGCACCATCGGCTCGGCCATCCCAGCCGCGCTCCTGCGCGAAAACGCGGCGCCCGAGATCGTGACCACGGCCATACGTTTGCTGGAAGCCGTGCAGGTCGCCTCCGCCGCGGCCAGCCATTTCCTCGCCTCGCGTAACCCGGCGGACGCGGCCGCGGCCCAAACCGAACTGGATGCCCTGCAAGCGGCCATCGAAAGCCTGAAAAGCTCAACGGCGAACAGCAAGCGCGTGCAGCGCTTTCTCGGCGCCGCCACCGAACCGCTGGAGCATACGAAAGAGGCGCTGAACCTCCTCATCTCGACAAACGAAGGTTTCATCCGTCTCTCGGCCGAAAGGAAGGCCGTGGGAGACAAGCTGCAATCGCGGCTGAAGCAAATCCGCGAGATCGCCGAATCGGAACGAAAGGACGCGCTCGCCTCGATGCGGGACATCTCGGACGCCAGTTTGCGGCACGGGCTCGTGGCCTGCGCCCTGTCGCTATGCCTCGGCGCGCTGCTGGCGTGGCTGATCGGACGAAGCATCATAACGGCTCTTGGCCGCATCAGCATGAGTGTGCGCCAACTAGCCGCCGGCGATCTTTTGTTTGAAATCCCGCATCGCGGCGAGCATACCGAACTCGGTATCATGGCTGACGGGCTTCAGGTCTTGAAGGAAGCGCTGACCGCTTTCGAGGAAAGGGCGATCGATCTCACCGGGCGCCTCTCCGGCGCGTCCGAGCAAATGCAGCGGACAGCCAATTCGATGAGCACGACCGCCGAACAAACGGCAAGCCAGATCGTCACCGTGGAGAGCGCCGCTGGGCAAACATCGGCGAGTGTCCGCCAAGTTGCGGCCGTGACGGCGGAACTGTCCAACTCGATCCGGGAGATCGCGTCCGAGGTAAAAGAGTCCACGCGCATCGTCGACCGCATCGTGACCGACGCAGAGCAGACTTCCAATATCGTCAAAACCCTTAGCTCCGCCGCCGACAAGATCGGCGATATCGTCGCGCTCATCAGCAATGTGGCGAGACAAACCGACCTGCTCGCATTGAACGCCGCCATCGAGGCCGCGCGCGCCGGCGCCGCTGGCAAAGGCTTCGCCGTTGTAGCGGCCGAGGTCAAGGCATTGGCTGGCCGGACCACAAAGGCGACAGAGCAGATTATCGTCCAAATCTCCGAAATACAGTCCGTCACACAGAATGCGGCCGGCGCGATTCAGGCAATCTCCCAGAAAATTTCCGAAATGTCCGTCATCTCCAACCATGTCATGGCCTCGATCGGAGAGCAGGACGCGGCGACCCTGAGGATTGCGCAAAGCGTTGAGGAAGCGGCGGCTGGCACAACGCAATTCAGCGGCCATGTCAGCGAGGTGCGCCAAACTGCCGGCGAAGCCGGAACCGCCGCATCCAAGGTGCTCGGCGCCGCGCGGGAACTGGCCCAGCTTTCCGGCAGCCTTGGGAACGTCGTTGAGCACTTCCTCCACGGGGTCAAGGCGGCTTAGCGGCATCTCTTTGCAGGCTTAGGCGCATCGCACATAGCCGGATTGCGAAACCCGCGTTTGCAGGCCCCCGCAGCGCAGCACCGAAGGCGCCATGAAATCGCCGTAACAAAACTGGCGGGTGGGCGACTAACGCCTATATCTTCAGCTGAACTTCACCCAGGATGGCCGTCGCCGATGCCTCAACCTTCGCCGTTAGGAACCCCCCCCTGTTCATTTGCCTTGGGATCGGGCAAACTGATCAAAATCAAAATGCTTGGTGCGCTACTTATGACCTTGGCCCTTACTCCGGTAAACAACGCCGTCTCCCAGACGCTCACGCCTTCAAAGCTCGCCTTCCACGGCAAGCTCGATAATGGACTTGAAGTTGTGGTGGTGCCTGACCGCCGCGCTCCAGTTGTTACGCATATGGTATGGTATAAGGTCGGCGGCGCCGATGAGCCTCAGGGCAAGTCGGGCATCGCACATTTTCTCGAACATTTGATGTTCAAGGGCACCGATAAGATCCCGGCCGGCGAATTCTCAAAGATTGTCGCACGGCTTGGCGGACAGGATAACGCCTTCACGGCGCAGGACATCACCGCCTATTTCCAGCGGGTCGCGAAGGAAAAGCTCCCCGAGGTGATGGGAATGGAGTCCGACCGCATGGCGAACCTGCGCCTCGACGAGAAGGAGGTGCTCACCGAGCGCAAGGTGATCCTTGAGGAACGCCGCAGCCGCGTCGATAACGACCCCTCCTCGCTATTGCAGGAGCAAATGATGGCGGCGCTGTATGTTGCGCATCCCTATCATACGCCCGTGATTGGCTGGGAAACGGAGATGCGTGGCCTGACCCGCGCCGACGCCATCGCCCATTACAAGCGCTTCTACGCCCCGAACAACGCGATCCTGGTCGTGACCGGAGACGTCGAGCCGGATCAGGTCATGGCGCTGGCGAAGGACACCTACGGCAAAATCCCGGCGAACCCGGAAATCGGCAAGCCGCGCGTGCGTCCAGCCGAGCCGGAACCGCTAACGGAGCGCCGCGTCATCCTCAGGGATGGACGCGTTGGCAAGGCGACTTTCGAGCGCTACTACCTCGCGCCAAGCTTCCATACAGCCACGGGCGGCGAAGCTGAAGCCCTCCAGATTCTCGCCCGGATCATAGGCAGCAGCAATACAAGCCGCATTTACAACACGCTTGTCCGCGACGAGAAAAAGGCTTCGAGCGCGAGCGGGTACTATGGCGGCCTGGCCCTCGATACGGGGCGTTTCGGGTTCTACGCCGTGGCTGCGGGCGACACCAAGCTGGAGGACATCGAGGCCTCGGTCGACAAGGTGATCGGCGATGTGATCCACAACGGCGTCACGGCGGAGGAACTGGAGCGCGCGAAGACAGGCGAGATCGCCAATCTGATCTACGCGTCCGACAGCCAGCAGAGCTTGGCCCACACCTATGGCTGGAACCTTGCGACTGGCCGCAGCGTGGAAGATGTCGAATCGCGTCCCGAGCGGCTTAAAGCTGTGACGCGGGAGGACGTGCAAGCGGTTGCATCCAAGTATTTGGAGCGGAAACGATCCGTGACGGGCTACCTCGTTCCCATCCCATCACACCTCGCCAAAGTCGAGGCGCGCCCTGTTTCCGAAACCGGGACCTTTCATTAAGGAGCGGATGAACCACATGATAAGAAATATTATGGCGAGCCGGCTCATGCAGCCGGTGATCGCTTCCGTAGCCGTTTTGTCGCTCCTCCTTTGGACCGCACACCCAGCAGGCGCCATGCAAATTCAGAAAGTCGTCAGTAAAAAAGGAATACAAGCCTGGCTTGTGGAGGATCACAGCCGCCCTATCCTCAGCCTCCAATTCGCCTTTGCCGGAGGAACCGTACAGGACCCGGAGGGCAAGCCTGGGGTGGCGACCTTCGTGTCGGGCATGCTCGATGAGGGCGCTGGCGATCTCGATTCCGAAGCGTTTCAGAATCGCCTGGAAGACCTTGCCGCCAAGATGAACGTAAGCGCGTCCTACGATCATATTTCGGTGTCGTTCCAGACGCTGACGCAAAATCGCGACGAGTCGCTCAAGCTCCTTCGCATGGCGTTGACGGCGCCCCACTTTAAACCTGAGGACGCGGAGCGCATTCGCGAGCAGCTGATCGCGAATTTGCGCGTGGAAGAGAAAGATCCCGATAAGGTCGCGTCGCTCGAATGGTTTAAGCTTGCCTTTGGCCCGCATCCCTATGGCCGTCCGACGAGCGGGACGCTGGAAAGCGTCGCCGCGATCACGCCTGACGATCTGCACGAATACGTGAAACGCATCTTCGCGCGCGATAACCTCAAAGTCGCCGTCGTCGGCGATATCGATCCGGCGGCGCTCAGCGCTGCGCTCGATAATCTTTTCGGCGATCTGCCCGCCAAATCGAAGCAGACGCCGCTGCAGGATTTCACGTGGCGGAACGCGCTGAAGCAGCACATCGTTTCGATGCCAAATCCGCAATCGGTCGTGCAGTTTGGATTTCAGGGGCTGCTGCGGAAAGACCCGGATTTCATTCCCGCATACATCTTGAACTATGTTGTTGGCGGGGGCGGATTCTCGTCCAAGCTCATGCAGGAAGTCCGGGAAAAGCGCGGGCTGGCCTACTCCGTCTACACCTATCTTTATCCGCTCGATCATGTCGGCATTTTTGCGGGCGGCGTCGCGACAGAGAACAAGAGCGTGGGGCAGTCGCTTGACCTGATCAAGGCGGAGTTCGATCGCGCCTCCAAGGAAGGCCTGACCGAACAGGAGCTTCGAACGGCCAAAGACTATTTGATCGGCTCGTTCGCGCTTCGCTTCGATACCAGCTCGAAAATCGCCGCCCAGCTTCTCGCCATTCAGCTTGACGATCTCGGCATCGACTACATCGACCGGCGCAACGGCGAAATTGAAGCCGTAACAGTGGCGGACATACAGCGGGTCGCGAAGCGGCTGCTTGAGCCGAAGAACCTCATTGTGACGGTTGTCGGAGAGCCGGAAGGCATCAAGGAGGCCGGTCTTTAGACTGGCGACGCCCAGAATTTCTGAAAAAGCCGCTCGCCGCGGCTTTTTCTTTGCCTTCGAAGCCATTAATGCAATCAATTGTTGAAACAAGGCAGGTGACGCCTTGCCTTCATGCCGTGCAAGCTTCACCACGTTAAGCTGATGGAAGGGATTCGCGCCAATGACGTATCGCCAATCGATTGACGGCTGTCTTTCCTCAAGGATTGGAGGCGCAGGTCTCAGCGAAGACCGCCTCACCCAATGGCTTACCCTTCTGACGCCCCGGTTCAAGGCCCTCGAAGAACAGGCCCAGGAGAAAAGCTTCGCCCATTTCCGTATTCTCGGCGAGACTGCGGACATTGAGGAGACGCGCACCGCCTATGAGAAGCTCGCCGAGGGCGCGGACACGATCCTGATCTTGGGAACCGGCGGGTCGAGCCTTGGCGGGCAGGCGCTCGCTCAGCTTGGCGGCTGGTCGATCCCTGGAGACGATGGGCCGAGCGGCGGCAAACGTCCGCGCCTGCGCTTTTATGACAATCTCGATGCGCGCTCCTTCATGCGCGGCTTGCACATCCTCGACCTTCCCAAGACCCGGTTCATCGTCATCTCGAAATCGGGCGGCACGGGAGAGACCCTGGCGCAAACGCTGACGGCCTTCAAATTCATCGAAGACGCAGGCCACGCCTCTCTTATCCCGCAGATATTCCTGGGCGTGACGGAGCCGGAATTGCCCGGCATTGCAAATGGACTTCGCAGCCTGTTTCAGGCTCGCGGCATTCCCATGCTGCCGCACAGCACCGAGATCGGCGGGCGCTACTCCGCCTTCACCTGTGTCGGATTGTTGCCGGCGCTTGCGCGCGGGCTCGACGTGGCCGCTTTCAGGGCGGGCGGGCGCGAGGTGGTGGAGAAACTCACCTCCGCGACAATGCCCGAGGAGCATCCCGCCGCTATCGGAGCCGCGGTCGCTATCGGCCTTGCGAAGGATTTGGGCGTCACAAACTCCGTCATGATGCCCTATTCGGACCGGCTCGAACGCTTCAGCGCCTGGTATGTGCAGCTTTGGGCGGAGAGCCTCGGCAAACGAGGCGAAGGAACGACGCCGCTCGCTACGCTGTGCCCCGTGGATCAGCATAGCCAGCTTCAGCTTTTCATGGATGGGCCTCCCGTTCATTTCATGACCGTTTTGCGCGTCGCCGCTTCTGAAGGCGAAGACAGCGGTCTTCAGATTACGCCTGCGCTCGCCGCCGAGGCTAGCGCGCCATACCTCGCCGGACGCACCATTGGCGATCTCGTCCAGGCCCAGCAAAAAGCCATTGTGGACGCGCTTGGCGAGGCGAACCGGCCAGTGCGCACAATCGACATCCCCCGGCTCGACGAGCGCGCGCTCGGAGCGCTGATGATGCATTTCTTCATCGAGACGATCCTCGCCGCCGACCTTCTGAGCGTCGACCCCTTCGACCAGCCCGCCGTTGAAATCGGCAAGCGGCTGACACGCCAATATCTTGCCGGATGAAGGCGCCCGTCCGCCAGCTGACCCAGGTCGAGATCAACCGCATCGCCGCCGGTGAGGTGATCGAGCGGCCGGCCAGCGCGGTTAAGGAACTCGTGGAGAACGCCATCGACGCGGGCGCGGCGTCTATCGAGATCATCGCGCAAAACGGCGGACTTTCCCTCCTGCGCGTCACAGACGACGGCTGCGGCATGGATGAAGCCGATTTGGCCCTTTGCGTCGATCGCCACGCCACCTCGAAGCTCGCTTCCGGGAACCTGCTCGATATTCGCACGCTTGGGTTCCGCGGCGAGGCGTTGCCTTCGCTTGGTTCGGTTGGCGCGATGCGTATCGTAACGAGACCGGCTGGCCTGTCCCGCGGCCACGAGATTTCCGTCGAAAGCGGCAAAAAATCCGAGGTGAGGGCCGCCGCCGCCCGGCCCGGCACGTGCGTGGAGGTGCGCGACCTGTTCGCGGCGACGCCCGCTCGCCTCAAATTCATGAAGTCGGAGCGCGCCGAGAACGCCGCCATCGCCGATGTGGTGAAACGGCTCGCTCTTGCCTGTCCGCATATCGGGTTCTCGCTGACGGTGGGCGAGCGCGCTTCGCTTGCGGTTGTCCGCGCCGATCCAGACGACGAAAACGCCATCCGCCAGCGGCTCTCCCGGATCATGGGGCGCGATTTCGCGGAAGGCGCGGAGCCTGTCCGCCTCGAACGGGATGGCGTTTCGTTATCGGGCTTTGCGGGACGGCCAACCCTCAACCGGCAGGACGCTTCGTTGCAATATCTGTTTGTGAATGGGAGGCCGGTGAAAGACCGTCTGCTTTTGTCGGCCATTCGCGGCGCGTATCAAGACCTCATCCCGCGCGGGCGTCATCCCATGGCGGCTCTTTTTCTGACCGTGCCCGCCGAAGATGTCGATGTGAATGTGCATCCGGCGAAGGCCGAGGTGCGGTTTCGCGAGGCAAGTCTAATCCGCAGCTTCGTCGTTTCCGCGTTGCACGAAACCCTGCGAACGGGCGCATCGGTGACGGCGAGGCCGTTCGGCGGCGACTCCGAACCCCCGGCGACAGGGCAGGCGGATGTGTTTCAATACCGCGCCCCTCTCCGCCCCGCGCCGCGGGCCTATGACGCAAGCCGCGCAAACGGCTTCTCAGAAGAGGCGCAACCGGTATTCGCCCATGCCGATAGGCCGGCCGATAGCCCCGCCGAGGAGCAGGCCGCCGAGCGGCTCGGCGCGGCGCGGGCGCAGTTGCACAAAACTTACATTGTTTCCGAAACCCTCGATGGCGTCATTCTCGTGGATCAGCATGCGGCCCATGAGCGGATCGTCTACGAAAAGCTGAAAGCGGCGCTCGCGGGCGGGCGCATTTCCCGGCAGCTTCTCCTCATCCCCGAAATCGTGGAAATGACGGAAGAAGACGCAGCGCTCGTTCTTGAGCATCGCGACAAGCTCGCCGAAGGCGGCCTCGTGCTCGAAAGCTTCGGCCCCGGCGCTGTGATCGTGCGCGAGACGCCGGCCCTTCTCGGTCAACCCGATCTGCAGTCGCTCGTCCGCGACCTTGTCCAGGAGCTGGACGACGGCGGGAACGGCGGCGTGGAGGCGAAAATCCACGCGATTTGCGCGACCATGGCCTGCCACGGCAGCGTGCGGGCGGGGCGCGCGATGCGGATCGATGAAATGAACGCCTTATTGCGCGAGATGGAGGTGACGCCGAACGCGGCGCAGTGCAATCATGGGCGCCCTACTTTTGTGGAACTTTCCCGCGCTGACTTGGAATGCCTTTTCGAGCGCCGCTGAATTTCCAAATGGATTATCCAATTACCAAATTTACTAGACTTCAAGCCCCCTTGCTCCCCACCCTCTCCCGCGCAAGCTCGCCTTGGCGAGCCTGCCACTCTGGAGTGTCCGCAAGCGGATGGGAGAGGGAGCAGGCTGCGCCAGTTGCCAAGGCATTCCTTCTCCCCTGGCGGGAGAAGGACAGCATAAAGGGAGTACTACGGAGTTATGTGCGTCAAGCTCCGCATGTTCTGCGGCGCCTGATGAAGCTCTTAAGCAGCGGTCGATGCTAGCCGGAGTTTGTCGTCGTTAAGACAGCTGCGCTGAAGGGAGTTCTCCAAGAAATCCTCGAAGATTTTCACGGCTGGCCGTACAAGATGCGATCCAGGAGTGATGCTGACGACCTGAGCGTGAGGAACTTTATCCCGCAGCGGCTTCACCAGCACATGGCCGCCGTCGTATGTCGTAGACGTGAGCGGCACCGAAGCATGAACCGCATAGCCATGACCACGGGCGACCAGTCCACGCATCAGCTCGTATGACCTGATTCTCAGCTTTATATTCGGTTGTATGGCGAGGGCGTCGAAGACGCTCGTGACATAGTCGCGTATGAGCGGGGTGTCGAAAAAGATTAGCGGCTCTTTTTCGAGTTCGGTCAAGCTGACGTCCGGCGCTCTCGCAAGGCGATGATTTGAAGGCAGCGAAACGACTGGCGGGAGCGTTAGAAGGGGTTTGGTATCGAAACCCGAAGGCACGCCATAGCTAAAAGAGAAGGCCATTTCGATCCCGCCTTGGGCGAGATCCCGCAAAAGCTTCTCTTGATCGCCTTCCTCAAGCCGTAGTGTAATCAGCGGATGACGTTCCGCAAACTCCAGCATCACGGAAGGCATGAAGCGTGCGGCAAGGGTTGGGAAACAGCCGACTGTGATCTCGCCCCGATCGGTGTCGCCCAGCGCTTCCGCCGTTTTGGAAAACTCTTCCGCATGTTTCAACAGCAATCTTGCTTCTGCAATAAGCCGCTGGCCAGCAGGCGTCAGGGTCACCCCCTTGGCATGATGGCGGACAAATATGGTGATACCGAGCATTTGCTCGAGTTCAGCAATAGCTGCCGAGACCGAAGGCTGCGATACCTGCAGACGGCGGGCCGCTTCCGTGACGTTGGCACAGTCGGCGGCGGCCGTAACATACCTTAAAAGTCGCAATGATATATTCATGACAACTGCTTAGCCTAAGTAGTCCCTTATGCGCCATAAAAAAAAATCTTATACTATGGTTGCGGCAGGAGTTATGTACAATTTTGTGCATGCGCCCTGGCGTCGTAAGGGAAGCACGCAGCGGGCACGACCGCTTTTCCACAGGCGCAAAAAAAAGCCCCCGTTTGGCGGGGGCTTTAGGGGCGTCTTACTTGCCCTTGATAGCATCCTTGATGCCGCCGAGGGTGCTTTGGGCTTTACCCTCAGCCTTATCGGCCTTGCCTTCGGTTTCCGTCTTTGTATCACCTGTAAGCTTGCCAACTCCTTCCTTTATAGAGCCCTTGGCCTGCTCGGCGGAACCTTTGACGCGATCTTCGTCCATCGTCTTACTCCTTTGCGTTAGCTGAAGGGTAAAACACGCCAGGCGGCTAAGAGTTCGACGCGTCCGCGGAGGACGAGCAGCAGCGGTGATCGCGCTGGTCCGGCCGTCGTCACGCGCGAAGCTGTTTGAACGCAACTATCGATTCATGAGAGCGTGCAGAACATGGCGGTCAGCATATTTTATGCTCTCGCACCTTGAGCGCCGAAATTTTGTGATGGTCCAAGAGGGGACGCGAGGCGACGGACTCGGCCGCTGCGAGGGAAAACGGCGTCAGTAGTCCACCTTGGTGAAGTAAAGGCCGCACGCCGGCGCCACGGGGCCGCAAGCAGCGCGATCGCGGGCCTCCAGCGCCCTGCGAACATCCGCCGCCTGCCACTTGCCTTCCCCTGCGAGCTTCAGGCTGCCGGCCATAGAGCGGACCTGATGATGAAGGAACGAGCGCGCACTCGCCGAGATCAAGATGTCTTCGCCATCCCGTTTGACCTCAAGACGGTCGAGTGTGCGCAGCGGCGATTTTGCTTGGCATTGGGCCGAGCGGAAGGTCGTGAAGTCGTGCCGGCCGGGAAGACATTGCGCCGCTTCTTGCATCGCTTCGGCGTTCAAGGGAATTCCCACATGCCAAGCGCGGTCGCGGTCCAGCATAAGGGGCGCGCGGCGGTTGACGATGCGATACACATAATGCCGCGCCTTTGCTGAAAAGCGGGCATCGAAACTTTCGTCCACGATCTCGCAGTCAAGGATTGCGACCGGCGCGGGCCGGAGGTGAAAATTCAGCGCATCCCGCACTGTTTCCGGGGGAAACGGCCGCGCCAGATCGAAGTGCGCCGTCTGACCCCGGGCATGTACGCCCGCGTCGGTCCGCCCCGCGCCGCGGGGAACGGCGTGCTCTCCGCTCAAGCTTTCGATGGCGCGAGCCAGCTCGGCTTGAACGGAAGGGGCGTTCGCTTGAATTTGCCAGCCTGAGAACGGCGTGCCGTCATATTCGATAATAAGTTTAAACCGCGGCATGCGATGCCCCATAAAAGCGCGCTTGCTTTATCCGCAAGCGCTGCCGCCATGAGAGGTAACCCGAGGACAAATCTCAAAGCCGGTCGCCCTGTTGGGTGGGACCTCCTCGCGGGCCAAAGCCGCCGCCGCGAACCGGCGGCACGGTCACGGTGTCATAGGAGCAAAGCCGCCGATTCTGCTCGCCCTGCGAACAATTGCGCGGGGTCAGGTCTTTCGAAAAGCAGATGCGCAGCTCCCGCAGAAGATTCCGCGAACAGACGACCTGAATCATGTCGGGGCTCAACTGTCTGTTGGCGTCTAGGAAAGCGCGGCGGATGTCCTCGGGCGAAACGGAAAGCGGCTTTGATAAGTTCTGGAACTCTTCCGGAATGCGAATACTGCTATAAGCGCTTCTGGCTGCGTCGAAATATCCGCGCGGATCGAGCCCCGAGCATACCCCGTGCTTTTTGTACTCTTGGATAACCAGCCGGCGGCTCGGCATGATGTCCATCATCCGATCTATCAGTTCACCCGGCACCCATGGGCGCTGCCCAAACTCGCACGACTCCGGCCAGCCTTTGCGCTCATATTGCGGCCAAAGGCCGTGGAGAACAAAAGCGTAAGGGCGGACGCCGCTGCACTGCTCGTCGGCGCCGCCGCGGCCTCGGCCGTAACCTCGCCGGTCATTTCCATTGTCCCCGCCTCGATCGTCGTTGCGGTCATAGCCGCCTTGCCGGTCATAACCGCCGCGATCATAACCATCGCGGTCGCCGTCACCTCCGGAGCCTCGGCCATCGCAATATGTTGGCGACCAGCTCAGCGCTAGGACGTAATAATCGAAGTCTCCAGGCATACCGCCGCGGTCACCTTGCGCATGCGCAACCATTGGAGCAAGCGCGCAAGACGCCGTCACGCTTGCGGCCAAAAAAACGAAGCGGAAAAAACCCTTTAGTCCCGCGTCCATGGCCTTTACTCACTTTCTTACAACTAAAAAGCGATGAGAACGAAGCCAGAACGTAACGGCTTTCGCCACAATGTCAAGTGCGCTCCCAAGATGGCGATGGCAATCTGCAAGACGGTGCATTTTTGTCGCGGTGTGTGGGCCGCCACCCGTGTGGAAGGCGAAAAGCCGTCCGCGGCGCGCTGGCCGGTGAGAGGAAGCTGCGGCCAGTTCCGGCGCTGGAGGCTTTGGGCTTTTGGGGGGGCGGAGTAAAGCGTTCCAGCGCCGGTTCCTGCTTGGAAGGGGAAAGTGCCCTCGCTGCAAGGCGCGGGTGCGGTCGAAGCGTGGCGGTTTCGTGAAAATTGTCGCGGCCTGTCGCCAAAGGCGCGCTGGAGGACGCCCGTATCCGCTTTGATTCCATCGAAAGCGGATACGATCTAATCAATAACGCTCGCCGTAATCGTCGTAGCCGCGGTGATCCCAATAGCGGTGATAGGAGCCTGGGCGGTAGTGGCTTTCCCAGCGATTGTGATACCAGCCGCCGCCGGAGCCCCAGCGGAAATGGCTCCGCCAGCGATTATGCCAGTAGTTATCCGATCCCCAGCGGTGATGGCTCCGCCATTCGTCGTGCCAGCAGTCCTGCCAGCATTGGACCTTTGTGAGAGGCGTGGCGACGGCCGCTCTGCCGAGCGCCGCCCCGCTTTGGGGCTGGCTGTTGCCTGTCAAGGGCGCCACGCATAATGCAAGAGCGCAAGCACAGGCGATTCTCAAATAGGTGTTCATAAAAGGTAACCCTACAAAGCACATGGTAGAAGTAATTTAGCTAAAGTTGAGTGCTTTTGCCAGCGCCACCAAAATTTCGCTGATTTTAAAACCTCGTATCGAGAAGCCGGCGTCAGCGGACAGGCTGAGCGGTGGCCATTAGCGATCGCTCTCATCGCAAACGGCGTTACGCGCAGAATCGGTAGTATGCAATCATCGGCACGACGGTTTTATTCCGCCGCACGCAAAGCCGGCGCCATCAAGGTTACGTCCGGTTTAACATGCGGTTTGAACTTCTGGAAGTTCTCGGAGAACATCGCGACGAGCCGGCGGGCTTGAGCGTCATATTCGCCTTTTTCGGCCCAGGTCTCGCGTGGGCGCAAGAGCGTAGCATCCACCCCTTCAGCCGCGGTGGGCACGAAGAGCCCAAAGACCGGGTCTTGCTCCATAGGCGCGGAGTTGAGTTTGCCGGCGAGGGCGAGGTTGACGAGCGCGCGTGTATCGGGGAGCGCCATGCGCTGGCCGACGCCATATTTACCACCGGTCCAGCCTGTGTTCACAAGCCAGCACGTCACGTTGTGGGAAGCGATAAGCTCCCGCAGCATATCTCCGTAAACAACCGGGTGGCGTGACATGAACGGCGCCCCGAAGCAGGTCGAGAACGTCGCCGTTGGCTCCTTGACGCCTTTTTCCGTACCCGCAACCTTGGCGGTATAGCCGGAGAGGAAATGATATTCGGCCTGTCCAGGCGTGAGGCGCGAAATGGGTGGCAGCACTCCAAACGCATCGGCCGTAAGCATGACGATGTGTTTTGGATGGCGGGCGGTCCCCTCTAGGCTCGCGCCTGGGATGTATGACAGCGGATATGCGCCGCGCGTATTCTCGGTCAGCGCGTCGCTGGCATAGTTCGGCGTCCGTGTCGCCTTGTCGAGCACCACGTTCTCAAGCACCGCGCCCCATGTCGAGACGGCCCTTGTGATGCCGGGCTCGTTCTCCGCCGAAAGCTTGATGACTTTGGCGTAGCATCCGCCTTCGAAATTGTAGAGCCCCTCCTTCGACCAGCCGTGCTCGTCATCGCCGATCAGGACGCGGTGCGGATCGGTCGAAAGGGTGGTTTTGCCAGTGCCTGAGAGACCGAAAAAGATCGCCGAATCGCCAGCCTCGCCCTGGTTCACCGAGCAATGCATTGGCAGCACGGCTTTAGGCGGCAGCGTGTAATTGAGATAGGAGAAGACCGACTTTTTGATCTCGCCGGCATAAGAGGTGCCGCCGATCAGAATGACGCCCCGCACGAAATCGCAAGCGATCACCGTCTCGCTGCGCACGCCGTGGCGCTCTGGATCGGCCACGAAGCTCGGCAGATCGATGATTGTCAGTTGTGGCGCGAAGCGGTTGAGCTGTTCTCGCTCCGGCACGAGAAGCAGGTGCCGGATGAACAGCGCATGCCAGGCATATTCGCAGAAGACGCGCACTCCGATGCGGTGCTCCCCGGCGGCTCCGGCGAAGCAATCCTGAACGAAGAGATTGCGATTTAAAGCGTGCTCCAAAAAGTCCCGGTGGAGGTTCTCGAATTGAGCTGGCGTCAAGGCCTTCGCATTGTCCCACCACACCGTGCTTTCGGTTTCCTGATCGCGCACGATGAATTTGTCGGCGGCGGACCGGCCCGTGTGCGTTCCTGTAACGGCGGCGAAGGCTCCTGTGGCCGTCACTTGGCCTTCTCCACGCCGAATTGCCTGCTCATACAGCGCCGCGACAGACCCATTATGCAGCAGCGCGCCACGGAGATCAGGCGCCGTCAATCGGTTAGTATCTTGAATGTTTTTTGCAGAAGGCACGGTCCATCTCCAAACAAAAGGTTAATGCTGCTCGGGTCCATTGGGAAACGGGGATTGGTAAGATAACACCCGAAAATCCGAACAGAACCCTTACTGATCGTGTATAAGGCCTGGAAAGGCGCAAAACAGCGCGGTCGCCAGACAACGTTGCCGGCGCAGGGAGTTCCGCCCCCTGTTCCGGTCACAAAAAGTTTAGCTTAAGGAAGAGTTAAAGGGAAATTTGACTTAGCCGACGCAATTCAGCCATGATCTACCGTTGCGCTGCTTGCGCTTTGGGAATTTTTCTGCACAGAGGTATTTCGGCAACAGAAATATCTCGTTGAACCGGAAACAACCTTGGATCACTGATGCCCACAATCGCTCTCGTCGATGATGACCGGAACATTCTGACTTCCCTGCGGATGCTTCTTGAGGCGGAAGGATATAAGATCTTAGCGTACACGGATGGCGTTTCCGCGTTCGACGGCATCGCGACCGACCCGCCCGATCTCGCCATCCTCGACATCAAGATGCCTCGCATGGATGGCATGGAGCTTTTGCGGCGGCTTCGCCAGAAAAGCGAAATGCCGGTGATCTTTCTCACCTCGAAAGATGAGGAGATCGACGAGTTGTTCGGCCTCAAAATGGGCGCTGACGATTTCATCCGTAAACCCTTTTCGCAAAGGCTCGTCGTCGAGCGCGTGCGGGCGATCTTGAGGCGCAGTCAGCCGCGCGAAGCCTCCGCCGTTGTGGAAGACTCCTCCAAGATCATCGAACGAGGCAAGCTGAAACTCGACCCCGAGCGCCACACATGCATTTGGGACAGCAAGCAGGTCACGCTCACCGTCACCGAATTTCTCATTTTGCAAGCCTTGGCGCAGCGGCCGGGCGTCGTGAAAAGCCGCGATGCGTTGATGGACGCCGCCTATGACGATCAAGTGTATGTCGACGACAGAACGATCGACAGCCACATCAAGAGGCTCCGCAAGAAATTCAAAGTGGTCGACACCAACTTCGATGTCATCGAAACGTTATACGGCGTCGGCTATCGCTTCAAAGAATAGCGCCGCCTGTTGCGAGCCTTTCCAGAAAGTGGGATTATGCTCCATCGCGGGCGGATCATGGCGTGAGCCCTCGTTCGGACTCGACTTAGCCAATGGCCATTGACATGTCCCGGTGGTGGGAAGCAGCCAGGGTGCGCCGGCCGAGCCGGGCCCTTCGCCTGCGTTTTCTCCGCGCGGGCAGGCAATTCTTTCGCCATTACCGTTTCAACAGCATCACCCGCCGCATCATTGTCATCAATGTCATCGGCGTCGCCGTTCTTGTAAGCGGGATCTTCTATCTTAATCAGTACCGCTGGAAGTTCATGGAGACGCGCGTCGATAATCTGACCACGCAGGCCCAGATTATCGCCAGCGCCATCGCCCAGACCAGCAAAACCAATGTGGATGCGGCAGGGGAAGGCGGCCAAGCCGCCGACGAGAACAAGATCGTCGCGCCATCATCGGGGCTGTCCAATCCGGAGCTGTCTTTCCGGGTCGATCCGGAAGTGGTTTCGCCCATGCTGCGCGACCTCGTCGGGCCGACAAGAACACGCGCGCGCGTTTTCGACACGGACGGCACTCTGATCTCGGATAGCCGGCAGCTCTATCACGGAAATGGCGGCCGGCTCGACGGCGCACCCGCCGACAGCGACACCGATATTTTCACAGACATCTGGGCTTACCTCAAAACTGAGTTTTGGACTCCCGACCTTCCAATCTATAAGGACCTGGGCCCCGAAGGAAAGGCCTACGACGAAGTTCGCGTTGCGCTCGCCGGCAGTGTTGCGCCGATCATTCGCGTGACCGAGTCCGGTGAGACAGTCATCTCGATCGCTGTTCCGATCCAGCGCGACCAGTTGACGCTTGGCGCTCTCTTGCTGACCGCACAGGGCAGCGACATCGATGAAATGATCGCGAAGGACCGGCTCCAGATCGTCGAGGTCGCGGGTTTGGTCGCCTTTGTGACGGCAGTTCTTTCGCTGCTTCTGGCGGGAACCATCGCCGAGCCCATGCGCCGCCTCGCTGTCGCAGCCGAGCGTGTGCGCAAGAATATCAAGAACCGTGAGCAAATTCCCGACTTCAGCGACCGGCCCGATGAGATCGGTCATTTGTCCCGTGCTTTCCGGGACATGACGAACGCGCTTTATTCCCGGCTCGATGCCATCGAGAGCTTCGCGGCGGACGTTTCGCATGAATTGAAGAATCCGCTCACATCGCTTCGCAACGCAGCCAGTCTGCTGCCTTCGATAAAAGTGGACGCCGATCGCAAGAAGCTTGTCGACATCATCAATCACGACGTCCGCCGTCTCGACCGCCTCATCACGGACATCGCCGACGCATCGAGACTCGACGCCGAACTCGCCCGAGAAACGGCCAAGCCGGTTAACCTGGCAAGTCTTCTTTATACGCTTTGCGAAATTACGCGGGAAGGCCGCCGGGGCAGTGGCGTCAGCCTTGTCTTAACCGTGTATGGCTGCAAAACAGAGGCGGAATTTGCGGCCAGCCGGAGCTACATTGTCAACGGACATGACAGCCGTCTCAGTCAGGTCATCGCGAACCTTCTCGATAACGCAATTTCCTTCTCGCCCAAGAAAGCCGGAACGATCTATGTCACGGCGACCCGGCTGCGGAAGAAAAACGAAATCGAAATCAGCGTCGAGGATGAAGGCCCCGGCATAAACGACGAGAATCTCGAGAAGGTGTTCGAACGTTTTTATACAGACCGGCCTGAATCCTTCGGACAGAATTCGGGACTGGGTCTTAACATCTCACAACAGATCGTGAGGGCGCATGGGGGAAGCATTTGGGCGGAAAACAGAACCTCTCCCGATCCTGTCAACCCGAAGCCGCGCCGGCGGGCGGAGCAAAGGCATTCCGTGGAAGACGGCGTGCCCGTTCCCAAGGGCGAGGAGACCTTCGGCTGCGGCGCCAAAGAGCGCCATTCCTGGGGCGCCCGCTTCGTAATCCGCCTACCGGCGTGCCCCTTGCATTGAATTGGGGTCAACAGCCCATGCAAAAAAAGATCGTTCATGGGACCTGCGTCGCTCTCGGAGACGCAGGCGCGCTCATCAGAGGCTCCTGCGGATCGGGCAAGTCAGACCTTGCGCTTCGCTTCCTTTATCTTCCGCCGGACCGTCTCAGCGCCGATCCGGCTCTTGTCGCCGACGATCAGGTCATCTTGCGGCGGGACGGCGATCGCATCCTCGCTTCGTGCCCGCAGCCGCTAGCCGGGAAGATCGAGGTGCGGGGCTGCGGGATCGCCCGTCTCAAAGCGGCCGCTCGGGAAGCCGAGCTGAAGCTTGTCGTCGATCTCGATTGGACCGGCGATAACCCTCGTTTCCCGGTGAAGACCGAGTGGGAGAGTGTGCTTGACGTTCCGGTCCGTCGCGTCAATCTCGACCCGTTCGAGCCATCGGCCGCGATAAAGCTGGCGCTTATGATCCTAGATTGCTTTGAAGAGCCAGTGGATTAACCGGCTCTAATCCTACATCGCCTTATATAGAGCTTGAACGTTGATGGGATGCGCCTCACAATAATGTTGTTGAGATGAAGATCCAATGCCGCCGCCAGCACCTGGAAAGTCGATGATCGGCCTCATCATTGTAACTCATGGCAATCTGGCAAGGGAGTTCGTAGCCGCGCTTGAGCATGTGGTTGGAGCGCAGCAGCAAATCGCGACCATCTCGATTGCGCCGAACGACGATATGGAAGAGCGCCGCGACGCAATTCTGGCTGCGGTCAAGAAGGTCGAAAGCGGAGACGGCGTTATTATTTTGACGGATATGTTTGGCGGGACGCCCTCAAATCTGGCAATATCGGTTATGGAAAGCGGGTCGGTGGAGGTTATCGCAGGCGTTAATCTCCCCATGCTCGTTAAGCTGGCTCGCATCCGCGAGGAGGTCGCGTTACCCGACGCCTTAAAGCAGGCGCAGGAAGCGGGCCGCAAATATATCCATGTGGCGAGCTTGGTTCTGAGCGCGCACTAAATAGAATTGGTATCGACGCATCCATGGCCCTCCGGTCGACCAGCTGCAAACGGACGAGCATTGCGGCGGACGGTATTTATCAATGCCTTGCCGAAGTGACGATCGTGAACAAGCGCGGGCTACACGCACGCGCATCCGCCGCTTTTGTAAAAACGGCGGAGCAATTCGATGCAGAAGTGTCGGTGACCAAAGACGATCAAACGGTGCCTGGCGACTCCATCATGGGCCTGCTCATGCTGGGCGCTGAACTCGGCGCCACGATTTCGATCGAAACCGAGGGGCCGGAAGCTGAGGAGGCCCTGGAAGCGCTGACCGCGCTCGTCGAAGCTCGCTTCCACGAAGACGAATAACCGGCCAGCTACTTCGCTTCCTTGTAATGGTCCTGGCACTGGGGAAGCAGATCCTTTTCATGCTTCGCAAGGCATTCCCTTAGGTCACGTATCCTTCTCACCGTAATACCCTTGCAATATTGCTCCCAGTCGATCTTGCAGACGATCCTCATATAAAAAACTGTTGTGCCGGCTTGCGCCCCGGAAGAAAGCGCAAAAAAAAGCGCCAGCGCAGCGATAAACTTCATTGTTTGTCCCCGTGGGTCTCGATCTTGCCGATGAAGCTTGCGTAGAGGCGCGCTTGGGCGAAAATTAGACGGCCGAAACCGCGGCGCGGCTTGGCCTACTTCTCTTGATGCCCCTGATGCGCCTCTTCCTGGGCCTTCGCGACGGCGGCCTGAACCTCGCTCATGGTGGCGGGCATGACCTCGGCCATGTAGGTTCCCATCTTCGCCATGGCCGATTTGCCGACGTCCGATCCATAGAAGTCTGCAAGAGCCTTGAGTTCGTCGGCGGTGAACGTCTTCACCATCGCCGCCCGTATGGCCGCTTCGACGCGCGTTATATCAAGATGCTTCGTCATCAGCGCCTTGAACTGGTCCTGCTGCTCTTCGGGCAATGTTTCGGCCATCTTGGACGACATGTCGTTCATCATCGACTGCGGCGGCACGGCCTCAAGATATCGGTCCGCCTGCTGCTCGCGATTTTGCGGCGTGTCCTCGATCGCCAAAGCCGGGAGCGAGAACGGCAGGAGCATGGCAAGGAATAAGAGCCGGGCTGCGATCGCAGGCATTGTCGGAATCCTTCTTGGCAAGTTGACCGATTCTAAATTCTTAGAGACGTCTATTGGCATGCAGGCGGACGCCTGCGTCCGTTTCTCTATGCTGCGGCTGATATGACATAAAGCGATCTTTATGTCTTTATTGCTTTTCGCTTCCGCACAGGCTACCACTGAGCCCAATTCTATCGCGCCTTCGGCAATCCAAATTGGGAGAAACCCGTGTCCTCAGCAGTCAAATCCTCATCCGCTCCGTCCGATTTCTACGTGAAAGACCTAAGCCTTGCGGAGTGGGGCCGCAAGGAGATGGATATCGCTGAAACAGAGATGCCGGGTCTCATGGCAGTGCGCGAGCAGTTTGGCAAGCAGCAGCCGTTGAAGGGCGCGCGCATAGCAGGCTGCCTTCACATGACGATCCAGACGGCCGTGCTGATCGAAAGCCTGCAGGCGCTCGGCGCGCAGGTCCGCTGGTCGTCCTGCAACATTTTCTCCACGCAGGATCATGCAGCAGCCGCAATCGCCGCAGCAGGAACGCCGGTCTTCGCGTTCAAAGGCGAGACCCTCGACGAGTATTGGAACTTTGTGGACAATATACTCGAATGGCCAGGCGGCCAGCCCGCCAATATGATCCTCGACGACGGCGGCGACGCGACGCTGATCGTGCAGCTCGGGGCTGAGGCCGAGAAGAACCCCGCCGTGCTGAAAAACCCGAAAAGCGAGGAAGAGGAAAGCCTGTTCAGAACCATCAAGGCGCGCCTTGAGCGCACGCCGGGCTGGTATTCCAAGGTCAAGGCCAGCATCAAGGGCGTGTCTGAGGAGACGACGACGGGCGTGCTGCGGCTTTACCAGATGGAGAAGAAGGGCGCGCTGTCCTTCCCCTGCATCAACGTCAACGACAGCGTGACGAAATCGAAGTTCGACAACCGCTATGGGTGCCGCGAGAGCCTAGTAGACGGCATTCGCCGCGCCACCGACGTGATGATGGCGGGCAAGGTCGCAGTGGTTTGCGGTTATGGCGACGTGGGCAAGGGCTCGGCGCAATCGCTACGTGGCGCTGGCGCGCGTGTAGTCGTTACCGAGATCGATCCGATCTGCGCCCTCCAGGCGGCCATGGACGGACACGAGGTGCTGACGCTCGACGATGTGGTGGGGCACGCAGATATTTTCGTCACCGCGACCGGGAATCTGGACGTCATCACGATCGAGCACATGCGCAAGATGAAGGACATGTCCATCGTCTGCAACATCGGCCATTTCGACAACGAGATTCAGGTCGCGAGCCTGAAGAACCTCAAATGGACGAATGTGAAGCCGCAGGTAGACCTGATCGAGTTCCCCGGCGGAAACCGCATCCTGCTTCTGTCGGAAGGGCGTCTCGTCAATCTCGGCAATGCGACAGGCCATCCGAGCTTTGTGATGAGCGCTTCGTTCACGAACCAGGTGCTCGCGCAGATCGAGCTTTGGACGAACGCCGGCAAGGGCAAGTATGAGAACAAGGTCTATACGCTGCCGAAGCATCTCGACGAAGGCGTGGCGCGGCTGCATCTGGCGAAGCTCGGCGCCAAGCTGACGGAGCTGACGAAAGAGCAGGCGGACTATATCGGCGTGCCGGTCGAGGGGCCATACAAGTCGGATCTTTACAAATATTAAGCAGACTCCGCAAACTTGGCCGGCGGATCGTCATTCCGGCCAAGCGGAGCGCGAGCCGGGATCGAAACTTCGTTACGATCCCGTTTAAGACTGCGCCTTTCCGGGTTAGAGCGCTCAGCGTCTCGCCGAGCGCTCTAAAATTCAAATTTCATTGTCCAGATATGGGCGGGCCAGCAGCTGACGGTAAGCTCAATGGGGTCTTTATCCGCATCGGCGTTGAGACTGCGCGTCTCGATCACGAAATCGAAGGGGCCAATTTTCAGCTGCTCGCGCTCTTCATGCGTTGGAAATCTGGACGTTACGTTCGTATAAACTCTGAGATAAGCGGATACGCGCTGGTGCCTTATCGCCGATGAAACCGATCGGGCTTGTTTCAGGTTCGACGAAAACGTCTCGATGTCGACCTTATCAGTCCTGACGTAATTCCTGGTCGTGAGGCACGGCCGTTTTTGATCGTTATGGTAGATAAATCTCTTGGTTCTGAAGAATATCGTGTTTTCGCCCGGTCTCACCTTCAAATATCGCCCCACCTCCTCGTCTGCCAGAACTATTCCAAAATCGCTAACCTCCGTGTCGTCGACGATGATCGTATTCGGCTCCATAGACTTTGCTATGGTCACGGTCCTATTCAAATTGTAAATTGTGTAATATCCGCTCCCTTTCTTGCTGACCAACTCATCATGTTCGACAAGATATTGCAGCGCCCGCCGCACCACGGCGCGCGTGAAGTGGGATTCCTTTGCGAGGGCATCTTCGGAGGGCAGGCGCGTTTCCGGTGGGCTTGGCCTGATTTTGTGCGCGCGGATCCAGCTCAGCGCCTCTAGCCAGTCTGCCTCTGAAGTATCCCGTGACATGTGAGTAGCAGCCGGCCTCCCCCGGATCGTTAGCCGATTCTCGCACATATTCGCGCAAGCATATCGACAATCAGTGACAGTCTCACGACTTCACCAACCTGATTGATGGCCATTCAACATTCATTGGAGGAAATTGACGGCTTTACGGCGTCACATAGCGTTCATGAAGACCGAATATAACTGTTATCAGCCGGGAAGGCATGCATACCGCAAGATGCGCTTGACGCGGCAGCCGCCAGTCAGCGTGAGAGCCCAAAGGGCCGGAAGCAGATTCCTGAATCCTCTTGCGTCCGCCAGCAGCACACATATCGCTTGAAGCACGAGATAGCGGTTCCCGGCAACTCCATGGAGAGGGGGAGAGGCAATGAGGTAATGACGCCGCCTTGAACAGACCGCCGGAAAAGCTCGCTTGCGAGCCAGGATGCGAAGAGAGCCGAATGCTTTGGCCTGCTTGGCTCCCCCCGCTATCCAGATGGAGGTCCCGATTGACCGAAAAGCCCGAAGCCTTTGGGAAAGACCTCACAAGGTTAAGTATACTTATTCTCGCGCGGAGCACAAGCGGGAATGCGCTACGCCCAGAGGGGCCGGGTGATGTCGAAACCTTACGAAAGGGATGACGATGTCACCGATGAGCTTCGATAGTGAAGCGATCAAACCATGCATAGAGGTCGTGGCAGGCACGATCCAGCAAGCTTGGTGTTTCCTCAAAAGCGATCAAGGACATTATCTTTTTATCTCGCTGGCGGCGTTAAGAGCCATTTTCCACTATCTGGGGCGCAATCCTCTGCCAGAGGCGAGCGAGTTCGCCCATGTTCTCGCCATTACTCTGGCGGTCGTGGTCGCCATTGCGGCGACAGAAAATCAGGCGGCGATCAAGCATGCTCTCCAATGCAAGGTTTCGCCTTCGAAGCATCCGAAAAGCAGTCCGAAGCCGCAGGAGATCGCAAACCGTTAGCCAGAAACTTGAGCGGCGGTTCCTGTCGCGGCTTTCACCTATCTTTCATCTTTCGCGCTTTTGCGCGCGCATGTCAGAGCTCTCGTCGAGCTGAAGGCGAGTAAAGTTGGAAGCCGCTTGGGCTAAAACGGGCAAGGTGGTTGCCGCGTTCCCGGATCGAAACAAGAACAGCGTTCCTGAAAACATCCGGAAATGTTTTCTCTCTATGATTCTCATTGATATTTTTCAAGGACTGGCGGAGAGGGAGGGATTCGAACCCTCGAGACGGTTACCCGCCTACACGCGTTCCAGGCGTGCGCCTTCAACCACTCGGCCACCTCTCCTAATTCGCAGTCCAAACCGGCGCAAGGCCGCACTATAGCGAACGCTGGACGGGCTGCAAGTCATGTCCATCCCGATCCGCGCGATAGTTGTTAGATTTGCCTGATCTTTTACGGAGGCGCTTGCGCCTTTCGTTTAGGAAAAGCGCCCTTTTATTGCCACAAGCCGATTCTGATGTCCGATTTGTAATTTCCGCCCCGCCGTCGCAGGGCGGGAGCCTAGCCTCTTGTCTTGATACAAAAAAGACAAATTGGGGTTATATAATTGGTTTACCAGGCGCAATGACCGTTTCCGGAAAACAGGATATGAATTCGAGAGTTTCAGGCGGCTACACCGCGGCATTTTGCGCGGCCGGCATAGGCTGGTTGATATTCGCTTGGCCATGGCTATCCGGCGGGGTCACGATTTCCTACGACGCAAAAGCCCATTTCCAGCCCCAGCTTCAGTTTCTGGCGAACGCGCTGCACACGGGTCAATCGCCGTTCTGGACGCATAACGTCTTCGCAGGCTCGCCGCAGATCGCCGATCCGCAGTCGCTGATATTCTCACCCGCTCTCCTGCTTGCTTATCTGGAGCCCGAGCCAAGTTTCCGGCAGCTCGATCTTTATTGCTTCCTGCTTTTGGGACTCGCGGCGGCATCGGTGCTTATGCTGTTCAAAGATCGCGGCTGGCATCCCGCAGGCGCCGCCGTGGCCGCCCTCGCGACCGCGTTCGGCGGCTCATCCATTTGGCGCATTCAGCACATCAAGCAGATCGAGGCCTTCGCCTTCTTCATGCTTTGCCTTTGGCTGCTCTCCCGGGCGCTTGACCGCAAGTCCATTTTGTATGGGGTGCTCGCCGGACTTGCCGCAGGCATGATGGTTATCGAGCCAGGGCAAATCGCGCTCATCGGCTGCTACGTCCTTGCCGGCTACACAATCCATCACTGGTTGAGCGGAGCACGGTTTTGGAGTTCCGTGAGACAAACGGTCCTGCCGCTCATAGGTGGGGGCGCCGTCGCCACCATCTTTGCGTTGGGACCCATAGTACTCAGCTACCTCTTCGTTCAGGCCTCCAATCGCCCCGAGATCCCCTTCCAGGAGGCGGCCAGGGGCGCCCTTCATCCGGCCTCGTTGCTGACGGCCGTCGTGCCGGATCTCTACGGCGCGCATTCAAGCTTTCCCTATTGGGGCCCAGCAAGCTTGGAATGGGTGGCCGACTGGCTGTCGATAACCGAAAATATGGGCCAGGTTTATATTGGCGCCCTACCCATACTTCTCCTCCTCGCCGTCGGCGTCATAAAAGGCGGCATCTGGGATAGGGAGATCCGCTTCTTCACCATCACGTTGACAGGCCTGCTTCTCTACGCGCTTGGCCGCTACACGGGCTTCTTCACTTTTCTTTATTATTACCTGCCCGGTGTCGATCTCTTCCGCAGGCCTGCGGACGCGACATACGCTCTGGGCGCAATGACCTCGATCGTTTCCGGCTATCTCTTGCACCGGCTCCTGACCGTCAGCGCCATGCCGGCAAACCTGCAACGGGCTGCAGTCGCTATCATCCTGGCGCTGCTGTTCGCCGTCAGCCTCGCGGTCGCCGCAGCGCACTCTCACTTTTATCAGGCGATAAGCCCCGTGCTACTGTCGATCGGCATCTTCACGGCGGGATGGCTTACGCTGGTTTTCGCAAAGCGTCATGCCGCGCGATATGGAGCGTTGACTGTCGCGGCCTTCGCCGCGTTCATGACCGCCGATCTCGCCATCAATAATGGGCCAAACCGTTCCACAGCGGAGAAGCCCTCTTATTACGATCAAATGCGCGTCGAGACCAAGAACGATACCGTGGCCTTTTTCAAAGCCCATCTCAGCCAGCCGGCAAATTCCCCCCGGCGCGACCGCGTGGAGATGGTTGGGCTCGGCTTCGAATGGCCGAACATCAGCCTCATCCACAATTTCGATCATGCCTTCGGATATAATCCGCTCCGTCTCGAGAAGGTCGTCGAAGGCATGGGCGCGACCGAAACGGTGGCGAATATCTACCAGCGCCAATTCACCCCGCTGTTTCCGTCATACCGGTCCATGATGGCGGATTTGCTTGGCCTTCGCTACATTGCGATCGATCGCCCCATCGAGAAGCTGGACAAGAGGCTCAAGCCTGGGGATTTGACGCTCGTCGCAAGCACGCGTGGCGCCTACATTTATGAGAACCCCCGCGCGCTTCCGCGTGTTTTGTTCGCCTTCGACTGGCAGCCTGCAAACTTCGATCGGATGGCGAAAGATGGCTATTGGCCATCGTTCGATCCCCGGCGTACGGTCCTGTTGGCGAGCAGGCAGCCGCCAATGAGCACGCTGCAACCGAGGCCAGTGTCTCTGCCGGAAGCTACAACGGCCCTGCAAGTCTATCAGAATACTGAAGTCGAGGTGGCTGTGAACACGCCACGAGCGGGCTTTCTCGTGCTGAACGACGTTTGGCACCCATGGTGGTTCGGCACGGTGGACGGAAAACCCGCCGAAATATTCCGCGCTAACGTGCTATTCCGCGCCGTTCAGGTGCCGGCTGGCAAGCACGTGGTCCGATTCGAGTTCAAGCCGGTTGAGGGCGCGGTGAGAGAGATCATGGCGCGCATCTCGGGCAAGCCCGTGGAACCCACGATGCCGCCATTTCCCGATCTTAGGGTAAGGCACGAGGCCACCGTGCCGGTGTTTTCGAAAGGCGCTGGGTGAGCGAGCTGAATTCTGGGCTCAACAGCCAATCATATTCGCGGTAGCGCGCCCCTCTAATAGAATTGCTTCCGTCGTGGTCTCCGCGTTCTGCGACGTGGCACATGATCAGTGGCGAGGCGCCCTCAAGGTTGCCGAGCCAATCCGTCCATAGCGCCTCGAATTTGGCGTCTTCATTGAAATCGTAGACGCCCGCGAAATCAGAGTTTGTGCTGTGCCCCGGCGCCGCCGCCAACTCCGCCAGCCGGAACCCACCGGTGCGTCCGATAATCGAAGCCTTCAGGCCTCGCCACTTCCGCGCCACGCAAATGCGTAGGCCGATGCGGCTCGCGGCGGAGCCATAAAGTTCGCCGAGTACCTCGAGCAGCGCCTCGCGCACGGCCGGAAGCTGATGAGCGTGCTGATGGCCGTCCACGAAATCAGGCAAGGCTTTCATGCCGGTCTCGAACAGCGAAAGCTGGCGTTCGATCTCCTCCTTTAAAAGCGCCCGGTCCAAAACGCCGGCATGCGCGCGGATCGTCATCCCGGTAATCGATTGCCGGGGAAACACCTCTCCGGCAAAGGGACTTGTGAAGTCGAGATGCAAGCCCCGCGAAAGGGGCGCGTCAGCCAAAGCCTTAGCGGCCTCGGGCCAGCTGGGAGAAAGCACCATCGCGCTCGTCGCCGTGACCACGCCTTGCGCCGCAAGCTCAAGGATCGCCGCATCGACGCGGGCGTCCATCGCGTAGTCATCGGCGTTGATGATCACATCTTGCATCATGACGAAACGTCCTAAGCAAAACTTCGGCGGCTGCGCCCGTAGACCGCCAGCGCCAAGCAGCAAGCGTCTTCCTCCTCACCCTGTCCCTCCCGCGCAAGCTCGCCTTGACGAGCTTGCTACTCCGGAGTGTCCGCAAGTGCATGCGGAGGGGAGAGGGAACGCTGGAATAACCCTCTCCCCCTGCGGAGAGTGGCGGCTGGCTTTGCCAGGCGCCGGGTAGAGGGGGTTCCGTTCCCCGAACCGTTGGAACCTGCTCAGCCCTGCGGTTGCGCGAAAGCCCAAAGCTTCGATAGCACAAACGTCGCAGCGGCGACGCCAATGAGGACGGCGGCGAGGACGGGAAGATAGTAACGTTCGCCAAAGAGATGCAAGGCTTCTGCGTAGGCGGCCTGGTTGAGCACGAAGCCAGTGAAGGCGACGGCGAAAAATCGGGTCCGGGCGGCGGCGAAGCGTCCGGGCGAGATCGGGAAAGTCCAGCGGGCATGACCGCCAAAGCTCACGAGAAAGGCCACGCAAAACCCAACTACGTTGGCGGCGAGAGGCTTCAGGCCGAAGAGTTCCACGGCCAAAGCCACGGCCGCAAGATGAGTTAGCGCGGCTGCGCTTCCGACTGCGACGAAGATCGCGATCTGCCGCATTACGGGATCGCGGGCGTTTCTGGCAGCCGCGCATCCGCAACAAGCGACGTGGCATCGTAGACGGGCGAGGCAGCGTGGGTCTTCTCCTTCAGGCGGCTGTCCTCGGCGATGACGTAGACCGGGCGCTGCTTCGCTTCCTCGAAGGTCCTGCCAAGGTATTCGGCGATCACGCCCAGCGCTAACAGCTGAACGCCCGAAAGAAACGTCATCCCGACCGCCAGTGTCGCCCAACCCGGCAAGTGGTCGCCCTGCACGTAATGCTCGAAAAGCAGGTAGCCCGCATAGAATAGAGATGAACACGAAATGAGAAGCCCTGCCAAGGATACAAGTCGAAGAGGCACGATGGTGAAAGAGGTCAAGCCCGTAAAAGCAAGGCCGAAAAGCTGCGCCCAGGTGTATTTCGTATGTCCGGCCACCCGGTTCTCAGCTCGGAAGGGGACAAGAGCCGTGCGGAAACCAACCCAGGCGTAGAGCCCTTTCATGAACCGGTTTCGCTCAGGAAGCGCGTTGATGGCGTCGACGGCTTTCCGGTCGAGGAGCCGAAAATCGCCGGCCCAGGCGGGATGACCACCGAGCTGCCGGCCTTCATGAAATGATAATACGTGCTCTTGAAACGGCGCTTGAGCCAGCTTTCCGGGCGCGCGCCTTGCACGCCGGCCACAACCTCGTAGCCCTCCCGCCAGCGTTCCAGAAACGTAAGAATTAATGCTGGGGGATGCTGGCCATCGGCATCCATCAGGATAACGGCGTCGCCCGCGGCCGTTTTAAGTCCGGCGGACAAGGCCGCCTCCTTGCCGAAGTTTCGCGAGAGGCGGACATAGCGCAGGTTTGGCTGACGCGAGCACAAGTCCAGCATGACAGGCCGCGTGTCGTCGGCGCTCCCATCGTCCACCACAATGATTTCATGGCTGAAGCCGGTCTGCGCCAATACCCCGAAGATCGATGCGACCACGGCAGGAAGGCCCTCGCACTCATTATAGGAGGGCAAGACGACCGAGATTAACGTTGGACGATGTGATTCCATCAGCACGATCTAGAAGAATTTGTACACTTTTTAGGCGATCCCTTTAGCTGGTCCTATGCCGGGAGTTAATCAAGAGAGTCCGCTGCGGCAAGAGCTTCGCAGCGGCCAGTTGAGCAGGCCGTCAGTTGTCGAGCCGCATCGCCGTCAGATCGATCGTCAGCTTGATGTCTTTGTCAACGGGAAGCCCCGCGACCGACTCCGGCCCCACGCCGAATTCGAGGCGATTGATTGTCGTCTCTGCTTTGACAGCGGCCATTCCAGATTCAATAACGATGGAAAAAGGCAAAGTTACGGGCTTGGTCACGCCTTTTAATGTGAGCTGCCCGCTCAGAATGTATTTGCCTTCGCCGTCCGGCTTTGCGCCCCTGGCCACGAATTCAGCCGTGGGAAAGCGGCCCGGATTGAAAAAATCCTCGGATTGAAGGGTCTGGTCGACATCGGCCGCTCCGGTCGTGACACTTCGCATGTCGAGAGTGACGCGCACCGACGCCTGCTCCGGCGTGTCCGGGTCGAACTCGATGTCCGTCTTGTAGCTCTTGAAGCTGCCCGTCGTGTCGTAGCCGCTGCCGCTCGCTTCGAAGCTGACTTGGCTCTTTTCGGCGTTCACGCTCCACTCCGTCGCCCGGGCTTGGCCCGAGACGTTGAGACTTATGGCGCCAGCGCTCAAGACCAAGAGCGCGACGCGCGCTGCGCCTGTGCGGCGCACGAAACGCGGCAGCATGCGCGAGAAAATCCCGTCCTTTAGAATGATGGCGTGACGCAACGCCGCCGCGATATGCCCCGCGACAAGGAAGAAAAGTACGTAGGCCGTGACAAGGTGGATGCCCGCAAAAAACTCAGCGTAGCCCTTCTTTTGATCCGGGGCGAGTTCACTGAGCCAAGGAATCAACGGAAAAGCCGTCGTCTGGAAAAGCACGGATGGCTTGCCGGAGCTCGAAATCATCGCCCAGCCGGAGAGCGTCATCAGGAAAAGCGCGGCATAGAGCGCGACGTGCCCGAGATGGGCTGCGAGGCGTTCATGCCCCGGCATCGTATCCGGCAAGGTTGGCGCGGCATGCAGCAACCGCCACAATAGTCGCAGCGTCATCAGCGCAAGGACCGTGATCCCGATCGACTTATGCAGATTGTATAGCTTGAATTTCTCGATGCCCGAAAATCCGCTCATAGTCCAAGCCAGCGGAAACAAAACGAAGATCAAGGCCGCAATCAGCCAATGCAGCGATTTCGCCACCCCTGTGTAATCCTCACGCTGCATGAAGCGCTCCTTACCACTTTCCCGTGTTCTGCATGGATGCCCAGGGCTCCGATGGCGGCAGCGCCGCGCCCTTTTGAAGAAGCTCGATAGAAATATTGTCGGGCGACCGGATGAAGGCCATTCGCCCGTCGCGAGGCGGCCGGTTGATCGTTACTCCGCCGTCCGCGAGACGCTGGCAGGTCTCATAAATGTTGTCCACCTCATAAGCAAGATGGCCGAAATTCCGTCCTTCGCCATAGACCTCCGGATCCCAATTATAGGTCAGTTCGACCTGCGCGTTTTCATCGCCGGGCGCGGCCAGGAAAACGAGCGTGTAGCGGCCCTCGGGCCGTTCCATGCGCCGGACTTCCTTAAGTCCAAGCTTGTTGACGTAAAAGTCGAGCGACCGGTCGATATCGGCCACGCGGACCATGGTATGAAGATACTTCATGAGGAGCCTCCAAAATTGACGCGACATTAGCCAAGGATGGTGAAGAGGCGCAACTCACGAACCCCGGAGCTTGCCCGGAAGATATTCCGCGAGCGTTTCAACAAGTGTGGAAAGTGGGGCGAGTGGCGCGCGCTGATTTGCGCTTTAAGTGGCGAAGCACGTTGATTCGCTGCTCCATTTGCTGGTCAACCAGCCTGAATTTCTTAACAGGCGCCCTGTTTAAAACGTCCTGATTAAGGTTTTAAGACAGGCGTCCGGCGCAGCTTCCGTCACATTTTGAACAAGGTTTAGCGCGGAATATCAAACACTTGCTGCATTGTCGTTTCGGTGGCGGCCGAAACATGAGCGGCAAGCGCGCTGGGGAAAGAGTTAATTTTTTCTGGCCTCGGCGGCGAGGAATGTTATGGTTTGGAAGTGAGTTGGTGTGCGTGACGGTCTTGGGCGAGACCATTGCGAGCGCCACGTATTTCAGTGAAGCGGGGGACTAAAAAATGGGGGACAAATTACCTCCAACATTTGCATCGTTCAACGACATCGCAGAGCAACCTGGCATAGACGTCTTTGTGATAGCAGGCCACATCAAGTGGTTCGATGTTTCCAAGGGTTTTGGCTTCATCGTTCCAGATGGAGGGCTTCCCGACATTCTGATTCATGTCACCGTTCTGCGGCGGGACGGGTATCAGACTGCTTATGAGGGCGCGCGTATCGTCTGCGAAGTGTTGCGGCGCGATCGCGGGCTGCAGGCCTTCCGGGTGATCGAGATGGATGAGAGTACCGCCATCCACCCCTCGCAACTGCCCCAGCGGACCCATGTCCATGTCATTCCCGAAAGCGATTGGCAGCGGGCCATGGTGAAGTGGTTCAACCGGCTCAAGGGTTTCGGGTTCTTGACCCGCGGCGCCGGCACAGAAGACATCTTCGTCCATATGGAGACCCTCAGGCGTTTCGGCTTCGCCGAGCTTAGGCCTGGACAAATTGTGCAGGTTCGCTATGGCAAAGGCGATAAAGGTCTTATGGCCGCCGAGCTTCGTCCCGACGGCGCAACGGGCTACCCAGCCTCGCACTGAAAGGGAAAGGCCCATGTTCCAGGGTCGACGGATTGCTGCCAGGGCCGCGCTTGCGGCCCTTGTCATTTTAGGCTTTCTTAATTTCAGCTCTTTTGTGATGCCGCCTGCTTTTGGGGATATTCTCTTTAAACGCGCAAACCTAAAGATCGAAACAAAAAATGGCCCCGTGCTCCTGAATGTCGAGGTCGCCGATACCGAACCGGAGCGCGAACAAGGCCTCATGTTTCGACGTAAGCTTCCCGAGAACCAGGGCATGATTTTTTTGTTCGATAACGAGCAAGAGATCACGATGTGGATGAAAAACACCTACATCGCGCTCGACATGGTTTTTATCGGCAGCGATTGGCGTATCGTGCATATCGCCTACAATGCGGAGCCTTTTTCGACCGACATCATCTCATCCATGCGCGCGGCCTCGCGTGTCATAGAGATAGAGGCAGGACAGGCCAAAAAACTCGGGCTCGCCACCGGCGACGCGGTAGCGCTACAAAGGTAGAATGCGCTGGATCGCCGCTTTGTTAAGCGTAGCCCAAAAATCACGCTTCCGGCCAAGTAATGGCGATTTCCTCTTGATCTAGATCAAAACACTAGTATGCCAAGGGAGTAATCTCCGGTTGACACAAATTCCTGTCAACTTAAGCTGACAATTTCCCTGGGAGCGTACTTATGCGAATCATCCTGATCCATCCCAACTATCACTCGGGCGGAGCGGAGATCGCAGGCAATTGGCCGCCCGCTTGGGTCGCCTATATCACGGGCCCTCTCAAGGCCGCAGGCTATACTGATATACGCTTCATCGATGCGATGACGAGCAATTTGTCGGAAGACGAGCTTCGCGCCATCCTGGAGAAAGAGAAGCCTGATATCATCGGCGCAACGGCGATTACGCCTTCCATCTACAAGGCCGAGCGGCTGCTTCAGATCGCGAAGGAAGTTCATCCCAACGCGGTAACGGTCCTTGGCGGCATCCACGCCACGTTCATGTATCAGCAGGTTCTCACCGAGGCGCCTTGGATCGACGCTATCGTCCGCGGCGAGGGCGAAGCGATCATGCTGAATGTCGTTCGCGCCGTCGAACAGGGAAATTGGCGCGAGCAGCGCTCCGAAATTAAAGGAATCGCCTACTCCGAGGACGGCAAGGTGCTGGCTACGCCGTCAGAACCGCCGATTTCCAATCTGGATAGCATCACCCCGGATTGGGGCATCCTTGAGTGGGAGAAGTATATCTACATCCCGACGGGAACACGCGTCGCCATACCCAACCTTGCGCGGGGCTGTCCCTTTACCTGCAGCTTCTGCTCGCAATGGAAATTCTGGCGGAACTACCGCATTCGTGACCCCAAGAAGGTCGTCGACGAGATCGAGACGCTGGTCCGCGATTATAAGGTGGGCTTCTTCATTCTGGCCGACGAAGAGCCGACCATCAACAGGAAGAAGTTCGTTGAGTTCTGCGAGGAATTGAAGAAGCGGAATCTGCCGGTCCAATGGGGCATCAATACCCGCGTTACCGATATCCTCCGGGATGAGGCGTTGCTTCCGCTCTACCGCGCCGCCGGGCTGATTCATATCTCGCTTGGAACGGAAGCCGCTGCGCAATTGAAGCTCGACCGCTTCAATAAGGAGACGACGATCGCGCAAAATAAGCGCGCCATCGAACTTCTGCGTAAGAACGACATTGTCACAGAAGCGCAATTTATCGTGGGCCTCGAGAACGAGACGCCGGAGACCCTCGAAGAGACGTTCCGCATGGCCATGGACTGGAACCCCGACATGGCGAACTGGGCGATGTACACGCCCTGGCCTTTCTCGGACCTCTTCCAGGAATTGAGCGACAAGGTCGAAATCTTCGATTACGAAAAGTATAACTTCGTGACGCCGATCATGAAACCCGACGCCATGGAGCGCACGCAGCTGCTCAATCATGTTATGAGCAATTACCGGCGCTTCTATATGCGCAAGGCGTTCTTCGGATATCCCTGGGTCTGGAGCGGGAAGAGACGCAGCTACCTGCTGGGCTGCCTCAAGGCGTTCTTGAAGAGCGGCTGGGAGCGCAAGTTCTACGATCTCGGGCGCGTCAAATATTGGGGTCCGCAGTCTCTCAAGAAGGTCGATTTCGGCTTCGACACCACGCGCCAACGCGGGGAACGCGAGCGCGACGATTTCGACCACACAACGCGCAAAAAGTCAGACCATCATGACGAGCATGCCGAAACGGCTGCCACGCACTAGCAGAGTTTCCGAAAGTATCACCTCGGGCTTGACCCGGGTGTAGCCTTCCCGGTTGAGCGGCAAGCGCTCACTCTGCGAAAACGAAAAACCCTAAGCAGGTGTTCTTTGGCAGACCAAGGAACGCCTGCTTAGGAGCGGTCACAAAATAAGAAGGCGCTTCGAATGGCGCATGCGTCGGCGGATGCGGGCCTTATCGGTCCCAATGCGATAATAAGGGTGGCGGAAACCCTCCGTGACGTTGTTGGGGAGGACGCCACCCGGCTTATTTTCGCCAGCGCTCGTCTTGAGCCGCATCTTGCTTCTCCGCCGACGGGAATGGTGCCGGAGGCGGATGCCGGTGCGCTTCAGACGGCTCTTTTCGCCGGGCTTGAGGAAAGCAAGGCGCGCGAAATCGCCTTTGAGGCCGGGCTTAGAACAGGCGATTACCTTCTAGCGAACCGCATCCCCAAGCCAGCGCAAGCGGTTCTGAAGCTGTTGCCGCCATCTCTCGCCAGCCGCGTCCTGCTGAGCACGATCAAGCAGCATTCCTGGACATTCGCCGGAAGCGGCGCCTTTCGCGTTACAAACGGCCGGCCAGTTATCGTTTCGATCACCAGCTGCCCGCTTTGTAGAGGCCGCCACAGCGCGCGCCCGCAGTGCGACTATTACGCGGGAACATTCCAGCGCCTTTTTCAAGTCCTCGTCAGCCGTAACGCTTTCGTCCGCGAAATAAGTTGCGAGGCGGCAGGCGGGAGTTCTTGCGCATTTGAAATCGCGTGGACGAAGCCGGTCCATCTGGACGGCTCGCAGCGTATCCTTACAGGGAAAAGCCAATCATGATACCTGGGATTGCGAAATACTTCTCTGCACGTGTTCCTCGTTACACGAGCTATCCTACAGCTCCGCATTTTTCTGCCGAGGTAGACGCGCGGAAGTATCAGACTTGGCTCTCCAAGCTCGATCCAAGCTCGGAAATTTCGCTCTATTTGCATGTGCCGTTTTGCCGCCGCATGTGCTGGTATTGCGGATGCAACATGCGGGTCATTGCGCGCTACGCGCCAGTCGAAACTTACGTCAATACGCTTATTCGAGAGATCGAGCTAGCCGCTGAGGTTCTGCCGAAGGGCGTCACGGTGCGGCACATCCATTGGGGCGGCGGAACGCCGACCGC
Source organism: uncultured Alphaproteobacteria bacterium (assembly GCA_963766815.1). GTDB lineage: Bacteria > Pseudomonadota > Alphaproteobacteria > Rhizobiales > Rhodomicrobiaceae > Rhodomicrobium. The sequence continues at coordinate 746,028 of CAVYBZ010000010.1, read as the reverse complement.
CCTGGCGCCCGAGGATATGGTTCGCATCGATGAAAACCTGCAGCGCCACTTCAATATTGCAGGCACGGCGGAGATCGCGGTGGAGATCGATCCGCGAACCTTCACCCGCGAAAATGCAGTGGCGCTTGGAAAGATCGGATGCACCCGCGCAAGCCTCGGCGTGCAGGAATTCGACGAAAAGGTGCAAACGGCGATCAACCGCGTTCAGCCAATCAGCATGATCGAAGCCACGATGGACCTCCTGCGCGAGCAAGGCGTCCACGCGGTGAACTTCGATTTGATGTATGGTCTTCCCTATCAGACAGCTGAAACGCTCAAAGATACGGTCGAGCAGGCCGCAACGCTTAGGCCGGACAGGATCGCGCTTTTCGGCTACGCGCATGTTCCCTGGATGGCGAAGAACCAGCGCATGATCCCAGAAGAGGCGCTGCCTACCCCCCAGATGCGCTTCGAGCAGGCCAAAGTGGCGGGCGATGCGCTCGCCGATCTCGGTTATGTGAAGATAGGCCTCGATCATTTTGCGCGGCCGGAAGACAGTATGGCGGTTGCGTTGCGCGAAGGGCGTTTGCGCCGGAACTTCCAGGGCTACACCAACGACGATGCCGGTGTGATCGTCGCATTCGGCGCTAGCGCAATTTCGGCCTTGCCGGAGGGGTTCGCGCAGAACATCGTGGAAACCGGGGCGTACACCCGCGCCGTAAACTCAGGCGAGCTTCCGATTGCGAAAGGCATCACATTCCGCGGCGAGGACAAGATGCGCGGCGCGATTATCGAGCGCCTTATGTGCAATATGGAGGTTGACCTCGAGGAGATTCGCCAGCAATTCGCGCCTGATCGCGATGGATTCGGGGCGGAAATGTCCCAGCTTCGCGCGCTTGAGGAGGAAGGGCTTGTCGAATTGGACGGCAACCGTGTGCGTGTTCCGGATGCGGCCCGTCCAGCTCTTCGCGTGATTTGCGCTGTTTTCGACGATTATCTCGGGCAAAACGCAGAACCCCGCCACGCCGCTGCGGTCTAGCCTAGCCAGCGTTGGCGTCAGATCACCCTTCGTCCAGCGATCATTGAGGCTGGCGCTGACGTCGTCGTGTGGACCGGCCGGTGGAATGCGCGCTGGCCACAAGCGCTCACTCCGCGAAAACTAAAGGCTCCTTGCAAGCATTCTTTGGCCGGCCAAAGAATGCTTGCTTGCGTCAGCCGGTCACGTCGAACGCAGCCAGCGCCGCCATGTTCACAAGGTCGTTGTCGGTCGAGCCGAGCGATGCAATCTGCACCGGCTTCGACAGGCCCACGAGGATCGGCCCGATCACGGTGCCGCCGCCAAGCTCCTGAAGCATCTTGGTCGAGATGCTCGCAGCGTGAAACGCCGGCATCACGAGCACATTCGCCGTATCTGTCAGACGGCAGAAAGGATAAAGCGCCATCGCTCGCTTGTTGAGCGCGACGTCGGCCCCAAGATCGCCCTCATATTCGAATTCGACGCCCCGCCGGTCGAGCAGCTTGACCGCCTCGCGGACGCGTTCCGCCCGCTCGCTCGCGGGGTTTCCGAAGGTCGAAAAGGCGAGCATTGCGACGCGAGGCGTCATGCCAAACCGCGAGGCGACCTCGGCGGTCTCGACCGCGATGTCGGCCAGTTCCTCCGCGTCCGGCATGCCGGTCACGGACGTATCTGCGACGAGCACCACCCTGCCGCGGCTGATGATGACCGAAACGCCAATGACACGGCGGCCCGGCTTCGGATCGAGCACGCGCCGGACATCCTGAAGCGCCGTCGACCAGTTCCGGGTTACGCCCGTCACCATGGCGTCCGCGTGTCCAAGCGCGACCATGCACGCAGCAAACACGTTGCGGTCGGTGTTCACGAGCCGCTGGCAATCGCGGTAGAGATAACCTTGCCGCTGCAGACGCTGATAGAGGAATTCTGCGTAAACCTGGTTGTGCTCGGAATTCAGAGCGTTATGAACCTCGAAGTCTTCCTGGTGGGTGATGCCGGACAAGAAGCAGGCTTGGCGGATCTGCGCCTCGCGCCCGATCAGAATCGGATGCCCAAGCTTTTGGCCGGAAAAGGCGCTCGCCGCGCGGACGACTTGCTCTTCTTCGCCCTCCGCGAAGACGACCCGTTTCGGATGCAAACGCAGCGATTCGAAGATGGAATTGATGAAGCCCGCTGCAGGGTCGAGCCGCGCAGAGAGCCGCGCCCTGTATCCATCCATGTCGATGATCGGCCGGCGCGCGACCCCAGAGTCCATGGCCGCCTTTGCGACTGCCGACGGAATCTCGCAGATAAGACGAGGATCGAACGGTGCGGGTATGATGTAGTCCGGTCCGTAGCGCAGCCGCCGTCCATAAACCTTGGCGACAGCGTCCGGCACATCGTCCCGCGCCAGCTCGGCTAGCGCATGCGCCGCCGCGATCTTCATCGGCTCGTTGATGGTTCGCGCCTGCACATCGAGCGCGCCGCGGAAGATATATGGGAAGCCGAGCACGTTATTGACTTGATTGGGATAGTCCGAGCGCCCGGTTGCGACGATGGCGTCGTTGCGAACTTGGGCGACTTCCTCCGGCGTAATTTCCGGATCGGGGTTCGCCATGGCGAAGATGATAGGCTTCGCCGCCATGCGGGCGACCATCTCCTTGGTTAGCGCGCCTGCGGCGGAAAGACCGAAGAACACATCCGCGCCCTCAATCGCCTCAGCAAGCGTTCGCGCCTTCGTGTCGATGGCGTGAGCGGACTTCCACTGGTTCATGCCCTTTTCGCGGCCCCGGTAAATGACGCCGGTGGTGTCGCAAAGCGTCACATTTTCATGGCGCACGCCCATCGCCTTCACGAGTTCAAGACAGGCGATGCCGGCAGAACCCGCGCCATTGCAGACGAGCTTGATCTCCGATATGTCGCGGCCGGTGAGGTGCAGCGCATTGATCAGCCCCGCAGTCGCGATGATGGCCGTGCCATGCTGATCGTCATGGAACACCGGGATGTCCATCAACTCGCGCAGACGGCTCTCGATGATGAAGCAGTCCGGCGCCTTGATGTCCTCGAGGTTAATGCCGCCCCAAGACGGGCCGAGATAACGAACGGCGTTCACAAACGCGTCCACATCTTGTGTGTCGACCTCGATGTCGATGGAATCGACATCGGCGAAACGCTTGAAGAGAACGGCCTTCCCCTCCATCACCGGCTTCGACGCCAGCGCGCCGAGATTGCCAAGACCAAGAATGGCGGTGCCGTTCGAAATGACTGCGACGAGGTTCCCCTTCGCGGTGTAGTCATAGGCGAGCCTCGGATTCTCGGCGATCGCCTCGACCGGCACGGCGACGCCCGGCGAATAAGCAAGACTGAGATCGCGCTGCGTCGCCATTGGCTTCGTCGGCACGATTTCGAGCTTGCCGGGTTTGCCCTCCGAATGGAACTGAAGCGCCTCTTGCCGGGTGAACTTGCGCTGGGGGGTAGAGGTGGCTTCGCGCGGCGCAACTGGCGGTGTTTCGGAAATAGTTTTGAGTCTCGCCAGTGAGGCGGATTTGGTAGGGGACATTGAGTGGTTCTTTTTTGATTGCGCTGAAATAGCTCTGGAGCGGCTCCGCTTTGACGGGCCGCTTCGAACGAGGTTAGCCGCGCCGGTTGTGCCGCACAAGCACGCATCGGCCACGAAAGCGGCGTTTTAGCCTTAAGCAGTAGATTAACAACAGGTTTGGATGTCCTCAAAAGGCGGGCGGCGCCAACATGCGTGCGCTATGGGACCACGTGGACCAAACCTCAACTTAGCAGGCTGCTGAAAAGCGTGGAATCTTGGCTTCATCCTTCGACAAGCTCAGGAGAGGTGCGCCTTGACAACGTGCCTATGCCGATGCTGAGCCGGCCGTGGTTTGGCATGCTCACCATGAAGCCATGGGCGACATTCCTTTTTTCACCAGCCTGCTAAAGCAGGACTTCTGTTTGGCTGGCCCGGGATCTACCATTGGTTAAGAGATGCCGAAGCACAGTTTAAGGGGGAGCGGGAAAAAAAGGTGGAAGGCTCTCTCATGCTTTCATCATTGTAGTAACACGGGCAGTGTAACGTAGCCGGGGCCATAGAAACGGACAGACCCGATGATTCATGTTCTTCTCGCGCTTATTGTTTTTGCGCTTCTGCCTCAGGCCGCCGGGGCCGAGAGCCATCACCCTTCGGGAGATAGTTCAGCACCCGCCTTCCGCGATTGTCCGGCATGCCCGGAGATGGTGACCGTGCCAGCGGGAGAGTTCTTGATGGGGTCGCCCGAGAGCGAGAAAGGCCGCGGCAAGGACGAAGGTCCTCAACACATTGTTGTGATTGCTCAACCTTTCGCGGCGGGCAAGTTCGAGGTGACGTTTGCGGAATGGGACGCTTGCGTGGCGGATCGCGGCTGCGCTTACAGACCCGGCGACGAGGGTTGGGGCCGTGGCAAGCGGCCGGTCATCAATGTGTCCTGGAATGACGTTCGCGAGTATACGTCCTGGCTTTCGAGCAAAACCGGCAAAGAGTACCGGCTCTTGTCAGAGGCGGAATGGGAATACGCCGCACGCGGCGTGACTAAAGCCTCCGAACCAAGCACGCCCTTCTCCACTGGGGCTACGATCAGCTACAGGCAGGCGAATTACGACGCAAACTTCACCTACGGCCCCGGTCAGCAAGGCGCTTACCGCCAAAAGACGACCGATGTCGGATCGTTCCCGCGAAACGCATTCGGCCTGCACGATATGCACGGCAATGTCTGGGAGTGGGTTCAGGATTGCTACAAACCGTCTTACGAAGGCGCGCCATCGGATGGCTCTCCCGTCATCCTTTCGCATTGCGATCTTCACATTCTTCGAGGCGGCTCCTGGAACTACTACCCCCAGCTCTTACGTTCTGCTTACCGTTATGCAACGCCGCCCGATGTTCGCCTCAACAATTTCGGATTTCGCGTTGCAAGGCCCCTGTGACGCCAGGAGCCGGGGAGTCAAGTTGGTTTTGAATTCGAGGTTTCATGACATGAAGTACAGACGCCCCCCGTCTCGCGATGCGGTTGTCCTCATGATTGCGGTTTCTTTCATTGCGGGGTTGGCCCTCGGCGGAATTGCGGCGGCAAACGCCCGGACGCTCCGCGACGACGGCCGCTTCGCTCCCGATCATACGCCGGGAACGCCATTGCTGGCGGTCGTCGGTCTGAAAGAGCAGCGCATTTCGATCTACGACGCCAAAGGCAAGATCATGGAGGCGCCGGTCTCTACCGGGCAAACCGGCTATGAGACGCCTGCCGGCATCTACAGCATCGTGCAGAAAGAGGAGGACCACCACTCCAATCTCTACGATGACGCGTCCATGCCATTCATGGAGCGGATTACCTGGACGGGTATGGCGCTCCATGCCGGTGTGCTGCCAGGCTATCCCGCGTCACATGGCTGCGTGCGCATGCCCGAGTCATTCGCCGAGCATCTCTATGAGGTCACCAAACTGGGGATGCGGGTGGTTGTCGTGCGGGAGGACATCGCCCCCGCCGAAGTCGCTCAGCCTTTCATGTTTGGCGCCACCAAGCATGATACGCCAAGAGTGGACCGCTTCCTGGTGGAGGGCGTTTCCCCTGCCACGAATTACACATACGCACGCGCTTCGAGCGATAATATCCCGGCCGGATTGAGATTGGAGCTGGCGAGAAAAAGCGCAGCGGCGGAGAATGCGGCGAGGCGCGTCAGAGATTCGAGGTACGCAGCCGGAAGAAAAACTTCCGAAGCCAAATCGGCGGATCTGGCTTTGCATGCAGCGGAGACAAATCTAGCCAGGGCGGAAGCGGACTTGAGAGCAGCCGAGCACGCGCTTGAAACGGCGGGATCTGAAAAAGCGGCTGAGGCTGAGGGAGAGAAGGCGCAGGCGCTCGCCAAAGCCGATGCGGCTCACGCCCAGCTAGAATTGGCCAAGCTGCAGGCGCAATCCAAAGCGGATGCCGCGGCGCAAGTCCAGGCTGAGATCAAAGCCGCTGACGCCGGGTTGGCGGCCTCCCTACAAGCGTTAGAGGAGGCGAGGCAGAACTTGGCGCCGGTCTCTGTCCTCATCAGCCGGAAAACGCAGCGCCTCTATGTTCGCAAATCCAATCAGCCGATTTTCGAAGCGCCCGTCATGATCCGCGATCCTGGCAAACCGCTCGGCACCTTCGTTTATACCGCATTGGATTACGAAGGCCCCTCGGACTATATGCGCTGGAGCCTCGTTTCGATGTACAAAGACGCAACCAATTTCGAGCCCTTTGGGAAGTCTAAACAAGGCTCTTCGAAGGGCCGCTACGCAGAGGCCCAGCCGGCGGATGTAGCCGCGGCCCAAGCGGCGCTCGAGCGGCTCACGATCTCGCAGGAAGCCATAGACCGTATTTCGGAAGTCGTTCTGCCGGGTTCATCCCTCATCATCTCAGATGAGGGACCCAGCATCGAAACCGGCAAGGACACCGATTTTGTGATTTTCATGAGCGGCGAACCGCAGGGCGGCATCGCGATCCGCACCCACCATAATAACGGGTCCCGCGGAGACGGGTATGATGAGGACTTGCCCTGGACTTCCTCCCGCAGCCGGCGTTATCAGGGCGGCGGCGGCTGGGGCTTCCCGTTCTGACGCTGCAGGTTGGTCCCCTTGTTGGCGCTGAGAAGGACTACCTCGCGTGCATGGCGTCGCTTCCGCGCTTTCCGCGGCGGCGGCTGATTGGGCGATGCCACTTTTTAGCTTTTCGAAGTGGCCGGACGCTCGCCCACAGCGCCGGAGGCCTCGATCACGGCGATGTGATCGCCCGAAAAGCCCAGAACATCTCGCAGGATCTCGCGCGTATGCTCGCCAAGGAGCGGGGCGCGCGCCACGTCGGACGGGCTATCTGAAAGCTTGATCGGGTTGCCGGCGGTGAGGTGCTTGCCCCGCGTTGGGTGATCGACCTCGACCACAGCGCCCGACGCGCGCAGCGCCGGGTCCTCGGCGAGTTCCTTCATGGACAAGATTGGCCCGCAGGGAATGTCGCGCCTGTTGAGGATTTCCATCACCTCGAACTTCGTCTTGGCCATGGTCCATTGCTCGATGCGGCCGAAGATTTCATTCAGGCGCGGCAGCCGCGCCTTCAGCGTGGCGTAGCTCGGATGCGTCTTCCAGGCGGGCTCGCCGATGACATCGCAAATCGCCTCCCAAGCCGCTGCTTGAGTAATGAAGTAGACGTAAGCGTTCGGATCCGTCTCCCAGCCCTTGCACTTCAGAATGCGGCCGGGTTGACCACCGCCCGAATCGTTGCCCGCGCGGGGCACGGTATCGCCAAATTCGATGCCCTCGCCGTGCTGGGTATATTCTTCAAGCGGGCCATGCGCCAAGCGCTGCTGGTCGCGCAGCTTTACGCGGCAGAGGTTCAATACGGCGTCTTGCATGGCGCACGAAACCCTCTGTCCCCGGCCGGTGCTCACGCGCTGGTACAAGGCGGCGGCGATGCCAAGCGCAAGGTGCAGGCCCGCTCCCGCGTCGCCGATTTGCGCGGAGGTGACAAGCGGCGGCCCATCGCGAAAGCCGGTGGTCGATGCCGAGCCGCCGACGCACTGCGCGGCATTCTCGTAGATCTTGCAGTCCTCGTAAGGGCCGGGGCCGAAGCCTTTGACGGACGCCACGATCATGCGCGGGTTCAAGTTTTGGATAAACGGCCAAGTGAGCCCCATGCGTTCCAGTGCGCCGGGCGCAAAGTTCTCGACCAGAACGTCGGATATTTTGATGAGCGCGATCAGCACCTCCAGCCCCGCTGGGTTCTTGGTATCGAGCGTGATCGACCGCTTGTTGTGGTTCATCATGGTGAAATAGAGGCTGTCCACATCGGGGATGTCGCGAAGCTGCCCGCGCGTGATATCGCCCCCGCCCGGACGCTCGATTTTGATCACGTCGGCGCCGAGCCAGGCCAGCAATTGAGTACAGGTTGGACCCGACTGCACATGCGTGAAGTCGAGAATTCTCACCCCATCCAATGCCTTCGCCATCTTGTGCGTTCCTCGGCCCTTCACCTGTGGATAAACTGGAGGATTTCCTGTGCTCATCCGTTGCACTATTTATACATCGGCTGACGCTTGGTTGCAGGCGCGCGCTGCGTTAATCTTAATTTGGATATAGGGCGCCAACGGAGCGCTTGCCAAAACACGCTTTCGTAGCGGGGACGGAACCGGCGGGGCGACTGAGAAGCAAGACGCTTGGGCCGGGCGCGAGGTCGCTTAAAGCCGCGCCCCCTGGTATGGAACCGCCTTCATCGGCAGCTAAGCAGAGTCGCCCAAAAGTGGCCACCGGTTTTGGGCTAAAAACTCTGCGAAAACAAAGAGGCCTAAGCAGGAATGTGTTGGGCGGCCATCGCATTCCTGCTTAGGCTTTATCGCGGCCGGCAACGTCTAAGCCTCAATAATCTCACATAGATTTCATAGACGCTTTTAGGGCGCGCCCCATATTGAGAGCAGGGCAGCCGGTTACGGCCGCCTTCCCTGCATTCAAGCCAAGCTTTAGACCGGAGCACCCCCGAAGCTGCATGCGATCCTCCTTCCTTGAATTCTGGACTATCTTCCGTCCCTATTGGTCGTCGCCCGAAGGCCGGTTTTCGGGTCTCCTCCTCGCGGTTGTGATCGCGCTCAACCTCGGCTCCGTTTACATCATGGTTTTGTTCAACGCGTGGAACGCCTTGTTCTACGACGCGCTGCAAAACTATAATCTTTCCGATTTTTCGTATCAGCTCGGGCGTTTTTGCGTCCTTGCCACGATCTATATCGTCGCCGCCGTCTATCGGATCTACCTGCGCCAAATGCTGCAAATCCGCTGGCGGAATTGGATGACGCAGCGCTACGTCGCCCGCTGGCTCCACAACGACGCCTACTATCATCTACAGCTGGGCGATAACGCTGCGGCCGACAACCCCGACCAGCGCATCGCAGAGGACATCAACGGCTTCGTAAACCAGACCTTGGTGCTTGGCCTTGGCCTTTTGGAATTTGTCGTCACTCTCGCATCCTTCTCGCTAATTTTATGGGATTTATCCGGCTCGCTCAGCGTGGGCGGGATCGATATTCCCGGATACATGCTTTGGGCCGCGGTCCTTTATGCAATCGTTGGAAGCTGGCTGACGCACCTCATCGGCCGCCCGCTTATCTCCCTCAACTATCAGCAGCAGCAATACGAAGCGAATTTGCGGTTCGCGCTTGTTCGCGTGCGGGAAAATGCCGAGCAGATCGCGCTTTATCGCGGCGAGGGCGCGGAGCAAGGCGGCATCGGATCGGCGTTTTCCAGCGTTGTCGAAAACTGGTGGGGGATCATGCGCCGGCAAAAGCTGCTGACCTGGTTTTCGTCTGGCTACGACCAGATCGCCACCGTTTTCCCGTTCGTGGTCGCGGCGCCTCGATATTTCTCGCACTCCATCCAGCTCGGCGGACTGATGCAGATTGCGCAGGCCTTCGGCCAGGTTCAGGTGGCGCTTTCGTGGTTCGTCACGAACTATACGAGTTTCGCCGAGTGGCGGGCGACGCTGAGCCGCTTGAGCGGCTTTGAGAAGGCGCTGACTGAGAATGGCGAGCAAGGGAGGGCGGTATCCGCGGTGCTAAGCCCGAGCGCAAGAGCGATCTCGGTTTCAAATCTCAATATCTATCTCCCGGACGGACGCGCGCTCCTCAAAGACCTGTCCTTAACGCTGCCGCCGTCCTCGCGCATATTGATCTCAGGCCCATCCGGCAGCGGCAAGAGCACTTTCCTGCGCACCCTGTGCGGCGTGTGGCCTTATTGCGACGGGCGGATCGTCATGCCGGCTGAACAAAAGCTCCTGTTCTGTCCGCAAAAGCCTTATTTGCCGCTCGGCTCTTTGCGCCAGGCGGTTCAATATCCGGAAAACGGCGGCGCCTGCACCGACGCCGGCATCAGGGACGCGCTTTGCCTTTGCGGCCTCGAAGAGCTGCGCCGCCGCCTCGACGATAGCGAAAACTGGGCCATGAAGCTTTCGCCGGGCGAGCAGCAGCGTCTGGCTTTCGCCCGCGCCCTGCTTATCAGGCCGCAATGGCTGTTCTTCGACGAGGCGACATCCGCGCTCGATGAGGAGTCCGAACTGCGTCTGTACGGCCTCGTCGCCGATATGCGGGAATGCGCCGTGATCAGCATCGCCCATCGCAAAACGCTCAGCGCTTTCCATGACCGATCGATCGTGTTTTCCAAGACGGCGCCGGACCATAGGCAGGATCGCCCCATCGCCGTGGTGACCGGCATCGGTTCGAAGGCTCCAACGGCCTTGGGGGAATAGCGCGACGCTCCGCACCGCGGCCCGAACGGTCCCGGCAAGTTCTGCGGCATGGATAGTATCTCATGGCGCGCGCCTCTGCTTGCGCTGAAAATGCTTGAGCCGGGATCTTAGGAAAAAGCGCCTTCCGGACATCTTCCAAGCCGGGCAGATCGGGGGAACGGCCGAAATAAAGGCTGTAGCGCTTCACGGCGTGGATGTAAGATCGCTGTGTTGTTGGCGACAGATTGCGGATCGTCATGTCCTCAATCATGCGCTGGCGCAAAGGGCTGATACGCTCACTCATCGCCTTTTTTTTCACGTTTTTGAGGCAAAAAGCGCGTTTTGCGCTACAAATTCGGGCAGGAGGTAATTCCGGGCGCTGCCGTTAACCGGCGCGCGATTAATCATAAGCGGGTGGGATCAGGCACGATGCGGGCAGTTTCATTGAAGGTGGGTTTTGAGATCCTCCGCGAGATCAAGTTCATCATCTCCTAAGAGCCAGTAACTCGGTTCGTAACCTTCAACGGGAAGGCGAGAGTATGTACTTGTCGCCATTGATGGCCTCGCACAATTATGTACCTTTATAGAAGTAAGACCTAAGGCATTCCCGCACAAGTCGCCGTTAACTTTTTGCTCCGCCTGGCCGCGGCGCACGACGCCAGCCCTTTGCACCCCCCTATCAATGTCGGGTATGCTCATGCTCCAAAGGAATAAGGCGAGGTTACATGCGCTTATTGATTGTTGGGGCGGGCGCGACAGGCGGCTATTTCGGAGGGCGGCTTGCGCAAGCGGGCCGCGACGTGACCTTTTTGGTGCGGCCTGCTCGAGCTCAGCAGCTTCGCTCCGCCGGGTTGCAGATCGTTAGTCCGCATGGCGACGTGACGCTGGCCCCGAAGCTTGTCGAGGCGCAGGCGCTCGATGCGTCTTACGACCTGATCATCCTCTCCGTGAAAGCCTACTCCCTCGATGCGGCCTTGAAAGATATCGCTCCCGCCATGGGACCGAAGGCTGTGATCCTGCCGCTCTTGAATGGCATGAGGCACATGGATGCAATCGCCTCCGCCTTCGGCGCCGGCGCGCTGCTGGGCTCGCTGTGCAGCATCGCCGTCACTCTCGACGAACAGGGACGCATTCTCCATTTCTCGCAGTTTCATAATTTCGTCTATGGGGAGACAAGCGGCCTCCGCTCCGAGCGTATCGAGCGCCTCGACGCCGTCATGCAACACGCCGTCTTCGACGCGAGACTATCCCTTTCCATCAAGCAGGACATGTGGAACAAGTGGATGATGCTGGCGACGCTCGCAGGCGTCACCTGTCTAATGCGCGGCAGCATCGGCGAGATCGCAGCGGCGCCGGGTGGCCGTGATTTCGTCCATCGCTTCTTTGACGAAGTTGTCGCTGTGGCGACCGCCGAAGGTTACGCGCCGGGCGCGGCCTTCCTCAATGAGACGCGAGCGCTGCTCACGGCGGAAGGGTCGCCGCTCACCTCATCCATGTATAGGGACCTGAAGAAGAACGGCCCGATCGAGGCGGACGAGATCATTGGAGACCTTCTGGCGAGGGCGAGGCTTTCGGGCGTCGACACGCCTTCGGTGGCTGCGGCCTATGCGCATCTTTCGATCTACCAGGGCCAGCGCGCTGGCTGCTGAACAAACTTTGTATGGACAAGCGCTGCCCCGCCAGCCAGCTGCTCCGCCGCCGCCGAGCTTGGCTCTATGGCCTAAGGCAGCCTTTCAATCTGGGGCTAAAACTTAGTTTACTGTTTTCGGTGGATGAGGCGGATGCAAAACCGGCAAAAAAGAAAACCCCTAGCATGGCGGCATGCTAGCTAGTGTGCGTCCACAAACGCATAAGCCATTGAAAAAAGTAGTGTATTTTAGCTCCTTCCTTAGGCGCGTCTGTCCGGATTTGTCTACTCTCCGATAGCAAGCCCTTGATTCTCAAGGAAAAGGTTTGCCGGGGGAACTCACAAATGCGCCAAAAACGCCTTTTACAAGCGAGCCTATTCGATCGTTTCGCCAATCACGAGACCGGCCGGGAGTTGAAGGCGATGTCTGAGTGGCTCGATGGCCATATCGAGTTGCTCGATTTGGTGGCGGGAGATTTGCGCCGGCGCCGGGTGAAAGATACCGGCCGGAAAGGTTTGCCGGCGGAATTGACGCTGCGTTGCGGGCTTCTCAAGCAGCATCGCCAGTTGAGTTACGAGGAACTGGCGTTCCATCTGGAAGATTCGGCTTCGTTTCGGACCTTTGCGCGCCTGCCCATGGCGTGGACCCCGAAAAAGTCCGTGCTCCAAAAAACCATCGGCGCCATCCGGGCCGAAACGTGGGAGGCGATCAACCGGACGCTCCTCAGCGGCGCAAAGCGGCAAAAGCTGGAAGACGGCAGCGTTGTGCGGCAGGACAGCACGGTCACCTCGGCGCTCATGCACGAGCCAAGCGACAGCAGCCTGCTTTGGGACGCCGTGCGGGTGATGGTCCGCCTGTTGAAGGAAGCGGATAGCCTGCTTGGCGGCGACGCCATTGCCTGGCGCGATCGCCGCCGCGCTGCAAAGAAACGAGCGCGCGCTATCCAGTATGTTCGCGGCCAGCCCAAACGGGTTCAGCTTTATCGCGAACTGATAGCAATCGCTCGCGCGACAGTCGCCGACTTTCGTCAGGCGGTAGCGCGGCTGGAAAAGGAAGACGCCCCGCAAAGCGTGCTTTGGCGGGCCAAGGCCAGCCACTACCAGCCGCTTGCCGAGCGGATCATCGCCCAGAGCGCGCGGCGGGTGCTGAAGGGCGAGCAGGTCCCGGCCAGCGAGAAACTCATCAGCCTGTTCGAGCCGCACGCCGATATTATCGTCAAAGGCGGTCGCGATACCAGTTACGGCCATAAGCTCAACCTTGTCACAGGCAGAAGCGGCTTGGTCCTCGATATTGTCATCGAAGCGGGCAATCCGGCCGATAGCGAGCGGCTGTTGCCGATGCTGGAGCGTCATATCGCCTTTTACGGACAACCGCCGCGGCAGGCGGCTGCCGATGGCGGCTATGCGAGCCAGGCCAATCTCGACAAGGCGAAGGCTCGCGGCGTCAGCGACATGGCATTCCATAAGAAGTGCGGCCTTCGCATCGAAGACATGGTGAAAAGCCGTTGGGTCTACCGCAAGCTTCGTAATTTCCGCGCGGGCATCGAGGCTGGCATATCCTGTCTGAAACGCGCTTATGGGCTTGACCGCTGCACATGGCGCGGGCTTGAACATTTCAAGGCTTACGTCTGGTCTTCGGTGGTGGCCTATAACCTCGGCCTGTTCGCCCGCCTCTCAGCCGCCTAAGGCCCCAGGCGCCGCAACCAGTCCACCCTAACCGGCATCAGCCGGGAGACCCGGATTTTGCCATAGGCGCCCGTCGCCGGGGTCGTTCCGATCATTTTGAACGATTTACCCCCGCTCTGCCGCCCCGGATCTATGAAAAGGCACCCATCGCGTAGCAAAAAACGCACTGTATACAAGCGCTAACGCCATTTATGGACGCACACTAGCTAGGGGTCCGGATGTTGAATTTATCCAACTCCTGTATACGTAACTATACAGGATAGGTCAAGGCGCTAAGCGATGAGCTGAGCAGAGTTTCCCAAAAGCACGCCTTCGGGCTTGCCCCGGAGGTGGCCACCGGTTTTGGTATAAAAACTCCGCTAAAACAAAAGATTTAAAGAGAAACTCACCCGGCCGCCTTGGGGCCGGATTAGTTTCTTCTTAACCGGACAAGGCCGCCCGATGCCGCCAGGCGGAGCCGCAAATGCCCGCCGGACAAGTCGCGCTGGCCGTTTTCAAGGCGCCATATCTGCGTAGCGTCATCGCATGCCGGAGGCTGCGCGCGGGACGGCGGTCTGGGAAGCATTCAACGGGAGTTGGCGTATCTATTTCAGGGGCCCGGTGCGCTATCGAATTGGTAGTTCAGGCCGGCGCGAATGGCGTGGAAGTCCGCCTCCGCATCGCGAGCGTGAGCGGAGGGTATAGTTGGATCGGTTAGATCGAAGCTGCCAAGGCTGATATAAAGGTATTCAGCTTTGATCGACCAGCTTGGATCGATCTTGTATTCGAGCCCCGCTCCAACCGCATAGCCTGTTTCCGTGCCCCCATCATTTGTATAGATCACGGCGCCCGCGCCGCTACGCACCTTGTAGTTCACGCCGCCATAAGCAAAGCCGCCCGTCGCATAAACGAGCGCGGAGTCAATTCGCGTAGCCGAAGCGTCCGCGAACTGTGCCGAAATAATCGGCATTGGCTTTGGATGAGCGGGCGGTTGAAACAGCAAGCGGAGATGGCAAAAACCAAATATTGTCATTGAGACTGCTGCCTTGGATGTCCGCTTCAAGGCCGGCGACAAAACGCTCGCCAAGACCTAGGTAGGGGGCGCCCTGCCAGTTATAGCCGATCTGACCGCCCCCGAAGGGGCCGCTTGGCTGGGGAGCCGGGATCGTCGCAAAACCCTTCAAAGTGCCGATGGTCACGCTTCCCGGATCCTGCCCCAGCGCACCGCCGCCGTTGATGCCGGCATAGAGGCGAGTCCAAGCGGCAACCGGAATATACGGAGCGTCCTTCAAACTTCGGGCGCCTTCCGCACTGGGGATGTCGAGCGAATTCTCGGATATTCCGAACTTATAGGAAAGCTGGGCGAACCCCGTAGCCTGCTCGATGGACATTTTTTGTGGCTGAACTGTCCCGGTTGCGCCAAAGTTGAGGCTCGCGCTGCTGGTCCACTCGGTCAAGTAACGGCCGCCAATGCCTACACTCCAACTATCTGTGACGGCATAGGATAGAGACGCCTCGACTTGCGCGCCGGCGCCGTTTCCGGACTCCGGGGATAAAAGCGATTTCAAAACATGGTTGTCGGTTCCGCTGAAAGATACGTAAGGGAGGTAAGCGGCGTCCACGCTCAGCTTCAATCGCGGCAGGAGCGTTACGTCAGCCGGTATTCGAAACCGTGCTCGAATAGGGAACGTAGGCGCGGTGGGGGGATGTCCCCCAATCCTCATCCTGCATATGGCCGCTATCGCCGCTGCCAAGCCCAGCATAGCCCTTGATCATAATGTTCTGAGCGGTGTCGATCCGGGTGAAGATCTCGCCGCCATTTGCGACCATGTCGTTATAGGTCAGGCGGGAAATAAGCGTGCTTACCGGCAAACCATGACTTCCCCAATCTTTCTGGAATTTGCCGCGCGGCGACTGTAGAGCAGAGCGCGCCTCAATAGACTGCGGGCACCTGCATTGCGGCGGACGTTACGCTGCGGACGTGGTCCTCCCTTACCAGCTCTTCAGGAAGGAAAATTTCACGCTGCGGGAGTTCGCGATAACTAATCTGATCGAGGAGATGATGGATGCAATTCAGCCGGGCCTTGCGTTTGTCGACCGCATCGACAACCCACCAGGGCGCCTCGGGAATATGAGTGCGTTGAAGCATGATTTCTTTGGCTGCGGTGTAATCGTCCCATCGATAAAGGGATTCGATGTCCATCCTGCTCAGTTTCCATTGTTTGAGCGGATGATGGACGCGATCCCGCAGACGCTGGACCTGTTCTTCATATGAAATGGAAAACCAGTACTTTATAAGAATGATGCCAGACTTAGTGATCATCCTCTCAAAATAAGGGACGCTGTCCAGAAAATCGCGGTACTCCTGGTCCGAGCAGAAGCCCATGACCCGCTCGACGCCGGCGCGATTATACCAGCTGCGATCAAAGAAGACGATCTCACCGCCCGAAGGAAGATGGGCGATATATCGTTGGAAGTACCACTGCGTTCGCTCCCGATCGCTTGGCGCGGACAAGGATACGATATTGTATAATCGCGGGTTGAGGCGTTGTGTAATCCGCTTGATCATCCCGCCTTTGCCAGCCGCATCGCGCCCTTCGAAGATTATGACGAGCTTGAGCTTTTGCGTGTGCACCCAGTCCTGCAGCTTGACCAACTCGCATTGAAGCCGGAAAAGCGCCCGGTTATAGGCAGCCTCTTCAGCCGCCTCTCGGGCCGAGGGGCCGGACAGCTCCCTCACGAGATTCTGTCAACCGGATGGTGTCGTTTGAGGTGACGCTCGAATGGGGCGCAATGGCCGCACGAGTCACGTTCCTAGGCATCGATGGCATATTCGTCCATCTGATCTGATCGCTAAGCTGTCACAAATCTTGCACGAATCACTCTCCTCAATCTGATATTGCGGTCTCCGCTTATTCGCAACTTCTAATAGCAGGCGGTGGCAGAATCCGATTTCGCGTTATTGCCGAACCGCCACAGCCCGTCGCGGCGTCGAGCTGCGGGAGTTGCGCCTGCCGCGCGCGCTATCGCGTTGCCTTAGTTTCCAGCTGACAGCATTAACGGAAGCATGTAGAAATTAGGCCGCATTGCCACAGATTTATTAGCTTTCGGCGAAGCGCTCGTCATGGGTTACGTTTATCTAAGCAGTTTGCGAAAATGTATCGTTCGCAGCAGCTGGCTCTCCTCAGTAAGCTCGATTGCAGCCAGTCTGGAAGCGTGCATATTAGTCTCCATGTGAGGGTCCCGGTATGCCGATCCGAATGCGTAATGTGGGTTTGGCCCTTTTGCTTTCATGCCTATTGCCAGGATTGGCGGTCAGCGCGGAGACATGCGCCAAGCGCACGAGGGTGGTCGGGGGCTGGCGGACTTCCTCGACGGTGTGGCCATCTTTCGCCGAGCTTCGGCTGCGAGCGCGGACAGAGGCCATAGGACAGCATCACTGCGGAGGCGCGCTTATCGCGCCGGAGTGGGTGCTGACCGCAGGCCATTGCCTTCTCGACCTGTCACGGCCTGAATATCCGCTGGAAATCAAGCGCGGCGACGATGGGCGCTTCGAGGAGGCCAAAACCGGCGACATCTTGCAGGTCGCGATTGGAATCGACGATCTTGCCGCGACTAGCCCCGATAACATCTACGAGGTGGCGGACATTGTCCGGCATGAAGAATACCACGGCGTGCCTTTCAGAGACGGAAACGATATCGCTCTCGTGCGGTTGGCGCGACCGTCGAGTGGACAGGTTGCGCGGCTGTCACTGTCGCCCGGCACCGATCCGCAGGGCGAGGCTCTCCTTCAGATAGCGGGCTTTGGCGATACCGTTGAAAGCGGCCCCATCTCTCAAACCAAAGCATTCACAGACCGCGAACCCATAACCTTCTATTCCAGTTCGCAAGCCTTGCTCGAAACCTCTCTGCCCTATGTCTCGCCGGAGCTATGCCACTCAACCTATAAAAGCGCGGCAATCGGACCGGGACAAATCTGCGCCGGTTACGATCAGGGAGGCCGGGACTCGTGCCAGGGAGATAGTGGCGGTCCGCTCGCTGCCCGGGATAAAAATGGGTGTCTCTATCAGATCGGGACGGTGAGCTGGGGCGAAGGCTGCGCGCGCGAGCACCGCTATGGAGTGTATACAAGGCTTTCGAATTACGCGGGCTGGCTTCGCGACCATGTGGGCAATTTGGTGGCGGTGTCGAATGACGATCCCCCTTCCCGCGACGCTGAGAAGGCCGCCGACGTCGAGGCTGCGCTTCAACAGCTCAGGCAGGAGATCGGAGACAAGGCTGGCGTTATCGACCTAAGCGCAGACCGGCCTCTGCCGTTCAAAGTCGGGAGCCGTTACAAATTTAAGCTCAAGAGCCCGATATCCGGCCGTCTCATATTTATTGACATCGACGCCGATTACACCATCACGCAGATATTTCCGAATTCGTTCGAGAAAGATCCGGAGAAAATCAGCCGGGTGGAAGCTGGCAAGACATATGTCATCCCGCCTCCGGAAAGCGGTACGCTTGAGTTCGAAGCTGTGGAGCCCGTCGGGAAGAGTAAAATCGTGGCGCTGATTGTGCCGGCGCAGTTCCCGCTTACTATCACAGCGGCATCTCCAGAAATTCTTGCGGCTACGAAGGGCAGCAGGCCAGTTCCCAAGCCTGTTAAGTATCTCACCAATATTTTGGACCAGATGATCGAAGAGTTTAATAAGTCAAAAGAGGCCGGCGATACGTCGGAATGGGGCCTAGGCATTTTCGACTATGAGATTGTGAAATGAAGCTATCGTGGATAATAGGCGCTTTTATTCTAGTTGCCGGCCTCGGGAACGCCAATGCTGAGAAGCGCCTCGCATTGATTATCGTCAATCAAGAATACCCTGAAGCGATCGGCTGGCTTGCGAACACTCCGCACGACGCGGACCTGATGCAGAAAGCTTTGGAAGGGGCGGATTTCAAGGTCACGGTTACAAAAAATCGAAACTCCTCCGAAATATGGGACGATATTTCCGCTCTTGTTCAGGACCTATCAGCTGATACAAATCAGAACCCGCAAGAAAAGTCCGTTGGTTTCTTCTATTACTCCGGTCACGGCGCCTCCGATGGCACGGACAATTACATCATTCCCAGCAATACAACGATCAAAAGTAGCGACGATCTAAAGGAAAAAGCGGTCAGTGAGCGCTTGATTGTTGAGAAGTTCTCCAAAATCGAAAATGACAATAATTTTGTGGTCCTGGATGCCTGCCGCGAGATTGCCTTTCCGCAAACCACAAAGGGCAGCGCGAGGAAAGGGCTGATCCCAATCCCAAGGACCGTCCAAAACGTCTATGTCGTGCATTCGGCCGCGCCCAACGCCGTGACCGCTGACGACAATTTGTATGCGACCGTATTATCCGAAGAAATCGCAAAAACACCAAGCGTGCCAGCGACATACCTCTTCAAGGACGTCAGGAAGCATTTCGGAAGCCGCAGCAGCACAAATCCCGGTGACGTGAACGACATGCGCACGGTGTCGTTCGAAAATGATTTCTACTTCCATCCGGGCAACCCGCAAACACAACCGCAGCCTTATCCCAAAGAGGTTCCCTCTACTCAGTGGCAGGCGGATCGGGCTTGGGACAAGAATAAGCTATTCTTCGTGAGAACAAGCCCTTATTACCGGTCGCCGGAAAGCAGCGATCCATTGGGCGAAATACCTGCGGGAACCTTGATCGCCGGCAAGGTCGAGTTGGGAAGAGCCAATAGGGGCACCTGGTATAAATATAAAAATCTCTTTGGCCAAGAGGTCTACTCGCGAGCCGATGAAGCCGAAACGATTGGGCAAGATTAGGTATCCAGCAGGGGATTAGCTTGCGTTTGGCCGCCGTGTTTTCTGTATTGGAGAGGATTGGGATGTCGCTTCGCTTGGTTATATTCGCAATTGCGGCTTTCATACTGTTTAGCGATGGTGTCTCGGCAAAGATCGCATTCCCAAATTTCGACGAAAGCGCGCGGGCTTATACGGATCGATTGAAAACACGCGCCGCAGGGCGCAAAGAAAACGTCAATGAGTTGATCGCGAACGCAAAAAGCGCAGCGGTCACGTTGCAGTGGCCGGTTGCGATTGCGCGATACGAAGCGGCTTTGGGCTTGGCTCAGGCCCAGCCTGCCTGGCTGGAGCTAGCACGGGCGTGGCATTCCTTCAAACCGCAAGCCTCCGAAGGGACATGGGCCGCTTACAACGCCTATACGCTCGCCCAGTCCAAACCGCAGGAAACCGAAGCGCTTCAACTTCTGGCTGACTTCATCTACGAGCAATACGCGCGCAGCTCTCATGAACTGCAAGACCTGCAAAACAATCTCAAGAATGGGGATTTCAGCAACGGCCTCGGAGCGACCATGGACGATTACCGCAGGGTCGGCTCGGAGACCCTGAAGTGGCTCGCGCTCTCGAACCGGGCATATTCAGAGTTACGCGTGCTCGTCGTCAAAAAAAATGACGTGATCGAAGAGAGGGCCACCGAACAGGCCCCTCAGATCTTTATGCCGCTTGCGAAATTTGCGAAGGTTAGCGACCGCTATGCCGCCTATTGCGTTCGTTTCTCGCTGCCGTTGAAATCCGACGCCGAGGCCTACCGGCCTTTCATTTCCCTGACGAAGAATGCGCCTCAGGATTCGACAGCCGACGCTCCAGAAACGGCGGACGCACGAGGCGGCACGACAAGCCAATCAACCCCCGCTGCCTTCGAACCCAAGGCGTCGAACCGCACGCTTTGCCTCTACGGCTTGGAGCACGGACAGAATTATACCTTGAAGCTTGCTGCGAAGTTTTCTTCGAGCGACAGCCATGAGCTTGGTGCTCCAGTAACCGTAGGCTTCTTTGTCGCCGATCGCAAAGAGCAAGCCCGGTTTCGATCGTCGGCTTTCGTGCTGCCAAAATATTCCGATGGTTCCATTCCAATTCGCACGATCAACGCAACCTCGGTGACGATCACTTCTCATCCGCGTCACCGACCGCAATCTTATCCGGGAAATCGCGGTCAGCAAGTTCGGCGCCAAGATTGGATCGAGGCTCGACGATCTCGTTTCAACATCGAGCGAGCCCATATGGGAGGGCCGGGCGGACATACCCGATCCAAAGCGTAACGAAGAGGCGACGACAAATCTTCCCATCATGAAGCTGCTCAAAAGCCGCCACGAAAAGCTGATGCAAGTCAGCTCATCTGGCGATCAGCAGGCGGCAGGAGGCGCTCCCCTTTCCTCCGGCCCTCTCGTTGGGCAGCTCAAATCCGATAAGTCGGAATGGGAGCGGCTGGTCAATCGGTCTCCCTCACCTGGAATATACGCCCTCGTCGCCCGCCGCATCGTCACGGGGCCAGGAACCTTTACGACAGGCTACGACGCGAAAAAGATCGATGAGGATGCTGTTCCCGAGGCCGTCGAGACCAAGCCCGCTCCGGCCGCGCGCCCGGGACAAACACCGAAACCAAAGGTTTCCACCGAGGATGAAACGGCTGAAAACTCGCCCGAGCAGAAGGTCACGACCGAGGAACCCGAAGACCGTTCAGAATGGTCGGACACAGGAAGCCCGGTTCAGTGGTTTGTCGTCACCGATACTGGGCTGACCTATTACGAAGGCCGCTCCAAGCTCACCGTGATGGCGCGGTCGCTAAAGACGGGAAAACCGCTCGAAGGCTACGCTATCCAGCTCATCTCCGCCAATAACAGGGTGCTGGAGGAACGAAAGACAGGCGCGGATGGCGTCGCCGAGTTTCCGCTCACGCTGACGCAGGGAAGCAATGGCAATAGGCTCGCGGCGATATTCGCGCTGAATTCCGACGACTTCTCATTCATCGATTTCTCGCGTGACTTCTTCGACATGAGCACGAGGGGCGTCGAGGGGCGCACGCCTGCGAAGGATTTCGACGCGTTCGTCTATACCGAACGCGGCATTTACCGCCCGGGCGAGACGATAAAAGCCGCTCTCATCGTTCGCGATGCGCTCGGAAAATTGCCGGAGCCGATGCCGCCCCTGAACATTGCGATGCGGGGCGCCGATGGATCGCCGGTCGGCGCTTCGCAGACCATAAAAAACTGGCAACTCGGCGGAGCTTTGAGCGAGATCACAATTCCGGAGAGCGCTCCGTTGGGAAGCCTTCGGCTCGAAGTCCGGGTGGGAAGCGAAGGGCGGCGCATCGGTTCCGCTTCTGTGCAAGTCGCACACTTCAAGCCCGATCGCGCCCGGCTCGCGTTCGATCCGGGCACTTGGAGCTTCGCCATTGGGGACGCGAAGGCGTCCATAAATGGCTCGGCGGCAGTGCAATATCTGTATGGAATTGACAGCGCTTCAACCGAGCGGCGCGATGCGCTTGTGGAAGGCGCCACCGGTGAAGTCGAATTTCTGCTGCGCAAAGGCGCAACCCCTGTCAAGGGCTGCTACGCGGCTTACACTTTTGGATCGAGCGAGGAGGAGTTCATCCCCGCCTATTGGCGAAAGACCATCGATCAGCCGAGCGACCGTTCGGGACTTTTGAAGCTTGCCGCGACGCTCGAAGGTTTTCCGCAAGCGAAATTTCCGCTCGACCTCAACGTCACGGTTTCAACGTTCGACCAGAGCGGAACTCTTGCCCGGAAGACCGAAAACGCGATCGTTCCCATCGGCAAGCCTCTCATAGGGGTGAGAATCGCCAAATCGGCAAGCCTCTCCACCGGGGAGGCGGAGTTCGACTTTCTCGCATTGGACGCGCAAAACCAGCCATCGTTCGGGCAATCGTTGCAGGTGGAACTGCTCGCCGAGCGCAACGACTTTATCTATGTCAACCTGGACGACCGCTGGAAACCATCGCCGCAGGTGGGCCGGACCCAAGTCGAGGAGCCAAGAACAATCCGCACAGGGACCGCAGACAAAGAGCCCAAATCCTCGTGCTTTGGCCGGAACGCCAGCACAAAATACTCGCTTCCCCCAGGGCGCTATTTCTTAAAGGTCACGGATGCGGCGGGGACCACCTCCAGCATGCGCTTCACGGTCGGCTATAGCAGCGCCAATTCCAAGGAGCCCTCGCCCGACAAAGCGGATATCGTCTTAAGCGGCAACGGCCAGTATCGCACCGGCGACAACCTTCAATTCAACATCGAGGCGCCGTTCAACGGCGAGGCAGTCATCGCCATATCCGACGGCGATATCGTAGGCTGGTATAAGGGGCAGACCGACGGCAGGAAGCGCGCTTCGATCCGGGTCAAGGTTCCGCAAGAATGGGAAGGCAAGGCCCTTTACGCAATTGCGACGGTTTTCCGGCCAGGGGGCGAAGGGCAGGGTCAGCCGGGGCCGGCGCGCGCGCTCGGCGCCGTATATTTCGAGGTCGAACGAGGCGAACGTCATCGCCTCGACGTAAAGTTCGACACGGACCAGATTATGCTGAGTCCGGACAGACCGGGCAACGTTCCCTATAAGCTTAATCTGTCGGCCGGCAATGTAAAAGGGAACGCCTCCGCGGTCGTATTCGCCGTTGATGAGGGCATTCTCAATCTGACGCGTCATAAAGACGCCGACCCGTTCGGCTACTTCTTCGGCCGTCAAGCGCTCGACGTAGGCATTCTCAATTCCTATGGGCGGATTCTACAAGGCGAGAGAACGGCGCCGATCAAAACGGCGGCGACGAGCTGCCCAGGCCCGAGCGCTTGACGTTTTCGAACTATACGTCGGAAAAGAGCTTGTCTCTCGCTTACCCTCCCGCGCCCGTGATCGACGGCAAGGTGAGTTTCGATCTTTACTCGACAGATTTCGAAAAATTCGACGGCAGCTTGCACCTGATGGCGATCGTCTGGTCGGACGACGGTGTTGGCGCCGCGACCGGCACAGCTCTGGTGCGCAGTCCCGTCGTCGCCAAGCTGGCTATGCCTCGCTTTGTGGCAAGCGGCGACACCACCATCATTCCGCTGACCTTGGACAATGTCCAAGGCAACGCCGGCAAATATGAAATCGATCTAACCGCGCCTTCGCCATTGAAGATTTCTGACCTCAAAGGTCCCGGCACGATTACGGATGCAGGAGATACGAAGAAGATAACAGTTCCGCTCGATACGGGTCAGAAGGTTACTTACGTGATGGCCTTGAGCACGCCAGCCAGCAGCGAGAATGAAAAGGTGCAGGTTAAGGTCGACGTAAGAGGCGCTGAACCTTCGAACGTAACGGAATCATCGACAAGACTTTGGGACGTGAATCTGCGTCCGCCCTTCGCCCCGAGCGCGCGGCTAATGAGCTTTCAACTTGCGCCTGGGGCGAGCCGGACCGTCAACGCTGAGCTTCTCGGCGACCTGCGGAAGAAAATCTATGTACCCGACACGCTTCAGGTCGTAGCGCGAATAGCGCCGGCGATACGCCCCTCCACGGCTGTCGCTTCCGGCCTTGCGAGAGACCTGCCTCCGATTTCCCTGGACGCCTTGGCGGCGGCAGGAACCGTGCTCATTGAGGATGGAAGCACTCCCGCGACGCAGGCGGAGCTTAAGCGGATCGTGAACGAAGTCGTAGCCCTGCAAACGAACGGGGGAGGCTTTTTGGGCTACCGTACGTCTGCGCCGGAGCAAGCGTCCGGCGACGAGGCTGTGGTCCAGAAGACGGATCTGCTTCATACCGCGGCTGCGGTCGAGTTTCTTGGCAAGGCCGCAGGGGCGGGAGTGCCAGTCCCCGCTGAGGCGCAAGCGGCGGGGCTCGATTTTCTCGCCGGCGAAGTTAGGAAATTCCTGCAGAACAATATCGAGGACTTTCCCACCGGGAACGAAGCTTGCGACAGCGGCCGCGTTTTGGCGGCGCTCGTCTTATCGCAGCGCGGCCGGATGGAGGACGCGGATGTGAAGGCGATCTACAGCCGGTGTTCCGGCCCGGAGCTTTCATTGAAGGAAAGGGCGGCTCTCGCGGAGATGCTTGAGACCTTTGGGGAAAAAGGCTCAGCGCATCTTGTGCTCGCGAAATTCCCCGAGGAGATACCCGCGGATCAATCCCTTCAGGATCTTGCGGAGGCGTGGGCGCATCTCTTGGCTGCAAAGGCTCCGAAAGAAACGACGGATAAACTTCTCAACCGGCTGATCGTCTCAGGCAACGCGGCGCAGGCGCTGCCGATCGAAGCGCTTGCCTGGATATCGCGTGGCGCCGAAACGCTTGCGAAGCAAGACGCGAACGCCAAGTTCGATGTCTCGCTCAAGCCCGG
Organism: uncultured Alphaproteobacteria bacterium; assembly: GCA_963766815.1. GTDB lineage: Bacteria > Pseudomonadota > Alphaproteobacteria > Rhizobiales > Rhodomicrobiaceae > Rhodomicrobium. The sequence goes on along the minus strand of CAVYBZ010000010.1, from coordinate 721,332 downwards.
CCTGATCAGCAAAAAAGATGCGTCTTCGATTACAACTCACATCCTCGGCAAGGGCGATATCGACAAAGGCGTCGAGATTAGAAACACCGGAGACGCTCCCGCCGTCGTAACTCTCACAGTTCGCGGGCAAAGCGACAGTCGCGGGGCGGCTGCGGAGCAAGGGATGACCGTCCGCCGCCGGATCTTTACGGCTGCCGGGGAAGAACTTACGGGCGACAAGATCGCCGTTAAGCAAAACGCCCTGCTATATGTCATTCTCGAGGGCCTTAGCTTGAATCGCGCCGGCGCGTCCAAGGATCAGGACGCCGCCGCTGTCCTGATCGATACGTTGCCCACCGGCTTCGAAATTGTCCGCAGCGACATTTTTGAGGACACTCCTGCCAACAAATATCTGAATGAGCATCGGATGCTCGATCTTACCCCGCAAGGCGGCGTTGATCGCACCGAAGCGAGGGACGATCACTGGCTCGCCATCGTCCGGCCAGCAAAGAAAGACCCGAAAGATGCGGCAGCCGGCTTTCGCGCAGGCTATGCGGTAAGAGCGACCGCGGCCGGGACATTTGTCCTGCCGCCCGCCGTGGCGGAAGACTATAGCTCGCCCGAGATCTCGGCCTTCAGCGCCGGAACGCATCAGCTTATCGTACAGAGAGAAGAGTAAGGCGGATGCGGCTCCGCATCTTGCTTTGGCTGACAGGCGCTGCCGCCGCTGGCGTTCTCATCGTCTTTGCAGGAATAGAACTCGCGGCGAGCCTGCTGCCGCCTCCATCCATCGCTCGATACAAGGAATCGTCGCAACAGGTGCTTAACTCGGACGGCCGGCTTTTGCGGGCGTTTCTTACGAGCGATCAAAAGTGGCGGTTTCAAACGGATGCTGGCGGAGCGCCGAAAGCCTATCTCGATCTTCTGATCGCTTATGAGGACAAGAGGTTCTGGTCGCATAACGGAATCGACCACTTCGCCTTGTTTCGCGCGCTCTGGCAACTCGTCCTCCATCGCAAGGCGATTTCCGGCGGCTCGACCCTCACCATGCAAGTGGCGCGGCTTCTCGACCGCCAACCCCGTGGCATACGAGCCAAGATCAAACAGCTCGTCGCCGCCCGCCAGCTCGAAAGAAAATACACGAAGAAGCAGATACTTTCGATGTATCTTACGCTTGCTCCGTTCGGCGGCAATATCGAAGGGATCAGAGCCGCTTCGCTCATTTACTTCGAGAAAGATCCGAAAGATCTCACGGAAGCGGAATCGGCTTTGCTGATCGCGCTGCCACAAGCTCCCGAAGCGCGGCGACCCGACATATGGCCCCAGAAATCGCTCGCGGCCCGGAACCGCGTCGTGCGGCTGGCGCTAGCTTCGGGCGCCATATCCGGGGCGCAGGCGTCCGCCATCGCGGCGCAGCCTTTCAAGGCAAGCCGGAACGGGATGATTATCCTGGCCGCCCACGCGGCCGAAGCGGCCCATAAGCGCTTCCCAAACAGGCCGGTCGTAAAAACGACAATCGATGGCGTTCTGCAAGCCGCGATCGAGAAGCTCGCCCGCGATGCCTATCGTGGAGATCTCTCGCGGGTCAGCATGGCGATCCTCGTCGTGCGCAACAGCGACATGGCGGTGCGCGGCTACCTCAGCGGCCCGTTCTTCTTTTCAGACGTGAATGCCGGTCAGGTCGATCTCGTAACCGCGATCCGGTCGCCGGGATCTGCGCTGAAGCCTTTTGTCTATGGGCTGGCGTTCGAAAAGCTGATTGCCCACCCGCTCACCATCGTCGTTGACGGTCCGACGCGGTTTGGCGGCTACGAGCCGAAAAATTTCTCCGACGAATTCAACGGTGAGGTTACCGTTCACGATGCGCTCATCCGCTCGATCAATACCACCGCGGTGACCATACTGGCCAAAGTCGGGCCCGAGCGCTTGATGACGCGGCTTCATCAAGCGGGGATCGACCTGAGGGTCGATGACCTGGACAAAAACGCAGGGCTCGCCATCGCGCTTGGCGGTTGCGGCATCTCGCTTGCGGATCTCGCCAAACTTTACGCCGGTCTCGCCAATGGCGGCGACGTTGGCGCTTTACGCCTTTTCCCGGACGACCCCGCCCGGCAGCAGGCAAGGCTTCTCAGCACGGCTGCCGCCTGGGCGGTGAACGATATTCTTGCGGACGCAATCCCGCCCGACGGTTTCGCTGCGAAACAAACCGCGCAAGGCGGCCGCCGCATCGCCTATAAGACGGGCACATCCTATAACTTCCGCGACGCCTGGGCCGCCGGCTACGACAAACTGCACACGGTTGTCGTTTGGGTCGGCAGGCCCGACGGAGCGCCCAACCCCGGCTCATCGGGCCGGCATTCCGCCGCGCCAGCACTTCTCCAAATCTTCGATCTTTTGCCTGTGCCAGAGGAGGATGTCGCGGGGCCGCCGCCCGCCGGCACCATCCTGTCGCAACGCACCAACCTCCCGCCGCGGTTGGAGCGGCTTTCGATGCTGCCGGCCTATTTGCCGGCGCAGCCACTCAACATAGCCTTTCCGCCCGAAGGCGCGCGCATCTTCCTTGGATCTGGCGGGGAGGACGATAAGACCATGGCGCCCTTGCAAGCGAAAGGGGGAAAGCCTCCTTATATATGGGACATCAACGGCAAGCTGACCGCCCAGCAGCCAGGGCAATCCACCCTAAACTGGAGGCCCGCCACGCGTGGACAATACCGCGCACGCGTATTGGACAGCGCAGGCTCGTCCGCTTCTGTCGATTTTTGGGTGGAATAGTCCAGCGGCGCGGGTCCGAGCCCCTCATCCTAAAAACGGCGGTTGCGGCGCCGAAACGCCCACCATTGTCATGGCCAGGCTTGACCCGGCCATCCAGCAACACATTGAAAAAACGCATTTTCCTGCTTCCTGGATGGCCGGGACAAAGCCCGGCCATGACGAGGCGCGTGGCTCACACCGGAGGGCGCCGCCATAAATACGCAAAGCACGCTGTTCCCGCTCAAGTTTTCCGGTACGGCATAAGTTCAACTGCCGGACTTAGGCTCATACCAACCACCGAATATTCTGACCACTTGCCGTCTTGCCCGCAAAGGTGGGCATCTGCACGCGGTTGACGCCTGCCTCTGATTTGCCCGGGGGTCACGTTCCCTATTTACTCGCTCCTTGTGGGTGACGTCGCCCGCTTTCAATGCAGCGCCCTTCCATTTGCGCCGGCTTTGCCGCCCGCCGCATCCCGCCTCGCTTCGCTGGCCGGGCCGCCCGCCATTTTGAAGATGGCTACCGCGCCCACAAGATTATCCGATTGCTCTTCGAGGCTCCTCGCCGCGGCGGTGGCCTCCTCAACCAGAGCGGCGTTCTGCTGGGTGATCTGGTCGATATTGGTGACAGCTTGGTTCACCTGCTGCACGCCATCGCTCTGTTCTCTGCTCGCGGCCGCGATCTCGCCTATAATGGCGGTCACACGCTGCACCTGGGCCACGATCTCCTCCATGGCCGCGCCCGCATGCTGCACAAGCTTCGCGCCATCCTCGACCTTGTCAACGGAGGCCGCGATCACCTCCTTAATATCCTTTGCCGCGCCGGCAGCGCGCTGGGCTAGGCTTCTCACCTCGGACGCAACCACTGCGAAACCGCGGCCCTGCTCGCCTGCGCGTGCGGCTTCCACAGCCGCGTTCAGCGCGAGCAGGTTCGTCTGAAAGGCGATGCCATCGATCAGCGTAGTGATGTCGGCGATGTCACGGTTGCTCTTGGTGATGCCGTTCATGGTCGTCACCACTTTCGCCACCACTTCGCCGCCGCGGTGGGCGCTTGCCGACGCCTCCGCCGCCAGCTTGTCGGCTTGGGTCGCGTTCTCCGCGTTCTGCCTTACGGTCGAGGCTAGCTCTTCGAGGCTGCTCGCCGTCTCTTCCAGGCTTGAGGCCTGCTCCTCCGTGCGCCGCGCCAAGTCATCGTTGCCGGTGGCGATTTCGCGCGCCGCCGTGTTGATGGATTTGCTCGACTCCCGGATTTGCGAGATGATGGAGCGCAGGCGCTCGATTGTTTCGTTCGAATTGTCCTTCAGTTCAGCGAACACGCCCTTGAACTCAGCCCGGATGTCCTGGCTGAGGTCGCCTTGGGCCAAAGCCTTAAGGATGCGGCCGATTTCGCTGAGCGCCTCTTCGCTCGTGCCGAGGATCGCGTTCAAGCCTTGCGCGATTTGCAGCATAAAGCCCGACTTACCCGTTTCGGCAATCCGCTTGGAAAAGTCGCCCGCAGCCGCAGCTTCCACGATGCCGCCAACCTCCTTCTCGGCGTTCACCTCGGCGGTGCGGTCGAGCCACTCTATTACCGTGCCAAGGCGCGCGCCGGTCTCGTCCGCGATGGGGTTGGCGATGAGCCGCATGTGCATGCCGCTGACCTGAATCTGTGTGCGATGCTCGCCTTTGAGGTTGGCGAGCAGATTTTGCTGCCGGCCAGGGGTCTGATGGAATCGATCGAAGCGCGCGCCGAGCACGCCGTTCGCCGAGAAGCCCGGGAGCGCGTTCCGGAAATTCTGCTCGGACCCGCGCATCAAGGCCTCGGAAGCCTTGTTCTGATAGCGGATGACACCCTCGTTGTCGGCCATCATCAGGCACGATGACGCGTTATCGAGAGCAATTTTGATCTTCAGGGTTTCCTCGGCGCCGGCAGCCGCTTGCATCAATGCCCCGCGCAACCGCTCGGCCGCATCCGAAATCGTCCTTCGCTCTCCCCGCAAAGGCGGCATGCGGCCTTCAAACTTGCCGTTGGCGTACTCCACCATCCTATCCACAAACTGCCTCTGCACCTCGACGTGGGACTTCACCATCTCGTTGAGGTTTTGCGCCATGTCACGATAGGCGCCGTGGAATTTCGAGACATCGATTGTTCTGCCAATCTGGCCTTCCTGGTTGTGCTGACGCGCAACCTCCAACTGCTCGGATGCGAAGGACTTCAAAACCTTCGTCATATCCGCGGCCCGGTTGAGCAATTGCCCGATCTCATCCCGGCGCCCTTGATCGGCCGAAGCCGAAAATTCCCCCCGCGCCACCGCATCGACAGCACAATAGGCTGCTGCGAGGCCAGTTCTTATGGAGCGGATAAGCGAGAAGCCGATAAGAACGCTGACCAGAACGAGCACAGCGAAAGCGACGAGGAGAAGACGATCGTCACGCCAAACGACTTGAAAGAGCCTGTCGAAGAATGCGGCGTCCATGTCGTCCAGGTAAACGCCCATGCCAGCCAGAGCTTCGACTTCAGGAATATTTTTTATGTATGAAATCTTTGGGGTAACGGCGCCGCCGACGCCCTTCTCATACATGTAGTGGACAAATCCTCCTCCTGAGGGGTCCTTGGCGGCGCTGATAAATCCTTGGACCCACTTGTAGCCGTTCGAGTCGACGTTTTCGAAGCGGTTCTGCCCGATTTTCGATCGATCGTTCAGAACCTTAACAACGCCGTTGTAGTCATAAGCAAAAATATAATTCGCCTGCTTTTCACTTCCGAAATGAGAAGATTGGAGGGCCGAGAAGAGAGCCTTGCGCCCTGCCTCGGTCGTTGGACCGCCAGCGGCCATCATATTATCGCGAGCGGCTGTAACCGCCAGCTCAACGATATTTTGTAGCTGCTTCTGCCGCTCCTCCATCATCTGCGCGCGCAAAACGGAAAACCCGATCGCCACAATCAACGCAATGCCAAGCAAGGCCAAGATGAGAGCAAGATTGATGCGGGTGGTGATTTTTAGGCGCGCGAGCATGGCAGTATCCTCTACCTTAGGCTGTGCGGCATAATGCCTGATGGGAGTGAACAGGTCATTACCTTGCCGTCAGCCAAGCTCATTGGCCGCTTCGGAGATAGGCTGCCGCCAATGCGCCAAGCGCGATCATAAAGCTCAGCATTTTTGCGCTTGTACTTAGACCTGCCAGACGAGCGGCCCTTGATTGCCGGGCGGGAAAGCGATGCAGGACAAATAATAACAACCCGTTTTCAATGTAATCCCATCCGGCGGCGGAGATCGAAGCCGCACGGGCGACGAAAGCCGCTTTGATCGCAAGGGGACCTGAGGCCGCGGCGAGATCCGCCAAGGCGACAAGGAATGCGCCGTAAACAGCGGGAAACACCATGTCCGCCAGCAGCATGCGCTTGAACGAGGCGCGGCCCTCCGGACCATAAGCCTTTAAGAGCCGATACAAGGTAGCCGGCGTGTAGCCCAACCGCACGTCCGCCTGCATCTCTCCTGCCCGGCGCCGCAAGGCCAGGACGCCGCCGGGCAACAGCCAGAAGCCGCACAAAAAAAGCACTGTGACAAAGCCAAGCAGGTAGACAAGGTTTGGCTCGTTGCCGATCATGACCGTGCAGCCTCCAGGTTTGCGCGGTCTGCGCCAAGACTAGGCTCTGTCAAACAGCCGAACGCCGCCAGCACATCGTGCAGCGCCTCCTCAAGTGGCCGGTGGGGTTCATCGCCGATTAGCGCCACGAGCTTGCGGTTATCGAGCTTGATCGGGTTACGCCACAGGTAGCGCATTTCCAGCAATTCGCGCAGGAACGGGGAGAAGGGCGCCGCTAGCCTGAACAACAGCCATGGCGCGGATCGGATTTTGATATAGGGCTGGGCAGCCACACGCCCGATCGCTTTGGCTATGCCGGCGCCAGGCTCAATCCAGTAGCCTCCGAAGTGAAACACGTCGAATGGCGGCAATGTCTGTTCGATTTCAGCCAATCGGACAATCGCTTGCGCAAAATCGGGCAGGTAGGCCCAGGCGTGGCCAACATTAGGATCGCCGGGATAGAGCACGGAGCGAAGGGGTTCGCCTGGCTTGATCATGGCGTCTTTCAGCCAAGAACTCGGCTGATGCGCGCCGAAGAAGTCGCCGGCCCGCACCACCAGCGAGCGCACCCCTTCATCGGCGGCGGAGCGCAAGTGGCCTTCCATCTCGACACGCACGGCGCCTTTGCGCGAGCACGGATTCTGCGGCGAGGTCTCGCTCAGGATCGGCCAAGCGTCCGGCCCGAAATTGTAGATGTTTCCGGGGAAAACGAGGCGTGCGCCGCTGGAACGGGCGGCGGCGGTCGAGGCCTTCAACATCGGAATGGCGAGCCCTCGCCAATCGCGATATTTGGGCGGATTGGCGCCGTGAAATATCAAGGATGTCCCTTGTGCGGCTCCAATGACATCGGCCTCGGTCATGGCGTCGCCCGCGATCCATTCCACTTCGCCGATCCAGGCGGTTTGGCGCTTGGCTGCGTCCAAGTTGCGGCTCAAAGCGCGCACGGCCCAGCCCCGTGCGATCAGAGATTTGGCCACCTCGCCGCCGATGCCGCCGGTCGCGCCGATGACGAGCGCGCGGCGCCGTCCGTTTCCCAAAAGTTGCGCCATATTCGTTGCTCCTGAAACTGAACATGCTTCGATAAATATGCCAGCCGCCCTCCCAGCGAAATTGCATATTTGTGCGGAGTCGCTATTCATATTTGCATGAGCAACGCGCAGCCAGGGTGGGAACTCTACCGGACTTTTGCCGAAGTGATGCGCACTCGGAGCTTGAGCGCCGCCGCCAATCGGCTGGGGCTTAGCCAACCGACCGTCAGCCGCCATGTTCAGATGCTTGAAGGGGCGCTCGGGCTCGCGCTCTTTTCGCGATCGCCACGCGGGCTGATTCCAACATCAGCCGCAGAGGATATGCTTCCCCATGCAGAGGCTATGGCTTCGGCGGCGGCGGCCCTGCTTCGAGCCGCGTCCGGCGACGCGGACACGCCACGCGGGACGGTGCGCCTCACCGCAAGCGAACTCGTTGGCTGCGAGGTGCTGCCGCCCATGCTTGCGGCGTTCCGGGCTCAACATAGAGCGATCGACCTGGAACTCGTGCTTTCAAACCGAAATCAGGACATGCTGCGCCGCGAAGCCGATATCGCAGTGCGGATGGGCCGCCCTACGCAACAAGCGCTGCTCGCCCGCCGGCTTGGCAAAATCAAGATCGGACTGTTCGCGCATCGGAGCTATGCCGAAATTCACGGCCTTCCGGAGACGCAAGAAGACCTGTTACGCCATTGCTGGATTGGGTTTGACAGTGACGATCATTCGTTCCGGTCTGTGGGATCTGCCAGCGCGCACATCCGGCGCGAGATGTTCGGCTTCCGGTGCGATAGCGATCTGGGGCAGCTGGCGGCCTTGCGAGCGGGCGCCGGAATTGGCGGGTGTCAGCTCAATGTGGCTCGCAATGATCCAAATCTCGTTCCGGTTCTTGCCAATGAACTGATGTTCGAACTCGAGATATGGCTTGCGATGCACGAAAACCTGAAGACCACCCGGCGCGTCCGCCTGTTATTCGATCACCTCGCCGAAGCCTTGCTCGATTATGTCAAGGGCGTTTGATTCCAGCCGCCGAATATCTGACGGGTGGTTCCCCTCATCCTGTCCTTCTCCCGCGAGGGGAGAAGAGACGCCGTTGCAATAGGCGCGACCTGCTGGGGCGAGGGGGAGCTGACGCGGCTCCGGCGCATATTAACTTTCGTCTCAAAATATATAGTGGAGAACACCCCGTTATGCCGATACGGACCAAGTAAATCTGCATGTATTGAAAAAGTGAAATTTGTTTCGCGTTGTAATTATTGCAATCGATGATCATATGGAAATTTCTAAGGAGAAAATATATGCCGCATGAATCAACGCAGAAAACTGATGACGCGCCGGAAAACAGGAAAACTATTGTGAATGAGATTTCGGACCAAATGGGGAAAATTCACGGTGAAAGACGTGAACGCCCTCGCGGGCAAGGATGCTTTGGTGTCCCAGCTGCAAACCCGGTACGGTCTCAGTAAGGAGCGGGCCGTCGGGGAAGTCGAGGCGCTCCTGAAGGGCCGCCCCTTCTAGCGCCTATCCGCTTTTGCCGTGCGTCTTGCCGGAAAACCGCTTCACCCTTTTCCGGGCGCGCTCTGAGGCCAGCTTCGCGCATCCAAGAGGAGACCGCCGCGACGGCGACCTCCTAATTCGCCTTAGATTTGGCGGCGACGTTGCCAACGCGCGGCGCCCGAACGGCAGCGGCAAGGCGAGCCTATGATGTGGCAGGCGCACCCGCGAGGTGCTTGAACATCTGGCCGCGCGCCTCTTCGTCCATCTCGGTCTTGAATGGATAACTGTCCCGGAGCGCCACGGCGCGGATCGCCGCGGGCCTTTTAGCGATCTCATCGTGATGCCGTTTCAGATGCGGGAACTTGCTCCACGCCTCCTCGCCGAGGATGAAGGGGACCATCCGCGACCAGCCCCAAAGGCTCATGTCGGCGATGGTGTAGCTATAGCTGACGAGGTGACGGCGCTCTTTAAGCCGCGCGTCGAGAATGCCGAAATGGCGCTCCGCCTCATAAAGGTAGCGTGTCCGCGCGTAGGGAACCTCCTCTGGCGCAAAATGTTTGAAATGAACGGCCTGCCCTGAGAATGGCCCAACGCCCGTCGCCACGAACATCATCCAGGACAACAGCTCGCCGCGCGCCGCCAGCGTGTTTTGTGGCAGAAATTTCCCTGTTTTCTCAGCGAGATAAAGCAGGATCGCGTTGCTGTCGAAGATCGGGACGCCATCGTCGACGATCACCGGAACCTTGCCGTTTGGGTTCAGCAAGAGGAATCCTGGGTCGAATTGCTGGCCGCGCCGCGTGTCGACAGGGACCGCCTCATAGGGCAGTTCCGCTTCTTCGAGGAAAAGCGCGACCTTTGTGGGATTGGGCGAGCCATTAAAATAAAACTTCAACATCGGGCGCCTCCAGCACATCGCATGATCCCATTGATTTAGCAGGCCGCCAGCGGCGCTCCAACAATTTTGTAGCGTACGTTCTAAATTTGTGGTGAAGATCGCCTGCCGTATACGGATTGAAAGGAAAGTTGTGGCCCGTCCCCGCGAGTTCGACGAGGAGAAGGCGCTGGAAGCCGCTGCGGCGTGCTTTTGGGCGCGCGGTTATGAGGCGACGTCCGTTCGGGATTTGAGCGGGAGCATGGGCATCGCCGGCGCCAGCCTTTACAACGCCTATGGCGGCAAGCGAGCGCTGTTCGAGGCGGCGCTCGATCACTATTGCAATCGATCCATGCGCGAGCGCATCGCGCGCATCGAGGCCGGGACCAGCGGACTGGGCGCTATCAAGCTTTTCTTCGAAGGCGTGATCGGAAGGTCGATCGGCGACGTCGACAGGAAGGGCTGCTTTCTCGTCAACTCCGCCCTGGAGGTTGCGCCCCACGACGCCGCGCTTGCGGCTATGATTTCGGCCTATCTGCTGGAGCTTAAGGGCTTCTTCGCCCACCACATCGAGGCTGCGCAAGCGAAGGGAGAGAGCGCGCTCGCGATAGACGCGGACCTTTACGCGGCGCATCTACTTTCTGTGCTTATGGGCCTGCGCGTGCTTGCGCGCTGCTGCCCCGATCGCGCCATGCTGGAGGCTGCGGCGGCTCCAGCCCTTCGAGGTCTTGATCTGTCCGGAACGTTGAAAAGGGAGCCCTCATGATAGAGCTGTATTATTGGACCACGCCCAATGGCCACAAGATCACGATGTTTCTGGAAGAAACCGGGATCCCCTATACGATCGTGCCTGTGAACATTGGCGCGGGCGAGCAGTTCAAGCCGGATTTTCTCGCCATCTCGCCGAACAATCGCATGCCGGCCATCATCGACCGCGAACCGCAAGGCGGCGGCGCGCCGATTTCCGTTTTCAATCCGGCGCAATCCTTCTTTACCTTGCAGAGAAAATCGGCCGCTTCATCCCCTCCGATCTGCGCGGGCGCGTCGAGGTACTGCAATGGCTGTTCTGGCAGATGGGCGGACTTGGCCCGATGGCCGGTCAGAACCATCATTTCAGCCAGTATGCGCCGGAAAAAATCCCCTACGCGATCGAGCGCTATGTGAGGGAGACGAACCGGCTATATGGCGTATTGAACAAGCGATTGGCTGATCGGGCGTTTGTGGCGGGAGACTATTCCATCGCCGACATGGCGGCATATCCCTGGATTGTCCCCTATGAGCGTCAGGGCCAGAACCTCGACGATTTTCCGCACCTCAAGCGCTGGTTCGAGGAGATTGCGGCGCGCCCGGCTACGATCAGGGCCTATGAGCGCGGCAAGGAGATCAACACCCAGCCCACGATGAGCGAAGAGGCGAAAAAGGTCCTTTTCGGGCAGACGGCCGCGGTGGTGAAAACGTAAATCACTTTGCCGTCGCGCGCGCAGAATCGCAAGCGGCGGCCGTTCGCACGAAAAGTTTCACGCTGGAAAAAGGGTTAGCTCCAGCTTATATCTAGAAAAGTTTGGTATCTTCGATGTTTGATTGACGATTAGGGAAACGCGGTCCAATGCTTGATCGAAAATGTCGTGTAAGCCGTTCGCTCCTTTCCTGCATTGCGATAGGAGTTTGGGCAGGCGGTGCTTGGGCGGGAGATCAAAATTTCCTCTCCTTTGAAAATCCAGCCCCAGTAGATAGAGCTGGGCGCCCGTCTTGGACCGAAAAAGAGCTTAAAGAAGCTGTCCCTTTGCCTTTGCCAAAGGCGTCAGCGCCAAGTGAAGCGCCCCCTGCGAGCCGCAGGCCCACATCTGTTATTCCCGGCAGACAAGCCGTCGAACAGGGTGAGCTTCCTCCAAGCGCCGCCGAAGACGTACCGGAACTCAAGACGCGCCTATTTCCGAAGGGCGAACCTGAGAGTATCGGCACGCGCCGGGGTGGCGAAGGGCAAAAAATGGTCCCTCACCAAGCGGGTACGGCGCAGGCGCCCTTCAGCAGCTCGCGGCTTGTTCCCCAAGAAGCCCGGCTCACCTATCCGTACCGGACGGTCGGCAAGCTTTTCTTCAAGAAAGCAGACGGAAAGCAGTGGCTTTGCTCGGCCACGGTCATCGCGCCGCGTCTGATTTTGACCGCAGGCCATTGCGTCCACTCGGGAACCGGCGGGGCGGAGGGTTTCCACAAAGATTTTCTGTTCGTCCCCGCTTACTCTTATGGAGAGGCGCCTTTGGGAGTCTGGACTTTCTCCTGGGTGACGACGACGGCGGAGTGGTCCAGCTCCGGCGGCGAGACTTTTCCCAATCAAGCAGACTTCGCTATCTTGGAGATGCGCGATCTCCGATCGAAAGCCGGGGTCCTCAAAATTGGCAATCAAACCGGATGGCTTGGAATTGCGGCGCCCGGCAACTGGCCTAATCACACCAAGAGGCTCGGTTACCCGATCGCCTTCGACCAGGGCGAGGAGATGCATCAGGTCGATTCCCAAAGCGTGGGAGCGGATAGCGAGTTCAGCGTCATCTACGGATCGGACATGAATGGCGGATCGAGTGGCGGCCCCATCATCCAAAATTTCGGGGCCGTCTCGGTGGGAGAAGAGGTGCAGGGCGCAAACCTCATCGTTGGAGTGACTTCTTATGGCCCCAAAGACGCGGATGTGAAGATCCAGGGCAGTTCCGTGTTCACTCAAGAGGTGCTAGATCTTTACAAAGCAGCATGCCAGCATCAGGCCGGCAATTGCCCCACACAATTCGTTTCGTCTGGCGCTCTCGACCCTGGGCCAAAACCACAACAGTAGTTTCGAATCGGGTCTGGCCGCCATGAAAACCGCGAGTGTGCTCAAGCTTGTTTGTGAGTTTCTCTTTGCCGCCACAATAGCCCTGGCCGCGCCCGCCCAAGCTTGCGAATTGGCGGACCCGATCGATCTTGGCGACGAGACATGCGCGAAGCAGGTTCTCGAAGCCCTGATCTGGTCCGGATATTACGAGGCGAGCATCGCCAGCGACCTCAAGAAGCATATCGAGGAAGGGCTGCAAAAGTTCAGAGGCGAAAAGGCCGCCACTGGCGCTCGTCTTTCGCTTCAGGACTACAAGCGGCTGGTTGCGTTGGGAGCTGGCAAAAAAAAGGCGGCAGGCTTTGCGGCCGTCAATTTGGCGGCGCAGGAGATCAGATTAGGGCTGCCGCTGGCTCTGCTGAAAAACCCCGATCATCCCGCGGTCTCTAAATGGGGACCGCAATGGACCAGCAGCGACAACGCCTTCTCCATTGTTGTCCTCTCCTACAACGATGGACGAACGCTTGGCCAGGTTTTCGAAAAACTGCAGAAAATACCAAATCGCACAGCCGAGACCTCCCAGCTCCTGAAAGACTGGCTGCTGGTGAGGGGCAGCGAAGGCAGCAGCGACTTTCTTGTCATGATGAGGACGTCTGCGAAGGGCTTAAAAGGGTTCTCAATCAGCTACAGTCACGCGGCTAAGGCCCGGTACGCAGCCGTGGCGGCAGCGATGTCGTTGCAGTTTGCGGAGGAAGGCAGGCTACTCCCCGCGATAGGACTTGCGAAAGCGAAAAAAGATCAGCCCGGCGTCGCCGCTTCGACCGGACCATCGGCGGAACTCATCGCGGAAGCTCAGGCAAATACCCAACGCGGAGCAGAGCTGTTTCAAAATGGCGCGCTCGATGAGGCGCTCGCGGAATTTAACAAAGCTCTCGCCAAAGCGCCAAACCAGACGCTGGCGCTCCAATGGCGCGCTCGCATTGAGTTCGAGCGCCATGATTATACAGCCACTTTTCTGGATTTGGATCGCGTCATACTTATCGACGCCGAATTCAACGGAGCCTCGCTACGCAAAGGGTATCTATTACTTAAATCTTAAACAGTTCGACAGCGCGCTTAAGCAGTTTGCGCGCTGCATCGAACTCGATCCTAGAGATGCCCTCTGCTTTTATTATCGCGCGTCCTCTTACACCGGGTTGAAGAATGAGGATAAGGCTGCGCAGGACATGGCGGAGGCGCTACGCCTCGATCCCGGGCGCAAAATCCTGCCCAAGCAAAATGCGAGGGACACAAATCAGAATACGCCTCCTGATTATGTAAGAACAACTCTCCAGCAAGGATGGAACCAAGTTACGAGCGGACAGTCGCAGGAGGCGTTGAAGGCCGCCCAGACCGTCATCGAGATGGAGCCGGGCAACGCGGACGGGTACCTGCTACGCGGTTATGTTTGGCTGTCGCTTGATAATACCGATAAGGCGATGGCGGATGCGAACACCGTGATAAAGATGCAGCCGGATTTCGGCGAGGCTTACTTCCTGCGCGGACAATGCTCTTTTTCGAGAACGCAAATGGCTGCGGCGGTTGCCGACTACGAAAAGGCGCTTGCGTTTGACCCGAAAAATGAGCGCGCGATGAGAGCCAAGGCGTGGGCTCTTTTCAAGCTCGGACGCACGGCCGAAGCGCTGCCTCTGATTGAGAAGGCCGTCGAGTCGCGTCCCGCAGACGCATATTACTTGAATGAGCGCGCGCAAATTCTGGAGGCAGCGGGGCGGAAACAGCAGGCTATTCTTGATTTTCGCACCGCGCTCGCGCTTCAGCCGGATCTGCAAGAAAGCATCGACGGGCTTAACCGTTTGGTGAAAACGGAGTAGTGGGCAGCGCCTATCGCGCTACCGGCTCCGTCCACAGATCTCGCCAACTCCTAGCGCCAAGCGTCTTCCCTGCCGGCCGCGGGGTTTGGGAGGATGTGCGCGCGGCTCTGTCAAGCATAAATGCGAGTTAAGCCGCGTCCATACTCCGCTCATAGAGTTCATCGATGACGGGCTCAAGCCTGCTTATCACTGCCGATCGCTTCACCTTCATTGTGGGTGTGAGATCGCCGCTATCGATTGAAAGCGGCTGTGGCAAAATCACAAAACGCCGGATGTTCTCGACGCGAGCGCGCCGCGCATTGATCGCGTCGATGCCCACCTGCAACTCCGCACGGATCGCCTCCTTGAGACGGGGATCGCCGCCGCTCAAACCGCGCTCCGTAGCGAACTGAGCGACTGCCCCTGCATTCAGCGTGATCAAAGCGCAAAGATACGGGCGGCGCTCCCCGCAAACGATCGCATGCTCGACGAGAGGCAAAGCCACAAGGTCCATCTCCAGGTTCGCGGGAGCTATGTTTTTGCCGCCGGATGTGATGATGATGTCCTTCTTGCGCCCGGTGATATACACAAACCCGTCTTCGTCCACGCGGCCCAGATCGCCGGTGTGCAGCCAGCCACCGGCAAGCGTTCTCTTGGTCGCTTCGGGATCCCTGGCGTAGCCTGAGAAAATGTATGGGCCTCTGACAAGGATTTCCCCTTCCGGGCTGATCTTCAGCTCAAGTCCAGGATGTGGCTTGCCCACCGATCCGACCTTCGTCGCGCCCTCAATGTTTGTTGTCCCTGCCCCGCACGTTTCCGACATTCCCCAAAGCTCCCGGACCGGAATGTCGAGCGCGTTCAAAAAGCGTAAAGTCTCCTCCGGTATCGGCGCAGCGCCGCAAGCCACGTAGCGCAGACGGTCGAAACCCATAGCGCGTTTGGCCTTGTTATAAACGAGCTGCGAAGCGACCGCCTTGGCAAACGCTGTCTTTGCCCCCGGACGCTCCCCCGCCTGCATCTTCCTGTTCCACTCTTGGCCTGTCCGCACAGCCCAGCGCGCGACTTTCCCCTTGATACCCTTCGCGTTCGCAATCCGCAGCTGCGCAGCCGAAGCGATTTTCTCGAAAACGCGTGGCACCCCAAAAAAGAGATGGGGCCGCACCTCGACGAGATGCTGGCCGAGTTGCTGGATATCGCGCGCAAAATAAATGGCGTTTCCAACAGTGATCGGAAAATGCACGGTGATCATCCGCTCTGCGATATGGGCGAGCGGGAGATAAGAAATCGCGCAGTCGCGCTCGGACACATCCCAAAGCTTTTGGATAAGGCCGGCGGTCGCGGTCAGCGCCCCATGGCTGAGCTGCACCGCCTTCGGCGGCCCGGTCGTGCCCGACGTATAGATGAGGCATCCAATATCGCTTGGCTGAATGGCCTGCAAACGCCGCTCGATCTCAGGATCGAATCGGGCCTCGCCATACGACAAAAACCTCTCCCACGTCATCTGCAGCGGGTCATCGGCCGAGGCGCCATTCATCATGACCACATGGCGAAGCACATTGAGCTGCGCGCGCTCCTTTGCGATTCGCTGGAAATGCTCCTCCTTCTCGGCTAACACGATCTCGCATTGCGAGTGGTTGATGATGTAAGCCGCATCCTGCGCGGACGACGTGAAGTAAATGCCCGCAACGGACGCTCCGACCATCATCGCGGCTAAATCCATCACAACCCACTCAGGCTTGTTGTAGCCGAGCACCGCGACGGCGTCGCCCCGTTTTACGCCCAACGCCACGAGCGCGCGGGCCGCCTGCCGTACCTCGTCACGGTAGGCGCTCCAGGACGTTGGCTGCCAGCCCCGATTGCCGCGCACATAATAGGCTGGCGCATCCCCCCTGCGCGCCGCTGTATCCAAGAAGCGCTGAGGCGGCAAGACCAAGGGCTGACCTCCGTTAGCCTCCAGCGGCGCCTTCCTCCCCATGCGCTCGATCCTCCCAGGTTAAGCATTGCTCTTGCTTCCGCCGGCGACGCAATTTCGCGTCCGGCGTTGCGCGCGCATCCGGCTAAGGCCTCGATGAGCGCGCCGTTGCTTGCGGCTTTCTCGCCGCTTGGCAGATAAAATGTGTCTTCCAGACCGGTCCGCAACATCCCTCCAAGCTCGGCGGCGCGATGGTGGACCGGCCAAATCTCAGTTCTTCCGATCAGCGTCGTCTGCCATGGCGCGCTTTTACGCCGGTATTTCAACAGGATTTCGAGGAGACCGGCGTCGACAGGCATGCCCGACGCGACGCCCATCACGAAATTGTACTGCGCGCTCGCCGTCATGCCGTTTTCGACATACAGACCCACGGAGCGGACGATGCCCACATCGAAACATTCGAATTCAGGCCGGGAGCCGCTTTCGGACATCGCGTCGAGAAAGACCTGCACCTTTGAGACCGGATTATCGAACAGCATGGGCGGCCAAGCCCAGTGGCCATCAGCTCTCAGCTTCAGGTAGTTTAGGCTTCCCGCGTTGCATGCCGCGATTTCCGGCCGCGTGCGCTTAAGGCAAGCCGCAGGGCCGGAAATGTCCGGCCCGATCACCCCGGTTGTCTGATTGATGATGACGCCTGGACAAGCGGCCCGTATCGCGCCAACAGCTTCGGCGGCGACGTCCGGCTCCCAGCTTGGCAAATGCCCCATGCCAGGCGCCTGGGACCGGAAATGCACGTGGATGATGGCCGCTCCCGCTTCGAACGCCTCCCGCGCCGATTGCGCCATCTTTAGCGGCGACACCGGAACCATTGGATGCTGCTTGGGATCGGTCAAAACGCCGTTCAAGGCGCATGTCAGGATCGCCTTAGACATCGGCAGGCCCCTCCAGCTTTTCGATCTCGAAGAGAAGCGCCGAATTTGCCACCTGCGCTCCCGCCGCCACATGCGCCGCCGTGACCCGGCCAGCGTGAGGGGCGCTGACGCGCGTCTCCATTTTCATGGCTTCGATGAGCGCAAGCGTCTGCCCGGCTTCAACCCTTTGCCCCGCCTCGACACAAACTTTGATCACAAGCCCCGAAACCGGCGCTATAATTCTGCCTCCAGCGCCGGCATCGCCGTCCGCGTGATGGCGGCTCGCCTCCCTGAACACAAATGACGCTCCAGCGGCGCTCAAATGAAGTTCGCCGCCGCTCCAAATCCCGATGGCGCGCCGGCGTACGCCTGAGGCCTCGAACACGATGTCAGGGAGGAGGGGAGCGTCGATCAGAGCGACTTCCGCTTGGCCGCCATCGAAGGAAACCGCGACTGCGCCCTGGCGCGAGCGGCTATAGCGCAGCTTTTTCTGTTCTTCACCGCAAGCAAGATCGAGGGAGAACTCGAACGCGTTGCCGGACCAGAACCAATCCCCAACACTCCCTTGCCCGGCATGAAGCGCCGCCGCAAGCGCCCAAATCTCGTGCGCGGGCCTGGGCCGCGCGAAAGAGGCGCTTTCGCCTCCATCCATGCATCGAGCGTGTTTGTGGCAAGCGCCGACTGCTGGAACTCATCGCTGCGCAGCAACTGGACAAGAAACTGCTGGTTGGTTGGAAAGCCAAGAAGGGGATCATCCTCGAGCGCACGCACGAGCCGCGCGCGGCCTCTGCTCGATTGCAGCCCCACGCGATGACTTTGGCAGCCATGGAGTTGTAGAACGGCGAAACCACGCTGCCTTCCTCGATCCCCGAGTTGACACGGACGCCGTCCCGCGAGCGAGGCGCGCGAAGCACTGTGCCCGTCCGAGGTCTGAAGCCGTCGTAAGGGTCTTCTGCGCAGAGCCGCACCTCGATGGCATGGCCAGAAACCGAAATCTGATCCTGCCTCAAGGGAAGCGGCTCGCCTGCCGCCACGCGCAGCTGCCACTCCACGAGATCGAGCCCTGTGACCATCTCGGTCACGGGATGCTCCACCTGCAGGCGCGTATTCATCTCCAGAAAATAAATGTTCAGGTCTGCGTCCGCAATGAACTCTACCGTTCCCGCGTTCCGGTATCGAACAGCGCGCGCCGCCTCGACCGCATAGCCGGTCAATTTTTCGCGAAGCGCAGGCGTTAAGACGGGGCATGGCGCTTCCTCGATGATTTTTTGCCGGCGGCGCTGCGCCGTGCAATCGCGCTCGTAAAGGTGGACAACGTTGCCACCGGCGTCGCCGAAAACCTGCACTTCCAGATGACGCGGATGGCCGATCAGCCGCTCAAGCATGAGCCTGTCATCCCCGAACGCAGCTTTCGCCTCCCGCCGCGCCGCCCCAAGCTGTTCGGGCAACTCGGTGAGTGCGCCAACCGCACGGATCCCCCTGCCGCCCCCACCGCCCACGGCTTTGATGAGGAGCGGGAAGCCAAGCTTTCCGGCCTCCAGCGCAAGCCGCCTGTCAGACTGATCGTCGCCAAAATAGCCGGGCACGCAAGGGACGCCTGCCGCTTGCATCAGGGCTTTCGCCGCGGCCTTGTCGCCCATCTTCCGGATCACATCGGCGGGCGGACCGATGAAAACGATCCCCTCGCGCTCGCAGGCTTCTGCGAAATCGGCGTTCTCGGCGAGAAAGCCGTAGCCGGGATGGATCGCATCGGCGGCCGTTCTCCGCGCAGCGTCCAGAATCGCTGAAATCTTAAGGTAGCTTTCTTGCGGTGCGCTGGCCCCGATCCGAACTGCCTCATCAGCGCTCCGGGCCGCTAAGCTGTTGGCGTCGGCATCCGAGAAAACCGCCACAGTCCGGTAGCCCATAGCCTTGGCGGTGCGTCCAATGCGGCACGCTATCTCGCCCCGGTTGGCGATAAGGATTTTGCGAAACGGCTTACCCGTCATTTGGCTTCGCTGGCGTTTGCGCTCTCAACGACTACATATGTAGGTTGGAAACACGCATAACGCCAACGGCGCCGAGACGGCTTCACGGAAAAGCTATGGGCATTATTGCGTCTTCGGCTCCTTCACCGCGAGCAGAAGATTTGACGGCTTGCCCCAATGGTAGCCGACGGTGAAATTCAGCGGGCCTTCGCTGCTTTTCTTGAATAGTTCGACGAGCTTCGGCTGCTGCGCGTGGCGGAATTGCCGGATAGGCGCCAGATAGGTGCCGAAAGGGTGAAGCTGCCAGTCCGTCGCGCTGAGGTACTTGACAGGAATGCCGGTGTCATCCTGAACAAGCGACACCGTATTCTTCAGCAGAAAATCCCGGACATCCGAAAAGCCGGGATTGTGCAGAAGGTAGGACGCGCTTTTCACGAAGCTGTCGCCGGTTCCGAAGCCTTCGCAGAACTTTAGGAAACCGCTGTTCGGAACGCCTTTGTCTGAGAGATCGGTCTGGAAATAATAAAGCGTCTGCTCCTCTCCGTCGTTGCCGGCGAAAACGATTTTCACGCCCTTGGCGGTAGCCTCGAACCCCGGCTCATCCTGCGGATGGACTTTCCCCTCTTTGTCGATCGCCACCAGGCTCACATCGCGGATCGTCTTCCCCGACCGCGCGAGAAACACGTAAATAATCGGTAGTGTGCCGGAAAGCCGTCCGCGGGACAGCTGCGAACCCATCTGGCTCGTAATGAAATAGCTGTGCTTAAAAAGATTGCCGAGCGCGCCACGAATGCCGTTAAGCTCAGTGTTCACAGAACGCGAGGTAATGTCGCTCAGCTCCGGGATGTTGCCCGTGAGTTCAAGCCCGCTCATTATGATGGTCTTGGCGTGCGGGAAGAAGGCGTTCGCATAAAGATAGTCCGGGCCACTGAACATATAGAAAAGCACGGGCTGCGATTGCTTGATATTCGCCGCCGACCAAGCGCGCACATTCGCCAATTGATGGTCTTCCAGCGACGTCCAGTCCGCGTTGAATATTTCCGCGTGCTTTTTCCAGGCCGCCTCGTCTGTCATGGAGGCTAGCGGCGAATTCGCCGAGGGCGGCAAACCGGCCAGGAAATGGGCGATATCGTCGGAAGTTTGGCCATCCGCGGCGCGAACCACTCCGGGCGCCGCCAAGAGCAAAGCCGCGCACAGAAAGAAAGATCGCAGAAACGCGTTCATTTTCATCATATATGCTAGTTCCTTACTGAGAGCCGCGCCGATACCGCATAGATCAAAAGCCCAGCCAGCATTGTGCAAAGGCTCGCTAAAGACTGAAAGGGACGCTCGACAACGAGGTGAGCGAGCACAAAGCCGGTGACCGCGAGAAAGATAATGGGCGTGAGCGGGTATCCCCAGGCGCGATAAGGTCTGAGCAAGTTTGGCTGCCGGTAGCGCAGCACGATGACTCCTAAGACCGTCAGAAACGAACAGAACGTCAGGCTGAATTGGATAAAATCGAGCACGGTTTCGAAGCTCTGGGTTAGCAACAGCGCGGTCACGACAATAAGCTGAAACAGCATTGCATGGGCCGGCACGCCGTTCTTCGCAGTTCTGGCGAACACCTTCAGCAAGGGATTGTCCTCGCCCATCACCATAATGACGCGCGGACCGACCCACATCATAGCGCTTATTGAGGAAATGAGCCCGATGCAGATCAGGGCGGCCACAATGCGTCCTCCAGCATCGCCAAAGATGTGGCGGCCGGCGATGAGCCCTACATCGAGCTGCCCCGCCAGCTCATTCAGCGGCGCAGCGCGAAGAAACACGGCGTTCAGCGCGACGTAGAGGACCGTTACGATCAACACGGCCGCTAAAATCGAGCGCGGCAAATTCCGCTCGGGATCCCTGATTTCACCCGCGATATAGGTCGCAGCATTCCAGCCTGAGTAAGCATAGAGTACAAAAACCAGGCTGATTGCAAATGGCGCGCCGCTCAAATAGCCGATATCGGCCGGCGACGGCGAGAAGGAAATGGGTTGAGGCTCGCCAGCAAGAAACCCGGCGGCGATCAAACCCGCTATCAGCCCGAGCTTGATGAACGTGGATATGTTCTGCAGCGCGCTTCCGCCTCGGATGCCGGAAAGATGCACCAGCGACACCGCCCAGGTGATGCCGATCCCAAGCGCGAGAGCCGGGGCTCCCGGCACGGCGCCGGCGAAATATTGGCCGAAGGCCATTGCGGCCAGCGCCACGGGCGCCGCAAAACCGACGGTCGCCGATATCCATCCAGCCATGAAGCCGAGCGCGGGGCGGAAAACACGGGATAGGAAATTGTATTCGCCTCCGGAGCGTGGGAAAGCCGCAGCAAGCTCAGCGTAGGAGAGCGCCCCGCACAACGCGACCACCCCGCCCACTACCCACAGCATGAGCAGCGAAAAGGGCGAGGGGATATCGCGGACCTGAAAGCCGAGACTGGTAAAGACGCCGGTCCCAATCATATCGGCGACCGCAAGCGCTGTTGCGGTCACGGCCGACACTTTCGTCAGGTCGCGCAATCGTTGCTCAAACCCGGTCGCGGCAGTCGTCGTGTCTTGCATGGTTACCGATGCATCGCTCATGAACTGCTCTTATCAACTGACGGGCGCTTCAACAATTCCGGCTGAGGTTAATGTTATAGTAGTTGCTTGATGGCAACTTAGCCTAAACGAGAGGTCAAAAAATAATCTAACGTGAAACACCTTTAGAAAGTCCTTCGTCCAGACTTCGAGGCGGCGGGCTCATCATGTGGTCACGATTCCGTTCTATCCCAAGTTCAACGCCCGGCGATGATCTAGCTTGGGCGCTGTAAATGTAGATGTGCAAGCACCTGTGGAACAGCCTCTGCCAGTGAATTGAAGAGTTTTCTCCAGCCTGTGCTATCCTCTAGCAGCGCTCCTTGCGATCCTTGTTTGCGGCTGCAGGAACGAAGCCGAATCCGTTGAGTTCGTTCATGAAAGTGCGCAAGCGTCCAAGGAGGCTAGCGCCAGCGTTCTTGCCGGTGAAGACCGCCCGAACCGTATGGCCAAGCAAGCGTTTCTAAAAGTGAACACGAGCGGGGCCCCAATCGTTCCTGAGGCAGCGCTTATCCCGGTCAAGCTGGTGACAAAAGCATCGGCAATAAAATCCGAGCCGCCTCTCGCTCCTCTGAGAAACACAAAGACGAAACTCGTCGAATTTCAAAACGCGCCGTTCCCCTATCATGGCGCAGTTCCCGCCACTGGCCGGCCATTCCTCGATGTGAGCGATGGCGGAAGGCGCGGGCATCGGACATCGAGCGGCGAAGTCCATTGGGAAGATAGTACTTATAACGACAGCCGCACGCTTCTCCATATCCCGCAGGGTTTTGATCTGAGGCGGCCCGCGCTGATGGTGGTTTTCCTGCACGGGCACGGAGCCACGCTGGAACGCGATGTGATTGAACGTCAGCACGTGCCGGAGCAAGTGTCCGAGGCTGGCGTGAACGCCGTCCTGGTAGCTCCGCAACTCGCCATAGATGCCGCCGATTTAAGCGCAGGCAAGCTCTGGGAGCAAGGCGGCTTCAAGCGTTTCCTTGAAGAGGCGAGCGTGGAACTCGCCAAGGCGCACGGCGACGCGCGCTCGAAAGCGACCTTCGCCAAAATGCCCATCGTCATCGTGGCCTACAGCGGCGGTTATGCGACAGCCGCCTCGTGCATCCGCCGCGGCGGGGTCAAGTCTCGCGTCCGCGGCATCGTTCTGCTCGATGCGCTTTACGGCGATATCGACACCTTCGCGAGCTGGATTTCGTCGCGGGACAAGGCTTTCTTTCTCAGCGCCTACGCCAACTCTACCAGAGCTCGAAATGCCGAGCTTGCGGATATGTTGAAGGGCCGGGACGTGGCCGTCGGCACCGAATTGAAGGGCCCGCTACGCGGCGGAAGCGTGACATTCATTTCGACCGCGCCAGAGACAGAGCATCGCGATTTCGTCACCAAAGCCTGGGCGCATCACCCGATCACGGACCTGCTTCAACGGCTGCGTGTTGAGGCGAGATAGAGCGGTCGCGAAGGATTTGCCAATGCCGCCCGCAAACCAATTCAGGCCGTGATCGAGGCTAAAAACCTGAAGAGCCGCCAAAGGGGTGACCAGAACTGGCAGGGCTCACGATTTTTTTTAGGGAGCCGTCGCTTTGTTCTTCAGAGCTTGCCGAGCTAGATTAAGGTTCTTGAAGGCTTGCTGAGGTGGATTAAGCTTCGGCAGAAAAGCCCTGTGATTAAGAACGACAAGAACTTCCAGAAGATGAGAGACAAAGTCGTTGTAACTCCAGCCTAGCTGTTCCGAACTCCAGCCAGATATTCTCTATTTTTTTCTCTATCGACATTTTTAACTTGGAGCCTGGCGCCGGGAGGTTTGTTGTTTCCTCTTGCATCTCTCCTCCGGCAAGCGCCGGCTTCGTGGATGGTAATTGTTGTGTTGACCCCCCGAGCATACGCATCACTTCCCCCCTTATTTTGGCGCATGATGACCGCAGAGAACGCCATATTCCATGGGCTCCGTCTGCATTTTCCGAGAAGTCAACAAGCGAGCGCCCGGATAGTTCCATTACGCCTAAAATTAAGATGATTAACTTTGCGGTTCGCTCCCCGATGCATGAGAGGCGCTTCGGCGGCTTTCAATTTCAACCCGGATAAATCACATGACCTTTTTAATCGGCCCCCGCCGGGGCGGCCCATAAGGGACACATCAGATTTCGGCCGGGACACGGCAATAATTCTGGTGTCGCCCGCCATGCTCCTTTAACTAAACGCCTCATGACAATACCGATGTTTCAACAAGCTGCGCTGATCGGGGTTGGGCTTATCGGCTCGTCGCTGAGCCACGCGATGCGACGCGGCGATCTCGCGGCGCGGATTACAGCGTGCGCCCGGTCCGAATCCACGCGCGCCACCGTTCAGCGGCTCGGCCTTGCCGATGAGGTGTTCGAGCATGCGTCCGATGCGGTGTGCGGGGCTGACCTCGTTGTTCTTTGCACCCCCGTGGGCACGTTCGGCGCGCTCGCCGCGGAGATCGCACCGCACCTGGAAAAGGGCTCGATCCTCACGGATGCGGGCTCAGTCAAAACCGCCGTCGTCCGCGATATCGGCCCCCATGTGCCCGGCCGGGTTCATTTCATTCCAGGTCACCCCATCGCCGGCACCGAATTTTCCGGCCCCGAGTTGGGTTTCGCTGAACTTTTCGACGGACGCTGGACAATCTTAACGCCGCTGCCGGGCGCCGATGAACAAGCGGTCGCCAAGCTGAAGGCGTTCTGGGAAGCCTGCGGAAGCCAGGTTGAGATCATGACGCCGGAGCATCATGATCTTGTGCTCGCGGTCACCTCGCACGTGCCGCATCTCATCGCCTACAACATTGTCGGCACCGTCTCGGACCTTGAGCGCGTCACCGAGAAGGAGGTGATCAAGTTCTCGGCCTCAGGCTTTCGCGACTTCACCCGCATCGCCGCCTCCGATCCCACCATGTGGCGCGACATCTTCATGAATAATAAAGAGGCGGTGCTCGAGATCCTGGGCCGCTTCACCGAAGACCTCGCCGCCTTGCAGCGCGCCATCCGCTGGGGCGATGGCGACATGCTGTTCGACGCCTTCACCAAAACGCGCGCCATTCGCCGGGGCATCATCGACGCCGGCCAGGAAACGCCGGCGCCTGACTTCGGCCGGAAAATCCCAGGCGGGAAGCCTGCAGGGAAGGAAACAATTTAGGCCGGGACGCCGTACGGGGATCGCCGTCATTGCCGCACGCACTCGCCTCCAATTCGGGATAATCGCTTGGATTTATGGGTCTTCGCTTATGGCTCGCTGATGTGGCGGCCAGGTTTTGTTTATGAGGAAGCATCGCATGCGCTGCTGGAAGGCGGCCATCGGGCGCTTTGCATCTATTCGGTGGTGCATCGCGGAGCGAAATCGGCGCCAGGGCTGGTCTTTGGCCTCGACAAAGGGGGCCAATGCGAAGGTATGGCCTTCCGTGTCGCCAAGCAGCGCGTCCTAGACACGAGGCTCTATCTAAAACGCCGCGAAAACATTACGAATACCTATCACGCCACCATGCGGCCGGTGAAGCTGCTCGATGGCAGCGCACGAACGGTCAATGCTTTGTGCTTCCTCGTCGACCGCCGTCATTCGCAGTATGCCGGGCGTCTCCCACTCGAAGTTCAGGCTTGGCTTGTTCGGCGGAGCGTCGGGGCAGCGGGGGCGAACATCGAATATGTCCTCAACACAATGCTGCATTTGCGCGAGCTTCAAGTGCACGACGCGCAAACCGAGCGTTTGATGGCGATACTCGGCCATAGTCTCGCGAAGGAGCGTCTCCTCGCCGGCCACGGAGGCCGCCGCCCAGCGGCGATCCGCGCGCGGCCAGGTAAATAATAACGATCGCATGATTTCCGGGCTAAAGCCCCTCTCCCGCAGGGTAATCGGGTGGAGAAGTGCGTGACAAAGGGGTGAAGCGCCGAACGATAGCCACAACTGATTCGATTGGCGGGGAACGGCGATGACGGATTCGGCAACGAGCGTTGAGGCGGTTTTCGAGACGACGGTTTTGGGCCGACCCGGTAAAGTCGTTTATCCGCTCAATGACGTCAGCGAAACTGGCGGCACACTCGAAACCTGCGCCAAGCCGTGGCGGCGCGATGAGGCTGAAGCCTGTTCTTCAAGGGGCGCCGCCGAGTTGAACCGAGTTCACCGCAACCGAGGCGGGAAAGTCAGCCTTAAAAGACTTAAGCTCGGAAGCACGTGTTCGCGGGCAGCGTCTCCCTTGGTGATATTCGGTCCGGCGTATGAGGTTCCCCATGCGTTCAGCCGAAGGAACGCGCCTGCCTATCGCGGCGGTTCAAAAGCGCGTGATTCAGCCTCCGCAACATTGGCGAGCAGCATGATTTGCTATCCACTAATTATCCGGTTTCGCGGAACTCGATCTACGCTAGGCAGCTTCTAAGTGGAGAGCCAAATGGCGCCAGTGGGTATCCATTTTCAAGGAAGTGGCCAAGCGCATGCGTCGGTCTAACTATAAGTTTATATATCTGCTAGCTGCGCTCGCCGTGCTGCCGTCTTGCACACAGCAAAATACTTTCGTCGCGCCTCCTCCGCCGAAAGTGATCGTCGCCAAACCGACGCAAAGGCCCTCGATTGAATACGTTGAGGCCACAGGCAACACGTCGGCGCTCGCGAGCGTCAACTTGGAAGCCCGTGTGCAGGGCTTTCTCGAAAAAATCAATTATCAGGACGGCGCCCGGGTCAAGCAGGGTACGCTGCTCTTTGAAATTCAGCGTAATACCTACGAGGCGCAACTCGAGCAGGCGAAAGCCAGTTTGGTTTCGGCGCAAGCCGACGCGCTCAATGCTCAGACCAACTTTCAGCGCGACATCTCTTTGGGCCGGCAGGGAAATCTTGCAGTCACGCAGCAGCAGACCGACAACGACAAGGCAGCGCTCGACCGGGCCAACGCTTCAGTGGAAAACGCAAAAGCCAGTGTGCAATTGGCGACCATCAATCTCGGATACACGCAGGTCATGGCGCCCTTCGACGGGCTTGTAACAAGGCACATGGCTGACATCGGCTCTCTCGTCGGCTACTCCGGTCCAACCACCCTCGCCACCATTCTCCAAATTCAGCCCATCTATGTTTATTACACCGTGAGCGAGAGTGTGGTGCTCGCATACAAACAGAGGCGCGCAGCGGAAGGCCATCCTGACAAGGACTATCACGATATACCGGTCGAAATCGGGCTTATGACGGACACTGGTTACCCGTATCGTGGCCGTGTGAATTATATCGCGCCGCAGGTGAACCCCGCCACCGGAACTCTAGAGATTTCGAGCCCTTTTCGACAACAGGGACGGATTTTTGTTGCCGGGCTTGTTTGTGCGCGTGCGCGTTCCCATAAAGCGCACCGAAAATTCGCTTTGGGTGAATGAAACCGCATTCGGCCAAAATCAGCAGGGCGAATACCTGCTCCTGGTTGGGAAAGACAACACGGTCGAGCAGCGGCAAATCAAGACAGGCCAAACCGAAGACGGACTCAAGGTTGTCGCGTCCGGACTGACGCCGGACGATTTGGTGGTCACAAGCGGAATCCAGCGCGCCGTCCCTGGGCAGAAAGTGAATCCAGAAGAGCGCACGATGATGACGGCGGCGGCCGGGCAATGAGCAACATCTCGCTCACGCCGCGCAAAGTCCGGGTTCAAGGCTGACCATGTTTTCCAAATTTTTTATCGAGCGCCCGGTCCTTTCCAATGTCATAGCGATCATCATCGTGGTGATTGGCGCGGTTGCTTATCTGCGGCTGCCCGTAGCTCAATATCCGAACGTCGTACCGCCAACAATCTCGGTCACGGCGACCTATCCGGGCGCAAGCGCCGAAGTCATCATGAATACCATTGCCCTGCCCATCGAGCAGCAGGTCAACGGCGTCGCCGGCATGCTCTACATGCAGTCAACGAGCGCGAGCGCTGGCACCTATTCTTTAACCGTCACCTTCGCCATCGGCACGGACCCCGATATGGACCAAGTGCTGGTGCAGAACCGCGTTGCGAATGCAACGGCGCAACTGCCTCCATCGGTGCAGGTACAGGGCGTGACGGTGCAGAAGCAGTCGACGGCTATATTGGAATTCCTGAACCTGTCGGCGCCCGACGGACGTTACGACAGCCTTTTCCTCGCCAATTACGGCGTAATCAATCTTCAGAACGAACTCGCTCGCGTGCCAGGCGTCGGCAATGTGACCGTCTTCGGCACCGGGCAATATGCGATCCGCATCTGGATGAACCCTGACCTGCTCCAGTCATTCGGCCTTACGCCTAACGACGTTGTCCTTGCCATTCAGCAACAAAGCCAGGAGGTTACCGCCGGCGCTATTGGCATGCCGCCGGCGCCCAAAAACCAAGCCTTCGAATACACCGTCAACATTCCTGGCCGCTTCAACAGCCCTTCAGAATTCGAAAATATTATCGTGAAGGCAGCCGCCGCCGACGGCGGCCAAGTCGTTCGCGTCAAGAACATCGGCTATGCCGAACTTGGGGCGCAGACTTATACGCAGAGCTTCAGAGTCGATAATTACCCGTCCGCGGGGATCGGCATCTCTTTGCTGCCTGGAGCGAATGCTCTGTCAACGGCGAAGAGGGTGCAAGCCAAGATGGATGAGCTTGCGAAGAATTTTCCGCCGGGCCTTGTCTACAGCATACCGTTCAACACGACAAACTTTGTGAACGCTTCGATCAACGAAGTCTACAACACACTTTATATAGCGGGCGTCCTGGTTCTGATCGTGATCCTTGTCTTCCTGCAAGACTGGCGCGCGACCTTGGTGCCAGCGACCACGGTGCCCGTCACGATCATCGGCGCGTTTGCGGCCATGGCGGCGCTGGGCTTCACCATCAATATGTCCACGCTCTTCGCACTAGTGCTCGTCATCGGCATTGTCGTCGACGACGCCATCGTGATCGTCGAAGGCGTCGCGCACCATATCGAGCGAGGCCTGACGTCGCGGGACGCCGCCATTCAAGCGATGCGGGAATTGACGGGTCCGATATTGGGCATCACGCTAGTGCTGATGGCCGTGTTCATTCCGGCGGCCTTCGTGCCGGGGCTGACGGGCCAGATTTATCAGCAATTTGCTCTTGTCATCGCGGCGACCGCCTTCATCAGCGCGGTAAACGCGCTGACGCTCAAGCCAACGCAGGCTGCGCTATGGTTGAGGCCAACCGTTCCGCCCGAACAGCGCAACATCTTCTACCGCCTTTTCAACCGGGTCTATGGAGCCGCTGAACGCCTGTATACGCGCCTGATCGCTGCGATGGTGCGGCGCAGCTTGTTCGTGTCTTTCATAGGCATTCTCCTTATCGGCGCCGCCTTCTGGGGTATGGCCCGCGTCCCAACCGCATTTCTACCCACAGAGGATCAGGGCTATTTGATCATCAGCGCCCAACTCCCAGACGGCTCCTCCCTGGAGCGCACCCAAAACATCATGCAAAAAGTCACCGACGTCGCAAAGGCGGTCCCCGGCGTTGAGCGGGTGGTCGCCATCAGCGGCTTTTCGCTGCTCGACAATCGAGCCGCGCTTCCAAGCGCGGGAGCCGCTTTCGTGATCCTGAAGAGCTGGAATGAGCGCTACAAGAAAGGACAATCCGCGGCCGCATTGCTTGGCCAGTTGAACGGCGCCCTTCGGACGCAAATCCTCGATGCGGTCACCATTGCAATCCCTCCACCGCCGATCCAAGGGATTGGCAACACGGGAGGCTTTACCATGCAGGTCGAACTCAGGAACGGCAATGTCGATTTCGCCCAATTGCAAAGCGCAACGGCCAGACTAGCCGGCAACGCAAAAACCCAGTCGGCGGTCCAGACAATCTTTAGCCCATTCCGCGCGACCGTTCCGCAACTCCTTGCCACGATCGATCGGACCAAGGCCGAGACGCTCGGCGTCACCATCGGCCAGGTGTTCCAGGCGCTGGAGAGCTATTTGGGCTCGACCTATGTGGGCCAGATCAACAAATTCGGCCACGTTTTCCAGGTTTACGTCCAGTCTCAGGCGCAATTCCGGGCGCAGGCAAACGATATCGCACAGTATAAGATCAGGACGCCGGCTGCCGGCATGATCCCTCTCGGGACGCTCGTACAACTCAAGCGGACGTTGGGACCCTCGGTCATCACGCTCTACAACCTTTATCCCTCGGCGACTGTAACAGGCACGTCTTCGAGGCAATTCAGTTCCGGACAAACAATGGGACTGATGGAACAGGTCGCCGCGAGGTCGCTGCCGCCCGGTACGGGGTACGATTGGACCGACATGTCCTATCAGGAGCAGGTAACCGGCGGTCAAATCTACTACGTTTTCGGTCTTTCACTCCTTCTCGTTTACCTGGTGCTGGCCGGCCAATATGAGAGCTGGCTCCGGCCGCTTGCGGTGATCCTCAGCGTGCCGCTGTCTCTGCTCGGCACCGCCATAGCTCTGAGCGGAGCCGGTTTCCCGAACGATCTCTATACCCAGATCGGTATAATCCTACTCATTGCGCTTTCGGCCAAGAACGCGATCCTGATCGTGGAATACGCCCGAGACGAGCACGAGGCGGGCAAGGGTATCGTTGAAGCCGCGGTCGAAGCCGCTCAGCGGCGTCTCCGGCCCATTCTCATGACGTCTTTCGCTTTCATTCTCGGCGTTTTCCCGCTCGTCGTTGCAACAGGGGCGGGAGCCGCCGCGCGCCAGTCTATCGGCATAGCGGTGTTTAGCGGCATGCTTGCATCGACGCTGCTCGCCATGCTGTTCGTGCCGTCTTTCTTTGTGGTGCTGGAGCGGCTTCGGGAAAGAAAGCCCTCAAAGACGGCTACGGAAGGCCCCGGAACGCTTGCTGATTCTAGCGCAGCCTCGCGGCATTGAGCGCTGCGGATGCAAGACACTTCTTCGCAAAGACGTGAAGCCGCCTCATGCGGCATGCCTTTTTGTTTTATATCCTCATTCCGATTTGACGCGGTGTTAATTGCTGCTCATCCCTATCTCGCGACAGGAGCGCAGTCCGCAGCAAATTTTCGAGCGTGACGGCGCGCGGTCTGCGTAGAGCCTTGGGGAAGAGGGAGGAGGTCCCCACATGCCGTGGGCGCCTGCATTAGCCGGACAGGCACAGTTGGCGCCAGGCGGCTTCAGAGTTGCGGGTTCTCATTCCATTTTGTCGAGGGTCCAGAATGACGCTTTACGCAGTTGTGACGCAGGCGCTCGCCCTCGCGCTCGTAATGGCCACAAACCAAACTGCCATCGCGGACCCTATGCTCGCCGATTTCGAATATCCATTCGAGGTCAAGCGGTTCGAGTTTACGTCGCAAAAGCTCTCGCTTTCCATGGCATATCTCGACGTTGCTCCAAAAGGCGCTGTGAATGGCGACACGGTTGTTCTCCTCCACGGCAAGAATTTCTGCGCCGCCACTTGGGAAGAGACCATAAGGGCTCTCAGCGGCGCCGGTTATCGCGTCATCGCCCCGGACCAAATCGGGTTCTGCAAGTCATCGAAGCCTGAGCATTATCAATTCAGCTTTCAGCAACTCGCCTTCAATACCCGCGAACTCCTGCGGAGCGTTGGCGTCGATCGTCCGATCGTCATGGGGCATTCGACAGGAGGGATGCTCGCTTTCCGGTACGCGTTGATGTATGCGCAGGACATCAAGGCACTGGTTGCGGTGAACCCCATCGGGCTTGAGGACTGGAAAGCCAAAGGGGTTCCGCTCAAGACAATCGATCAGCTTTATCAAGGCGAACTGAAAACGACCGACGGCAGCATCCGCGATTACGAGCGCAAAACCTATTACGCGGGCGAGTGGAAGCCTGAGTATGAAAAATGGGTGAACATGCTCGCCAGTATGTATCGGGGCAAGAACGGCGAAGCCTTCGCATGGAGCCAAGCCCTCACAACCGACATGATCATGGGGCAGCCCGTCGTCTACGAGTTTGGCAATATTCGCACGCCGTCGCTGCTGCTCATCGGCGAAAAAGATAATACCGCGATCGGCAAAGCTTGGTCGCCTCCAGAGGTCGCGCAGCATCTTGGAAACTATAAAGAACTCGGTCCGGAAACCGCGAGGGCCATCGGCGGGGCGATACTTGTTGCGTTCCCGGATTTGGGACACGCGCCGCAAATCCAGGACCCCGGCCGGTTTCATCAGGCGTTATTGAAGAATCTGGAGACATTGAGGAAACAGGCCGATCGTTAGCGGCGACAGCGCCTCCCGTAAAGTTTGCAATAACGGTCGTCTTACGCCCTTCGCGGGTGTTTGAGGCGGTTCCGGGCCGGCTTTCCATCCGTCCAGCGCCGTGCAGCTGATCGCTGCCCGCGTGGACGGATGGCGCCCGCTGAGTTTGCCGCCGCCTGACGCATTCCCCCGCCCTTCTACGCCCCACTGAGAGCCCCACTAATCTTCGTCCACATCACATACACAGCAAACGGAAGCGCTGCTGCTTCATATGCCGCACCACCAAAAGTGGAATAAGCTTGGCTGTCGCCCTTCTTGGCCCAAATATTGCCTTTGATGCCAGACAGTGATGGAAGCGTGGGCAGAACATGCATTCATCTTCTGCTCCTCGGAATCGTGCGCGGACCAGTTCACGAGCACTCACTATACTAGAAGGTTAGAAAGTAATGCGCAAACGGGAACTCGCGCTTGGTGCGTTCCTTATCGTCCTGGCCGCGGCCAGCGGGCTTGTCACTCTGCCGTCGCAGCGGCAGGGAGAGGCTGTCGCAGCAGGGGCCAATGTCTACAAAAATTTCGAACTTTTCGGAGACGTGCTCGAGCAGGTTCGTGCTGCTTATGTCGTGAAGCCCGACGATTCGAAGCTCATCGAGAACGCCATCAAGGGCGTGCTGGCGGGCCTCGATCCACATTCGAGCTACCTCACGCCGAAGGAAGTGCAGGAAGAACAGGCGGAGACTCGCGGCGAATTCGGCGGTCTTGGCATCGATGTCACGATGGAGGATGGCTTTGTGAAGGTCATTGCGCCCATCGACAACATGCCTGCCGAACGGGCGGGCGTGTCCGCGGGCGATTCCATAACGGCTATCGACGGCGAGTCTCTGAAAGGCCTGAGCATGGATGCGGCGGTGGATAAGATGCGAGGGCCGGTTGGCTCCCCCATCACGCTCACCATCGCGAGAAAAGGCCTTTTGAAGCCTATCAACGTCAAGGTCGTGCGCGACGTGATCCGGATCAATCCGGTGCAATCCAGCGTCGAAGGCGATGTTGGCTGGATCAAGGTCAAGTCATTCGAGAACGAGCACACCACCGAATATCTTCAGCAAGCTGTTGAGGACATCAAGAAGGGTCTCGGCTCCAATGTTTCCGGTTATGTCATCGATTTGCGCAACAACCCGGGCGGCCTTCTCGATCAGGCGATAGCCCTGTCAGATGCTTTTCTCGATCGGGGCGTCATTGTCATCACGAAAGGCCGCAATCTATCCGACATCGATCGCGCGGAGGCGAAGCCTGGCGACATCACGGACGGAAAGCCGCTCATTGTCTTGATTAACGGCGGATCGGCTTCCGCTTCAGAAGTGGTGGCTGGCGCTCTTCAAGATCACAAGCGTGCGCGTATCGTCGGCACGAGGTCCTTTGGAAAAGGCTCGGTTCAGACCATGATCCCGCTTCCCAACAAGGGGGCGATCCGCCTGACAACGGCGAGGTATTACACGCCGTCGGGCCGCTCCATCCAAGCGACTGGTATCGAGCCTGATTACGTTGTCGAGCCCGAGCTTCCACCGGACCTCAAGTTGCAGCTCGCGCTCATGCCATTCGAATCCGAAGCGCAATTGCGGGGGCATCTGAAGAATTCCGGCGCGAAAAATCGACGGGCAGCATCTCCTATGTGCCCAAAGAAAAAGAAAAGGACACGCAGCTCAAGGCGGCTATCGCGCTTCTTCACGGCCAGCTCCCGGAAACGGGCAAAAATGCAGTCGATCAAGCACGGGCGGTTCCGACGGATACGGCGCCCCTTGTGCCCGGTTCAACCGGCGGCTGACGTGCCGGCTTATGCGAATGCCGTTCCCGGAAGTTGCGGGAACGGTATCTCTTCAGGCGTAATGTTTGCGGCTTGGACGCTCATTTAGAGCCTTACGGCTTTGAAGCGGAATCGAAACGAAGCTTCCTCTTCCCATTTACGTTTCCTCGGAAGCGCGATGCCGTTGGGCCGTAAACACGGTGAGGCGTGTTTGTTGAGGGTTGAGCCGGCTGGCTTCCGCCCTGGCGAGGTGACGCAACGCTCCTATGTCAGATGGACATCAGCATTCCAGGTTGGGAGCAGCCATGAGCAGTGCGGCTTTACAGGATGATGGCCTCGTCAGCGTTCGCTCTTCCCTTTCTTTGGCGGAGACGCTCAAGCGCCTGCTTGTGGCGCTGGAGCGGCGCGGGATAATCCTCTTCGCACGCATCGACCATGCGAATGCCGCCAATGAAACGGGGCTCAGGCTCCGGCCAACGCAGCTTTTCGTTTTCGGCTACCCCGAAGCAGAAGCTCCGCTGATTGCGATATACCCGGTTCTCGCGCTCGATATTCCCCAACGGCTGCTGGTCTGGGAGGATGAGCAGGCCGGCGTATGGATAAGCTATAACGATCCGGTTTGGATTGGCCGCCGACACGGCGTCAGCGCCGGTCTTCATCCGAAGCTTGAGGCGATTGGCGTGTCCCTCGCCGGGATCGCCGCAGAGGCTGGCGCCGCCAAGAGCAATCCTGCGGGACCATGAAATCACGGGCCGCGATCCCATATTACATGCATGAACATTATCGTATTCGGATCGACCGGGGGCACGGGCCGCGCCGTCGTCGCAAAACTCCTTGCCAGCGGACACAGCGTTACGGCGTTTGCTCGCGATCCCTCCAGGCTCTCCGCTGCGCCGGGGCTCACCATCGTCAAGGGTGACGCGATGGAGGCCGCAGATGTAGCGCGCGCCGTGCCGGGCCATGACGCCTTGGTGATAAGCCTCGGCAATTCGCAACTTCCATTAGCGACCTCTCTTGGCGCCCGCCGCACCACGCCGCGCGACATTTGCGAAGCGGGCACGCGCAATATCGTCGCCGCGATCGGCCCCAATTCACCCGTCCGCGTCATCGCCGTCACCGCCTTTGGCGTTGGCGAGACGCGCAGCAAGATGTCTTTGACCTTCAAGATAATTTCGCAGCTTTTGCTGCGTGAGCAGATGGCCGACAAGGACCGGCAGGAGGCGGTGCTTAAGGCGTCGGACCTCGATTTCGTGCTCGTTCAGCCCGTTGGGTTGACGAATGCGCCCGCGGCGGGCGACTGGCTCGCAAGCGCTGAGGGCCAAACCCGCAAGATGCAAATCTCGCGTAAGGATGTGGCCACGTTCATTGCGCAGGAAATCGGCACGCCCCGCTATCACCGGCAGACGGTCGCCCTTTCGGGATGAAGATCCTTGCGGTCCAGGCCATGTCGATTGTCGATACAAAGTGACCCGGAACCCCTCGTTCGCAGTTGGGTTAAAAACAACAGCGAAATGTACATGTCAGCCTAAACGAATAGTAGCGGCTGTCAGGAGGACGGTTCGAATGAAGTTAAGCAGTATCATGTTTGCAAGCGCAGCGGCTTTGAGCTTGTCATTGTTTGCGCAAGGCGCCCAGGCGGCCGGCCCCACGAGCGGCGCATCCTCGGCCAATCTTCCAGCATCTGAGGGAGTTATCTTAGTTAGAGGCGGCGGCGGCGGTGGCCATGGTGGCGGCGGCGGTGGCCATGGCGGCTTCGGAGGTCATGGTGGCTTCGGAGGGCGTGGCTTCGGAGGGCGTGGCTTTGGTGGCGGATGGGGCGGCTTTGGTATCGGCCTTTATGGGGACCCCTTCCTCTATGGCGACGATTATTATGACTATCCCTATGACTGGGGCGGCTACTACGGCGCGTATGGCGGACCATATTACTATGGGTACCGGCGATATGGCCGAGGGTACGGGTGGCGCCACCGTTACCGGTAAGGTTCAAGGTTGACAGAATGGGCCGCATGTGTGCGGCCTTTTCTGCCCCATTTCACAATCGAAAACGCCGCGCTCAGTTCGCCGCGCGCCGCAGGTGCCGGTCGAGATCGCCCTCCCTTTCGGATGCCAGCCGCACCTCGAAATGCAACTCGCCATCGTGGCCATCGTCCCGGCGGAGAATTTCTGTATTTTCATAGAGCCAATGGATAAGGGCGCCTTCGCCGTCACCGACGATGACATTGCGCGTCAGCATATGTTTCTGAAGCCGGTCGCGGACCATCGCGGCGAGATCGCCAACGCCTTCTCCGGTCGCCGCTGATAACAAAACCGCAGTACGCCCGGACTGTCCTGCACGCTTCGAAAGGGTCTCCCGCTCATCTTCTGGCAGGAGATCGGCTTTGTTCCAAACTTCTACGACGCGCTTCCCCTGTTCTTCGGGGCCAATGCCGATCTCGGTGAGAACGCGTTCAACCTCGATACGTTGCGCTTCCGTGGAACTCACTCGCGATGTCTCGGACATGAAGGATGAGGCTGGCCTCAAGAATTTCCTCCAGCGTCGCCCGGAAGGCCGCGATGAGCTGAGTGGGCAGTTCCGAAATGAAGCCCACGGTGTCGGAGAGGATGAACGCGCCGCCCCCGGTGAATTCCACGCGCCGCAAAGTCGGGTCGAGCGTCGCGAAAAGCATGTCCTTGGCCAAAACACCGGCGCCCGACAAGGCGTTGAAGAGCGTCGATTTCCCGGCGTTGGTGTAACCTACCAAAGAAACGACCTGCAGCTCGTTTGCCTTCCGGCGCTTGCGATGCAGGCGGCGCGTCCGCTCGACAACGGCAAGCTCGCCGCGGATCGTGTCGATGCGCTCGCCGATGGCGCGCCGGTCGGCCTCGATCTGCGTCTCGCCGGGACCGCCAAGAAAGCCGAAACCGCCGCGCTGGCGCTCAAGATGCGTCCAAGAACGGACCAGGCGGCTTTTTTGATAGGTAAGGCGCGCCAGTTCCACCTGCAGCCTGCCCTCCTTGCTGCGCGCGCGCTCGGCGAAAATCTCTAAGATGAGGCCGGTGCGGTCGAGAACCTTCGCGTTCCAGGCCTTTTCGAGGTTGCGTTGCTGAATAGGGCTCAGGGCATGATCGACAATCGCGACCTCAGCATCCTCCGCCTTGATGATGGCGGCGATTTCCTCGACCTTCCCGGACCCGAGAAGCGTCGCCGGCCTCATCTGCGTGAGTGGCACTGTGCCGCTGAAGCACACATCAAGCCCGATCGCTTTGGCAAGGCCTATCGCCTCGGAAAGGCGTTCGCTGCTCGACAGGTGGGATGCCACCGCCGTTTGGGCCCCTTCCGGAAACTTTCGGACTGGGACGGCAACGATGGCGCGTGTGGCGCTTGCGGACGTATAAGCCGGTAAGCCTTTTTCTTCTTCTTCTACCGCGCGATGTGCGGCAAGTTCACGGGTTCCGAGCTTTTTCAACTGCGCTAACGTTCTCCGTTTTGATCTCCATCGAGAAATGAGATGGGACCGCCCGGCATGATTGTCGAGATGGCGTGCTTATAGACAAGCTGAGAATGGCCGTCACGCCGCAGAAGGACGCAAAAATTGTCGAACCAGGTGACGATACCCTGCAGCTTCACCCCGTTGACGAGGAAAATCGTGAGCGGCGTCTTGTTTTTTCTAACGTGATTGAGAAAAGCGTCTTGTAAATTTTGTTGTTTCTCTGCAGCCATGACCTGTCCGTTTTTTTAGCGCGGCACTCCCGGCCGCTTGCCCACTACCCGATGCCCGTTACGCGATTACTGCCCTGCGCTTTAGTTCCGGTCTTCTTCGGGCGCAACCCGACTGCCTGCGCCTCTGCGGCGCCCGCCGCTGATGCTTTTTCCTTCGCTTACGCTAAAAGCTGGTGAGGCGAAGAAACCTCAGCCACGCCGTGATAGGCCGCTCGCAATCCCAACGCGACTGGCCCCGGACTGCCGCTGCCAATAAGGTGGCCGTCTATTTTGACGACCGGCATCACAAGCCCTGACGCCGATGTTTGGAAAGCCTCCCTCGCCGATTTCGCCTCCTCGACCGTGAAAGGCCTTTCCTCCAAATGCAGATTGCGCGTGCGGGCGGTTTCCATCGCGACCTCACGCGTAATCCCGCGCAGGATACCAAACTCCGCGGGTCGCGTCACCAGCTTGCCGGTGTCTGTCACGATCCAGGCGTTGCATGACGCCCCCTCGGTGATGAAGCCATCCGCGCCGGTCATCCAGGCCTCGTCCGCACCTGCCTCCTTCGCTTGCTGGCGCGCGAGAGCTTGCGCTAGAAGGCCGGTCGTCTTGATGTCGACGCGGGTCCAGCGGATGTCCGGAACGGTGATCACTGAGATCCCGGCGGCAGCTCTCTTGTCGCCTTTGCTACGCGCCAAAGAGCGTGCGAAACACACAACGCCCGGCGCAACGCCTGGGGCTGGAAAGGCGAAATCGCGGTGCGCCACGCCGCGCGACACTTGCAGGTAGACCATGCCGTTCCTGACGCGGTTCCGGCGGACTGTTTCCCTCAGGATCACGCCGAGCGTGCGCAGGGCCATCGGCTCCTCGATTTTGAGTTCCTTTAGCGAGCGGCGTAGACGAAGCATGTGCCTGCGCTCATCGACG
Organism: uncultured Alphaproteobacteria bacterium; assembly: GCA_963766815.1. GTDB lineage: Bacteria > Pseudomonadota > Alphaproteobacteria > Rhizobiales > Rhodomicrobiaceae > Rhodomicrobium. Next base: position 683,089 of record CAVYBZ010000010.1, on the reverse strand, counting down.
AGGCATCCATCGCGCACTTCGCACACCTCGTAAACAGCGTCCGCGAATTGGTATCCGCGGTCTTCCACGTGCACGGCCGCATTGGCATAGGCCAAATACTCACCGTTCACATAGACAACTCTAGCCATGTGTCCGCCTTTTCGCGCGAGCTTATATTCTGCGATTCCGCCGTTGCAATTATACTGCCAAACCTCACCGAGCGCATGAAGGCGGAAGACTGTCAGAGCACGATCCACAAAAACATCGAGAGCGCATTTCCATCAAAAGCAATGACGCTCTAAAAGGGCGTTGAAAAGAGATGGCGCCCATGGTTCGACGGGCTTAGTGCCGGAGGTCGCCCGCCCTTTCGTTCGAGTTCACGCCAAGCGCCCTGAGCTTGCGGTGCAACGCAGAGCGCTCCATGCCCACGAACTCGGCTGTGCGGGAAATATTGCCGCCAAAACGGTTGATCTGCGCCATGAGATATTCCCGCTCGAAAATCTCCCGCGCGTCGCGGAGAGGAAGCGACATGAGGTGCTCCCCCCCCGAACCGTTAGACGATAAAGGGACGTTGGCGCCTATGTCGTCGGGCAGCATGTCCGCTGTGATCACGGCCTCGGGATCGCCGTTCGACATGATCATCACGCGCTCAACGATGTTGCGAAGCTGACGCACATTTCCCTGCCACTCATGCGATTGCAGCACCGCCATCGCGTCGTCGCCGATAACCCGGGGCGGAAGGCCCGAGGAGAGAGCGATTTGCCTGACGAAATGCTCGACGAGTTCGGGGATGTCCTCACGGCGCTCGATCAGCGCCGGCACCTTCAACGGCACGACGTTGAGGCGATGAAAAAGGTCCTGGCGGAAGCGGCCTTGGTTCATTTCGCGCTCAAGATCGCGGCTCGATGACGACACGATGCGCACGTCGACGGAAACTTTTGGGCCGCCCCCGATGCGCTGAAACTTCTGCTCGACGAGGACGCGCAGGAGCTTTCCTTGCGTGTCCACGGGCATGTCCGCGACCTCATCGATATAAAGGGTGCCGTTATGCGCTTCTTCGAGCGCGCCGACCTTGCGAGCGGTCTGGCCTGTCTCCTCGACGCCAAAGAACTCGATCTCGACCCGGTCCGCGGCCATCGAGGCGGCGTTGACCGCAACGAAGGGGCCGTTCGCCCGTTGCGAGGTGGCGTGCAGGTAGCGCGCGGCGAGTTCCTTGCCGGAGCCTTGCGGGCCGGTGATCATGACGCGGCTGTTCGTCGGCGCAACCTTCTGGATGCTCTGACGGAGGTGGTTCATGATCGCGGATTTGCCGATGAGATCCGAGCTGTAATAGCTCCTCTCCTTCAACTCCTTGTTCTCGCGCCTGAGCTTGGAAGCTTCGAGGGCGCGGAGCGTTACGACGATGAGCCGGTCAGCCTTGAAGGGCTTTTCGATATAGTCATAGGCGCCGCGCTTGATGGCGGTGACCGCCGTTTCGATGTTGCCGTGACCGCTGATAATCACGACAGGAAGCTCCGGATGCTGCTTTTTGACCCGCGCCAGAACCTCTAGCCCGTCGAGCTTCGAGCCTTGCAGCCAGATATCGAGGATCACGAGAGACGGCCGCCGCTCCTCGATCGTTCGAAGGGCCTCGTCGCTGTCTTTGGCGAGCCTCGTCTTGTGTCCTTCATCTTCCAGGATCCCCGAGACGAGTTCCCGAATATCGGCTTCGTCGTCGACAATCAGAATGTCAGACGCCATGGCTTAATCCCTCCTTTCCGCGCGTGTCCGGCTGGCCAGATGCGTTGGTTCGCGCCTTGCCGTTCGGCTTTGCCTCGTCTTTGTCCAAACTTTCGGAGCTCAGCGACACCGGGATCGACATGCTGATCCAGGCGCCATGTGCGTAACCTTCGACCGCAGGAGCGTCGGCAAGCTCCAGCAGGCCGCCATGCTGCTCAGTTATCCTCTGAACAATGGCGAGACCGAGCCCTGTCCCCTTCTGCCGGGTCGTGACATAGGGCTCGATCAGTCTGTGCCGGTTTTCTTTGGGCAGCCCGCAGCCATTGTCGAGCACGTCGATGACGAACCGGTTATCGTGCGCGCGCAGGCGAATGATCACCCGGCCCTTCGCTGCGGCTTCGCCGCTATGCGCATTCTGGTAGGCGTCCACGGCCTCGCTTGCGTTTTTCACGAGATTGGTGACCGCCTGGGTCAGCAGCCGCCGGTCGCACAGCGCGATCAGCGGCTCCTTCAAGACATCGATCTTGAACTCGATCTCGGGGCGGCTCATTTGGAACAAAATCACGGCTTCGCGAACGACTTCGCGAATATCCTGCTCCTCGAACACGGCTTGCGGCATGCGCGCAAAAGACGAGAATTCGTCAACCATCCGCCCGATATCGCCGACATGGCGGATAATCGTGTCGGTGCATTTGTCGAAGATCTCGCGGTCGGTCGTAATCGCGCCGGCATATTTCCGCCGGAGCCGCTCGGCCGAAAGCTGGATCGGCGTCAACGGATTCTTGATCTCGTGAGCGATGCGCCGGGCCACGTCCGCCCAGGCCGATGTCCGCTGAGCCACGGTCAGTTCGGTCATGTCGTCGAAGGTCACCACCACGCCGAAGTCTGCTTTGTCGTCTTGCTCGCGTGTGACCTGGACGGCGAAATTCCGCTCCCCCGTTTCGCGAACGATCGTAATCTGGCCTTGAACGGGTTTTCCCCGCGCTTGCCGTCTCGACTTCTCGATGATCTCCGCAAACTCGGGAACCGCGCCCTTGAGAGGCTTCCCAATGAGTTTCTCCTCCTTGAGGCGGAGGAGTTCAAGCGCCGACCGGTTGATGAGGGTCACGCATCCGGCAAAATCAATCCCGATCACGCCGGCCGTCACGCCCGAAAGCACCGCCTCGATGAAGCGCCGCCGCTCGTCGAGTTCAGAGTTTTTCGCCATAATGTCATCGCGCTGCGTCTTCAGATCCACGGTCATTTGTTTGAACGTGGCCCCAAGGCGGCCGATGTCGTCTCGCGCGAACTCTTCGTCGAGGTGAACGTTCAAATTGCCTTGGCTCACCTCCTGCGCGACGCCGATAAGCTTGCGGATGGGCATGACGAGGCGGTTTGCGAAAACGAGCCCCGACCAGATCGCCGACGTCAGCAAGGTCAGCGCCTGAAGCGCATACATCATCGCAAAGACGAATTGATACTCGCCGCGGCGCTTCTCCAGCTCCGCAAACTGCATGATGTTGAACTGCGTCCGCTGCAGCAGTCTGAATACGTTGGGATTGACCGGGCGCAGAGCATAGAGATAAGCGTCCTCAAAGCCGTTGAGCTTTTTCAGCGCCGCGACGCCGTTCGAGAGATCCCAGCTCACCGGAACGATGCGTCCCTCCGAAGCGCGGGCGAGGTCGGCCAAAGGAGGAGCGCGAAACGCAGGGCCCTCCGAGGCCGATGCGAGAAGATTACCTCTCCGGTCGATGATGAAAGCCGCGGGCACGGCGCGCAGAGCGACAGCCGCCGAGAAAAACCGCTCGAACGCCGCCCTATCCTCCTGGTAAAGCTCGGCCTTCTCTTCGACCTCGCGGGCGACGCCCACCATATCCGAACGAATGGTCTGCCCGCTCTCCTGCATGTAGGACTGGGCGACCTCCACCGAATTACTCACAATGCTCTTCACGCGGTTGGAGAAGAACGTGTCGAAGGTGCGGTCGATCGAGACGGTGGCGAAAGTCGCGAGAAGAACCGCCGGAAACAGCGCGACAACGCTGAAAACGCCTGCAATGCGGAAATGAAGACTGGCGCCGGCCGCCTGGCGCTTGCGCGCCCGGAGCAGCTTCGCAACCTGAAAGCCCACAATCCCGATTATTCCCAGCACTAAAGCGGCGTTAATGCCCAATGTGGTCTGGACAACATCGCCCGTCGGGATGATCGGCGTCAGGCCATTCAGAATGAGGAAGGTCGCGACGGTCGACAGGAGCGCCGTAATGACGACCCCGAGGCTGATCCAGAACGCGGATGCTTTGCCGAAGAAATGCGCGCCAGCATAGGGGAACGCGCCCCCGGCAAGCGCGGCTTTGAAATGCTGTCCCGCCTTCGCAAGACCCGCTTTGAAGTGCGCCTTGAAGCCTGCCGTCACGAGCTTATCGCCACCCTGTTGCCGAACCGCATCGGTGGCGGGTGAGTTTGGGGAAATTGTGGCAAATCCACCACATTTTGTTGTGACGTGGTGTGTCCCGCCGGTTGCAAACCGTCGCCAGGACCAGACTTGCCAATTGCTTGCCGCCGGCAAAAACGCCGTCCGGCGGCTCGATCGGGTCAATCAATACTTCGAGCCTTGCCTAGCCCGGAAAGGGGGAAAGACAAGCGGCGAGGCGATCGCTCTTTATCAGTGTTGGTTCGATGCTCATTGCATCCAATTCCTCCTATCCCAAGCTTAAGTACAAAGACTGAATGGGTGGCCGCCATAAGGATGCGGCGAAAGTTATTTCGGACGCGACGATTGATTGACGTGGCACAGCATACTTCTGCTCGGCGATGCGGGTTGTGCGCGCTCTTGTTGAATGATACGTTTCAAGACGATAGTAAGTGTTCCTAAGCTGAGTTCGCAAAAGCATACACTCGGATTTGATCCGGGGTGGCCTTCCTGGTTTTGCGAAAAACAAGAAGCGAATGTTTATCGTGAGCGGACAAGCGCTCACTCTGCGAAAGCAAAAGATTCTAAGTAGGCCTTCGTTGGCTGGCCAAGGAAAGTCTGCTTAGCGAACCACGAGCCGCTGCTTAAATTCCCGTAGCAACTCAAACTCCAACGGATAAGGCAGCGGTCTGGCTTGCCGCAGTGGATGATAAGATGTGTAAGGTCACCGATGAAAGTCGCCTTCTTCAGTACGCATGACTTTGAGCGTGATTTTTTTATTCAAGCGAACGCCGGTCATCGCCACGAAATATTTTTCTACCAGGAAACTCTCAATCAAAATACCGCGTCTTTCGCATCAGGCATCCCTGCTGTATGTGCATTCATCACCGACAAATTGGACGCTGCAACGCTTCGCGAACTGGCGGCGCACGGAACCCGGCTGGTCGCATTGCGCGCAGCGGGGTACAACAATGTCGATCTCGCCGAGGCAGGAAAACTCGGCCTTACAGTAATGCGGGTGCCAGCTTATGCGCCCGCCGCGATCGCCGAGCACGCCGTCGCGTTGATGATGACGTTGAACCGCCGTATCCATCAAGCCTATAACCGGGTACGGGACGGCAACTTCTCACTCGACCATCTGATAGGGTTCAACATGTCAGGCAAGACAGCCGGCATCGTTGGTACGGGGAATATCGGGGCTGCGCTCGCGCGCATTATGAACGGTTTTGGCTGCAAATTGCTGGGATATGACGTTTATCCCAACCCCGATTGCCTTGAGCTCGGGATGAGTTACACCGATCTTCCGGCGCTGCTCGCGCAATCCGATATCGTATCTCTTCATTGCCCGCTCACGCCGGAAACAACGCATCTTATCAATGAGATATCGCTTCAACTCATGAAGCCAGGCTCCATGCTCATCAATACGTCGAGGGGCGCTGTCGTCGATGCCCGCGCCGTCATGGAAGCTTTGAAGAAAAAAGACCGCTTGGCCTATTTCGCGATGGATGTGTATGAGCGCGAAGGCCCGCTCTTTTTCTCCGATCATTCATCGACGATCATCGGGGACGATGTCTTCGAGCGCCTGACGACCTTCCCGAACGTGATTATCACCGGACATCAGGCTTTCTTGACGCGCGAGGCGCTTTCGGAAATCGCTCACATCACGCTTGGAAATATCAGCGATTTCGGAGCGGGCCGTCCAATAGCCGCAAATGTGGTCTTTGCAGAAAAGCCGAATCCGTCACGCCCGCAGAACCACGTTGCTTAAGCCGCTCCATTCTGCAGGCGATCAATTGCTCCGTTCGCGCGCATTTTGGCGTGAACTGCGTATAGTATTGAGAGCCTGAAAATATTCGCCGATTACGCCGTCCAAGCGCTTCGCCTTCCTCCTCTGGCGCCAGTAGTTCAACGAAGTTAGCTCAAAGCCTGTAAGCCAGGCGTCTTTTTGGCTTGTTTATGTTGCAAAATTGGTGTCTGGAGTTTACGCATCAATGCGGAAGAGGCGGTTGTGATCGGCGAGAACAAAGGCTATGTTACTCTTTCGCAGGCCAAATCATGATGAAAGAGAGCCTTAACCATTTCCAAGATACAAGGTAAACGGAATTGGCGGGATCGGGCGCATCTTTTTGTATATTGGTTCTGTGCCCTCAATAAAGGTCTGGAACAAGATTATGGACGGCAGTGAACTCGATCTAACCTCGTGGACGGCCGATATCGTATCGGCGTACGTGGCTCACAATGCGATTGGCGGTGAAAAGCTCCCCGACTTTATTGGCGCGGTCTACGGCGCGTTGAGCAAAGCCTCAGTAAACGGAGTGGAACCGCCAAAAGCGGAATTGAAGCCAGCCATCTCAGTCAAGAAATCCGTGACGGCGGAACACATCGTTTGCCTGGAGGACGGCAAAAAATTCAAATCCCTCAAGCGGCACCTGCGCACCCACTACGACATGTCTCCCGAGGAATACCGCGAAAAATGGGGGCTGCCGAGCGACTATCCCATGGTTGCGCCTGCCTATGCCGCAGCGCGTTCGCATCTGGCCAAAAGCATGGGACTGGGCCGGCGCAGCGGGGCGGAGGCGGTCGCTGAACCTGAAGTCGCCGCCGTATCCAAGCCCGCTGAAAAACCAGCGAAGAGCCGTGGAAAACAAACCCGGACAGCAGCCAAAGGCGCGCGGAAATAACCGCGCTTGCCTTGCTTTCTCGTGCGCAACCCTGCGCCGTTCTAAACCTGAACGGGAGCTTTGAGGGCTCTCGGGTAAGGCAGGGGCGCTTGCGTCACCTGCGAAATTGCAGCCAGTGATCCGTGCCGGCAGGCGGCGGCCAGGTCGCAGCCATGTGTACGCCGTGGCTTGCTCCTCCTGCTCAGCGAACAGATTGCAAGAGGGACTCTGACTGGCCTGCGCGATTGCGAGGGTGCACACTCATGCCAATCGAAGCTATTATACAAAACGCCGAACTAGGCAGAGTTTCCCAAAAGCATGCCTGCGGGCTTGACCCGGAGGTGGCCACAGGTTTTGGGATAAAAACTCTGCTAAAACAAAGGGCCCTAAGCAGACATTCGTTGGGGAACAAGCGAATGTCTGCTGAGGCGGTCTCGACGCCATTCCCGGCGTATCCTTCGATTACTTGATAGCCGTGATCGCGGCATGCATCGAGCGAGTTCGCCGCGATTGCGTTGCGTATTAATCTTGGCTGGTGAGTTTCCCGATGCTTTCCTTAGCGCAGTTCCGGTCTCTTCGAAACCCGCTGCGCCCGCTTATTTACCTGTTCTGGATATATAGTTTTGTTAATAGAGCCGTAACCGTATTTACACAGATTTATATCTATCAAATGTTTGATAGTGTGCAGCTTAACATAGTTGCTGCGATGTCCGATTTTACCGGCATTATGATAGGCTTTTGTATTTGTGGAGCAGCCGCCGCACAGTGCCGGCTGAATGCAAAGCATGGGTTTCTTCTTAGCTTCCTCATTACGGGTCTGGGCCTTATACTTCTGCCGCTTGCCCATACTGTACAGCTCGCTTGCGCCGCCGTCGCCATAAGAGGGGTTGGCGTTGGGCTCTTTTGGCTCACCATCCACACCTACGAGCTGATGGAAACCCGCGATGATGAACGCGACGTCTATTCAACGTTTTTGTCTGCTGGGGACCAAGTCATGATAACGGCGAGCCCCGCCTTCGCGACGCTTATCATCTGGCTTTCACACAATCTGGGCCTTGGCGATTTCCTGCTTCTATTCATGGCGACGCCACTCATATTTTTGCTCGGGCTCCCGTCCCTCGGCGCGCTGCAGGACTATCGTCCGGCGCCGATCGCAGCCCACGATCTTGCGCATTTCTTCATAGACCGGCGCAATCAAGCGGCGCAAATCTATCTACTGGGCGGGGCGGCGGCGCATATTCTTCAGTTGACCCTGATTCCGCTGGCGGCTGTAACCGTGCTTGGCAGCGCGCTAAACGTTGGCGGTTTCAATACGGCATTCGCCGTCGCCGGGGCGTTAGCCTTGCTGGCGGTGGGCTCCCGCCGCCGTCCGGCAAACCGGCTGTTTATACTTGGCATAAGTTCGATCATTCTCGTTTCGCTTAATCTCATGCTTGGCTTTTCGCTGACGATTGTCACGCTCATCGTCTACACGATAGGCACAAGCATCATGCAGCCCATCATGCGGGTTTCGCAGCACGTCATCGATCTTAGAACGATGGATGGCATGAGCCACCGCGAAAGCGACTTTTACCCTGCCATGATTCTGCGCGATGTGGCCTTATGGGTCTGGCGCATGGCGGGCGCGCTCGTGCTTCTGGCGTTCGCTGGCGACGCCCGAACAGGGCAGGAGGCGATTTCAGCCGGCATGTATTTGATCGCCGGCGCTATCACCATAACCTATGCCGGCGCGCGGCTTCTCCTCACCTGGAGGCGATGACGCTTTACTGGCTCGCGCGACCCTCGCTGCAAAGCGCATCCTGGCTCTGCTCTCCAGTCCTCTGCGAGCGGCGAACAATGCGCGCCGCTTAACGCTTCCTGCTGGGAAGGGCGCGAAGCAATAATGCGAGCAGCCAAGCGGCGGACAAAAGCGCGCACAGAGTAAGAGCAACAGTTGCGGCGGCGACATGGTAGCCGTGGATCTCTACGACCACGACATCGCCGTCCACGCGCACCGATTTTACCGTCGTCACAAACATCGCTCCGCCGCGCGTTTCCGGCTTGATTCTTTTGGTTGGTATGACGTCCGTCAGATCCTGGGCGATATAGGTTCCGAGCGGGCTTAGCATCGCATTGAACCGGCTCAGCATCGGGCGCGCCGTGTCTTGCGGCAGCCTGGCCTTCGATACATGAAAGAAAATCGCGCGAGCGTTCGCGTCATACTCCGGGGCTCCGCTGACCTCGACCGGCGTATGGATCATGTGTCCGGACACATGAGCTTTGATGTGCACCTCGCGGTCGACCGAAACACTCAAGATCTCGATCTCGAAGCCCCGCCAGGGTTTGGGCGGATGATTGCGCGCCAAGCTCGTCAGCATCTCGCCTGTGAGGCGTATGTCCGCATTTTCCACCAGCACGCGCCACAAGCCGGCAAGGCTCGCAATCAGCAATACAAAGGCGACTGTCCCTGCAATAACGCGTCTGCCCGCTCGCATCTTCCGCCCCCAAGGCGTCTTTGCCCGGCCGCTCGCGGCCGCGTTCAATAAAGCAAAGCAATTTATGCACGATTTCGCCGGGCTTGGCAGATCTGCAAGCGCACCCGGAAGTCTTAGCGGGGATAACCTCAATAGCCGGGCTTCTACTCAAACGACCATGGCGTAGACTTTTGCGCTGAGTCGGCTTGGGGCGCGGGTGGAGGCTGAATTTGTCGTCGATGATGCAGAAGACCGAGGCGCGCGCCAACGCAGGCGATGCGAAGGCCGCCACGCCCATGATGGCGCAATATCTGGAAGTGAAGGCGAAGCACCCGGATTTTTTGCTGTTCTATCGCATGGGCGATTTTTTCGAGCTGTTCTTCGATGATGCGGTTCAGGCGGCGAACGCGCTCGGCATTCAGCTCACAAAGCGGGGCAAGCATTCCGGCGAGGACATCCCCATGTGCGGGGTGCCAGTCGCCCGCGCCGACGATTATCTGCAAAAGCTCATCCGCAAAGGCTTTCGCGTGGCGGTGGCCGAGCAGCTCGAAGACCCGGAGCTTGCGAAGAAACGCGGGCCGAAAGCCGTGGTGCGGCGCGATGTGGTGCGCCTCGTCACGCCCGGCACGCTGACCGAGGATGCGCTTCTCGTTTCCGGCAGCAACAATTTTCTCGTCGCCATGGCGCGGAGCGGCAAGAGCGCGGCTGCGCGCTACAATCTGGCCGCGCTCGACATCTCCACGGGCGAGTTCCTGTTGAGCGAGGCGGCGGCGCCGGACCTCGCGGGCGAGTTGTTGCGTTTGCGGCCGGCGGAGCTTCTTATCCACGAGGATGAGATCGCCGATGAAGAGGCGAAAACGGCGAGCGAAGCGGCGGGCGCGCCGTTGTCTCCGCTTTCGCGCGCCTGCTTCACGAAGGCTCGGGGCGAGCGCGCGCTGAAGGAAGCCTTCGAGGTGGCCGCGCTCGATGGCTTAGGCGATTTCTCCGATGGCGATCTCGCCGCGATCGGCGCGCTCCTCCATTACGTAAACCTCACCCAGATGGGCGAGCGGCCTGCGCTGTGCGTTCCAAAACGCGAGGCGCAATCGGCTCTCCTGTCCATCGATGCGGCCACGCGGGCGAGCCTTGAGCTGATCCGGCCCCGAAACGAAGGCGCGCCGACGGTCTTCTCCGCCATCGACCGGACGGTGACGGCTGCAGGCGCGCGCGAGCTGATGAGCCGCCTCGTCTCGCCATCGGCGGATGTGGAGCTGATCAACCGGCGGCTCGATGCGGTCGCCGCCTTGATCGAGGATTGGGCGCTTCGCGAGCGCGTGCGGCACATTTTGAAGACCGCGCCGGATATGAGTCGAGCCCTGTCGCGGCTGAAATTGAAGCGCGGCGGCCCTCGCGATCTTGGCGCGATCCGCGATGGCCTTGGTGTTGCGGGCGAGCTGAGCGCGCTTCTGGCGCAAGCGGCGGCGCAGCCCGCGCATCTGGCCGATGTTGTGAACGCGTTGGCGCCCTTCTCGTCCCCCGATGCGGGGAGCGAGGCCAGCCTCACGCGAAACCTGCAGCGGGCGCTCGGCGACACCCTTCCGTTTTTCACGCGCGATGGCGGCTTTATCGCGAGCGGTTACGACGACGCGCTCGACGAACTGCGCGAGCTGGCCTCCAGCACGAAAGTCGTGCTCGCGAAGCTGCAAGCGGACTATGCGGCGCAGACGGGCATCAAGACGCTGAAAATCCAATATAATCAGGTGTTCGGCTATTTCGTCGAGGTTGGCCCAGCCGCAGCCGCCGCGTTGCAGGCGGAGCCGCACGCCGCCTCTTCCGGCACAAGCAGACGCTCGCCAATGCGGTGCGCTTCACGACCGATGAGCTGGCCGCCCTCGAAAGCCGCATCCTGAACGCAACGGGCGACGCCCTTGCCCGAGAGCTGGCGCTGTTCGACGAGCTATCCGCCGCCATCCTCGACGCGGAGATGGCCATCGCCAGCGCCGCCGCCGCGCTTGGCCGCGCTCGACTGCATGGCGGCCCTCGCCGAGCTGGCGCAGGCGCAGAATTATGTGCGGCCCAGGGTCGATGACGGCCGCTGCTTTCTCATCGAAGGCGGCCGGCACCCGGCGGTCGAGCAGGCGCTCGCGCGAGACGGCGCGCCCTTCATCGCCAATGATTGCAAGCTCGACGGCGCAGGCGAGCGCGCGCCTGGCTTCCTCGTGGTGACCGGCCCGAACATGGCGGGCAAATCCACCTATCTCAGGCAGAACGCGCTCATCGCCGTGCTCGCGCAAATGGGCTCGTTCGTGCCCGCGGCGTCGGCGCATATCGGCGCGGCGGACCGGCTGTTCGCGCGCATCGGCGCGGCCGACGACCTCGCGCGCGGGCGCTCCACCTTCATGGTCGAGATGACCGAGACCGCCGCGATCCTGAACCGCGCGAGCGATAAAAGCCTTGTGATCCTGGACGAAATCGGGCGCGGCACGGCCACCTTCGACGGGCTTTCCATCGCCTGGGCCGTGCTGGAGCATCTGCATGATGCGGTGCGCTGCCGGGGCCTCGTCGCCACGCATTATCACGAGCTGACGCGGCTTGCCGACAGCCTGCCGCGCGCGGGCAATGTGCGCATGGCGGTGACGGAATGGAAGGACACGATTGTGTTCCTGCATGCGGTCGAGGCGGGCGCGGCGCACCGCTCCTATGGCGTGCAGGCGGCGAAGCTCGCGGGCGTGCCGAAGCCGGTGCTCGCGCGCGCGAAGCAGATTTTGGCGCAGCTCGAAAGCGGGGCGGGGCCGCATGGGCCGCTGACGCTACCGACGGATATGCCGCTGTTTTCTGCGCCGGCGCGAGCCGCGGCGGAAGACGCGCCGCATCCCGCGCTGGAGAAGCTTGCTGCGCTGGACGTGGATAGCCTCAGCCCGAGGGAGGCGTTGGATGTGCTTTATGCGCTGAAAGGCCAGCTTTGAGGGAGATCCACCCAGGTCATCGTTTCGAAAAGCGGCAAGCGGATTTAGAAGGCACACAGGCCGCTGCACTTGTCTTTGCTTCGTTTGATCCGGACCAATCTTTCCAAGGCAGGCCTAAAGGTCGATTTGGGATGCCGAATTAAAACCATATCTCAAGATCGACGCAGGCGCTTTCACGGGACCTGCTGATCTGGCAATCGAAACCCGTGAAACGGGTTTTAGTGTATATTGCCGTATGTCGCGGGCACGGAGATGAAGCGATGGACGTGAAGGAAGCGATTGCGAAGGCTAAAGACTATGTGAAAGAGGTCTACGCTGGAGAGGATGTGACAAATCTCGGCTTAGAGGAAGTCGAGCACGTTCTGCAGACCGGTAATTGGGTGGTTACTTTGGGTTTTTCCCGGCCCTGGAACACGCCACGAACACGAGCGCAGGAAGTTCTAGAGAACCTCGGCGCCTTTTCGCCGTTTAAAAGGTCCTATAAAGTTATCACCATAGCCGACGACGGGACCGTTCTCTCCATGAAGAACCGTGCGAATACGGAAGCAGTTGAATGAAAGGCGTAGTTGTATATCGAGTTGTCGGTTCCGCTTCAAGGAAATACATCCATCAGCATAAACGTTTGGGTGAATATTCAACTTACGACTTTGACCTGCTTGGTTTAATTCTGTCGGATTTTTCAGAGATAGTCCTTCTTCCGCACATCCTTGCCGAGGTGTCAAACATAGCTCGACAGATCGATTTTCCTGCGCGGGGGCAAATCCAAGCGGCTTTGCGAACACTGGTGACAACTTGCGTCGAGTTTCCAATTCAAAGTGTAAACGGCGTTCTGCGTGACGAGTTTGGCAGACTTGGGCTTACAGACGCAGTGATACTCCATTTTTGTACAATGGATGTAAATGGAATGAACCCGGCACTGCTCACTAGCGACACGGAACTTGCTAATCTCGCCCACTCCTGGGGGTATAGTGTCATTGATTATCGGAGCGAGTTTTTATCGAATTAGCATCCTTTGGCAAGAGTGCCATAGGGGGCCGTTTGGGCCACGTAAGAAAGTTATGTGTTTGCGAGGAGCCGAGCCGCTTAGGCGTATATTGAGGGTCGCGTCTTGAGGTGCGCGTCGCACCCTAAAGCCAATCCTGCAAGATCGGAATAAGCGGCTCATCGGCGGGCGGCATGGGGTAATCGCGCAGGCGGTCCTTGCGCACCCAGGCGAGCGTCTGGCCTTCGAGCGGCTCGGGCTCGCCCTCCCAGTTGCGGCAGGCGTAGAGCGGCATCAGCAGGTGATACTTTTCGTAGCTGTGGCTCGCGAAGGTCAGCGGCGCGAGACAGCGCGCGGGCACGTCGATGCCAAGCTCCTCCTTCAATTCGCGGATCAGCGCCGCCTCGGGCAGCTCGCCCGCGTCGATCTTGCCGCCCGGAAACTCCCAGAGCCCGCCATGCTCCTTATGCGCGGGGCGCTGAGCAAGCAGCACGCGGCCGTCGGCGTCGATCAAGGCGGCCGCCACGACGGTCACGATGCGCGGCGCGGGGGCGCTGTCAGCTTCGGTAATCGGCATTGATGTCGATATAGCCGTGGGTGAGATCGGACGCCCACACGGTCGCGCGGCCGGGGCCGCCCGTTCCCGCATCGACGCGGATCTCGATCTCGCTGTTCTTCATATAGTCCGCGCCCAGCGCCTCCTGGTAATCGGGGTGGCGCATGCCGTCCTTCGCAACCAGGATATCGCCGAACGAGATCGAAAGGCGGTCGCGATTAGCGGCCTCGCCCGCTTTGCCGACTGCCGCGACGATACGGCCCCAATTCGCGTCCTCGCCCGCGACCGCTGTCTTGACCAGCGGCGAATTGCCGATGGCGAGCCCGATGCGGCGCGCGGCTTCGTCGTTTTCAGCGCCTTCGACATGGATGATCATGAGCTTGGTGATGCCTTCGCCGTCCTTCACCACTTGCAGCGAGAGATCGTGCATGAGCGCGAAAAGCGCCGCCGAGAACATAGCGGCCTCCGGGTCGTCCGGGCAGGCGATTTTCGGCGCTCCGTGCGCAGCCGCTTCGCCCGTGGCGAAGATAAGCAGCGTGTCGCTTGTCGAGGTGTCGCTGTCGACGGTAATCGCGTTGAAGGTCGCCTTCGCGTGAAGCTGGCAGAGTTTGGTCAGCACGTGCGATTTAATTGGGGCATCGGTGACGATGAAAGAGAGCATGGTCGCCATGTCGGGCGCGATCATGCCGGAGCCTTTCGCGATCCCGTTCAGCGTGACGGGCACATTGCCGACAAGCGCGCGGCGCGTGGCGAGCTTCGGAAAGGTGTCGGTGGTCATGATGGCGCAGGCTGCGCCGGCCCAGAGGTCCTCGGCTGCACGCGGCGCCATCTCTTTCAGCACATCCTTGAATTTGGCGGCGTCGAGAGGCTCGCCGATCACGCCAGTGGATGCAATGAACACCCGATCCGGCTCGCAAGAGGCCGCTTCGCCAGCGAACGCCGCGGTGGCCTCGACCGTCTCGCGCCCCCGCCATCCGGTGAAACGCGTTCGCATTGCCGGAATTGACCACGAGCGCCCGTGCGCTTCCATGCTGAAGCTGCTCGCGGCACCAATCCACTGGCGCCGAGGAGGTTTTCGAGCGCGTCAGCACGCCGCCAACTTCGGTGCCTTCCGGAAAAAGCACGAGCAGCACATCGGTGCGGTTTGCATATTTGATGCCCGCCTTGGCGACCGCCAGCCGAACCCCTGATATTGGGGGCAGCTCAACGGGTGCGCCGGGAGCGAACGGCGAAACCTTGTCAATTTTCGCCATCTGAAGGCGGGCTCCGTTTTGCCTTATTTCTGCTGGGTCGGGGTTTCGAGGGCCGCCGCTTTGGCGTCCTCATCGATCGCCTTCTTCAGTTCCGGATCGACGATCTCAACCTTGGCCGAAGACCTGAGCTTCTGCACCACGTCCTTCAGCTGGGTCTGGATAAGCGAGCCCATGATCTGGTCCTTGACCTCCTCGAAGGCAGGGACGGGCCTGTTGCGTTTGTCTTCCACTTTGATCACATGCCAGCCGAACTCGGATTGCACGGGAGCGGAAATTTGGCCGGGCTCCAGCGCGAAGGCCGCATCCTCGAACGCCTTCACCATCTGACCGCGTGAGAAATAGCCGAGGTCTCCGCCGGTGTGCGAGCTCGGACCGTCGGAGCTCTTCTTGGCGAGTTCGTTGAAATCGGCGCCTGCCTTAAGCTGCGCCACCAGATCCTTCGCCTCTTCCTCGGTCTTCACCAGGATATGGCGAGCGCGGACTTCTGCCTCCGGCTTGATCTTGGCGATTTGCTCGTCATAGGCGGCTCTAGCTTGCGCCTCGGTCACGGCCTCGCGCACCTTCTTCTCGTAGAAGGTATCGCGCAGCGCACGAAGCTTGTAATAGGCGACCCGCTCTTCGTAATCCTTGCCCGAGCCGAGCTGGTTCTTCCCCGCTTCTTCTGCGAAAAGGTGGGCCTCCACCAGGTATTCCACGAGAACGCGGCGGCGGCTCTCAGAGGGCAAGCCTGCGATTTCGGCTCCGACCTCAGCTTCCGCGAAAGCAAGCTCGGCCTCGGTAATGTCGGCGCCATTGACGCGAGCGACAGGCGCCGCGTGGGCGAATTGTGCGCCAAACGCCAGGGCGAACGCGCCAATGCATAAGGTCCTTACAGTCACAGTTGGGAGCTCCTCGCCTTTTCGGGAAACTATCGACTTTGGGCGCGTCCGCAAGGAGCGCACAACTTTCTGCCGCTTTTAGGACGGTCTTCGCTCGATGGGAAGCACGTTCTTGCGCTTATCAAGGCGTTTGCAAGAAGCAATCGATGTTTCAGTTAATCACAACTCGTGCCCTTCAGGAACCGTCATTTTTGCGCTTGTCCCGCCTTTCTTAGTATGAATCCAATGACTTCCGCCACGGCCCGGTATAGCTCCTTCGGGATCTGCTCCTCCAGCTCAAGCTGAGACAGAGATCTGGCAAGAGGCTCATTATGTTCGATGGGAACCCCGGCAGCTTCCGCTATTTCGACAATTTTCGCAGCGGCGTCGCCTTCACCCTTTGCCGTCACCCTGGGAACCGGGTCTTTCCCGGACTCGTATTGCAGCGCGACGGCGATCTTCTGGGGCGCCCGATCCTTATCTGTTTCTGTCATGGAAAAAGCCCGTGCAGCGTGGCGGTCAAACGAATATCGACCGGGTCGTGAGACTGTCGTGATCTAGCGTGCCGCTCGTCCGCGTCTCTTGCGCCGAAAGCTCCCCGACCACAAAATTGGCCTCCTCCAGGACGGCTTTCAGTTCTGGGAGCCAGGCGCGCAATTGAGAGACGCCTTCTGCTCGATCGCTGGACAGCCTGACGCTGACAGCGCTGGCGCGGAATCCGACACTGACGTGGACAAGGCCGGCTTCGCCCCCATCGAGCGAAACATTTACCGACCATGAGCGCTGGCCCGCCGCCGAACCTCCGCCCTCGCTTTCGCCGTCCTCATCTTGCTGCTGCTTCATCCTCACCTCAATGGGATATTGCATCTGAGGGAGCTGAAACGGGACCGATAGCCCCTGCGCGGAATTTTGAACGGGATGGCCGAATCCCGTGGAGGAAAACGCAGTCTGCTGCATCGGCTGTGCGCCGCTGTGGGACGGGGGCAGCGCGGCCGGATTTTGGCCGCTGACGGACTCATAATGGGGCGAGATCTCCGCGGCTTGTGAATGCAAGGCGGCAGCGGTCCCTGCTCGCGGACCATCCGCCTGGCCTGGAGATCGCGCCGAGGCTGGGTCCGAGCTTTGCGCATTCGACCCGCTGCTCAAAAGCGCCTCGTTGATTGCAGCCTGCGCCGCGATAATACCCTTCGCTAATGAATCCGGCAAAGGCGGCTCGGTATAGACTTTGCCGGTTTCCAGCCGGGCGACCGCATTTTTCTGAACGAGCAACTTTAGGTGACCGCCATCCATCTCGATCGCGGCGGTGAAGGTTGCTCCAGCTTTGAATGCAAGCGGGGTTCTGGCGTCGAGCGTTTTCCCAAGAATAGCTAATCGCGCCATATTACCTTTGAGCATCGCGATGACCTTCACCTCAACAACATCGCCGCTTTGGAGCGGCCCTGCAGGGTCGAGACGTGTCTGTTGCGAGGAGGAAGGCGAAAGACGGTCTACGGTCACCATATTGGCAATCACGTTCGGCTCGCGCGGTTGAGGGCGCTCCGCGCGCCCTTCAAATATGGTGACACTAATTTCTTTCGATTATCGTAGCCGGGCGAATCGTCGCGAACCTTATCGGAGCCGGAAGATAACCGCCGCCCCTGCGCCAACCCTATGAACGCCCCCCTGTAGGCGCTCCGGCGATGCGAGATCCGGACCCGAAAGGCGCGTTCATGCGCACGACTTTCAAATTGAGATACGCCGCAAAGGCTACCCACAAAAGGTAGGGAAGAAGTAGCCAAGCCGCCTGTGAAGAGTACGGCGCCAAGCCGATCATCAACGCGGCGACGGAGAACCAGAGAAACACCACCTCAACCAGCGCCCAGTCAGGCCGGCGGAGGTTGAAGAAGATTGGAGTCCATAGAAGGTGGAAGAACACATTCACGCCGAAAAGCACGGCGATGCGGAAATGGGCATCCGGTCCTGAAGCGGCGGTCCACGCCAGGACGCCCGCCCATGCCGCCAGCCCAAGTATGACGGCCCACGCCGGCCCGAACAACCACTCGGGCGGGTTCCACCAAGGTTTGCGGAGACCGCGATACCAGGGTCCGACGGTAGTTACCGCGGCCCCGGTTCCGAGGACGAAAAGCGTTATTACGGCTGCAACTATGATTGTCAGTGTCATGACTAGTTATTTGGCCCCAATCCGCCGGGATACAACCCCCGATCTGCGCCGGTCCGGCTGCTTCGCCTTTTCCGTCGCACCTGCCCCGCTTTTGAACGCCGCCCCATAGGCGGCGAGAGCAAGCAACGTCTCGACAATTGCGTCATCGGTCATGACCAGCGCCTTTATTTGTGACATGCAAAATAAAAACACATGCCGTTGCGTGACAGTTCCGGCCCGAGCCGAGGCGCGGCAATGGATCCGCGAGGAATCCACGAAAATTTGTTGAACATCCGGGGATGCATTTGCTAAGCGCATGACGAGCCTGCGCTAAAGGGCGCCGTTGCGCCCTGTGCGTGCGCGGGGAGGAACACTGATGAGCCACGACAATCTCGATCTTAAAGCGCTGGTCCGCACGATCCCGGATTATCCCAAGGCCGGCATCATGTTCCGCGACATCACCACCTTGATCGGCCACGCGGAAGGTTTCCGCTCAGCGATCCGGCGGCTCGCGGCGCCGTTCGAGGATTTGAAGATCGACGCCGTAGCGGGCATCGAGGCGCGCGGGTTTATCGTGGGCGGCGCGGTGGCCGACAGGCTAGGCACAGGCTTCGTGCCGATCCGCAAAAAGGGCAAGCTCCCTTGGCGGGCGATCGGGCAGGATTACAAGCTCGAATATGGCACCGACATCATCGAGATGCATGAGGACGCCATCCAGCCCGGTGAGCGTGTTTTGATCGTCGACGATCTGATCGCGACGGGCGGAACGGTTGAAGCAGCCGTGAAGCTGATCCGCCGCCTTGGCGGCGAGGTTGCGGGCGCCGCTTTCGTCATCGATCTGCCCGAGCTTGGCGGCATGAAGCGGCTTGAGGCCGATCATCAAGTCCGTTCGCACGCGCTGATCGCCTTCGACGGGCATTAAGCCGGCCGGCGGCTCTCGCGCTGAGGGTGAGCGAAGTGCGGCCGATCGATACGCCAGCCTTGAACGTCATCACGATTGCGCTGATCGTATTTGGCTACACCGGCGTTATTTTTCTCACTGGCGCGCTGGTGCAGTTTATCACTCTCAGCCAGAGGCTAAAGCGGCGCCGTGAAGGCCGCGCAGATTCTCGTGGTTCGGACGCGACCGCCGCCTCGACAAAGAGGTACGAAGATCTCGCACCCTCGTGGCCTTCGTGACGCTCGCATCGATTCAGCTGGCGATCAGAGGGCTCGCGCAAAAGTAGCCTTTGAGTCAGGCTATGAGCGTTACTCGCCGCGCGGCCCGCTCCCGGATGTGTCGCCGATGACGGCAATATGGAGCTCTCGCGGACCGTGCGCGCCGCGCACGAAGTTGCCTTCGATGTCGGTGGTGCCGCTTGCGCCAGTTATCAGGCAGGCGTTGCGCGGAGCGGGGTCTCCTGAAAGCCGCGCCACAGCGGCATAGTCCTCCAAATAGGCTACGATAGACGATGCATAGATCGCCACGATATGCACGGCCGGAAGAAAATTGAACAGGATCGGCGTGTCTGCCGCCGAGTGAAACACCAGGCTTCCGGATTCCGCGATGCCCCATCGCGCCAAGCCCACAACGACGCCATCGTCGAGAGACCCATCGCAAACGAGTCCGGCTGAGGCCCAATCCAGCGCGGTAAGATCGCGCGACGGCTGGAGCACGATGTGCGGGGGAAGGCTTCTCGCAGACAGATGCCGCGCGACAGCTTCCGGCAGTTCATCGATGGAGCGGACCTGTTCGACGCTGGCGCCAACTTTGGGTCCCGAAGCGCGCTCTATGAAACTCGCTGTAACGCTCTCCAAAGGTAATTTCGGCCGCACCGCGTCTGGCTCGCAGATCAAGCCCCGCGCCTCCGCTTCAATGGCCACGGCGTTCAATCTGGTCCGGGGGAGCGCTTTTTCCACCGCCTTAAGGATTGCTTCACGAGCTGTCGTCATCGCTTTTTCCTCTGCCGGGCCTTGTAGGCCTGCATAAAGGTTGCTCGCGGCGGCGCCGGGAAATCGCGATTCCCGGTCCACCCCTTCGCAAACGGCATGTTGTGAATCCAGCCGCGCTCGCGAAACAGGCGCATCCCCCTGATCGATAACGCCATCACCAAGCGGTAAAGGCGGGGACGGCTGGCGACGAAAGCCCAGCCGCGCAAGCCAGCGCTCGCAAGGCGCGGCTCCAAACCTTCGCGCCAGCTTTGGTCCCGCCAGCCGCGCAGCAGCGACGGCAGCGGAATTTCAACGGGGCAAACCTCGGCGCATCGCCCATTCAGGGTGCAAGCGTGCGGCAAGTCGCGCGCCCCAGCCAAGCCGGTGATCGCTGGCGTCAGCACCGATCCCATTGGGCCAGGATAGGTTGCGCCATAGGCGTGGCCTCCGATCTGGCGGTAAACGGGGCAGTGATTCATGCAGGCCCCGCAGCGAATGCAGCGCAGCATCTCTTTTTGGCCTTCGGCGAGCATGCGCGTACGGCCGTTATCGACGAGCACGATGTGGAACTCTTTCGGCCCGTCGGCGTCGCCGCTGCGCTTGGGTCCGCAATGGAACGTGGTGTATTGCGTGATGTCTCCGCCGGTCGCCGAGCGCACAAGCAGGCGCAGCAGCACGAAGGCGTGCTCGATCGAGGGGACAAGCTTCTCAATCCCGGCCGTGACGATGTGAATGCGCGGCGGCGTGGTCGTAAGCTCCGCGTTCCCTTCGTTGGTGACGACGCAGACGGCCCCCGTGTCCGCAAGCAGGAAGTTGGCGCCTGAAATGCCTACGTCGGCCGTCAAGAACTTATTTCGAAGATCGCGCCGGGCGCTCGCCACCAAATCCTCGACCGCGTCGCTGGCGGGCGGGTGTTCATGCTTCGCCCGGAACAGCGCCGCAACGTCGATGCGCGATTTATGCATGGCCGGCCAAACGATGTGCGAGGGCTTCTCGCCCGCGAGCTGGACGATGTGCTCCGCAAGGTCGGTCTCGACGCATTCCATGCGCGCATTCTCAAGCGCATGCGGAAGGCCGATCTCCTCGCCCAGCATCGATTTTGACCGGGTGACCCGTTTGGCGCCCGCGCCTGCGCAGATCCCGGTCACAATCGCGCAGGCCTCCTCCGCGGTCCGAGCCCAATGCACCTTGGCGCCGGAGGCCAGCGCGTTTCTCTCAAATGTCTTCAGATAGTGATCGAGATTGGCGATCACATGATCCTTGATGCGGCGTCCGCGCCCGCGCGCCGCTGCGAACTCCGCGAAGCGGCCGATTGCGGCGGCCCTGTTCTTTTCCGCGGCGCCGGCGGTGCGCTCGATGGCCGCCTTGAGCGAGGGGTTTGCGAGCGCGGCCCCCGCCCTTTTCTTGAATGTCAGCTTGGCGCGGGACATGGAGCTATTCCTCCTCGCCGATCGCTGTATCGCCCATGCCGGCCAGCACCTCGGCGGCGTGCATGACGCGCACCTTGCTTCCCCGGCGGGATAATTTGCCTGCGATATTCATCAAACAGCCAAGATCGCCGCCGAGAAGGAGGTCTGCTTCCGCGCCCTCGACCGCATTTGCCTTCTCTGCAGCGATGGCGTTGGAGATGGACGGATATTTCACGCTGAACGCCCCGCCGAAGCCGCAACAGACATTCTGTCCAGGAAGCGGCTTTAGCTCCAGCCCGTCAACGGCCGCCAATAAAGAGCGCGGCTCCTCGAAGACGCCAAGCTCGCGAAGGCCCGAGCAGCTATCGTGATAGGTGGCGGTGGCCGCCAGCGTCACGCCCGCGGGTTTAAAATTACGAACGCGCACGAGGAAGCTCAGCAGCTCCCAGGTCTTCGCCGCCATTGCTTGAGCGCGCGGCAGCCAGCGGGGATCGTCCGCCAACGCTTCCGGGTAGTGCGCCTTGATCATTCCAGCACACGATCCGGACGGCGTCACCACGTAGTCGTACTGTTCGAATTGCCGGATCGTCGCGCGCGCCAGCGAGGCTGCAATCTTGGTCGCGCCCGAATTAAAGGCTGGCTGGCCGCAACATGTCTGCCCCAGCGGCGCCTCGACCGCGCAGCCGGCGGCTTCGAGTAGCCGGATGGCCGCGAACCCAAGCCTGGGCCGGATCAGATCGGCCAGGCAGGTGACCAGGAGCCCAACCCGGGGCGGGCTCCTCTCTTCTGTTATCGCGTTCGGGTCAACCATGATGCGCAGCGCCTCTGTCGGTTTCCACCTTACCGGACAATAGCCGCATCACTTGGGAATGACCCAGGGGATGAGATACTGCTGAACCGCGACAAGGCCGCCGAGCAAGAGCGTCAGGATGATGCTGTGCCAGAAGGTGCGGGCGAAAACCACGCCCTCCTTGCCGTGCATCTTCGTGACCGAAACGCCGGTCGCGATATTCTGGGGCGAAATCATCTTGCCCATGACGCCGCCCGAGGAATTGGTCGCGGCGAACAGGATGGGATCGAGGTTGAGCTGCCGCGCCGCGACGACCTGGAGATTTCCGAACAGCGCGTTACCCGATGTATCGCTTCCCGAGAGCATGACGGCGACCCAGCCGAGGAACGGCGAGAGCAGCACGAAAAGCTGGCCCGTCGAAGCGACGCCTTTGCCGAGAGTATAGGCAAGACCCGAGTAGTTCATGAGATAGGCGAGGCCGATAATAAGCATCACCGTGATTATGGCCAGCCACGATTGGCGAATAGTTTCGCCGATGCAGCCGAAGAAGGCGCGGAGGGGCAGGCGCACTGCGATGGCGGTGACGATCGCGGCGAGCAGAATGGCGGTGCCGGTTCCGAGCGGCTGGAAGGTCCAGACCGCGTCATAGGGTTTGCCGTTGTAAAGCGTGATGGAAACCGCGCGATGCAACCCCGGCCATTCAATCTTTTGCTGGGCGACGCTGGCCACTCGATAGGACGTCCACAAGATCACGGTCGCGGAGACGATGATCCAGGGCAGCCACCCTTGCCAGTCCGGCACGACGGATTGGGACCGGCGGCCTTCCAGCGTATGCGCAACCCTGAATTCCGGGTCGTCCTTAGGCGTCCAAATCTGCAGGAAAAGCAGCGTGGCGATGAGCGAGCCGAGCGAGGACAGCACGTCGGTCAGGGTGTAATCGATGTAGTTGGAGGCGACGAACTGCGAAGCGGCGAAGCTTCCGCCCGAGACGAGGAGAATCGGCCAGATCGCGCGGATCGAGCGCCAGCCGCCGTAAAGCGCGATCACATAGAAGGGCAGAATGAGGGCAATAACTGGCAATTGCCGTCCGATCATCGCGCCAAGCGACGCTGCCGGAAGGCCGGTGACGGCGCCGAGCACAGTCACGGGAACGCCAAGGGCGCCGAAAGCCACAGGCGCCGTGTTGAAGATCAACACGAACACCAAGGCTTCGAGCGGCGCAAAGCCAACCAAAATCAACAGCGAGCTTGTGATCGCGACAGGAGTGCCGAAGCCCGAAACGCCCTCCAGCAAGGCCCCGAAGCAAAAGCCAACGACGAGGAGGACGACGCGCCGGTCATTCGGCAGATAGCTCGCGACCCAGTTGCGAAACGCGTCGAAGCGCCCGGATCGCACCGCAACGTTGTACAGCAGCAGCGCGTTCACCACGATCCACATCACCGGCCATAGAGCGAAGACGGCGCCATTGGCGACTGCGTTGAGGGCCAGATTTGGCGGCATCTTCCATAGATAGATTGCTATCGCCGCAGCCACAGCGAGCCCCGCGCCCGCCGCCAGCCAGGCCGGCAGGCGCAGCAGCCCAAGAAACACAAGCACCGTCACAATCGGCGAGATCGCCACCAGAAAGGACAGACCTAGACTGTCCGCCACGGGCGTCAAAAGCTGGCTGAACATTACATACCCCCCTTGTTTAAATCAGCTTGGTTTTTTTGCGGACGCTGCATCACGGGCGCTGGAGCAACCCGGCGTGCGAAAACGCCACTTGGTCACCCCCATGTTTCCGCCAATTCCGTCGTCATGGCCGCACCGCTTATCGTCATGGCCGGGCTTGACCCGCGCCGGTGCCCGGCCATGACAGTGGGGACCAAAATCCCCCAATGTTTTCAGGGCTTGTTCTGCGAGCGGAAACATCGGGTTAATCGAGTAACGCCAAGCTACGCCACAGGGCGCAGCCTTTGCCGCCAATAGGCATGGATTATCAAGCGGGTCGCAGTCGGTGGGCTGCATAAACGTTTCCTCTGCATAACGTTGCAAAAGCCTGCGGAGTTATCTCCGTCTTGGGCAGCAGCATAGAACTTCGCCCGCTTTGCAATCGATGCGCCGTTGCCGATCGCCTTTACACTTTGGTAAGATGGCGTTGTTATCGAGTTCTATTGGTAATGTTTTCTTACCACAATCGTCAATTGGGATTATGATGTTGCCAGATAGGCATTTAGGCGAATAGCTTGACGCCAATGCCAACGTTGGTATGGATTCCGATCCATCCCTTCGGGAGTGCCGATGAATGCCGCAAGCCATCCGGGCGCCGAAAATTGCAGACACGATAGCCGATCACCTCGAAAGGCTGATCCTGGAAGGCGTTTTGCGTCCTGGGGAACGGTTGTTGGCCGAGCGCGATCTCGCGGAACGGTTTGGCGTCTCGCGGCCGTCGCTGCGTGAGGCGCTCGACACGCTTGCGCGGCGCGGGCTGATCGTCACGACAAAGTCTGGGACCCATGTCGCACAATTCCTTTCGCCGCTGATGAAGCCGCTGGCGGCGTTGATGCGAGACCGGCCGCACGTGACTGCGGATTATTTCGAGTTCCGGGGAATCCAGGAATCCTGCGCAGCGCGATTTGCTGCGCAAAGAGCGACGGACGTCGACCGGGAAGCCATTCGTCAGTGCGCCGAGCGGATGACCAAGGCGCACGCTCTCGATAACCCGGCGCAGGAAGGCGAAGCGGACGTCGATTTACATCTGCTGATTTACGAGGCTGCGCACAATGCCGTGCTGCTGCACATTATGCGCGCGCTCGCTGACCTGTTGCGGAGCAACATATTCTACACCCGTTCGCAGCTCTACCTGCGGGCGGATGTCCGCGAGGAGCTGCTCAAACAGCATCTCGCCCTCGCTGACGCCGTTATAACAGGAAACGCCGAGGCCGCCGAAGCGGCCGCCGCCAGCCACATGCGGTTCACGTTCGAGACGGTCGAGGAGATCCGCCGGGACCGGTTGCGCATCGAGACCTCGCTGCACAGAATCGGCCGGAGCGAACTTCTCGCGCGTCAGGGTTGATAGCCCGCGCGCCGCTCATGAAAGAGTTCGACGCGGCGACCGGCCTTGAGTTGTTCCATCGGGAGGCGCAGGGCTGATGTCAAAACGGGCCGGGAGATACCGGCGGCCCAAATTTATGACTTTCCCCCAAATTTATGACTTTCCTTTGTGTCGTGCCCGCGAAGGCGGGCATCCAGGCGCCGCGCCAGCGGAAACATCTTGCGCGCACCAGAAGAGACCCAGAAACGCAGCTGCGTTTCTGGGCGCCGATGAGTGACGATGTTCGGGCGCAGCGCGCGCCGGCTTAACTCAGGCTGGCGCAAAAGCGCTGAATGCGGCGGCCGGCCTCTTCGAGCTCCGCTACCGAGCAGGCGTAGGAGATGCGGAAATAGGGCGACAATCCGAACGCCGCGCCATGCACAACCGCAACTCCCTCGTCTTCGAGAAGCGCTGTCACCACATCCTCGTCATTATCCAGCGTCTTGCCGCCCGGCGTCCTCTTGCCGATCAGGCCCGCGCAGGACGGATAGACGTAGAACGCGCCCTCCGGCGTGGGGCACTCAATCCCCTTCGCTTGATTCAAGATGGACACGATCAGGTCGCGGCGCTCCTTGAAGCTTTGCGCGCGCGCCTTCAGGAAATCCTGCGGGCCGTTCAGCGCCTCGACGCTGGCCCACTGGCTGATGCTTGTGGGGTTCGAGGTCGTCTGCGATTGCAGCTTCGTCATCGCCTTGATGAGGGGCTCCGGACCTGCGCAGTAGCCGATACGCCAGCCGGTCATCGCATAGGCTTTCGAGACGCCGTTCATGGTCAGCGTGCGGTCATAGAGGGCGGGCTCGATCTGCGCGGGCGAGCTGAACTCGAAGCCGTCATAGACGAGGTGCTCGTACATATCGTCGCTCAACACCCATACGTTTGGATGCTGCATCAGGACATCGGTCAGCGCTTTCAGCTCGGCGCGCGTATAGGCCGCGCCTGTCGGGTTCGACGGA
The DNA here is from genome assembly GCA_963766815.1 of uncultured Alphaproteobacteria bacterium. Classification (GTDB taxonomy): domain Bacteria; phylum Pseudomonadota; class Alphaproteobacteria; order Rhizobiales; family Rhodomicrobiaceae; genus Rhodomicrobium. Next base: position 657,023 of record CAVYBZ010000010.1, on the reverse strand, counting down.
TGGTTGAAGATCAGCCATTTCGTCTTCGGCGTGATGGCGGCTTCGAGCGTGTCGGGGTTGAGCTTGAATTTCGTCTCGATGCCGGCTTCGGCGAACACGCATGTGCCCCCCGCCAGCAACACGATATCGGGATACGACACCCAATAAGGCGCCGGGATCACCACCTCGTCGCCTGGGTTCAGCGTCGCCATCATGGCGTTGAAGATGACCTTCTTGCCGCCGGGCGCGGCCATGACCTGCGCCGGCTTGTAGTCGAGGCCATTCTCGCGCTTGAACTTGGCCGCGATCGCCTGCTTCAGCTCGGGAATGCCGTCCACGTTGGTGTATTTGGTCTTGCCATCCCGGATCGCCTTGATGCCGGCTTCCTTGATGTTGTCCGGCGTATCGAAATCGGGCTCGCCCGCGCCGAGGCTGATCACGTCCTTCCCCGCCGCTTTCAGATCGCGCGCCTTCGACGACACGGCGATGGTGGGCGAGGGCTTCACGCGGGCAAGCGCGTCGGACAGGAAGGCCATGGTCAAATCTCCGTTATCGGCTGCGGCGTCAAATTATGCTGCTAACGCGCGCAGCGCAAGGTTTTGGCGGCGCCAATCAAGAGGGTTCAATAATCTAAAAATGAAAAACCAAAAAGCAACATCGCCGCTCATAGAGCGGCAGGTCCAGGCTCGTCATCGCGAGGGCGCTCGCGCCGCCGCGGCGATTCACGGCGGCGCCTGACATTTAGCCTTGTATTAGCTCGCTAAGTTCACCCAGCGCCCGAGCCGGAGATCGCAGGGACGCCAGGGGTCGCCAAACGCTTTTTGGCTGCTGCGTAAGCCCGGTTTCAGCAAGCGCCCGCTATTTGCTCGCGACCTGGCCGCGGATCTCGCCGGCTTTATTCGCGGCGGTGTGGACGTTGATATATAGTTTCCCGGCTTTCAAATCGGCCGCCTGTGCGTCGGTGAGCGTCGCCGATCCCTCAATAGGGCTATCCGCCTTCGCGAACTGAATGACGACAGGCGCGTTTTGGCCGGGCGCGGCCGGCCCATGAAAATGGGCCATCGTGGCGGGTCCGGTGAGGCCCGAATAGGTGATCTTCCACTTTAGAAGCTTCGACGCCGTGTCATAGGTCACCTCGGCTTTTCCAGTTCCCTTGCTTGAGTTGGCCGGAACCTCATCCGAAGACTTGAGATCGACATTATAGGTAATTGTTTCCGCCATGACGGCCGGGATCGACAGGGCGGCGGAAAGAACGGCAGCGGCTACGGCGGTTCTGATCTTCATGGTAGTTCTCCCTATATGAAAGCGCCATGTGTTTTTCATTCTTAAACTGGCTCGCGATGCCTAGCGGAGACTAAGAGACGCTGCAACTAACGTCCGGCCTTGCTCGGTTGCGAGCTTTTTACTTTTCAAATCGGCCAAACCGGAATCAAAACAATTTTACGAAGTACATTGACATTGTTTCACTTTACATTTTCCGGCCGCGATGCCACCATAGCTTCAGGAGCAACAACCGGAAGGAGGTGATCTGATGTCAAGTGGGATATCTGCGCTGAAGCTACAGCTTGTGCGTGCCACGGGATCGTTGGAGCAACCTCTGGCGTCTGCCTAGCGCGCATAGATTGAGCGCGGCCGGCAGGCTAGCGCGAAATCGGCTGTGGCGAACAGCCAGTCTCACGGGCCGCGGTTCATTCCGCGGCCTTTTTGTTTTGCGGCGCGCGGCTTCCCGCCGGCAGTGCCGTCATGCCGGAAACGCCCTTGGCGTTATCCGGCATCTTCCACCCGGCCGCGCCAGATCGCGATAACGCGCAAGCGCGTTTTCTCGACGACTGCGCCACGCCGAAGCTTCCCTCATCGGAATTTTAGTTGTAAGCCTCCGCCATTGTTATGGGTGGGCTAGGGGCGCATGCCCGGCGAGGCAAACGGCAAGATATTCATCAATTACCGCCGCGGCGACGATCCTGGCTTCGCGCGCTCGCTTTCGACCGATTGGAGAGCATTTTCGGCGAAAAGAACGTCTTTATGGACGTCGACACGCTCGGCGCCACAAACGACTTTGCGATAGTGCTTGCGGAGGAGGTCCGGGCCTGCGGCGTTTTCCTCGCGATGATCGGCAAAAACTGGCTCGGCGCATCCGACGAGAAGGGCCGCCGACTTGGCCGCGCCGACGATTTCGTCACCATGGAAATCGCCCTCGCCTTGCGTCTCGACAAGCTCGTGATGCCGATCCTGATAAACGGCATGCCGGCGCTGAAACAGGACGATCTGCCGCCCATCCTGCGCCCGCTGGCGCCCTGCAACGCCTTTCCGCTCGCGAACGACCGCTTCGAAGGCGACGTGCAGAAGATCGTCAGGGAGATCGCGAAGCTCTTCGGCTGGAGCGATGCGGATGTCGCAAGAGCGCTCCTGACCGGCTCGCCGCTTCATAGCGGAAAGCCGCTTGAGATCTGGCTCACGAAATGGAATTTCATAAAGGACAGCACCAACCCCGATGATTTCGTTGACTTTCTGAATTCCAATCCACCGGAGGATATTGCGCAATTGGCATCTACATCGTTGGAGAACCTAGATTGGCAGAAGGTTAGCGCGAGCCCGCACCTCCAAAACTTGGAATGGTTCTGTGAGAACCATCCAAATGGAAAATACTCATCTATCGCGCGGACTAGAATAGAATATTTAGAAAAAAGTAAAGGTCGAAGAAAACTCTCGAAATTCTCCTTGCTTGATATCCTATTAGGTATATTGATTTGGGCGTGTACTTTTTTCTTGATCGGATATCTACGCCGTTAGGTGCCGGCTTTGATCACGGAATTCTTTTTTCAGACAGTCAGCGTTTACGCTTGGTAAGAGACTGGCTAATCTTTAAGCTGTTTTGTCTGTTAATTTGTGTTGGCGACCCCGTTCGGGTTCGCATCTATTCAAATGCCGTGTCCTCGGTCGCGCCAGTCAGGCAAGCTCAATTCCGAGTTAGCGGCCAAGAACTTGAGCCGGATCGGCCGGCGGACGTGACAGCAGCGGGCTGGCGCGGCGTTCCATATTGACGAAGCGCCAAGCAAGGATGACATTACGCGCATGGCTGACGAAACCGAAAACCTGACCGTGCGCCTGCTCCGCGAAATTCGCGCCGCGCAAGAAGCCTCGGAGGCAAAAATCGACGCGTTCATCAGCGAGCAGCGAGACGTTAACGCCAAGCTTGAATCGAAGCTCGACAAGCTCGCCATCGAGTTTGCTGGCGTAAAAGGCGGCGTCGGGAAGTCCGAAGAGCTGCTCGAATCCATGGCCCGGGTCATGAGCGACGGCGCGTTCGGCTGACGGTTTCACCCCAGAATTAGCGCGCACAACCGTTTGCAAATTCAGATAAAGACGCTGACACAGCCAACCTCGGTAGCAATGCTTTAATTATGGCTGACCAAACCGAAACCCTGCGCTTGCTCCACGAAATCCGCGCCGCGCAGGAAGTGACAAACGCGCGAACTCGATGAAGCGAACGCGAAGCTGGATGCGTTCATCGCGTCCACGGACATTGTGGCGGTCGCGGTAGAGACGAGGATTTCTCCTCGCCCCCGCGCAGATCCCGGCGTGCGCTGCTAACGCACCGGGCTCCTCCCTTGGGTTCTGGCGTCGAAGCGGTGTAACGGTTGCGGATGCAGGATCTTGATTGGCGGGAAGAAGCGGTCTGTGAGCCTGTGGAATTTCTCCCAGGTAAGATTAGCCTTCTGGCTTCGCCGCCTGAGCGAGCGCAGCCAACGCCAGCGTATCTCCTGGAAGAACCACCAAAGACTGCGGCCGTTGCCGGGTATGGCGAAGTAGTTAAGATGCCCCTTGAGGAGCACGTTCAGCCACTTTCCAGTCGCGGCGATGAAATCATGCATTCTTTTGCGTAACTCCACCTTCAGCATCTTAAGCTTTGCCACCATCCGTTTTTTGATCGTTATACGTCCGATGACAAATCCTCCGGTCTTATTCGATCGCGTGCAGAAATGCGTGAAGCCGAGGAAGTCGAAAGTCTCCGGCTTCCCCTCCCCTCGCCTTTTGCGTTGCTCGGCCGCGAAGCGGCCAAAGCGGATCAGCCGGGTCTTGGCTGGATGCAACGCCAATTCGAACTTGCAATACCCAGCCTGCGGAATCCCCTGTGAACGCTTCGCGGCTGGCCTCGCGGCCAGAACCTCGCGCATCACTCGGGGCCGGGGCGGTTGGCTAGCCTTACCCCGTAAAGGACTTGCACCTCCTATCTTCCGCCAGCTTGTCCTGGCGCACCCGGAACATGGTTAAGAGGCGACTGGTTAACGAGGACCGTTCTCAATAACTTCCCGCCGCGAAGGCCGCGATTTTTAGCGTTTAACCCGCAAATCGGGACGCGCAAAAGTCCGTTAAATATAGATTATTGCTTGGGTTAACCAAGAATTACAACCGTGGATTGTTGAGTCGACATTTGCAGCCTAGAGCTTTTTCTGACAAGGTCTGATTTTTACCAATGATATCAGGCCTCTGCTGCTATTAAAGATTTCGCAAGGCGCTTTCATTTACATTTTTCACATGAGTAAAGACCCCGGCGCCCCTCCGGAACGGACAGGAACTGCAAAATCTCTTCAGCGTTGCCCGCAGAGGATAAAGCGAGATAGGAGTTCGCGGCTATGACGCGAATCGCACAAACTCCTTCGAGCTTACGGAGGTATGAATGACCCAGCTTGCGCTATTCGAAGACCTGTTCGCCCCGCCAAAAGCCTATGAGCCGAAGCAGGAGCACGTGCGCAACCGCCTGGAAAGCATCTACACAGAGCTGCGCACCGCGGATGCTTGGCCATGGGAACCCATCATCGTCCGGCTGAACAGCGAGAGCACGCTGCCGCACCTCTACGATCTACTGGCTGATGAAGCCGAGGTGCAGGACTGGCGGGAGCGCATCGAGGTCGAACTGAAGCGCCTCGATGCGGACACGCACTTATTGGCGGCCGATTAGCGCCTCCGGCAAAGCGCCAAGAGCAGGCTCAAAATCACAGCGTCTGCTGCGCCGGGGCCGTGGGAGGCGCGCCAGCTTCGGCGGGCATTGCCTGAGGCTCCTCGTTGGCCGCTTTTCGCTTTCCACGAAGGCTGCGGGCCAGATTTTCGAGGCCGTCGCGAAAGCGCTCGACGCCCCGCATAACTAACTCGCCGCGACGCAAGCGGCGATCAAGCGCCGCCATGGTGCGGGCCATGCCCGGGTCGTCGTCTTCGAGCCAGATGGAGAAAACGCGCGCGTAGATCGATAGCAGCCCCTGCACGCGCATGAAGCCGGCGCCGCCCTCGCCGCTAATGCCAGCCGCGGCCAGCATCCAGTATTGCGATTTGAGCGCGGGCCGCATTTGCGCCAATGCCTCTCCGAGGCTGGAGCCGACATCCTCGCGGATGCGGCGGATCGCCGCCTTGTGTGGTTGCATCACCTCGAAGCGCGTCAGCAGCACGTCGAAAAGGCGGTCGCGTGCAACGTCAGGGCCGGGAGCTGGAAATTTCTCGATAACCGCGTGGTCCACGGCGCGTGAGAAGGCCTTAAGAATTTGTCCCTTGCTCTGGAACTCCTTACGGAACTCGGCGAGCGGGATGCCAGCCTCGGCCGCGATCTCTCCCAGGCTCAAGTCGCGCCAGCCCCGCAACTCGGCCAGCCGCAGCGCCGCCGCTATGATGCGTTCGCGATGTGTCGTCCCTTCCAGCATATACGCACTCCCAATTTGCAAACCCTCCAGCCTTATATTGCCGCCGCGTTACCGGCATTCAACCGGCGCCCCGTGTGGCGCGTTTCATACTAAGCGCGACAGTATTGACCGTAATTCCCCCTGTCCTTCTGCCGCGAGGGGAGAAGGAACGCCGCTGCAACCGCTACGCCTCCTCCCCGTCGCGGGCCCCGCGGGAGAGGGACTACTGTGGGACGCCTTGGTATTGCCTTGGCGCTGCGGATTTGTTATCGGTGATTGCCCATATGCCGGCGATGCCTGGAGCGTTGGGAATTATGTGATCGACAGCACTAAGCTGGCGTCGATTTCCTCTGGAGGGGTGCCCGAGCGGCTAAAGGGGACGGACTGTAAATCCGTTGGCTAAGCCTACGTTGGTTCGAATCCAACCCCCTCCACCAACCACCTGAAATTTCTATAGCCAGATCAATAAGTTAAGGCCGGACCGGCTAACATCCTCCGCTACAAGATCCGAATTACAGCGGGCCGTAGTTTAAATTTCCAGTCGCCAGTTCATCGCGTCCATGGCCCCAAGGGCCTCAAATGAAACATCGCCCCGGCTCCAGGCGGGAGTGCGATCGACGAGATACTGGCAAGCCGGAAGCTTTATTCGGCCGAGCCAAAACTCTCACGCAAATCCGCCATCCGCACAATCATGGCGCGGCGGGGATCGAAAGGCAGATCCTCGAACCCCCAGCGCTTGTAGAAGGCACGAACGCTGTCGTCGAGCGGATGCGTGATGACGCCCGTGCTGCCGATCAGCACTGACGCCTCAAGCGCAGTCCGCAGGCCGAATAGAAGGAGTGACTGCGCATGTCCTTGCCCTTGGTCATGGCGGTCCACGGCAAGCTGCCCCAGCAGCGTGACGGGAACGGGATCGGGGCGATTGCGCTGTTGCACCTTCGGCAGCCAGGCTCGTTCGATTTGCGCGGCGCTCAAAGTAACGTAACCCACGATCCGTCCGGTTGCCTCGTCTACCAAAACGGTGACGCGGGACGCTCCGCTGAGGTGATTGAGCCAGGCATGGCGCTGGAACCAAGCATTGAGCGATGGCCGGCCGCAATCGAAAGATGCACGGTCATCGCCCTCGGCCAAGGGCCTTGGCGGAAGAACCGCCACGCTATTTGCTCCAGCTTGGTTTGCTCCGGCTCAGTTCCAGAAGCCCGGGAATTTCTTTCGCGGGTTCGCCGATCCATGCCTCGAATTGGCGCCAGCTTTCGGCGGGAATCGTCACCACCGTCCGGCCAAGCACATCGATTTCAGCCGCCTCCAAAGCCTTCCGGCGGATGAAGTCGCTTAATGTCGTGCGCGATTGCTCGGCGGCGGCTTCAAGGATGGCCCGCTCATCTGGACTCACACGAACGCTCAATATCGATGTGGATGTTTCGCTCATGTGTATGACAATAGCATACAAATGGCAAATGGCAAACCCGTGCGCCACCAAAGGCCGAGACATGACTGCAAGTGGTCCACTTTACCAATTCGCTTCGGCGAAAAGAGTTTCGGCTCAGAGTAAACGATCGCTCACGTCATAAAGGCTGCTTCTCATTTTGGCGCGCCTGCTCTGAAGCTGGATTCAAACCGGCTCAAAAAAAGTTAGCCAAATTCGAAAATGCCCCTTACGAAACAGTGGGGCCTTATTCAGATGTTAGCCAACCTAACCCATTGTTATTCTGCAACGGGTTCACACCAACCCTCCTAGAATGCTGCGTATTCCAAGGGGTTAAAGCAAAAACAATGAAACTTAAGGCGCTGTTGGAGATTGATGTTGCGCTCTAACCCAAGCGGCGCCAAGCATCCGGCTCGCTCGGAGCGTATAGCCTTCGCGAGGAAGGCGGCTTTTCCGCATGCGCCAAGTTTTGAGACCGCTCATACTCTTACACTCCATAAACTGGCGCTAGAAGTCCTGGGCTTTAGCGCGCATTGTATTTTGTTGCTCCTGGATAGGCTATCGCGTTCGGGTCGGGCTCGATGCCAATTACACTGACGAGCCAAGCTTCGGGTTCGTTAATGGCCGCGGGCGCGTCCCTATTCCACCACCCTCCCCCCAGCGCTTGAAAGAGCGCAACGGAATCGGAATAACGGTTTTGTTCAGCCTGGATCACGGTCAACTGCGCTTGCAGATAGGTTGTCTGCGCGGACAAAAGTTGCTGGACGGCGATTTGGCCTTGAGTGAGCTGAATCCTCGTCAAGTCCAATGTCTTTTTTGCCGCGATCTCCGCTAACACAGCCTTTTCAAGGCCGGCTGTGTCGTTCTTGATCGCGTAAAGCGTGTCGGCCACGTTTTGAAACGCCGTCAGCACAGCGAGCCGGTATTGCGCCGCCGCCTCGTCAAGGCCCGCTTCCGCCGCGCGCTGCCTCTGCTGCAAAGTGAAGCCGTCAAAGATGACCTGCGAGGCGTTGGCGATGCCGGTGTAAAAATAGAATGCCGGATTGTTGCTGAAGAGATTGGCGAACTCGGTCCCCTGCCGTCCGATCATTCCGTTCAATGAGAATTGCGGAAGCCTGTTCGCAATCGCAGCGCCGATCAGGGCGGAGGCAGCCCGCATATTCTCCTCGGCCGCCCGGACGTCGGGCCGTTGCGTAATGAGCTTCGAGGGGAGACTGACTGGCAGCGTGCGAGGCAGCCTCAGGCCGGAGAATTCGAACTTCTCCGGCAAGCCCTCGCCCGGAAGATGGCCCGATAAGACCGTGAGCAAGTCGCAATTCTGGGCGAGCGCCTTCCGTAAGGGCGGCAAAGTCGCTTCGGTCTGGGCGACAAGGGCCTCCTGGCCTGCGACGTCGATCTCGGTAAGCTGGCCTAAGTTCTTTTGGAGCTTGATCTTATCGAGAATGTCTTTCGCGATGACGATGAGCTTTTCCGTCACTTTGATTTGCGCGCGCAGGGACGCTTCCTGAATCGCTCCAAGCGCGACATTCGATGTCAGCGTGAGGAAGGTGGCCTCGCTCTGGAACCGCTGATTGTCTCTCAGCAATTCCGAAATTCTCGACCAGGCGGCGGTTTCCGCCCCAGACATCGGGAACAAAGCCAACGGTGAATTGCGCGGTGTGAAGGGAATAGTAGGTAGGGTTTGCGCCGCCCGGCCCAACGACAGGCGCGGCGACGCCGACGCCGCCCGGCGTTGTCGCCACCTTTCCACCCTGACCGTCATATTCCCCGCTCACCTGAGGAAATAGGGTTCCGGCCTGGGCATAGACATTCGCCTGTGCGACGCGGATCGCCGCCCGGGCCACGTCGATATTGGGATTGTCCCTGAGAGCGCGCGTAACAAGCGCGTTCAAGGCCGTCGAGTGGAAGAGAGTCCAATAGTCCGCCGGCAGGTCCCTATCGATGGCGATGCGTTGTGTTTTGCCTTCAGCCGTATTCGAAGCCTTAAGGCGATCCGGCGTAAACGAGTCCACCTCCGGAGAGACCGGAATCTTGAAATCGGGTCCAACTGCGCAAGAACCGAGAAACATAGCTAAGCCTGCAAATAAAGCCGCGCGCCCGAAACGGCCGGCGCGCGATCGATCAAAGCCGGCGCGCTCGCCAGTAATTTCCATGCCCCCTCCTTCTAGCCCGCCGGATGTATAAGCGACCCGCGCTTACAGCGTCCTTACGCGTCGTGCAGGTCAACAAAGCTGTAATTTTTTGTCATGAAAACTTCGAAATTGACCGCGTCCCGGCCAGGATGCACGATGGTTTTCCCGGTTCCGATCAATTTTTGGACCAGATACTATTGCGTGCTAAAACCAATTCATTGCTGGATCGAAGCTCTTCGCTCTCGACGATCAATGAGAGACGATGCCCCCAACGACGTATATCGAGGCATGCGGAATAAGAAGCTGTTTTCAGACTGCCTGCCCTCACGCCACTCGCTTGTTAAAAGCCCGTGTAGACACAAAGGCCACTTTCCCAATGCGACGCGAGCCCGCGTACGATTGCAGCCACGCTCAGGGCCGTAAATAACTGAAATTCTTCCTGAAGCTAGAGCGCGAACTCAATGAATTGCTAGCCTTCTGCTTCGTGATTCGCAACTGCCCTATTTTTATTCCGCAACCTTAAAGAGGTTCTGGGTTGCTTTGTTGCATCGAAGCGGTTGTTCATGGCTTTGAACTTGCCGCCACCATCCAGAGCTTATGGGTCCCGTTTCGTTGAAGGACCTGGTCCGCGGGGGGACGAGCTAAGCGACGCTAGCCACAGCGGTGGATGAGAACCGCAGCATCTCCTGCCCAACACCTTACAATGAGCTGGTCATCTGTGTCTCTACCGCCTCATTTTGCGCGTAAAACTTGTGGAAAGGCCGCGGCTGATTGTTGACAGGTTGCGCGGGATTTTTGCAGCGGCTAAGCTTCCTTTCGATGGTTCCTCTTTCGAGGACTTATAGGGAACGCGGTGGATTACTGCGGTCTCCCCCGCAACTGTAAGCGACGAGCGTAGCGTCAGAAAGCCAACTGGGAAACCGGAAAGGCGGCGTTGAACGTAGAATCCCGAGCCGGGAGACCCGCCATCACAGCGTCCAAGCAATTGATCCCGCCAAGATTAGAAAATTAAGTAACTCGAATAAAGTATTAAATCGGGGCCGGCAAAAGCCGTATGCCTGAGACATCAACGTGCTTGCTTCCTTGCCGGACTCAAAAGTCATAGCCGTTGTTTTTAATTCTAGAGTGAGCTGTACGAAGTTTTGAGCTAGAATAACTCTAAAAGATGTCGTTTGACTTGCGTTCCTGGACTGTTTATTTGCTTTCAGCGTGTTGAGCGAAACTAGACATAGCGTCTGCAGGGAGAATCCGCATGCGCATCGATACTCTCGTCCCTTCGTTGCGTAGGCATCGGGCTGTGCTGGGCAGCCTGGCGATAACCGGGTCGCGCCCGCCGGCGATGCGCTGGCTGGCGCCGCGGACAGCCGCGGTCGCAATACTGTCCACGACAAGCGCCGTTTTTGCCGCCGGCATGGGCTTGAAAGACACTGGCGATACAGCGCTGCCTTACGAGTGGAACGGTTTCTACGTTGGCGGCCATTTGGGTTATGCCTGGGGGAACTCGAATTGGAAGATCAACCCAACGGCTGGACAGCCTGCCGGAACCGCCTCGGGTTCGCTTGATTTTTCGCAAGGGTTCAATAGCTGGAACGAATCAGGAAGCTGGCTCGAAGGGCTGCAACTCGGCTACAACCGCATGCTGTCAAACCGCGTCGTGCTTGGCGTGGAGGCCGATGGCGGATTTCCTGCCTACCAAAATCTCTCAGGTATCTCCACTGGCGGCGTGACCAATTTTTCATCGCCGTCGTTTGGCGCCGGCAGCTATAGCGATACGCTGCTCGATTCCGGCACAGTGCGGGCGCGCATCGGTTATGCTCCCGGAGACTGGCTGTTTTACGCCACAGGCGGATTCGCTTGGACCTTCGATCAACTCACGCTTTCGCAATTCGCGAGCGGCGACTCCATCCAGAAATATCAGTGGCGCCTGGGCTGGGCCGCTGGAGCAGGCGCCGAGTTTCCCATAACCGGCCACTGGACGGGCAAAGTCGAATATCTCTACACCGATTATGCCGCCAGCACTCCCCCCTCCCCGATCCTCGGGCAGCATATCAATTCCGACCTTTCGCTGCAGGAAGTGCGCGTGGGCGTGAACTATCAGCTCGGAAATTCGCTGCTGGCGGATGAGGATCCCAAGGCTCCGGCGTCGCCCATCCTGGATAACATCAGCCTTCACGGTCAGTTTACGGCCGTGGAGCAAGCCTATCCTGCGTTCTACTCGCGTTTTCCCGATGGCCCCAACAGTCTGCCCAAGGGCGGGATGGGCCGCGAGACCACAGATCTCACGCTCTTTGCGGGCGCCAAGCTGTGGCAGGGGGCCGAGTTCTGGGTCAACCCCGAGATCGACCAAGGCTTTGGCGTAGGCAACGCCCACGGGCTGGCAGGCTTCCCGAGCGCGGAATCCTACAAGCTCGGCTGGGACTGGCCCTACGCGCGATTGAACCGCTATTTCATCCGGCAGACCATCGATCTCGGCGGCGAAACCCAGAAGGTGGAAGCCGACCAAAATGTGTTCGAAGGCTCGACGACCGCGGACCGGCTCGTGATAACGGTGGGCAAATTCCAAGTGGTCGACATCTTCGACACCAACAAATATGCAAACAGTTCAAAAAACGACTTCCTGAACTGGACATCGGTCAACACCGGCTCGTTCGACTATGCCGGCGACGCCTGGGCTTTCACTTATGGCGCCGTCGCCGAATGGTATAAGGGGCGCTATACGCTGCGCGGCGGCATTTTCGACTTGTCGCAGACCCCGTCTGCCGCGGGCGCTTACGGCGCCCCCGGCTATGGTTTGGATCCGTCCTTCAGCCAGGTTGAGCTGATCGGGGAAATCGAGGAGCGGCATGAGCTGTGGGGCCAACCCGGCAAGCTCAAACTCACCGGTTATCTTGTCGATGGCCGGATGGGAGATTACAGCGAAGCCCTCGCGCTGTTCAATAAATTTGGAACCAACACCCCCACCCCCATCGCCTCAGGCGATAGCGCCGCCGACTATTGGATAAATTCAACGCGGACTTACCAGACCGCGCCTGGCGTAAATTTCAACATGGAGCAGCAAGTGACGGACACCATCGGCGTTTTCGCCCGCGCAGGCTGGTGCGACGGCAGCCACGAGCTGTGGGATAACACCGACGTCGATCATTCTCTGCAGGCGGGAGTCTCGATCAAAGGCACGAAATGGGGCCGGCCAGACGACACGTTTGGCATCGACGGCATCATGAATGGCATTACCAGCGCGCACGCAGCTTGGCTCAATGCGGGAGGCCTCGGCATCGTTATCGGCGACGGACAGGGAAATCTGCCGCATCCTGGATGGGAGAACATCCTCGAAGCCTATTACAACTACTCTCTCTCCTCCTCGACGAAACTGAGCTTCGATTATCAATTCATCGACAACCCCGCCTACAACACCGATAAAGGGCCGGTCAATCTTTTCGCCGGACGGTTTCACTGGACGTTTTAGACCCGCTGCGGATTGCGTGCGCAGCATTCCGGCATGATGCTGCGCGTTAGGCAGGCAGGCAGGCCGCGCCTAGCGCCGGTAGCCGCGTCGTTGGGCGGCAGCGCGAACTTACCTACGACGCGATTTTGAAAGGAATGCTTTCCGTGAGGCGCTTCGGCAGGACGGCCTTATCCCAGAATATCCTTTCAGCCGGGAAGTGAACGGTAACCGTCGTGCCCGTGCCAGGGGTGCTTTCGATATCGAGCGTTCCGCCGTGCAACTCCGTAAGGCTCACGGCCAAAGGCAGACCGAGCCCCGCGCCTTCGAACCGCCGCGCAAGGCCATTGTCGACCTGCCGGAAAAGTTCAAGCGCCTGCCGTATTTCCTCGCCGGTCATGCCGATCCCGGTGTCGCGGATCGCAAGGCTCAGGCCTCCATCCCGCCCGGCGGCGGCCGAGATGTCGATTCGGCCTCCGGGCGAGGTAAATTTTATGGCGTTGGACAGGAGGTTAATGACGATCTGCTTGAGCTTGTGTTTGTCTCCGTAGATGGAGACGCCCTGATCTTGCTCGGGGCTGGCGAGATGAACGCCGCCGGCGGCCGCCTGCTGCTCGACGGTGGCCAGACATCTGTGAAGGATGGCGCTCAGCCGCACCCGTTCTTCGCGCAGCTCAAGCTTTCCCGCCTCGATTCTTGTGACATCGAGTATGTCGTTGACGATGCTGAGTAGGTGCGATCCCGACCGGTGAATGTCGGCTGCATAGGTCGCGTAGCGGTCGGCATCCTGGCCGAGAAGCTTATCGCGAATGATCTCGGAAAATCCAAGGATGGCGTTCAGCGGAGTGCGCAGCTCATGGCTCATGTTGGCCAAGAACGCGGACTTCGCCTGGTTCGCCTCTTCGGCGCGGCGCTTTGCGCGAACGAGTTCGACGTTGGTTTTTCGCAACTTTATGCGTTCTTCCGCCAGTTCCTCGCTGATCGACAGCAGCGCCGCGTGCTCTTTCCGAACCTTCTCGCTTTCTTTATTGAGCGCTATCGCATGGGCGACCCGGGTTGAATCTCGCGGTTGAGAATGAGCATCATGATCAACGGGAGGCTAAGCGCCGCAATCCCAAGACCGATGACGATCCTAGCCTGTAGATTGGCGGCCGCAAGAGCCTCGATCCTTCCAAGCCCGACCACGACAATCAAAGGGTAACCGGCCACTTTCCGCCAATGGTAAATCCGGAAAACGCCATCGACCGGGCTTTGAGCACTATATTTTCCGGACTCTGTTTTCGCGCCTTCGATGGCCTCAACTTTCCTGCTCGCCGCCAGGTCCGAGGCGTCGAAACCTTTCGAAGTGGTGTAACGCGCGAGCCTGACGCCATCGGTTCGAACAAGATTGATCGACGTATCTTTCCCAAGCCGAACTTTTTGATGAAGCGCCGTAAGGAACTCTGAAGCCAGCGAAAAGGAGACGACGCCCGCGAACTTTCCGTCCTTCGTTTCAAGGCGGCGCGTCACCGGTATGATCATGCGTTTCGAAAGTTTGCCAAAAACGGGCTGGCCGATATAAAGACCCAGATTGGGGTTGTTGCGCTGCGCGATGAAGTAATCGCGCTCCGCGAGATAGACCGGACTCAAATCGTGACCAATCGTTGCCGCTGCAACTCTTCCCTCTGCATTGGTGATGACGATGCTCATGGCTGGCGCCACGATTTCGGGCGCTTGACTCTTCCATTTATTGAGGCTGAATGCTGCTCCTTCCGCCTCGATTTCGCGCTTCAAAGCGTCCGTGACGCTCGAAACGGCGTTGAGCGTGCTCCAGAATCTGCTCCTCGAAACCTGCCGCAAGGTTGGCCGCCTCGGTGTGCGCGCGGTCGAGAGCGGCGTTGCGCTCGTTCACAACCGCTTCGGTCACAAGGGCGCAAATCGCCACCATAATAGCCGCGCTGAATGCCGCGATGCGGCGCTTGAGCGTTTGGCCTGCCTTGCGCCGGCACTCATCGGCTGAGTGAATACGCGTCGCTCGATGCACAGGGTATCCCGGACTTAAACGAGTGAGAATTGTCAGTTCACGAACAAGTCATGACCGATAGACTTGTATTAAATTGCGTATTAGTAGGATAATACTTTCTGGCTTGTTATGTATAGAGCATAAATTTTGTATTTTCAGAGGCAACAGCGAGCGAGCCTTATTGTTCCATAAATAAGAAAAAATCAATTTGAATAAAATTAATTTATATTCGAGCCGCGATATGCGGCCAAATTCTCCGGCTGAACTATACAACACATCCCCAAAAAGTATTTTTCTACGGCGCGCGATGATTGGCGAGAGCCCAACTCTCAGACGCCGCTGCGTCTTATCCATCGCATGCGGACTGCGGCCAACAATCTTCCCGGGAAGTTTCCGGGGAATCCAGCAAGGAGCACCAGGCAAGAGCTGATCTTGGGCGTCTGGGCGATGAGCCAACTTTGGCTTTTTTGGCTTGCACCGTTATTCGGCGGCGTTGCCGGAGGCGTCCTGAACCGGTTCGTGAGCGCGGACCCTGCCGGCGAAGTTATTGGCGCGGATGACTGGAAATTGAGCAGGGGATACGCCCGTCCGCGAAAGCTGGGTGCTTGATTGAGATCAGGCTGGCGCTTCCTGCGTCAGTTTGACTGCGCTTCGATCAGAGATTGTATTACGGCGAGCGGGATGGAAGCAGGCCGAGTATTAGCGTGCAGCGCCTGTCTAACCTGCACCGAGAACTAAAATCATGGCATCCAAGGTGAACCCACCATTTAAGTCTTCTTCAAGAATACTGGCGCAATATCTCAAGCAAAACAGTCCAAGATCAGGAGCGCCCCTTTTGCGGGAGAGAACGCATAACTCAACCTCAACTTTGGCCCAGGCGCCGGCTACTTCTCTGTGACACCCATTAAAAACCGCTCCGCTTGCAGTTTGCCACAGCTAAAGATTGAATAGGAACGGCATGCGACGCGCCGCCAGCCGGACTCCCCAGTGCTCATGGAAGCGCAGCGCCTTGCGCGTTGCTCAAGGACAAGCTAGGCTCCCGATCGGTCACCAAGCAGGCAGACGGGGCGTCTGAGCGTCTTTAGAGAGGCGATCATCCGTCAATGCAGAAATGCAATGCGAATTCATCAGCGGCTGCAAAGCGGAGGCGCAACCTGAGCCGCGGCGTTCTCGTGGCCGCCGCCTCGTTCGCTATTGAGCGGTGATCTGTCGATTAAGAACCGGAAAACGGCCAAAGACCAGCAACCTAAGAATAAGGACGACCCCATGGAAGACAACACCAAGAAGACCAGCGGCAGTTCGCGGCGCGAAGTTCTTACGCTCGGCGCATACGCCCTCGGCGCTTTGGGCGCGATCGGAATCGCCGGCGGCGCGAATGCGCAGGTAGCCGCGAAAGCCAAGCAGAAAGCGGTCATGTACCAGCAAACCCCGAAAGACGGAAAGCAGTGCAGTGGCTGCCAGCATTTCCAGGCGCCCTCTTCCTGCCGGATCGTCGATGGCGAGATCAATCCGAGCGGATACTGCATCCTCTTCGCCAAGAAGCCTGCTTAATCGGCGAATCCGAGGAGACGGAGCGCGATGACCAAAATCGATGGCGGCATCACAAAGGCGCTCCCGGAACCTACCCGCTAAAAGCGGTCGCACAGTATTACCGGCGGCGCCAGGGATCGCCTGGGGCCGCTTCTTTACTTAACGAGCTCAACCCTTCAAAAGCATCCTGGACATGCGGCGTAGACACGGGCCGGCCCAGTCTTCGCGCGTTAAATCTTATCTGAATAGTAACAATGGACAGCCTTGACTTCATGGGCGGGCAGGGTACTGTCCCGGCGATGAACTGGCTAATATTTGCATTACTAACGGCTGGCGTGATCCTGGCGGTGACACGTTCACTCCGTCGCGCGCCCTCGTCCGAAGACGCGCCCGCCTCCGAGATCGAAGTTTACAAGCTGCAGCTTGCCGAACTCGATCGTGAGGAGGAGCGCGGCACGCTCGGCAAGGATGAGGCGCAGCAAACGCGCGCGGAGATATCGCGCCGGCTCTTGAGAGCGGGCCGCCAAAGCGTCGCAACCTCCGCAAAGAAAGTGAAAGTCTCGAACGCAGCCATTCCCGCCATCGCGGCGGCCGCGGTGATCGCGATCGGCGCGATCGGCACTTACAGTTATTACGGAAAACCTGGGCTGCCCGATCAGCCGCTGGAGGCGCGTCTGAGCGCGCCAATCGACCAGCAGTCGCTCGATGTTCAGGTCGCCAATATGGAGCGCCGCTTGAAGGAGAATCCGGCGGATGTGGCCGGCTGGAAAGCTATCGCGTCCATTTATTTCAAAAGCGGCATCTTCGATAAGGCGGCGGAGGCTTTTCAAAAGGCGATCGATGCCGGCGGCGAGGACGAGGACAAGCTTTTAGGTCTCGCAGAGTCTCTGACCTTCGCCAATGAAGGCGTTATTTCGGAGGAGGCCGCTCAAGCGCTGCATGCGGCGCTAAAGCGCAATCCAAGCTCACTGCGCGGCCGTTTCTGGAGCGGGCTTCTCGCGGAGCAGGATGGAAAGAGAGCCGAGGCGGAGAAGATTTACCGGGATATGCTGAGCGGAGAAATCCATCCCACCTTGCGAAATATCGTGAGCGAGCGGCTTGATGCGCTGACAGCGGCGGCCAATAGCGGTCCTGCGTCCGAAGAGAAGAAATCGGCGTCTCAGGAGCAAGCATCGGGCGGCGTGCCTCAGGGCGATGAAGCAAAGATGATACGCGGCATGGTCGCGCGGCTCGCCGAACGGTTGAAAGACAATAAATCGGATTTGCAGGGATGGTTGATGCTCATCCGTTCCTATGCCGTCTTGAAAGAGACCGATAAGGCGCGAGAAGCTACGTCGAGCGCGCGCCAGCAGTTTGCAGCCGACGCCAAGGCGCTGGAGCAAATCGATGCGCTGAGCAATGAGTTGAGCGCTGCATTGGGCGGCGGCAGGGCGAACTCTCCCCAAGTCAGCGATACTCAGCCAGAGACATCAGCCGGAGCGCTTGAGGGCGAGCAAGGCAAAATGATCCGCGGCATGGTGGAGCGGCTGGCCGAGCGCCTGAAAGAGAACAAGTCGGATCTGGAAGGATGGCTGCGGCTCATCCGCTCTTACGCAGTGTTGAAGGAGACGGATAAGGCGCAAGATGCGGCCGCCACCGCGCGGCAGCAATTTGCATCCGACGCCAAGGCGCTCGAGGAGATCGATACGCTTGCTCAAGGGTTAGGGCTGGCTTCGCCCAGCTCCAATGGAGGACAGCCGAAATCATGACGCGAAAGCAACGCCGCGCGGTTGTCATTGTCGTTGGGGTGGCCATGATTGGGCTGGCGTCTGGGCTCGTGCTGAGCGCACTCAAGACGCAAGTCACGTTTTTTATGAGCCCCGTGGAAGTTGAAAAGAACATGCCGAAGCCGGGAACGCGCTTCCGGCTCGGCGGCCTCGTCAAAGCGGGAACCTTCCACAGAGAGGCTAACGCCATATCCGTCTTCACCGTGACCGACAATGCGGCCTCCCTTCCCGTAACTTATAGAGGCATCCTTCCCGATCTGTTCCGAGAAGGTCAGGGGGTGGTCGCTGAAGGGCAAATCGGGCCCGATGGCGTATTCGTGGCCGACACCGTGCTGGCGAAGCACGATGAAAAATATATGCCGCCCGAGGTAGCCGCGGCCCTGAAGAAAAATGGCCGCTGGCAAGAACAGGGCGGTCAACAAAAACAGCCGGGCAGTTGACGGCGTGGGAGTAGGAAACCGTGATCGTTGAACTGGGCCACTTCGCCCTTATCCTGGCGTTATTCGTCTCCCTCGTCCAATTCGGAGCGCCGCTGATCGGCCTGCGCAAGCGCGATATGCGGCTCATGGCGATGGCGGACGCCTCGGCTCCAATTCTTTTCGCGCTGATCGCGGGCTCGTTCCTCGCGCTCATCTGGGCGCATGTCGCATCCGACTTTTCGGTCATGAACGTTTATCAGAACTCGCATTCCACAAAACCGCTGCTCTACAAGATCTCCGGCGTTTGGGGCAACCACGAAGGCTCCATGCTGTTGTGGGTGCTGATCCTTTCGCTTTTCGGCGCGGCGGTCTGGCTGTTCGGCTCGAACTTGCCACTCGATCTGCGCGCGATGGTGCTCTCAATTCAGGGTGCGATCTCGGCGACGTTTGTGCTTTTTATCATCGCCACATCGAACCCGTTCTTGCGCATCCCGCTGCCGCCCGTGGAAGGGCAAGGCCTGAATCCAATCCTTCAAGACCCGGCGCTCGCAATTCATCCGCCCCTTCTCTACACGGGATATGTGGGCTTCTCGATCGCGTTTTCGTTCGCCATCGCCGCGCTGATCCTTGGGCGCATCGATTCGGCATGGGCGCGCTGGGTCCGGCCTTGGACGCTTGCGGCGTGGATCTTCTTGACCATTGGCATCGCCATAGGCTCTTGGTGGGCTTATTACACGCTTGGATGGGGCGGCTGGTGGTTCTGGGACCCGGTTGAGAACGCCTCGCTCATGCCATGGCTCACGGGCACGGCGCTGCTCCATTCCGCCATCGTGATGGAGAAGCGCGACAGCCTGAAAGCTTGGACCATCCTGCTTGCGATCCTCACCTTCAGCTTCAGCCTGCTCGGCACCTTCCTCGTCCGCTCCGGCGTGCTAACCTCGGTGCATTCGTTTGCTTCCGATCCGGCGCGCGGCGTCTTCATCCTGGTCATTGTCAGCACTTTCACGGCGGGCGGTCTCACGCTGTTCGCCTGGCGGGCCAGCGCGCTTTCGAGCAGCAGCGCCTTTTCGCTTCTGTCGCGCGAAAGCAGCCTTGTGCTCAACAATCTGCTTTTGACGGTGTCCTGCGGCATTGTGCTTGTCGGAACGCTTTACCCGATGGCGCTTGAGGCTGTCACCGGAGACAAAATCTCGGTTGGCGCGCCTTTCTTCAATTCGACGGTGGTATGGATCTTCATGCCGCTGCTGCTCGCCGTTCCCTTCGGCATCTTCATCGCCTGGAAGCGCGGCAGCCTCACGGAGGCCGCGCGGCGGCTCGGCATAGCCGCTATCCCAGCCTTGATCGCAGGCGCCGCCGCACTTGTGGCCGGCGCGGAAGGCAAGCAGGCGCTCGCAATTGCGCTCGGAGCATGGGTTCTCGTCGCTTCTATCTGGGAAGTATTGTGGCGAGCGCGTTTCCCGTCGGCGCCATTGTCCGAGACCGCCCGGCGGATCTGGAACATGCGCCGCGGGCAATTCGGGGCCACGCTGGGCCATATCGGCCTCGCTGTTACAGTCATCGGCATCGCAGGCGCCACAGCCTGGAACGCCGAACGTCTCGCCGTCATGAAGATCGGCGATACGATCGGCGTCGGCGGCTACCAGCTGACCTTCAAGAAGGTCTATGAGCAGACCGGACCTAATTACGAAGAGTTCGCGGGCGATTTCGAATTGAAGAGCGGCGACAGAGTCATAGGCACGATCACCACCTCGAAGCGAAAATACGATGCCCCGCCCCAGGTCACGACAGCGGCTGGCATCGCGACACGCCCAGTGGGCGATGTCTACGTCGTTCTCGGCAATGAGGAGAATGGCTCATACTCGATCCGGGCCTATTTCCATCCGTTCGTGCGCTGGATTTGGGGCGGAGCGCTCATCATGTTCCTCGGCGGCCTCGTCTCCCTGCTCGACCGGCGCTTGCGGATCGGCCTGCCACAAAGAGCAGCGAAAACGCCCTACACATCCGCGCCAGCGCCAGCGGAGTAAAGCCATGCGCCGGTATTTTTCCTTTATGATAATGGGATTGCTGCTCGCCCTCGCCGCGCCTGCCTTTGCGGTCGACCCAGTAGAGCAGCTCAAGGATCCCGCCCTCGAATCACGCGCGCGCGTGATTTCCGCCGGGCTTCGCTGCCTTGTCTGCCAAAATCAATCGATCGACGACTCGGACGCGCCGCTTGCGCGCGATTTGCGGCTAATCGTGAGGCAACAGCTCCAAAAGGGCGAAAGCAATCAACAGGTCGTCGATTACATTGTGGCGCGATACGGCGATTTCGTGCTTCTGAACCCGCGGCTGCGCCTGAACACGCTGCTTTTGTGGCTCGCGCCGATTGTGCTCATTGCGGGCGGCATTCTCCTTGCGGCGCGCGTGACGCGGCGCCGGCAGCCGGAGAGCGCAAGCGAGCGTCCGCTCTCAACGGAAGAGCAGGCGGAACTGCAATCCCTGCTGTCGCCCGAGAAACCCAGCTCAAAATAAGTGGTCGGCTGCGCCGCGGCTGAACTTGCGTCCGCTGGCGCCGCAACGCCGTTAGTATTGTCCGGCCTCGAAGCCGTTCGGGGAAGGCGGCGCTTAAAGCCCCCTTGCTGTCCTTCTCCCACAAGGGAGAAAGAACGACGCTGCAGCAGTCCTGCCTGCTCCCCTGCGGGAGAGGGCTGGGATGCGAGGGACTACTACGGCCGGTTGCATGACACCGGACGAGTTGCTTGGTGGGCTGGCAGCTGCTTTGCTCAAGCGCGGCGCCCGGGCGTGATGCGCGCCTCAATAAAAGCGCCCCGGCGAAGCACGCGAAGCCCCGCCTCCCGGCCGATCGAATTTCCATCGAGGATGCGGTGAATTGCGTCCACCGAAGGCGCATCCTTGCCATCGACGGAGAGGATGACATCGCCGGCGCGCAGTCCCGCTTTCTCCGCTGGGCCTCCCGGCACGATCTGGACGATCTGGACACCAGCCGGAATAGAAAGGCCATAGCGCGCCGCCGCAGCCTTCGGAAACGGCGCTGTTTGTCCGGCGAGCCCGAGATAGCCGCGCACCACGCGGCCCTCGCGCATGAGATCTGGAATGACGCGCTTGGCGGTGTTGATCGGCACGGCGAAACCCGTCGCGTTGGCGCCTGCGACGATGGCGGTGTTCACCCCGATCACGCGACCCCGGCTATCGAGGAGCGCGCCGCCTGAGTTGCCCGGATTGAGAGCCGCATCGGTCTGGATGATGTCCTCGATGAGACGGCCGGTGGTAGCGCGCAGCGTCCGCCGCAGGGCGCTCACGACGCCGGTCGTCACCGTCGCCTGAAGGCCGAAGGGGTTGCCCATCGCCACCACAAGCTGGCCGACACGGAGCGCGTCGGAGTCGCCCAGTTGGACCGGCGCAAGCCGCGCAGCATGGACGCGCACGAGCGCGGTATCTGTATCGGGGTCGCCGCCGACGACGTCGGCGGGCGCGATGCTTCCGTCGGCAAAAAGCACCTCAATGGCTCCAGCGCCCTGGATCACGTGGTTGTTGGTCAGAACGTAGCCGTCGGGCGTAATCACAAATCCGGAACCGACGCCCCCTTGCATGCGCGGGTCGCCAAGAGGAGCGCCGGGCTTAGCCTTGCGCTGGATGCCAACCATGGCCGCGGTCACGCTTTCCACGACGCCTGTTACAATCGTGGAGTAGGCGTCAAGCGCCTCCTCTTCACGGCGCGCGTCCTGATCGCCGCGAACTGAGCTGCCTTTCAAGCCGAAACTTATGGGAATGATATTCATTGCACGCCCCTGGGCCGGCGATGCGCCGCCCTTATTCACTTGCAACAGATGGTTAAAGGCGGCCGGTTTTCAATTTCTATCTTCCATGCGGTCAAGACGTTCGGCGCCTGGTATAGCTAAACGCGCCTGGAGGAAGGCAAAGGCAATGAGATCAGGACTTCGAGCCCTTTTCCCTGCGGCCCGACGCACAGGCGAATCTCGCCGCCATGCGATTGAATGATGTCGCGCGCTATCGTGAGACCGAGGCCAACGCCGCCGCTTTCCCGGTTGCGCGCATTGTCCAGGCGCCCGAAAGGCTGGAATGCAAGAACCGCTTTGTCTGGAGGGATGCCCGGTCCATCGTCAGCGATGGAAATCGCCGCGCCCTCGCTCGAACGCCCAAGCTCGACACGCGCGCAATCTCCATATTTGACGGCATTGTCGATGAGGTTGGTGAATGCCCGTTTGATCGCCACCGGCTGGCACATAGCGAAAAGGTGATCGGGGCCGGAATAGCTGGCGGAGCAGTTGCGGTCGGAAAAGTTATCGCACAGGCTGATAAGCAAAGCCGCGAGGTCAATCATTTGCGCCGGTTCGCCCTTAAGATCGTCGCCTGCAAAGGTTAACGTCGCGGATATCATCCGCTCCATCTCCTCCATGCCCTCAATAAGGCGGTTCTTGCTATCGTCTCCGGCCAATTCTTCCGCATCGAGGCGCAAGGCGGTCAAACCGGTTCTGAGATCGTGCGACAAGGCTGCGAGCATTTGCGTCCGCTCATCGATGAAGCGCTTGATGCTGTCCTGCATTTCGTTCATGGCTTGAGCGATGACTTCAAACTCGTGCAAGCCGGCTGTATCGATGGGGACGGCCTTGCGTGTGCGGCCAAAATTCCGGGCGCTCTCGGCAAGCCGGTCCAAGGGGCGCAACGATCTTCTTGCTGTAATAAACGAAAGTATCGATATCGGCACGACTGCTCCTGTCAACAGGATCAGCCACGGGCGCAGCCGCTCTGCGTAGCCTTCCGTCCCTTCCTCTTCGATTAGAACCCAACTCTGATCGATCCCTTGAATCGCAAGCTCGAAGATTCCGAGAATCGGGAGATCTGCTTCGCCGGGCTCCAGTGGACCCACTGGCAGCCGTTGTATGAAATCCGGCGGATAAGGCTGTAGATCGACGTGAAATATATTTCCTTGAAGTTCGAGCACGCCTCTCGCGACCACTCTTCTTGCTATTCCTTGCAGATCGCGTTCGATGGAAGCCCGCGCCCGCTCAACGAAGGGCCGCAGACCTTTCTCGGATCCTGGACTAGGCTCGGCGAACGTTCGCCGCCAGCGGATCTGTAAATGATTGTCCGCGCCAAAACGGATGGCAAGAGCATCCCTGGCTGGCACATCGGCATGAAATATGATCGATGCGGCCTCCTCCGACTTCCCAACGAGCCAGCGGGCGCTGTAAGTCGTCATAAGGCGCGCAGGCATGAGGAAGAAGAGCACAACGAAGAGCGCATCGACGGCGACGAGCGCCGCCACTATCGTTAACGCGATACGCGTCGTAAGCCTAAACCGCGGCCGCCACTTACGAAACCGCATCAGCTGTGCACTCCGCCGAGCCGGCCAGGACATCGGCGCAGAACACATAACCGCCGCTTCTGACTGTTTTGATCAGCACAGGGACCTGCGGATCGGCTTCGATTTTGCGGCGAAGCCTGCTGACCTGCACATCGATGCTCCGGTCGAAGACTGTGGCTGCCCTGCCGCGAGTCAAATCGAGAAGCTGGTCGCGCGTTAGCACGTGTTGGGGGTGCTCGGCAAAAGTCAGAAGCAAATCGAACTCGCCGCCGGTCAATTCGACGAGCGCTCCTTCGGGGTTGTGCAGCGTGCGCCGCACGGCGTCCAGACGCCACCCTTCAAATTCATAGGAGGCGCCCGGCGCGCCCTCCCCCTTATGAGCAAAGCCCCCGGTGCGCCGTAGCACCGCCCGGATGCGCGCCAGCAGCTCCCTGGGACTGAAGGGCTTACAGATGTAATCGTCAGCGCCCAGCTCAAGCCCCACAATACGGTCGATTTCGCCGGACAGGGCAGTCAACAGAATAACGGGGACATTGCTTTCCGCGCGAAGGCGTTTGCACAGCGACAACCCGTCCTCGCCGGGCATCATGATGTCTAGCACGATAAGATCGAACCGGCCCTTCTCTACCGCCGCGAACATAGCGACGCCATCCTCCGCAACCGAAACGCGGAACCCGCTCCCGGTGAGGAAGCGGGCAAGGCTGGTTCTGATCAGCCTGTCATCATCGGCAATCAAGATATGCGGCGTGTTTGCCATGAGCATCCATACCCCGTATAACTATGAAAACAAGCCATAAGCGCGGCCACGCCCATTGGCCACCCGTCTGTAACAGTTCGTTACACTTCGTCTCGTGGCGCTCATCCTATACGCGGTCCTCCTGTTTAAGCTGAAGCCTCGCAGGAAATCCCACTGCCTGCGAGCAAACTGGCGGCCAGCATGGCCGCCAGGCCTTGCGGCCCTGTAACCCCGGTCTGAAATACGCGCGCGCATTCAAATAAACGCCAAGTTTTTTGGCGGCGCAAAAGTTGAAAAAGATGAGGTTATAATATGAAGGTTTTTGATCCAAGGACATGCCCACTCGGCGGACGCGTGAATTTTCTTGACGCAACCGAGGAGGAAGTAATCGATCTCGTCCGCGCCATGGTAAGTCAGCTGGCGATCATGGCTTCTTGCCTCGCCGTACCGGCCGAGCAGAAGAAAACACTCAGGGCTGACATCGCCAAATTCGAAGCCTATCTAAACTGCCGCCATCCCACACAATGAGCGCCGCTTCATCCGGATTACCCCGGGCTTGAGCCGGGGTTCGCAATGACGGCGCCTCCCAATGGCGCCGGCGCCGGCTTCTCACGCGCCCATTAATGTGTAAAACAGCTTAGCCGGGCAGCGCCAGGCCATCGCAGCCATCCCGCGCCTTTTCCGGCCTTCCCACGCTGAAATATGTCAGTCCAGCCTGGCGCGCGAGTTCGGGCCGGTAGATATTGCGCAAGTCCACTAGGACATTCCCGCGCATTTTCGCCTGAAGCGCGGGCAAGCTCACGGCGCGGAACTCGTTCCATTCTGTCAGCACTACGGCGGCGTCGGCGCCCTCGGCGGCGTCGAGCACGCTCTCGCACCATGTGACATGCGGCAGGAGCGGCTCGGCCTGCTTGCGCCCCTGGGGGTCGTAGACGCGAACTGTCGCGCCGCGCTCTTGCAGCATCGGCACAATCACAAGGCTCGGCGCGTCGCGCATGTCGTCGGTGTTCTGCTTGAAGGTGACGCCGAAAACGGCGACTGTCTTGCCCGCCACCTCGCCGCCCGCCGCGCGGATCACCTTGTGCGCCATCGCGATCTTGCGCTCGTTGTTGACCTTCTCGACCTGCTCGACCAGCGTCAGCGGCGAGCGGGCTTCGCGGGCCGTCCGTGCGAGCGCCGCGACATCCTTCGGGAAGCAGGAGCCGCCAAAGCCGGGGCCCGGATGCAGGAACTTATCGCCGATCCGGCCGTCGGAGCCGATGGCGCTCGCGACCTGCTGTACATTCGCGCCAACCTCCTCGCAAAGATCGGAGATTTCGTTGATGAAGCTGATCTTCATGGCAAGGAAAGCATTTGCCGCATATTTCGCGAGCTCCGCGCTTTCGCGGCTGACGAACATGACCGGCGCGTTACGAAGGCGCAGCGGCTCGTAGACGCGCTCCATGACCTCTCTCGCGCGCTCATTATCGACGCCGACGAGGACGCGGTCGGGATGGGTGAAATCCTGAATGGCCGAACCCTCGCGCAGGAATTCCGGGTTCGAGCATACGGCGAAATCGGCGCTGGGACGCATGCGGCTGACACGCCTCTCGATCTCGCGGCTGGTGCCGACCGGCACCGTCGATTTTGTTGTGATTACGGTGAAGCCCGTTAAATGGGGCGCGATCTCCTCGACGGCCTGATAGACGTAGGAAAGATCTGCGTAGCCGTCGCCTCGCCGCATGGGGGTGCCCACAGCGAGGAAGATCAGGTCCGCTTCGCGCGCGACCGAGGCGAGCTCGCCTGTGAAATGCAGCCGGCCGGAGCGCACGTTCTTCTCCACGAGCGCGTCGAGTCCGGGCTCATAAATCGGAATTTCGCCGCCGTTCAACTGCTCGACTTTGCGCAAATCTTTCTCGACGCATGTCACGTTCCAGCCGAAATCGGAGAAACAGGCAGCGGAAACCAGGCCGACATATCCGGCCCCAATCATGCAAATATTCACGTCAAACGTCCTTGTTGTCCAAATCAAGCAGCAGTCTTAACCAAACAGAAGGATAGGGGCAAGCCGGTGTCAACTTGCCGGGAAAATATCGGCCAGCAAAAGCATCAATCCGGGCGGATTGAGAAGCGCCTCGCCTTCGGCGGCGATGCGTGTCGCCAGCAGATCGCCCTCGCCGCGCTGGTGATGGATGAGAAGATTCCTTTCAGGATCGATGACGAGATAGTGCAGAATGCTGGGAACTTGAAAGTACCCGCGCAGCTTCACGCCGGTGTCGATATATTGCGAACCTGGAGAGATCACCTCGACAACGACGATCGGGTCAGGAACCTCAATTGCGTTACCGGGAAGGGGCGTTCCGCAGTAAACGAGCGCATCGGGCTCAAATGCGGTGGTCTTGCTAATTCTTACGGTCAATCCGTCCGGCAGCGCACGGCACGGAGCGCCAGACTTTGCGATGGCTGCCTTGAGCGCATTGACGGCGTTGAGTTTTGTGATGGCATGGGACACGCGCTGAGGCGACATGGCGAAGACTTCGCCCTCGATCAGCTCATAGCGGCCATCATGATCTTCAGTCCATGCCAGGAACTCATCCACCGTCATTTTTTGCTTTGCAAGCGTGCTCATTTTTTCATTATGCCGGCTTGATGTGTATGCGGCAATATAGGGATCGCGAGCATGGAAGAAGAGATTGCCCTCGTCATCGGCGACAAGGCCTGGTCGTCCTGGAGCTTGCGCCCATGGCTTGCCGCGAAAGTGGCGAAAATCCCATTCCGCGAAGTGCGGGTAGGCCTGCGGCGCCAAGACACGGCGGCGGAGATCGCGCGTCATTCGCCTTCGGGCCGCATTCCAGCGCTGAAGCGCGGAGGCCTCACGGTTTGGGACAGCCTCGCCATCTGCGAATACCTCGCCGAAATCGCGCAGCAAGCGCATCTTTGGCCGCGGGACGCCAGCGCGCGGGCTATAGCGCGCGCCGTTTCGGCGGAGATGCATTCAGGTTTTCACGCGCTGCGCAAAGAGTTTCCGATGGACTTCCACGCCCGGATTGACGGCAGGAAGCCTTCGGAGCAGGCGCGGGCGGACATCGCGCGGGTGGCGGCGATCTGGCGAGTGACGCGCCACAGTTTTGGGGCGGGCGGCCGATTCCTGTTCGGGGAGTTCTCCATCGCGGACGCCATGTATGCGCCGGTTGCGACGCGCTTTAAGACCTACGGCATCGATTTGGCCCAGTTCGGCGACGATGGAACGGCGGCGGCCTATGTGGAGCAGGTTCTCGCGCTGCCGGAAATGGTGGAATGGGGCGAAGGCGCGACGCGGAGCTAAACCGCGAAGCTGTCGCGCGCATAGCCCTGGAAATAGAGGAGCGCCGTGAGGTCCGTGTATCGCACCTGCGCATCGGCCTCAGCGGCCACGACAGGCTTCGCGCGATAGGCCACGCCCAGCCCTGCCGCCCCCAGCATGGCGAGGTCGTTCGCGCCGTCGCCCACTGCGATCGCATCCTCAGGCGAAAGCCCATGCGCGGCGGCCTCCTCCTTAAGCGCGGCGAGCTTCGCTTCGCGCCCGAGTATGGGCTCGGCCGCGCCAGACAGCCGGCCATTCTCCCACAAAAAAACGTTACCGCGATTGGCGGCGAACCCGGCGCGCGCCGCGACCGCTCCCGTGAAAAACGTAAAGCCGCCCGAAACCAGCACCGTATGCGCGCCGTGCGCCTTCATGGTTTCGACGAGCGTCCGCGCGCCCGGATTGATCGTGATGCGCTCGTCGAGCGTGCGCTGGAGATCGGCTTCAGTCATCCCGCCGAGCAACTGAATGCGCTCGCGCAACGCCGCCGCGAAATCCAGCTCGCCCCGCATAGCGCGCTCGGTCAGCGCCGCGATTTCGGGTTTGATGCCTTTCAGGTCCGCCATCTCGTCCAGGCATTCCTGGCCGATGATGGTCGAATCCATGTCAGCGATGAGCATGCGTTTGCGCCGGCCTGCAGCGGCCTGAAGGCACCAATCGGCGGGATGATTCGCAACCGTCGCTGCAACGATGCGCTTGAGGTGCAGAAGCTCCCCCTCACCCCAGCCCTCTCCCGGCAAGCTCGCCTTGTCGAGCTTGCAACTTAAAGTGGCCGCATCCGCGAGCGAATGCAGCTTGGGAGAGGGAGTAGCTCGCGCTTGCAACGGCGTCCCTTCTCCCCTTGCGGGAGAAGGACAGGATGAGGGGTTATCAACCGCAGGCAGAATCAAGTCCACCGCCTCGCCCTCGGAGAGCCAGCCGAACCGCAACTCGCCATTGAGATCCCGTTGCAGCTTCGCCGCGAGATCGAGGAGCAGCTCTTTTGAATGCGGCGCGGCGGTTAATGTGATCGCGATTTCCATGGTGCAGGCTTGGCTTTATTGAGGTGTGGATGGGGACAAAGCGGTTGCGCCGCTCTTATTGCAGGCCCCGCGCCAAGCGGCAAGCGGCGGTTTAGGATCGCCATCTCCGGTAGGGATCCGTCGAGCGTGAAGACTGGCTGAATTGCATGCGGGGCACAAGCATCGCTTCCTCTATAACGGCAGTGACCCCGGGAGACCTTGGCGGGATGATCGGAAGGCGGAGCGCGCAGAATCGTACTGACGGCAACAGCCGCGCGCCCTTTCTATATCCAAACGCCAAATCCCCGCCGGCGCACCGGCTGCTAATAGAAGCGCGGGATCGGTCCATCCTGCGGCGTGGTGTTGTTCCCGAGGTTGATGAACACTTCGTCTCGATAGCACCAGCCCCAGCCCTCGGCAGGGTCGTAGCCTTCGATGATCGGATGCTTGGTTTTGTGAAAATGAGCCGTCGCATGCCGGTTCGGCGAGGAATCGCAACAGCCGACATGCCCGCAGGTGCGGCAGATCCTTAGATGAACCCAGGGGCTGCCCATCTTGAGGCATTCTTCACACCCCCGTGCGCTTGGCTTTACCGTCTTAATGCTATCAAGGTGCGAGCAGCTTTTGGTCATGGCGTTCTCCTCTGCGAAGGCTGCTACATCGGGGCGTCACTGATACGCCGTGGCAAGGACACGGGTTCCAGCCAACGTTCTCTGGCAGCGCCGGTCTGAAAACCGCTTGGCCGGTGGGTTCGAACCCTTGCGGTCTCCTTATTTGGAGGCGCTGCTCGATTACATATAAGGATCGCAAGGCGCGGGCGTTCCTGTGCGCGCCATTTGGGGGGCTTCATGTGAAGCGGATTTCACCGATGCCGATCTAAACCGCCAACATTTCCAAGATGGGCCGGCGATCAGGTTTACGCGTTCAGGCGTGGAGCTAATTCCGGGGCAGCTTCAGCGTCGCCACAGCTCCCATGAGGAAACCTCTCGGCAATAGTTCCTCCAGCTTATTGAGATTGAGCGGTCCCTCAAGTATAAGGACGCCTATGATCGGGTTCGGTTGCCGGTCGATCCTGAGCCACGCGCATCTACGGATGAAACGCGTTCCGCCTGGACATCGCGGTTCACCTTTGAGGCGCTTGACCTCGCGGCCTGAATTCGCGAGGCGCCATAACGACCTTTTCAGCCAAAATTCACATGCGCCAATCCTGGCCGTCTTCATAAATCCATCACAAAGGAAAACGATTGACTACCAAGAGTGAAATCATCGCGCGGATCGAAGCTCAGCTCGATGCCGCGGCGCGCGACCGGGCAAAGCTCGCCTCCAACTCCAAGGGGCAGGCGGCGCGTGAAGCTTTGCGCATATGGCAGGCCGCCCGGCTTGCCCGCACGCATGCCGATCTGCTCGAAAGCGCGAAATACGCAGGCGCCGCGTCCTTCTTTTTGACCGTGATATACGGACCGAAGGATTTGAGCCGCCATGAGGAGGAGGTCCGGCGCACCCTGCCCCTTATGACGAGGGTGCTGCCATTGGCGGGCCTTGAAACTGTGGCTGACGCCTTCGAGCTGAGCGCATTATCGGAGTCGCTCGACGCGGACATGCTCGCGGCGCTCAAGAAAAAGGTTTTCGCGCTCACCGAGGCGGATTGTGTGAAGGCTTACCGCGCCACAGGCCGCCGCCCCGAGCGCGAGCGGCAGATCGAGCTTATTTCGCATCTTGGAGAGTCCTTGGACAAGCTGACAAGGAAGCCCTTTGTCGGAGCGGCTCTGTCGATGATGAAAAAGCCTGCCGAACTGGCTGGGCTTACCGATTTGCAGAGTTTCCTCGAAAGGGGCTACGAGGCTTTTCGCACCATGAATGGAGGCGCCGGGGAGTTCCTCGAAGCGATTACGTCGCGCGAGCAGGCGCTTCTTAACGAATGGTTCGAATATAATGCGGCATTGGACATCTCCGGTTGAAACCCTTATCCTTAAGACGTAGGAATGGCCTCATTGATGCATGGTTAAGGGGTCGCCGAGACTGACAATCCGCCTGCCGCGTGAATGACTGAAGACACCAGCGCCGTTTTTGAGCCGCCTGAGGAACCGGAGAGCGTTAGCCGCGATCCCTCCGGCGTGCGTGTCCGGGAAACCGAACAGCGATTCCGGACAGCCTTCGAGAATGCCGCCGTTGGCATTGCGCATCTGGCGCCTGGCGGGCGGTGGCTGTTTGTCAACAAGCGCTATTGCGAAATCGTCGGGTATTCCGCGGAAGAGCTGGCCGCGAAAACATTTCAAGACATTACCCATCCCGAGGATCTTGCGGCGAATTTGATGCTGGTGCGCCGCATGCTCGCGGGCGAGATTCCAAATTTTAGTCTCGAAAAGCGCTACATCCGCAAAGACGGTTCGACGGTTTGGGTGAATCTGACCGTCGGGAGCGCCAGGAAAGCCGACGGATCGATCGACTACTTCATCTCGGTCGTGGAGGACATTACAAAGCGGAGAGAGGCCGAGGCGCGCCTCAGAGGCAGCGAGGACCGGCTGCGGCGAATCTTGAATAACCTCTTCTCGTTTGTGGGTGTGCTGACCCGCGAGGGAATCCTCACCGAGGCGAATGACGCCCCCCTCCACGCCGCAGGTCTGTCGCGCGACGATGTGATCGGCAGGCCATTTTGGGATTGCTATTGGTGGAGCTTCGCGGAAGAGTCGCGGGAGCGCTTGAAACGGGCCTTCGCGCGCGCGCTCACAGGCGAGACTGTCCGCTACGATGTCAAGGTCCGAGTCGGTGAAGGCCAATTCATCACCATCGACTTTCAATTGGCTCCACTGAAAAACGAGCGCGGCGAGGTCCTGGAGATCATACCCTCCGGAACCGACATAACCGGCCGGCTGCGTGTGGAGTCGCGGCTGCGCGAAAGCGAGGCCGATCTCCAACTGGCGCAGGACGCCGCGAGCCTCGGGCGGTGGAATTGGGATTTGCGGACGCAAGACCTCGCTTGGTCGGACCGCTGCAAAGCCCTGTTCGGCTTGCCCACCGGCGCCGAGACGACCTATGCGACGTTCCTCGCCGCCATTCAGCCCGAGGACCGTGAGAGGGTCGAGGCTGCGATCGAGGCGGCGATCCGGGAAGGCAAGGATTACGACGTCGAGATGCGGTCTGTGTGGCCCGACGGCTCCTTGCACTGGATCGCATCGAAAGGCCGGGTCTACTTCGACGCCTGGCCAGGCTTCCCGCATGGTAGGCGTCGCTTTCGACATTACGGCGCGAAAACAAGCCGAGGAGCAGATGTCCTATGCGCTGCGGGAAGTCGATCATCGGTCAAAAAATCTGCTTGCCGTCGTTCAAGCGATCGTGCGCCAAACGGCGCGGACAGGAACACCCGATGAATTTGTCGAACTCTTCTCGGAGCGCATCCGGGGTCTTGCGGCAGGTCAGGATCTTCTTGTCGGAAACAGGTGGAAAGGCGTCGCACTCCTTGAACTCGCCCGCTCACAGCTTGCGCATTTCAAGGATGCTCTGGGATCGCGCGTAAAGCTCCATGGCGCGGCGATCGAGTTGCACGCATCGGCGGCCCAGACCGTCGGCATGGTCATTCATGAGCTTGCGACCAATGCCGCCAAATACGGAGCGCTCTCGAACGAGAGCGGATACGTTCTCCTGGACTGGTCGATCGAGCACGGTTCGTTCGCAATGGCGTGGTCGGAGCGTGGAGGGCCGCCTGTGGCGCAGCCCAAACGCAAGGGGTTTGGCCACACCGTGCTCGTCCGAATGGCCGAGGAGGCGCTCGACGCCGAAGTCAGCCTCGATTTCGCCCCTGAAGGACTTCGTTGGCGGCTAAGATGCCCCGCCGAAAATGTTCAGAAGACGTGATTCCAATCGGCAACAATTCTGACCGCTTGGGGTCTTGCCCACGACGGAGCGTGTGAAAATCGCACTGCTTTTTTTATGACCGGGCTTGACCCAATAGTGCCCGGTTTTAATCTGGCGGCAATCAATGGCTTGAGAAAAATCACTCGTTTTCGCAATATGGTGCAACAAGGTCCCTTCTCCCAGCGGGAGAAGGACAGGATTTGTAACAGGGGCAAAAGTCCGGGCAGCCAGCAAACTACTCTCGTCATGGCCCGGCTTGATCGGGCCATCCAGGAGCAGAAAACAATGTGATCTGGATGGCCGGGTCAAGCCCGGGCATGACAGCGGTGGCCAAAATTCCCAATGTTTTCAAGGCTTCTTCTGCCAGCGGAAACATCGGCGTAATCAAGTCCAGGAAAGCGTCTAGGCGCTTATCCGGCGTCTTTATTTCCTGAAAAGGTCCCGTGTCGCGCAGCGGCATTTCACGCCGCAGCGCACGGGACGACGATCCAGGCCCGAGTTACTTGACTTCAAGCGGCCGGATGAGCCGGCGGCTTCCGCCGCCAAACGGGTTGTCGCGGTTTACAAACTCGTGCTCGATTTCATCCACGCTCCATGGCCGGAAATCGTGGGCGTCCGCGCCGACATCGAGGCTGTAGCCGTGAGGCTCGTGATCGAGGCGGCCGTGGACGTGGCCGAAAAGGTGCCAGGCGTTGTCCCAGGACCCGTGCCACTCGCGCATGGGATAGTGGCACAAAACGACGCGATGGCCGCGCTCATGGATTTCGCGGATGAGACTGACGCTGGCGAACAGCGAGGCGTGACGCGCAAGGGTCTCGTCATCGTGGTTGCCGGCGATGAGATGGATATGGCCGTTCAGCTGGCGCAAATAGGCATCTGCGCCGCGCCAATTCCGGTAACAGAAATCGCCGAGGTGATAGACGGTGTCGCCCTCGCCCACGCGCTCGTTCCAGCGCCCGATAAGGGCCTCGTCCATCTCCGCCACGTTCGCGAAGGGACGCTTGCAGGTCTTGATGATATTCTCATGCCCGAAATGAGTATCGGATATAAAAAATGACGCCATTTCCACCCGCGCCCCTAGCAGTTCTGGCTGGAACCATAAACAGCGGGGCGATGAGACGCAATCCGGAAGGCGGCTGCGCTGGCGGGAGCGCTATGAGGGACGCAAGATGTCTCGCTCGGCATCCTCGACGGAATAGCCCAATTGATCGAGACCGTCCTCAAGATAGTCGGGCAGAAGCGGCAGACTGAACAGATAGGCGACCCCGTTGCCGCCATGCTCGGCCTTGGCTGTCGAGATCGCCTCCACCAACTCGCCTGGAGCATAAGTGCCGCGCCCTATCCAAGCCAGCGCGATCAAGCTCGCCAGCTCGTCCTCGTTGAGACTCTCCAGAAATTCCTTCAACTCTTGGCGCGTGGCGTCGCCGGGCAGGTCTTCAAGGATCGTTTCGCTATTCACATCGTCGCGATCGATGTCGTTTTCATCCTCCCAAGCTTCGGTTTTGACGTCGACCTCACGCGCGCGGAGAATGACATGCGCAACTTTGTCCGTTGATATTTCCAGCATTGCCTTGGCTCAGTTTTATGCGGCGACCTTTAAATGCGCCGCTATTGCATCGAAGACATCCCTGAACATCTCCGCCGTCAAGCGGCCCGTGCTCGTATTATACCGTGAACAATGATAACTAGCGAAAAGTTTACGGCCGCCGCTCAAGTCCAAGGCAGCGCCATGACCGAATTTATACTGCGACGGCTTGAGCGGCATGGCGCGCAACGTCGCATCGAAGGCGATTTTCCCCAAGGTAAGAATGGCTCGCACCTTCTGCATCTCCTTGAGCGTCGCCGCTAGAAAACCGCGGCAGGCGGCCACTTCGTCCGGCGTAGGCTTATTTTCGGGCGGTACGCAACGGACGGCGTTCGTAATGCGGCAACCTGCGAGAACCAAGCCGTCGTCTGCTCGCTGATCGTAGGTTCCCTGGGCGAACCCATAGGCCCGCAGCGTTTCATACAGCAAAAGACCGGCAAAATCTCCGGTGAAGGGCCTTCCTGTGCGATTCGCCCCCTTCAGCCCGGGGGCAAGTCCGACAATGAGCAGCTGCGCGTCGCGAAGACCGAAGGATCGCACTGGCGAATTAAACCAGTCGGGATTGTTGG
Organism: uncultured Alphaproteobacteria bacterium; assembly: GCA_963766815.1. Taxonomy (GTDB): domain Bacteria; phylum Pseudomonadota; class Alphaproteobacteria; order Rhizobiales; family Rhodomicrobiaceae; genus Rhodomicrobium. The sequence goes on along the minus strand of CAVYBZ010000010.1, from coordinate 622,270 downwards.
CCCGGTTTCTATGCCGGAAATCTACAAGGCGCGGACAAAAGAGGCAGTCCCGCTGGGGTTCGCTACCAGCGGTTATTTCGGCAGGAAAATGCGAAAGGGGGGCAATTGGCAAGGCGTGCCCCTTTCGCTTCGCTACTCGGCGTCGACTTGGCTTTCGCGAAGGACCGCCGCGGCGCTCAGACGCTCATGAATTCTCTGCTCGTGAATATGCGCCTGGTATTCGCGGCCGTTCTCGGCGCGCTGGGTCCTGCAGATGTCCTTTTGCAGGTCGGCCAGATCGATAAACTGATCGGCTTGGCGGCGGAGTTCATCGGCGACCATCGGCGGCTGGGTTGTCAGCGTGGAGACGACGCTCACCCGTTTGCCTTTGTGCTGCAGGGCTTCCACAAGCGTACGGAAATCGCCGTCGCCGGAGAACAGCACGATGTGATCGAGGTGATCGGCCAACTCCATGGCGTCGACCGCAAGCTCGATATCCATGTTGCCCTTGATTTTGCGGCGGCCAGAGGCGTCGGTGAACTCTTTTGTCGGCTTCGTCACCATCGAATACCCGTTATAATCGAGCCAATCGATGAGCGGACGAATCGAAGAGTACTCCTGCTCCTCGGCGAGAGCCGTGTAATAAAGAGCTCTCAGCAAAAGCCCTTTATTTCTAAATAAATTCAAGAGACGCTTGTAATCGATATCAAAGCCTAAAGCTTTAGCTGTGGCGTAAAGATTTGCCCCGTCTATGAAGAGAGCAATTCGCTCAGTCGAGTAGAAATTCATCCGGTTACCTTGGCTGCGAATTTCGGGTTGTTTGCTTTCTATCTATTTTGGCTAGAAGGGCCCACATTCCCGAAATCATGCCAAAAAATATAGCGGTGTATACTAGAATATCAAAACATCGCAAATGTTATCAAGGTGGCATGATCATAATAGCGCTTGGCTCTAACCTAAATGGTGCGTTTGGAACGCCAAAACACTCATTGCTGAGAGCGTTGGACGAGCTAACTAAATCCGGCATTAAAATCGCGGACGCGTCCAGGTTGTACCGTACGCAAGCGTATTCCTACGCTCCTCAGCCAGACTTCCTGAATGCTATCGTTACGGCTTTCACGCCTTTGCCCGCCGACGCTCTTATGGAAATTTTGAAGCGGATTGAGGCGCAAGCGGGGCGGCAACGATTAAAAGCAGAATACCGGCTCACTGGCCAGTGGAAACCGCGGCCACTCGACCTCGATATCGTCAGCTATAAAGATACCATTTACAACTGGAAGATGAGAAAGCCCATTGAGGGGGAGCGCGTCGTACTGCCGCATCCCAGGGCGCATGAGCGGGCGTTCGTTTTGCGGCCGCTTTGCGACGTGGCTCCTTTCTGGCATCATCCGGTTTTCGGGCTGACGGCGTCCGAGTTCCTGAAGCGCCCCCGCGTCCACGAGACAGGCGCGATCTTGAGGGTTGGCGAATTCCTTCGCTGAGCAGGCGTTGCTTGGCCAGCTAACGCGCCTGCTTTTTTTGGGAATTCTGAAGTTAAGCCTGCACGCAGCTTTGACTTGTCATAACATCGCCGTGAAGCTATTCACAAACAGAGCGGCCGTTCCTTTTTCTAAAGCTTCTTTGGTGACAGGAAAGCATGCCGAGGCTCGCTCCAAAAACGCAGCACGCACGCCGTGAGCACATCCTCGACGGCGCCGAGCGATGCTTCATCAATAAGGGATTTCACCCCGCGACGATGGACGACATATGCCGCGAGGCGGGCGTCAGCCCCGGCGCTGTGTATACATATTTCACCTCCAAGGAGGAGCTGATCGTAGGCCTATGCGAGCGAGAAAAAGAACGCTTTGCCAAGGAGTTAGCGCGGATGAGCGAAGCGTCCGGCTTCCTTGCGGCTTTGCGTTGCATGGCGGAGCAATATTGCTGTCATGAACCCATCGAAAAGGTGCGCCTGCACGTCGAGATCGGAGCCGAGGCGGGCCGCAACGCGGTTATCGGAAACACGGTGCGCAGCATCGACAAAGCCGTCAGCGCGAGCCTCGTGCAACTTCTTGAACGCGAAAGAGATCTGGGCCGAATCGAACCGAGGTTTCCGATCGAGATCATCGTGCGGGCGATGTGCGCCCTTGGAGACGGGCTTTTCTTGCGCCGCACTCTCGATCCGCATTTCGATCCCAACTCCATCATTCCCGCGATGATGACCATGATAGGGGCGCTACTTGCGCCTGCCCCTGCTTCCAACGCGGGCGAAAAAACAGGAAAGCCTAACTCACCATGTTGCTGAATTGTAGATGGTCCCGGATGCGGTCAGCTTTGCTTTTGGGGTTCGCGCTGGTGTCTGGCGCGATGCAGACCGGCCCTGTTTTCGCCGATGAAACCGCAGCCGCGGCAGTTCCAGGATTTGCGCAGAAGGCGAGGCCGCCATCGGTGACGGTGACCGGGGCGAGGCGAATTTCTTTTGTGGATAACGTGTTAGTAACCGGGTCGCTGGCGCCGCGCGAGGAGGTTCTGGTTGGTCCCGAGATCGACGGATACCGCCTGACAGAGCTTTTGGCCGAGGAAGGCGATCACGTGAAGAATGGCCAAGTTCTGGCCAGGCTTTCGCCCGAAATCCTTGAGGCGCAACTCGCGCAAAACACCGCCTCGGCTGCAAGGGCGCAAGCGGCGGCCGACCAAGTCCGCAATCAGATTGTGGAAAGCGAAGCGACTGTCCATCAGGTTGAAGACGCGTTCGATCGCGTGAAGCCGCTGCGCCAATCCGGCGTCGCCAGTCAAGCGACCTTCGACGACAGGGAGGCTGCTTTCCGTACGGCGCGGGCGAGGCTCGCCGCGCTGAGCGAGGGCCTGAAGTTTGCTGAAGCCGACCTGCAGCTGATCCGCGCGCAAAGGCAGGAGCTAGAGGTCAAGCTCGGGCGAACCGAAATCCGCTCGCCCGCCGCTGGCGTTGTCAGCCGCCGCACCGCGCGCCTGGGCGCCGTTTCGTCGTCATCGGCTGAGCCTTTGTTTCGTATCGTCAAGGACGGCGAAGTCGAACTCGACGCCGAGGCGCCCGAATTTTACATGTCAAAGCTAAAGGCCGGGCAGCGCGCCCGGGTCGAGATCGAGGGTGCTGGCGAGGTGGTTGGCACGGTCAGGCTCGTCTCACAGGAAGTGAATATTTCGAGCCGCCTCGGCCGTGTCCGCATCTTTTTAGGCGACGCGCCCGACCTTCGCATCGGCATGTTCGCAAAGGCGATGATCGACGCCGGGCAGCGCGATGCGGTTGGCGTGCCTTCGACGGCTGTGCTTTATCAGAATGACAGCGCGACGGTGCTCGCCGTCGTGGACGGCAAAGTCCGGGAACGGACCGTCAAGCCTGGGCTGCTCTCCGGCGACAGCGTCGAGATCAAGGAAGGCCTCCAGGAAGGCGAAGTGATCGTGATGCGCGCCGGCTCGCTCCTGCGCAGCGGGGATACAATCCTTCCGCAATTCGCCGGCACCCTAACCGCTGCCCGGATACCCGAAGACAGGGTCAGTAAATGAGCACGAATATCTCCGCCTGGTCGATCCGGCGGCCGATCCCATCGCTCGTGCTGTTTCTGGTGCTGATGACGCTCGGCGTCTTAAGCTTTCGAAGCCTTCCCATCACGCGGTTCCCGAATATCGACATTCCAATCGTCACGGTGAGCATCACACAATCGGGCGCCGCGCCGATCGAACTTGAGAGCCAGGTGACAAGACGGGTCGAGGACTCGGTGGCTGGCGTCACGAACGTCAAGCACATCAAGTCGTCGATCACGGACGGGGCCTCAGCGACCACCATCGAGTTTCAGCTCGGAACGAATACGGATCGCGCGGTCAACGACGTGAAGGACGCGGTCGCCAAGATCCGGCAGGAGCTTCCACGCACCATCGACGAGCCGATTATTCAGCGCCTCGACATCGAGGGGCTGCCGATTGTCACCTATGCCGCTTCCGCTCCCTCCATGACGCTTGAGGAGCTTTCCTGGTTTATTGACGATACGGTCGCCCGGAAGCTGCAAGGCGTGCGCGGCGTGGCGCAAGTCTCGCGTGTGGGCGGCCTTAAGCGCGAAATCCGAGTTTCTCTCAATCCAGAACGGCTGCTGGCGCTTGGCGTCACGGCTGGCGAAGTGAATCTGCAGCTCCGCGCAACGAACACCGATCTTGCCGGGGGCCGCGGTGAGGTTGGCGGCGCCGAACAGTCCATCCGCGCGCTCGCAAGCGCGACCACCGTCGAGCGTTTAGCTTCGACCTCCATCACGATTCCTGGCGGACGGAAGGTGCGCCTCGACCAGCTGGGTCAGGTCACCGACGCCGCGCAGGAGCGCCGCACATTCGCCAAACTCGACGGCCGGGACGTGGTGGCGTTCACGGTCGTTCGCGCCAAGGGTGAAAGCGATACGAATGTGGCGGAGCGCGTGGCCGAAACCATCGGCAAACTCGCCGCGGCGAATCCTCGTGTGAACTTCCAGAAAATCGACTCAACGGTCGATTTTACGCTTGGCAATTATCAGTCGGCGATGAACACGCTCATCGAGGGCGCCATCCTCGCCGTTCTTGTGGTGCTGCTCTTCTTACGCGACTTGCGCGCGACGCTCATCGCGGCGATTGCGCTGCCGCTTTCCATCTTTCCCGCCTTCTGGGCGATGCAGGCGCTCGGATTCTCGCTCAACATGGTGTCGCTGCTGGCGGTCACGCTCGTAACCGGCATTCTCGTCGACGACGCAATCGTGGAAATCGAGAATATCGTCCGGCACATGCGCATGGGAAAATCCGCTTATCGGGCCGCGCTCGAAGCCGCCGACGAGATCGGGCTCGCCGTGATCGCCATCACGTTTACGATCGTCGCGGTGTTCGCGCCGGTGAGCTTTATGGGCGGCATTGCGGGCCAGTATTTCCGGCAGTTCGGCCTGACCGTCGCCGCCGCGGTTCTCATTTCGCTTCTTGTCGCCCGGCTGATCACGCCGATGATCTCCGCATACTTCCTGCGCGCGCATACAAAGAGAGACCGCGAAGGCTTCATCATGCGCAATTACAACCGGCTGATCGGCTGGACCGTGCGCCATTACTACGTCACGCTCGTGATCGGCTTTGTGGTGTTCGCGCTGTCGATCGCGAGCGTGACGCTCCTGCCTTCCGGCTTCCTTCCGGCCGAGGACACAGGGCGTTCGCTTTTTGCGTTGGAGCTGCCTCCAGGCTCGCAACTCGGCGACACGGAATTCGTCGCGGAGAAAGCCGAAGCCATCATGCGGCGGCGGCCGGAGGTGCAATCCGTTTTTATCGATGGCGGCCGTATTCTAGGCGAGACAGGCGGCGCCCAGGAAGTGCGGAAGGCGACCTTGACGGTTCATTATACGCCCCGAGACGACCGCGAGCTGACCCAGCGCCAGCTTGAGCAAATCATCAGCACAGATGTCAAAGAAATCCCCGATATGCGGACCTGGGTGGTCCACGAGAACGGCCAGCGTTCCTTCACGATCGAGGTGACAGGCGCCGACAACCAAAAGGTCATCGAGACCGCGGCGCAGCTTTCGGGCGAAATCCGCACCGTGCCCTATCTTGCGAACGTCGTGAACGGCGCCGCGCTCGACAGGCCCGAAATCCAGATCACGCCGCGCCCGGTGATCGCCGCCGAGCTTGGCGTTTCCACCGAAAGTCTGTCCGACGTGATCCGCATCGCTACGCTCGGCGACGTGGACGCTAATCTCGCGAAGTTCAACGCGCCCGACAGGCAGGTGCCAATCCGCGTCCAGGTCGATGAGCAGGCCCGCGCGAGCCTCCAAACCCTGCAGAACCTGAAAGTAAAGACAGGCCGCGGCGACGCCGTCCCGCTCATCACGGTCGCCGATGTCAAAATGGGCAAAGGCCTTTCCTCCATCGAGCGCTACGACAGGCTCAGGCGTGTCGCCATCGGCGCCGATCTGGTGGGCACCGATGCGCTTGGCCAAGCGCTCAGCGCCGTGTATCAGCTGCCAACGGCCAAGAATTTGCCGGCGGGCGTTGTGCTTCGCGAATTGGGCGATGTGGAGGTGATGAGCGAGACTTTCTCGGGCTTCGCCTACGCCATGGGCGCGGGCGTGATGATGGTCTACAGCGTGCTCGTGATCTTGTTCGGAAGCTTCTTTCAGCCGATCACGATCCTTCTCTCGCTGCCGCTCTCGATCGGAGGGGCGATTTTTGCGCTTCTTCTGACGGACCGGCCCATCAGTCTTCCTGTCTTCATCGGCTTTTTGATGCTCATGGGCATTGTGACCAAGAACGCCATCATGCTCGTCGATTTCGCGCTGGTTGAGCTTAGGAACGGCGTCCCGCGCCGGACCGCAATCATCGAGGCCGGGCGAAAACGCGCGCGCCCCATCGTCATGACGACAATCGCCATGGTCGGCGGCATGTTTCCGAGCGCGCTTGCGCTCGGAGCTGGCGGCGAGTTCCGCTCGCCGATGGCGATTGCGGTGATCGGGGGGTTGCTTGTTTCGACGCTGCTTTCGCTGCTGTTCGTTCCGGCCTTCTTCCTGGTGATGGACGATATCGGCCGCACGTTCCACTGGATGCTCGGCCGGTTCGCTGGACCTCGCGACGAAGCGGCCCACGGCATCGAACCGATGAAGCAACCGGCTGCGCCGGCCCCAGCCGAATGAGGAGCACACCGGCGCGCCCCAAGCTGCACGCAAGCGTGCACAAAAATCCGAAGGCCAAGCTCACCGCTTCGCTTTCCACTGAATTTGCAGCTTCGCTTCCGATCAAGGGACTTGATTTTATCTTATTTTGCCCTCACTCGTCTGGCTTCTTAGGCCGTTTCGAGGTTTTCCATGATTATTCCAATTATTCTCGCCGGGGGATCGGGGTCGAGGCTTTGGCCATTGTCGCGGGCCAAGCATCCGAAGCAGTTTCACGCGCTCGTGAGCGCCGAACCGTTGATCGTCGATACCGCGCGCCGGGCGCCTGCATCGAAGCCCTATGCGCCGCCGTTCATCGTCACCAACGAGGAGAACCGCTTCGGGGTGGCGGCGGCATTTAAGAATGCCAAGCTTTCTCACCAGGGCATTGTGCTTGAGCCGCAAGGCCGCTCGACAGCGCCAGCGGCCGCGGTCGCCGCGCATCTCGCGATCGGGAAAGCCGGCCCGGACGCCGTCCTGCTCATCATGCCGTCAGACCATCACATCGAGAATCCGGGCGCCTTCCACGACGCCGTGCTGGCTGGATACGAGGCGGCCAAGAATGGGCTTTTCGTCACATTCGGCGTCAAGCCCAGCAGACCCGAAACAGGCTTTGGCTATGTGAGAACGGGGGGAAGCGCCGGCTTCGACCAAGTTTTGACAGTCGAGCGTTTCGTGGAGAAACCCGATAAGGAGACGGCCAAGCGCTTCTGCGCCGAGCCCGGCTATTTCTGGAATTCCGGGATATTCCTGTTCGGCGCACGCGCCTATCTCGCGGAGCTTGCCCGCTTCGAGCCGGATATGGTCCAAACCTGCCTCGACGCGGTCAAGAACGCCTCCACGGACCTCAACTTCATCCGCCTCGCCGAGTGCTTCCGTCAATGCCGGTCCAATTCAATCGACTATGCGGTGATGGAGAAGACGGAAAAGGCGGCGCTGGTGCCTCTGGACGCGGGCTGGAGCGATGTTGGAACGTGGGATGCGCTGTTCGACGCCGCCGAGAAAGACGAGCGCGACAACGCCACGCGCGGCGACGTTCTGCTTCGCAACGCCAGCCGCTGCTATGTTCGCGCCGAAAGCGGCATGGTGGCCGTGTCCGGCGTCGAGGACATTATTGTCGTGGCCACGAAGGATGCGACGCTTATCGCGAAACGGAGCGAAAGCGGCGCGGTGAAAGAGGTCGTGCAGCAACTCACGGCCAATCGCCGGAATGAGGCCGAGCATCACCTGACTGTTCATCGCCCCTGGGGAAGTTACGAAACCCTTCACTTGAGCGAACGCTATCAGGTGAAGCAGATCGTCGTGGAGGTTGGCGGAAGCCTGTCGCTTCAACGCCATCACCACCGCGCTGAGCATTGGATCGTCGTTAAAGGCACGGCCCGCGTCACCATCGATGGAGAGGCCAAACTTCTTGGCGAAAACGAGTCCATTTACGTCCCTCTCGGAGCCATTCACCGGCTGGAGAATCCAGGCCTCATCCCGCTGACGCTGATCGAAGTCCAATCCGGCCCCTATCTCGGCGAGGATGACATAGAACGCTTCGAAGACGTCTACGCCAGAGTGTAACGTTCTTGAGAACGATGAGCTGAGATGGGATGAGCGTCGAGATCGAGTTTCCCATCGAGTTTATCGTCGAAGGAGTTCCTGTCTCTCTTCAGGCAAAACGTGCCAAAACGAGGGAAAATTGGGTAAAACGCGTTAGGGCGGCAGCTGCGGCGCAGCTGCCGGACAATCATTTTGCGACAGAACATCCGATCGAAGTGACAATATTCAATTTCTCGGACGCCAAAATTGAAACTGACTTAGATAACGTGATCAAGCCGATCCGGGACGCCCTCTCAGGCTGCATTTATATTGATGACAGCCAAGTTGAAGAACTCGTTGTGCAGCGTTTTGAGCCTGGGCGTCCGATTGTCTTGCAGGATCCCTCAGAGACACTTCTCGAAGCCCGTGGAATGATGGGGCCGCGAGTGTATATTAAGATCGAGCAAGCAGGAGGGTAGGAATGGTTGAGCCTCGTGTCCGCGAAAGCCGGTTACTGGACCTGCTCGGTCAGCGTTATGAAGAGCGGGGCTATGCCTTTTTCAAATATCCTCCAAGAGAAATGCTGCCGGAGTTTTTAAGAGAATATAGGCCAGATGCGATCGCTCTCGGCCCAAAGGATAATGTGGTGATAGAAGTCAAGTCTGGCAGGGGAGAGAGGCCCGCCAAACAAATCGCGCGGCTTTTCAAAGAACAACAGGACTGGCGTCTGGATCTCGTTTTCGCCGAGGATGTGGATGCCGGCGAGCCCGTGCTCTCAAGTCCAGCGCGCGAAACGATCGACGCCGCCATCAGCCAGGCAAAAAAATTGAAAGCGAATGAGTTCGTTCAGGCCGCGCTCGTGATCGCTTGGAGCGCGCTGGAAGCCGCTGCGAGACTTCATGATAAGCATGAAGAACATCGCACCAGGACCACACAGTCTCTCGTTGAGTTTCTCGAACGGGACGGATTGGTGGACTTTGAGACCGCGAAGGATTTGAGGTCTGCCGGAGAGCTAAGGAACCGGCTTGTCCACGGCGACTTCGAAACCAAAGTCCCGGAGACGGCGTTCTCGTTGGTTTTACGTTCGGCCGAAGATCTCACTTCAGGCCAGTTTCATTAGATGCGCCGCATTCAGGAAATGCAAAGCATTATCTCTAAACCGCCGGTAACCATCAAAAGCGATTAAACTTGGATCCAAATTCGAATTAAATCCGTTTTAAGGCATCCGCCCCTAACCTGCGTACAGACGCCGCTTCCGAGGCGTCGCGTTCGACGGTGTGGTTGGAGGAGTGTTATGCGTACGAAGCTTCAACAATTTTTGGACGATGAGTCAGGGGCTGCGGCGATCGAGCTCGGCCTGATCGCAGCCGGTTTCTGTGTGGCCCTCATTACACTGGCTGGCCAAATGAACGACGAGGTCAAGATCATGTTCGAGCGTGTGCGCGAATATCTCAACTCGTTCAATCTTCACGCGATGAGTTGAGCGCTTGGCTTTCGATTGTTGACAAGTCCATGGACTCATCCCTGACCACGACGGCGGCGTCGGCCCTTCCTGTTCTTATGGTGTGGGCCGGCGCCGTTGATATCGTCACGCGGGCGATCCCTAACACGGTCGTGCTGCTGCTTGCGGCTTGTTTCGGTCTTTTCGCCGCGGCGGGCGGAATGGGTTTCGTACAGATTGCAGCCCACTTGGCGTGCGCGTGCGCGGTTCTCATTTTCGGGTTTCTGCTCTTCTCCCGGTCGATGATCGGAGGCGGCGACGCGAAACTTCTCGCTGCTGCGGCGCTTTGGTTCGGTTTCGACAACCTCCTTCCGTTTCTTGCCGGAACGGCGTTAGCCGGTGGCGTACTTTCGCTCGCCTGCCTCGCGGCCGGCGCCGTAAGAGCGCAACTGGGCCAAGAAACTGCGCTTGCGCGAACCATACCCTACGGCGCCGCGATCATGGCTGGGGCCTTAGCCGTGCTGCCAGAATGGCTCGCCTCACTGTAACCGTGGTTGCCAATCAGCCTCATAGGCAGATTCCGAAGCTATCGCGATCAAACCCAATCCAACCATAATTCCGAACGGCTGGCTTGGGCAGACCCCTTTTTCGCGCCATGTCAGCTTGTCGCCGTTTTTGACTTGCACAAAAGCGGAAAGTGTATGGCTGGGTGGGGCGAAGCGGGGCGCGCCGCCCAGCCACGGCGCGCCCTCTATGATTGATTTCGACCTACGCTCGCTTTGGATCCCGCCAAACTTAACGCCACCGGCCATGGTCATGGCGCCGATGGTATGAATAGCGCGAATTATACCGATGCCCCCGCCTGTCCCAGCCGCAAGTGAAATGCTGGAGTCCGGCGAGATCTGCGCTATCGCCGAAGGGATGGAAGCGGCGTCAGCGCTTTTACTCGCGATTGGAACTGCAGCCGCGACGCCTATCGCAGTTAATGCGAAGAACATTTTTTGCATGTTGTCTTCCTGTTCTGAACGCGCATGAGTTGCAACGGTTCATTAATAATAACTCAGGATCGCTAGCGTCGTTCCGCGCGGCAGAAGAATAAATAAATCATAATGGAAGTATGTCTTAAATAATGGTACGCATTGAAGAACTACAGTCTGAAAAAAAAGAGAAGCCTACAGGATTATCCAGCGGTTTCTGAATCAAAACGCAAAAATAAGCTATGAGGCTTGCTTCCTGGATTGGGGGCGACCAACGAAAAACTACGTGGCTCGGAAAATGGCTTGCCGGGCGCGGGTGACATTCGACACGTACTCACAGGGACCGCAAGCGTCATGGCCGCCTGATCATCGCCAGGGGCTAATCGTGGGCGGAAGTTGGCCGGATCGCTCGCCGAGTTTGCGCGACGCCCGCCCGGCCGGAGTCGCCCGGACCGGAGGCGCGCATGTCCTACTGCTCTATCACCTGCCCGGCTTTACCTTCTGCGCAGCGGCGGTCACCAAGGCGCCCAGCTCCTGCGCTTGAAGGGCATAGGCATGCATCTGTAGCTGCGCGTGCCTGCTCTGAATTTGCAGCGCTTCTGCCAAGTCCCTTGCCTTGGCAAGCTCATGAGCCAATGAGAAACCGGCCTCGAGGTTCTGTTGGGTGAACCTCATCGCGCGCTCCTGCACCTCGCTTATTCCCTCCGCTACCGGATTCGGCGGAATTATCGTTTTCATCATGTCCTGCGCTTTGCGCGCAGCGTCCATGAGTTGGACGCAGGCCGCACGAGCCTGGTCAATGTTCTGCGCGGCGAGTTCACGCATCTCTTCCGGTATTTCCGTTTGCTTAGTCTCGGCCATAATTATCCTCCCTGCGCTGCCGTTAAGCAGTCATTGTCGCGGCGTAGTCTGACGATCCTAACCCCGCTGGCCCGGCTAAACAACGGCTACTATATGCGGGTCTCAATCCGCCGGGCGCACCGGCTGCGCCGCATCTAAAACCAGCGCCTCCGGCCGTAATAGCCGCCGCCAATTACGAGCAGCACAATGACGATAAGCAAAAGTGTGTTGGTGTCCATAGCTTTCTCCTTCGAGTGTTAAAAGGCTGGCCGCGGCGATGCCCCTTAATGGCAAGATGGCTCCGTTGATGGCGGCCGGAAAGTTTCGGATTGTACTCATGCAGTCCAGAAACTGATTTTACCCAGTATTTTCTTATAGTTCGCGCATGCGTCTTGGACGGCGCCTCCAGGCGGCGCAATCGCGAGTGTGCGGCGGGCGGTTAAAAGCGCCTCGCCTCCTTGCACGATGACTTTTTCCAACCCATTGAAGTGGATTATCGCAACGAGGATACCGCCTCGGCGCCTCCGCAAGTCGACTTTCCAAATTTTACCAAGAGTGATTGGCTCTGGCCCGCGTTTTGGTCTTCTGCAGTCTCTGTCTCGAAACATCGAGGCTAAGATGCCAGGTTCGGAATATGCTTATCAATATTGCCGAAAATCCTTCATTTCCGTCGAATGCGCCTCTCCAAAGCGCATGACTAAGTGTTTTCCGAGTTTATGAGTTAGCTTTCTCTATCGCCTAAGATGACGCTCTGATACTCTTATGAGGTGATCATGCGTAATATCGCAAAAGAACGTTTTATCGCGACCAATGTGTTGATGGCGTTCGAGGACGGCTCGGAGTCCTTTTGCATTCCGCGCGGCGCGACACTCGCCGATATTTCCGAAAACTTGGACGAAATTGGCAAGTGGCATAAGGGCAAGCTCCTTTCTATCGATGTGCGCTTCAAAGCGCCCCGCATTGACGGCTTCAGCCCTCTTCGCAGTCATCCGTCGATATCGTCCTCGGTGTCTCAACTGGCCTGCGCGCCGGATTATCTCACGGCGCGGTTCGATCATTCGGCCTGGCTTCAACGTCCCTGACGAGTGAACGGAGCCGATTGCGTGCGCAGTAACGGGTGACGCTCACCGGAAGATCAGGGAGCCGTCTGTCCCATCGAGAAAGCGAAGTCAATGCCAGACCAGGTTCAAGCGTGCCTCTCCGAGGCGATCCTTGCAGAAATTCCCCATTTGCGCGCCTATGCGCTGTTGATGACGAATGACGTTTCAAGCGCCAATCGTGAGGTCACGGAAACGCTGAAGCGTGCTCTTTCCAATATTGATGCGTTTCGCAAATGCAAAGGCTTGCGGGTCCAGCTTTTGACGGTTCTTCGAAACTCTCTCGTCGAGAGCGAGCGCGCGCTGCGAGAGTTCGGCCGGCAGGCGATTTATGAGCGCCTCAAGGGACCCTTCCGGATCGCCAACGGCCGGCGCGAGGAGCGGCCATTCAGCCTCGCATCCGCTCTTCACCGCCTTGACTTTGAGGACCGGGAGGCTGTCGTCTTGCAAGCCGGTGTGAGATTGTCTCGCGAGGACGCGGCGAAAATCATTGGCTGCGCCCCCAACGTCTATGACGCAAGAGTGCGTTGCGGTTTTGCGCGGCTTGCAGAACTTCTCCCGGCGGAAGCGCCGGCAGCCTCTGCCGGAGGAGCTATTTCCAGCCGTGCGTTCTCTGGCGTGAGTAAGGCTCTCGAGCTTCAAGAAATGATAGCGTCCGCGGTGTTCGCTCATTCCTCCTAAATCAGGGTTCCGGGCGGCGTAAAAGGCGCCGAAAGCGTTCCAAGGACCGTCCGGGCGAATAGGGCGCCGCTCGCCGCGTGAGCGCGCTCGCCAAAGGGTGCGCCAGCCGTCCTGCCACCGGACAAAAATGGAGCTTTGGCGCTCCGGGCCAGTCTAAAAACCTCCGTCCGCAAAATTGCGCGGAAGCCCCTCTCGCTGCGACCGCGCACATTTGGAGGGGATTGCGGAGGATTGCGTCTCAAGCCTGTCGATAGCCTTGTTCCGGCGAAAGAGACCTGCAATACTCGCCTGTTTCTACGGCCGGTTGGAGTTGGAAATGGGTACGGAATCGCCGTCGTCTTCGGATCCGGATGGCGTTTCGGCGCCCGATCGCTATGTGAGCTTTCTCGACATCGATTTCGAAGGCAATATCGCAACCGTTCTCGGCCATTTGCGCCGCTATATCGACGATCCGGCGAAGGGAAACGCGTTCTGGGACCGGTTCAAACAACGTCTGCAGCAGTGCGAGGCTGGCGACGCGGCTATCGCCGATAGGCTGCTTCTGTTGCATTCGCATGTCTATTACATGGTCGAGCTGTTTGAAGAGCATGACGACGCCCAGGCCCTAAGCGATTTGAAGAAACTTGAGGAAGAATGTTTCTAGGCAAGAGCGCCCGGCTTCCCCAAGGTTTGGACGTCCCCTTTGGGCGGCATTTCGCGTTGAGGGTTGCGGGAAGGCTTGGAGGCGAATTCTCGAAAAAGCCGTCGCGCTGAACAACCAGCACTCCATCGAGGAGAAGGCTGGGACGGTCTGCTTGCTGCGCCCTGAAGGCTTATCGCCTCGCCAATATCACGCTTCTCACGAATTATATTTCACAGTCTAAATTAGCCGGATCTCATCGCCCCGCCCCAATTATTAAGATTGCGCTGCAGCCTCGGCATGCTGCGCGGCGTCAACGCTTTGCTCTCCCGCCGCGCTCTCCACAGATGTGCGCGCCTCAGCAACTGAAGGATGAAAACCTCGCGCCTTGTGCACCCAGGCGCGGGCAAGCTCGGCGTTTTCGCGGCGGGCGGGCGATGGGATGACGGTCGCGGTGCGCCTTGGAACGTCGCCGGTGATGGCGTCGGCATCGGAAAGCAGCCAGCCCTTGGCGGCCAGCTCCTGGCGGCGGCGGCGATAGGCCAGCCCGAGCAGGTCGCTGCGCACGTTCAACTCCGCCGAGAGGTCGAAGGGAAGCAGCTCCGGCCGCACCTTCTCGATCACGGCTTGATCCTGACGGTAGGTCCTGATGTTGCGGGCGCGAGCGTTTTTGTCCGCCCACTTACCTGTAAAAAAGGAGCGCAGCAGCACGAACTTGGTGAGCGTCGTGGTCTCATCGATGGGAATGTAGCTCGAATAGTTGACCAGCTCGCCTATCGGCAATTGCAGATGCAGCTTGGCGATGTTGGGCAAGATCCAGCCCGCTGTCGTGGGAACCGGCGGCCGTTCTTTCAGCCCTGTCCGCGCCCTCCATAACATCCCCCAAAACCCCTTCGGCGTCGGCGGATACAGGTCGACGGTCGCGAAAGCCGACCACTCGTCGGGCTGCGTCACGTCATACTCCGGCACCTCGGGCCGTTCCGGATCGCCGAAGGAGCCCGCATGCACAAACGGCCCGTGCGCAATATCGCAGCCATTCTCGAGCACGCGCTCATAATTCGCGTGCAACAGAAATTCGCCGGTGACCGCGCGGAATCTGCCCCCGTGCTCCTTGAGATCGTCGAGTTCTGGCAGGACTGGCATCGGCGGCCGTTCCGCCTCCGGCAAATCGCCGAGAAAGACCCAGATGAATCCGTGTCTCTCACGCACAGGATAGGAGTCCACCCGCGCCTTGCCCGGGATAGGCTGCCCCGGCTGGTTCGCCGGGATTTTTACGCACTGCCCGTCCGGCGCATACTCCCAGCCGTGATAGGGGCAGACGATGCACTCGCCTTTCACCGAGCCACCCGAGAGCGCCGCGCCTCGATGCACGCACAAATCAGATAGCGCCACTGGCGCCCCCTCGGGCGTGCGATACAGCGCGAGATGCTGACCCAAAACCGTAACCCGTACGGGTTTCTCGGTAACACGGTTGGCGAATTCGACCGCATACCAGAAATTCTTCAACATGTCTTAGCTCCGATCGATTGACCTGACACTTAGGGCCGGTCAAGCAGAGTTCCTAAAATGGGCCTTCCCGGATTTGGGAAGAAACTCTGCGAAGAACAAATGTGGCCAGGCAGACATTCAGGCCGGAAAGAAATGTCTGCTTAAGCTGCCCCCTGCAAAAAGAAGCAAGCCAAGTATTTCCGCAAGCACCTTGCGCCCTGGGCCAGTATTCGCCGGAAGCGTTATCCGCCCGCCAGCATAGTCCGGCGACCCCGGTCTCTGGCGCCTATTTAATTCAACCCGCGCCTGCGTAAAAAGTCCACTGACAGCCGTGTGAGCGTTATTTGAACCTGCTGAAGCTCAAGCATCTCATCGAAGCGGTAGATAATGTCGCAACCCTAAGCCGCGCCATCGCCTTAATTGAACTTTAGCAAAATTGCGCCGAGCGCGCCCGCGTAATGTCTGCGGAGTATCGCCGCCCGGTCCTGGGTAGTCCTCCCAAGCGCTGCAAGTGCGAGCGGCGCGCAGTTTCACGCATCGACTGCCCTGAGCAACAAGCAAAGAGGTAATGCATATGCGAATGCTCATAACGGCTGCGATCCTTTTGGTTTTTTCCATCCCAGCGCAAGCCCGTCATCACCATCATTATCACTCTTATCATCATCATCATCATTACGCACACGCCTCTCATCATCGAGGGACTGCCCGCACCGCCGAGCGCGGGGGCGGCGGCATCGTGACGGTGGCCACCGCCGCAGGGCGGATCACTGTGGCAAGCCACCTTGCCGAGCGTTTCAAGGCGCTGATCGCGGATTTCGTTTCGGCCGGCTACAAGCCGCGGCACATCGGCTGCTTTGCGAATGGCGGACACGTCCCCAACTCGCGCCACTACCACGGCGCCGCCTGCGACTTCGACCAGACTGGATGGGGCAGAACTGTCCGCTTCATGTACCACGCCCGCGAGATCATCCGTAAACACGGGTTTCGTGATGGCTGCACCTTCAGCGACTGCGGGCACGTCGACGACGGCAAGCCGGTGCACTATGGGCGCCGTTATTGGAACTCGGATTTCGGCGGCTAAGGTTCGCCCACAGCACGCGTCTTTTCGCCTTTAACCGCGACAAAAAATCGGCGTCTCCTCGTCTACCTGAGGGATGCCGATTTTTTTACCTGCCCGGGACGCCGGCGCCTTCTTTTTTGCGAAGCTCGTCCGATGGATGGATTGCAATCCAACGCAAAGCAGGCTGTTCTCATTGCAGGTTAGACATTCCCGCGACGGACACATCCGGCAAACATGAAGATGCGAACCCACCCCTATCTGGGACTCGCGCTCCTGACGGGGCTGAACCTCTTCAATTATCTCGACCGCTACGTCCTGGCCTCCGTCGTGCCGCCGCTCAAGGCCGAGCTTCAACTCGGCGACGGACAGATCGGCTGGCTGACCTCCGCATTCATGATCGGCTATTTCGCGACGTCGCCGGTCTTCGGCTATCTGGGAGACCGCTGGCCGCGCAAGGGGCTCATCGTGTTTGGCGTCGCTTTCTGGAGCGCAGGCACAATTCTCAGCGGTTTTTGCCACTCTTATTGGACGCTGCTGGGATGCCGCGTGCTGGTCGGCCTTGGAGAGGCGAGCTATGCGGTCCTGGCGCCGGCGTGGCTCGCGGATCGTGTTTTCGGGCAGGCGGCTCAATAACGCGCTGACGATTTTCTACTGCGCCACGCCGTTGGGATCGGCGCTTGGCTATCTGCTCGGCGGTTTCGCTTTGACGCATGGCGGCTGGCGGAACGGGTTTTTATGGGCAGGCGCGCCTGGCCTGCTCCTTGCTCTGGCGCTTCTGACGCTGACTGAACCGGCGCGCGCTACGGCGGGCCAGGGCGATGCGGTCAGCGCATCGGCCGCATCGGTTCCGAAGCCAGGTCTTGGCGGTTACGGTGCGCTGTTCCGCATCGGCGATTTCAACCTCATACTTATCGGCCTGACCGCGTATACCTTCGCGATTGGCGCGTTCGCCGCCTGGGGCCCGACGTTTCTCAACCGCGTGCACGGGCTCGATCTTCCCGTGGCGGATCAATTCTTTGGCGGCGTGCTCGTTGCCGCGGGCTTGCTCGGCACGCTCGTTGGAGGCTTCGCCGCAACCGTCTGGCGGCGGAAATCCCCTTCGGGTTATGCGCTTTTGCTTACGCTGTCGGCGGCGATGACGGTTCTTGCCGCCACGGGTTCATTCTTAAGCGCCAGCGCGCACGTTTCGATGGCATGTCTCGCGGCGGCGATGTTCCTGGCGTTTCTGCCAACCGGCCCTACCAATACGCTCCTTCTCGAAAGCGTGCCCGTCAGCCTGCGGGCGAGTTCGATGGCCGCCTCCCTTTTCGTTATCCATTTGTTCGGCGATTTCTGGAGTCCGGTGATTGTCGGAGACCTCGCGGACTGGGGCTTTAAGCCCGAAGAGCCCGGCGCCGGGCTGCAACACGCCATGCTCATCCTGCCGGCGGTGCTTTGCCTCTCGGTGCTGTCCTGGGGCTGGCTCGCTTTGCGGACAACCGCTCCGGATCGCAATCCGGCAGCCAAGCGGCTTCCCGATGACATTTAGCCGGGGAAGATTGGCATCCCGTTTTTGATCGTCGCCGACCAACGAGGCGCGGCCTTTATCAACCGCGCCAAACCATCGTCCTACGCGCAATTGAACTTTCTTCCTCTGGGCGCGACCATAAGAAGGGTTCCGGCGTAAGGAAGGATTGAACCAATGGGTCAAAAGCCATGCAGAAATTGTGGAAGCAAGGAGAGATACAGCAAAGAAGTTCATATTCCCCCAGGCACGCTTCCTATTGGCTGGACCGGCTGGCGTGGACCGAAGCTTGAGATTCAAGTTTGCGGAAGCTGCGGCCTGATGGATTGGTTCGTGCCGCGATCCTCGCTTCCCAAGGTGAAGCAAAAATTTGTGCGCATTGTTTAGCCATAGCCAGCCCCGGATAGAAAGGAGTTCGCTATACCCACCGATTGCAGCATTTCCTTGCCTTCGCCGCGTTCGGCTTAAGGCGGTGTTGAAGTAGAACAAGCGGCGCAATACCTCTACGAGAATGTCCCTCCAGGCAAGCCGCCTCAAGTTCTCGCGCGAAATGCGAATGGACTCGCGGCGGCGCCATGCTTTGATTAAGCTGGAAAAAAATGCGCCTTGAGGCTTCGGCCTAAGAGGCGAGAGCAGCAGGGAGACTATGAACGCTCACGACACCGGCGTGCGGAAGGGAAACGGCGCTGGCCCTAACCGCAGCATCCATCCAGGCTCCGGTCGCCGGAAGACGCGCGAGTTCGCGCGCGGGCGGCAGGCGGACGCGCTTTCCATTGAAGAGGTGCTTGCGGTCTTGGGCGATCGCTCGCGGCGGCCCGATCTTCTGATCGAGCACTTGCATCTCTTGCAGGATCGCTTCGGCTGCCTTCACGCCCGCCATCTCGCCGCCCTCGCCAAGGAAATGCGGCTCGCGCTCGTCGAGGTGTTCGAGGTCGCGTCTTTCTATGCGCATTTCGATATCGTCATGGATGGCGAGGCGGCGCCGCCGCCCGTTACGGTGCGTGTGTGCGATAGCTTGACTTGTTCGCTTATGGGCGCCGGGAAGTTGCTGGAGACCTTGAAGGAGCGGCTGGAGCCGGGCGTTCGCGTGATGCGCGCGCCTTGCATGGGCGGATGCCACAACGCGCCCGTCGTGGCCGTCCGGCATGCGCTGCACGAAAACGCGACCGCCGAAAGCGTCGAGGCGGCGGCTCACGGGGGAGAGCCGCATCCGCCGCTGCCCTCTTACGTCGATTACAATCACTATCGCGCCCATGGCGGCTATAGCCTTCTTGGCGAATGCATCGAAGGAAAGCGCACCCCGGAAGGCATCATCAAAGCGCTCGAAGATTCCCGGCTGCGCGGCCTCGGCGGCGCCGGTTTTCCGATTGGCCGGAAATGGGAGTTCGTTCGCGCCGAGCCCGGACCAAGGATGATGGCCGTCAACGCCGATGAGGGCGAGCCGGGCACGTTTAAGGATCGCTACCATCTTGAAACCGATCCGCACCGCGTGCTCGAAGGCGTGCTGATCGGCGCCTGGTCCGTGGGGGCGGAGGCCGTCTACATCTACCTTCGCGACGAATATCCGCAATGCCGCGAGATCCTGCTTCGCGAAATCGCAAAAATCGAAGCTGCGGGTCTGGTCCCGCACACAAAAATCCACCTCCGCCGTGGAGCGGGCGCTTATATCTGCGGCGAAGAGTCGGCCATGCTCGAATCCATTGAAGGCAAGCGCGGGCTGCCCCGGCACAAACCGCCGTTCCCAAGCCAAGTGGGGCTGTTCGGCCGTCCGACGCTCATCAACAACGTCGAAACGCTGTTCTGGGTGCGCGATATCGTCGAGCACGGGCCCGACTATTTCTCAAAGCACGGCATGAACGGGCGCAAAGGCCTTCGTAATTTTTCGGTGTCGGGCCGCGTCAAGAGCCCCGGCGTGAAGCTTGCGCCTGCCGGCATCACGGTCAAACAGCTGATCGAGGATTACTGCGACGGCATGGCGGAGGGCCACGTCTTCAAAGCCTATCTTCCGGGGGGCGCTTCGGGCGGCATTCTCCCGGCTTCGATGGCGGATATTCCGATGGACTTCGGAATGCTGGAGCAGCACGGCTGTTTCATTGGGTCGGCGGCGGTGGTCATTCTGTCGGACCAGGATTCGATGCGCGAGGTTGCGCTCAATCTGCTCAGGTTTTTCGAGGATGAAAGCTGCGGTCAATGCACGCCGTGCCGGGTTGGGACCGAAAAAGCCGTCCATGTGATGGAACAGCCCAAATGGGACGAGACGTTACTCGACGAGCTGACGGCGGTGATGACGGACGCCTCGATTTGCGGCCTTGGCCAGGCGGCGATGAACCCCGTGAAGCAGGTTCTCAAGCACTTCCGCGAAGACATCGCGCTGACCCATGAGGATGCCGATGCCCATCTCCCAAAAAGCCAGGCCGGCATCAGGAGTTTGAGATGACGGAGCCTATCCAGTTCCTGCTCGACGGCCAGGACGTTCAGGCGCAGGCCGGCGAAACCATCTGGCAGGCCGCTGAGCGTCACGGAACAACGATCCCCCATCTTTGCCATTTGCCGGAGCCCGGCTACCGCCCCGATGGCAATTGCCGGGCATGCATGGTTGAGATCGAGGGCGAGCGCGTGCTTGCCGCCTCCTGCATCCGCAAACCCATCGCAGGGATGAAGGTGACGACCGGGTCTGAGCGCGCGAAGAAAGCTCGCAATCTTGTGTTCGAGCTGCTGATGGCGGATCAGCCCGAGCGCAGCGCGGCGCACGATCCGAAATCGAGTTCCTTGTCTTGGGCGGATAGGCTGGGCGTTTCGAAAAGCCGCTTCGCTGCCGCAGCGCGCCCAACCAAGACAACCGATTTCAGCCACCCCGCCATGGCGGTGCAACTCGACGCCTGCATCCACTGCAATCTGTGCGTCCGCGCTTGCCGCGAGGTGCAGGTCAACGATGTGATCGGCATGGCGTCGCGCGGCCATCTCGAAAAAATCGTGTTCGATTTCGACGATCCCATGGGCGTTTCCACCTGCGTCGCCTGCGGGGAATGCGTGCAGGCTTGTCCCACCGGCGCTCTTATGGAGAAAACTCTCGTCGACGGGAAGGGCGTGTTCGCCTTCGAGCCGGACCGCTCTGTCGACAGCATCTGCCCCTATTGCGGCGTTGGCTGCCAACTCACCTACAAGATCAGGGAAGACCGCATCATCGCGGTGGATGGCCGCGACGGCCCATCCAATCAGAACAGGCTTTGCGTCAAAGGCCGGTTCGGCTTCGATTATGTCCAGCATCCCGACCGGCTGAAAAAGCCCCTGATCCGCAAGGATGGCGTTTCCAAACACGATCCGGTCATCGATCCGCTTAATCCGCTAACCCATTTCCGCGAGGCCAGCTGGGAGGAGGCGCTCGGCCGCGCCGCTTCCGGACTTCGCGCCATCCGCGACCGCGACGGCGGCAATGCGCTCGCGGGCTTCGGCTCGGCCAAGGGCTCGAACGAGGAGGCATACCTCTTTCAGAAGCTCATCCGCACCGGCTTCGGCACGAACAATGTCGATCATTGCACGCGGCTCTGCCACGCCTCCTCCGTCGCCGGCCTGCTGGAAGGCGTCGGCTCCGGCGCGGTTTCGGCGCCGTTCATGGCCGCCGGGGATGCTGACGTGATCGTGGTGATCGGCGCCAATCCGACCGAAAATCACCCCGTCGCCGCGACCTTCTTCAAGAACGCGGTGGAGCGTGGCGCGAAGCTCGTGGTGATGGACCCGCGCGGCACGGCGCTGGCCCGGCACGCGACTTATATGCTGCAATTCACGCCGGGGCGCGATGTGGCGATGCTGAATGCGATGCTTCACACCATCATCGAGGAGAAGCTCTACGACGTTCAATACGTCCAGGCAAACACCGAGGATTTCGAGAAGCTCGCGGAAAACGTTCGCGATTTCCCGCCCGATAAGATGGCCGCGATTTGCGGCATTCCGGCGCAAACGCTGCGCGAAGTGGCACGGCTGTATGCCCGCGCCGAGGCGGCGATCATCTTCTGGGGCATGGGCGTCAGCCAGCACATCCACGGCACCGACAACACCCGCTGCCTGATCGCTCTCGCGCTCGCCACAGGGCAAATCGGCCGCCGCGGCGCCGGGCTGCATCCGCTGCGCGGCCAGAACAATGTGCAGGGCGCATCGGACGCGGGGCTTATCCCGATGTTCTTCCCTGATTATAAATCGGTTGAGAATGCGGAGACCCGCGAGTTCTATGAGGCGCTGTGGAACGCGAAGCTCGATCCCAAGCGCGGCCTGACCGTCGTCGAGATCATGGACGCGGTGCATGCAGACCAGATCAAGGGCATGTACATCATGGGCGAAAACCCCGCCATGTCCGATCCCGACGTGCAGCATGCCCGCGAAGCGCTCGCGAAGCTCGAATGTCTCGTGGTCCAGGACATCTTCCTCACCGAGACGGCGAAATACGCCGATGTGGTCTTGCCCGCCTCGGCGTGGCCCGAGAAAAACGGGACGGTGACCAATACCAACCGCCAGGTGCAAATGGGCCGCAAAGCGCTGCCGCTGCCGGGCGAGGCGCGCCAGGACCTGCAGATCATCATCGATATGGCCAACCGGCTGGGTCTCAACTGGGCCTATACGCATCCATCCGAGGTTTTCGCGGAGATGGCTTCGGCCATGCCGTCGCTGGCGAACATTACGTGGGACCGTGTGGAGCGCGAGCACTCGGTCACCTATCCGTGCCCCGCGCCGGATCAGCCGGGCCAGGATATCGTGTTCGGCGACGGCTTCCCAACGCAGAGCGGGCGCGCAAAGTTCGTGCCGGCCAAGCTCATATCGCCAGCGGAGGAGCCGGACGCCGACTATCCCTTCGTTCTGACCACGGGGCGGCAGCTCGAACATTGGCATACCGGCTCCATGACGCGGCGCTCGAATGTGCTCGACGATCTCGAACCCGAGGCCGTCGCCTGTCTTTCGGCGCGGGACATGGAGCGGCTGGGACTCTGCATCGGGCGCAAAGCTGCGCGTCAGCACGCGGCGCGGCTCGATCGAACTGAAGGCGCGCATCGATGGCGCCGTGCCGCCGGGGCTGATCTTCATTCCGTTCGCCTATGCCGAGGCCGCCGCCAACGTGCTCACGAACCCGCAACTCGACCCGTTCGGGAAGATCCCGGAGTTTAAGTATTGCGCCGCGCGTGTGGAGGAAGCGCGCCCAGCGGTCGCGGAGGAGTAGGGGGCGGACTTGCTGCGCCGGCAAGCGGCGCGCGAGCCTGAAGCGTCAGTCTGAAATTGTCCAGCTTGCCAACCGTGGATGCGTCGCCGTGATGCCTGCATATCGGTCGTGAAAATTCGGCGCATCGTCTGACATCACGCTTTTCGTATGACTTTTTAGATTTCCACCTAAACCGTTCTTCAAAATCCATCCGTTGTCAAACTAGCTACGGGATTTACGAGGTGCGAACCTTCAAGACCACGACGGGAGAGCTTCCTGCCCTTTCGGAGTGGCTTTCCTCGCAAGGCGTTACGCACATCGCGATGGAAGCCACCGGCGTCTATTGGAAGCCGGTCTGGAATATCCTGAGCGATAGCAAGTTCGCCTGCTCCGGCCAGCCGGCCGCCTTGCCGCAAGCGGTCATGATCGTCGTAAATGTTGCGGCGGCTTCAGTGTGCGAGTTACATGACAAGCCCAACCTTAAGTGTTTACCGATATTTATGCAATCTGAAGTAGAACACATTTGCGGCCAATCTTCGAGTAATCGCAGGCCTTTGCAGGTTGTCCAACCAGCGCGCCGCAAGAGCGAAGAACTAGCTAAGTCCCTGTGTGCAAGTGGATATAACGGCATGTCTTTCTTATTGCGGTGGACAGGTATCTATTTCGGCGCCGTTTCTTTATTCAGCCTTATGGAGCAGTTGGAACATTTTACACTTGCTCCAATATTTGATAAAATAGTGAATTATCACCGAGCATTTTTTTATCCGGCAGTAAAATATATTATCTCCGCGCTAAGGTGGATATGTGATATTTTGCATGTGTATATGCCATCACTGCCGCTGGATATCGTCATATTATATGTAATATTCAGCGCGGCAATCGCTCAATATACATTTAATAATCTACATTCTTTACAAAAACAATTTGGAGGCATACCGATAGCATTGAGTTTGATTCCTCTGTTAATAATATGGCCTCTGATACTAATTATCAATACTATGGCAATTTTTGTCTCACCTAAGCTAGGGGTTCGCAACCTACTGTTTGGATGGGATGTCGAAATCGGAAGAATACTAGGCGGCTGTCTCACTCTCGTTGCCGCGAACGCTTATTTCTTAGCCTGAACTGGTCTACTAGCCCGTCCCATCTAATAGTAGGCGCCAAAAGTCTTGATCGTTCTCAACGCCGTCTGCCGCGACGGGGATGATGGCTCGGCCAAGCGCTCAACCGGATCCAATATTATGCCGAGCGATCCGTTAGCTTGAACCCGGCGCGAAGGGCGGTCGAGGACAGTTTCGACAATGGCCCCGACAGATAGCACCACGCGGGCGGGACCAGATCGGGAAGCAAGGCGGCAGCGCTCTCGGCCACGCGACATCGCGCGTAGCGGCTGGCGGCAATCGAGGCGAGCGCGCGATACCGCCATTCCGGCCGGTCCTCCACGGCGATCGGCATGAGTTCGAAGATCGCCCGCCAATCCTTCCATCGGCAGAAGCTCGCGAGATTGTCCGCGCCCATCAGCCAGACGAACCGCACGCGCGGAAAGCGGCGGCGCAGGTATGCGAGCGAGGCGGCCGTATAGGCCGTGCCAAGCGCCGCCTCGAAGGCCGTGACCTTGATGCGGGAATGGCGCGCGACTCGTCTCGACAGTCGCACGCGCTCAGCAAGAGGCGCGAGTTCGGCGTGGTCCTTTAATGGGTTGCCGGGCGTCACCATCCACCAGACTTGCGCAAGGCGCAGCCGCTTCAGCGCGGTCTCGCTGATAAGCCGATGCGCTGCGTGGGGAGGATTGAACGAGCCGCCGAGAAGCCCGATGCGCATTCCGTCAGCGGCGTGGGGAGGACGCAAATCCGCATCCGCAAGCCCGCTCGACCGCATCATAACGGCCGCGTCTGCCCGTCGCCGCGCACGACGTATTTGAAGGTCGTGAGCTGCTCGACGCCGACGGGTCCGCGCGCATGGAAGCGCCCGGTTGCGATGCCGATCTCAGCGCCCATGCCGAACTCGCCGCCATCGGCGAATTGTGTCGAGGCGTTATGCAGCACGATGGCGCTGTCCACCTCGCGCAGGAAGGTCTCAGCCGTGGCGGCGTCCCCGGTGACGATGGACTCGGTGTGCTGCGAGCCATATTTCGCGATGTGCTCGATGGCGCCGCGCACGCCCGGCACAACCTTCACGGAGATGATCGCGTCGAGATATTCGGTCGCCCAATCCGCCTCCGCGGCGAGGATGACCCGTGCATCGGCCGCGCGGGTGAGGGCGTCGCCGCGCACCTCGCAGCCTGCGTCGAGAAGGGCGCGCACAAGAGGCTGCAACAGCCGGTCCGCGCCGGCTTCGTCCACGAGAAGCGTCTCGGCGGCGCCGCAAATCCCGGTTCGGCGAAGCTTGGCGTTCAGCACAATCGCGCGCGCCTTCTCAAGGTCCGCGGCCTTGTCCACGTAAACGTGGCAGATGCCCTCAAGATGAGCGAAAACCGGAACGCGCGCCTCTTTCTGCACGCGCTCGACGAGGCTCTTGCCGCCGCGTGGGACGATCACGTCAATGGCGCCGCCAAGCCCTTCCAGAAGGTATCCCACCGCATCGCGATCCGTCGTCGCGACGAGCTGAATGGCAGTCTCGGGCAGCCCGGCGGCCTTCAGGCCTTCGACGAGGCAGGCGTGGATAGCGCGGTTGCTTTCGAAGCATTCCGAGCCGCCGCGCAGGATAACGGCGTTGCCCGATTTCAGGCACAGGCCCCCAGCGTCGGCCGTGACGTTGGGGCGGCTCTCGTAGATGATGCCGATGACGCCTAGGGGCACGCGAACGCGCGAAATCTTGAGGCCGTTGGGGCGCTCCCATGCGGCGATGATCTCGCCCACCGGATCGGGAAGAGCGGCGATCTCCTCCAATCCGCGCGCCATTGCCTCCACGCGGGCTTCAGTGAGGGTAAGACGGTCGATGAAGGATTCGGGACGGCCTGCCTCGCGCGCCGCTTTGCGGTCGGCGGCGTTTGTGCCGAGGATGTCCGCGATATGCGCGCGCAAACTTAATGCCGCCGCGCGAAGCGCCTCGTTTTTCTGGTCCGCCTGGGCGAGCGCCAGTGCGCGCGCCGCCGCTTTCGCCTCCCGGCCGATGGCGAGGAGGTCCAGCTTCAGAAGCCTTTGATCGTGTTTTGTATCGGCGATGGAGCCAAGCGTCATGATAACTTCCAATGCCTTCGATATGGGCTTGATAAATGCCGTTGCCGCTGCCTCGGCACAACGAAAAAATGGCGTGCGTCTCTCCTTGATGCCGAACCGATAGAATTTTTCTTGTTCAGGAACGGAGAGCCGGGCCGCGTCCGACGCTTCGCGTCGTAATGCACGCGGCGCGGGGGCCAGGGTAAGGAGTTGTTTGTCTCATTCGGTTCGTTTGGCAAAAAGCGTTATTTTTTTCTATCTAAGATTGTGTTTTTGTCATCTGTTATGGCGCTGAGCTTTGAGGGGGCTTTACACTCAGCCTACTTGTAACCGCGCCGCGATGCAGTCGACGAAGCGGGCGGCCTTTTGAATGATATCGAGAGCGTCACCCGCATAAATCTTGGCGATCGGCCCGACCTCGTAGTCGCAAAGAGCTTTGTAATCATAGGCTTGTCCGAGAAACGGCAGAAGATCTTTCGGCACTTGTGGATCGTCCTTAGCTAAGCGGCTGAATTCGCTGTGACGCCCTTATGAGTTTTGGCGATATTTCCGGTTTGCTCGAAGATCTAGCATTCGGCCGCGTGAAAAGCGGCGTAATAGCCCTCGGCAGCCACTTCCGGGATGCCGGCGCGGCAATTTTTCGAGCATTCGCCAGATGCCAGCGCGCTTTTTCAAGATAGAGGACCGATTCCTCTTTCACAGGTCGACACCTTCGCGCCGCACGTCGTGCATCAGAGGCGTTCGCGCCTTGTAGGACCCAGCCGGATAGGGAAGCGCCGAAATCATTTCGCCGGTATCCTGTATGATATCCGCGGGCCATTTCCTCATGGCGGCTGGCCAAGTCGAAGTCCTTGAGGAACACGAGTACATCGTAATCGGAATCCGGGCGGGCGTCGCCCCTCGCGCGGGAGCCGAACAATACCACGCGTTCGATACGTTCGCCGTAAAGATCGGCGATCGCCGCGCGGAATCGGGCAAGGACAGGATCGGTGGTGCTCATGGGTCGCCTCCGGCGATTATGCTAACATGACGGCGTTGCGTTTTCACTCCTGTATAACGTTAAACAACAGGCAGATTTCACAAGTCTAAACTTCAGATCACGGCCTTTAGGGCAGGCTCACTCACCGCTGTCGTCTGGCGGCGGCGAAGTCCGCGTGAAGGCATTGAAGTATTGGAAAAGCCAAAGGCCCTAGCTTAATCAAGGTCGCGATGAAGCGCCATGTCATCGCGATGAATGAGCGCGGCCCGCCCAGCATAGCCAAGCACAGCCCCGATTTCCACGGAATTGCGGCCCGCGATGAGGGCGGCTTCCTCCGAAGTATATCCGATCAAGCCCCGCCCGATCTCACGGCCCACGCTGTCGCGGATGATGACGGCTTCGCCCCGCTCGAATTGGCCGGCGACGCTTTTTACGCCAGCTGGAAGCAAACTCCGGCCAGCTTGAAGCGCCGCCCGGGCGCCGTCGTCGATCACGATCACGCCTTTCGGCTCAAGCGTGCCCGCGATCCAGCGCTTCCTCGCAGTGACGGGGTTCGCGGAAGCAAGGAACCAGGTGCAGGGAGCGCCCTCTCCGAGCGCGCGGAGCGGATGCAGCGCCTTGCCCGAAGCGATAATCATATGCGTGCCCGCCGCGACCGCAATCTTGGCGGCGGCCAGCTTCGTGATCATGCCCCCGCGCGATAGCTCCGTGCCTGCATCGCCCGCCATCGCTTCGATCTCGGGCGTGATCGCCGTCACGGCGTCGAGCCGTGTGGCGTTTGGATCTTGGGCTGGCGGCGCTGTGTAAAGCCCGTCGATGTCCGAGAGCAGCACAAGACAATCGGCGGTCATCATGCTGGCGACGCGCGCCGCAAGCCTGTCGTTATCGCCATAGCGGATTTCCGACGTGGCCACCGTGTCATTCTCGTTGACGACCGGAATTGCGCCGAGCTTCAGGAGCGTTTCTATGGTGTTGCGCGCATTCAGGTAGCGCCGCCGCTCCTCGGTGTCGCTAGGCGTGACGAGGATTTGCGCCGTAATCAGCCCGCGCTCCCGGAAGACGGTTTGATAGGCATGCGCGAGGTTGATCTGCCCAACCGAGGCGGCGGCCTGGGCCTCTTCAAGCCGGAGCGGACCCGGATGGAGGCCAAGCGCGCGCCGTCCAAGCGCGATGGCGCCGGAAGAGACGAGGATCACGTCGCGGCCCTCGGCCTTAAGCGCCGCCACATCGTCGCCGATGGCCTCAAGCCAGGATTGCTTCAGCGCGCCCGTTTCGCGATCGGTCAACAGCGCCGAGCCGATTTTGACCGCAATGCGGCGCGCGTTGCGCCATTCCGGCCGCGCGTGATGGGGTTTCGAAGGAGTCATTTCGTGTGTGAGGAACGACGAATTCGTCAGGCCGTCAAGCCTGCTGAGGACGCTTGGCGGCGTTGTTGGCCGCAAACGAAAGCGGTAATGCGGTGGTGAACTTGATTTGCTCCATCGCGAAGCTCGAACTCACATCGGTGAGATCGATTTGCGAGATGAACGACTTATAAAAGCGGTCGTAGCTTGCGATGTCGGGGACGGCGACGCGCAAGAGATAATCGACTTGACCGCTCATGCGATAGGCCTCCACGATCTCCGGGAAGCTACTGACCACGGAGTGGAAGCGCTCAAGCCAGCCCGCATTGTGCTGATTGGTGGTGATGGCCACGAAGACCGTCACGCCGGCGCTGACGCTTTTGGGGTTGAGAAGCGCCACGCGGCGCTCGATAACGCCGTCCTGCT
This sequence comes from uncultured Alphaproteobacteria bacterium, assembly GCA_963766815.1. Classification (GTDB taxonomy): domain Bacteria; phylum Pseudomonadota; class Alphaproteobacteria; order Rhizobiales; family Rhodomicrobiaceae; genus Rhodomicrobium. The sequence goes on along the minus strand of CAVYBZ010000010.1, from coordinate 593,316 downwards.
CAAGCTTTTGAATGCGCCGCCAGCATGGCGTCGTCGAAAGGCCAACCTTCTTCCCGATTTCAGCGACAGGGAGAGTGCTATCCTCTTGCAATATGGTTAGTATCTTAATGTCCATCGTGTCGAGCATCGGGAAGTCCGGTATAATGTTCCTGGAAAGGCGCAGTTTTGCGCAATCGATGCCCACATTACAGACATCTGCGCTACTTGCCTAGAATAATTTACCCTCTTTGGGAGGGTGCGTCTAAATCGCTAGGGAAAGGCCGTCCTCGGCCAGAATGCAGAGGCTGGCGTCGGCCTTGTGCGCCGCATCGAGCATCTCGGGGCTCATATGCGTGAGCAGATAACGCTTTGCGCCGATCCTTTCGAATTTCGTGGCGAGCGTGAGATAATCGAGATGCATTGCCAGTTTCGTGCTGAAACTCGTGCATTCGATGAGGTAAAGATCGGCTCCGCGTCCGGCCTCGATGACGCCGTCACACCAGCCGCTGTCGCCGGAAAAGCTGAACCGTTTCCAGCCATCGCCGAACGCCAGCGCCAAAGACGGAGAACCCGAAAAATGGTTGACTTCATGCGCTGAAATCTTGACGCCGCGCCATGTGCTCGTGCGGCCGGGTTCAAGCTCCCGGTAGATGATTTCGAAGTCCCGCGGGAGGTTGCCAATGGTGGGATAGAGGGATTCGAGGAGCTGCTGCGTCCGGCGTTCGAGGCCTGGCGGCCCCAGGATTTCAATCGGCTTCGAGCCGCGCTCCATGAACATCCTCTCCAGAAAGAGGAAGGGCAGGCCGCCAAAGTGATCGCCATGGCAATGGCTTATGACAATTGCGTCGATGGAGGCGAGTTTGATCCCAGCCCGCTTGAGAGCCAGCGGCGAGTTCGCGCCGCAATCGAGCATGAGACGCCCTTTGGATGTATCGAGGAGATAGCAGCTGTGAAAGCGCCCGCCAGAACCGAACGCGTCGCTGCACCCGATGACCGTTAATCTCATGACGCCTCAAGCTTTATGGGAAGGACGGGCTGAGACCTGAGCGTACCAGCGTTTGAAATGCTTTGCCTCATCTGGAACAGCGAGGCGTGCTGGCTTCATGAAATCGGTCGCGATCATGGCGGTGATGTCGGCGACGGTGAAATGCTCACCGGCGAGATACGGGGCCGTACTTAGCCTCTCGTCGAAAATCCGGATGATCTCGGCCACGCGTGGCTTGTTGGCCTCGGCCCAGGCCGGAACTTGCGGCGCTTCGAGAACCGCCATGGCGGGATGCGAATGCCGGAAATATTGGGCGACCGGAAAGAAGAAATTGAGCTCAGCCCGCCTGTTCCACATTTCGATGACGCCGATCTCGACCGGCGTCCTGCCGAAAAGGGAGGGTTCGGGCTGTACGGCCTCGAAGTAACGGCAGATCGCCATGCTCTCCGAGATGACCGTCCCATCGTCAAGGATCAAAACGGGCACGCGCTGGATGGGATTGAGCCCGGCAAACGCGGGCGACTTGTGAGCGCCGCTCATAATGTCAACGTCTTCGAACGGAACGCTTATACCTTTTTCGGCCAGGAAAACCCGCACCCGGCGAGGGTTCGGCGCCCGCTTCTCATCGAGAATTTTCATCGTTAACCAAGCCCCCAGGTTTTCACGATTTTGTCACGGAACAAATCCCACTCTTAAGAACGAGAAAGCTCCGTCAACTCTAAATTAGCATTTTTGAGTAATCATCTCCAAAGGCGCGTTGGAGGGCGGCAAAGCGCAAGAACTCCCTCCAGAAGTGGAACTCGGGTTGATGAGTATCGCTGGCTCTGTAAATTGGCGCGCCTTTGCGCGTCAAGGCAGTACAAGGCAAAAAGCCGTCGCCAAGCAAGCCCCAGAAACCGGGGCGACGGCAGAGCCGGACTTCGCATACGACCTTCTTCTTATGTTCGTTCGCAACGAGGCGGTGGCGGCGCTGACCGTGCCGATCCTTGCGATCGTTGTCGCCGTCACGATGTTGAGTTGGTCCAATCCCCGCCAGCTCCTGCTTTGGCTCGCGACCATTTTCATTTCGGAAGGCATATTGCTTGCGCTTTGCCGCCGGTTCCGCAATCAGCCGCGCGAGACGGTCGATCTCCGTCAATGGCGCCGGAACCTTGCCGCAGCCGAGTTCCTCTACGGCGTTTCCTGGGCGGCAGTGGCGTTCACGGAACTTTCCGATCGAAGCGAGGCCGCTTATTTCTTCCTCTTCGCCGCTCTGACCGTGGTAACGGCGATCAGGATGCTGTTCGCGGCCTCGGTCATACCTATCCTGCACGCCGGCACTGTGCCGGTCACGGCTGCTCTTGCTCTTCGCTTCCTCATGACGGGGGAGCCCTTTTACTGGATCATGGCGGTTGTCGCTATTGGCATTCATTGCTATTTCGTCTTCCTCGTCAAGAGCTTGCAGCGCACGGCGCTTTCAATGCTGGATTATCGCGCGGAGAAGGATCGCCTCATAGAGGAACTTGAGAGGGCGAAGACGGCCTCCGATGACGCGCGCAGAAAAGCCGAGGCGGCGAATTTGGCGAAATCGAAGTTCCTCGCCAATATGAGCCATGAGCTGCGCACGCCGCTCAACGCCATTATGGGCTTCTCCGAGATGATCAAGGATGAAATTCTCGGACCCATCGGGAATTTAAACTATAAGTCCTACGCGGGCGATATCCACGAATCCGGGAACCACCTCCTCAAGCTCATCAATGAAATTCTTGATCTTTCCCGCATCGAGGCAGGACGTTACGAGCTTTCCGAAAAAGCGCTCGATTTCAGCGCTATAGCAAAGGATAGTCTCAGGTTCCTGCGCCTCGACGCCAAGAGCAAGCGGTTGCGCCTCGTCACCGATTTCAAGCCGGAGATGCCGCGCGTTTTCGCCGACGAGCGGGCGCTTCGGCAGATTTGCCTGAACCTCATAGCGAACGCGATCAAATTCACGCCGGAGAACGGCGTCGTGGCGGTGCGGACGAGCATCTTGCCTGGAGGCGAAGCGATCTTGACGGTTCGCGATAACGGTCCGGGAATCCCTGAAGAAGAGATTCCGCGCGTCTTGAGCGCTTTCGGGCAAGGTTCGCTGGCGCTTAAAATGGACGATCGCGGGACTGGCCTCGGTCTTCCAATCGTGACCGGCCTGGCCGAGCTGCATGGCGGCCGCTTCGAGCTACGCAGCAAACTCGGCGCCGGGACAGAAGCAACGTTGATCCTGCCGAAGTCGCGTGTGATACCAAGCGCCTATGCCGCGCCTTCGCAGCGCAAGCCGGGCGAAAACGTGATGCCGTTTCCGATGCGGGGCGCCGCCTAAGATGGTGTAACGGCCCGCAGCCAAGGCCACAGGCGTTTGGCAGGCGGTCATCCCTCCACCTGATGGTGCGAACCGAAGTCTGCGCTGCAGCTCCAAGCATCGTGAGGAATGAGCACGGACTATTATGCTGGGATTGACGTATCGTTGGAGTATTCGAGCGTATGCGTTGTGGATGCCTTCGGCAAGATCGTTAAGGAGGCGAAGGTTTCAAGAGAGCCGGAGGCCTTGATAGCCTGTCCAAGGGGTTCCCCTTAGCGCTGGCGCGGATCGGCCTTGAGGCGGGGCGCTCATTTTCGCAAACGTTCGCTTCTTGTTTTTTCGCAAAACCGGAAAGGCCACTTTTTCGAACTCGCCTTCGGCCATGCCTCTATGCACATTCGAGGCGCCTCAAATAATCGCCATCGCGTGAGCCACGAGCTTGCCAGCACTTGATCAAACGGATGTCTCCGCCAATTCCGTCGTCATGGCGCGCTTAACCCGGCCACCCAGCCCGGTCATGACAGGATAGAAAATCCGGCAATGTTTTCAAGGCTTCTTCTGCAGGCTGGAACATCCGGGCAATCAAGTGCCTGCCTGTTTAATCCTGCTTCCGGTGCAGCCGTCTCAAAAAATGATATTTGCCATGGACCTTCGGCTTTATGTGCCGCCGGTGATGCTTCGGAGCGTGCTGCGCGGCATGACGGCGCGCCGCCGCAAATTCGCGCGCTCTGATCCTCGCCCTCTTTTGCCGGATCGCTCGCCGCTGACTTTCAAGCCGCAATTGCTGCGTGCGAAACTCGCGCTTGCGTTTGGCGAAGCGCCGTCCTTGATGATGCTTCAAACGGGCGGCAAAATGTTTTGCGTCGCCGGTCTCCCCGGCCGCGGCAGCTTCTTCATGCTTACGTTGCCTTAGATGGCGGACCCGGGGCCTAAAGATGCGAACTCCGTCATCCGACACTTGCTCCAGCCGGTCCTCAACAACGGACGATGGAGAAGCTTCATCCGCGGCGGCATCTTCAATCCAAAGAGATAGGCGCCCGCTGCCGCCCAATGCGATAAGCACGGCGCAAGCAAAAAGCCTCCTGAGGAGGCCTTCTTTCCATTTGCGGCGCATTGCGCATCCTCTTCGGCACAAATTCGGAATACCTTCGCCTCAAGAATCTGTCTTGAGCAAGACAACGCATCAAGGCCAAGAAATACTCCGCGGTTCAGCACGCTTATCTGAGCTGGCGGCGCACCCAAAAGGCGCAACCTGGCGTTTTCAGGTTGACAGAAATGCGCGGGCCGTTCATCGCCTAGATACGAAGCAGCATCCGCTTCACATAACCCGAGACAAGTTGCAAACACCTTCTTCCGCACCATTCGGATTCACAAAGAGCGCGAACATGACGCCGGGCTAGAGCGCCCCATAGCAGAGGAGCGAGGCGAGCGATGATCATGCCCACATTCGCCGGCGGCCGCCGCATCGCTAATATTTCCGCGACCGTCGCTCGCGCCTGGCCAAACCGATACGATGTGGTTGTGTTTCTCGCTTTGGGCGCCCTTCTCGTGGCTGTAGCGCATGGCGCGAAATCGATGCATCGGCCGCTTGAGGGCCTTGAAGCCAGTCAGGTTTCTCTCGACCCTCAGAACCTGCCGCAATATGCTCTCCTCACCACGCTGAGGATGTTCGCCGCGCTCGGTTTCTCGCTCCTCTTCACATTCATCGTCGCGCCGCTCGCCGCAAAAAGCAAAAAGGCCGAACGCGTCATCATCCCGGCGCTCGACATCCTGCAGTCGGTGCCAGTCCTTGGCTTTCTCACATTCACCGTCGTCTTCTTCCTGAACCTTTTTCCAGGCAGCCAGTTCGGCGCCGAACTTGCCGCCGTATTCGCGATTTTCACCAGCCAAGCCTGGAACATGACGTTCTCGTTCTATCAGTCGCTGAAGACCGTCCCGCGCGATCTTGAGGAGGTGACGACCCATTTCCGGCTTTCGCCTTGGCAGCGCTTCTGGAAGCTGGAAGCGCCCTTCGCCACGCCCGGACTTGTCTGGAATATGATGATGTCGATGTCGGGAGGGTGGTTCTTCGTCGTCGCGTCCGAGGCGATCTCGGTCGGGGATACGAAGATCACACTTCCGGGCATCGGCTCCTATCTCTCTTTGGCGATCGACCAGAAAAACATAGAAGCCGTCGCCTGGGCAGTCGGGGCGATGGCGGTTGTCATCATGCTCTACGATCAGCTCATTTTCCGGCCGGTCGTCGCCTGGGCCGACAAGTTCCGCGTGGAACTCATCGCCGCGCAAGAACAGCCGAAATCCTGGGTTCTAGGCCTATTGAGACGAGCGCGCCTGGTGCAGGCCATCACCGATTTTATGAGCGGCCTGCTTCAGATGTTCAGCGGGAATGTGAGCGACCTCTCGAAACAAATTCCAGAACCCAAGGTGAATAAAGCTACGAGCAAGGCGTTCGACTTGGGCTTCAACATCTTACTTCTCGGCGTTGTCGTTTGGGCTGGCTGGTCGGTGATTTCCTATGTGCGCGCTACGCTTGGCTGGCCGGACGTCGAGGAGGCGCTGACCGGCGGCTTCATCACATTTTTTCGCGTCATTATTCTCATCGCCGTCGCCAGCGTGATTTGGGTGCCTATCGGGGTGTATGTCGGACTGCGGCCCGCGCTCGCCGAGCGGGTGCAGCCCGTTGCCCAATTTCTTGCGGCTTTTCCGGCCAACGTTCTGTTTCCCTTCGTTGTCGTGGGCATCGCCGCCTATCACCTCAACCCCGACATCTGGCTCTCGCCTCTCATCGTGCTCGGCACCCAATGGTACATCCTGTTCAACGTCATCGCGGGCGCTAGCGTATTTCCGAGCGACTTGATGGAAGCGTCGACGCTTTATCGCCTGAAGCGGTGGCAATGGTGGCGGAAAGTGATCTTGCCGGGAATCTTTCCCTATTACGTGACCGGCGCGCTGACGGCTTCCGGCGGATCGTGGAACGCCAGCATCATCGCCGAGGTGGTGAGCTGGGGCGACACGAAGCTCGAAGCGCACGGGCTCGGCGCCTATATCGCGAATGCGACCGCGGCGGGAGATTTCCATCGCGTGGTGCTCGGCGTAGGCGTCATGTCGATGTTCGTCGTCACCGTGAACCGCTTGCTGTGGCGCCGGCTTTATGTCCTTGCGGACCGCCGCTTGCGTATCTAGAGCACATCCCCTTTCAAGGGGGATCAAAAGCGCGCTCTAGCCCTTTGTGTTGCCGCGAGTCTCACCGGAAAAGCGCTTCAAACTTTTCTGGACGCACTCTTGCTGTTTGTTCACCGTGCGTTTTACCGGGAAAGCGCTTCAAACTTTTCCGGACGCAATCTAGCGATTGAGGAGGAGGCCATGGGCATAGTCGCGGCGCGGGCCAACGATCAGGAGACGCTGGTCTCCGTTAAGCACGTTCGGCATTTCTACAAGCGCGGGACGAGCAGCAATCTGCTTGTGCTCGATAATGTGGACCTGAACCTCCACAACAATGAGATCGTCGCGCTGCTTGGCCGGTCGGGTTCCGGCAAATCCACGCTGTTGCGCATAATCTCCGGGCTCATGCCGCCGAGCGAGGGCGAGGTCGATATCGGTGGCCGCGCTATCACCGGCCCCGCCGACGGTCTCGCCATGGTCTTTCAAAGCTTCGCGCTGTTTCCCTGGCTCACCGTTCTTGAAAATGTAGAACTGGGTCTTGAGGCGCAGGGCGTGCCTCAGGAAGAGCGCCGCAAGCGGGCTTTGGCGGCCATCGACCTTATCGGCCTCGACGGGTTCGAAACCGCTTATCCCAAGGAGCTTTCCGGCGGCATGCGGCAGCGCGTGGGCCTCGCGCGGGCTCTTGTGGTCAACCCCAAAGTGCTGCTGATGGATGAGCCGTTCTCGGCGCTGGATGTGCTGACGGCTGAAACGCTGCGCACAGACTTGCTCGATCTTTGGTGCGAAGGCCGCATGCCGATCCGCGCTATTCTGCTTGTGACGCATAACATCGAAGAAGCCGTGCTCATGAGCGACCGCATCCTGGTCTTCGCGTCGAATCCGGGCCGCGTCATCGCTGAAATCAAGGTGAACCTGCCGCAGCCGCGAAACCGCGTCGATCCTGTCTTCCGCGCTCTCGTCGACGATATTTACGCCCGGATGACGGCGAAGAGCACGGCGGCGCCGGCGAAGGAGGGGCTTTTCCCCGGCACCGGCATCAGCATGAGCCTCCCATCGGTCTCGACGAACACGCTGGCTGGCCTGCTCGAAACGCTGGCGGAGGCGCCTTTCAGCGGCCGCGCCGATCTGCCGCTGCTAGCCGAACGCACGCAAATGGAGGTGGATGAGCTGTTCCACGCGGCGGAAACGCTTCAGCTCCTGCGCTTCGCGGAACTGGCCGAAGGCGACCTCAAGATTACAGACGCCGGCCGCCGATTCGCGGAGTTCGGGCGTGGATGAACGCAAGGCGCAGTTCGCGCATCATCTCGTCACCTATGTACCATTGGCCGCGCATATCAAGCATATCCTGGAAGAGCGGCCGAGCCACCGCGCGCCCATCATCCGCTTCAAGGACGAACTTGAAGACAAGATGCCGGAGGAGGAAGCCGAAACGACGCTCTACACGGTGATCAACTGGGCGCGCTACGCCGAAGTGCTTGCGTTCGATGGCGAGTTGGGAATGATAAGCCTTGATATTCCGAGTTGAGATTTCTGGGCTATGCGCTCGTTATCATGCCCGCGAAGGAGCGTATGAAAAACCAGCATCACCTCTTCTGTCATGCCCGGGCCTGACCCGGCCATCCAGCAAACAATTGAAATTTAAACCTGTTGCTATGGATAGCCGCGTCAAGCGCCGTCAAGCGCGGCTATGACAACGTCGGCAGAGCCCCCAGCGCCCCGATTTTTTTACACGCTCGAAGGCGGGGCATCAAGGGATCGGGAGCCGAAATGTCGTGAGCAAAGACATGACACATCGCAGACTTGGTCTCCGCCTTCGCGGGGACGGCATTGGGGCAGGCAGATCCGCCATGATTGCAATTGAAGCGCGTGACATCACCAAGAGCTTCGGGGCGGCGCAGGTCCTGAAAGGCATCTCGCTTGCGGCGGAGCAGGGCGAAGTGATTGCCATTATCGGCGCTTCAGGCTCCGGCAAGAGCACCTTTCTGCGTTGCCTCAACCTTTTGGAAGTCCCGGATAGCGGCGAGATCCTCGCGGGCGAGGAGCTTCTGAGGATTGGCGATGGCGGCAAGGCTCTCGACCAGCGGCAAGTCGAGCGCATCCGGCGGCGCGTCGCGATGGTCTTTCAAAGCTTCAATCTCTGGCACCACATGACCGTTGTGGGCAACGTCATCGAGGCCCCCATCCACGTGCATGGCAGGCCGCGCGCCGAGGCCATCGAAGAAGCGCGCGCGCTTTTGGCCAAGGTCGGCCTCACACACCGCGCGGACGCCTATCCGAGCCAGCTCTCGGGCGGCGAGCAGCAGCGCGCGGCGATCGCGCGTGCCCTGGCCGTACATCCGAGCGTCATTCTCTTCGATGAGCCCACCTCAGCGCTCGACCCAGAGCTTGTGGGCGAAGTGCTGTCGGTGATCCAGGATTTGGCGGCGGAAGGGCGCACCATGATTATCGTGACGCACGAAATGGCCTTCGCCCGCGACGTTTCCAGCCGCACGCTGTTCTTGTGCGAAGGCCGCATCGAGGAAGAGGGCGTCTCCACGGATCTATTCAATTCGCCCCAAAGCGCGCGGCTGGAACAATTCCTGGCGTCTTTCCGGACGGGACGCTTTACGACGGAAAAGCAGCGGGCTACGGTGCGCATCGACCCTCAATAGAAGCCCCGCCGGCGAATCACCATGCTTCAGGCCCGTCCACTGCGCATCCTTGCGCTCATCTTCGCGATCCTCCTCCTGCCTTTGGCGTCGCCCGCGCAGCAGCTGAAGCTCCGCATCGCGAGCGAAGGCACGAACCCGCCTTTCAGCGTGATCAACTCCAGCGGCGAACTGGAGGGCTTCGATATCGATATTGCGCGCGCCCTCTGCGCCAAGATGCAAGCCGATTGCGAGATCGCCGCCCAGGATTGGGACGGCATCATCCCTGCGCTGCTCGCCCGGAAATACGACGCCATCGTCGCGTCGCTGAACGTCACCGAGGACCGGAAGAAGGTCGTCGCGTTTACAAAGCCGTATTACCGCTCGCCGAGCGTCTTCGTCGTCCGCAAGGGAACCGAAATAAAAGATGTGTCGCCCAAGGCGCTTATCGGAAAATCGATTGGCGTGCAGAGCGCAACCAACCACGCCGCCTATCTTGAAGACGTTTATAGCCGCTCCATTGTGCGGCTTTACAACACCGTGGCCGACGCCTATCGCGATCTGTCGGCCGGGCGCGTGGAATATGTGCTCTACGATAAGCTGGCCATTTACGATTGGTTGCGGACGCCTGAAGGCGCTTGCTGTGAGGTTGCGCCAACCGAACTGAACGATCCCGCTTATTTCGGGTCCGGCGTGGCCATCGCATTGCGCAAAGGCGACGACGCCCTCCTTCAGCGCTTCAACGCCGCCATCGACGGGATCGTGGCGGACGGAACCTACGCGAAAATCAACGCCAAGTATTTTCCCTTCCCGATTTTTTAGCGGCAAAATTCCCGCGTCTAGCGCCCGCATGAGTTCGAGGAGGTCCATAAGCCCGGCCTGCTGGCGCTTGCGGGCATCGAGGCTGAATTATATTATGGAAAATGGCGACCGAAGAAATACCGCCTCTCGCTGCTCTGCTTGCTACGTTTATTCCTGATGAAGAAAATTCCGGGCGAGAATAGCTCCGCGGTCATATATGGATCGCCCGGCCATAGGCGTCGAGCACGCTTTCGCCCATCATCTCCGACAGCGTCGGATGCGGGAAGATCGCCTGCATCAGCTCGGCCTCGGTCGTCTCCAGCGTCTTGGCGATGCTGAAGCCTTGGATCATCTCGGTCACCTCCGCGCCGATCATATGCGCGCCGAGCAACTCGCCGGTCTTCGCGTCGAAAATTGTCTTGACGAAACCTTCCGGCTCGCCGAGCGCGATAGCCTTGCCATTGCCGACGATAGGGAAAGCGGCCGACCTTGATCTCGCGCCCATCGCGTTTGGACATCGCCTCGGTCAGACCGATCGAGGCGACCTGCGGCTGCGAATAGGTGCAGGCCGGAATGTTGCGAACATTAAGGGGATGCACATCGTTGCGGCCGGCGATTTTCTCGACGCAGATGATGCCCTCATGGCTGGCCTTATGCGCAAGCCAGGGCGGGCCCGCCACATCGCCGATGGCGTAGACGCCAGGATGCGCTCGTGCGGCAATATTCATCGATCACGATATGCGACTTGTCGACTTTGACGCCCAGCTCTTCGAGGCCAAGGTTCTCGACATTTCCCACGATGCCAACCGCGAGGATGACGCGGTCGAACTCTTGCGTTTCCTGTTTGCCATCCTTCAGAACGAGCGTCGCCTTCACGCTGTTCGCTGCCTTTTCGAGCTTATCGAGTTTCGCGCCGGTGTGGATCGTTATGCCCTGCTTCTCGAAGGACTTCCTTGCAAAGGCGGAAACCTCCTCGTCCTCGAAGGGCAGAATGCGGTCTACGATCTCCACCACGGTCACCTTCACGCCGAGAGCGTTGTAGAAGCTCGCGAATTCGATGCCGATTGCGCCGGAGCCGGCCACGAGCAGCGTTTTCGGCGTCATGTCCGGAACCATGGCTTCCTTGTAGGTCCAGATCAGCTTTCCATCGGGTTCGAGGATCGGCAGGTTCCGCGCGCGGGCGCCGGTCGCTATGATGATATGCCTAGCCTCCACATCGGCGAGCCCGTTTCCGTCCTTGCCCTTGACCGCAGATCACGCCCTTCGCCTTCAGGCGCGCTGTCCCGTCGATCACCGTCACTTTGTGCTTTTTGAGCAGATAGGCGACGCCCGCTGAGAGCTTGCCGGCCACCTGGCGCGACCGGCTCACGACCTTGGCCAGGTCGAACGTGACGCCATTCGTCTTAAGCCCAAACTCCTCCGCATGCTTGACGAGCGTCAGCACCTCCGCCGTTCGCAAAAGCGCCTTGGTCGGGATGCAGCCCCAGTTCAGGCAGATGCCGCCGAGATGCTCGCGCTCCACCAGCACCGTTCTTCAGGCCGAGTTGCGCGGCGCGGATGGCCGCGACATACCCGCCCGGCCCGCCGCCGATCACCGCGACATCGAATGCTTCGCTCATACCGGTCCCCCAATCGAGATGGAATAATGATTTAGATGTTCCCATTAATGGGAGATGCAACTCAGGAAGAACACAAGGGTGGCGGCCAAGCCCAAGCCAGAGCGCACGGCGTGAAGCCTGCCCCATTTCCGCACCAGGGCTCTTGCCTGAGAATTCCCGTCCGGCGCTTCCATCGCCATGAGCTTGTTGTTCGTGGGCCTGATCGCAAGCAGCGTCCATGGCCAATTCGCAAACATCAGGACGGCGCCCAGCAGAAAATTATCGTCTCCCGTTTCATACCAGGCCAGAAGCCCGCTCAGGCAGCCTGCGAGCGCGAGCGGCGCTTGCATTGCGAGGCCGCGCTTGTAGGAAGGTTTCCATTCGGCGAGAAGCGCCTTGTCATCGAGCTTGAGACGCGCAGGCTGCTCGGCGGCATTGATATAGACGGCGGCGCCGGAGAATGCCGCAGCGATCGTCAGGGCGAGAAGTCCGAAGAAGAAAACCAAGTCGCGGGGTCCCTCAAACGAGCATTGTGACCGGCTCCTCGACGAAGCCCTTGAAGGCTGCGAGAAGCCGCGCGCCAAGCGCGCCATCGACAACGCGGTGATCGCAGGACAGCGTGCACCCCATCATCGTTGCAATGGCTATCTGCCCGCTCTTCACCACGGCGCGCTGCTCGCCGCGCCCAACCGCCAGAATCGTCGCGTGGGGCGGGTTTATCACCGCGTCGAAATGATCGACGCCGAACATGCCGAGGTTCGAGATAGCGGTTGTCCCGCCCTGATATTCGTGAGGCGCAAGGCGGCGGCGGCGCGCGCGCTCCGCCAGCTCCTTTATCTCATTGGAGATCTGCGCGAGCGTCTTAAACTCAACGCCCCTGACGACCGGCGTGAAGAGCCCGCCCTCGATGGCGACGGCGACGCCGACGTCCGAGGTCTTGTGGAGCAGGACGCCTCGTTCGGTGAACGTCGCGTTGGCGTCGGGCACGCGCTGCAGCGCAAGCCCCATCGCCTTGATCAGGAAATCGTTCACGGACAGTTTGTAAGCGCCGGGGCCATCCTTCGGAGAGCGGGCGTTCAAGCGCTGCCGGGCGTCCAAAAGGGCGTCGATCTCGCAATCCACGGTCAGGCGGAAATGAGGGATCGTCGCAGCGGCTTGCGTGAGGCGCAGGGCGATGGTTTTGCGCATGTTGTCGAGCGGGCGGATTTCGTAGCTGCCCTTCTCGTAGAGCGCGAGGATCTGGTCGTCGGGCATCGCCGCAGGAAAGCCGCGGCTTGGCGCCAGCGCTCCGCCGTTTTGCACTGGGATCGCTTGCGCGACCGCAGGCTGCGGCGCACGCGTTGCTTGCGCAGCGGCGGGCAGCAGCGCCGGCGCGCCGGAATGTGCGGCCTCGTCAATGTCGTGCTTCACGATCCGGCCGTGGGGTCCGGTTCCGCGCAACTGAGACAGGTCCACGCCAGCCTGAGCCGCAAGCCGCCGGGCCAGAGGCGACGCGAAAATGCGCCCGTTTCCGTTCGATATGCTCAGGGCGACTCGCCCCTCACCCTGTCCCTCTCCCCCTGGGAGAGGGGACGACGCTGCAACGGCCGCGGCCAAACTCCCTCTCGCATCCGCATCCGCTTGCTGATGCGGACGCTCCGGAGTGGCAAGCTCGCCACGGCGAGCTTGCGCGGGAGAGGGCTGGGGTGAGGGGACGCCCCCTTCCGAAAGGGCCGAAGCGTCCTCGCCTTCCGACAAAAGCAAGGCAATCGGCGTGTTCACGGCAACGCCTTCCGTGCCCTCGGCGATCATGATCTTGCCGATGACGCCCTCATCCACCGCCTCGACCTCCATCGTGGCTTTGTCGGTCTCGATCTCGGCGATAGCGTCGCCGGAGGAAACCTTATCGCCCTCCTTCTTGAGCCATTTCGCAAGTTTGCCCTGCTCCATGGTGGGCGATAAAGCGGGCATGAGGATCGGAGTCGGCATGGCGTTATCCTTGAGGCAACCGCGCAGGCGCCTGAAACCTATGCAGGTTCGGCATCGCGCGCGTCGAAGGTGATTTGGGGCGGACGTTTCCCGAGAGGCTTAAACACAGCGCCGCGCGCCAGCTTCTGCCCAGCAAGATACGAGATTTCGTCTTCGATTTCCTCGACCAAGCTACTGCGGTCCACTATGCGGTCTTCGGTCATGCGATAACGCGCGTTGATATAGCTGTCGGCCACGATGACGAGATAGTCTTTGCCATCGGCCTCGAAGCTTGCCGCGTGGCCGTCAGCGTAGCGTTGCCATGGGGATCGCTTTTGCATCGGCGTGTAAGTCAATTCCGGTAGCAAACGGACTTGGCCGCAGCCACGACCCTGGCCGCATCGGGAAGCGCGAGCTTTTCAAGGTTGGCGGCGTAGGGCATCGGCACATCCTCGCCCGACACTTTCGTTGGCGGCGCGTCGAGATAGTCGAAAGCGTGCTGCACGACCTGGGCGCAGATTTCCGAGCCGACCGAGCACACCGGCCACGCTTCCTCCACCGTCACAATGCGGTTCGTTTTGCGCACCGACGCCAGCACCGTTTCGATGTCGAGCGGGCGGAGCGTGCGCATATCGATCACCTCCGCGTCGATGCCTTCGGCTTCCAACGCCTTCGCCGCCTCGAGGGCGTAGACCATGCCGCGCGACCACGAGACGATGGTGACGTCCTTGCCGGGCCGGGCAATCTTCGCCTTGCCGATGGGGATGATCCAATCGTCAACCTTCGGAATCTGTCCCGCGACGCCGTAAAGCATCTCGTTCTCCAAAAGTATCACCGGGTTCGGATCGCGGATCGCCGCTTTGAGAAGGCCCTTCGCGTCTGCGGCGGTGGAGGGAGCGATCACCTTGAGGCCCGGTACGTGGGCGTACCAGGCCGAGTATTCCTGGCTATGCTGAGCGCCGACCCGGGCGGCCGCGCCATTCGGTCCGCGAAATACGATTGGGCAGCCCATCTGTCCGCCGGACATATAAAGCGTCTTCGCAGCGGAATTGACGATGTGATCGATGGCCTGCATCGCGAAGTTGAAGGTCATGAACTCGACAATGGGGCGAAGTCCTCCGAAAGCCGCGCCGACGCCAAGCCCCGCGAAGCCGGCCTCCGTTATCGGCGTATCGACGACGCGGCGCGCGCCGAACTCGTCGAGCAGCCCTTGCGTAATCTTATAAGCGCCCTGATATTCGGCGACTTCCTCGCCCATGACGAACACGTTATCGTCGCGGCGCATTTCCTCCGCCATGGCGTCGCGCAGAGCTTCGCGCATAGTGGTCTTGATCATTTCCGCCCCTTCGGATATTTCCGCCGCGCTGTCATATCCGGCGGGCAGCCGGTCGGTGGCGGTCTCGCGGACCCGGACATCGACGATGGCGTGCAACTCGGCGGTTCCAGCATCGGGGGCGGGAGCCGTTGTGGCGGAGGACGGCGCGGCGCCGTTGGCTTTCGCGGCGGCGCCGTTCGCAATCGCGGATGACTCCTCGCCATCGGTCAGGATGACGGCGATTGGGGTGTTGACCTTGACGCCCTCGGTGCCGGCGGGGACGAGGATCTTGCCGAGCCTGCCCTCCTCGACCGCCTCGACCTCCATCGTGGCTTTGTCCGTCTCGATCTCCGCGATCACGTCGCCGGAGCGGACCTCATCGCCCTCGGCTTTCACCCACTTTGCGAGCTTGCCTTCTTCCATCGTCGGCGACAGGGCAGGCATCAAAACTTGTGTCGGCATGTCGTTCGCGCCTTAACGAATTGCGAAGTTTGATATTGTGCGCACGCTGAACCAAAGCTAGCCGCCGCCCCCGCCTTGGCATTCATCGAAGCTTTCTTCTTTCTCAATACCATGTTTCACGATCGGCTGGAGTAATTTTGCGCCGTTTCAACGGCTGAAGCCTCTCGAACTAATGAGCCGGTGACAGAGAATGGATACACGCTGCCGTCCTTAAGATTCATAACAATAGTGTGATCGTTTGGAACCTGCCGCTGAAGCGGCCACCGAGCCACACCAGCGGCGATCTTGTGGCGCGAATGCTTAGGCACAGTGAGTTGCGCTTTTTCTTGTTTTCAACTTTTCAGCCGTCCGGGGCTTTTTCACCGGTTCGGGCTCCCAGACGCTGGGCCCTTCGCAGACAAGCCGCTGTCCGGCTTTAGGGTGGCGCCAGGCGCAGGCACAGCGTCAATAGCAATTCCGGCAAGCCGCCACGCGCCGTCCAGTTGCAGGAACGCGAGTTCGAAGTGGATGCGCGACGGCTCGGTGGGAAAATCTCCGATGAGAACAAGCTCGTGGTTCTGATTCAGTTGCGGATTCTTCGTTAGATTGGGGGAAAGCAAAAGGGCGATGCTGAGATCGATTTTCCGGGATCGCAAATTCTGGAATATGCCGGCAAGCGCCGTCTGGTCGAATGTTTCCCGGAAGATCGGCGTTCCCAAGTCCCGCAGGACCGAATAATTACCGGTTATATTCGCCTGATGTAGCGCCATAACTGCGCCCTTGACCAGCAAGGTTAAGGTGACAATGCTAATCTGCATTCCTTCGGAGTTTACGGGAGCTTTCGCCGCAGGAGCTATGCGTTGCTCTGCATCGGAAGGATAAGCACCGAAAGCTAGAACGAAGGTTAGAAACAGAATTGAGATAGAACGCATTAGGCCTCGTAAATGGGTTGCCGGGGAAGAACGGCAACCCAACAGAAAAAACACCGTAAAACCCGCGGGCGGAAAAAAGCCAGCCCCCGGGGCAATTTGCTTGGAAAACGCATTAAAGACGAAGGGCGCACCGCGAGTGTTCCAAGGACATTCTATTTAAGCGGAGCGTAGCCGCCGCCGAAGCCGATGGTAACGCCAGCCTTGCCGCCGATGCCGCTATAGTTTGCGCCGACGCCAATGCCTGCATCGACAACGACGGTCGAGCCATAGCCGAATGTGTCGCGCGCGATAACGCCCGCGGCGCTGCCGCCGAATGCGTTCTGGCCTTCGAAGTCGCCCCAGCCAAGGCGCAGAGCGAAGTTCTGCCCGGGCAGGAAGACCGGCTGCGAGATCGCAAGCGCGACGGCTGTGCCTTCATAGGCCTTGCTGACGCCCTTATCGACATAGGCCTTGTTGGCTGCGTCCGTGCCGACGATCGGCGTGCCGACATCTTGGATGCGGTTTCCGCCCGCGTCCACAGTGGAACCGCTCGCAACGGCGAAGTTGTGCACTGTTGTATCACCGATTACAGCCAGGTTACCGCCGGCATTGATGTTGCCGTTAGCCGCGATTGTGGTATTCCCGGTTGTACCAAAGGTCGATCCCCCAGTGACGGTCAAGTTGGCGCCGCCGCCAGCAGTGATGTTGCCGTTGGTCCCGATTGTGGTATTCCCGGCTGTGCCGAAAGCCGATGTTCCGGTGACGCCCAAATTGGCGCCGATACTCGTGTTGCCGTTGGCCGCGATTGTGGTATTCCCGGCTGTGCCGAAGGTCGATCCTCCGTTCACCGTCAGATTTCCATTGCTAGCGAATCCGGATAAGCCTGCCGTACCGAAGGTTGCGCCGTTTCCGAATGCGCTTTGCCCGGTTGGATTGAGGACGACTGCGCCTGGACCCGTCCCGACGGTGATCACGCCAGCGCCATTGATCGTCGTGTTGCCGGTCGCTCCGAAGACCGCAGTGGTTCCGCCCCCGACGGTCAAGCCTGGTGTGTTTGCTGTGCCAGTGATGCTGACGCCACCGCTGTTGACTTGCAAGCCGCCGTTACTCGTGATCAGGCCGCCGAAAGTGCTCGTGCCCGTGGTGTTCAGGGTGATTCCGCCTGCGTTGGCTCCGATCTGGAGGGTGCCCGCACTAACGTTTGCGCCGCTTTCGAAAACCGGGGTGTTCCCAGTCAGGAATGTTGTGGTGCCGCCGAAACTCGCATTACCGTTGGCGCCGTTGATGGTTGTGCCGCCCGCACCGGTCGTCAACGTGTTGTTGAGGGTGACAGCGCCGTTGAGGTTCGTTGGGCCACCGAAAGTCGCCGTAGAGCCGTTATTGACGGTTAAGCCGCTCCCGAATGTGCTGGCAGTTCCGTTACCGAGGGTGACTGCGGCGGCGCCCGTCCCGACTTGGACTGTGCCCGAAGTCACGGCAAGGCTGCCAGAGCCATCGATCGTCGTGGTCGCACCCGATCCGAAGGACGCGGTGGCGCCTCCTCCGACGCTCAGATTTCCATTCACGCCGATCGTCGTGGTGCCAGTGGTGCCTACAGATATTCCGGTGCTACCGTCGATAGTGGTGGTGGTGGTGCCGCCGCCATTTTGAAACGTCAACTCAGTGATGGTTGTTGACGCGGTCAGGTTTCCGTTGGCGTTTGTCCCGACAGTTTGGCTGGCGGTGCCTCCAACCGCCGTTACGGTCTGCGCCGCAGCCTCGCTCATCGAGAGCGAAAGAGCGGTGGCGCTGACGCTAACCAAAAGAGCAAGCCGAGCCCTTTTGAGGGCGCGTCCGGTTTCGGTTGCCATTTTAAATTCTCCCCGTCTGGCGAAGCCTACGCAGGACAAGTGCGCCTCTATGGTTTAAAGCGATATTCCACCTTTAGTTGTATTATTGAGCAGTCGCAACCGGAAGGCAGGCTAACCACACTGCTTTATATAATGGGTGGCATTTTTACAACTTGAGATAGAATAAAGGTTGACTTCGGGATTGAGTCGAGGGCGGGACCATTTTGGCCTTGCTGGAGAAGACCGCATTAGGATCCCGAAGCCGCCATGGCGCCCATGGGGATCGCGAGAAAATGCGTACGGCAGCTTCCGAACGCATGCGCGTTTAGCGGAAGGATCACAAACACAGGGGCAATCGTTCATAGAGCCATTCGTTGGCTCGCCCAGAGGCGCCGTCTCAGCGCGCCCTCAACTGTAGTCTCGGCAGCATCGCGTCATTCGACCGATTTGCCGATGGCCTGGGCCAGCCCCGCCGGATCGTAAAGCAGCTGAATAACTGGCTTCGCGCCGGGAACGTCGCGAGCGAAATCCTTATGGATCGCGAAGCTTGACACGAGAAAAGCGAAGAGGCCGGCTTCGTTGGCCTCCATAGTTTTGCGACAGCCTCTCTTTTAACTTTTTTTCCAGTTGTTCGATTGCCGTCATGGCCCCATCTTGAACGTCCTTGGGCAATCTTCTCGATCGCAGCCTGCGCCTCTGGCGGGAGGCCGTTAAGTTTGCCGGCGCGGATAAACGTGGGTGTAATCGTAACAGGAATAGTCTGCATCCTCGCCGATAAGCTGATGGGGGGTCGGGTGTTGCAGGAGCGGCGGCTTCAAGCGCCGCCGGAAATTCGGCGGCGGTTCCAAAAGCCATTGCGCTCGTCGATCGAAGCTATGCCGCCATCGCGCCATCGCTTCGATACAAATCACGGCGTCCTAATTGTTACAGCCGTGCTGACGCCGATCCTGAACGCCTGGATGTACAAGCGCGTGCAAGCCAAGAGGAAACGAGAGGCGGAAGGCGCTGCAGCTACCGCAGTTCCCGCCACGCCTGCGGCTGAGGAGGATGCGAGTTTGGCGCCTTAGGCGCGACATAGGCCGAACTGGCATTGTGCGGTGCGTTGAATAGCGTTCTAGTTAGATCGCTTCCGCGATTATCCCAGTTTCACTCGGCGGGGCGTTTTCGAACATTGAGCACTTTTTCAGTATTGCCGTCACCGTACCATGTATCTTTATTTATTGGGTCATTCTTCCAATTCTTGAATATCTCTATCATTTCTTTATGCGGAAGAATCTCAACTTTTATACCGGCTCTTGTCAAAGGTTCAGCCTGACCATCGTCATAATTCACTTGATCCAGAATAATAACCCGCTCAATTCCAGCGATTTGCGTGGCGCCAGAGCACATGCGGCATGGGGATAGAGTTGTTATCAACGTTGTGTCGCCAGGATCGAATAGCTTCTCACCAGCATTTCGAAAACACTCTGTCTCCCCGTGAGCCGTCAAATCTTTATTTTGCAGACGCCGATTGTGACCACGTCCGATGATTTTCTTTCCTTTTAGAACGACAGCCCCTATAGGAATGCCTCCTTCCGCTTGTCCCTTCTTCGCCTGATCTACGGCTTCCTGGATGGCATCTTTCAGAAATTTTTCCATATGCTGTCCTGCAAGGACCTATTAACGGAGCACATCGGTGTATAGCTCCGCGGCGTCTGGCTCGGGATCGCGCTGCGCAAAATCCGCGGCCTCGTTCACAATGGCGCGGATCTCCTTGTCTACCGCCTTGAGATCGTCCTCGCTCGCCCGTCCCGCCTCTATCAGCCGCGCCCGCAGCTGCTGGATCGGGTCGCGCTCATGGCGCATCTTTTCGACCTCTTCCTTCGTTCGGTACTTCGCCGGGTCGGACATCGAGTGGCCGCGATAGCGATAGGTCATCATTTCGAGAATATAGGGTCCGTTGCCCTCCCTAGCCCATGCCGCCGCGGTGTCGCCCGCCGCCTTTACGGCGCGGACATCCATGCCGTCGACCTGCTCGCCCGGGATATTGAAGCTGCAGCCGCGATGCGAAAGCTCGGTGACGGCGGACACACGATCGACGCGGGTCCCCATGCCGTACTTATTATTCTCGACGACATAGATGACGGGCAGACGCCAAACCGAAGCCATGTTGAAGGCCTCGTAAACTTGGCCCTGGTTCGCCGCGCCGTCGCCGTAGTAGGTGAGGCACACATGGCCGTTACCTTTGTACTTGTTTGCAAAGGCCAGTCCGGTGCCAAGCGGCACTTGTGCGCCAACAATGCCATGGCCTCCATAAAAAGCCTTTTCAACGGAGAACATGTGCATCGAGCCGCCTTTGCCTCTCGAATAGCCGCCCCGCCTGCCCGTCAGCTCCGCCATCACGCCTTTCGGGTCCATGCCGCACGCCAGCATATGGCCATGGTCGCGATATGCCGTGATGACCTGATCGCCCTCGCGGATCGCCATCTGCATGCCGACGACTACGGCCTCCTGCCCGATGTAAAGGTGGCAGAAACCGCCGATCTGGCCCATGCCATAGAGCTGGCCCGCCTTCTCCTCGAAGCGGCGAATGAGAAGCATC
The DNA here is from genome assembly GCA_963766815.1 of uncultured Alphaproteobacteria bacterium. Lineage (GTDB taxonomy): Bacteria > Pseudomonadota > Alphaproteobacteria > Rhizobiales > Rhodomicrobiaceae > Rhodomicrobium. Next base: position 572,829 of record CAVYBZ010000010.1, on the reverse strand, counting down.
TCCCGGTAGGCGCGCATTTCCTCCTCGCGGCTGAGATCAAGCTTGGATTGCCTGTTATCGTTCCCGGTCTGAGGAAGGTCGTCGAGCATCGTGCAGGGCCTTCTTAAAAGTGATGGGCGCCCAAGCGCTTCAGCCTCGGGCCGCTCCCTCCTTAATACGTGTTTTCGGGCCCGTGATCTACAAGGCGATCTCGCATAAGCGAAGACAAGATCAACCCGCCCTCAACTGGAGCTGGCCCCTGAAAGCGCTCTACCGGGCGCTTTTTTCGCTGTTGACAATAACGATGTCGGCGGGCCGCGCCAAATCCAGAAGGGCGCGCGCCTGCTCGTCAAGGAGCGCCGGCTGGCTCGCAGCCTTCGCGCCGAGAAACTCGGCGTCGCGCTCCAGCCGCGTGCGCTGCGCCTTCAGCGCCGCGAGGTCTTTCTGCAGCGTCGTGATTTTTGCGCGAAGGAGCTGATTAGCGATCAGGCCATGCGGGCCGCGCACGGCGTCCGCCGCGACGTAGACGATCATTCCGATGAGCGCCGCGAGTAGAATGACCTGGCGAAGAAGTCTCTGTTTCCACCCTCTCGTCATATGGCCTCCTGTTCGAACTACGATTATGAACGGCGGCGCATACGGAACGATTAACAGGAGGGCGGAATGTGGGACGCCCGCAAGCATTTTGATCGTTCCAGGGCCGCCGGTTGTAGATTCCGGGGGGCCATGCAATTTTTAACAACCCTAGGTAGAGGCTCGTTAATTTCTTCACGGTAGCATCGGCTTCACAGTTTGAGTCTAAGCGAAAGTCGGCACATGGGTAATTTTCACGCTCCTTTCACGTCTGAGGCAATCAAGCAGGCCGTCGCCACCTGGTGGCGCAGACATATCATCGATAACGATCCGTATGATTGTTTTGAAGATGACCGGCTAGAATTTCTGCTTCATGACCAGAGCATTCCAAGCAAAAAAGAAGCTGATACGTTGCAATAGATGCGCCAGCCGCTTTTGCTGCATGAGACCGCGGAAATGGCATTGGCGTGGGCGCCCGCATTGATTAATCTTATGCTCCAAGAGAGCTAGTATTTTTTGATTATCTTGATTTCGTTGAAGTTAAATCTAAGTTTACTATGTCAATATATGTTCTTTTGTTGCAGGTAATCTCTTTATTGTACTTAGACACCGGCGCAACAACGCCGCGATGCCAAGCTATTATCCAAACACAGAGGATGGACATGACAGAGAGCAACACGCGGACACTCGTTGTCCTTTTGAGCAGCTTTGTAGCGTTTGTATTTCTCACTCAGTTCGCAAACAAATTCAGCGTTCCAGCGCCTGCAACCTATAAGCCGCCCTTCACGTTGGCGGCCGGCGCGCCAGTCAGTAAAACACTGAATGTTTTTGTGCCCGTTGCGTTGGATAAGTGCAGCGTTTCCTGGGTGAACGGCGGTAACTACGCTTTGGCGACGCCCCGCGCTTGCAAGGGCGTCAGTCTGGTCTCGATGACGATCGGCGTATCGGCGAAATCCTGCGCCGAAAGCACCAAGGCGGATTTCAGAAGCGTAACCAACAGCACGCTATATAAAGGCGACTTCGGGTTCTATCTTGGACAGGGCGCCTCCGCCCATTGCCTCGTCGTCCAGGAGATGTGGGGTAAATACATTTGACAATTGCGATGACTCATACGCGGCGGGCCATCTAAAAAGATATTCACCCGGCCGCAACGCGACCGGGTGAGTTTCTCTTTAGTTCCTCACCGGCCTTGGGGTCCACCCGCTGGGGATGAAACGGGTTAGATAGAAGGTAGCGCCGCCGGCCGGAGACCGGTGTTTTCTTGGTGCGCTAGATCCCTTTTTCTAGTTGGATCGGGAGCTTCCGAGCACCCCTGAATGTGCCAGGGGCCGCGTTGGCCCTGGAGCACGGTCTTTAGAGTTCCCATCACGGAAGCTCCATTCAGGCGGCGCACCTGGAAGAGTATCGTGGACGTTCTCTACCCCACCTTCGCTGGCCTCGATGTTCACAGGGAGACGGTCGTCGCCTGCAGCCGCCGCGCGATCGGGTGGTGACGCCCTCGATCAGCGGGACATGACTTTGCGGCAGGCAGGCCTCAGAAGCTTCCTCTTCTGCTTCAGGCAGGCGACGATCCTGCTTTGGCTCGGGATGGCCTCATGGCAAAGGCGGAACACGTCGGGCTTGCACGCCTTCTCATTGTCTTCGTCCGAGTGCCGGCGCCGGGCGTCAGCGCTAACGCTTGCAAAGCACAGCGCTGCCGCCATGCCGGCCAAAGCTACCTTTTTCATGATGTCAGGCTCCCTCTTAAAGTGAGGGCCTTTTACGCCCCGGGCAGGCCCGCCGCAAGCGTGGCCGGTGTCGCGCGGGGTTTTCTCTGAGGACAACTTCGCTATTTACGCTCGTGGAAATAGTCGTAGATCTGCTGCGCCATCGCGGCGCTGATGCCGCCCACGGCCTGCAAATCCGATAACCCTGCGCGGCTTACAGACTTAGCCGAGCCGAAATGCTTGAGCAGCGCTCGCTTGCGCGTGGGGCCGATGCCGGGAATGCCGTCGAGGGAATTCTCAGTCATGGCCTTCTTCCGCTTGGCCCGGTGCGAGCCGATGGCGAAGCGGTGCGCTTCGTCGCGAAGGCGCTGCACGAAGTAGAGCACGGGGTCATTCGGCGCAAGGCTGAAGGGAGGCTTGCCGGGCATGAAAAAGCGCTCGCGGCCTGCATTGCGGTCCGGGCCTTTCGCGATGCCGGCGATGGCCAAGCCGTGCAGGCCAAGCTCGGCGAGCACCGCTTGAGCGGCGGAAAGCTGACCTGCTCCGCCGTCGATCAGGACAAGGTCCGGCCAAGCGCCCACGTCGCCGCCCAAGGCTTCCGCATCGTCTTCGGTTTCGCCTTCGATGGGATCCAGCTCCCCAGCGTCATGGCCGTGCTCGGCCCGGCCATCCAGAGCCGCCTCAGCTTCGGCGGATTGCGTGGACGAATTAGAGTATTCACCCCTCACCCTGTCCCTCTCCCCCTGGGAGAGGGGACGCCGATGCAACGGGCGCGGCCTGCTCCCTCTCCCATGGGGAGAGGGCTGGGGTGAGGGGCTGAGAGTCCAATCATCTTCCTCAACCTCCGCCTCACTTGCGGGCCCTGCGCCGGATGCGCGGGAGACCGGCCATGACGAACCATCTTCGCCCGGAACGGCGTCGCCTGCGGGCAGGCCGTGCTCCTTCAGAAGCCGTTTGAACCGGCGCGTCAGCACCTCCCGCATCATGCCGAAATCGTCGCCCGGCGTAAGATCCGCGGCCTTGATGTTGAACTTCCGGTACTGATTTTTCACAAACCCTTCCGGCCCCGCGACGATCATCGCGCCGACGGCATTCGTGCCCATGATATGCGAATTATCGTATACCTCGACACGGCGCGGCGTGCGCTCAAGGCCGAAGACTTTCGCGACGCCAGCCAAGAGCTTGCCCTGGCTGGTGCTCTCCGCCAGCTTGCGGCCGAGCGCTTCCCGCGCGTTTTGGATCGCATGCTCCACAAGCTCGCGCCTCTCGCCGCGCTTCGGCGTCACCACCTCAACCTTGCGCCCAAGCTTCGTCGAAAGCGCTTCCGCGATCAGCGCCTGCTCCGGCGCTTCGTGCGAGAGAAACACACAGCGGGGCATGATCTTGTCGTCGTAAAACTGCGAAATGAATGAGCCCAGCACCTCGGGCGCGCTCAGGCTGCGGTCGGCGCGCGGGAAATAGGCGCGGTTGCCCCAGTTCTGGTTGTTGCGGAAAAAGAAGACCTGAATGCAGGTCTGGCCGCCTTCCTGCGCAATGGCGAAGACATCGGCTTCTTCCACGCCGCGCGGGTTGATGCCCTGATGCGCCTGCACATGCGCCAGCGCCCACAGGCGGTTGCGGTATTTCGCGGCGCGCTCGAACTCAAGCTTCTCCGCCGCCTCTTCCATGAGCGCGTTCAGTTTTTTCTGCACGGCGTCGGTTTTGCCGGACAGAAATGCGGTCGCCTCCTCGACAAGCTTTTCATAATCCGCGAGTTCGATCTCGCGTGTGCAAGGCGCGGCGCAGCGCTTGATCTGATGGAGGAGGCAAGGCCGCGTGCGGCTCTCATAGACGCTGTCGGAGCAGGTGCGCAGGAGGAAGGCGCGCTGAAGCGTGTTGATGGTGCGGTTCACGGCGCCGGCGCTGGCGAAAGGCCCGAAATAGTCGCCGTCGAGCGAGCGCGCGCCGCGATGCTTGCCGATCTGCGCCGCCTCCTGATCGCGGCGTATCACGATATAGGGAAAGGATTTATCGTCCCGGAAGGATACGTTGTAGCGCGGCTTGAAGCGCTTGATGAGATTGGCTTCGAGAAGGAGCGCCTCGGCCTCGGTGCCGGTATTCATAAACTCCATGGACGCGGTCGAGCAAATCATCGCGGCGATGCGATTGGTGTGGCCGCCGAGCCTTGTATAATTCTGAACGCGGTTTCTCAGATTGCGTGCTTTGCCGACATAGATGACTTCGCCGGCCTTATCCATCATGCGATAGACGCCGGGGCCGGAGCCCAGATGCTTCACATAGCGCGCAATGACATGCGGCCCGGTTTCCGGCGCGCTTTCAGCGCCGTCCAGAGCCATGCCTGAGCTGACTTCGATGGTGTCCTCTATTTCGGGCATAAAGCGTTATGTAACGCGGATATCCGGGGTTTGCCATAAGAGATGCTGGCCGCCGTCGAGCGCGATCATCTGCCCGGTCATGGCGGGGGCGCCGAGAATGAACGAGACGGCGCTGGCGATCTCTTCCGGCGTGGTTCCGCGGCCGAGCGGCATCGCTTGGCTCTCGCGCTCGAAGTCTTCCTTTGTTTGATGGACGCTGCTCAGCGTCGGGCCGGGGCCGATGGCATTGACGCGGATGCGAGGCGCAAGCGCCTGCGCCATCGTCTTTGTCGCGGCCCACAGCGCGGACTTGCTCAACGTATAGGAGAAGAACAGCGGGTTCGGGCGAAGAACGCGCTGATCGATGATATTGACGATGTTTCCGGTTTGGTCTGCCGCGAGTTGCGCCGCGAAGGCTTGGGCCAGGAAGACAGGCGCTTGCAAATTGATCGCCATGTGCGTTCGCCAGCTCTCTTCGGTGAGCGACTGCACACGGTCGTCCACAAAGGAAGACGCGTTATTAATTAGGCAGGTAACACTTCCCAAGGTTGCATTGACGGTAGGGAACAAGGCTTGAACCTCGGCGAGTTTGCTGAGGTCCGTTTGAAAGCAGCCTGCCTTTACGCCCATCGCCTTTATGGCCGCTACGGTTGCCTCGGCTTCCAGCCTGGAGTTACGGAATTGAATCGCAACGGAGAAGTCAGATTCGGCTAGACGGAGCGCAATCGCCTTGCCGATCCGCACAGCTCCACCGGTTATAAGCGCAAGCTGAGCCATCCAATCCACCTGTGATGTTTTCGCAACCTTAAGGCGAATTTCTCACGAAAACGCCCAAAAAAAGTTGCGTTCTCGCCGCTCTCGCTGTAGTTGTAAATCCAACGAGACACCAGTGTAACGCGAACTTGTAGCTCAGCCGGTTAACAAGTTCGATAGCTCAACTCATTGGAGAGCATACCCCAGTGGCCTCGTTAGTGATCCCTGCCAATCCACGCCCAAGGATTGCTTCGATCATTTCCCTCTCAAGTGCCCAGAAAGGCCGGACCCCTGCCCCACCCGGGTCCGGCCAATTCTATTAAAGCCCCCAGACAACTTCAAGATGACTTGCGCTACACCCTCACAAGGTGCCGGTTCAGCCTTCTGTCGAGCACGTTCCAGAGGCGCCGTATAATCTCAACAGTCAGAATGTAGACGAGCGCTGCGGCGATATAAGCCTGGAAATCGTAAGTTCGCTGAAAAGCGAGCTTCGCCGTCGCCAGCAGATCGTACACCGTGACGACGCTGGCCAGCGCGCTCGCCTTCACCATCAAGATCAGCTCGTTTCCGAAAGGCCGCAGCGCAAAGCGGGCCGCCTGGGGCAGGATGATCCGGCGAGCGGTCAGGGCAGGCGGCATGGCGGCGGCGCGCGCGGCCTCGATCTGGCCGCGCGGCACGGCGCGGATCGCGCCCGCAAAAATCTCGGCCTGATAGGCGGCGGTGTTCAGCGTGAAGGTGAAGAGAGAGCAGAAAAACGGATCGCGGAACAGCCACCATAAGCCGGCCTCCGATAGCGTGGACTGGAATTGAGCCGAGCCATAATAGATGAGAAACAGCTGCGCTAGCATTGGCGTGCCGCGAAACACGTAGGTATATGCAAAAAGAGCCGCGCTAACGGGGCGCGAACCGAAGACGCGGCCAAGACCCACAGGGGCGGCGATCAAAAGGCCGAGAAACACCGATCCGATCGAAAGTTCGAGGGTCACGAGAAAGCCATCCGCCATGCGCGGCCCAAATCTCTCGAACAAGTCCCAGTGGATCATGCGGCGGGCCTCCACCCTTTAGCGGCGGCTCGTTCCGCCCGGGCAATCGCAAGCGTCGAGACGGCTGTCATGGCAAGGTAAATTCCGCAAGCAATGGCGTAGAACTCAAACGGCCTGCGCGTGCTCTGCGAAGCGATGAACGACATGCGCAGGAGGTCGTCCAGCGCGATCACCGAAACCAGCGACGTGTCTTTCAGCAGCACAAGCCAATTGTTGCCAAGGCCCGGCAGCGCGAGCCGCAGCATCTGCGGCGCCTTGATCCGCCGGAACACAAGCGCAGGGCTCATGCCGAAGCTGCGAGCCGCCTCGATCTGGCCGCGCTCGACGCCGCGCAGCGCTGCGAGCAGCACTTCGCTGGAATAGGCTCCAAAGACGAGCGACAGCGCAATCAAGCCTGCGACGAACGGAGAAACGTTAATCGTGAACGGAAGACCCGTCGCATCGGCGATGTTTTGAAAAAGGATTTGCGCGCCATAATAGATAAGGAGAAGCGTCAAAAGCTCAGGCAATCCGCGGAAAACGGTGGTGTAAATTTCGCCGCAGGCTCGCGCCCAGGCGGACTTGGAGTTCTTTGGCGAGCGCCGCCGCGAGCCCGAATGCAAGGCCGAACGGAAGCGTCGCCAATGCGAGCCCCACCGTCATCGCGGCCCCTAGCGCAAGCTCATGTCCCCAAGTTGTTAGAACGCCGTCCATGAAATGTTTCTCGATCCCGTCTAACCGGTTCATGCAAGAAGATTAACGTTCTCACCCACTTGCGCCGGCAATACTTGGCGGCCAAGCGCTTTGGCCTGCAGCGTCCCAAAGCCGTTATGTTGTCAAAATATCGAATTAATTCGTCGCGTTTAGACGAACTCCCTATGTTTATGGCCGGCGTTATTTTGGTCAGGGCATGAACAACTGGAAGAGCGGCTTTCCGACGGCTCGGGCAAGTTTCACCATGGTGTCGACGCCAACATTGTGCATCGCATTTTCCACCTCCGAGATATGAGCCTACGCAATGCCGGTGACCTTTGCGAGTTCGCGCTGGCTCAGACCGGCCTCGATGCGGGTCTTCTTGAAATTGCGGGCAAAGATCTCGCGCTCCGCCTGGCTTTCAGGGGCGCGCTTCCTGCTCGCCGCAGGCAAAGCCCGTTTTCTCGTGCCCGGAGGCGCGCGGTTTCGACCGGCTTCGTCAGGCATGGCGCATGCGTTCTCGATGCGGCGGCGATGTCTTCTATGGCATAAACACTATAAGAGCCGTGCCGGCGATGCAAGCCAGAGTTTGTACATAATTCCCTCGAGGAAGCCCTATTGCAGGCGCAGGCAAGCGCCCGTACCGTTCGGCGCCCGCTCACGCGAACCCGCCTCCGATAAGCTTAGTCGATGCAAAGATTTGCGAGTACGCCTTATCCGAAGGAAGTCCAGCCGGCGCACGCTTTAAAGTGGGCGGAATTTCCCGAGGGAGGGGTGCTGGGATGTGCGCAAGCGTGGCAATTCCCACTATCTCACAGAAGAAGAGTCTGGCACAACGCAAACAGTGGTTGCATACACGCCCTTTGTATTGTTACGTTTGCAAAACGGGTCCCAGCGCTGCCACCTCTACAGATTGTAGCGAGTCAAGTCGCTTGGCCTGATTGGAAAGTATATTTAGAATAATCAAGCTTCTGATGTCGAAACGATGAAACGAACCTTGAGCGTGACTTTAGCGCTTTGTTGCTTATTTGCGCAATTTGTTAATGCGGACCCTTTCTTTGACCCGGCAAGCTCAGCAATGGAGCGGGAATCTGGCGAGCTTAAGGCTCGGGGCCAATACAAAGAGGCGCTCAAGCTCCTGGACACTTATATCCAAAAGAGAGAGCGGCAGGCGTTCCCTAAAGACTTCATTCTTGCCGCGGCGTTTAGAGAGCGCGCTGCGCTTCGGCGTATAACCGGCGGGAACGCAACAAAGACGGACTGCCTTTGGAAGGCGATTTCCATCGACGTCGACGTTTTCGGAAGAGACCATCCTATCGTCGCCTATGATTATATCGCGATCGCCGACGCGCTGATCGAAGCGGGCCAACAGGCGGAAGCGCAAGCCTATTACACACAGGCGATCACCATATTGTCACTCGTTTTCGGCACGTCGCACCCGGCGACTCAGAACACCTTCGAGAAACTCGCTCGCAGCGCAGGGCCGATCAAGATTTTCGAGCGCTGACTTGCAAGTCGACTACGGTAAAGCGGGAGACATCACCTGCAACAGGGATGGCGGCAAAGCAGTCGCGGCGACAGACCCACCCTGCAACTGGATCCAGCTCATCGATCGGCCTATCGAGATCCGCGCGGAAAAGGATGGGGCCGGCAGAACCTGCCTTGGTGCTCTACATCCCCTTGCACCAGCATTGGCCGCTCGCTACGGGCTCGCTACACCCGATCTTTCAGGTTGGGAAAGCCTCTCTGGAAAATCTAAGCCGCCTGTGTCCCACTCTCTCGCCAATCTTGAGATAAGGAATTGACCAGCTCAGCGATTCGCGAGTGGGCGTACCCGCCGAGCCAACGCACATATGCAGCCGCCGAACTCGTCACCGCAGCCCTTCCATGCAGGCCGTTCCTTCCCATCTTGCCAAGGTATAGGCCCAATCACGCAACTCAGCGTGGCGAGCCTGGCCATAAAGTTGTGCAGAGATGTCACGAAGCGCGTGATTAGCGCCACAGTGTGTGGTTTAATCCTTAGCGTGTGTCCAGCGTCCCTGGCGTCCCAGTGCAATTAGCTCAGTATCGCTGTTTCGGTTCATGACAACAAAAAAACTGCTTCTTCTTCCCGGCGACGGCATCGGCCCAGAGGTCATGGCCGAGGTCAAGCGTGTAATTGCATGGCTCTCGCGAAGCGGCCGGGCGCAATTCGAAACGCAAGAGGATCTTGTTGGCGGCTGCGCTTACGACGCGCATGGCGAGGCGATATCCGATGCCGCCATGGCGAAAGCGAAGGCGGCTGACGCGGTGCTCCTCGGCGCGGTGGGCGGCCCGAAATGGGATGCTGTCCCTTATGCTAAGCGGCCCGAGGCTGGGCTCCTGCGTTTGCGCAAGGACCTGCAGCTATTTGCGAATTTGAGGCCCGCCATCTGCTATCCGGCGCTCACCGAGGCGTCCAGCCTCAAGCGCGAGGTGGTGGAAGGCCTCGATCTCATGATCGTCCGCGAATTGACGGGCGGCGTCTACTTCGGCGAACCGAAGGAGATCGTGACCTTGGAAAGCGGCGAGAAGCGCGCCGTCGATACGCAAGTCTATGCCGAGCACGAAATCGAGAGGATCGCGCGCGTGGCCTTCGATCTTGCCCGGGCGCGCAAAAAGCGCGTCGCCTCCGCCGACAAGCGCAACGTGATGAAGACGGGCGTGCTGTGGAACGCGGTTGTCAGCCGCGTGCACGCTGCGGAATACAAAGATGTCGAGTTGACCCACATTCTCGCCGACAACTGCGCCATGCAACTTGTGCGCTGGCCAAAGCAGTTCGACGTGATCGTGACCGACAATCTGTTCGGCGACGTTCTCTCGGATCAGGCGGCGATGGCGACCGGATCTCTCGGCATGCTGCCATCGGCGTCGCTCGGCGCAAAAGATGCGAGCGGGAAAAGCGCCGGCTTTGTACGAGCCCGTTCACGGCAGTGCGCCAGATATCGCGGGCCGCGGCGTCGCCAACCCGATCGCCACCATCGCAAGTTTTGGCATGGCGCTTCGCTATTCATTCGGCATGGCTGCGGAAGCCGATCTTCTCGACGCGGGCATCGCGAATGTGCTCGCCAAGGGCCTGCGGACTCAGGATATCATGCAGGACGGCATGACGAAGGTCTCGACCGTGCAGATGGGGGAGGCCATCGTTAGCGAACTCGACCGGCTGTCAGAGGCCGGCGACGTAGAACAAGCCGCGGGGGCGGGGAAGGGAGAATGCGGGGTGGTGATGGCGGATCACTTCAGTGTCATCGGATATAAGGCGAACTCGGCTGAAGCGCTGTCGGCGCTGGTGAGTAGTCTTTTGGAAAAGGGCGGCGAAAAGCAGCCCTGTGCGGCGGGGTATTACCACCGGCTGCGCTCGATGGTCGGACCCGAATTATGGGTTCATATGCAGAAGGCTGCAGCCGCCGAGGCGGAAGCGGATCCTTACGTCGCCGTGGGCATTACGCCCTTCTTCGAAGGCGAGGGCCGCACGCCCATCCGCGTGCGCGCCATGCGGCAGCGCCCCTATGACAACCACTTCGAGGGCGCGTTCTATGTCGAGCTTGGGCCGACCATCGCGCTCATCGATGTAGTCGACTTCGCCCGATTTGCGGGCAAGCGCGTGCCTTTTATGGCGATCGCTCAAATCGTCGCGTTCCCCCATGAACTTGGGGTGTTCGAGAACGAGGCCTCCTTTCACGCCACGCAAGCCGATAAGAAAGTGAAATTCACGCCACGCTCTTTCCTCGCCAGCGGACTTTTCGTGGGAGGCGGAGGCGCAGGCGAGATCGTCTTTCTCGATCCGGAAGCCGAGGATTTCCGCGCGCCTGCTCGCGCTTTCCTCACAGGCGAGGTGCAAAAGACCGAGCGCCGCCGCAATCCCGAGACAGGGCAGGACTTCACCTGGGCTTTGATCGGCACGGCGGGCGGCACCTTCGATCTTGTCGCTGACGATACGGTCCTCTTTAGCGCCCTGCAGCCGGGCATGATTGTCGAAGGGGAATTTTGGCTCTGCGGGCGTCTTGTGGAGACCTTCGGCGCCGCCTGACCCGCAAGAAATGCCTTCCTTTGTGTATAGGCGTGTGTACTATACACAGAGGCTTAATGATTTGCGGGTTGGCATGCGGACCAATATCGACATCGATGACGCGCTCATCGACGAGGTTATGAAGGTGGCGAACGTAAAGACGAAGAAGGATGCCGTCCATCTCGCTTTGCGGGAGTTTCTCAAGGCAAAGAAAAAGAAAAATCTCTTCGATCTCGCGGGCAAAATCGAGTTCGAGGATCGCTTCGATCATAAGGCTCTGAGACACGCGCGCTACGATGCTGATTGATACCAGCGTCCTTGTAGCGCTGTTTAAGGACCGTTCGGGCGCTACGACACAAGCAATTCGCGAGCTGTTGGAAGATCGCGATTACTATCTGACCCGGTTTACGCAAATGGAGCTGTTGCAGGGCGCCCGCGACGAGAGGGAGTGGCTGACGCTCTCCGATTATCTCGCCGATCAGGACTATCTCGAAACGACTGGGGAGATTTGGGCCGCCTCCGCGCGGCTCACTTTCGATCTGCGACGCAGGGGCCTCGGAGTGCGCAGCGCGATCGATTGCTGCGTCGCAGAAATTGCGATGACGCATAATGTGACCCTTCTCCACAACGATCGTGATTTCGTAACCATCGCAAAATTACGCTCGCTGAAACACGTTCACCTCCACGCGCCTCCGGGGGCCTCCTTCAATCAGCCCGCTGAAGCGCCTTGCGCCGAAAGCCCCGCAACCGAATTTTCTTAAAATCTGCCGCGTTGCTCACCAAGGTCCGTGGCGAGCTAGAAAGAAACTCGCTATCTAGGGATGCGAACACAAGAATCTGCAACTTGTTTCATTCCCAGGGGGTCGGCCGCAAGGCCGGTGGTTAACTAAGCAGAGTTCCCAAAAGCACGCCCTCGGGCTTGACCCTGGGGCAGCTTCCTGGTCTAGCGTAAGAACAAGGAGTGAACGTTTATGGTGAGCCGCAAACGCTCACTCTGCGAGAGCAAAAGACTCTAAGCGGACATTCTCTGGCAGGGCTAAGGAATGTCTGGGTCACGGCGATGGGGAACCTTCAAGACATGACCGGCACAGCACAGCAATTTATTATCGCCGGCGAGCGGACCAACGTCACCGGCTCGGCAAAATTCCGCAAGCTCATCGAGGCCGGCGACTACGACGCAGCCCTCGCGGTCGCACGCGAGCAGGTCGAAAGCGGCGCCAACGTGCTCGATGTAAACATGGACGAGGGCCTTCTCAACTCCGAAAAGGCCATGACCACATTTCTCAATTTGATTGCCTCGGAACCCGATATTTCCCGCGTTCCAGTTATGATCGAACTCATCGAAATGGGTGGTGATCGAAGCAGGACTGAAATGCGTGCAGGGCAAAGCCATCGTCAATTCGATCAGCCTCAAGGAAGGCGAGGAGCCATTTCTCAGACAGGCCCGGAAGGTCTTGCGCTATGGAGCGGCGGTGGTCGTCATGGCGTTCGACGAGGAGGGGCAGGCAGACACGGCGGAGCGGAAATTCGCGATCTGCGAGCGCGCCTACCGTCTGCTCACCGAACGCGCAGGCTTCGCCCCCGAGGACATCATCTTCGATCCGAACATTTTCGCGGTCGCGACCGGGATCGAGGAGCATAATAATTACGCCGTCGCCTACATCGAGGCGGTGCGCCGTATCCGCTCGGAACTGCCGCATGTGCATGTCTCGGGCGGCGTCTCGAACTTGTCCTTTGCGTTCCGCGGCAATGAGCCGGTCCGCCAAGCCATGCATACGGTCTTCCTCTACCACGCCATCCAGGCAGGCATGGACATGGGGATCGTGAATGCGGGCCAGCTTGGCGTCTATGACGACCTGAAGCCTGAGCTTCGCGAGCTTTGCGAGGACGTCGTCCTCAACAGGCGGCCCGACGCGACCGACCGCTTGCTTGAGGCCGCAGACAGGTTCAAGGGAGGCGGCGCCAAGAAACAGGCGCCCGATCTCTCCTGGCGCGAGCGCCCAGTTAGTGAGCGCCTCAAGCACGCGCTCATCCATGGCGTCACCGATTACATCGACGCCGATACGGAGGAGGCGCGCCTTGCCTCCGTGAGACCGCTTCACGTGATCGAAGGCCCGCTGATGGACGGCATGAACGTCGTCGGCGACCTGTTCGGCGCCGGCAAGATGTTTCTGCCGCAGGTCGTCAAATCGGCACGCGTCATGAAGAAGGCGGTGGCCTATCTCATGCCCTTCATGGAGGCCGAGAAACGCGAGGCCGGGCTTGAAAATGCGGCGTCGGCCAGGCCGCATCGTCATGGCGACCGTAAAAGGCGATGTGCACGATATCGGCAAGAACATCGTCGGCGTGGTCCTGCAATGCAACAATTACGAGGTCATCGATGTCGGCGTGATGGCGCCGTCTCAGCGCATTCTCGACAAGGCGCGAGAGGTGAAGGCCGACATTATTGGGCTTTCGGGGCTGATTACGCCGAGCCTCGACGAAATGGTGTTCGTGGCGTCCGAAATGGAGCGGCAGGGTTTCGATGTGCCGCTCTTGATCGGCGGCGCAACGACGAGCCAAATTCACACCGCGGTGAAAATCAGCCCGAATTACAAGCGCAATCAGGCGATATACGTGACCGACGCAAGCCGTGCGGTCGGCGTGGTGTCGAGCCTTCTCGGCGACGGCTGCGCCGCCTATGTCGGGCAAATCCGCGAGACTTACGCCTCGGTCGCCCGCGCCCATGAACGCGGACGCGCCCAGAAAGCCCGCGTGAGCCTTCTCCAAGCGCGGCAAAACAAGCTGAAGATCGATTGGGCCGGGTATCGGCCGCCGCGCCCCAGTTTCATCGGCGCCAGAGCTTTCACGAAGTACGATCTCGCAAAGCTGGTCCCGTTCATCGATTGGACGCCTTTTTTCACCGCCTGGGAGATCAAGGGGACATTTCCGGGCGTTCTCACAGACAGCCGATATGGCGAAGCAGCATCCGCGCTCCACGCCGACGCGAAGGCTATGCTTCGGCAGATTGTCAGCGAGGGCTGGTTAGTCGCCAACGGCGTCATCGGTTTCTGGCCCGCGAACGCAGCCGATGACGATGACATCTCCATCTACGCGGATGAAGAGCGCGCGAAACGCATCGCGACATTTCATTCGCTCCGCCAGCAGATCGCACGCGACAGCGCGCGCGCCAACACCGCGCTCGCCGATTTCATCGCGCCAGAATCGAGCGGCCTTACCGATTACATCGGCGGATTCGCTGTCACTGCGGGTATCGGCGAGGAAGCCATTGCCGAACGTTTCACTCGCGTCAATGACGATTATTCCAAGATCATGGCGAAGGCGCTCGCGGACCGGCTCGCCGAAGCGTTCGCGGAGCACATGCACGCCCGCGTCCGCCGCGAGTTCTGGGGCTATGCCAAAGACGAGGCGCTCACGCCGGCGGAAATGATCGCTGAGAAATATCGAGGCGTGCGCCCGGCGCCCGGCTACCCCGCGCAGCCAGATCACACGGAGAAGGGAACGCTTTTCCGGCTGCTCGGCGCCGAAAACGTCACCGGCATGAAGCTGACGGAGAGCTTCGCCATGTTGCCCGCAGCGTCTGTTTCGGGCCTCTACTTCTCGCACCCCGAAAGCCACTATTTCGGGGTCGGCAAGATCGAGCGCGATCAAGCCGAGGATTACGCAAGACGAAAAGGCTGGCCTGTCTCAGAAGCCGAGCGTTGGCTCGCGCCCATCCTAAACTATGAGCGGCAGTCGGACGGCCCGCGAAGCGCTGCCGCGTAGACGCCGGCAATTCGCGAGCCTGCTTCATCCTGGCACGCTTTCTTGACCGGGATAACGGCCTTGTTCTGATTACTGGATGGCCGTGGGCAAGACACCAGTGGGTCAGAAGATTTGGCGGTCGGTATAAGTCCCCATTATTCGGCGCACGTTTTTGACCGGGAGTTCCCATCCGCCGTCAGCGCAAGGGCAGGTGGCGGCTGGCAGTTCCTGATGGCGCCGCCCACTGTTTTGCAAAGAACGAAGGCCCCGCAACCAGAGCAGGAAGGCAGGCCGCGACCGAGGCCTGGAGGCCAGCCAAATTGTCATCCTCAGCCGCGCGCATCTCGATCGAGAACCAGCCGCCATAACCATGGGCGAGGATCGCGCAGGCCAGCACCTCAAACTGGCTGGCGTCCCTTGGCGCCGCAGTAAGGTGCGGCTCACTGATATGCACGTGGGACACGAGCGGTCCAGCCTTGGCGAACCAGGCGGCGGCGGAGTCCATTTCGCCATTCATATGCAGCGAGCCGATATCGAAATTGACGCTCACCGCGGGATGCCCAACCCGGCGTACAAACGCTATCGTCTCGCCTATCGTATTGAGGAAGTTGGTGCCGTACGCGGCGGCATTGGGTTCTAGAGCGAGCTTGGCTTTAGCTTCAAGACACAAATCGCCCACCCGGCGGAACAGGTCCATGGCGATCTGCTCCGCATGGGGACGGATCATGGCGCCGGGGATGGCGCGGTTTGCCGGCGAGCCCAGCACGAGGTTTGGGATGCCGAGCGGCCTGCGAGGGCGACGGCGCGCGCCAGCCCCAACTCGAATCGCTCGCGCTGCGCGCCGGAGCCGAAAAGAAGGGCGTCTCTCACACCGGACAGCAGCGATTGCATCGAGACAAGCTCAAGATCCCGGCGCCCTGTCTCCTTCATGAGAGCTGACACAGCGGCGGCCGATGGCGCGAAAGGGTCCGCTTCACCGGCGAAGGCCTGAGCTGGCGCAATCTCCAGCCCCCGTACACCCTGCTCCTCGAGATAGGCGTACACAGCTTCGCGCTCGTGCGGCCTCCACGAAATATTTGATAGGGCAAGCCGCATCACTGTCTCCTTTCAAAGGCTTGGAGATTCAGCAAAACTTCGGAACAACGGTCATACAGATAAGGCCCCCGCCGCCCAAAGACGCCAGTAGGCGCCGCGTGCGCATCCTCCCTGACCACGGGCGGAGCGGGATTGTCTGACTGCGCTCCCATAAGCATGCTGTAAAGGTTGCCAGCCTGCCGCGGTTCCGAGGACACATTTACGATCCGCAGGCCGTGAGCGACGCTGGTCTCGATATCGCGACCCTGATTTGCGGCGTCGTCACAGTGATATTTGCTGTCGCGGTCCGTGAAGCTGCTCGCCGGAAAGCCAATTCGTCCGAAGCCTTGCCCAGCCTTGGCTTCGTACATCGCAGAAGTGGCGAGATCGGCGCTTGGGTTGGCGTTGGCGCCGCACATTGCCCCCGGCGCAGCGGCGCAAACGAACGTACCGAAAAGCTCCCCGGAGATCTGCTCAATAGTCGGGGGATTGTATGTTAGCGAGAAGAAGATTTGCTGGGCGAGAATACCGCCCGCAAACCCGCTATCGCCAATAAGACCGGCGTTCTCCCACATTGATGCCTGCCCCTTGCATCTAATCAGGTGATTCGGACCTTTGTAGACCTTTATCGATTTTTAGGCAACTGCTAGTCTATATTGGAATAAATGACTGAGCGCTCTCGATCCGAAACTGGTGCGCCGAACTCGCGCCGCGACTAGACCTTTTCGCATTTGATTCCATCAAAAGCGGTAACAGGGGCAAAAGTCCGGGCAACCAACAAACTACTCTCGTCATGGCCCGGCTCGATCGGGCCATCCAGGACCAGAAAACACATATCTTTCAATGTGATCTGGATGGCCGGGTCAAGCCCGGCCATGACGTAATGTGTGTTCGCGAAAGAAATTGCCCGGACTTTAGCCCCCTTTACAAAAGCGCGCTCTAAGTTTTTGTTTTATCGTGCGTCTTTATCGAAAAACCGCTTTGCGCTTTTCCGTAGGCGCCCTGCAAGGCCGGCTAAAAAAGCGCTGACGGCCAGGGCGTTATCCTCAATCCGTCTTGACGAGACCGGAGAAAGCGGCGATGGCCAGCAGGCTCGCCACCCAGCCGAATACCAGCTCCGCCAGCACAAGCGCGTTCGTACCCCAGCGGGGAACTACAATCGCTCCTCCGTTTCCTAGTTCGACGCGCACCTCCTTCTGCATCGGGACCCAGTTCTTTTCCTGGTATAGGTCCACCACGGGAAGAAGCACGTTGAACGAATAGACCCACGGGTTGAACTGCGGGTATTCATCGAACAGGCCTCCGGCCTCCGCTGCGCAAGCCGTCCAATTGCCCCCTTCATGCGGGCGGCATTTTTCCAAGCCAGGCTGAAGATAAACTTGCGCATCGCGCGGGGCGAAGACGCCTTTCCCGGCGGCGAAGTCGAAGTAGAATCCAAAGACGACGCCAACCACGGCCATAATGAAAAGAACGCGCATCGGCCGGTAGCCATGGCCGATCAGGAGCCCCACGGTCATAGCGGAGACGAGCGCGGTCAAAGCGCGTAGAGCGCCGCGCCACCCGTTCCGCCATTGCGCCAAACGCCTGCGGACGAGAAATCCCTGGCGTTCGATGGCGAGCCGCCGAGCCTCCTCGGGGTGTCCCATATTCTTGAGGACCTTGATCACCTGTTCGAAGGGCTGCGGCCTGAAATCCCGCCCCATATGCGCTTTGGGCTGGCGATGGAGCCATTTTTTCCGCGTCTCGGCTTCAATGGGCGCAATGCCCGCAAAGCGTTCGTAAGTGAAACCGTCCAGATAAATCACATGCCTGATCCTGGAATGTTTCGGCGTCTTTGGCCGAGAACTCCTCATTGTCGACAAGCACTCGGATGTACGCGCTTTTCAAGTCAAGGGAGCCATTGAAGACAGCGCTTGCCCCCCTTTTATGCTCAATGGGGGCCAGGATCAGGGCACCCTTTACTTCGGCGTTCACGAGCGACAGGGCGTCCTCCGAGAACGCCTCCCCCGGGGCCGCGAAGTCTTGAGATTCAAGACCCTCAGGAACCGAAAACGTACCACCCACGCAATCGATGTTGCTGCGGACGCTGGCGCCGTTGAGTTGCACCTTGCCTTCGGCCTGAAACCCGGCCGATAGATAGATGTTGCCGCCAGCCTCGATGCGGGTGAACCGCAATGCCGTGGAATCGCCGTTTCCAGCGCGCCGGAAGCGGCCATTCCGGCAGTCGATATCGCCGCCGATCTGAGCGCCGGAGAAGGACATTTCGCCCTCGCTCTCGCACGCCCTCAAATAAAGGCTGCCATTGAGGTTCAAGCGATGACACTTCAGGGCGCGAATGGCGCCATCCCAGCGGGGCGCTTTCTCCAGCCGTTTTTCATCGAAGCATGCGAGGAACTTCCCTTCCGAGCAATCGAAGGTTCCGCCGATCTCGAAATCGTCAAGCTGGATGAGGCCGTTCGATCGAAAGCCGTTGCGGAACTCCACATTGCCGCCAATTGTCGCTGTCGCGAGATCGGCGGCCAAACGCTGGGCGCGCCAGCGCTTACCCTCAATGATGCATCCGGTGCAAGACAGCGAGCCTGTGATCCCGGCGCCGAAAAGCTGAAGACTTCCATCGATGATCGTGCGGCGCAGCAATAAGCTGCCGTCGATCTTGACGCCGTCTCCCCGGATCGAGGAAACGGCTGTCCTGTCGAGGCTTACGACTTTGGTATCGGCGTCTGAGAAGCTGAATTCTCCGCTGATCGTGCAGTCTTGTATCCAAAGGGGCCTCACATTCGTCGCGCCATCGAGGTTGAACGCGCCATCGATGTAAGCGCCCTGCACCCTCAACCCGCTCTCGTGAACGGGAGCGCCGATGTCTCCGCCAAGGGCCAGAAAGCGTAAGAAGCCGGCGCGTACTTCGTTCGCTTCGGTCGCAATCTCCGGGCGCTCCCGTGCGAAAGAGCACTGTTTGCCGATCAACGCGACATCCAATAATTTCTGCTCCGCTGGTTTCAGCGGCGCAAAATCTTGCAAACTTGCCATTATTGATCCCACTATCGAAGGCCCGCCAAGAGAATTACCGGCGAAGGCAAGACTTGCAAGGCTCAATCGCAAGCTAAGTAGAACAAACAAGGCAGACCGATCCATGGAAAAAGACGTTTTCGCCTTCGGGCATTGGCCATCTCCTATCTCGGCTGCTTCCGTGGCCGGAAGCGCTCTTCGCTTCGGGCGCGTCCAAGTCGCCGATGGCGCCATCTACTGGAGCGAAGGCCGGCGGAGAAAGGGCGGTCGCCGGTCATGCGCTGGACCGCGGAGGATGGCGTGGCGGAAGCTCCTTCCCGTTCCCTACTCGGCGCGGTCGCGGGTGCACGAATATGGCGGCGGTGAATTCCTCGCAGCCGGCGGCATGCTCTATTTTGTGAATGACGCCGATCAGGACGTTTACGCCGCGGATTTGCCGGAGGCCGGGGCGAGCACGGCGGTCCGCCGCATCACGAACGTTGCGCAAACCCGCTTCGCGGACTTCACCTGGGACCGCGGCCGCAAGCGGCTTATCGGCGTTGGCGAAACGCACGGGCCGGCGGCGCTTCCTCAAAACGCGCTGTGGGCGGTCTCCACAGACGCAGGGCAGGTTTCAAACAGCGCTGCTCTACTCCTTAGCGGCCATGATTTCTACGCAAGCCCGCGCATCAGCCCCGGCGGCGACCGGCTCGCCTTTCTAACCTGGGACCTGCCCAACATGCCCTGGGACGCCGCGCAACTCTTCGTTGCGGCTGTTTTGGAGGACGGCTCGCTTGCGGAGCCTGTCCCGATTGCAGGCGGCGACGGAAGCGCGTGCTTCAATCCGGCTTGGAGCGAAGACGGCGCGCTCTATTTCGTTTGGGACGCGGGCGGCCTCGGCGACCTCTACCGAAGGAGGGAGGGCGGCGAGCCTGAGCAGATCACCCGCCTCGAAGGCGACCTCTCCATGCCGATCTGGAGCTTCAACGCGGCAAGCTATGGGCTTCTCTCCACCGATAAAGCCTACTTGACCTTTGTGAATAAGGGCGAGGCGCAATCGGCCGTCCTCGATCTTCGAAGCGGCGATCTTGAAGCTCATGAAAACGGGCTGACGGCGGTTTCCACCCTATCGGCCGGAGCGAATAACGCCGCCCTCGCCGGAATGACGGATGACGAGCCGCTTTGCATTATTTCCGATACGGCGTCTTCTACGAGCAAAGGCGCGCCATCCATCATCCGCCGCAGCGGATCGCAAGGGATCGGCGGCGCTTATGTTTCACGGCCAACGCGTATCGCCATCCCGAGCAGCCGAGGAACCATCTACGGGCTTCTTTACCCGCCCGTAAACCCGGCGGCGGAGGGGCAGGCGGGCAAATTGCCGCCGCTCATCATCAATCTCCATGGCGGCCCAACCAGCGCGGCGGCGCGCGGTCTGAAGCCGCGCACCTTGTTTTTCACGTCACGCGGATTTTGCTGGCTCGATCTCGATTATTCGGGGAGCACGGGCTACGGGCGGCCCTATCGCGACCGTCTCAAAGGCAATTGGGGCGTCGCCGATGTCGAGGATACGGTCAGCGCAGCCCAATTCGCCGCCTCGGAGGGGCTTGCCGACGCGGACGCGATTTTCGTGACGGGCGGAAGCGCCGGCGGCTATACCGTGCTGATGGCGCTTGCGAAGTCCTGTCTTTTCCGCGGGGCGGCCAGCTATTACGGAATTTGCGATCTCGTTGCCCTCCAACGCACGACCCACAAATTCGAGCAAGGCTATCAGGCGTCGCTTCTCGGAGGCTCACTGGAGGATAACGAGGCGATATACCGGGAGAGGTCCGCTATCCATTGCATCGAGATGATAAATACGCCTCTGATCCTGTTTCAAGGCGAGGAGGACCATGTGGTCCCGAAGGACCAGTCGATCATGATTGCCGAAGCGCTTCGCGTGAAGGGCGTTCCGGTCGAGTATCATGAGTTTGCAGGCGAAGGTCATGGCTTTCGCCGCGCCGAAACGATATCAGCCTGTCTTGAGCGCGAACTCGGCTTTTATCGTATGCTGATGGGAGGATAACCTCAGAGCACCTTCTGAACGACAACCTCGGGCTCGACGCCTTTGTCCTCGATCTCAGCTCTGTAAAGCCAACGGCCCCAAACGAACGTCACTACGTGGGCCGTGGAAGCCTCGGTGAAGCTCATAAGACGCGCATTGTCGGGTAAAGGCCGGTCGAAGATTTGCTCGCGGCTTAGAATGAGAAGCGCGATGCGGTGGCGCTCTTTCGTCAGGAATTCCGAGTAGAAACCTACCTTAAGCTTAGCGAAGGATGCGTCTGCGAGAGCGCGTTGCGCATCGCTTGCGCTGAAAACCCTCGCCTGCGCCTCGTCGGGACGGCGCTGCGCGCTCACGCCTTTGAACCGCGTAATAGACGGGCGAACTCGCGATAGCCATGGCTTGAAATCACCATCGTCGCCAGCATGATCCGGAGGGAAGCTCGCCATCTGGGTCGCGAAAAACCCGGCGTTTGTAACTTTCGCCGGCTGCGTCATTTCGAAAAAGAAAACAAGCCCGCAAAGCGGCAGGGCCATCAGCACGCCACACCATACGGCGCGCCCTAAGGCTCCTAAAGCGGCCCGGCTCTTTTGGAAGGTGGTGCTCGTCGCGTTGCTCATCGGCTTATAATAATCAAAAAGTGCTACCTACGTCTACGCACGCGAAGGTCGTACTCGATCAAGGCGAATTGATGATTGCGCCCGCACCGGGGAACGCCTTCCGGACAAAAATAAGTGAGAGCGAGCTTAATAAACTGTAACAGAAATCGCCTGACGTACGCTAAACCAAAATCGTCAGGCGTTCTGTTCCATCCAGCGTGGCATTTGAAACCACGTGGTGGAACCCGTGCAGCACTTGCGCTGCTTGACTTTATAAAATGCCATTCCAGCCGGGATGTCATCTGAAAAAGCATACCGCCTTCTATCTCCTGTGTAAATCCTGTGGGTGAATTTTGACCGTGACGCGGCGCCGATTAAAAGGAGGCTCAATCCTCCCGGGCTCCCTCGAACAGGGGCAACTGGGAATCGCGCATCGCTTGGGGAGCGGTGAGGCCGAGATGGCGAAAGGCCTTGAGCGTCAGCACCCTGCCGCGCGGCGTGCGGCCGATAAAACCTTGCTGCAGCAGGTAGGGCTCGATCACTTCCTCGATTGCATCTTTGCCTTCGCTCAGCGCCGCAGCAATGGTTTCGATCCCGACCGGGCCGCCGCCGTAATTCACGCCGATGCAGCGCAAATAGCGATGATCCATCGCATCGAGCCCTAATGCATCGACTTCGAGCTGCCCGAGCGCCGTGTCCGCGACAGCCCGGTCGACCACGCTCGCTCCATCGACAGCGGCGAAATCTCTCACACGGCGAAGCAGCCGCCCGGCCACGCGCGGCGTTCCACGGCTGCGACGGGCTACTTCACGGGCGCCGTCCGGCGTCATCTGCATGTGCAGCACGCGCGCGCCGCGCTTCACGATCTCCTCCAACTCTTCCTCGGTATAGAAGTTGAGCCGGATCGGGATGCCGAAGCGGTCGCGCAAAGGCGTCGTCAGAAGGCCCGTTCGCGTCGTGGCGCCGACAAGGGTGAATTTGGCGAGATCGATACGCACCGACCGCGCGGCCGGCCCTTCGCCGATAATAAGATCGAGCTGGAAATCCTCCATCGCCGGATAGAGAATCTCTTCAACTGCGGGGTTGAGGCGGTGGATTTCGTCGATGAATAGCACGTCGCGCTCTTCAAGGTTGGTGAGGAGCGCCGCGAGATCGCCCGCCTTCGCGATCACTGGCCCGGATGTCATTTTGAAGTTTACGCCAAGCTCGCGGGCGACGATCTGGGCGAGCGTGGTTTTGCCCAAGCCGGGCGGGCCGGCAAAAAGAACATGATCGAGGGCGTCGCCGCGCCCCCGGGCGGCGTCGATGAAAACCTTCATGTTCGCCCGCGCCTGCGCCTGGCCAATGAATTCGGACAGGCGTTGCGGGCGAAGCGAAAGCTCGCCAGCATCCTCTTCCTGCTTTTCGCGATCCATCAAGCGTCCGTTCATGCGCCTAACGCTAAGCAGGTTCGCGCGGGTCCGCAAGGCGCCATCGAACGAAGGACAGGCCGGGGCGTGAAGAGACGTTCAATGGATTTGAATCAAATGGTGAACTACCTTCTTCCGGCCTAAACTCGCCTCATGGGCCGATAACGTTGGCGAGAGCGTCCAACCCTGCTCTTGAGCCGCTTAGGGGTATGTGCGCAACAAAAACCCCGCCGGGAGCGGCGGGGTTTGATGAGAAGCGTTCGCGCGTTCGCTTATGAAACCGCGGAAAGCTCCCGCAGGCCGTCGTCGCTCGCGCCGAACAGGAGGCGCACATCCATATAGCGGATGCGGCCGGCGACCTTGGCCTTCTGCACGCCGAGTTCGCTGAAGCGCCTCGTGAAGATCGGCAAGCCGAGCGGCTGTTTCCCTTTCGCTTCGCACCATTGGCAATAATCGTCGTAAAGGGCCAGCGCCGTGACGCTCGATCCGTTCTCCCTGCCGACACGCTCATCGTAATAGAGTTCCACGTCGGTCTTCACCTGCGCGGGCTTCAGATCGAAATCGGAATCGCCGCTGGGCAGAGCGGTGAGCCTTGGCGCGGGCGCGAAAGCGGGCAATGGAGTCGCCACACGAACGGGCTCAGGCGTGGGAAGCCCTTTGACGTCGAATATACGCCAATAGGAGAACGCAGTATAGAAACCGAGGCTGGCGCCCAGTTCCACGAGCAGCGCAATCAGCACCGTAAGGCTCGTCTGGACTTCCTCGGTCGAGCGTCCGGTAAGATTCGCAAGCATTTGGCTTTGGGGATCGCTCCCCTTCGCCCCCGCTTCCGAGTCGAGTTCGCCGAGGCGTGAGCGGAGCTGGGTGACTTTGGATTCAAGCTTATCGGCCTGTTCGGCGGCCGCCAGCTCCGCTTTGAGCTTAAAGAAGCCTTCGCAGTAGGCCATGCTCTTGGTTGCGGTGGCGTTGGCGCATTCTCCGCTTGAAAGCCAACGGCCATTTTGTTTCAACGCGTCGATCTCGCCATTCACTGTCCCAGCCGGCCTGTGCACCGGCAAAGCCTTCAACGCGTCGCGCGAGCGCTCGAGATCCGCGCGCAGGTCGGCGTGCGTCTCGACTTTCAGCAAGCGCAAGCCCGTGATGTCGGCGCGGTTCAGCGCGGCGAAGCCGAGCGAGGAGGTGAGCGAGTATGAGAAGCAGACAGCAAACAACAACGCCCCCCCGAGCGCTTGGCTGTAGCTTCTATTTCTCAGCGCGGCGAAAATAAAGAATGGCAGGAGAGCCTTGAAGCAATCCGCCGCCGAGCTTGCGCCTCCGTAAAGCTGCGATTCGAATTCGGACTTGCCAAGTGTATATCCGAATCGCCAATTCATCGCGGCGGAAACAATTAGAAGAACCGCCGCCGCGGTAACGCCTGCAATACCAAGAACGTGTCTCATCGTAGCCCCCATTTAGGGCGCCGCGTCGCTGACGGCGCCAACATGCGGGGGCCAGCGGTTTAGTAGATACTTACGAACATAATACCCGCGCCACGCCCTTCGATAGGCATGCTGAATAGGCTCGGGTAAAATATAGGTTACAGATGCCTGTCCCGCATGGCTGGGAATCCCCCCGCAGAGTGCGATCCGCCGCCGGCTCGCAACCTTTTTCCACGCGATTTAAGCTCTTAACTTAGGCCCCCACGTCAGCATGAGTGATTTGCGGCTTGTTAAGCGAGCATTAATTTCTCTCCACAAGATATAGTAGTTCGTGTATAACGGGATGACTTCATGTTGATACTCTGCTGTGTATACATGAGCGGCGCTTAAACTTCTGGTAAGGCTTGTGCTTGTCATACCCCATGATTATGGTTGCCACGCCTTTGAAGAACTACAGCCTGTAATGCATGTTGCAGATTTCGCTACCGGTTTGGGTGGGCATGTGAAGCTTGCGCTTTTTGGAGATTGCAATGCACCCGTTCGTACTCGTCGTTTGCACTATTGCAGCGTTGGTCGTTCTGCCCCGGCTTGCGAACCATTTTCGAGAGCCCCGGCAAGACATAATAGCTTCACTTCAGGCGCCCCGCGAGATGGCGGTGAAAGCTCTACCTGCAGTTCCCGCTTCTTTTCCCTCTTCCGTAGAGGATCCCGTCGCCGTTATGGCGATCGCCGCCGCGCCGAAAGCTAAGGAAGAGCCGCACCGCTACGCAGCGCCGCCTGTTCCTGCAACGGAACAGGAGCTGATTGCGGCGATCCAGAGGGAACTCGTGAGGCTCGGCTATTATAACGGTCCCATCACAACGCGATGGAACGGCGGAGTTCGTGCGGCGGCGCGGAAGTTCACCGGCGCGCGGCGGCCGATCCCGGCGCAGGGGCTTCTGATGGCGTTACGAGCGGTTAAACCTGAAGCCAAGCCCAACGCCACCGGCCAAAGGTCAGTATTGAATTTGCAGTCCGCCCAGGATCTCCTCAATGGCAGGGCGCCCGCGGCGGCCGGCAGCCCTACGCTGGAACAAGGCGGCGTGCTCAGCGACGGCTATCTGCCGCCGTGGGAGGCGATGGCCGGCAAAGAGCGGCAAGCAGCGCAGAGTGCATCCGGTCCCGAAGCGCGCCATGCGCGCGCCACAGCCCGTACAAGCCGGAGGCGCACTCGCCGCGCAAGGAGAAGCATGTTTGCGGACAACTTCGATTTTTAAGCCTTGATGTGCTTCAAGAGCACGTCCTTGGCCTCGTTTACCTGAGCGGCCAGATAGGTTGAGCCGCCTTGATCGGGGTGGAACCGTTTCATGAGATTGCGATGCGCCGCGAAAACCTCGTCGCGTTTGGCGCCGGGTTTGAGGCCTAAAACGAGATAAGCTTGTTTCAGGGTCATGGCTGGTGAAGGCGCAGCGCCGCGTGGCCCGCGATCTTCGCCGCCGCTCCAGCCGGGCGACGTGCGGTCGAGATAGGATTCGAATAGTTGCAAGCCCTGAGGATCGTTCGAGCGTAGCTCGGCTAGAAAGCCGGCGCGCTCGGAGTTTGTGAAATCGGACAAAGCTCTGCCTGCAAAGCGCCCCTGCAGCACGCGCCCCGATATCATGCCCGTCGAATGATCGAGCGACATCTCCAGATACGGCGACCGGACAGCCGAAGCACTGCCGCCCGCCGCGCGCTTGCCCTTGCCAGGATACCAACCCGTCCGGGTCATGAACGAATACGCGATCATCCCTGCGAAGATCGCAATACCGATATTCCTCGTGAAGACGAGAGTTGCGCCAGCCACAATCAATACCCCGCTGCTCTTGCGGATCCATGCCGCCAGCTTGCCTGCTTCAGCCTTCGACACCCATCCCAGCAGATACAGGATGACGCCCAATAGTAGCAGCGATATGAAGAGCGGTAAAATTGGCCGTCTCCGCCGGGAGGGAAGCCGTCACGGCTTCGACATCTGTTCGAGCAGCAACGTAGGCCCGGCGCGGCCTTTTGCATAGTCTTGAAGTGCGGCGCGTCCACCGGCGGCGTAAACGGCGACGGCTTCGAGAAGCTCGCGGAGCTGCGCCGCCGAGCCCGGCCCGAACCGGCAGGTGGCGCCGCGCGTAAGCCGCGCTATCTCGCGGAACGCGGCCTGAGCCTCACTGCTTTGGCCTTCCTGGAAGAGGAAAACCGGAATCGAAAGAAGACCGAGCTGCCCGGCGAGATTGGCAAGCTCGTCCACGTTCTCCTCCATCGCGTCGCCGACATAGACGAGCGCGCTCACCTTGCCCTTGGCGGCTTCGCCAATCGTGTGCCTCAGCACTTTGCGGATCTGCGTGAAGCCGCCCCGGCACTCAACAGCTGTCATGAGGCGCGCGAGCGCGGTTGCGTCGCCGACCCAGCGGCTGGCCCGGCATTCGTCGAAGCCCCGGAAGAAGACGAGCTTCACATCGAGGCCGCCCACCGCCTTCACCGCGTTGAACATCTCGGCCTGCACTTGCAGCGCCATATCCCAGGTGGGCTGGCGGCTCATGGTGGCGTCCATCGCGAAGATCAGGCGTCCGTTGCCGGACGTGGCGGGCGACGGAGCGGAGCGCACTTGGGCGAGAAAAGCGTCGATCTCAGCGCGGCTCAACTCCTGCGGCGCGATCTCTTGCGCGGCGCCTTTGGGGGATGAAGGCTTGGGCGGTTGTGGCATGGCGAATCCGAAACCGATCCGCTCTTATATGGTTCCGCTGCGGATTTCGAGAATGGGAGAAACGTTCAGCAATGCGCTAAATGCAAAAGCGGCCCCCGAAGGGGCCGTTTCCGATAACAAATTAGCGCTAATAGCGCGAGCCCCAGCGGTGATGGCTGCGCCAGCGATTGTGCCAGCCGCCGCCGCCGCCGCATCCCCAGCCGCCGCTCCAATGCCGGCAATGCCAGACCTTTTCGACGTTGCTGGTCACCTGGTTTTGAACTCCCGCTGCGTTGGATGAAACAGGAGCAGCTTGTACAGCAAGGCCAAACAGGGCGCTGAACGCGACCACGATCCCAACTAAATACTTTTTCATGTTTATCCTTATGGTGAGCACTCCTTTCCTCGGTGTTCAAAATTATAGAGATTAGGATCGCCAAGTCTAGCCCAAGCAGCCCTTGTCACTTTCTTGTGTGGTATTTTCACAGCGTTCGCCGGAGGGCGGCGATGGGCGGCCGCATATGGAGGCGCGCTGGCAGCCATCAATGAGGGTTGGCGCTTCGATTCGGCCATCGAAGTGTTCACTTGTCTAATTAGCCCGCGGACCATTGTGCCCAGTGCGGACGCCATGCTAGTTTGCAGCCAAGGCTCGGGAAGGAGCTAGGGGAGGCGATCTGCCGTGCTGCGCGCAGTCAAAGCTCTGCTATTGGTGACTTTCTTTATATCCCACGCTTGTGCGGAAGACGTGATGCTGCTTCCTCGCTGGAGCGCCATTACGGCTGCTCCGAAAGGCCCGGCGTCAAAATCTCCCGCGGTCATTCGGGTGCAAGAACCTTATTGCGGATATGGCGTGGGGCTTTGCGGCGGGACTTGCAGCGAGGACGGCGGCAAGCACTGGGATTGCGCCAGCACCGAGTTGCCGTGCTATCAGCTTGGCCATTGCAAATGCGAAGCCGCCAGCGTGTGCAAACCGCCGCCGCCGAAGAAGAAGAAATAGGGGGATGGACAACGCTCCAAGAACTCAGCGAGCAAGCCGCGCAAGCGCGCCAAACACGAGTTCTGCTCTGCAGCGCTCAATGACGCAGCTGCGGCGGCCGCACAAGAAACTTCTACGCCCACGCCCGCCGCCCGCGTATTTTCTAATCCGGCTAGGCCGCAGCCGCGCAACGCTGAGGAGCACATCATGAGCATCGACATCGGGCCAGGGCACTTTTTCGAGGATATGTCCGTTGGCATGGAGGCAAGCATCGCTCACACCGTGACGGCGGACGATATCGAGGCGTTCGCGCGCGTCTCGGGCGACGCGAACCCCGTTCACCTCGACGAAGCCTATGCCGCCGCGACGCCCTTCAAGCATCGCATCGCGCACGGCATCCTCACCGCCTCCTATATCTCGGCGGTGTTCGGCACAAAGCTGCCGGGGCCAGGATGCATCTACGTCTCGCAGACGCTCAACTTTAAGGCGCCGGTGTATATTGGCGCGGAAGTGATCGCCACGGTGAAGATAACGGACTTGATCCCGGAGAAGAGACGCGCAATTTTCTATTGCGTCTGCAAAGTGGGCGAGAAGGCCGTTCTCGAAGGCGAGGCCGTGTTCATGGTCCCTTCGCGAACGCCAAAGAAATGAGCGAGGCGGAATGGACGTTGTCCATGGATGGCATGACGTACCCCAACATGTGAAGGGCTCATCGCTCGCGATCGGCACCTTCGACGGCGTGCATCGCGGCCATCGCGCGGTGCTCCACGCCGCCCAGACGAAAGCCGCCGCCGGGAAGCTGCCGATGGGCGCGATGGTCTTCGAGCCGTATCCCCGGAAATATTTCCAGCCGCAAAAGCCGTTTTTCCGGCTCACGCCGCTGCCGCGCAAATTGCGGCTGCTGGCGGATTACGGGTGCGATTTTACGGCGGTCATCCCGTTCGACAACATGCTCGCGGAGCTGTCTGCCGCGGATTTCGTCCGCAAAATCCTGGCGGAGGCGTTCGCCATCAGCCATGCGAGCGTGGGCTACAACTTCTTCTTTGGGAAAGGCCGCGGCGGGAACCCCGGAGTTCTCGCGGAACAGGGCCGCATTCATGGGTTCGGGGTGACAGTGATGGAAGCGCAAGGATATGCCGGCGACGTGTTCTCCTCAACGCGCATCCGCGAGTTGCTCGCAGAGGGCGATGTCGCTGCTGCGGCGGAGATGCTTGGCTCGTGGTGGCGCATCTCGGGCGTGGTCGAGGGCGGCGCGGGCCGCGGCAAGGTCATGGGATATCCCACGGCCAACATTCGCCTCGACGAAGGCGTTGCGTTGATGCACGGCATCTACGCCGTGCGCGCTTATGCCGATGGCCTCAAGCTTCAAGGCGCGGCGTATCTCGGGACGCGGCCCACTTTCGATGCAGGGCTGCCGATTCTTCGAGATCTTCCTGTTCGATTTCGATGGCGATCTTTATGGAAAGACCATGGAGGTCGAGTTCATCGCCTTTGTCCGCGAGGATGCGAAGTTCCGCTCGATGGAGTTGCTTACCGCTCAAATGGCGGAGGACTGCGTGAAGGCGAAGGACATCCTCGATCGCCTCAACGATTCTCCGCCTGCTTAGCCGCGCCAATGTGCGTGCAGCGGGTCCGGGAACACTTAGGTTAAGCGCCAAAAGTATGGAACGTAGTTCCCCCTTGCCCCAGCCCTCTGCCGCAAGCTCGCCTTGACGGGCTTGCAACTTAAAGTGACCGCATCCGCAAACGGATGCGGGGAGAGGGCAGGCCGCGCCCGTTGCAACGCCGTCGCTTCTCCACTCGCGGGAGGAGGACAGGATGAGGGGGGCTGAGTAACAAATTTGTGATGAGTATTGGCGCCTCCGCTCAAGCGGGCATTGCCCGGATCATATGCAGCGTGTGGCCGATCCGGTGGCCTTCGCCGCCCGCAGTGCGCGCTTCGGCGGCCGAAACCCGATAAGGCTGGAGCAGCGTCTTGAACGCATCGCCCTGCAACTCCGGATTGCCTTCAAGGGTGCGTTTGGCTTCGTCGTAGAGGTAATAGTCGAACTCGATCTCGCCCTCATGCGCGGCGTATGCGTCGATTGTAGTTTCCAGGTCCGTTTCCAGCCGGAGGCAGCACAGAAGTTCTTCGAAGACGTACCCCGAAGACCCGGCGAGGCGCTGAAAAACGCCGTAAGGAAACCGGCCCCCGATCATAAGAAGCGCGCTTCCCTGAGCGCTCAGCACCGGGATCGCCGAGCGCAAAAACATATATTGAAACCCTAGGAGATAAGCATTCAGCTTCGGGTCCACCTCGACGCCGTCACGTTGGGTGTAACAGGTGTTGTGGTCGATGGCGCCGATCATTTTTGTGGAGACCGGCAGGTTGGGCAGATTCGCGTAGATGAGATCGAAGCGCTGTTGCTGCGCGTAGAGAGGATAGCACAAGTCGCCAGCGAAGCCGGTGACCGCAGTATCGGCTGAGACGTTGCTGCGGACATTCTCCAGCGCCTGCGCAAGCACACCGGGCTCAATGTCGGTTACAGCGATGTCATTCAATGTTGGGAAGATCAACCCCGCGCCGATGGCGTCGACCCCGGGGCCGGTGCCGACCGCGGCGAAAGAGCGTGGCGAACGCCCTTCGGCTTCCAATGTATCCCTAAGACGGGCCATGCCCCTGAAGGCATGCCAAACCCAATTCGCATCAACGTCCCGCTCAATTGAGTACATCTTCGGGTGAAAGCGAACCGAGACCGGCTTTTTCGTATATTGGTCGAATAGAAAGCTAACATCGGCCAGAGGAGGACGAAGAGTTTCGATTACGGTCATCGAGGGTCCTCCAGAAAAAATCTACTTAGGTGTTTGTTGCCCCGGGGAAACCTATTCGGCGGTTATACGATCGCCAACCAAAAATTACTATGTTTTAGGCGTCATTGTGACGCGATTTGGAGCACGGCCATTTTCCTGTGTTAAGGTCCGGCTCTTGCGCGGTGTTCGTCCAAGCTTCCATCGCGCGGCGTGAGGTCTCCGCAGCTGTCTTCTTTCGAACAAATCCTCACGCCGCCTCGCAAGCATGTAAGAAACGCGACAGTGGTCCCGGTCTGAATGCATTTTTTGTTATTTTAATCAAGGCGCTAAGCCTGTGGCATGGTCATTGCTTTAGGACTTGGCGAAGCCGCTATATCGTGAGCGGTGCAGCGGCGTGAGGATTGGATGGGTTTCCAGTCCAATGGCGGCGAGGCCCTTTGCGAGGATTGAATATGTTGGATTCCGAACATCAGCCAGAAGCCAGTGAGGGCTCGACCAAATCCCTCGACGAGGCGCTCCAGAAGATTGCAGAATCCAAAGGCTGCAATACACAGGGCGCCAGCGGCAAGGCGAGTTGCGGGTCCGGCGCGGGCCAGGGCGATCTCGCCCCTGAAATCTGGGAGAAGGTCAAGAACCATCCCTGCTACAGCGAGCAAGCGCATCATCACTATGCGCGCATGCATGTCGCCGTCGCCCCTGCCTGCAACATCCAATGCAACTACTGTAACCGGAAATACGACTGCGCCAACGAGTCCCGGCCCGGGGTTGTCAGCGAGCGGCTCACGCCCGAGCAAGCGGCCAAAAAGGTCGTCGCCGTCGCTTCGACGATTCCGCAGATGACGGTGCTTGGCATCGCAGGCCCCGGCGATCCGCTCGCCAATCCGGAGAAGACGTTCAAGACCTTTGAGCTTATCTCGAACGAAGCTCCCGACATCAAACTCTGCCTCTCGACGAACGGCCTTACGCTTCCGCAGCATATCGAGACCATCGTCAAATATAAAGTCGACCACGTCACCATCACGATGAACGTTGTCGATCCGGAGCTTGGCGCAAAAATCTATCCCTGGATCTTCCACAATCACAAACGCTATACCGGTGTCGAAGCCTCGAAAATCCTGATCGAGAACCAGCTTCGCGGCCTCGAAATGCTGACCGCGCGCGGCATTCTCTGCAAGATCAACTCCGTCATGATCCCCGGCATCAATGACAAGCACCTCGTCGAGGTGAACAAGGCTGTGAAATCGCGCGGCGCTTTCCTGCACAACATTATGCCGCTCATTTCCGCGCCTGAGCATGGCACCGTTTTCGGGCTTAACGGCCAGCGCGGACCGACGGCGAAGGAACTGAAAGCCCTGCAAGACGCCTGCGAAGGCGAGATGAACATGATGCGGCATTGCCGTCAGTGCCGCGCCGACGCCGTCGGATTGCTTGGCGAGGACCGGAGCGAGGAGTTCACCACCGCGAAGGTCATGACCATGAAGGTGAATTACAATCCGGGTTCCCGCAAGGCCTATCAAGCGAAAGTGGAGGCGGAACGTGAGGCGACCGCTGCTGCCAAAGCCGAGGAGCTTGCGACGCTTGCCGGCGAGATGAGCGATGTCAAAGTCATGATCGCGGTGGCGACCAAGGGCGGCGGACGCGTCAACGAGCATTTCGGCCACGCGAAGGAATTCCAGATCTACGAGCTATCCACCTCCGGGGTGAAATTTGTGGGCCATCGGCGCGTCGACCTTTATTGTAAGGAAGGCTTCGGCGATGAAGAGAGCCTTGAAACGGTCATTCGCGCGATCAACGACTGCGCTGCTGTCTTCGTCGCAAGGATCGGAACCTGTCCGAAAGAAACGCTGCTGAAAGCTGGCATCGAGCCCGTCGAGAAATACGCGCACGAGTTCATCGAGCAATCGGCCATCGCCTACTTCAAGGACTACCTCGACAAGATCAAACATGGCGAAATCGTGCACGAGCCTCGCGGCGACGCAGAGATCCGCCAGGGAGCATTCACCGCGGGCTAGCCGCACCCTTCCAAGAACAGGAGAACGATCTAATGGCATACAAAATCACAGCCGCGACATGCTCGGCTTGCACCGCTTGCGAGGCCGAGTGCCCTAATGTGGCGATCCGGGTCAAGAACGGAATCTACATCATCGAGCCGAAGAAATGCACCGAGTGCATAGGCCATAACGACCAGCCTCAATGCGTGGCCGTGTGTCCGGTTGAGAACTGCGTTGTGATCGACACGAACTATCCGCGCTACCAGCCTTCCGCTTAAGCTGCGGCATCTCGCATCTGCTGAGAATGAGGCAAGACATGGGTTCGGCGATCGAGTTTGGCGCGGAAACCGCACTTCCACCGGAAGATGCGGTTTTGACAGCGGCCGTTCTCGGCGCCGGATTGCCGGAGATAGCCGAGAGCCACTTGCGTCTCGCTGCGAGTTCCTACCGCGACGACGACGTCTCCGAAGCGCATCTATGGCGGGCGCAGGCGGCTGCGCCGGACCATCCGGCCGTGCTGATCGGCCTCTACCGTTTTTATTTCTATAAGAACCGGCTCGCCGAGGCTCTCAGCGTTGCGCGCATTTGCCTGAAGAAGGCGGCGAAGGACAACGGCCTTTCCCCGGACTGGCGCGAGGTCCGCTCCACTGACGCGGCTTTCGGAGATTTCGCCGCTGCGCTCCCGCGCTTCTATCTGTTTTCGCTCAAAGGCTACGCTTACCTGAACATGCGGCTCGGCGATCTTGAAGAGGGGCGCGCCGCCGTCTCGAAGCTGCTCGATCTCGATCCAAGCGACAAGATCGGCGCGAAGGTTCTGCTCGGCGTTCTCGAACGTGTGGGGCAGGACGATGAATGATGACATCGATGAGGCCATCGATTGGAAGGGCGCCTCCGTCTCCTGCGATACCTGCACACATCGCGCCCTCCTGGATGAGGATCGCTGCCGCCTGAAACACGCCTGCGTGCATGATCGCTACGCCCGGCGCATCGACCGGTTTTTCGATTGGAATCCGGACCTCGCCAACGGCTACCTCACCCATCCCCATTTCGAAGTGCGGGCAATCGCCGCGAAATCGGCTGATATTTTCCGCCTTCCAGCGCTTTTGGACGACCAGGACGAAACCGTGCGATGGAACGCCGTCAGACGCCTGCCGCATCGCTTCCTTCTTACCTTGCGCAACGATCCCCATCGAGAGGTCCGCATCCGGGTCGCCACACTTCTTAATCCGTGCGATCTCATCCCGATGATGTTCGACGAGGACTATTACGTCCGGCTTGTCGTCGCGCGCCGCCTCCCGGCGGGAGAGCTGATTTTGATGATAGCCGACGCGGAAGACGAAGTGCGCCGCGTGGTGGCGAGCCGCATCGATCACGAAGCCCTGTGGCGCATGCTCGCCGATGCGGACGCCCTCGTCCGTCTCGCAGTGGCCCGGCGGCTGACGTCCATTGAGCTGATCGGTTTTCACCGCGACCCGGATTGGCGCGTCCGCTACGAAGCCGCGAGCCGGATGGTTCCGGGGATGCTCGGGGCGATGCTGGACGACCCCGATGAGATCGTCCGCGAACTCGTGTTGAAGCGCATCGAGATGCAGAATATCCCCGAGCCAGGCGGAAACGTCGTGCCCTTCGCCGCCGCCAGGCGCTCCACCGGAACCGATGAGGGGCTGAAATGACGAACATCAGCCGCGACAGCGATATTGTCGAACTCAACGGGCCGCCGTTTTTCAACTATGGCGACAAGGTGCGCTCGAAGCGCAACGTGAAGAACGACGGGACTTACCGCGGCAAGGATATCGGCGACATCCTTTGCAGGAAAGGCGACGAAGGTTATGTCGTCAGCATCGGCACTTTCCTCCAGCAATTCTACATTTACGGCGTCGAATTCATCGGCACCGGCAACCGAGTCGGCATGAAGCTCAGGGAGTTGGAGGCCGTGGAAGAGCCCGGCGATCCCGAGCTAGAGGAGGACTTGCCATGAGCGATCCGAAATATCAATGGGGCCAGATGGTGAGCGCCGCCGAGGACCTTTATAATGACGGCTCCTATCCCGATGCCCCTGCCGATGCGCTCCTCGTCGAAGCGGGTGAGAAAGGCGAGATCGTCAACATCGGCACGCATGTCGAAACAAGCACGCCCATCTACCTCGTCGAATTTAAAGAAAAGATCGTCGTGGGCTGCTTCGAGGGCGAGATAACTCCCCTTTAAGCCGCAAGAGTGCGTCCGGAAAAGCATGAAGCGGTCTTCCGGCAAAACGCACAGCAAAACAAAGAGATAGAGCGCGCCTTTGATTCCATCAATAGCGGACAAGCTCTAGTGACGCGAATGGAAGCCGCCGCCCAGGGGCGCGACAAGGAGCGAACAATGAAAGTCATGATCCGAAAAAGCGCCGAGGGCGCCGTATCCGCCTACGTCCCCAAAAAGGACCTGGAGGAGCCCGTCGTGTCGATGGAGAAGCCGGAGATGTGGGGTGGCGTGATCACGCTCGGCAATGGCTGGAGGCTGGAGTTGCCGGAGATGGCTGCGGACACTCGTCTGCCGATCACTGTCGAAGCCCGCAAACTGCCTGAATAGCCCGATGTCCGTCCGGCTTGCAGATTGTCCGCGGGAGGCGTCGAGATGCCGCTCCCAGTGGGAGAGGCCAGACCGCTTTGCCGTCCTAGTGAGGGGTCCCCTTTTGTCATGGCCGGGCTTGACCCGTCCATCCAGTAAACGATTGATGTTTCAGCGTGCTCCTCTGGATAGCCGCGTCAAGCGCGGCTATGACAACTCCTCGGCGACCTTGCAGATCAAAGTGATCGCATCCGCAAGCGGAGCTAAACCGCGAAGGCTGTCATGGGCTTGAGCGCCGAAGACGTAGCCGGGATCGATGCGCTGCTCGGGGCGCCGGATGCGGACGCGCAAGCTATCGCGGGGCTGCGCAAGGCCTTCCCGAGGCTGACGGTCACGCGCTGCGATCCCTCGGACCTCGACTTGGAAACCCCATACCGGGAGTACGCAAAGTTCGACCTCTATCTCGTCGACGGCGGCAGCCATTGCTGGCGTCTGACCTCCAACCCGGGAGATGCCACCGGCCTCGTCTTGGCGGCGCGCAAGCCCGCGCCGTGACGGCCCTTTTTCGTTGTGACAAAGGCTATTGATTATCTGGGAGACATATCGCGATGCCGACACTGACGATCCTGCCCTCGGGGACTACCGTTGACGCCACCGAAGGACAAACCGTGCTCGTTGCGCTTCTTGCGGCGAATATCGACATCCCGCACAAATGCGGAGGCAAAGCAGAGTGCGATAACTGCCACATCTTCGTTCATGACGGCCGCAAAAGCCTCTCGAAGATGGCCCGCGCCGAGAATGAGCGCCTCGACCAAATCATTGGCGTCGGTTCGAAATCCCGCCTGGCGTGCCAAGCCGTAATCGGCTCCGAAAATGTGACGGTTGAAATTCTGGGCTTCGGCTCAGGCTTGTAGAAAGAAGGAGAGAACGATGTCTGAAGCCCAGATTTTGATCCATGTGCGCTTTGCCCCCGATGGCACGGTCACGGAAATTGGCGAGAGGCCCGCGAGCCTCACCGCTCAGGAGTGGTTCAAACGGCTGAGCATTAAAGCCGCTGACGTTTATGAGCCTCTGGCCGGCGGCCGCGGAGTGTTTCGCGTCCAGAGCGACCAACTGAATGCGCTGAAAGCGTTAGCGCTCAATTGAGCGGGAGTTTGTAATGACAACTGAAGCGGTCGAAACGATCCGCGAGAGCCTCAGCAGCGGCCTTGCCATTCCCTATCTCGGCCCAGGCGTGCTGGGGCTCGCCGAGGCGGGATGCCCTCTTCCTGCATCGCCGGAGGTTCTCGTGGATCGCCTCACTGCGAAGGCGAGCGTGCCGCATAAGATCCGTAAGAACCTCACGGCGGCGGCGCAATTCATTGAGAACTTCAAGCATCGCAAAACGGTCGTGAAAGCGATGGTGGAGGCATTCAATGCCGACGTGCAGCCAACGGCGCTTCATCGCTACCTCGCTTCGGTTCCCGCTCTGAGGCTGATCGTCCACGCCTGGTACGACGATCTCCCGCAAAGGGCGCTGGCCGGCCGCGACGGATGGGGCATCGTGCAGGGCGTGAGCCAGTCCGAGCATTTCGGCACTTGGGTGCATTACTTCGCGGGCGGCGAACGCCGGGATGGCGCTGACGCCGAGACCTGGAGGCCGCTTCTCTATCAGCCTCTGGGGTCGGTGAAGCCAGCGGCGAACTTCCTCGTTTCGGATACCGACTATGTCGAGGTGCTGACCGAAATCGACATACAGACGCCAATCCCGGAAGCGGTGCAGAATATCCGCAAAGGCCGGAGCTTTGTGTTTCTAGGGTGCCGCTTCTCTACGCAGATCGAGCGCATCTTCGCGGCGCAGGTCATCAAGCGATCCTCCGATCGCCATTGGGCCGTGCTGCCGGAACAGCTGACGCGCAACGAGGCGAAGTTCCTCGCGCTGCATCATATCGAGCGGATCGCGATGCCTCTTGCGGAGTTCACGGCGCTTCTCACCGGCGAAAGCCCAAGGGAGCAGACGCCGCCGGTCGCCGCGCTGGCCTCTTAGACTTGCGAGCGCCCGCGTTCCGCGCGATTGGGGGAAACCGCGTCATGAAGCCGGAAGCAACACGCTTGTGTCATGCCCGCGACGGCGTGTGCGCCAAAATCGCATTGCCCCCTTTGCCATGGCCGGGCTTGACCCGGCCATCCAGCAAACAACTGATGTTGCAGCATTTTTCGCTGAATAGCCGCGTCAAGCGCGGCTATGACTGCGCCATTTTCCACACGCTCCTTCCTTGGGACTGCAACCTACAATGACGGGAAGGCCTTATATGTCTCTTCCTGCTTCCCTTATCGAGCGCTTGCTGGCTGAGGACGTTCCTGGCGGCGATCTCACGACGTTTGCGCTCGGGATCGGCTCCAAGCCGGGCGTCATGGAGTTTCGCGCGCGCCAGGACATGGTTGTGGCGGGATCGGACGTCGCAGCGGATATGATGAGGCACGCAGGGGCGGAAGCCTCGTTGGTGTTGGCTCCCGGGTCTGGGGCAAAGGCAGGCTCGCTGCTTGTGGCCGCGAAGGGATCGGCCGCAGCACTTCACGCATCATGGAAGTCCGCGCAAACTCTGACCGAGATCCTCTCCGGCATCGCGACGGCCACGCGCGCCCTTGTTGACGCGGTGGAAGCCGTGGACGGAAATATCCGGGTCACCTGCACAAGGAAGACGGCGCCGGGAACCCGGAAGCTCTCCATGATGGCCATCAGGGCGGGCGGCGCCGTGCCTCATAGGCTCGGTCTTTCCGAAACAATCCTCGTCTTCGCCGAGCATCGCGCTTTTCTGCCCGGCGTCAGCTTCAAGGAGATCGCGGCGCGGCTGCGCCATGAAGCGCCGGAGAAAAAGCTCGCCATAGAGGTGACAACGCTCATCGAAGCGCGGGATGCGATCGAAGCGGGGTTCGATATCATCCAGCTCGAAAAGATGGCGCCGGCTGAAGTGGCCGCTGTCAGGGACAGTGCTCGCGCCGCAGCATCTCCCGCCATTCTCGCCGCCGCGGGCGGAATTTCTCCAGCGAACGCAGGCGAATATGTGAAGGCCGGCGCAGGGTTGATCGTGTCCTCCTGGCCTTATACTGCGAAACCCGCCGATGTCGCCGTGAGCATCAAAGCGGATTGACCGGCATAAGCGCTTCGCTTGCTTTAGCTCCCGTGAGCCGCACACGCGCGGCCCACCAGCTTTCGAGCGCATCCTCGCTCGCGTCCAGCCATTGCAGATACTCACCTGCAAAATCGAGGAACGGTTGAGATAAGGCAGGGGCGACGCCCGTTATGCAAGGCACGCCCGCGACTGCGGCCGCCGCGAAGCAATCGAGAAGACCGCCTCCGCTCGCCTCCAGCTTTCCGAATTTGCTGAGGATCACAACATCGACGCCCTGCTCGATGGTTTGGAGCACCGCTCCGCATGCCGCCGCCAGACCCGCGGAATCGAGGCGGCAGGCCGTCGAACTCGATCCCAAATCCTGCATGATCGGGAACATCGCGCCGGTCCCGATTTCCCGCAAAGCAAGCGGCCCGCAGGCGCCCTCAGAGGAAGGCTCCGCGATCTCGACGACGCCGGCAACCCGCAACCCCGCCTTCAGCCTCTTCCCGGCGAAACTTGCGAGGATGCCCTGAACCTCGAAAGTTGACGCGCCCTGAAGCGCGCCAATGGAGCCTGTGAGCGGATCGTGCATCACGGTTCGGGGCATGAGGGTGCGGCCTCCCCTTTTGCGGCCGCGGCTTCGCGCACGCATGTGTCGGTGACAGGAACGCGGGCTTCGGCAAGCCCAATCCAGGCCCCTACTACAGCTGGGTCGAACCCGGATTCGCGGCGGCCTTCGGCCTCCATCAAAGGCCGGCGGATCAGCAAGTGTTCGGCGAGCATCAAGGTCAGGGCCTCGTCTTCGTGCAAAGCGTCGGGTTTTACTTCACCCGACTTTACACGAGGCGACGACATATTGAACCACTCGGCGACGGGCCGCGCCGCAAAAAAACTGCGAAGCCGCTCCGCCTCCCATGGTTCGGTCAGGATATTTCTCACGTCGAGCGTATGGCCGCTTGCAAGCAGCAAGGCTTTTTGTCTGGCATTGCCCGCGCAGCCCGGTTTCTCCCAGAAGATGACATGCGCCATGGTTTTCCCTCTCGGCGGAATTGCAATCCAGGAAACGCTTTCTGTTCTCATCATCCCGTAACGGCGCTCGCGCCATATCCGGGATCGTAAAAGCTTAGGCGTCAACAATAGCAAGATCCCGGAAAATGCCTCCGGCATTTCCGGGGTGACAGTCGTTCCGTCGGCGCCACCTGCATTTGAGCGTTTGAAAAAATCGGTTCTACGTAAGTTGTCATAGCCGCCCTTGAGGCAGCTATCCAGAGAATAAGCTTGGATTTCAATTGCTTACTGGATGGCCGGGCCTGTCGTCGGACTTGATCCGGGGATCAAGCCCGGCCATGACGGAAGAGGGTGATGCCGATTTTTTCACACATTCCTTTCGGGGATGACGATAATGCGGGTGGCGCCTTTTCATACGAGGGATACGACGGCTCCGGTCTTTACCCGGCGCGCGTGCTCGAACGCAATCGCATTCATAGTCGCCCGCGCAATTCCGCGGCCCCGTTCGTCGATCCCAGTCCAGCACGCGTGCTTGCGCGGATCGATCTCCAGAAGCTTCACCCCCTCAGGGATCTCCGCGCCGTCCCGCACAATGCCACGCACGATCCCGTCTAAAGGCGCTGGAACCAGAGCGCCGTTAAGGAGACCGGCGGGAAAATTCTTAAACACCCGCGTTCCGATATCCACCGCGCTATGCCAACGCCCCTTCGTATCGGCATAGATGAAACGCTCTGCCCCTGCGCCGCCAAGAAGCTGCGCTTCGCCATCGGCAGCGTCGGTACGGCCGGAATAAAGGATGGTTCCATTTTTCGCCGGGCGCGTCTCGATCGCCACATCGCAGTTTGTGGCCACCGCGAATCCTGGTCCAAGTCCAACGGTAAGGCTTGCAAGGTGCCGGATGTCCGCAACATCCTCGCGCTTTTGTAACCGGGCGTCCACAAGCACATGGATTGGGGTCATTGGGATGAGGTCGAGCAGCCCAAGCCGCGTGACAACCACACAGGAGCCTCGGCCAAGCAGGGTGGCGGCTTCTAAGGTGGTTTCGGCGTACAAGCCGGGCAGGCCATCCACCTCAGCCCGGTCTCCGTACAGGGCATCGTGAAATGCCATGCGCCGCCTGATGACGGGCGGATATGGATCGTGCGAAAGGATTGTGCACCACCCCGAGCGATGCAAATAGACAGCGATAGCCGAGGCGATCTCGTTCGTTCCAAGGATTACGGCGAAGGCGGTTCGAAAGCTACGCGCCACGGCACGCAAACGCGGCGGTTTAGTCATGGGTACCTCCCGCAGTGGGATGGCGGCCAAGAGGGGCTGCCGAATGTCACCGGCAGCGCGCTCTCGAACAGCTTATTGAGGGCTCTACACGGGCCTGTTTTCGTTCTTGTTGCGCACCGGCCCCATGAGGGTCAGACCTTCTTCATAGGTGATCTCTGGAAATTTTTCTTCGAATGTCAGGGCCGCGTCAGCCACCGCGTCGAGTTTGCCGGCTGTATCGAGCTTTTTCAACGTGCCCTTCTCGAGGTACAAAAGCTCAAGGAGCTCGTTATAAACGCCCGCCTCGTCGATCGGCAGCACATAAAAGTGAGCGCCGTGATAATGCACACTGTATCTTTTCAAAAGATCGATGTTGTTGCAGTAGAGGAAATATTTGCCAGCCGGAGACAGGGTCTCGCCCAGAACCTCGGCAAGCGTCTTCAAATATTCGAACGAATGCAAATAGGCCGTGAAAAACGGTATCGTGGGTGAGCCCTCTTCCGCTATCGCCATCACCTGCTCGACTTTCAGCTCCGGCGGCCTCGCCTCGTCGGCCATTTTCGGCGCGAATTTCAAAGCGATGTCTCCGCGAAATCCAAAGCGGCCCGCCTTGCGGGTGGGGGATTTCAGGACAGGATTGACAAGGCGGCCCTCCGCCTCAAGCCGGGCGAACCCCGTATCATTTATTTTTGTCATGTTGTTTTTCCTCGTCGTTGCGGACCCAGTCCGCGAGTTGTGAAATGCGTTGTTCGATGAGTTCGCGAAGGCTTTGCTCTTTCACCACGGTCTCAAGAGCCTTGCGCATGCACTGCATCCAAGCGTCTCGCTCGGAAGGCCCGATGGCGAAGCCGGCATGGCGCATCCGCAGGCCAGGATGGCCGCGCTCCTCGGAGAATTCCATCGGCCCGCCAAGCAATTCGCTGAAATAGCGCTTCATGACGGATTTCGTCTGCGCGAGATCGTCCTTATGCATGGCGCGAACGGAGCGGGCTTCCGGTGAAGCCTCCATCCGGGTAAAAAATTCTTCCACGATGCGGTCTACGGCGGGAGCGCCGCCGATTTGCGAAAAGTATGACATGGTTTTGAGCTCTGTCTCAGCCATCGAGGGGGTTTCTAGCAACGTCTGTACCAAACGCGCCAAGCGCGTTGATAACACGAAGTTTACGACGCACAGCCCCGAAAATGGAACCATGTTTGTCGCAATAGCGACAGCTCCTGTCGGACTTCACACAGCTTGAGCGCGATCTCTCCCCGGCGGGACGGCCTAGAGGTTGACGATCGCGCCCGTTTCGCGCCCCAGCATGGTGTCCACTTTCTGGCGAACTCCCTCCACGGTGAAGGGCTTCGTCATGACGCCATGCGCGCCGGCCTTCAGATAGCTCTGCGCCAGCGAGTCCTGACCGGGCTCGGCTATCAGCATGATCCGCGCTTCAGGCAATCGCCGGGCGATCTCCTGCAGAACTGCGGCTCCTTGTGCTTCCACGATCTCAAGACCGAGGATCAGCAGATCGGGCTTCCAGTCTTCGGCCTTGGCGTAGGCCGCGGCGAGGCCGGGCAACTCATGCGTCTCGTTTTCGTCGGCGAGCATGAACTGCAAGACTGTGCGCGTGATATCGTCACCCGCCACCACGAACACGCGCTTATTCTCAACTGCACGGGATGTATCGACTCCGATCTGCATGCCGATCCTCTTCGAGACATTGACTTCTCTGGCGCGCTGCAAATTCCGGGCCGACGGGCATGCGCCAACCTGTCCGCTTTCATACAAGCCGCCGCGGCATGTCGGCTTTGAAACACGCCGTGGCTCTGCGCGATTCGACGAAGAATCAAAAAAATCCTTCAAAAACAGCTTTTTATGTCGTTGGCACGGCGCTTGCTCAAAGGACGCTGCGGGCGAGGAATTGCCAGATGCTCCGCCCTCCGAGGATGAGCAGAAGCCCCGCAAACGAAAGCGACGGCGCTCGTTGGGCGTTTCGACCACTGGCGATGAGAGGAGTGCGCCCGGCCTTGGCGGCCGGTCGCGAAGTTACGACGACGAAGGAGACACGCATGGGATTGCGTCAGATCGCATTCTACGGAAAGGGGGGTATCGGCAAGTCGACCACCTCCCAAAACACGCTGGCGGCGCTGGCCCAGATGGGGAACAAGATCCTCATCGTCGGCTGCGATCCAAAGGCAGACTCGACCCGTCTTATTCTTCACGCAAAGGCCCAAGACACCATTCTCAGCCTCGCGGCCGAGCAAGGAAGCGTCGAGGACCTCGAACTCGAAGACGTGATGAAGATCGGGTATCAAGGCATCAAATGCACGGAATTGGGCGGACCTGAGCCGGGAGTTGGCTGCGCAGGCCGCGGCGTTATCACCGCCATCAATTTCCTTGAGGAAAATGGCGCTTACGACGATGTCGACTACGTCTCCTACGACGTGCTTGGCGACGTGGTGTGCGGCGGCTTCGCGATGCCCATCCGCGAGAATAAGGCGCAGGAAATCTACATCGTGATGTCCGGCGAGATGATGGCCATGTATGCGGCCAACAACATCTCCAAGGGCATTCTGAAATACGCCAACTCCGGCGGCGTGCGCTTAGGCGGCCTGGTCTGCAATGAGCGTCAGACCGACAAGGAGCTGGAACTCGCAGAGAACCTCGCCGCGAAGCTCGGCAGCAGGCTCATCTACTTCGTGCCGCGCGACAACATCGTGCAACACGCAGAGCTGCGCCGTATGACGGTGATCGAGTATGCGCCGGACTCCGTGCAAGCCCAACACTACCGCAACCTGGCGGAAAGGGTCCATGCTAATCAGGGTAATGGCACCATTCCGACCCCGATCACCATGGACGAACTCGAAGACATGCTGATGGAGCACGGCATCCTGAAGACGGTCGACGAGAGCATTGTCGGCAAGACAGCCGCCGAACTCGCGGCGGAAGCAGCGTAACCCTAAGGCCGTTCAGGCCATCGACACGCATCCGGCGCGGCTCTTCAACATGGAAGGGCGGCGCCGGAAGCAAAGAATTTACGGTTTGGAAAGGCCAGCGGCATGAGCCTGGAACTCGAAGAAAACATTGAAGACATCAAGGCAAGAAACAAGGAACTCGTTGAGGAGGTCCTGAAAGTCTATCCGGATAAGACAGCAAAGCGGCGTGCGAAGCACATTGGCAGCTACCAGGAAGGCAAGCCCGACTGCGGCGTGAAGTCCAACATCAAATCGATCCCGGGCGTGATGACGATCCGCGGCTGCGCGTATGCCGGCTCGAAGGGCGTGGTCTGGGGTCCGATCAAGGACATGGTTCACATCAGCCACGGCCCAGTTGGTTGCGGCCAGTATTCCTGGGGTTCGCGCCGGAACTATTACGTGGGACACACGGGCATCGACGCCTTCGGTACGATGCAGTTCACCTCCGACTTCCAGGAGAAGGACATCGTCTTCGGCGGCGACAAGAAGCTCTCGAAGCTCATTGACGAAGTGGAGGAGC
Organism: uncultured Alphaproteobacteria bacterium; assembly: GCA_963766815.1. GTDB lineage: Bacteria > Pseudomonadota > Alphaproteobacteria > Rhizobiales > Rhodomicrobiaceae > Rhodomicrobium. The sequence goes on along the minus strand of CAVYBZ010000010.1, from coordinate 528,624 downwards.
TGTTTCCTCTCAACAAAGGAATCTCGGTCCAGTCGGAATGCCCGATCGGGCTTATCGGCGACGACATCGAGGCCGTCTCTAAGAAAAAGTCGAAGGAATATAACGGCAAGCCCATCATACCCGTCCGCTGCGAAGGTTTCCGCGGCGTGTCGCAGTCGCTTGGCCACCATATCGCCAATGACGCCATCCGGGATTGGGTGTTTGAAAAGACGGCCGACAAGCCCGCAAGGTTCGAGAGCACGCCCTACGACGTCGCGATCCTGGCCGATTACAACATCGGCGGCGACGCATGGTCCTCGCGCATCCTGCTCGAAGAAATGGGCCTTCGCGTGATCGCGCAATGGTCAGGCGACGGCACCATCATGGAGCTTGAGGCGTCGCCGAAGGCGAAGCTCAACGTGCTGCACTGCTACCGCTCGATGAACTACATCGCCCGGCACATGGAAGAGAAGTACAACATTCCGTGGGTTGAATATAACTTCTTCGGCCCGACCAAAATCGTGGATTCGCTGCGCAGGATCGCCGCGCAATTCGACGACACGATCAAGGCGAACGCCGAGAAGGTCATCGCGAAGTATCAGCCGCTCATGGATGCGGTGGTCGAGAAATACCGTCCGCGCCTCGCAGGCAAAAAGGTGATGCTGTATGTCGGCGGTTTGCGTCCGCGCCACGTGATCGGCGCTTACGAGGACCTCGGCATGGAAGTCGTCGGCACGGGCTATGAGTTCGGTCATAACGACGATTATCAGCGCACGACCCATTACATCAAGGACGGCACGCTGATCTACGACGACGTGACTGGCTACGAGTTCGAGAAATTCGTCGAGAAGGTGAAGCCCGACCTCGTCGGCTCCGGCATCAAGGAGAAGTACATCTTCCAGAAGATGGGCGTGCCTTTCCGCCAGATGCACTCATGGGATTATTCCGGCCCCTATCACGGCTATGACGGCTTCGCCATCTTCGCCCGCGACATGGACATGGCGATCAACTCGCCCGTTCTGAAACTCGCCAAGGCGCCGTTCTAGCAGAAACAGATATGGGCGGCCGCAACTCCCCTCATCCTGTCCTTCTCCCGCAAGGGGAGAAGGGACGCCGTTGCAAGGCCGCAGCCTGCTCCCCCTCTCCCCTTGCGGGAGAGGGCTGGGGTGAGGGGTTTGCCCAAAGGAATAGAGGACTACTATGACTTAGAATGCTGAAAAAGTTTTGGACCACTTCGAGCTATTCCGCGGGGCGGAATACAGGGAGATGTTCGAGAATAAGAGAGAGAAATTCGAAGAGGGAACTCCGCTCGCCGAAGTGGAGCGCGTCACGGAATGGACCAAGACGCCTGAATATCAGGAGAAGAACTTCGCTCGCGAAGCACTGACGGTCAATCCCGCGAAAGCCTGTCAGCCGCTCGGCGCAGTGTTTGCGGCAGTCGGCTTCGAGGGCACGCTTCCCTTCGTGCATGGCAGCCAAGGTTGCGTCGCTTATTATCGCAGCCATTTCTCGCGTCACTTCAAGGAGCCGACCAGTTGCGTCTCCTCGTCCATGACCGAGGATGCGGCTGTGTTCGGCGGCCTCAACAACATGATCGACGGGCTTGCGAACAGCTACAAGATGTATCAGCCCAAGATGATCGCCGTCTCGACCACCTGCATGGCGGAAGTCATCGGCGACGACCTCAATGCCTTTATCAAAACCTCGAAGGAAAAGGGCTCCGTTCCGGCTGAGTTCGACGTTCCTTTCGCTCATACTCCCGCTTTCGTCGGCAGCCACATTACCGGCTACGACAACGTCATGAAGGGCATTCTCGATCACTTCTGGAACGGCAAGGCTGGAACCCAGCCGAAGGCCGAGCGGCAGCCGAACGGGAAGATCAACTTCTTCGGCGGCTTCGATGGCTACACGGTCGGAAACCTGCGCGAGATCAAGCGCATCTTCGACCTGATGGGCGTCGAGTACACCATCATGGGCGACAACAGCGACGTGTGGGATACGCCTACGGACGGCGAGTTCCGCATGTATGACGGCGGCACGACCCTCGAAGATGCGGCGGCTTCGGTTCATGCGAAGGCGACGATCTCCATGCAGGAATTCTGCACAGAGAAGACCTTGAGCTACGCCGAAACCTGGGGCCACGAGACGGTCGCGTTCAACCATCCGATAGGGCTGACCGGGACCGACAAGTTCCTCATGGAGGTCTCACGCATCACCGGCAAGCCGATCCCGGCGGCTCTGAGGAAGGAGCGCGGGCGCCTTGCAGACGCGATGGCGGACTCGAGCGCGCATATTCACGGCAAGAAGTTCGCGATCTATGGCGATCCCGATCTCTGCCTTGGCGTCGCCAGCTTCCTTCTTGAGCTTGGCGCAGAACCGACAACCATCCTGTCGACCAATGGCGGCAAGGCCTGGGAAGCGAAGATGCGGGAGGTTCTCGCGGCTTCACCCTTCGGCGCAAACTGTGAAGTTTACGCCCAGAAGGACCTCTGGCACATGCGCTCGCTGCTCTTCACGCGTCCGGTGGATTTCCTGATCGGAAACACCTACGGCAAGTATCTGGAGCGCGACACCGGCACGCCTCTGATCCGCATGGGCTTCCCCATCTTCGACCGCCATCACTGGCACCGCTATCCGGTGTGGGGCTATCAGGGCAGCCTGAACGTGCTCGTCTGGATCCTCGATAAGATCTTCGACGAGATGGACCGGAACAGCAACGTCGTCGGCAAGTCTGACTACAGCTTCGACATCATCCGCTGAGTCCAACTGTCATGGCCGGGCTTGACCCGGCCATCCAGGGAAACAACCGGCGCCCTTCTTGCAATGCTGGATGGCCGGGTCAGAGCCCGGCCATGACATAGAGGGTCCCGGCCATGACGCTCAAAGATGCTCCAGGAGGCGCCGATGACAACGCTGGCGAATAAAATCCAGGACGTTTTCAACGAGCCTGGGTGCGGCATTAATCAAGGGAAGTCCGAAAAAGAGCGGAAAAAGGGCTGCACGAAACAGTTGCAACCCGGCGGCGCCGCGGGAGGCTGCGCATTCGACGGCGCGAAAATCGCGCTCCAGCCCATCACCGATGTCGCTCACCTCGTTCACGGCCCCATCGCCTGTGAAGGCCATTCCTGGGACAACCGAAATAGCGGATCCTCAGGCTCGAAGCTCTACCGCACGAGTTTCACGACCGACATGAGCGAGCAGGATGTGATTTTCGGCGGCGAGAAACGCCTTTGGCGGTCCATCAAGGAAATCGTCGAGAAATACGATCCGCCTGCGATTTTCGTTTACCAGACCTGCGTGCCGGCCATGACCGGCGATCACGTGGAGGCCGTCTGCAAAAAGGCGGCGGAGAAGTTCGGGAAACCCTGCATTCCGGTGAACGCGCCGGGCTTCGCCGGAGCGAAAACTCTCGGCAACAAGCTCGCGGGCGAAGCGCTCCTCGACTACGTTATCGGCACGGAGGAACCCGAATACACCACGCCCTACGACATCAACATCATCGGCGAATACAATGTGGCTGGCGAGTTGTGGCAGGTGAAGCCGCTGCTCGACGAGTTGGGCGTCCGCATCCTCGCCTGCATATCCGGCGACTCGAAATACCACGAGGTCGCCCGCTCGCATCGCGCGAAAGCCGCGATGATGGTCTGTTCCCGCGCCATGATCAATGTGGCGCGCAAAATGGAAGAGCGCTACGGCATCCCCTATTTCGAAGGCTCGTTCTACGGCATTGGCGACATGAGCGACTCGCTTCGCAACATCGCGCGCCTGCTTGTGGAGCAGGGCGCGCCTGACGGCCTGATCGCGCGCACCGAAGCCGTGATCGAGCGGGAGGAAAAGCGCGCCTGGGCGGGCATCGCGGCCTATCGCGAACGGCTTCAAGGCAAAAAGGTCCTTCTTATCACCGGCGGCGTGAAATCATGGTCGGTCGTGGCCGCGCTGCAGGAAGGCGGCATGGAGATCGCCGGCACGAGCGTTAAGAAATCGACGAAAGAAGACAAGGAGCGGATCAAGGAGATCATGGGCGAGGAAGCCCACATGATCGACGATATGAAGCCGCGCGAAATGTACAAGGTGCTGAAGGAGGCGCGCGCGGACATCATGCTCTCGGGCGGCCGCTCGCAGTTCATCGCGCTGAAAGCCAAGATGCCCTGGCTCGACATCAACCAGGAGCGCCATTACGCCTATGCCGGCTATGAGGGCATGGTCGCTCTCGTCCGCGAGATCGACAAGGCGCTGTCGAACCCCGTGTGGGAGCAGGTGCGCACGCCAGCGCCTTGGGATGAGGTGAGCTGGGAGCAACTGGCCGACAAGGCGAACGCCGAGGAGGCTGCCGCGAACGACGCTGAGGCGGCGCTCGCGGTTCAGGTGTCCTGGACCAGCCGCGTGTGCAACTGCAAAGAGGTGGACGAGGCTGACATCGAGGAGGCCATCCGGGCGCACAAGCTCCTTCGCGTCGACGATGTGAGGGCGTGCATAGGGGCCGGGACAGGCTGCGGAAGCTGCGTCCCGCGCATCGCCGCGATCCTGCAACGCATCAACGGCGTCAAAGTCCCGGCATTCGAGCAGACGCCTATATACGCGGCTAAGGAAGCGGATCGTCGAGGGAATGAAATCGCAGCAAAAACCCCCTCACCCCAGCCCTCTCCCGCAAGGGGAGAGGGGGTAGCTCGCGCTTGCAACGGCGTTCCCTCTCCCCTCGTGGGAGAGGGACAGGGTGAGGGGGAACCCGCTGCGGATCTTCCAAACGCTCCAATAAATCAAGCGGCTTGAGGCGGACATGGCGAAAGTCGAGCATTCGAAGAAAGCCTGTACGGTCAATGCGCTGAAAATGAGCCAGCCGCTCGGGGGCGCGCTCGCCTTTCTCGGGATCAAGAGCTGCATGCCGCTGCTGCATGGCTCGCAAGGCTGCACCTCGTTCGGGCTTGTGCTGTTCGTCCGCCATTTCCGGGAAGCCATCCCGATGCAGACCACGGCCATGAGCGAGGTGGCGACTGTTCTTGGCGGCTATGAGAATGTGGAGCAGGCCATCGTCACCATCGCCACTCGAACCCAGCCGGCGATCATCGGCATTTGCTCCACAGGCGTCACCGAGATCAAGGGCGATGACGTGGATGGCTTCATCAAGCTCATCCGCCAGAGCCATCCAGAGCTCGATCATTTGAAGCTCGTTTTCGTTTCGACGCCGGATTTCGACGGCGCTTTTCAGGACGGCTGGGCGAAGGCCGTGACGCGCACGGTGGAGCAGCTCGTCGAAGCCCCCGCTGACGCGCCGCGCGACGCCAAGCGTGTCAACCTGTTGCCGGGCTCGCACATTACGCCCGGCGATCTCGATGAGCTGCGCGATATTTTCGATGCGTTCGGTCTCGAACCGTTGATCCTTCCCGACCTTTCCGGCTCTCTCGACGGGCATATGCCGGACGATTTCACGCCGACCACAATCGGCGGCATTTCAGTGGAAGATGTCGCCAGCATGGGGAAATCGGCCTGGACCATCGCCATCGGCGAGCAGATGCGTCCCGCGGCGGCGGCGCTAGAGAAGAAAGCCGGCGTTCCGTTCCGGCTGTTCGACCGGCTGACCGGGCTTGCTCCGAATGACGCGCTTATCGCGTTCCTGTCGAAGATTAGCGGACGCCCGGTCCCGAACAAAATCCGCCGCCAGCGGAGCCAGCTTCTCGACGCGATGCTCGATGGGCATTTCCACTTCGGCAACAAGACGATCGCCATCGGCGCAGAGCCCGATCTCCTTTACAGCATTTCGACCTTTTTGACGGAAATGGGCTGCAAAATCGGCGCGGCCGTGACGACCACGCAATCGCCGGTGCTTGAAAAAATCCCTACGGACGAGGTGCTGATCGGCGACCTCGAAGACCTCGAAATGCGCGGCGAGGGCTGCGATCTGATCGTCACCCATAGTCACGGTCGGCAAATGTCCGAACGGCTCGGCATTCCGCTGTTCCGCTATGGCCTCCCGACCTTCGACCGGCTCGGCGCCGCCCACAAGCTTTCCGTGGGATATCGCGGCACACGCAACCTGATTTTCGAGATCGGCAACATTTTCATGGCGGAGGTGCATGAGCCCACGCCCGAAACCTGGCGCGCGCCTCACGGCGACGGGGATGATCACGGCAAGCCGATTGCGGCTCATTAGGACGGCATCAAATGCTGAGAACGAGACAAAGGAAAGGGCCGGTACTATGAAAATCGCGTTTGCGACAGAAGACTTGAAGCGCGTCGACGCGCATTTCGGGTGGGCCTCGAAGATCGCGGTCTACGAGATCTCGGCCGAGGGCTACAAACTTTTGGAAGTCCTCCAATTCGAGGAGGGCCTTCAGGAGGACGGCAACGAGGATAAGCTCGCCCCGAAGATCGAGGCGATCCACGATTGCTCCATCCTTTACGTCGTCGCCATTGGCGGGTCCGGAGCGGCGCGCGTCGTCCAGAAGGGCATTCATCCGATCAAGGTTCCCCAACCGGAGGAGATAACCAGCCTCCTCGACAAGCTTCAGGCCGTGCTGAAGGGCAACCCGCCGCCATGGCTGCGCAAGGCGCTTCTGAAAGGCCAGGAGCGTCAGTTCGATTTCGAGGATGAGGCCGCACATGGTTGATGCAATAGCGACTGAGAAAACCCAGGTTCCAGACTCGGTTTTTCTGAATGAGCTGATCAAGCAGTGGCGTGCGCAAGATGCGCATGGCGCCTGGGACAAGAAAACCGATCTCGATCTGCTTGAGCCCTATATCATCGATAAGGAGAAGCGGCGGCAAGTCCCCATTATCGGAGACCCCGACCCCGAGACGCTGTGGCGGCTTGAACTCTTTTACAACGCGGTCGGGCTCGCCATCGAGCGCGCGACCGGCATCATGGTCTCGCCCATCATGAAGATGCATCACGAGGGCTTCGGGCGCATGGTTCTGACGGCGGGCCGCCTCGTCGTCGTGAACAAGCATCTGCGCGACGTGCATCGCTTCGGTTTCGAAAGCCTCGGCAAGCTCGCCGAGGAGGGTGACAAGCTCGTCACCGCCGGCGTCGAAATGATCGGGAAATTTCCCGAAGTCGCAAAATACTAGCGAGGAAACATGAGCGAGATCGAGGCTCTCAAAGCGGAAATCAGGAGAACTCTCACCAAGGGCGACGCAGGCCAAGATGGATTTGCACGATCTGTCCGAGGAGTTGCCCGTCAACTGGCAGCAAATCCTCGAAGTGGCGCAACGCGCGCACGATGCTTTCGCGGCCTTGGAGCAGAAACGTGCGCAGTTGAAACAATTGGAGACGGCGTGAGCCGCGGATGATTGAAGGATAAGGGGCGATGGATAGTTCTACGCGCGATGGCAGGGCCTGGGAGCCCGAATACCTCGTTGGGATCGATAACGCGACCTGCATCGGCTGCGGACGCTGCTTCAAGGTTTGCGGCCGCAGCGTCATGACGCTGAAGGGCCTGACAGAGGATGGCGAGCTGGTCGATCTCGACGGCGACGCCGATGAGGACGATGACGACGATGAGTTCGAGCGCAAGATCATGACCATGGCCGACGCCGGCGCATGTATTGGCTGCGGAGCGTGCGCGCGGGTGTGTCCGAGGGCCTGTCAGAGCCATTCGAAGACGCCGCCGCCGCTGGAATAGTACTGAGGCGCCAAATGTTAGCCGAAAGTCCCGCCTCACTCCAGCCCACTCCCGGCGAACCCGTCTTGGCGAGTTCGCCGCTGAACGTGACCGCATCCGCAAGCGGATACAGTGGGGGACAGGGCGCGCGATTGCACGCTCTGCAGTTCGGCCTCGAATTTGGACGATGCTGCATCGTCCCTTCTCCCCTAGCGGGAGAAGGACAGGATGAGGGGGGCTTCGAGAAGCTATTTGCCTCTCCAGATGACCTCTACAGCGCGCTGATGCATGCGCGCTCGCTCGAATGCGATGCGTTCGACGCTCATGTCGCGGCCTCAATTGTCGCGATTGCGTTCTGCGAGGCCAACAAGGAGGGCGTCCCGTTCAGCGACGCCGCCGGGCTCGGCTCGGCGGAGCTTCACGATCTCCTGGCGCGGTTTTTCCCCGCCGCCCGCGCACACCTAGAACTGACCCAGGCCCGCCACGCGGTGGAGCGCACTGCGGACGAGGACTGCCTTCTCGACCTTCTCCAGCGCTGCACAACATCGGGCGCCGCGTTCGAAACACGCCTTGCCGCGATGATCGCCCGGCGCGCGCAGCGGCCCAACCACCTTTGGCAAGACCTCGGCTTGCGCAACCGCGGCGACCTCAGTGAACTGATGAGCCGCCATTTCAAGCCGCTCGCCATGCGCAATACGAACGATATGAAGTGGAAGAAATTCCTGTACCGGATCATTTGCAGCGATGCGTCTTATACGCTCTGCACCGCCCCGAGCTGCGCTGAATGCGACGACTTCGACCAATGCTTCGGCGAGGAAACGGGCGTGTCGCTGCTCGCCCGCGCGCGGCGGGCTGCGGAAGCGGGCTGATACGGCTATTGGTCGCCGCTTCCCTTTCGGCGATCTCGTGGCCGGTCAAATTCAGATTAACGGCGTCGGCCTTGTGACGCACCCTCACGCTCGTGGCTTCGTCCTGTCGAAGTGGGCGATTATGACAGCTTCGGATCTACCTATAGCGATAGGTTTTACTTCAGCAAACGATCACACTCGGAGTGGGCGCCGATCCAGAGCCAAAGCATTCCCCCATGATAGTCCACAGCGACAGCGCGGTAATCATCGTTAACGCATCTCATGCACAGGCAGAATTGCTGATTATCGCCCAAACTGAAAGTTCGGGCGCGGCATTTTCAAACAAGCGCGTTAGATGTGGCGTTATTGCGCTGGTCCACGCCCTTCGCCGGTCTCAACATACAACTTTTCCCCCATCTCCCTGAACTTTCCCGCCATCTCCTCCATGCCGGCCTTCGCCGCCATCTCCGGAGTCTCGTTCAGCTTCGCGGCGTAATCGCGCACCTGCTGGGTGATCTCCATCGAACAGAATTTCGGCCCGCACATGGAGCAGAAATGCGCCACTTTGTGCGCCTCCTTCGGCAGCGTTTCGTCGTGCATGGCGCGGCTGCCTTCAGGGTCGAGGCCGAGATTGAACTGATCGTCCCAGCGGAAGTCGAAGCGGGCGCGACTGATCGCGTTGTCGCGAAGCTGCGCCGCGGGGTGGCCCTTGGCGAGGTCGGCCGCGTGCGCCGCGATCTTGTACGCGATCACGCCGGCCTTCACGTCGTTGCGGTCCGGCAGGCCGAGATGCTCCTTCGGCGTCACATAGCAGAGCATCGCCGTGCCGAACCAGCCGATCATGGCCGCGCCGATGGCGCTCGTGATGTGGTCGTGACCGGGCGCGATGTCTGTGACGAGCGGCCCCAGCGTGTAGAACGGCGCCTCGCCGCAGAGCGCGAGCTGCTTCTCGACGTTCACCTTGATCTTGTGCAGCGGCACATGGCCGGGGCCTTCGATCATCACCTGACAGCCCTTGGCCCAGGCGATTTTCGTCAACTCGCCCAGCGTCTCAAGCTCGGCGAATTGCGCGGCGTCATTGGCGTCGGCGATAGAGCCGGGGCGTAATCCGTCGCCGAGGCTGAACGACACGTCGTAGCGCCGCATGATGTCGCAAATCTCGTCGAAGCGCTCATAAAGGAAGCTCTCGCGGTGATGGGCGAGGCACCACTTCGCCATGATGGCGCCGCCACGGCTGACGATGCCGGTCACGCGCCGCGCCGTCAGCGGCACATAGCGCAGCCGAACCCCGGCGTGGATCGTGAAATAGTCGACGCCCTGCTCGCATTGCTCGATGAGCGTGTCTTTATAGACCTCCCAGTCGAGCTTCACCGGGTCGCCATTCACCTTCTCCAGCGCCTGATAGATCGGCACGGTGCCGATGGGAACCGGCGCGTTGCGGATGATCCACTCGCGCGTGGTGTGGATGTTGCGCCCCGTCGAGAGGTCCATCACCGTGTCCGCACCCCAGCGGATCGCCCACACCATCTTCTCCACTTCCTCCTCCACCGAGGAGGTGACGGCTGAGTTGCCGATATTCGCGTTGACCTTGGTGAGGAAGTTGCGGCCGATGATAACCGGCTCAAGCTCGGCGTGATTGATGTTGGCCGGAATGATCGCACGCCCGCGCGCTACCTCCGAGCGCACGAACTCCGGGGTGATAAACTCGGGGATTGCCGCGCCAAAGCTTTCGCCATCCGCGAGCGCTTCCTTTGCCCCCTCCAACGCCGCCACGCGCCCGAGATTTTCTCGATGCGCGATGTAGATCATTTCCTGGGTAATGACGCCGGCGCGGGCCAGTTCGAGCTGAGTGACACCTTTGTTGTCATGGCCGCCCTTGAGGCGCCCATCCAGGGATGCCGAACCCGCCTCCGTCGCCTGGATGGCCGGGTCAAGCCCGGCCATGACATTAGAGGCACGGTAGACGGGATAGCGATGCGTAAACTCACGGGCGAGATGCGCCTCCCCGACATTGCCATTATCCTCGGGCTTGACCTCGCGCCCCGCATACTGCTCGACGGCCCGCGCCCTCACCCAAGGCTCGCGCAGGCGATCCAGCCCCTTGTTGACATCGATCGCCGCGGTCTCGTCAGAGTATGGCCCGCTTGTATCGTAGACGCGGAAGGGCGGCTCGCCGCTGCTCTCGTGCAGCGCAATCTCGCGGAAGGGAACCCGGAGGTCTGGCTCAACCTTGGCATAGACCTTACGCGATCCAGGCAAGGAGCCCGTCGTAACCTGCACGGGCTTGACGTTTTTCGGGTCGATGGGCGCGTTCATGTCGCGTTTCCTCTGTTCTGGGGCTTGATGAGAGTTTCGTGGATAAGAGCTTTGACACGGCCGGGATCGGCGATGCCGAAAAGGCCGTGCGGGTAATGTTTATCGGGAAACCCCCCGAACCGCTTGACCCGCCAAGCTCTTCCCCAAAAATTCAAGGAGCCGCGCTTGGCGTCGCCCATCCCCCGCCAGATATCCCCCAGGTGCTCAGACCTGTAACTCAGCGTCTCGTTGCCGGCCGCTACGATTATCCGGCGGTCTGTTAGCGCGTATATCGTATGCCAGGAACTTAGAAACTGCGTCAGGAACTTGTACCAAAATATTGTGCTGAAACTGAGCATCAACGGAATCACGGTGAGGGCGAAGCCAGGGTTATTTTGGTTCGGCTTCGGGAAAAATAAGTCGTTCCAAGCCGCAGTAAGCAGGGCGCCGGTCCAGACCGCCAGAAACACCAGGGGGAACGCATGGCGGCGGGCTATGGCCCAAGGCTCCGGCTTTTCCAGCCAGACGATGCGTTCGCCAGGTTCCAAAAGGCTGGAAACTATTGCTTGAGCTGCCAAATCTGTCACAAGACCATCCCTCCGCCGGTCCTAACCGGATCAGGTTCGATGGGTTGTCGCGCGGCTCCTATAAAGTCGCCTGAAATCCAATCAGGCCGTTAGCGCGATCTCAGCCGCATGCCTGCGGCCCCCCTTGGTATACCAGATTATCGTGCGAACGGTCCGCGATTGCAATGGCGGGTTTCGTATAAAGCACGGCCCTGGCCAGGCGCCGTCCAGGTTGCAGCAGAAAATCCAAAGTTGAAAACCCATGCAAAAGCCACAGAAGCGCCCAGAATCGCCCCGCACGCTCGCTTTGGTAAACGGTGCGCCAATGGGGCTGGCGGCCTGGAAGTGTCAACGGGATCGAACATCGGTATAACAATGAAACTTTTCGCTTTACCTTGCGCCATAGCCTTAGCGCTTGCTGGCTGCGCCTCGAACGCCGATCAGCCGTCACTGCAGGCGGCTGCGGTCGATACCTCGAAGATGCCGCAGGCGGGGATCTTCACCGTCAAGGACGTTGTTGTGACCGATCAGGGTCAGGACACGCTCCGGCTCGCGGCGGCGACCACGAATAAGTTCACCTTCGCCGACCTGTCCGCGGTCGTTTGGTGCCGCGCTCGCGAGGAGGCCGTCACCCGCAAATACGACGGATGGTACCAGGACGGCATTCAGCAAATCTCGAACGGCCCAGGCCAGCCGCAGGTCGCCATCGCAACGGCGCACTTCTTCAAGGGCAAGCCGCCAGAGGGCAAGAAGGCTCTGAAGCACGAGAAGAGCCCGTGCCACGAGGTTCCAGCCGTCGCGAAGACAAAGGTTTAGCGTTACGTTATTCGTAACGCTCCCGGTCGGGCACAAGTTTTTCGCCATCCTTGGTGAGGCGAAGAGCAAGATGTTGCGGCCCGATGTTAACAATGAACGAAGCGATCGCGAGAAGGAGAATCGCGCTCGCTTCGTAGATGATATGCAAGGGATCCTGCTCCTTCTGCAAAATCGCTGTCCGCGCCAGAGCGGTGATCGCAATGAAGATCGGCAGTGTGATAGGAATTTGCTTGCTGTTGGAATACGCGCCGACCATGCCGAGCACCTCGACATAAAGAAACATCAAGAGAAGATCCTGAAGGCCGACATCGCGCTTGCCTAGGATCAAGTATATCTCCTTGACCGCTCCAACCACGGTCAAAAGCGCGATCACAAAAAGAAAGAAGCTTTCAAGCTGTTCGATTGCTTTCCCAATAGTCATCCCGGTAAAACCTCTTCGCTTTTGCCGGTGGCGGGCGCCGGCGCGTGGCTTCCATTCCCAGAAGCGTTTCCGTTCTTGGGAACCGCCATATATTGGTTCACTGCGTCGCGCAACCAATCGAACTCGCGGAGAGTAACTTCGGTCTGCCGCGACGGTATGACAATGCCCTCAGCCTTGAAGGCCTCCAAAATCGCTATCCGGAGATCCGTTCTCGTGCTGATGCCTTTATTCAGATCGAAAATATAGGCGTACAACTTGAAGTCGAGCGAATCGGCGCCGAAGTTTTCGAAATCGACGAACGGCTCAGGCGAAGTCATCACGTTGAGGTGATCCTGCGCAACCTGCAAGAGGATCGCCTTCACTTTGCGCGGATCGCTGCCATAAGCCACGCCGACCGGGATCGTCACCCGCGTTGTGTTGTTGCGCAGCGTCCAGTTCTTCACCTTGTCCGTAATGAAGGATGAGTTCGGGATCAGCACATGCGCGCGGTCGAAAGTCTCGATCTCGGTCGAGCGCACGCTGATTTTACGGATATAGCCCTCCTCGCCTCCCACCGTCACGAGATCGCCCACTTTTATGGGCCGTTCGGCCAGCAGGATAAGACCCGATACGAAATTGCTGACGACACTCTGAAGTCCAAAACCGATGCCGACAGAGAACGCGCCGGCGACGATGGCGAGGTTCGATAGATTAAAGCCCGCGTAGGAGAGCGCGAGCAGCGCCGCCGCGAAAACGCCGGCATAGCCGACGCCGGTGCGGATGGAGTCGCGCAAGCCGCCCGACAAGCCGGCCGGCTTCAGCACTTGGGCATCAAGCCACCCTTGAAAAAGCTTCGCGGCAAAGTAGCCAAGAATGAAAACAATGATGGAGGCGAGGATCGCGGCCAGCGAGATCTGCGTGCTTCCGATGCGGAAGCCGAAAAAGAGCTGGTGGTACAACTCGATGATATCCGGCCAGGGATAGCTCCATTGGAGGAGGATGAACGGAACCGACGTAACCAGAACCAGAAACTTAAGAAGGAGACTGACGGGAACCGAAAGCCTTTCGCGGTGGTCCTGATCGAGACCCGCTACCTTCTTCAGGCAGGAGCCAACGGACGAATGCTCATCGCTCATCGACTGGCCAAAGCCGTCGGCCCAAAGAAGCAGGAGATAAACCAAGGCCAGAATTGAGCCGGTGACGATAAGTTGTTGCGCGATGAAATGCGATAAGGCCAGGTAACCGGAAAAGGCCGTGACCACGATGGCGATGGCGACGCCCCACAGCGGCAAACGCAGAATGCGGAGCCACGTCAGCGAAGGCAAACCCTCCGCGTCCTTCTCTTGCAGGGGAGTTTTCAATATGGCGGCGACGAGACCTGCGACGATGAGGTTAGCCGGTAGGGTCAACGCCAGCGTCAGCGTGAAAGGCGCTTGCACGATCTTCGCCGCTATATAGGCGAATGTCGTGAGCCCGTACAAAAGCACGAGCGTGAGCACCAATCCTGAAATGCGGGCTGCCGCACGGTCAGAGGCTGGGATCAGCCGCCACTGCGGCCTTGCCGGCGCAAGGACCGTCGTCATCAAGGCATGCACAACAACAACTATGAAAAGCGCGCGCGCCCCCACGTAAAAAAGCCACCCCACTTTTTCGGGCATCGGCTGCGCACCCTCGACCGCATTGTAAAGGAACACAATGGGGACGATGACTGGAAGCGACCGTAAGAGGATCACGCCCGCCGCCGACGAAGCCCGCCGCCAAAATGGCGGCGCTCCCGCGTCGCGCCAGAACCTAAGCCTGCCGACGCCAACCCGCCCAAGAAAACTAAGCGCGAGAAAAAGAGCTAGAGCGATAGCGGCCAGATAGCTCAACTCCTGCTTATCCGTGGAGCCGTTCCACCAATCCTTGACCAAGCCCTCTATGCGTATCGCCGCGAGGCTCGCATAATCCGCCGCGTGCTCCCAGGTTTGCGCTGAAAACACGCCAGGAACGGGCTGAAAAAGATTGTTGGTGAAGTTCTTGCGCCGGATATCCTGGATCAGGTCGATGAGCTGTTCGATACGAAAATGCGTGGCGTCAACCGTGCTTTGCGCGGATCTGAGAATGCCGAGATGAAAGTTGAGCTCGGCGCGCAACTGCGCGGCCTGCTCCGCCTCCGGCGGCTGATCCTGAACCGGTGCGGGCGGCAGCTTCTGAACCTGGTCCCCAATTGCAGTGAGGGGCGGCTCCAGCTTTTTCCCGAAGCCTTCTTCGTCCGTTCTTAGTTTTACGAGGTCGTCCCGGCAGCCATTCAAATCGCTATAGCGAAGATTAGGCTTGTGAAGCTCATCCTCTATACGATCGAGCTCTTTCTGCCACGCTTTGACTTTGGTCTGGATATCGGCGCCAACGCTTTCATTGACGCGTTTGTTGATTTCAGCGGTATCGATTTGCGGCAATGCCGGCTTGGCGGGCTGCACGGCGGCGGAAGCTGGCTGCGCAGCCTGTGGCGCAGAGTTTTGAGCGATTGCGCCGCCGTTCAGGAAAGTGATGGCCGCGAAGACCGCGCACGCAATGATCCGATACCGCAAAACCATGGGATAGGCCCTATCCGGAAGCTGGATGTTGATTTTACGGTGTACTAGAGGGCAATGATGCGGGCAATAAGGCGGGCGGGATCTCAACCTTAAGTGATGCCGCAGCCGCGCGCCGGAACCTTTTTCCATGCCAAAACAGCTTGCCAGGCGGCAAACATGAACCCGCCGCCTGTTTTGCCGGCCGCAGGCCGGTGGGAAACTAAGAACGTCCAAGCAAAACCTGTTAGCTTCGCAGATACAATCATGTACAATCTTGGGTTGTCGACTTAACGTGCTATTCTCTCCTTGTTCGGGGCGGCGCGCTTTGGTGGCCGGGCGGCGTCATCGACCAGTTTAAAACAAGCAAATTCATCCCAGAAACATATAGCTAGAAACAGAAAGGAAATATTGCGCCATGGCACGCATCAAGGTTATCACGGCATACGATGATAAATTTGCTAGCGTCGGGGACATCTCCGCCCGTTCCATCGCTGTTTATGCAACCCTGAATAAATTGGACTATGGGATTTTTCCGATTCCATCCACGGAGCGTCCTGCATCATGGGGCAAGCTGAAGCTTATTCTCGATATTTTCAAGGAAAATGACAGCCCAGACTTTGTTTTCTGGGTAGATGCTGACGCGTGCTTTGTCCGGTTCGACGAGAATATTTCTCGCGTCATCAAGGACGACAAAGACTTCTACCTGGTATCTCACGTATTCTGTCGCTTTTCGGTGCGGCATGGCGTCTATCTTGCGGTTGATCGGCCGAATATGGGCGTGTTCATGATCCGCAAATCGGAGTGGTCAATAAATTTTCTGAACAAATTATGGAGCATGTCTCAGTACATCGACCATCCCTGGTGGGAAAATGCCGCCGCCATGGATTTATTTGGATATCGCTGCGAACTGACAGGGAACATTGAAAGCAACGAGGCGATAGAGGAATATCTCGCCAAGGTTGAGTGGCTCCCGTTAGCGTGGAATTCCTTAGCCGACCTCTGGAATCGCACCAAGGATAATGACGGGTCGGTCGATCCGATTATATTGCACTATGCTGGAGCGTCCATGGAAGTCAGGCAGCAGCACATGAGCAATTTGTCCGCAGCCGTTAAGTTAAGACCTTGAGTGATTGTGGTGAGTGCAACAATGCCCTCAATAACCAATCGCGCAAGGCTCAGATCGGCTGCGTTTCTTGATCGTGATGGGGTTTTGAATGTCGATAAGGGGTATTCCTATCGTCTTCAAGATCTTGAGTTGATAAATGGAGCCGGAGCAGCCGTAAAACGGCTAAACGACGCCAACTACATCACTATAGTTGTTACCAATCAATCAGGTATTGGACGAGGATTATATACAGAATATCAGATGCAGCTATTTAACGAGCAGCTTTGCCGCGAAATCCAAAGAGAAGGCGGCATAATCGATGCTATTTACTTTTGCCCATATCATCCGGACGCCGTCATTAGCCATTACAAGAAGGATCATCCTGACCGCAAGCCGGGCCCTGGAATGATCGTCAGGGCGATCGCGGACCTGGGTATCGACATCCCCTCCTCCTTCCTGATCGGCGATAAAGAGAGCGACATAAGGGCTGCGGAAGCAGCTGGAATAACCGGTTATCTTTTTGACTCCCAAAATTTGGACACCTTTGTTTTTCACATTTTAGGAAAAGGTGTTTAGCCAATTCGGAGATCGGATGATTGAAAGCAATTTTGGGCCTGTCATTGCCGTGATCGGCGACCTGATGCTGGACCAATATGTAAAGGGGGACGTCGCCCGTATTTCCCCTGAAGCCCCGGTGCCGATCCTGCTGCACAGGGAAAATTCGTCCGCGCCGGGCGGCGCCGCAAACGTTGCGGCCAACATTGCCGCAATGGGAGGCGCCGTCTCATTAGTCGGCGTTGTGGGCAAAGACCAAGCAGCGGAGGATTTACGCCGTGACCTCGGCGCTTATCCAGAGGTGATGACCGATGGACTGATCGCGGATGAAGACCGTCCGACAACAACAAAAATGCGTTTGCTAGCTGGCCGGCAGCAACTCCTGCGCGTTGACAAAGAAACCCCGGTTGGCCTGAGCGCGTCTACCGCGCAACAGTTGATGGAGGCCGCCATGCGGGCGGTTTCTCTAAGCAAGCTTGTTGTTCTATCCGACTATGCAAAAGGTGTTCTCTCTCAGCCCCTGATCGACAAGGTTATGACAAAGGCGAGGGCCCTAGGTATCCCCGTTATTGTCGATCCAAAGCGAAATGACTTCAGGGCCTATAGCGGAGCTTGCCTGATTAAACCCAACAAGCTGGAGCTACAGACTGCAACTGGCCTTCCCGTAGATACCGATCAAGAAATTTGCGCGGCGGCGAAACACGCCTCAGAGCAGTTTGGCGGCGACGTCCTTGTAACGCGCTCAGAGCTGGGTATGACGCTCTGGCAAAAAAATGTGGGCGCGATCCATTTTGCAACCGAGTCTTTAGCGGTCGCCGATGTTTCTGGCGCGGGGGACACCTCGCTCGCCGCTCTCGTTGTGTGGCTTTCGGCGGGTTATCCAATCGACGAAGCCGCCAAAATCGCCAACAAGGCCGCCGGCATCGCAGTATCCAGGTTAGGAACCACAGTTGTCACCCGAGACGACATTGAAAAAGCGCTAACACCCGCCGCCTCTCATATGTTCGATCGCGGGCGGATTGTGCCGTTGGCTGAAGCCGCAAGGATTGCAGCCTTCTGGCGCCGCAATAACGAGCGGGTTGTCTTCACAAATGGATGTTTTGATTTGCTTCATCCGGGCCATATACGCCTGCTTGATCTTGCAGCAGCCGAGGGTGACCGGTTAATAGTCGCGCTGAACTCAGACGCTTCGGTGCGCAAGCTTAAAGGCATAGGCCGCCCGGTACAAGATGAAGAATCCCGTGCTCGCGTCATTGGTTCTCTCCGCGTGGTCGACCTTGTGGTTATCTTCAACGAGGACACCCCCTATCATGCGATCGAGGCTATCGTGCCAGATACCCTGGTAAAGGGAGCCGATTATACAGAGGAACAGGTTGTCGGAAGGGATTTCGTAAAGTTGCATGGAGGCAAAGTCGTCCTCGTGCCGCTGGTGCCCGACAAATCGACGACATTTCTCGTACGCCGCATGCGCCCATGATGGGGCGGGTTATGAGAATCGGCGATGGCGGCCCCGCAATGCGCTGGGCTGAAACCCTGGCCCTCCCCTTATGGGCGACCGCGGGTTACTGCAACAAAGCGGCGGTGTTTCATGAGCGTCTTACCTTTGAAGGGAGGCCTCTGGAACCGCCGGCTCGCCGCCTCATGGTACAGGCCCGCCAGATTGCTACTTATTGCAGAACGTCGCTAATAGGTCTCTACCGGACTCCGTTCGCTCTCGACGCCTGCCTCGATAGAATTATCCAGCTTTACCGCTCTCCTGACGGCGCCCCAGGTTACGTTTTTTCTATCAGTCAAGATTTAAAGCCAGTTGACTTAACCCGAGACCTCTATACACACGCATTTGTACTTTATGCTTTGGCTTGGATGTACAGGCTGACGACGTCATCGCATATTTTGAAATTGGCGGATGAAATTCTCGAAATTCTGGATCGCCATTTTACCCAGCCGGATGGTTCACTCGCTGACACGGCGCCTCCTCAGGATAGTGTCCGTCGCCAGAACCCGCAGATGCATCTGCTTGAGGCTTATCTTGCGATGGCTGAGGCGACCGGGAAGGAGTGCTATTTCAACCGCGCTTCTGCATTGGTGAGCTTCGCACTTAAGCGGTTTCTTGAGCCTCATAGCGGCCTTCTTATTGAAGAATTCAGAGCTGATTGGTCGCCGTGGCGTTCGCACGGTCAAAATCGCGTTGAGCCAGGACATCTCTATGAGTGGGCTTGGCTCTTGCGCGAGCACGAAAAATTATGCGGCGTCGATCAATCGCCGGTTACAGACCGGTTCGTAACGTTTGCCAGCACCTCCGGATGTAACCAAGCCAACGGCTTCATATTCGATGCTGTGACCGAGACAGGCCGCCCACTTGAGGACAATTTCCGTTGTTGGCCGCACACCGAAGCT
Organism: uncultured Alphaproteobacteria bacterium; assembly: GCA_963766815.1. Classification (GTDB taxonomy): domain Bacteria; phylum Pseudomonadota; class Alphaproteobacteria; order Rhizobiales; family Rhodomicrobiaceae; genus Rhodomicrobium. The sequence goes on along the minus strand of CAVYBZ010000010.1, from coordinate 509,510 downwards.
GTGAAGGCGTTATATGCCGAAGCTGTTGCAGGAAGACCTGTCTTCGCGGCGGAGGCCGAAAATCACATGACTCGCCTGCTCTCGATGTTTACGCCGGTGAATTTAAACGGAGGCTGGGTAGACCGCCTAAGCAGGGATTTCGTCCCAGCGGTGGATCATATGCCCGCAAGCAGCCTTTACCATATCATAGGCGCAATACTTTACAGATCATCAGCCCAGGCGGCGGACTGCTTTCGGGATCAGAGCGAGATAGAGATATTAGAAGCATGACTTATTGCAATTCGGCCGTGTAGTTTCTCAATTAAAATGCTGTTTCGACCGCATAGAAGCGTTAATTGATGTAATCTCAAATTGAGAACCGCTTCTTTATCGGCGGATGGGAATAGTTTTCGTGCACAGTGCTTGAGGCTCCTTCACCCGGCGCCAGATTTTCCATGGCCTCGGCATCCGCCCGAATGCTTTTACCGGACGAGTCATTTCGGAATCATTCCTGCGAATCACCTAGCGAGGACATCAGGCGGTATTTGCGAGGCGGGACGAGTGCTCAGATAGGCGCCGAAGACCTTATCGACCGAAATCTCCTTGCGCAGACAGACCAGATAGTCGCTGTTGAGACACCATCCCTGCAACTGCTCAGCAACGAGCTTTGACTTCACGCCGGCCGTGATGTCCTTTTTTAACTCTTCCCAAAACTTGTCGTAACAGGGCTTGAACACGCAATCGGGTTCGACCGCGATATTTCGCCATTCGGCGCTGCCCCGGCGGAAGGGCAGGCGGTTCTTGCCGCGCACGACCGAGTAGATGCCAATGATATGGATTCCGGTTGCAGCAGCGAGTTGGACCGGCCCGCTATCGGTTGCGATCAGAACATCCGAAACCGCCATGAGCGCCAACGTGCCAGCAAGGCTTAAGGCATCAATCGCATTATGAACAGACGGGGAGGCGAGCCGGCCGAATTCAACGGTCGATCGCCCGATCGCAATGACCTGAGCGCCGCTGTCCGAAAGACGTTGGGCGAGCGCCTCCCATTTTTCGCGCGGCCAAGATCGATTGACGTCCATTCCTATCGGGTGGACTAGAACACGAGCCTGACCCGGCGCGAGTTCAGGCAGGTCCCGCAGGAAATTCTCCGCCTCCGCCTGCCCCAATGTGACATCGAGAACAATGTCCTTCATTTCCGCTGTCGCGCGGAGGCCGAACTCGGCCAAGTAGGCGTCGATCTGATGTGTGCCGGCGAGGCCGAATGTGATTGGGTTGAGGTGGGCGTGCCGGACACCGCCCTCTTTCGCGAAGCGATCATCCAGGGCGGCAAATTGCTCTTGATTGGTGACTATGCCGGTAAGGAAGGGCGACGTAGCGGCGACGGATTTGTATATCTCATTCGTGTTGAGGAAAATCGGTTTGCGAGTTATGAGATGCAGGGCCTTGGCGCAGCCCAGCGCCATCAGCACGTCACCGAGACCGCCATTGCGGTGGAGGCATATCGCGCCATATTTCTGCAGCGAACGTCCGGGAGCAAATGGTTTGCGCGCTTGCAGCACTATCTTTATCCACTGGATGACGTTGGCGCTGCTGCGCACTTGCCGGGCCAGGCTCTGATCGTCGATTTCGCCTTTGACGCGCAAATCCATCCAATAGGGGTCGAGAAAATACTCCACATGGATCGTTTCGAAATCGACCCCGATATATTTCGCCAACGCGGAAACAGGAGAACCCGCCGCCTGCCATTCCTCAACCAAAGCAAGATCGAAACAACGCAGCGTCTCGGGTAGAATGGGCCTCACCTGCGCAGGATCGCCGAGGAAGTCGTCATGCCTGGGATGTGGGACATGGATCTCGACAAGCCCGTTCGGTTTGGATATTCGATACAGTTCGCAGATGATCGCTAGAAATCTATCAGTTCGGCTACCGAGTTGCTGAAGAACATGTTTGAGTAGAACAACCTCTGCGCCAGAAGTTTCGAGCGGCCATGGCGTCTGTTCGAGATTAAAGATCAAATCTGCGCGCGTACTCTCGTAGCGATCGATATTGAGCCATCCTTGCCTGTAATCGGCGCCGCATCCTAGATTGATTTTCATGGTAAATTTCCAGACTATTTGCGAGATTACATGCAGTTAAAACAACCGCTAAAATTACTGACCCACTTGTTTTTGCCCGCGAAGGCGGGCATTATCGGGACTATGAAAGTCTTTGGTGACAATGCATTATGCCATTGATGCCCAAAGCTTTTATGGTCTCAATTACTGGATGCCCGCCTTCGCGGGCAAGACATGAGCGGGTCAGAAGATTTGACCGTTGGTTTTACAGGATGCAGTCGAGCCAAGCCTCCCACTCTGCCGCTCGGTCTGTCCAGTTGTAATGGGTCCGAGCATACGTAACCTGCATATCGAGACTCTCGGCCGCTTTTTTTGTGAGGGAAGATTGGGCGGTGACGGCCCGCACCAAGTGCTCCGCGTATTCGGTCGCGGCTATGCCGGCAGACCCGGAGCTGAAGGTGGCCGATTTCGCAAAACCAGCAGTTGTTTCCGGCAAAGCCCCCTCAGTTGTAGTAACCAGCAGCGTCCCTGCCGCCATCGCCTCGATCGCGGATATGCAAGAGGTTTCCGCGAAAGTGCAGGGATAGGACCAGATGTCGATCTGCCGCATCTCCTCGGCCAGACGCGCCTGAGATAAGGGACCAACGTATGTCACTCCTGGCAAGACTTTAGCCAACTCGTAGAGCGATGAGAACGGGTCTGGGGTATCAAGGTCATAAATTGTCATGCTCGAATAGACCCGCAGTTCGGCGCCCGGCAAGCGGGAGCGGATAGCAGGGAACGACACCAAGAGAATGTCGAGGCCGCGAAACGGTGTGCTGGTGTAGGCCAGCACCGGGGATCTGCCGGCTTCAAACCAGTGATCGCTCCTGGATTGGGCGAAAAACACAGGCGATGCTGCGTTACGCAGCACTCGCATGCGGCTGCGATCCAAGTCATACGCTGCGCGATAACGCTCACTCTGCCACTCAGAGACCATGGCAAAACCCGCGTAAAGATCGCGCTCTGCGGCGGCTTGCAGCGCCTGCACCGCCGTTTGATCGAAATCGTGCTGGCACCAAAGCACGAGCGGGCGAACGCAGCCCGCTCCTCGCACGGTCTGAGCGTGAGCGGAGGTCGATAGTACGACGACATCGAAGCTATTCAAGGTTTCGGTATCACATGGGAGCGTCAAGAAACGGACGCCATCGGCCTCCATTGGCTTAGCCGCGTCGCCGGTGAGAAGGACGGCAACCTCATGGCCGGCAGCCGCGAGAGCCGCGGATAAATACGCAACCGCAGACTGGGTGCCCCCAAGTGGCCTGTGCAATGGTGTCCTGGTATCGAACGTCCACCTGGAGAAATCCAAAAAAAGAATTTTCATGATCATCTCGCGAAGAAGTCAAATGCAACCACGTCTGAAAGTACAGGCGGCGCCACTTCCTCCATGGATCGCCCCGATCCTCGCGAGGTCTCTGAAACTCTGGCCAGACTGCAGGATCGGCATCGCGATGGCCCGCTAAGCAAAAGCGGGAAGGCATCGGCGCAAAAAGGGCCGTCGCTGCGCCGCGAAGCAAAGCGCTTCTCGCAGTGGCGATCTTAAGAACCGGCATCCAAAAGGCCTTCTTCTGCGATCCACCATTACAGCCGACGGGCGCATGACGGTGGATGCTGCATAAAAGGAGTTACAAGCGTTAGCTTGTGCCGGGCATTTAGATTGGAGGTTTTCCGAAACAGACAGCCGCCGAAACCGCAGCGGAGCTAGAGCCTACCCGAAATGGGTTTGACGCCAACCGCACTTGTGTCTTGTCCGCGAAGGAGCGTGTGAAATCGGCTTTGGTGCTCTGCCTGCGTCGTCATAGCCGCATGACGCGGCTATCCAGATAAAAAGGCTGCAGATTCAATTGTTTGCTGGATGACCGGGTCAAGCCCAGCCATTATAAAAAGAGCCCGCGCCGTTTTTTTCACACTCGCGAAGGCGGCATCCAGTAATCGGGGCGAATGAAGGTCTTTATAAACAATAATATAATGCGTCGCTTACTGGTCCCCGCCGGGGTTTACCGTCATGCAGACAGGAGCGGGGCGACAACGGAAGCGGTCAATACTTTCGGCGGTTGTCATAAGTCTCCTGGAAAGCCGTGAACCTTGAACTGGATGCCCGGGAAAGCCTTTCGCAGACGATTTTCGATCAGATCGATTGCAAGATGCGTGACATCGATCCCCAGCCAGCGCCGATTGAGTTTCTGCGCAACATGAACAGTCGTCCCGCATCCGCAAAACGGGTCGAGCACCAGATCGCCCTCGTTCGATGAGGCGGACACAATCCGCTCCAGCAACGCCATTGGCTTTTGGGTGGGATAACCGAGCCTCTCCGCCGGCGGAACGGGAGGAATATCCGCCCAGACATCGCCGACGGGGGTGCCTTCCTGCTCATCCAGATAGCGTTTCAGGGCCGGCACCGATCCCGGCCGCCTTTGAACGATCAGCCCCTTTTCAAGCGCCTCGTCCATGCGTTGCTTCGTCCAGCGCCAGACCCGGACAACGCCAAGAAACTCGTAGGTTAAATTCGGTCTATTCTTGTTGGGATTGGTTAAATCCGCCAACCTGTAACGGCGGCCCGTATCTGCATCGGCATATTTATAAAACGCTTCAATATAATCTGGATCGTGAGACGTATAGACCGGATTCCAAGTCCAACTGCCGGACTTCGTGTATCGCAAAATTATATCGTGATTTTTTGCAAACCTTGTCGAAGCAAGCCCTTTCGCATTGATCCTCTTCCAGATCAATTCATTTCCGAAATTCCCCGGCCCGAAAATGGCGTCCAGCAGAGCCTTCAAATAGTGGCTCGCCGTCGGGTCGCAGTGCAAATAAAGCGTGCCGTCCGGCTTCAGCACGCGGTGCATTTCTAAGAGCCGCACAGCCATCATGCTGAGATAAGCCATCATATCGTTGTCACGCAGAAACGAGCGTATGGCGCGCAGCATGTCAGCCGCGCCGGAGTCTGGCGACCGCATCACCTCGCAGAAAGCGTCCTCCGCCGCGCCGTTCCAGCGCCAGGTATCGTCGAAGGCTTCGATCTGGGATTGGCTCTGCCCTTCGACGGGCGATTTGAGGAGCGCATTGTAGGTCGCGTTCGAGTTGAACGGAGGATCGAGATAGATCAGATCCGCGCTTTCGTCAGCCACGCTTGCGCGCAGGACGCAGAGATTATCACCGCAATGAAGCGCATTACCGGACATGAACGGGACCAAGATTTTGTTCTCGTCTTGTTCTCATCAACATTCCGGGCCGGGGCGAGCTAAATCTTTTGGTTATACTCACCGATCTCCGGATAGGTGGCGAGATGTGCGTCAAGCTCGGCGAAGATCGCGCGCATGTTGGCTTCCGACACCGGGCTTTCCACCACAACCACGAGTTCCGGCTTGTTCGAAGAGGCGCGCACCAAGCCCCACGTTCCATCTTCGAGCATGATGCGGATGCCGTTCACGGTGACAGTGTCGCGGATGCGCTGGCCGGCCAATTTCCCGCCGCGCTCGGCGACGGCTTTGAAATGTGCGATCACGCTGTCGACCACGCCATACTTCTTCTCGTCGGCGCAATGGGGCGACATCGTCGGCGACTGCCAGGTTTTCGGCAGGTCGCGATAGAGGTCGGCCATGCTCTTGGAGGGGTTGCGCGACAGCATATCGCAAACGGCGATCGCGGATACGAGGCCATCGTCATAGCCGCGGCCGAGCGGCGGATTGAAGAAGAAATGTCCGGACTTCTCGAATCCCACAAGCGCGCCCGTCTCGTGGCTGTAGCGCTTGATATAGGAGTGGCCGGTTTTCCAGTAGGACGTATGCGCGCCGTTCTTCTGCAGCACAGGGTCGGTGGTGAAAAGTCCGGTCGACTTCACGTCCACCACGAACTTCGCGTCGCGGTGCTGGGCGGAGATATCGCGCGCCAGCATGACGCCCACCTTGTCGGCGAAGATCTCAGTGCCCTCGTTATCCACCACGCCGCAGCGGTCGCCGTCGCCGTCGAACGCAAGGCCCACATCCGCGCCGGAGAACCGTACAGCGTCCGAAACCGCATGCAGCATTTTGAGAGCTTCGGGGTTAGGATTGTGGTTCGGAAAATTGTAATCGAGATCGACGTTGAGCGGCACGACCTCGCAACCGAGCGCCGTCAGCACCTGCGGCGCAAACGCGCCCGCCGTGCCGTTCCCGCACGCGACCACGGCCTTCAACTTGCGCCTGAACCGCGGGCGGTTCGCCAGATCGGCCATATAGCGCTCGCCGATCTCCCCATGAAAATGATAGGAGCCGCCTTCATGAGTGGCGAAACGGCCTTGGAGCACCAGGCCCTTCAAGGCGCTCATGTCATCCGGCCCGAAGGTGAGAGGCCGCGCCATTCCCATCTTGATGCCGGTCCAGCCATTGTCGTTGTGGCTCGCCGTCACCATCGCCACGCCTTCGACTTCAAGAGCAAATTGCGCGAAGTAGGCCATCGGCGAGAGCGCGAGTCCGATGTCGTGCACCTCGGCGCCGCCGGCCAGCATGCCTGAAATCAGCGCATATTTGATGCTCGACGAATAGGAGCGGTAATCATGGCCCGTCACGATGCGCGGGGGCACGCCGTATTCGCGCATCAGCGTCGCCATGGCCATGCCGATCGTCTGCATTCCCATCAGGTTGATCTCCTGCGGGAAAAGCCAGCGCGCATCGTATTCGCGAAAGCCTGTGGGCTTCACAAAAGGCAGACGCTCGAAATCGGCGGTGTTGGGCGCAAGGTCCGTGCGCGGCTTCGGGAAGTCTTGGGCGGTCATGGCGGCTCCAGAATCAATCCAGACTTGCATAGCTTGGCGCTCGCGCTCTGCCAAGACTGTTTCGCCTGAACGAACTGGTTAGCTGCGTTTCTGTGCGCCCCGGGAATCGCGGCGATCCACGGCATCCCTGGAAGTTCGGCAATAGAAGATGGCCTTGCGATTTCGTGGTTTCGCCAAAGGATGCGCTGGGCGCCCGCTTCACGCTGAACGCCGCCGAAAGGACGAAGAAACCTTGGCCATCTGTGGACTTGGGGACGGCAGCGAGCATCTCCTGCAATCCCGCGCGCGGACCCGCTTTTGTGGCGGCGTAAACTTGCGGACAGCTTAACCTTGCGCCAATGCCTTGTGGCTCAAAATATTCGCGTCACACAGGGTTTTACGATCAAGGCAGGTATGTCCATGCGTCCTCCATTAACCGTCCGCGAACTGGTCTCGCGCATGCGCGGCATAGCCCTGGCAATTACGATCGGCGCCATCCTCTTGTTTGCGGGTGTCCTCGTTGTTTCCCGCGATTATATCGAGCGAGTTATCCACGGCCCAGAACCCATGACGCTGACACAGCTGTCGAAAGCAGAGTCTGCGACGCTTTACGGACGCTGGCTCGACTTCACGGCGGAGGAAGCGCCCAAACATCTCCTTCAAACCACAACACGGACGCGCAGAAGCACTACGATCACCAACCATTTCGTGCTCATTCGTCAACGCGCGTACTTGGTTCAGACATCGAAAGAGTCCCTGCCGCCCCAGTTCTTCGCTTGGGCCAGTGAGCTTAGTGAGACGGGCCCCTATTATCAGCGTGCGCGTAAGCAGCTTGACATCTGGACCGCGGGACGAGGGAGCATTCCTATCTCGGCTGTGCTCCTCACGACCGGGGCAAGTGTCGAGTTGGCGCGCTCTACTCTTGGTCTAGGACTAGCCTTGGCGGCGATAGTGACGATTTATCTGCTGTGGCGCGCCATTCGCATGATGCGCAACTATATGGCTGCCGCCCCGATCGCACGTTTGCGCAAATCCGTCCGCGCAAAGGAAGGTATCCCAAAACTGATTGAGGACATCGACCGGCAACTGGCGCTGATCGATCCCAAAAGTAGACGGATGGGCGCCTTCGTTTTACCTGGCTGGCTCATTTCGATAGAGCGCAACTCATTCGACCTGATGAGCGCGGATGACATTGTTTGGGTCGCGCCCTACACTCAGCGCAGAAAACTTTACGGAGTGATCACAATATCGCGGCAGCAGATGGTCAAGGCTTTCGACAGACGCCGGCGAGCCATCGCCATCAAAGTGAGCGAGGACGGTGTCGCCGATATGATGAAGCGCCTCCATCGCTTGGCGCCATGGGCGATAGTAGGCGGCGACGCGCAATTGGCGAGGGCTTTAGGCCCGCGCGGATTATGGGGAATGATGTATGCGAACAAGAGAGCCGCGCTGATTGAGGCCGTGGACAAACGCCGCCAGGAAATTCGTGCAATCTGGGCCCGAACAGGCAAAACAGAGACAGCAGAATAGGCAGCCAGTTTAAATCTAACTCGCTCTGTATGACTCTCCGAGACTTTGAAACAATGAACGCCTGCCTGGAAGCAAGACAGAAAAAGTAGCAAGCGCCGCTTCCCCCCCCAATTATTAGCACTTGAGGCAAAAATGTCCGCCGTGGCGTCAGGTAGGGGTAAAGTGCGAGCTTCGTAAACTTTCTAACCGAGCGGACGGGCTTGCCGTCTCGGCGATTTAGCCTCGATCATAAGTCCGGTTACGGAAGTTGGTCCGCTCAGATTATCTCGACATGAGTACTTCTTCATTGGGGGGGATATTAAATCTTGGGCGCGGACAGCGCGTGCCCCGGCTGGCGCGAGTTAACGGACAATGAAGCCAAGCGCCCCTCCGGCCAGCATTAACGCAACCATGGTAAACGGCGCCGCATTGCATTTTCCTCCCGCCGCAAATGACGCGCTTCGAGCGCGTTTTTGCCCTGAAAAGCCGCAAAAACGGTCTCCGAAAAGTCCGTTAAATATAAGTGCAGGCCAGTGATTAACGGTGAGGAGCGCGGCGTCATCGCGCCGCGCGGCTCGCTGCGCCAGAAAATAGTGAAGCAAAATCAGTCGATTGAGATGGCTGCTCGATCCGTTAAGACACTGGCAAGGCGCTTTCTCATATACACCCCGATGGAGCGCCGCGATGACCGTTTCAACAAAAGAGGTCTATGCACCGGTTTTCGCGGCCAACGCCGCCGCGCGCCTATCTAGAGGTCTCTCATGCGCCTTAGGGTCATTCGCAAAGCCAGGCGCGGACGGGAAACAACGACCCGCACACGGCGATGAGCGATGGGCCTTTGCGCCCATTTCCGCTGCGGCTCATTCAGGCCAAGACCGGCGTGCATGGCCCGGATCGCTTCGTAAGTCTCCACGGCGGTGTCGGCAAGTGTTAAGCCGCCGTGGCTGCGGCAGCGATCTGTGACGGCGAGAGCCACCAAAGATCGCCCGTCCACCGTCATGTGCGATAGGATTTCAGTCTTGCTTCGGAGGCCATGGACGCGATCCAGGGCTTGCATTGTTTGAAGGATGTAACTCAACACCTCCCTCACCCTCTGCTTGTCGGGAGAAGGAGCATCCATGATCTTTTCTATCGTCCCGCATTTCGTATCCTCATCGATATTCTGTGCGAGCGCGCCCGAACCGATGAGAATGAAGGCAGTACTGGCAATAAGGCTCTTTAATACTCTCATGACGCGTTCCAACATACTTTGCCAAACTAGACTACGGCCCGAAGGCTAACAAAACCTAAAGAAACCAACCATTCTCTACCTTGGGCTGTAAAAAATTACTCACGCGGCGCGCTAGTAGGTCCGCACCGCATGGGAAGAGCCGGAGAGCTTTTTGAGGGTGCTGGTGATTGCGCCTTTGCGAGTTGGCGCACGTGCTGCGGCCGCCCACAGTTCAGCAACCTTGGCCGCATCGTCAACGTCGCCTTGGCCGCGGGACTCGCGCCGGGGCCGGCGGCCCACACGCTTTACAGCCTTCTGAGTTGAAACACGCCAAGGCGCGCTTGACAGGAGAAGGACAGGAGGAAGGGTAACGAATTGAGTTACTACGCGCTTACCCTTCACCCCCGCCCTCCCCGCAAGGGGTCCGGCCGCGATTGCCGCAAAAATCGCGCATGACTTGCCGGTCACAATTTCATTGAAGATTTTAACCGGACACTATTGTCGCGGCGGCTGGCTATGACGGCGTGATGCGAGGCCGCTCCATCGTCATAACGGGGCGGCGCAGCAAGCAGGTCGCCGCGCTGATGAAACTCTTGCCGGATGCGCTTGCGCTTGGCATGGTTGGACGGCAGTCGAAAACTTATCGCGCAAAATAGCGAGCCCCCTCATGACAGCCGCAATAGTGATCCCCGCGCGATACGCGTCATCGCGCTTTCCCGGCAAGCCGCTTTGCGTCGTGGCTGGCGTCACCATGCTGGAGAGGGTTTGGCGCATTGCCCGCAGCGTGCGCCAGGCCTCGCGCGTCGTGATCGCGACCGAGGACGAACGCATTCTCGCGCACGCACGCACATTCGATGCCGAAGCCATCATGACCTCGCCCCATTGCAATAATGGCACCGAGCGGGTTTTCGACACCGTGAAGCGCACCGGGATTTCGGAAGATATCGTCCTCAACCTGCAAGGCGACGCCCTTCTCACTCCGCCCTGGGTGCTAGAGGCCATGATCGACGAGATGATCATCGACACCGCGCCGCGACTGGTGACCCCGGCCGTCAGGCTTGCGGGCGCCGCGCTGAACGAGTTCATGGAACAGAAAAAGCTGCGGCCCGGCAGCGGGACAACGGTCGTCTTCGACCTGAAGAAGAATGCGCTCTACTTCTCGAAGGCGCTCATTCCGCATATCCGCAATGCTGGGCATGCCCCCATCTACCGCCATATAGGGCTTTACGGTTATCGCAAAGCCGCGCTGACCGAGTATATGACGCTCGCGGCCTCGCCGCTTGAGCAGACCGAAGGCCTGGAGCAGTTGCGCGCGCTGGAGCATGGCATGGTGATCCGCGTCGCCGTCGTCGATTATCGCGGGCGGACCCATTGGTCGGTTGACGCGCCGGAGGACGTTGCGGTCGCCGAGAGCATAATCGAGCGCGAAGGCGAGCTCATCGACCTCAAATCCCGCGGCAGGTTCTGATGCTGCTTCTGCTCGCGCGCCACGGCAATACGTTTGAGCCCGGCGGCAAAATTGTGTGGGTTGGGGCGAGGACCGACCTGCCCCTGACGGCGAAAGGCAGGGAGCAAGCGGCTGGCTTGGCTGCCGGGCTTTCGCCTGTCGCGCCGAGGATAAAGCGCGTTCTGGCCGGGCCGCTTCAGCGGACGCGGCAGCATTCGGCCATCGTCGCATGCAGGTTGGGCTTCGAGAGGCCAGTTGAGATTGACGAGCGTTTGCGGGAAATCGATTACGGCGCGTGGGAAGGCAAGACATCGGAAGAAATCGCTGAGCTTGGCGGCGAAGCCGAACTCAAGGCGTGGAATGAGCACGGCGTCTGGCCGGCGTCGCCGGGCTGGTCGCCATCCGAGCCAATCATCATCGCGAATGTCGCGAGCCTGGCGCACGAACTCGCTGCGGCGCTCGATGAGGACGATGCGTCGCTTTTGGTGACGAGCAATGGCGTTATGAAGTTCTTCTTGAAACTCGTTCCAGGCGCTTTCGACGAAATGGCTCACAACCGCGCGCTCAAAGTAGCGACTGGAAATTGCTGCGCCCTCGCCTTCGAAGGAGGCGTCTGGCGGATCGCTTTCTGGAACCGGCAGCCGCCAATATTTTTCGATTGATCTGGCCCGTCATGTTCGGAGCGCTTGCGCAAGTTTGATTGGAGATCCACCCGGTTCTTCCAGACCTTGTCTGAACTTGCCAGCGAGTGCAGTTGGCTAAACTGCCGCTTGCAGCCCTCACCGGCAGCATGCGGAGAAGGACGCATCTATTATGCGGACGGGTGTCTCGGCGCTGCTTGAGGCGCTGCTGCGATCGTCTGGCAGATTGTGAAGCTGGACGATGAACTGAAAGACCTGGCCCGGCGCAACCAAGTGGCATGGCGTCTTATGAGCGTACCTGGCGTGGCACGATCACAGCGCCTGCATTTATAGCGGCAACGAAAACGAAAAAACAACTTGACGCAGCAGCCTTATGTAAAGAACCAACCGCCCTACATCCTGACCTGCTCCCATTTCCGGGTGGCGACTGAACCTTGCTTCGTCCTTGCATGAGGGTTCGACTGTCAACGATTTTTCGCGATAGCTCCTCCCAGTCTGAGACCTTGTGTTTGCTGGCGCACGTTGCTCAAAAAGTGGCGAGAAACTCTTTGTAGTTCGGGTTTTGCCTGAGCAGGCTGCCCGCCGATGCGATGAGAAGGTCCACATCGTCCTTCGGCAGCTTGAAGCGCGTCGGGATCTTTTCCAGCCGCGCCTTCACGCTCGGCTCGCGCATTTGATCGAAGCTCACCTTCGCGACCTGAAGCGAAAGTTCGCGGCAATTCCAGCCATCCGTGGAGCCGCGCAGCGCAACCACTTCAGGCGGCGTCAGCCCGCACCGGTATTCGATCAGACGGTCGCGCCACTTTTCCATCTCGGTGACAAAAGCGTCATAGGCCGCGCGCACATTCGCATCCACCGCGGTGTCGGACACGGCCTGGATCAAATCCATGAGCTCGGGGGAATTCTGCGTCCTTCGCGAGGTCGCCTCCAGGCGGGCGGCCGGCGTCGACGACCACAAAGAGAAAGCGCTTCAGATTAACCACCTGCCGCGGCGTGAGCGGCTCATAGGGCTTCGTCGCCGCCGCGAGTTCCAACACAAAACCGCTTAAGCCCAGATTGTCGGTCATGCCGCCGTCGAGGAGCTTGACGAATTTCACGTCTGTCTTCTCACGGTACCGTTGGATCGCAGCCGCCGACGCGCGAAGAATCGAAGGCGCGCCGGGCCTATCCCCGGCGTAAACCCAGTCGGGCGTGTTGAACTCGCATTTATCGGCGTAGTTCTCGATGACGATGGGCGCGAAAACGAACGGCACCGCGGCGGAAGCGGCGACCGCCTCAGACAAGGGATAGCGGCGCAAATCGCTGCAGAGCGCGCCAAAATTCACGGTATTGTAGATGAAGGTGGTGCGATTGTAAATGTCCGAGGCGTTGATCCAGAGCTGCGGGCGCCCCGGTTTCAGCACGTCGGCGTAGGTGGCGCCGCGAAACAGGTTCTTGTCGAGCCAAGTGGGCAAACCGCTGCGGTCGTTGACGCCGCCCTTCGCGAGCAGCATCAGGTTCGTCACGTTGACCGATGTGCTGAGCGAAGCTTCGACGTCCTGAATGAGAAACCTGTTGCGGAAATCCGAGAGCACGTCACGGCCGCGCAACGCAAAATAGGCAGCCGTGACGGAGCCTCCAGACACGCCCGAAACGAGGGAAACCCGATCGATGAGCGGCCCGCGCAACCCGGATCGCGATGCGCCGTCTGTCTTGCCCAGTTCCTGCAGGACGCCGAAGGCGAATGCGCTCGCGCGCGTGCCGCCGCCTGAGAAGCTCAGACCGATGGCGGTCTCCGAATTCTCCTGAAGGGGAGCAGGCCCCGACGCGTACGCTTCAGGAGCCGAGGCCTCCCCGGTGAGCGCCGAGTTGATCGGAGCGTTTCGAATACCGAACCCGGCGCAGGCCGAAAGCGCCAGCGCAGCTCCAAGACAAGCCGCGGCAGCCGCGAAGCTCCAAGGCCGCTGAGCAAAGCCTGGTTGTCTGTCCAAAATGCTACCCTTTCGCCTCGAAAGGCGGCTGCCAATTCTCATGCCCGAATACCGGCCGCGATGTCCTGGCAAGAAGCCGCGCTGGATATTCGTCATAAGCGCTGCGCGGTAAAAAACTGTCCTGGACGAAGCAGTTGCCTCACGGACTCGTCAGAAATGTGGCGCTGCGCGCCTTCGGTAAGGACTGGGCAGGGCTCGCGGCTTATACTGAGCAGGCAGCTTTTTTTGGGATGTCTCTGTTTTCCCTTTCGAGGTAGAGTGCGGCGAATGTCTAAAAGCTTACCAGTGCTTTGTCTTTCCGCGGCGTTGCTCCTGGCGCTACAGCTGACGCCTGCAGGAGAAGCGTCGGCGGGTACTCCGCTGCAGGATGCGATCGCGAAGCTGACGCCGCAACAGCAGGCGGCGCTGAAGGCTTATGAAACCGCGCGCGCAGCTTTTGTCCGCAGCGTCGATCAATATTGGCGGCGAATCGAATCGAAGCGCAAAAAGCGCAAGGCGAAGATCGCGGCTGGCAAACCTTTGACGGTCGAGGACTATGTCAAAGAGCAGCCACCCGTTTATAATGGGCCAAATCGTCCGGCCGAGATCATGGCGCAGCTTCCGAAGCCGCCGAAGCCCCCCGCCGAGCTGCATGAGCCCGTTCCCGTCATCGCCGATTTCCTGCGTGAGGCGGAGACCATTTACGGCTTCAAGCCCGATCGCGTCAGCGAAGACGATTTCATGATCTTTTATGCGCTCGAAGCGGTCAAGCTCGGGCTGACGAGGGACCAGGTCGTCCGGCTTTATGCGCTGGAAACGGGCGGCATGGGCACGCACGATCTTCAGTCAGGCTTTAATCCACGGACGGGCCGGGCGGCCTCGACCGCGCTTGGCTACGCGCAACTGCTCGCGGCAAACTCCATCGAACAGGTGCGGAAGGAGGGACCGGACTTCGCCGCGCGCCTCGAACGCCTGGCGGACGAGCCGAACGTCTCATCCGGCCAAGCCCAGGCGCTGAGAACCAAAGCGGCGAGCATCCGGCTGATGATCGCCGACGCGAGGAAGGTCCACGAAAGCTGGCCCGCTCATGTAGCCTACGCGAAAACGCCCAAGGGGCTGGCGATGCACGCGCTGAACCTCGACGGGAACGTAGGGCCTTGGATGCAGGTGGTCAAACTGCGCGGCATCATGGAATACGCTGCGAAAAAGGGCATGACGCGTCTGACGGGCGCCCAGCTTGAGCTGATGAATTTGGCGGGGCCTGGGAGCGGTTTCGAGATGCTGCAGCCGCCGGGCAGCGGAATGCCCACCTCGAATTTCTTCGAGCGTGGAGGCTATGAGCGAAATCCCGTGGTGCATGAGAAAACGGGAGGCCAACTCGTCGTCAGGCTCGACGAGATCATGGACCGGAACGTGCAGAAGCCCAGCGCACAGAAATTCGCGCAAATCTTCGATGGCGTCGACCGGCGCTTAGCTGCTGGCGGTCAGGCGGGCGCGCCGGCGAAGTCATTCCCGTTCAATCTGTTCGGCGGCCAATGAACAAGTGGCGGAGCGCCCGAGAAGGATCGCCGATTGGCGGCCGTAACGTTAAGTTCAAGCAAAAACGCGTCGGCGTGTGCTAAATTTCCGCCGCGGTGCGTTTCTTAGGTAAGTCCAAGGCGCCTGCGGATAGGCTACCTAGGCTACCCAAATGTAAGAATCACCTTAGAGTGCGCTCGTACTAAGCAGACCTTCCTTGGCCAGCCAACGAATGCCTGCCCAGAATCTTTTGTTTTCGCAGACTGAGCGATTGTCGCTCACGATAAACGTTCGCTTGTTGTTTTTTCGCAAAACCGGGAAGGCCACCCCCGGATCAAGTCCGAGGGCGTGCTTTTGCGAGCTCTGCTTAGTTTGTGAGTGGACTGCGTAGAAGCCATGAGGCGAAGGCTATCCGGCAGCGCCTTGAAGGAGAACCTTATGGTCAATCATCCGAAAGGAATATGCGCGGCGGGGCTTTTGATTCTATCTTCGGCTGCAAACTTGGCAGCTTACGCTGCGCCCGAAAATACAGGAACCGAGCAGCCATCCCAAGCGCAGCCTGACACCAGATCCTACTTGCCGCCTTGGATGCAAGGTCAGGGCGGCGGCGAAAATGCAAACGCGGCGGGCGGCAATAGTACAGCGCCTGACAAATCTGCGGCCGTCGAAGACGATACGAAGACGAAAGCTAAAGGCGTGAACCAAGGACGAAAGCATCACCGGCACAATTGGCCTGGCGAGGGGTTTTTTCACGGAATATTTGGCCACTGACCGCTTGTTGCATGCCGCCATCTTCTCCGCCCAAACAATTAATATAAGCTTCAAGACTACACATTTGACATCAAGCTGAGGTGATGGCGCCGATGGAGCTTCGTCGCGATTCTGTGTCAAGTGGGGAGGCGCTAGAAATTCGCTAGAAATCTGAGACGACGCCTTTCTTCTCCCAATCGCCGTAGCGCGTCGGTTCCGGGCCTTTCCGTCCGCCAAGCTCTTTCGGAAGCGCGGAGCCCTCATCGCTGCTCTTTCGCTGTTCAGCTTCATCTAGAGCGCGTTTTGCCGCGTCTTTGCGGCGTCGCTCAATCATCTCTTCGCCCGCGTTCTTCATTTCCATTCTTAAATCCGCACGCTTTCCCAGCAACCTGGGCATTCGCCATAGCAGCCCCGCGAAACCTCCTCGAGATCAGGTCGCGAAGCGAAAATGCATGACATCGCCGTCATGCACAGTGTAATCCTTGCCTTCGAGGCGCATCTTTCCCGCCTCCTTCGCGCCCGTCTCCCCGCCAAGGGTCACGAAATCGCGGTAAGCGATCGTCTCGGCCCGGATGAAACCTTTCTCGAAGTCGGAGTGGATGACGCCAGCGGCGCCCGGCGCAGTGGTGCCTTTGGTGATTGTCCAGGCGCGCGTCTCTTTCGGGCCGGCCGTGAAATAGGTAATAAGACCAAGGAGACTATAGCCGGCTGCGATCAGCCGGTTGAGGCCGGGCTCTTCGAGGCCAAGCTCTTTGAGATAAAGCGCGCGCTCTCCCTCATCGAGATGCGCAAGCTCGGCTTCGATTTTCGCGGAGATCACGACGATTTCCGATTCTGCGCCGCTGAACCGCTCTTCAACCTGCTTCGAATAGGCGTTGCCGGCAGCCGCGCTCGCCTCGTCCACGTTGCAGACATAAAGCGCAGGCTTCGCCGTGAGGAGTTGCAAATTCCGGAATGCGCGATGCTCGCTCTCTGGAATTTCGGCGAGCGCCTGCCGCGCGGACTTTCCATCGGCGACGTACTTCAACGCGATGTCGATCAGGGCGAGCGCCGTCCTGGCCTCTTTGTCCTGGCCTTTCGCCTTCTTCTCAAGCGCGGGCCTGCGGCGCTCCAGACTGTCGAGATCGGCCAGCATAAGCTCGGTCTCGACCGTTTCCGCATCCGCTGTGGGATCGACGCGGCCCTCCACGTGGGTGACGTCGTCATCCTCGAAGCAGCGCAGCACATAAGCGATAGCGTCGACCTCGCGGATGTTCGCCAGGAATTGATTGCCGAGGCCTTCGCCCTTCGAGGCGCCCCGGACGAGACCGGCGATATCGACGAAGGTCAGCCGCGTTGGGATGGTCGCCTTCGATCCCGCAACGCTCGCGATCTTGTCAAGCCGCTCGTCCGGAACCGAGACCTCGCCGACATTCGGCTCGATGGTGCAGAAAGGATAATTCGCCGCCTGCGCCGCCGCGGTCTGCGTCAGCGCATTGAAGAGCGTGGATTTGCCAACATTTGGCAATCCGACGATGCCACATTTGAAGCCCATAAGATGTACTGCCGGTTTCCTTGCCTATACCGTGCCGCCGCGAACGCGGTTACGGAACCACCTCGTGAAGATATTACCCTTCCTCTTCGCGGGCTGAGGCGCGGCTTCGAGCTCGGCGGCCGCACCCTCTGGCGCGTCAGCCTCTTTCAACGAAGGCTCTGAGGCCGCTGTCCATTCGATCGTGGAGGCGGCGGCCAAAGCTGATTTCTCCTCGACCTGCGATTCAGACGCAGCGGCTTTTATCGGCGCGGCTTCGATTTGCGCAGCCTGTATCACAGGCTCTGGAGGGGGCTGGAGAACAGGCTCAGGGTCCAGCGTCAGAACCGGTTCGGCTCCCGGGACAGCGCCCAGAACAGGATATTCAGCCGCCAGCTCTGGCGCAGAAACTGCCGTCCCCCCGATCACTTCGGGCAGCGCCCCTTGTTCCGGTTCCGGAGCAGGTTCAGGCTCGGTAACCGGCTCGTGCACAGCGGCAACCTCCTCAATCACGGCAGCGACTGAAGCCGCTTGCTCCGGTTCGGGCTGGGGCTCTGCGGCCACTATTTCCACCACGGCAGCGGAAACCACCTGCTCCGGTTCTGGAGCAGGTTCAGGCTCAGTAACCGGCTCATGCGAAGGAGCGATCTCTGGCTCCGGCGCCGGTTCCGGTTCCGGTTCTCCGGCAGGCGCCGGTTCAGCGACGGGCTGCGGTTCAGGCGGGTGGATTGGCTCGACGGCGGGCTCTGGCTCGAAAACAGCCTCAGCGAGGTATTCGATAATGGCGTCCTGTTCAGCCGCCGTTACGGGCTGTACCAGCTCGATTGCTGGCGCGGCGGCTGCAAACGAAAGTGACTCCGGCTCAATCCTCGCTAAAACGGACTGGACAACTCTTTCGCTCGCTTCGCGCCTCGACGCAACCGGAGGCACCGGCATCGGCTCGATAGGCCTGGAAGCGGCGGCTGCAATCGCCGCCAAGGTTTCAGCTTCCTCATCCGGGAAACCTTCAATCTTAAGCGCGGGCGCTTCGCGCACAGGTTCGGACGCGGGCTCTAGCGCTTCGTAATGAGGCGCTGGCGCTTCATACTGAGGCGCGAGTGCTGGCTGCGGCGCTTCGTATAGGGGCGCGAGAACTGGCACTTCGTACGCAGGCTCGGGAGCGCTCCCATTACGCACAGGCTCTGGCGCGGTGGCGCCGTTCAATTTTGCCGCCGGCGTGGAAGGTTTGCGTCCACGGGCGGCTTCACTCAAAAAAGCGGCCTCGCTTCCTTCTACGAGGCGGGTCATGCCGCGCGCCACGCCTTCCAGCAAAGCCACAAGCCATTCGCGATCCGATTTCGCGAAATCCTGCAAGACGTAGTTGGCGACCAGCGCCTTGTCGCCTGGATGATCGATGCCGAGGCGCACACGCACATATTCGTTGCCGGCATGCGCGGAGATCGATTTCAAGCCGTTATGGCCCGCGTTGCCGCCGCCTTTTTTGACGCGGATTACGCCGGACTTCAGGTCGATCTCGTCGTGAATGACAATCACGTCGCCAAGCGAAATCTTATAGAAGCGCATGGCTTCGCCAACCGCGCGCCCGCTTTCGTTCATATACGTCGAGGGCTTGAGAAGGATGCATTTCTCAAGCCCAATCTGGCCCTCCGCCGTATATCCCTGGAAGCGCTTTCTCCAGGGCGCGAAGCTGTAGCCCCGCGCCATTTCGTCAACCGCCATAAATCCGATGTTGTGACGATTGCCTGAGTATTTGTCTCCTGGATTGCCCAATCCGACGATCAGTTTCATGATCCTAATCTCTTATTATCGATGATTGCGCCGAAGCTGGATGCAAATCCTGTGCTAGACTACTCGCTCTTTTCTTCTGTGGCTGCTTCTGCGTCAGCCTCGGAGCGGGCCGCCGCCGCGCCTGCGATGGTCGCGATGGTGAAGTCGCGATCCGCGATGGTCGGCGTGATTCCCTTTGGCAGGGCCACGGCGGAGATGTGAATGCTGTCGCCGATATCGCTGCCGGTCAGATCGACGCTGATCCTCTCGGGGATCGCGTCGGCCGGGCAGGAAAGCTCGACTGTGTGCCGCACGATGTTTAGCACGCCACCGCGCTTGAGACCGGGTGAGGCCTCCTCGTTCAGGAACTGCACAGGCACCTCCACGTCGATGCGCGAGGTGCGGCTGATGCGCATAAAATCCACGTGAATGGGAAAATCGCGCACGGGATCGACCTGAACGTCGCGCGGGATCACCCGCTCCTTTTTGCCGTCGACATCGAGTAGGTACACGGTCGAAAGGAAGTTTCCGGTCTGATAGTGCTGCCACACGAGCCGGTATTCCAGCGCCACATTCGCAGGCTCCTGCTCGCCGCCATAAACGACGCCGGGGACCAGTTTTTGCGCCCTGAGCGCGCGATTGGCGAGCTTGCCAGTTCCTTCGCGCGCGGTTGCTTTGAGTTCTGTAAGCTCCGCCATGATTATCTCTGTTGTGTTAGGTGAGCGCGATTGTGCGGCGAACGGGCGCGCGGACCTTCGGCGCTCTGGGGTGTCTCAAACCATCTCTATAAGGGCAAGCGCGGCGAAAGACAATAAGGCGATGCGCTTTGTGCAGCTTCGCTTTCGAGCCCGCCATGGGCCGATAAGAGAAAGTCTCACTGGGAGCAAACGTAGGCAGCTAAACCTCAGGAAAACGGACTCATCACCGAGGGCGAAAATTTCTGCGATATACGCATAGCCCCCGGTCAATTACGTACCTGAACCAGGTTTTGCAATTGCGGGGACCGGCTATGCTGACGCTGACGCATAAGGGGGCGCGGCATGGCGGAATACGACAAAAAAATATTTTGAGAAGCAATTCGAGGTGTCCCGACGATCACGATCACATCTGGGTGGTGGAACGGCTTGTAAGGGCGGACGCGCTCGACCTTGAGGATGTGGAGTGGTGATGCGCAAGGACGTGAAGGACCGCACCGGGAAGGTGAGGGATACGGTGCGTCAAACTCAAGTCAGCCTCGAAGGCGGCCAGGAGGCAGGCCGCAGGACTGGACGGCAGTAGACGCGAAACCCAGGGCCAGCGCCTCGCGCGAGGGGCGCTGGAACGAAGCCGCATGGCATTCATTGCCCTTATAGCTCTCGCGTCCAAGCGGAGGCGGGCTGCTGTAACGCTTTAGAATGAAGCACGTTTCCGCCTTCGATCGATCCCGGTAGAAGGCGGTTATCCCTGTGGAGTTAGCAATGACAGTTGAATCAACGGGCGTCCCTCTGCCTGGAGCGACGGGCGGCCCTGACATTCCGAGCGGCACGATTCCCGGAACGGGCGCCGCCGATACCGGCCAGCCCGGCGAAGGTAGCGGCGGCGTGCAGCCTGTTCCGAACCCATCCGGCATCCCCGGCAAGTCCGGCGCTGGCCTTGGTGAGGACATGGGCGATCTGGCGCCGAGCCCCGATCAAGCTCTGGACGACATCAAGAGGGGCTCGCGATAGCAGGCGCCCCCACTCACCTGGAACTAAGGCCGCTGCGATCCATTGCCCTTTCAAAGCATTGGAGTTTCAGCGATGGCAGATAAAGACAACGGAAAGAACAAGGATCACTGCGGCGGCAAACGCCAAGGCGGCAACGGCGCATTTGCAGGAAATGGCGGCCGCTTGCGCCCCCTCGCTGTCGTGACCGGCGCCTCGCCGGGGATCGGATACGAGTTGGCTCGCGTCTGCGCTCTGCATGGCTTCGACCTTGTTGTGGCGGCTGGCAGCGCGAAGATAAAGGAGAGTGCGCAGCGGATTTCGAGGCTCGGCGTGGATGTGCGCGCCGTCCAGGCCGATCTTGCTGCCCAGGCGCATCGCATGCAGGCTCAGCCCACGGCCAGGGGACAGCGCTGATGTCGAACAAAACGGGAATTGGCTCCTACCCTGCGAACGATCCGGAGAGCGGCGGCAAAGCCGATGTAAACCCAGACGAGCGGATCGGCTCGAACAAACCGCGGAAAAAGGGGCAACCGGATCTCGCCGACTCCGATCGCATCCAGAAGGATCTCGATCGCTATCGGGATGAAATGGCGGAGGACGCGCCAGCCTCGAACTCGCCGGAGGACAATCCTTAATCCGAGCGGCGCCGGCTTCGGCCGCGCCTGCTCGTGCCAATCGCCAGATTTCCTGACTCCAGCCCCCTTCATCGTGGGCGACGCGTACACCCCAGCGTGGCGTGCTCTAAACGGCGCGCTTGCGCTTACACGAAAACAAACGTTAAACGCTTTCGGCGCTCGGCGCAAAAAAAGGAGCCCGTTCGAGCTCCAGTCTGGCGACGGAAACCTTTCCCAGCTATACGCTTCGCCCTCTCATGAAATGAGCGACCAGGGAGACGAGAAGCAGCACGAGAAAGACATAGAAGATTATTTTCGCGATGCCGGCTGAGGCGACGGCTATGCCGCCAAACCCGAACACCCCGGCCACGATTGCAATAACGAGGAAAGTTAAAGCCCAGCCTAGCATGTTTCTCTCCGTTACAGGCGGTTGATGCAGGTCCAACACAACGGCAGGCCAGCCCGTTCCCTATCTGTGCTCGCGCTTTTGAAAGGATTTTCGGGCGCTGGGCTGGAACTGGGCCTCATCTCTCAGCCAAAGCGTGCAATCGATGGCGGCGCCGCTCGCGTCGATCATCCAGAACCCGTTCGCCTCGCCGCGAAGCCTGTTCGACAGCGCCGTGGGCGCGCCAACGGCCAGCATGGGCCGTCCTTCCACTTCTGTTTCGAAGGCATAGCTCTGATGGACATGGCCCGACATGATGACATCCACCCCGGCCCCGGCGAAGGCCTTGAGCGCAAGGCTCGCGCGCCGGACAGGCTCGGTTCGTGGAACTTCGGGAGCCCTCAAAAGAGGATGGTGCGCCGCCACGGCCTTGAACCGGCCGGCCGGGACCGAGGACAGCGCCGCCTTTGCGGCTGCAATATCGCGGCGTCGAGCCGTGCCCTCTTGCCAGCGCAGATGCGGCTGCCATGGACGGGCGGTATTGAAACCGAGCACCACGCCGTTTTGCTGCTCGACCACGGGCATCAAACTCGCGCCATCCGCCGCCATTCGATAGCGGTGAAAGGGATCGTGGAAGCGCTGAAGCAGGTTCCAATAGGGAAGATCATGATTTCCCGGAATCACGAGCGTTGGTTTTTTGAAGGACAAAAGCCAGGTTCTGGCTTCTTCGAATTCGTGTGTTCGCGCCCTGAGCGTCAAATCGCCCGCGATCACGATGACATCGGGCTCCTCTGCCTCGATGACGGTCCGCAACTCATCGGCGAGGCCCTCCGGCACGCTTCCGAAGTGCAAGTCCGCGGCGAGCGCGATCTTCATTGTTCGCGGGCCAGCGGCGCAAACACGGTCAGCGCCTTCGGATGAATTTGGTAATAAAGCGGCGTTTTCAGCGTCTCGACCTCTCCGTCATTGGATAGACGGAGCGATTTCCGGTGGGTGCTGATGGTCACTCGTTTCGCGGAGAGGCTATCGAGCCGGCTGTCGCCGCTCCAAAGCCCGAGCGCGGCGCGCGCGAGAACCCACAACAACCCCAGTCCACTGCGGGGCTTTGCGATGTAGACGCCGAGCGTGCCTGCGTCCAACGCTTGCCGCGTGAATATCAGCGCGGGCTGGGGGCGGTAGAGATTATTAGAGACGGCCAGTGAAAGTACGCGGACGCGGCTGCTTTTGGCCGTATCGCCATCAATAGAAAGCTCAAGCCGCCTATGCGAGGCGAGGATCGTCCTCAAAAGTTTGAAGTACCCTTTCATGCGGTCCAGCAAGGGACGCCCCCTGAGATGCTGACGCCCTTCGCTAATTTGCGATGGAAGACCAAGCATCGAGTTGCAAAGAAATATCTCTCCATTCACTTCGGCTACGTCGATCTCGCGAAACCCGCTGCTGGCCAGAGAGCGCAGTGCGGCGTGCGGCTCAAGCGGGATGTTGAGATCGTGCGCGAGGCGATTGACAGTGCCGAGCGGTAGAATACCGAGCGCGATCCCCGAGCCGAGCAAGCGGCTTGCGGCGCTTCGAACCGTGCCGTCGCCGCCGCCCGCGACAAGCACATCTGGAGCCGCGGCCACGGCTTCATCGAGCGCGGCCTCCATCGCCTCCGGCTCAAAGAGGCCGATCGCGATATCATGGCCGGCTTCCCGGAAAGCGGCTTCAGCCTCGTTCGCAAGGTGCTGCGTGTCGAGGCCCAGAGCGCTGCCTGCGCGACGATTTATAACGGCGTGAACGCGCATTCTTTTCCTCCCGCCGCTCACCTTAAAACATTTCGGCGGAAAAATGATCGCGTAAGCTCCAGGACGACACGAAAATATTTGTGTGCTGGTTTTGATTGAAACAGATTGAAGCAAGTCTATTTTATTTATAGTTATCAACCTATCCTGCAGCGTGATTGCAAATTTCTGTCTCAACAACAACCAAAAGAATTCTTTCTAATCGGTGAGGCGCTTAAAATGCTCGCCTGTTGGCCAGTATTGGAACAACGCTTGGTCACCACGATCGCGCAAACCTTCTCGAAATACCCGGCACACTCAAGCCAGCCGTGAAGAGTGTCGCTGCACGCGGCTTCAGCGAAGCCCGCGCTCTTAGATGAGCGGGTAGCGCAGGCTGCTGCGGCTGAGTTCACAGGCCGATCTCAGATACATCTAGGCGCCATCATCATCCCGGGGAATAGGCCGGACGGCATCGCGCCAGCCGGCGACAGCACTCGTTGCTTTAGATTAGATTTTCCGCGAATTTCCAAGCGAGGTAAGAAGCGCGGCCTGCAAATCGGCTTCAGTGAACGGTTTTTGCAGCACGGGCCTGCCGGACCAGCGCGCGTCGACGCCCCGGGCGCCGTAGCCGCTCGCAAAAATGAACGGAATGTCACGCTGATGCAGCGCCTCCACCAGAGGCAAGATGCTTTCGCCGGCCACATTCAGATCGAGAACCGCGGCGTCGATGCCACATATCTGAAGGCTTTTTATCGCCTTCGCTACGCGACTTGCTGAGAAGGCGACCTCACAGCCAAGTTCGAGCAAATATTCCTCCACTAGCATTGCGACGAGCGTTTCATCCTCGACGATAAGGACTCGCAAGCCATGCAGTGGATTATTTGGGTTTGCTTTTGCGTTCACCAGCCCGATTCCTCTTAACAGAGTGCCTTTAGCACGGGGCTGATCGCAGGCGCCGGCCTAAAACCCAATAACAGCGTGTTATGCGGCTCTCCTCAGTTCGGCGTATTTTTTGCCTATATAGCGTAATTTACTGACGCATTTAGCCGAACAGGGGCTCGCCTTAGTGGAACGCAGCAAATGGGGGCGCGTTCCCCTTGTCGTTGCAGCTTTATGATGGCCCGTGACAATCCGCGCATCCGGCTTGAGAGGACTCGATGAAACTTTTTGAATGCCAAAATTGCGGCCAACTCGTCTATTTCGAGAATACGCAATGCGAGCGATGCGGCTTTGCGCTTGGGTTTCTCCCCGGCGCAGCTATTTTGACGGCGCTTCAAGAAAAAGGGGCGGGTGTGTTTACGCCTCTGGCGGACCGCTCAAGGACTGTATCCTATTGCGCAAACTTCGAGCACGGCGCCTGCAATTGGCTGATCGACCTAAAGGCGGGTTCCCTGTGCCAGGCTTGCAAGCTGAACCGCACGATTCCCGATCTTACCCAGCCCGAGAACCTGCGGCGCTGGCAGCGCATCGAGGTCGCCAAGCATCGCCTCGTTTATAGCCTTTTGCGGCTGGGTCTACCGGTCGAAAGCAAGGCGAAGGCGCCGGATACCGGAATCGCTTTCGACTTCCTCGCGCCGCCGCCGGGAGAGGATGGACAGGGGCAAATCCTGACCGGACATGACCATGGCGAGATCACGCTCAACGTCGCGGAAGCCGACGACGCCGTTCGCGCCGAGATCCGCGAGAAGATGCACGAGCCTTACCGCACCCTTCTCGGGCATTTCCGGCACGAAATCGCGCATTACTATTGGGAGAGGCTTGTGAAGGACAGTCCCGCTCACAGCCTTTTCCGCAAATCCTTCGGCGACGAGATCAGGGATTACAATCAAGCGCTGCAAACCTATTACGCCAATGGCGCCCCGGCCGACTGGCAAGAACACCACATCAGCGCTTACGCCAGCGCTCACCCGCACGAGGATTGGGCCGAGACCTTCGCGCATTACCTGCATATGATCGATACGCTGGAAACCGCCTATGCTTTTGGCTTAAGGATCAACCCGCGAGCGGGCCAGGACGATAACCTCAAGACCAGCGTAACCTTCGATCCATACAAGCAGGCCGATTTCGATACAATCATCGAGGCGTGGATCCCGGTGACGTTCGCGGTCAACAGCATCAACCGCAGCATGGGCATCGACGATCTGTACCCCTTTGTTATTTCTCCCAAGGTTATGGAGAAGCTCCAAGCGGTCCACGACATCGTCAAAAGCTACGGCAAGGACGATCGCACGCTCGCCCGTCGCTTTATGAATATGTTCGCAGGGTGAGCGCGCCAAGCGCCCGGCATGACTGGAAGGAGCTCCTGCGCAAGAACGGTGCGCGGCGAGGGACGCTTCTTCGGAAAATGTTTAGATAAGGCGAAGCTCCGTCAGCTCATCGCGCATCGACGAGGGCATGGAGCTGTCGAGTTTTGGGGCGTTCGGATCGAGGTCCGCAGGCGCATCGCTCGCCGGGAGGTAGCGCCAGCCCTGAAATGGACGTCTCGGAACAGGCTCCGTCGCTACGAGGACGGGGTCGAGTTGGAAGCCGCAGCGAAGGATCCCATCCGCGCCCCTTAGCTCGCGCAAAGCCACAATTTTCTGCCTCACACGAATGAAGCCGCCGATCACCCAATAGAGCGAAGACCCTGAACCGAAACCTTCCCGCCGGGGCGTTTGCCGCGTGACGTGAACGAGTTCTTCCCCCGCTGCGAGCCGCTTCCGCTGCCACTCGGACAACTCCTCCATCGCGTCGCAGCCGACGCACAATTTCAGGATATGGATGGTCATAACCGATCACCGTAAGCTAACGGAACGAAACTACGCAAGTCCCGGTCCGCTTCAGCTCGTGCCGGGAACGAGCAGGTTAAGCGCGCACCAAACGAGGCGCAGGCAAACAGTGTCGCCGGGGGGAGGCTCACTCTTGGACTCCGCGAAATGTATCCCCGGCGCGCGGTCGCGCTCTGCCGGCGACGATCGCGAGCAAGGCGCCTACCGAAAAATCGTGCATACATATCTCCATTCCTACTGGAACTTGCATACCTCGCAAGGCTGCGCATTGAGGTCGCGGACATTTTCGCCTACCTTGTCCGGCCATAACGACAGAATGGACGTTTATGCCAATCTTCTTGTGAGCGCTGAACCGCAAGCTTTGAGGAATCCTGCATGATCGCGCGCCGTTTCATTAAAATCGCCGCTTTTTCGGCCATTGGCCTTGCCGCCGCAAGTTGCGGCGCCGTCGCGGCCATACCGGCATTGCGCTACTTTGCTCTGGCGCTCGCCAACCATCCGCGCAACCTGTCCGCGCTTGAGACCGATGCGCGCGTTCATTTCGAGCCGGGCGCCAGCGAATGCGCTCTGGAAGTCGCCGCTCGCCTTTCCAACGCGGTGGCCCTCGTCGGGGCGGCGCAAGGTCGCCCCTTCGCGCGCGACGTTCCGATTGGCGTCTATGCCTCCACGGACGCCTATGCCCAGGCGAACGGGCTCGGAACATCAAGGGTGGCGGGCGTCGCCTTCCCCGGCCGCCTCACCCTTTCGCCCGCGCTCTGCGGTGCGCAACGCGAGCGCATGACCGCGGTCCTCACGCATGAATTGTCGCATGCGCATCTTCAAGGCTGGATGACGCCGCTGGCTTTCGCCCACGTTCCCAATTGGTTCAAGGAAGGACTGGCTGTCATGGTTTCCGGCGGCGGCGGAGCCGAGGGCGTGAGCGAGGCTGAGGCGGTCAGCGCTATACTTGCGGGCGACGCCATTGCGGTGCAAGACGAGGGCTCGCTGCTCAATCTCACCGCAGTCCGCTTCGAGACCAATCTCCCTCGCAATCCCGCGCGTGACGCCAATCCTGCTTCGCGCGCGCACCTCGCCTATCGCCAGGCGGAAATGTTCGTGGCGTGGTTGCGCGAACGCAATCCTAAGGGTTTCATGGACTTCTTGCAGAGCGTCGAAAATGGCGAGCCGTTTCCGGTTGCGTTCCAAGCGCGCTTCGCTTCGAGGCCTTCTGAGCAATGGCGGACCTTCGCCGCCCAATTGGAAAAACATGATGGGGACCGCGCGCCTTGAAACTCCCAACCGGAAGAAATTAGCGTGATGCTTGTTCATATCGCCGGGGCGGGGCTTGCGGGATCGGAAGCAGCCTGGCAGGCCGCTGAGCGTGGGATCAATGTGATCCTCCACGAGATGCGGCCTGCGCGCATGACCGAGGCTCACAAAACCGCAAATTGCGCCGAACTCGTCTGCTCGAATTCCTTCCGGTCCGACGATTGGGAAACGAATGCCGTCGGACTCCTGCACGAGGAGATGCGCCGCGCCGGCTCGCTCATCATGCAAGCGGCAGATCGCCATAAATTGCCCGCGGGCGGCGCTCTCGCCGTAGACCGGGACGCGTTCGCGGCCGAGGTCACGGCGAAGCTTACGGCGCATCCTCGCATCGAGATCAGCCAAGGTGAGATGCTGGGCCTCCCGCCCGCCGATTGGTCCTCGGTCATCATTGCGACCGGCCCTTTGACCACGCCAGCGCTCAGCGCCGCAATCAACGCGCTCACCGGCGAAGATGCGCTCGCTTTCTTCGACGCCATCGCGCCCATCGTCCTGCGCGAAACCATCGATATGGACGTGGCCTGGATGCAGTCGCGCTACGACAAAGTGGGCCCCGGCGGCACGGGCGCTGACTACATCAATTGCCCCATGAACCAGGAGCAATACGAGGCGTTCATCGACGCTTTGCTCGCGGCCGGGAAGACCTCGTTCAAGGATTGGGAGGCGTCGACGCCCTACTTCGAGGGGTGCCTGCCCATCGAGGTGATGGCGGAAAGGGGCCGTGAAACTTTGCGGTTCGGACCCATGAAGCCGGTTGGCCTGACCGATCCGCGCACGGGCCGCTCGCCTCACGCGGTGGTCCAGCTTCGGCAGGACAATGCGCTCGGCACGCTCTGGAACATGGTCGGCTTCCAGACGAAGCTGAAGCACGGCGAGCAGACGCGCGTTTTCCGCATGATACCGGGCCTTGAGGGCGCATCCTTTGCACGGCTCGGCGGGCTGCACCGCAACACGTTCTTGAACAGCCCGAAGCTGCTCGACGGCAAATTGCGGCTCAAAGCCGATCCCCGCTTGCGATTCGCGGGCCAGATTACCGGCGTCGAAGGATATGTGGAGTCCGCCGCCATCGGCCTGCTCGCGGGGCGTTTCGCCGCTGCGGATCTTTCGGGAGGAGTGCCTGTAGCCCCGCCGCAAACGAGCGCGCTTGGCGCGCTTCTAGCGCATATTACGGGCGGTCATCTGACGGAACGGCTGAGGCAAGCGCGCCGCGCAGTTTCCAGCCGATGAATGTCAATTTCGGGCTTTTCCCGCCGATATCCGAAACCGGCAAGCGGATGAAGGGAGTCGAACGCGGTCGCGCGCGCAAAATGGCGCTGTCCCATCGCGCCCTGCGAGACCTTGAGCTTTGGCTCAACGACGATGCTGCAAGCTTCGATTCCCAAGGGGTGCAGCCGACGGCGGTTTAGCGCGAAAATCGCTCTTTTAGCCTACGATTTCATCAGATGCACGCAGGCGACCGCACGCGCCGCCGCCGCTCGATCGGGCTCCACAGGCAAAGGATTGGGCCAAGGCGCTCCATCCCAAACTTCCGCCGCCCAATTGACGTACTCGCAGGCGTTGCAATCGGACGCGGTCGCCACATTCCATCCATCGGCGCCGTATTTGTAATATGTGGACGATACCGAACGCGATGTCCCAAAAGCTTCGATAACACGATCGACCATGCTTTCGTCAAATTGCTGGAAAGACCGGCGGCGCTCATATTTTCCAAACGGCACGGTGATGAAAAGGCTGCCCTCAGGCCTTAGCACACGGCTGATCTCCTTAACCGCCAGCAGGTAATCCTCGGGCTTCTGTTCGGCATGTGCGCCGTCCTGAGTGTATGCGGTGTTGTCGCACCCGACGTGCTCAAGCGTGGAGATACAGGAAATGCAATCATAAGCTTCGCTCTCAAAGGGCAAACGGCGAATATCCTCGTAGAAATAGCCGATGCCTCTCTGCGCGAAGCAATTTCGCTCCGGACTAAGGGTGGCGATGTGAAGTTTCTTTGTGCGGAGCGGGACCGAATCCAGAATATAGGCGTGATTTAGCGCGCTCCCGGCGTCGAGCATTTCGGCCGATCCCTCGCCGATCCTCGACAGCAGCCAGGGTAATTCCACGCACCGCTCGTCGATTCCAACCCCAAACCGTTCTGGCAATGCTTGCGACGTTGAGAAGCTGTTCATCAGCGGAGCATCGGACAGCGCTTCACCGATATATGCTTGCTTTGCAGCGGAATAGCTTGGCCCCCATGGGACTAACTCGTTGCCGGTTTTCGACGGAAGATTGGCCTTTAAAGTCGCTGCCGCCCGATAAATGATCGGAGGACATAGTTCCTGGAATACACGCTTTGCGATAGCCGTCATTTGGCGTTCTCCGAACACACTCTTGATAAAATAAGTCGCTGGTGTTTAAGCGGGCAGCCTTGGCGAGCCGGCGGATGCCTGTATAGATCTTTTTGATTTCGCAGAGCTTTTCCTAATATCTTGGAGGTTGCGCAAGGGACGGCCCCGTCATGCTCACTGCTTGAACTTCCTTCTCAGCTAACTAATTAATTATAGTCAACGTTTTAGCAAAGCTCCTTATCTGTGAAATAGCCGATCGAGGCTGCTCTCGGCAAGAGCGAAAGATCGATGTTTTCTTGCTCTATTTTTTTGCGCGTTTCCGCCGCATGTCATGGGGAGCCTCTGACCGCCCGGCCTCGATATGTGCAAGCCACACCCTGTGCCCATCCTTCAAGCCATAGCTGCCATGCATCGCGCTCCGCCGGACGCGATACCGCAGTGTTGAACTTGCCACCAGCCGCGATGTTTGCCACTGTGGTCTGCAACCATCCTATTGTCCCCAAGCCCACCTCCTGGAGCTCCCATGGTTCAGCTCACGCTGCCGAAAAACTCGAAAGTCCAAAGAGGCAAGACCTGGAACCAGCCGAAGGGCGATAAATCCAATTGGACGCAATTCGAAATTTACCGATGGGATCCGGAGACGGACGCAAACCCGCGCATCGACACCTACCAGGTGAATATCAAGGACTCGGGGCCGATGGTGCTCGACGGTCTCCTTCAGATCAAAAATGAGATCGATCCAACCCTATCGTTCCGCCGTTCCTGCCGCGAAGGCATATGCGGCTCGTGCTCCATGAATATCGATGGCACCAACACCTTGGCTTGCACGCGCCCCATTGAGGAAGCCGGCAGCCCGGTTCGCATTTATCCCCTGCCCCATATGACCGTGCTGAAGGATCTCGTGCCCGATCTGACGCACTTTTTTGCCCAGCACCGCTCCGTCGAGCCGTGGCTCAAGACAAACTCGCCGCCACCCATAACGGAGTGGCTGCAAAGCCGCGAGGACAGGGAGCAGCTCGATGGCCTTTACGAGTGCATTCTCTGCGCCTGCTGCACGACGGCATGTCCCTCCTATTGGTGGAACGGCGCGCGGTTTTTAGGGCCGGCCTCTTTGCTGCAAGCCCGGCGCTGGGTGGCCGACAGCCGCGATAAATCGACAGGCGACCGTCTCGACAACCTCGAAGATCCGTTCAGGCTGTACCGTTGCCACACCATCATGAACTGTGCACAAGTTTGCCCAAAGGGATTGAACCCCGCAAAGGCGATTGCGGAACTGAAGAAGCTGATGGTTGAACGGCAGCTTTAGGAGGCTCCGCGCGTCCGATACCGGGCAGGACGCATCCCTCGATCATCCACGGATAGGTTCGCGCAAGCTCCGCGTTCAGGAGTTTGTGCACAGACGCGACGGCTGTGCCAGCGACCCTCCTCGGAATGTCGCCCAGCTCTTTTTCCCTGGCGATGACGTAGATCTCGCGTGAAAGGCCGGGGCCAGGCATTGGCGCGAACCTTAATTGCGGCCAAAATGAACGTCCCAGAAGCACGCATAAGGGCGTTAGAAGCGCCCATCCCAAGTTGCCCGCCACCATGGCCATCACCGCCTCGGGATCGTCGAACTCCACCCGTCCCTTCGCTTCGATACGAGTGCGCCTAAGATGCCGTTCGATCTGACGGCCGAGCATCGTCCGCGTGCTGAGGCGCACGAGATCGCGTGTCTGCGCCAATGCGGCGAGGCTGCAGACTTCGCCCTCGTAATCCCGCGGCAGGACGACGAACAACTGCTCCTTAAGGATGAGATGGCGCTCAAGATTGGGCTCGTCCTCAAGAGGATCCGGCGAGACGACGATGTCGGCTTCGCGCGTCAGGAGCGATCGGCTGTGGTGACTGTGCAGGCCGCCATGAATAGACCAGAGCGCCGCGAAACCTTGGATGTTCGAGACCAGCTCAAGTCCAACCGTTCCCGCTATGGTCTCCACAAGACAAATGTTCAGCTTCGGCAGAGCCATAGAAGCGGGCTCCCGCGCCGCCTGGACGGCGTCCCGGGCGCTAAGCAGGAGACCGCGCGCCTTGTCCAGGAGAATGCTTCCCGAAGGCGTCAGCGCTATTGGCCGGACGTTGCGGTCGAAAAGCTGCACGCCAAGCGACTGCTCGAAACCGGCGATGATTTGACTGACGGCGGACTGAGTCAGCCCCATACGGCGAGCCGCCGGACTGATTCCCCCGCTATCTGCGACTTGGACAAATATATCGAGCGACCGGAGATTGAGATCGAGCGTGTCATATCGAGCCCGCTTCATCGCTGAACGGCTCCGGTTGCGATCCATCACGTTATAAACTCTTTAAAGATCGAGCCATGGCAAGGCGGTTGCAGAAAATTCAGGTTGTGCAAACGCCGGCTGCGATTATTACATTCTGATCCGTAAAGTAAATGTAGTTGATCTTCCAACGCCCCGTCGCCGCTGCAATGCGGCCGGAGCGAAGCGCCGATGCAACACCAGCGCTGGTTGCGTTGCACTCTCGCCAATAAAAAATTAACGATAAACTAAGATTTGATTCGGCATATGTGCTGATTGCTGTCGCGTCCCCGCGGGAGAAACCGATGCAAGTCCTTCGTTTATCATTTCGGTCAGCCGCCGGGATTTTGGCTTTCTCTTCTTTCACGATGGCGCGGCCGTTCGCCTTCGCCAATGCCGCCGAAAGCAGCTCCGCCGCTTCAGCTTGCGCGTTCGGCGGCGCGGACGCGGTGCTTACCTGCGCTGTCCTGGCCGGAGTGGCGGCCGCGTGCGCGGTCCTCGCAGCCATCTTTCGCGACAAGGCGCATTTGCACGCCAAGCACGCGCTCCGCCAAAAGGCCCGGCTAGACGCCTTGCTGACCGTGGAGAGCAATTTCCGCGCGCTTGCTTCGCTTGAACCGCAGGCGTTTGTGATCTGGGCCGACAGCCATCCCCGGCTAGCGCTTTATACCCTTGCTGGCGCGCTCGGCGTGCCCGCGAAGCTGCCTCAGCTTTTGCGGTTCGGCTCCTGGCTTCACCCGGACGACGCCGGATTGGCGGCCGAAAGCTTAAGCCGGCTGCAAACCCGCGGCGAGGCCTTCGTCGCCAATGCGAGCACGCTCGAAGGCCATGTGATCGAGATTGCGGGCGCGGTTTCCTCCGCAGATACGGTGTTGCGCATCAGACCTTTTTCACCGGTGAACAAAGAGGTTGTCCGCCTGATCGGAGAGAACAAGCGCTTGAAACAATCGATCCAGGACCGCGAAAGCTTGCTCGATAGCTTGCCCATCCCGGTCTGGCTGCGCGATCTGAAAGGCGCTCTGACCTGGGTCAACACGGCTTATGTGAACGCCATCAGCGCAAAAAGCCGGGACGAGACGATAGAAAAGAAGATCGAGCTTTTCGAGACGCGGCAAAGGTCCGACCTGCTCCGGCTCGGTCAATCGAAGAAGCCGGGACGGCTTAAGCTCCAGACCATCGTCAATGGGGGCGTGCAGATTTATGAGGCGATTGCGGCGCCGCTCGATCGCGGAAGCGGCGGCGCGGCTCTCGACGTCGCCCCGCTCGCCATCGCCAAGGAGGAACTCGAACGGCAGATGGCCGCTCACAGCCGGACGCTCGACAAGGTTTCCACAGGCGTCGCCGTGTTCGGCGGAGATCGAAAGCTCGTTTACGGCAACGACGCCTTCGCCCGCATTTGGAGCATGGACAACGCCTGGCTCGGCGAGAAGCCTTCGGCGTCGGAGTTTCTCGATCAGCTTCGCCAGCGCAGACTGCTGCCCGAGCAGCCCGATTACCGCAAATGGCGCGATGGCAAAGTGCTCGCCTGGGATCGCAACCGCACCATCGACGAGCTGTGGCATCGCCCTGACGGCAGAACGGTGCATGTCGTGACCGATTGCCGGGACGATGGCGGCGTCACCTTCCTGTTCGACGATGTGACGGAGAAATTGTCGCTGGAGCGGCAGTTTCACAGCCTCATCGAAGGGCAGCGCGAAACCCTCGACCACTTAAGCGAGGGCATTGCGGTGTTCGGCGCGGATGGACGCCTGCAGCTGTTCAATCCGGCGTACCAGGCTATTTGGCGCTTACCGGCCGAGATGCTTCCCGCATCCAATCGAAATGGTGAGTTTCGCGCGCCCAGGAACGATACGCCTCATTTTGAGGACATAAGGCTGGCGAGCGAAGCCTCCGCCCCCGATCCAGACTTCTGGCGCACGCTGCGCGAAGCTATAACCGGCATGCCGGAGGCGCGCGACACGTTCAGCGGCACGGTCGCCCGGCGGGACGAAACCCATCTCGCCTATGCGGTGACGCCGCTGCCCGATGGCGGCACGCTCCTCACCTTCGCCGATGTG
Source organism: uncultured Alphaproteobacteria bacterium (assembly GCA_963766815.1). Classification (GTDB taxonomy): domain Bacteria; phylum Pseudomonadota; class Alphaproteobacteria; order Rhizobiales; family Rhodomicrobiaceae; genus Rhodomicrobium. The sequence goes on along the minus strand of CAVYBZ010000010.1, from coordinate 475,216 downwards.
ACGGACAGGAAGCGCTTCGAGGAGGTTCTGCTGGAGCGCAACGAGGCGCTCGAAGCTTCCGACCGCTTGAAGACGGCGTTCCTCAGCCATGTATCGTATGAGCTGCGCACGCCGCTGACCACGATTATTGGATTTGCCGATCTTCTCGCCGAGCCGGTGACGGGCACGCTGAACGCCAAGCAGCGCGAATATCTGAACGACATCAAGACATCGAGCCAGGTGCTTCTCAACATCATCAACGATATTCTCGATCTCGCGGTGATCGACGCCGGCGCGCTCGATCTGAAGCTCGCGCCGGTGAAGGTCGATGACGTGATCGAGGCCGCAGAGCTTGGCGTGCGCGAGCGCCTGTCGCGGGCGAAGGTGCATCTCGACGTGCATATCGCCAAGGGCGCCGGGACGGTGATGGCGGATTCCAACCGCCTCATCCAGGTTATCTACAACCTTTTGTCGAACGCCATCGGCTTCTCGCCCGAGGACGGGACCATCACGCTGACCTGCCGCCGCGAGAAGAGCGGCATCGCCATCAGCGTGCAGGACACAGGGCTTGGCATCCCCGAGGAGGAGCAGGCCACGGTGTTCGAGCGTTTCGAATCGCGCAGCAAGGGCTCGCGGCACCGGGGTGCGGGGCTGGGGCTTTCGCTCGTGAAGAGCATCGTGCAGCTGCATAAGGGGCGCATCGATCTGCGCTCGACGCCGGGCGCTGGCACGACGGTGACGGTTTTCCTGCCCGACCGTCACCCGGCCCTGCATCAGAAGGACAAGAACGGCAACGGGAAGGCGGACCGCAAGGCGCTTTCCGCGTAGGCATGTGCGCCGCTGCCTCACCGTGGCGATCCTGGCCTGTTCTTACCTATTTTCGCTTTAAGATTCTTGTGCTTTACTCTTTTTATGAAGCTTTTGTGACAGCCGGTTCGCTCATATTAGGAGGCAATTTGAATGGGTATCTCCCTTGCAGGGCGAAGCACAAATAATGAAACCCAACAATCCGTCGTTGAAGAGCATCGTCTCCTTGCCGAGCGCATCGATCAAGTTTCTAAACATATAGATACTTTCTTGCCTTCTGCGGCCAATCGAAATTCCTCTGACATAAGCGGGCTTGCCGTTCTTCTCGCAGAGCTGCTGGAGATGGCTCGGGCGCATTTCCAGCATGAAGAGGCCCTCATGGCGAAGCATGAATTTCCTGGATTGATTTTCCATAAGCGCGACCATGATTATTTGCTTAAGAGCCTGACTGATTTCACGACAGCCCTTAGTCACGGAACCGTTCCGTTCTCAAAAGACATGGGCGTAAATTTGCGAAGCTGGCTGACCTACCACATCAAGAAATATGATGATGTTTATGTGGAATTCGTCGAGGCCGCCAAACCGCGTGCGGGCGACTGAAATAGCGATCGAAACTCAATGCTGCGGTGACGATTGGCGCCGGTTTATCCATTTCGCGATAGGGCTGCTTCGGAGCGGCACGGCCTTTGCGGCGGCTTTCGCGATGAAGGGGGAAGGCTTAGAATGTGACGCGGGCTGCATCGCGGCTCCATCGGGCGGGGTGTCTGTTAACGCAGAATGGTAGGCGAAAGCGCCTTGCCGGGGTGTTAACGGGATCGCGCATTGCATAACCTATTGATTTAACGGGATTATTTCTGGAGCTTCAGGAACCTTTCGCCATGATGGCGCCGCGCTCTTTCCGGTTAACACTCGCGCTGCAATTATAATTAACGGACTTTTGCGAGTCCGTTTTTGCGCCTTTTTCGCGCGAAAATGCAAAAAAGCTCGAGTTTTGCGGAGGGAAGAAAATGAAAAGCGGCGCCGTTTACCATGGTGGCATTAACACCGCGCGAGGCGCGCTCAGCTTAACTTTTTGCCTACACATCTATCGCGAGTAACTTCCTCCGGGATAATGTAGATACTCATTACTCCAGACATTGTCCCCAAAACACGCGTTTACCGTTAATAGTCCCCGAATACTGGTAGCAATTGTCGCCAACATGCTCGCCGTTTGCGTTGTCCGGCTTGGGTGCTGCTTTAATTTTCCAGCAATATTTTTTTAACATTGCATCCATTAGTTTACCGGCTTCGATCGCTTGATTAGGATCTTTTCCGCCGTACAATATACCTCTGTACTCCATTTCTTTGGCGAAGACAGGTTCACTGCATATCTGCATTTCACTTCCGAATGCGCGGCAAGTTGTCGAAATCGCAGCGATCACAGCAAATATCAGGATTTTTATCATGATTTCATTCTTTCTTGCTATTCATGTACGGCTCCTACATTTCCAAATAACGAGGAAATCCTTAACGCAAGCCCATCGTAGAAAGAAACTTTCCAGGGAGTACGATTGTTGGAGAAACGCTCGCGACGCAGTAGTAGTCGGGGCCAGTAAGGACCATTACCCACTGATTTTTCCGGCTTGGAGCGAATTGCTGGTAATTTTTCGTTTCCGTGTTAAAAATGAACGCGCCACCGTTTGAACCTCCTAGCTCTATGTAAGTCGCAACGTTCTCACACTTCTAAATCTTGATAATTGGGCCGAAAAACAATTGCTTCTTCGTTTCGCACTGACCAGAAACCATATTCCTCATCTTTCCCAGCTCGCTTAAGCTTGCTTGGAACTGTGATTTTGAAAGACTTTCGTCGCTGAATACGCCTGTGACCCTCTCTTCAAGTTCACTACAAGTTACCGTAGGCTCTAGCTTGGAAGACGAATATTGCTCAGGTTCTCCAGAAGGGCCATTATGCTCGCCGAAGAAAAGCAGGCCTGTAAGCGCCGAATGCTCCCAGGGAACTTGCGCGTTATTAGTTTCATTCATTACCGCCCGCCTCACCTTAACCAACAGGCGAGCCAAATCTTCCTTGGGAGACTTCAATTGGTCAAGAAGCGACGAAGTAAATGGAGAGTTTCTGCCCCTTCCATCGAGAGCTACATTTCCTGGCTGTGTCGAAAAACTAATGAGTGTACCCGCACCTGCCTCCACAGAAGCAAGCCCAGGCGCTATTCCCACATCGCCCGTCACAATTTAGCGGGATTCCACCAATAACGCCCACATCTATGGTTAAGTCTCCAGCCTTCCCATGTCTGGAGACGGCGGATTTCCAGAGGTGGGGCTGTGTGGGACTTCGACACACCGGAGGCATTCAAGGCGCTGGCGAGCAGGCTGGCGCCATTTGTGTCGCCGGTCGATTTCATCGCGCTTTACGGCGATCTGGGCGCGGGCAAGACCACGTTTGCGCAAGGGCTGCTGCCGGCGCTCGGCATCGGCGAGACGGTGACGAGCCCGACCTACCAGCTCGTGCATGCCTATGCCGCGCCGCACCACAGGATCTATCACTGCGATTTTTTCCGGCTGGGAGCGGGCGACGAGGAGGAGATCGGGTTCCGCGAGATGTGCGCCGAAGGGGTTGTGCTGGCGGAGTGGCCGGACGCCATTCGCAGCGCCTTGCCAGTGGACCGGCTTGAGGTTCGCATCGAGGGCGAGGGCGGCTCCCGGAGGGTCTCGCTCGAAGGCTTCGGCGCGTGGGAAAAGAAGCTCGGCCGCTTTCGCGACGTGTCCGCGTTTCTCGATGAGAACGGCTGGGGCGCGGCGCGATGTACGGCCATCCGAGGCGATGCCTCCGCGCGCCTGTTCTCAAGGCTGAGCCACAGCGGCGGCGCCGTCATGCTCATGGATTGGCCGCCTCTCAGCGACGGGCCTCCGATCCGCGACGGCCGGCCTTATTGCGAGATCGCCCATCTCGCTCGCAAGGGCGTTCCGTTCATCGCCGTTTCCGATTGGCTGCGGTTGAAGGCGGGGCTGAGCGCGCCTGCTGTCGCCGCTTACGATATCGATCGCGGCCTCTATCTCGTCGAGGATCTGGGCGATGCGGTGTTCGGCGCGCTCATTGCGGAGGGTGAGCCGCTTGACGCGCTTTATTCGCTCGCCGTCGATGGCTTGCTCGCGATCCGCGCCTCGAAGCCGCCGCGCGAACTGCCCGTCCCATCCGGCGCCAGCTATCGCGTTCCGGAGTTCGACCGCGAGGCTTTGGAGGTCGAATTGGACCTCCTCCTGCAATGGTATTTCAAATTGGCGCCGGCGGCAGGCGCGCCCGAAACGCTAACCGGACTTCAACGGTTCGGCCAAGGGAGCCCCCCTCACCCCAACCCTCTCCCGCAAGGGGAGAGGGAGCAGGTTGCGGCCGCTGAAACGGCGTTCCCTCGCCCCTCGCGGGAGAGGGACAGGGTGAGGGGGAGCCAGCCGATGAGCTTCGCTTAGCGCGCTCCTTTTTCGAAGCGTGGTCGCCCTTTCTCGACTGGCTCGACGCGGAAAGAAAGGACCTTGTGCTGAGGGACTATCACTCGCCGAACCTGCTTCTCTGCGCGGAGCGCAGCGGGTTGGCGAGGCTCGGCGTCATCGATTTCCAGGACGCCGTTTGGGCGCATCCCGCCTACGATCTCGTTTCGCTGCTTCAGGACGCGCGCCTTGAAGTGTCCGAAGAAAGCGAGCGCCTGCTATACGCCCGCTATTGCGAAGGCGCGGCGAAAGCGGATGCGAACTTCGATCCCGCCGCATTCGCGAAAGCCTACGCCATCCTTGGCGCCCAGCGAAACACCAAGATCCTCGGCATTTTTGCGCGGCTTTCCCTGCGCGACGGCAAGAATGGGTATCTGGCGCATTTGCCACGCATCGCACGCTATCTGTTCCGCAACCTCGCTCACCCTGATCTCAAGCCGCTCAGAGCGTGGTATGAAGCAAATCTACGGCTTGCATAGGAGGCCGCCCTGGCAGGCGCGCCGGCAAAAAGGACTTTGGACTGGATATGGATTGCGCAGATAGCGGCCCGATAAAGACCGCGATGGTGCTGAGCGCCGGGCTCGGCACGCGCATGCGTCCGCTCACCGGCAGTGTTCCAAAGCCGCTGCTCAAGCTTGGCGGCCGGGCGCTTCTCGATCATGCGCTTGACCGGCTCGCCGAGGCTGGAATCGAGCGCGCTGTTGTTAACGTTCATTATTTTGCGGACCAGATCGAGGCCCATCTGCGCGGCCGCACCTCGCCGCACATCGTGATCTCAGATGAGCGCGAAGCCATTCTGGAGACCGGCGGCGGCGTTCGCAAAGCCTTGCCGCATCTTGGAGCGCACGCCTTCATCGTCCACAATTCGGATTCGGTCTGGAGCGAGGGCTCGCGCTCGAACCTGGGCATGCTCATCGGCGCTTGGGAGCTGGAGCGCATGGCGGCGTTGCTCTTGCTCGCGCGCCGCAACTCAAGCATCGGTTACGATGGCCGGGGCGATTTCCACATGGACGCCTCCGGAAGGCTGAAACGCAGAATGAAAGGCGAGGATGCGGCTTATGTTTTCGCGGGCGTCTCCATTTTGAAGCCTCAGCTTTTCGATGGCATCGGCGATCAGGCCTTCTCCTTGAATGTGATTTTCGACCGCGCGATCGCGGGGGATGCGCTGTTTGGCGCCGTGCTCGACGGAACTTGGATGCATGCCGGTACGCCAGAAGCGCTTTTGGAGGCGGAAAGCTATTTGCATGAACGCCGGCGTGTCACCGCCAAGACTTCTGACCCACTTGGTGTCTCTTGATTACCCCAATGTTTCCGCTAGCAGAAGAGGCCACGAAAAAATTGGGGAATTTTGGCCCGGCTGTCATGGCCGGGCTTGACCCGGCCATCCAGTTAAGCAACTGAAAGTATTGCTAATTCTCTGGATGGCCGGGTAGGAGCCCGGCCATGACAAATAAGCGGTGCGGCCATGACGATGGAAGAAACATCCGGGTAATGAAGTGGTGTCCCGCAAAGGCGGCCATCCAGGTATCGGGACAATGAAATCTTTGGAAACAATAACATAATGCATCGCTTACTGGGTCCCCGCGGAGTTAACCCTCGTGCAGACGGGGGCGGGGACGACAACGGAAGCGGTCAGGAATTCCGGCGGCAGGCATCAGAGCTTAAGCCGGGGGCATTTGCAGGCGGCTCCACGCTTTTGAACTGCCCCTCGATCGCGCCATTCCTGAAGACGCTGGCCGCCGCCATTCTCGATGGCTCCATCTGGAATGCGGGCACGCCGGAGCCGCACGACCTGCCCGCGCTCACCATCTATCTGCCTTCGCAGGCCGCTGTCGAGCCGCTGAAGCTCGAATTTCTCTGGCTCTCGCCCAATCAGGCGACGTTTCTTCCCCGCATTCGCGTTCTTGGCGAGGCCGATCCGCTGGATCTCTTCGCGATGTACGGGACCCGGATGCAATCGGCGCCGGAGGCGCTCGCCCTTCTCGAAAAAGCGCTCGCCATTCCTCCCGCCTTCGACGATCTCGAACGGCAGATCCATTTGAGCGGCTATGCTCTCAAAGCGGCGCAGGAGATGCGGAGCACGGCGGTCGAGTTCGGCGAGCGCCTTTTCCCCGACATGCCGGCCGTCAGCGCAGCCGGAATTGCGAGAGAAATCGCGGGTCTTATCGATGAAGCCCACGCCGAGGCGGCCGATTTCTCACGCATCGACTTACTCGACAGCGCCGAATCCTCCGGCAGCGAGCAGCTTTCGCTTAAGATCCTGCGCGCGGTGCGGAAAAGTTGGCAAGCGCACAAAACGAGAGCGGGCAAGCTCGATCCCGAAGAGCGGCGCAACCGCCTCATGGCAATCGAGGCTGAATTCATCCGGCGAAGCGAGACGCCGGTCATCATTGCAGGCTCGACCGGCAGCGTGGCCGCGACCATGGCGTTGATGGAGACGCTTAAAGCGCGGCGGAACTCCGCGATTGTGCTTTGCGGGCTCGACCGCACTTTAGACGCGGCGTCGTGGGCCGTCCTTGGCGGCCATCCCGAGCATCCCCAGCACGGCCTTTGCCAGCTTTTAACGCGGCTCGATGTGCGGCGCGAGATCGTCCGCGAGCTGAGCCCCGCGCCATCCGCCGGGCAAGAAGCAAGCCGGCGCCGCGTGGCGTTCCTCAGCGAAGCGCTGCGGCCCGCATCGACGGTATCGCAGTGGGCGAACTTCGCCAGCGCCGCCAGAATGGCGGAAGGCAGCCCCGCTCCAGGCCTCGCGCTGATCGAGGCCGAGACCATCCAGGATGAGGCGGCGGCGATAGCGCTTGTTTTGCGCGAAACCCTCGAAACAGCGGACCGGACAGCCGCGCTCGTCACGCCGGACGGGAAGCTGATGGTCCGCGTCCGCCATGCGCTGACCCATTGGGGTTTCACCATCCCCGTCGAAGACCCCGGCCATGACGCCTTGGCCTTGCGCGTCGCCTTCACTGCCGCGAACGGAAAGCCTGAGGACCTTGTCGCGCTTTTGAGGCTGGCTCAGGGTGAAGAGGCGCCCGTTATCCGCCGTCTGGCCGAAATCATGGACCTCGGCGTCCTGCGCCAGATGTGGCGGCCTTCCTCCATGCTTGGCGTCCCCGCCGCCCTGGCCCGCGCACAGCATGCGATCGCCGCTGGTGAGGCGCGCCACCCGGCTATGAAGCGGATCGCCGCCGCCGAGTGGGAGGCGGCGCGCGAATACGCCGAAAAGGTGCTTGAGGCCTTATCTCCTCTGGCCTCTAAAGAGGGAGAGCGCCTCAATTTCAAGGAGTGGACAGCCGCCCACACCATGGTTTTGGCCAAGCTGGAGAGGCTCGGGTTGGGCGCCGCTCCGGCGGAGAATGAGCGGTCCACGCTCACGGATGCGGCAAAAGTGACAGCGCCATCCCTCACGTTCGACGTTGCCGGTTATGCTGGCTTCTTCGGCGAAATCGCTACGGCGAGGCGGAGGCCTTCCGCCGATAACCCGCATCCTCGCCTCTTTATGAGAAAGCCGCTCGACGCCCGGCTGCTCACCGCCGACCTGATCGTGCTTGGCGGAATGAACGAAGGATGCTGGCCGCAGATTCCCCGCCCAAGCGCGTGGCTCAACCGGCGGGATCGCGCCTTTGCCGGGCTTTCAGCGGAAGAGCGGCGCATCGGCCAATCCGCGCAAGACTTCGCGGCGCTCGCCGCTGTCGCGCCCCGCGTCCTTCTCACACGGTCGCGAAAGGTCAATGGGAGCTTGACACGGCCCAGCCGCTGGGTCGCCCGCATCAAGGCGCTCGCTGACGGTGCGGGGCGATTGCGCGCGCTCGAACCGGAAAGCCCGTGGCTTTCCTGGGCGCATCTACAACGCACGCCCGCGAAAGCATCCCGAGTGGATCGCCCTGCCCCGCTGCCCCCGCTTGCCGCGCGTCCTCGCCGCTTGAGCGTCACCGCCATTGAGACGTGGTTCGCCAACCCCTATGCGATTTACGGGCGGCACATTCTCGGCCTCGATCCGTTGCGCCGAATCGGCGAGACGCATGACGCGCGCGACAAGGGCATCATTTATCATGCCGCCCTGCACCGCTTCCTTGAGGCTCATCCAGGCTCGATGCCGGCGAACGCGGCTTCAGAACTCGTGCGATGTCTCGATAGGGCGGCGGACGAGCTCGGCTTCAATCTCGAAAACGCGCCATTCTGGCGCCCGCGTTTCGCGCGCTTCGCCGAATGGTTCACGGCCACCGAGGGCGAGCGGCGCGCGGGCCTTCTCACGCTGAAAAGCGAAGTTGGCGGGAAGTTGAGGCTCGAAGGGCCCGCCGGGCCGTTCGATGTCACCGCGCGGGCCGATAGGATCGACCGTCTCAGTGACGGCCTTGTACGCATCTACGATTTCAAGACGAGCGCAAATACCGCAAAGACTTCGACCACGCGCGGCGCGCCGCAGCTTGCTTTGGAGGGGCTGCTCGCAATGGAAGGCGCGTTCGCCGGCATGCCGGAAAGCCCGGCGGTGGAGCTTTCCTACGTCGTGGTCACGGGAGGCGAACCACCTGGAGACATCGTGCCGTTGAAGGCATCCGCGGAAGCGATCCAAGACGCGAGAGCCGGGCTCTTGCAACGCATCGCGCGCTTCGACGACCCCTCCACGCCCTACGCTTATGAGACGCGCGCAATCTTTCGGGACAAGGCGGAGAACGATCCCTATGCGCACCTTGCCCGTGTAGACGAGTGGGCGGCGGGCGAGGCTGAAGGCGAGGCGGACGATGACTGAGCCTTCGCCTCAAGCGCTGCTTCTCGAGGCCACGGCGAAGCAACGCGCTGCGTCCGATCCAACCGTCTCGGCCTGGGTCCGGGCCAATGCCGGCACGGGCAAAACCCACGTGCTCGTGCAACGCATCTTGCGCCTCTTCCTCTCCGGAGCGGACCCGCGCTCGATCCTCTGTCTCACCTTTACAAAAAATGCCGCGGCCGAGATGGAAACGCGCGTGCTGGCCAAGCTCGGCGAATGGGCCACATCCGAGGACGAGGCCCTGATTGCGAAGCTTGGCCAGTTGCTTGCGCGCGCCCCGAGCGAGGCAGAGCTAGCCGTCGCGCGCTCTTTGTTCGCAGCCGTGATTGATGCGCCGGGCGGCCTCGCGATCATGACGATCCACAGCTTTTGCGAACGCATTCTGCGACGCTATAGCTTTGAAGCCAATGTCCCGCCGGGCTTCGGCGTGCTGACCGAGGAGGAGGCCCGCGACGCCCTGAGCAAGGCCACGGCGCAGGCCTTCGCATCCGCGAAGAGCGGGGCTTTGCACGACGCCTTGAACGCAGTTGTCGCCTATGCGGGCGAGGCGGATTTCTCACGCGTCCTGAACGCCATGCTTGGGCATCGAAACGAGATCATGCATCTCTTGCAGGTTTCGTCTGCAGACGACCCCGTTCACGACATCGAAGCAAAGCTCCGCCGCCTTTTCCTCCTCCTCCCCGAGGACACGAGCGAAAGCCTTACCCTCAGCGCAGCCTCGGTATTAAGCGCGCAAACGCTGAAAGAGGCTATCGCCGCACTCTCGCAAGGCGCCCCGACGGATCAGAAAGCAGCGGAGCGATTTCAGGCCGCGGCGCTGGCGGCTAGCGCGGAGCAAAAATGCGCGTTACTGAAGGCCGCATTCACGACCACAGCTGGCGGGCCCCGGCAGTCGCTGATGACCACCGCAATCAGGAAGCAAACCCCCTTCCTTAATGATCGCCTCATGCATGCGCAGGCGGCTTTTCTTGCGCTTGACGAACGTATCTGCGGTCTCAAAGTGGTCGAAGCCACCACGGCCCTCATGCGGCTGACTGTTGCGATCTTCGACCGTTACGAGGCGGAGAAACGGGCCCGCGCCGCCGTCGACTTCGACGGCCTCATCGAAAAGACGCTGAGCCTTTTCTCGCGAGATGACGCGGGCAGCTGGGTGCTCTATCAACTGGACGGCCGGATCGATCATATTCTCGTCGACGAAGCGCAGGACACAAGCCCTGAGCAATGGGAGATTCTGGAAAGCCTGACTTCGGACTTCTTCGCAGGCGTTGGCGCTCGCACCACGCCGCCGACGATTTTCGCGGTGGGGGACGAAAAGCAATCGATTTATGGCTTCCAGGGCGCCGCGCCCGAGCTGCTGGCTCGCAACGGCGCATCCTACGAGAACAAGGTAAGGGGGGCCGGATTCCGCTGGCGCAGCGTGGATCTCGATCTGTCATTCAGGACCCTCGCCCCGGTTCTCGGAGCCGTCGATGGCGTGACAGGCGCTCTGCCCGGCTTGCGGGATAGCGGGTCCGCGTCTCATATCGCGTACCGCCGTGACGATGGCGGTCTTGTCGAGCTTTGGGAGCCGGAACGCGGCGAGAAAGAGGACAAGGGAACGGTTTGGGAGCCGGAGGCCGCCGTTGCGCCTGTGGCGAAACCATCCGAGGCTCTGGCGGCCAGGATTGCCGCGCATATCAAGCGCTGGCTGGAAAACAACGAGGGCCCCGGATTGTGCGGGCGGCGCATAGAACCCGGCGACATCCTTATCCTGCTTCGCAAGCGCCAGCCGATGGCGAGGCTTCTGCAGAGCGCGCTTAAGCGGGAGGGCATTCCGGTATCCGGCGCCGACCGCATGGCCCTGCTGGATGAACTCGCAGTGAAGGATCTCCTCTCGCTCGCCGGCGCCATGCTTCAGTCCGAGGACGACCTGGCTCTGGCCGAAGTTCTGAAAAGCCCATTGTTCGGCTTTTGCGACGGCGATCTTTTTGAGCTGGCGTTTGGCCGCGAGATTTCCCTTTGGCAGGCGCTGGAGAACGCCGCGCGCGATGCAGGCGCCGGCAAGTATGCCTTCGCGGCTGCGAAGCTTGCCGCCTGGCAGGACTTAGCGCACCGCCTGAGCCCATTTGCGTTTTTCGCGCATATTCTCGAAGCCGAAGGCGGCCGCAAAGCCTTCGCCGCAAGGCTTGGCCCCGAATGCTTCGACGCTATCGACGAACTCTTGAACCTTGCCGAGGCTTTCGAGGCGCGCGCGCAAGCCAGTCTTTCGGAGTTCCTCGTTTTCGTGCGGCAGGGAGCATCCGAAGTGAAGCGCGAGACGGATCAGGCTGCGCGTGAAGTGCGCATCATGACCGTTCACGGCGCGAAAGGCCTTGAAGCGAACATTGTCATCCTGGCCGATGCGTGCAGCAATCGCAGCGCGCAGGCGGCGCCGGTCTTTCTTGCGCGCGGTGAAAGAGGTGAGGCCGCCATTCCGGTTTGGGCCATCAAGGGCGCCTCGGGCTTGCCGCCGATCGCGGTAGTGAAGAATGACCTGAACGGCGCCGATCGCCGCGAGTTGGGGCGGCTCTTATACGTCGCCATGACCCGGGCGCGCGACCGCCTTTATATCGCTGGCTTTCACAAGCGCGAGCTTCCCGCCGGCTGCTGGTATGAGACGATCAAGAGCGCGCTCGCGCCGAAGCTTCAGGAGACTGTGGACTTTGAGGGGCGGCTGGTTTGGCGGCATGGCGCCATTTTAAGATCTGGGTCTTTTAAAGCGTCCCCGCAAGATTCGCCCGTCAAAGAGTTGCCGCACTGGCTCGATGCCTGGCCGCCCAAAGAACCGCGGTTGCCGATCCTTTCGCCGTCGCGGATTTCAGGCCGTTTTGATGAAGCACATGCCCGCGAAGGCTCGCCAGGCCGTGACCGCAAAATGGCGCAAGCTGAGGGCGTCCTGATCCACAGACTCCTAGAGGTGCTCCCTGCGCTGGCCGCCGCCGACCGGCCGGGCGCAGCCAGTGTAATCGCGCGGGCCTTTTCGGGTGAACTCTCAGCGCGCGAAAGAGGAGCAGCTGTCGAATGCGTTCTAGCGCTGCTTTCCAGTGAGGTTCTGGCTGGCGACAAGGGACGCGTTTTGCCGGAGGCCGGAGTCGCCGTTACGCTTCAGGATCATTCCGGCAGATGCCGAGGGATAATTGCGGGGCAAGCGGATCGAATTTTTGTCAGCGAATCCGAAATCAAAATTTTCGATTATAAGTCAGGGGCGATTTCCGCCACCGCGGGCCTATCTTTCCCGTTTCATGCCCAGCTTTCCGCCTACAGGCTGGCGCTGCGCCGGATTTACCCCTCTGCCAGTGTCCGTGCGGCCCTGATCGATACTCGATCCATAGCTGTCGTGCAGACGGAAGATGCTGAACTTGATGCATTTTTGGCGAACTTCGCGGACGCCATTTGCGAGTGACGCTCGACCGTGCCGGAAAACTCTGCCAAAAAAAGAAAACCTCCGCGACTTGCGGAGGTTTTCTCATGCCTGGATTGAGCAATGGCAGAAGGCAGTGGATTGCCGCCAAATATACGGCGGCAATTCCGTCTTCGTTACTGCGTCTTGACAGCGGCCTTATCGGGTGACGGGCCGGCAAGCGCGGGATAATCTTTGAGCATGCTTACCCCATAGAGCGGCTTGAATGCGCCCTGATGGCAAGTGGCGCAAAAGACCTTAGGGAGATCCCCAGCCGGACCTTTACGCTCTGGGACGTTCGCATAGAGCGGCGTCAACGGATTGATGTAGTTGTTGTTGAGGTCGCGAACCATGCGTATGCCGTACCACGCAGTCACACGTTGTGGCGTGCTTGCGCTCCAAGATTGGAAGTTCTGCGTATTGTGGCAGAAGGTGCAGTTAACTCCAAGCCCTTTGGAGAACGCTATCATCAACCCGAAAGTCCACTCCGCTTGCTTGATCGAGGAGCGGTTCGTCGTAGGAAGCGCTGTCGATCCGACAACGCGGATCTGCTGATCGCCAAGCAGGAACGGCGTGAACGGGTCATTCGGCAGGGATGTTAGCCCAACCTGCGGAGCCCGTGCGTTCTGGCCAGCCTTGTTGCCAAGCAAAGCCAGCGACGATCTAGGCGGCACAGGAGTGTACCATACATTCTTGGGAACTGGATTACCCCTGTGGCAAGTGTAGCAAGTGACGCCCGCGCCTTTAACCGCGACGTGTTGTTTCCAGTCGGCGTTCAAATGGCGTGTCATTTAAATCATCCGGCGGGCAACGATCTTTGTATAAAGAACGTCCTCCGAGAAGTTATGGCCATCCGCGTGGCAATAGGAGCAACCAACTTCCGGAGCGACCCACTTCGCGAAGGCAGTCATCTGGCGCAGGAGCTCATTCGAATCGATGTCTTTGAGCACCTGCACGTTTTGATAGGCCTCGGACGCCGGTGTCCCTGAGGGATCAATCTTGTCCTCAGGCTCTGGCACAGCGTTAAGAGCCTTCACCTCGGCGCTGTTGATCACGCGCTTATTGAACAACTGGACGAGGCCGGTCCCGCGATAACCCCACTGCACCCACTCCACAGTTGGACGCTGCAGCGTGTAGTAAGCGACGAAAAGCAGGACGAGCGCGCAGGCCACCAAAATGCCGGCGATGGTTAGAATTCGCTGCTTGTAGCTCATTTTGGTGCTCCCGAAAGCGTGGCCGGGTCTATGACGACAGGGAGAAGCTCTGGGTAGGTCGGTACGATGCCGTGCTTAATTCCCCAAAGATACCAGTTATCGACAACCGTTCCAGTAAGAAGAATGCCGATACCCCCTGTGAGCGGGCATAGAACAGCAAACCACCAAGCCCAGCGATGGATGGATTCCATGGAAGCGTTGAAGCCCATGGTCCAGCGCCAGAAGAGCGCGGCGCGCTCAAGCGCAGTGCCCCGGTCGGTCGCCTGCTCGATCTCTCTCTCACCGCCGTAACGGCTGACAGCCAAGATCGTGGCGCCGTGCATCGCGAACAGCAAAGTCGACCCGTAAAGGAAGACGATAGAGAGCATGTGGAACGGGTTATAGTAAAGGTTACCATAACGAAGCGAGAACGCTGCTGTCCAGTCTAGATGAGGGAAGATGCCAAAGGGGACACCCTCTCCGAAACTTCCCATGAATACTGGCCTGATAATGCCGAGAACGAGAAAAAGCCAGATTGCCGAGGCGAAGGCCCAGGGAACATGCGTACCGAGGCCCAACTGCCGGGCGCGAAGATAGGTGCGAGTCCACCATAGGAGCACGGAGAGGGTCAGGAAGAGACCAGCCGCGAGCCACCATCCGCCCTCGTTCAAGGGAGGTATATGAAGGCCGTTAGCCGGAGCCGGGGGCTCCAAAGCGAGCCAAGGGAGCTGTTTGATAAATTGGACCGGGCTCCAATTGACGGAGGCCGCCATGTTCAGGCCAATGATTTCAATGGCGATGAACCCGCATATGGCGGACGCCACACCGGTCAAACCCAAATAGATTGGTCCGATCTGAGCGTCGCCGATGAGACCGAGCAAATACACAAAGAATGGTTTGCCCGTGCGGCCAAACTGGTCGCGGTAAAGGGGTACGCCCAGATGGGCCGGTCCCTTGACTTGCACTTGCGTGAAGATGTTTTGATATTCGGCCATGGTGTGTTGTCCCGCTTATCGCCAGATTGGGATATTGAACCACCAGTTCCACCACTCGGGCCAACCCTTCGTCCAGAACGGGCCGCTCAAGATGATGCAGACGCCGCTGAAGAAGGCCGCGCTTATAGCGGTGAAGAGGCCTAGCCTGTGAATGCCAATGGTTCCGGTGGAATAGCCCAGCAGGTCGCGCGCGAACGCGTTTTCGTGCTCAGGCGTTTTGACCACGTCGCCGCCGCCGGGGTTAAGCGCCGACAGCACAAGACCGCCGTGCAAAGACAGAAGCAGCGTCGTCGTGAACAAGAACGCAATACCGAGCATGTGCGCTGGGTTGTAATGGAAGTGCAGATATTGGTGTCCGGTATTTGACACCCAATCGAGGTGACTTAGGATGCCGTAGGGGAAGCCGAAACCCCAGGCGCCCAATAAGACAGGGCGGATAACCACGATGCTGACATAAGCGAAGATAGCGAAGCTAAATGCGAAGGGCACGTGATACCCAATGCCGAGCTTCCGCGCTATCTCAACCTCGCGCAACGCCCACGATACGAACGCTCCTATGGCGCATATCGTAATAATCTGCCACAACCCCCCTTCTCTAAGCGGGGCCATGCCCAAACCGTATTTCAGGTCTGGCGGGGCGATGCTAATTTTCCAGATATTCAAGGTGGGCCCAAGGGTGGCCCCCCAGATTATTAGGGCAGTTCCCAATACTGCGAAAAAGAACGCGGTGACCCCGAAAAATCCGACGAAGAACGGACCCACCCAGAAGTCGAATAAGTCGCCCCCAACTAGGGTGCCGCCTCGAATGCGGTACTTTTTTTCATAACTGAGCAATGCCATCGCTCACCTCCAGCTAGGAGGCGAGCCGTCGCTCGGCCTCCTTTGAAAAAGTTCCGTGAAAGCGGGCGAGGCTAATAAATTCCTCACCCGCCATCCTGATTGATCCCAACCTTTAGCGCGCTGGAAGAGCGGAGTTCTGAGCTGCCGCGGCCTTCACGGCGCCCGTGTCAATCCAGTTGTAGCGGGTCGTGCTCAACAGGATGAAGTGGATCAGGAGCGCGAGAACGATCAGGAACGCGAAGAGCGCAACGAGAACCCGGCGAGGATCAAAGAGTAGCCAAATGCGCCACATGTGTTTTTCTCCTTATGAAAGATATTGAACGAAGTTCAGGGCAGCGGTGTGTACATCCTCGGGAATGGACGCAATCGGCCCTGCCCAGGGACGCCAGTTCCATGCGAGCACGTGCGCGATGATGGCGACGATGGTGAAACCAATAAAGCTCGCAACAAAAATGCTATGAAATTCCTTAGCCTCGCCTTCGGTCAGCCCGGTGAGCGAGACATCCCTTTCTTCTTGAGCCATAAGCTTGATCTCCGCTAAAGTGGACTCTCTGTCAGTTACCGCGCATTGCCCTCGCGGCCGGGTTCGCCATGGCGTGACCCGCCATGGAGTTCAATTGCCCAGGACTATCCGGGCGAAATCTATCCTTCCCTAGCGCATGAAGGCGAAGGGGATGCAGGTATTCGCTGCGGCGCGAGCCTCGGCGAACAGGGACTTGTGCTGCTTAGGACTGCGTCGCGGCGATAAGGCGCGTGTCACAAGCCCTGCAGCTAGAAAAAGGGGGAAAGTTACGAGAAACATCAGCCGGAACTCTTTTGCCTCTCGCGCCCGAATGCGCGCATGCGGCCCGTTCGCCTCCAGATGATAAGCAGTCATGCTCATCGCCCTCCCCGGTTTGGTCTGCGCAAAGAGAAACGTTGGCGCGTCATGCGGCCCTCCCGTCGACCGATTGAGCGACCGATAAGGCCATGCGCCTCGCGGTAACCGATGTTTCGCCCGCCTCGCGGGCAGCTTTCTCCGCGGAATCACGCAAGCGCTTCGCAGCCGAGATCCTCACAAGCACCGGCTGCGCCTCGACCATTTCGTCGAGCAGAGCCTTCGCGTCTTCGTCCCACGGCAGTTGGCGCACAAGCTTCGACGGAGTGGCCTCGATGCGGTCCAGGTCCTTCCCAAGCGGCAATATGTTAAAAAGCGCGTCGAAGAGCGCGTTACAAATCTCCTGAACGAGGTAAGTCGCCCCGGCGTAGCCCATGAACGGCGTGCCGGTATGCCGCCGTATGATAGCACCCGGAAAAGATGCCGGAATGTACATCGCGCGGCCGCCGCTTTCGGCGAGGTACATGCGTTCGTTGTAGCTGCCGAACAGCACAAGGGGCGGCTTCTCGCGCAGGAGGCGCCGGACACCCTCGTTATCGGGCTTCACGCCGGCGCGCCGTGAGATCGCAAATGTGCAGGGCAAGCCCAGCTCGTCTTCCAGAAAATGGCGGACGCCGCGTGCGTAAGTCTCGTTTGCTACGATTGCAAAGCTTGCAGTTCCGAAAAAGTCCTGAGTGACCGAACGCCAAAGGTCCCACAATGGCTTGATCGTGGTGTGCTTCTCGCGCTCGATAAACGGCTCTGGATCAAGACCCAGAAGTTCGCCAAGCGTGCGCAGAAATTTCGTTGTCGAATGGAGCCCTATGGGCGCCTGCAAGTAAGGCTTGTCGAGGGCCTCGCAAAGCAGCCGTCCAAACTCGCGGTAAAGACACACATTCGCGTCGGCCTCGGCAAGCTTCGGCACCTCATTAAGGTGAGCGCCGAGCGGGAAGATCAAATTCACTTCCGCGCCGATGCCTTCGACAAGACGCCGCATTTCAGCGATGTCCGAGGGCATGTTGAAAACGCCGTAGCAGGGGCCGATTATGTTGACGCGAGGCTTGGCCCCCGCCGCCTTCGGCTTAACCTTGATTTTTCTCTTCGCGCCAAATTCGCTCCAAAGCCACATCATGGCCCGGTTCGCGCTCTGCCACTGATCCTCGTCGATCGTTCTCGGCAGGAAGCGCTGGATATTCGTGCCTTCCGGCGTCACGCCGCCGCCGATCATCTCCGCGATGGAGCCTGTGACGACAACGCTCGGCTGCTTTGGGTCGAGCGTTTTATGGGCGCGTTTCATCGCCTGCTCGGTGCCATGCTGGCCGAGTTCCTCCTCGGAAAGGCCCGTCACCACGATCGGCAACTCGTGGGGAGGCAGCGCGTCGGTGTAGTGGAGAACGGCCGTCACGGGAAGGTTCTCGCAGCCGACCGGCCCATCGATGATGACCTGCAAGCCTTTGACCGCGGCGAAGACATAGACCGCGCCCCAGTAGCCCCCTGCCCTATCGTGGTCAGCGATCAGCATCCGATAGCCTCCTCCGGCATTTTGATGGAGGGCTTCTTCAGGGACAATTCCTGCTTCTTTGGCGGAGCTTTCGGCGCGCTTTCCCAAACGCCCGCGGCATAGCCTTCGCCTACGCCTTCGAAAAACTCCTTCATCTCGTCAAAGCGGCCCTTGCTTGCGATCGCTGTGTTGACAACTTGGGCGAGCGAACCCGCGCCGGCGACGCCCATGAGCGGCCGGGCCGAGATGAGGTTCGTGAAGTAAAGCCCCGGGATGGCGGAGGACTTTGCATGCTGGACGACGGGCGTCGTTCCTATGGCGAGGTCTGGCTTGAACTCTTCCACCGCGGCGATGTCTTGCTCCAGAGAGGCGCGGTACTGGATATGCACGCCCTTGGCGTCAAGCCATTCGCGATCGGCGTCGGACCAGCGGGTGCGCGGACAGGCGGTGCCGACATAAGGCACCTCGGCGCCGCTCTCGATGAGAAGACGCGCCACGAGCAGTTCCGAGCCTTCGTAGCCCGACACGGTAATGCGGCCCTTGATGGGAAGCTTTGCGATGGCGTCGCGCACGGCGGGCAGAATGCGATTGAGCGCCGCATCGACGACGGAGCGAGCTATTCCGCAAGTGTCCGCAATGGAGATGAGCCAGTTCGCCGTGCCGTCATAGCCAACCGGCGCTGAACCGCTGATCGCGCGGCCCGCTGCTTCGAACTCGCGGAACGATGCGGTGTAGAACGGATGTATCGCCGCTACGGCCGCGCAATCCAACGCGGAATAAAGCTCACGCCATTCGCGGGTCGGAACGACAGGACCGGCGGCAAGCCCAAGAGGCTCCAGCATCATCCCGATGGTCACGGGATCCGCCGGGAACATCTCGCCGACAAGAGTGATCGTCGGCTTCTCCGCCCTGCCGCCACGCGGCGCCTGCACTGGGCCTTGCTCGGCCTCCGTGCGGGCATAGCGCAGCATGGCCGCCGCTAAAACATCCTTCGCTTCCGCGTGCGTCGGAACGCCGAAGCCTGGCACGTCGATGCCAATGATGCGAACGCCGTTGATTTCCTTCGGAAGCAGCCGCAGCGGCACGCCCGACGCTGTCGGCACGCACAGATTGGTGATCACAATCGCGTCGTAAAGCTCCGGGTCCGCGAGTTTGAACACAGCCTCCCGGATGTCCTCGAAAAGCTTGCCGGTGACAAGCGTCTCCGAATTGAAGGGGACATATCCGACGGTGCGTTTTGCGCCATAAAAGTGCGAGGTGAAAGTCAGGCCATAGACGCAGCAGGCCGAGCCTGAAAGAACGGTGGCAGTCCGCCGCATGCGCAGACCGACGCGCAGCGAGCCGAACGCCGGACACATGCTTTGCGGCTGGTCGTGCGGCCCTTGCGGATAGTCTTTCGCATACTGTGCGAGTATCTCGCTCTTGCCCGCAGCGGAGGCCGCCTTCCTCATCTCGGCCGCGCCTGCGTGGCATCCAATTCCTGCTTCTTTAGGCGCAGCCATTGGCTCGCCCGTCGACTTGTCGGCCGCATGCTCCACAGCCGCCGCACGTCCAGCGTCGTCGTAGACGACTTCGCTGGAGGCAGCTGATGGAGGTGATTGGCGATCAAGTGCTGTCATAAACTCAATGCTCCTTACGCCGCGTCGTCATAGAAGACTTCGAGGGATGGCTTTTCAACGATCTCATGACCGCGCATATCGGCTTGCGACGCAGGATCGAGCACGACGCCACGCCCGACCGCCTCACCTTTGAAGAGGCCGAGCAGACCATCTTGAGTGAGAGGCTTCGGACGGACAGGCGGGGCCTCCGCAACGTTTTTGGCGAGCGTCTCAAACACCGGCGCCCACTGGCCGCCCGGCAGGCCGATGATTTCGTAGTTCGCGCTTTTCTTGCGGATGTCGTCGTGCTGCGGGATCGCGGACAGCACAGGAATGCCAGCTTCGTCGCAGAAGGCCTGCGCCTCGCCCGTCCCGTCGTCCTTGTTGATCACCATGCCGGCGACGCCGACATTGCCGCCCAATTTCCGGAAATATTCGACGGCGGAACAGACATTATTCGCGACGTAGAGCGATTGCAGATCGTTCGATCCGACGACGATCACCTTTTGGCACATATCGCGGGCGATCGGCAGGCCAAAGCCGCCGCATACCACGTCGCCAAGAAAATCGAGAAGGACGTAGTCGAAGCCCCATTCGTGGAAGCCGAGCTTTTCGAGAAGCTCGAAACCATGGATGATGCCGCGCCCGCCACAGCCTCGCCCGACTTCCGGGCCTCCCAGCTCCATCGCGAACACGCCGTCGCGTTTGAAGCAGACGTCGCCTATCTGAACTTCCTCACCCGCCGCCTTTTTCTTCGAGGACGTCTCGATGATGGTGGGACATGCGCGCCCGCCGAACAAAAGGGAGGTGGTGTCGCTCTTCGGATCGCAACCGATCAGCAGCACGCGCTTTCCCTGCTGGGCCATCATGTAGGACAGATTGGCGAGCGTGAAGCTCTTGCCGATGCCGCCCTTGCCGTAGATCGCTATGATCTGCGTTTCCTTCTTGACTTCAGCCGAAGGAACCGCGTCAGGCTCGATTGCAGCCTCCGCGCGAAGCGCAGCCGCTTGCTGCTCGA
This sequence comes from uncultured Alphaproteobacteria bacterium, assembly GCA_963766815.1. Lineage (GTDB taxonomy): Bacteria > Pseudomonadota > Alphaproteobacteria > Rhizobiales > Rhodomicrobiaceae > Rhodomicrobium. The sequence continues at coordinate 454,769 of CAVYBZ010000010.1, read as the reverse complement.
GGGCAGTCGCTTGATTTCCGTCCAAAGTCATACGCACTTTCTCCAATCTAGAACCATCTTGAGGCAGGCCGGATCTTCGAAGGCGACGCGATAGGCGCTTGGAGCGCCGTCTGCTGAACTGCGATGCGTGATAAGGCCGTCAAACGGCAAGCGGCCGCTGTCGACCAATTCCTTGACGGCGAGCATGTCTGCCTTCTGCCACTGCGCGGCAGCCCGCATCCGCGCTTCCTTCATGAAAGCCGGTGGGAAGCTGAAAGAAAGACGATCCGCGTAAAAGCCAGCGAGGATGATTTCGCCGCCGGGAGCAAGGCGAGACACGAGCGCATCGAGTATCGATGAGTCTCCGCTTACGTCGCAAACTACGCGATAATCCCTACGCGGATCTTGATCCGGATCAATAACCTGGTATCCCACCGCGCCTGCAAAGCGGCTTTCGTTCTTTTCCCACACGGTAGGCGCCGGCGCTCCGGAAGCGATCACGATCCGGGCGATGAGACGGCCAAGAACGCCATGTCCAACAATGAGATCGGCGGCGGCGCCCCTATCGGAGAAGGCCGCATGATAACCGGTTGCAGCCAGCGCAAAAAGGATACCCTTTTCGCCAAGATCTTCACCGATCGGGATTGTGCGGCTCTCGGGCAAAACGACGCGGGACGCTGTGCCTCCGAAAAGACCCCGGATCGCGCCATAGCAGTTAGCGCCCGGCACGAACACGCGCTCACCGACTCGGATTTGTGTGGAGGCACCGGCCCAAGAGACGCGGCCAACGGATTCGTACCCCGGTACAAGCGGATAGCCCATGCCTGGAAAATGCGGCATGCGTCCCGACCACAGGAGCCTTTCAGTGCCAGTGCTGATGCCGCTCCATTCCACGTCCACCACAACGTCGCCGTCGCCCGGAGTCGGCAAATCGAGCCGCTGAAGCCCAAGTTGCTGGGGCTCCTGCAACACCACTGCTAAGGTCTCCATTGGGAACTCTGGAAGGCGTGCCATGCAGACTGATATCTCTTCACAAGTTCGTGTGTCATCCTAGCTTTACCAACGGATATGTCAATTCAAACTTACACCTCATTCCACTGAGCTAAGGCTTTGCCACGAGCAGGCGCACAAGCAGCGGCTGGCAGGTGGCGCGCCGCTCGATACGGCGAAAACCAGCCTTTCGCAAAAGCGCCTGCAATTGCTGCTCCGTGCGCGGCCGCCCCCGCCCCATGGCCATCAAATAAAGGCTGAAATAGGCCGCCACTTTTTCAGCGCCCCGCGTCCCGGCCATCGGCTCTGCGACGAGAAGAACGCCGCCCTGCGGCAATGCGGCGCGCACGGATTTAAGGATGGCGAGCGCTGTTTCGTCATCGTGGTCGAGGAGAACGCGAATGAGCGAAATCACATCGGCGGAGGCGGGCAAATCCCTCAAGAAATCGCCGCCGGCAACTGTCGCTCTTGCCTCCAGACCGGCCTCTTTGAACTTAGCCGATGCGAGCTCGGCGACCGCCGGCACATCGAAAAGCACAAGCTGCAAATGAGGAACGCGGCTGGCGGCATGCAAAAGAAACGCGCCATTGCCGCCGCCGACATCCATGAGGCGGCGATGAGGTTTGAAATCGTACGAATCGAGAATCTCTTGGGCAATCGCCGGTTGAGTGGCGGCCATGAGCGCGGTGTAATCCGAAACAGCTTCGCGGCTGGCGCCAGTGTCGCCCTCGGCATATGGCCAGTAGGAAGACAGATGCGTCGCTTTGCCCGCGCCGCCGGGTTGCGCCCGCGCCAGTTTAGGCTCATTGCGCAAAAGCCGGACGGGGTCGTCGAGGTCGCGGTACAGCAGGGCGTGATGCTCGACCATTGTGCTAAGACCAGGGCTCGCCAGCATCGCCGCGCCTAGGCCGCCCAGCCCATAGCGGCCGCCGCTGCGATGCTCCGCCAGGCGCAACGCCACCGCCGCCGTGAGCAGCCTGCCCGTGGCGTCCTCGCTCAGATCGAGCCGATTCGCTATCTCGTCCGCGCTGAGCGGCCCAGCCTTGAGAGCATCGAACAGCCGCAAACGCACGCAGGCGAGCAGCACTTGCGAATAGACGAATCCCGAGCACAAATCGAACAGTGCGCTTGCCTCGCGGCGCGCGATGATGCGCGTGAGCGGGAACGTTTCCGCAAACCGGATGAAGCGCGGAACTCGTCAAACAGCGGTCGCGAAAAGCGAGCAGCCGGTCCGTCAATCCGCTGAGATTGCTGCGCTTATCCACTTTCACGATATTTTTGGCTGGCGTCGCTTCGAGTGTCATCTATATTTGTCACCTCGACTGTCACCTAAAATGGACAGTCATTGCGTGGCGTGTCAACGCCGTTTTAGGGGAGATTTATTTGCGCGAGAATCGCATTGTCGTCGTCGGCGCCGGGGTGGGAGGCTTAGCAGCCGCTGTCGAACTCGCCGCGGAGGGCTGCAGTGTGACCATTGTGGAAAAGTACGATGCGCCCGGCGGCAAGATGCGTGAGGTGCAGGCGGGCGGCGTTCGCGTTGACGCCGGTCCCACGGTTTTTACGATGCGCGACGTGTTCGACGGAATTTTCGAGAAAGCGGGAGCGTCGATCGAGGATTATCTCACGCTTAAGCGGGCGGAGATTTTGGCGCGTCACGCGTGGGAAGAGGGCGGCGAACTCGATCTGTTCGCCGATATCCCACGCACGCTGGACGCAATCGGGACGTTCGCAGGAGCAGACAACGCGCGCGGCTACCGCTCGTTCTGCGAGGAAGCCGCGAACATCTACCGGATTTTGGACCGCTCGTTCATTCGCGATCAAAAGCCGAACCTGCCCACGCTCATGTGGCGCATCGGTCTCCTCAATTTCAGCGATCTTTGGCGCATCAACCCCTATGAAAGCTTCTGGAACGCCGTGCGCCGGCACATGAGCGATCCGAGGCTGAGACAGCTTTTCGCGCGTTATTCCACCTATTGCGGCGCATCGCCCTTCTCCGCGCCGGCGACTCTCATGCTTGTCGCTCATGTCGAGCAGCGCGGCGTTTGGCTTGTGGAAGGCGGCATGCATCGCATCGCGATTGCGCTTGAGAGCTTGGCCCGGCGGCTCGGCGCAGTTTTCCGTTACGGCACAGAGGCCGCCGAGGTGCTTTCATCGAACGGCAAAGCATCCGGCGTCAGGCTTACGAATGGCGAGTATTTGCAGGCGGATGCCGTTATCGTCAACGCCGACGCCTCGGCCGTTTCCGCGGGTTTGCTTGGCCTGGCCGCCAAAAGTTCGGTCCGCCCCCTGCCTGCTCGAAGACGGTCGCTTTCCGCTCTCACCTGGGCTTTTCAGGCGAAGGCCCAAGGCTTCCCCCTCGCCCGCCATACAGTCTTCTTTCCAAACGCCTCCTATGCGTCCGAGTTCGACGCCATATTCAAGCAAAGGAAACTGCCGCCATCCCCGGCCGTTTACCTTTGCGCGCAAGATCGCGACGGCCATGGCGGTAAATATACCGAAGACGCCGAACGGTTTCTCGGCGTCGTCAATGCGCCAGCCATGCTCGATGCGAATGCGCTCAGTCAATCGGAGATCGAAGAATGCGAGAAGAAGACGTTCCGGCTGATGGCGGCCTGCGGCCTCACACTCCAGCAAACGGATGGAGCAATGGTAAGGACGGCCCCCCAGGACTTCGAGAGACTGTTTCCGGGCACGGGCGGAGCCATATACGGGAGGGTGTCGCACGGGTGGATGGCGTCCTTCCAGCGTCAGGGGATACGGTCCCGGCTTCCGGGGCTTTACTTCGCGGGCGGGAGCGTGCATCCGGGGCCGGGCATCCCGATGGCGGCGCTTTCGGGTCAGCTCGCTTCGAAGGCTCTTCTCGCCGACTTGGCTTCGACGAAACGGTTGCGCCGAATGGCTACGCCTGGTGGTATGTCGATGCGTTCAGCGCCGACCACCGCTACGGACTGACGATCATCGCTTTTATCGGCAGCGTCTTCTCCCCCTATTACGCGAGCCAAAGAAGGCGCTGGAGTGAAGTGGACCCCGCGCAGCATTGCTCGCTGAATGTCGCCGTATATGGGCCAGGCGTGGGCCGCTGGGCGATGACAGAGCGCTGCCGGAAGGTGCTGAAGCCCACCTCAGCCGGGCTTGGCATCGGGCCGAGCGCCGTTCACTGGGACGGGACGCGGCTCAGCGTGGAGATCGACGAGAAAGCGCCGATCACGAGCGCTCCATTGCGGGGAACGGTCACGCTTGAGCCTGAGATCGTCACCGATTTCGTTTCGGATTTTGGAACCGAAGGGCGCCACCGCTGGTCTCCCGTGGCGCCGCGAGCCCATGTCGAGGTTCGCCTCGACAATCCGGCCCTCGCCTGGAACGGCGCCGGATATTTCGACATGAACAGGGGCGTTGAACCCATCGAGGATGGTTTTTCCTATTGGAACTGGTCTCGCGCCTGCCTGCACCGGAAAGCCGCCGTGCTTTACGACGTCATCCGCCAAGGTGGCGAAAACGCATCGATGGGCCTCGAAATCGCGGCGGACGGAAAAGTAACCCCCGTCGATGTGCCGGAGCGCTGTACGCTGACCAGCACGCGATATTGGAAAATGCCAAGAGAGACCCGTTGCGACGAAGGGCATTCAGCGAGGATCGCCAAGACTTTTGAGGATACGCCGTTCTATTCCCGTTCCATGCTTGAGACGCGCCTGCTCGGAGAGCCCGTCAACGCCATGCATGAAAGCTTGTCTTTGGACCGTTTCCGCAAGCGCTGGGTGCAGACGCTATTGCGTTTCAGAATGCCTCGCGTCGCTTTGTAACCTGTGCATTTCGTGTATAATAGTTGTGGAAACATGGGCGCGGCATTTGTTTGCGTGAAGCGAATCCGGTTTCGATAAAAATTGTCCACAACAAAATTGCTAGGGGCAAATACCATGGCAGGAAAGAAACCAGCAGCAGCTCCGAAACCCGCGACGAAAGCGGCGCCTAAGGCGGCCGCTCCAGCGAAATCGGCGGCAAAGCCGAAGGCGAAGGGTAAGTAAGCTTTCGGGTTTATTTAACATCAGCGAGGCGCATAACTGCGCCTCGTTTCGTTTGGGACTAGGACAATATTTTCGACGGCCACTGGATCACGGGCCGGAGGGTTAATTTTCTCGGGCTTGCGAACCGCCTATCATTGCGCAGCTTTTTTTCTACTGGAGCGCACTTGCGCAGCAAGAAACTTCCATTTTACGCCTAGGTTGGAATAGCCTTGTGCTATGTACGAGCATAAACCCCAAAAAGTGAACTTATTTTTCTTAAACCGGCGTTTTGCCTTGAGAAGTTTCTAAAGATCGCCAAACTCTGGCCGCATGCGGGCGCCGTTCTGCGCTCGCTTTTTTCGCGCCTCCGGAACAAGTTTCCGGAGATTTGCGACCGAATGCAGCAAGAGGTAATCGATGGTATCCCCACTTCAGCAGAAACTTCGGATTACCGGTCCCGTCGTTATTACGGGTAACAGGCTATCCGATGGAGCCGTTGTTCATCGCCTGGGGACCGGCCATTGGACCGAGCGGCTCGGCGAAGCGCAAATCCTGCGGTCAGCCGAGGACGTGCATAAAGCTCTGAAAGCCGCGCAAAGCGAGCACCTGGAAGCGGTTGGCCCTTACGTGGCGCCGGTCGTTGCGAACGACGCATCTGCACAGCCGGGAAACCTGCGTGAGTTCATCCGCACGAGCGGCCCGACATTCGACCTTCCCTCGGATTCAGTTGTTGCTTCCAATGCGGACAGCGGCGAGGCAGAAAAGGCTGCCGCTTAGCTATCCAGGAGACCAATCCGCGATGTATGTTTACGATGAGTTCGACCGCACGTTCATCGCAGAGCGGGCAGCCCAGTTTCGCGACCAGGTTGCGCGCCGTCTTTCGGGCGAGCTGACCGAAGACGAATTCAAGCCGCTGCGCCTGATGAATGGCGTCTATTTGCAGCTTCACGCCTATATGCTGCGGATCGCGATTCCCTATGGCACGCTATCGTCGAACCAGCTTAGGAAGCTCGCGCATGTGGCGCGCGTCTACGACCGCGGTTATGGCCATTTTACCACCCGCCAGAACCTCCAGCTGAACTGGATCAAGCTTTCCGACATGCCGCAGGTGCTGGAAGACCTCGCCGAGGCGGGCATCCACGCCATGCAGACCTCGGGCAATTGCATCCGGAACATCACGACCGATCAGTGGGGCGGCGTCGCGCCCGATGAGATCGAGGACCCGCGCTTTTGGGCGGAAATCCTGCGCCAATGGTCGACGCTTCACCCGGAATTTTCTTTCCTTCCGCGCAAGTTCAAGATCGCCATCACCGCCGCGCCGCACGACCGCGCCGCGGTGAAAGTTCACGACATCGGGCTGCGCATGATCAAGAACGCTGGCGGCGAGATCGGCTTTGAAGTTTCCGTCGGAGGCGGCCTCGGCCGCACTCCCTTCATCGGCAAGGTCATCCGCGATTACCTGCCAAAGCAGGATCTGCTCAGCTATCTCGAAGCGATTTTGCGCATCTATAACGCCCATGGCCGCCGCGATAACATCTACAAGGCGCGGATCAAGATCCTGGTGCACGATCTTGGGGCAGAGCGTCTCGCCGCGGAAGTCGAGGAGGAATGGGCGCGGATCAAGGACGGCTATCTGAAGCTCGATCCGGCTTTTGTCGCCGATATCCGCTCGCGTTTCATCTACCCGCGCTATGACGATCTCGAAGATGGGCCAGACGCCTTGAAGAGGGCGCTGGAGACGGATGCGAGCTTCGCGCTGTGGCATCGAAACTCGGTCGCGAGGCACAAGGCGCCCGGCTATGCGATTGTGACGCTATCGCTGAAGCCCACGGGAAAGCCGCCTGGCGACGCGACCTCGGGGCAAATGGAAGCCATCGCCGATCTCGCGGACGAGTACAGCCATGGCGAAATCCGCGTGGGCCATGAGCAGAATTTGGCGCTGCCCCATGTGCGCCAACAGGATCTTCCCGCCCTGTGGCGGAAGCTCGACGCTATCGGCGTGGCGACTCCGAACGTCAACCTCGTCACGGACATCATCTCGTGCCCGGGCCTCGATTATTGCAGCCTCGCCAATGCGCGCGCGATACCCATCGCCATGGAGATTTCGCGGCGCTTCGAGTCACTCGAGAAGGCGCATTCGATCGGGCGCCTGCACGTCAACATCTCGGGCTGCATCAACGCCTGCGGCCATCACCATGTCGGCCATATCGGCATTCTCGGCGTGGAAAAGAACGATCGGGAGTTCTACCAGATCACGCTTGGCGGCAAGGCTGACGAGGATGCGAGGCTCGGGCAGCTGCTGGGGCCCGCCATCCCCTACGAAGAGGCCGTGGATACAATCGAGCGTGTCGTAAACCGGTATCTCGATCTTAGGCTCAGCGAAAACGAACTCTTTGTGGACACCGTGAAACGCCTCGGCGTTGCGCCGTTCAAGGAAGCGCTCCATGCGGTACATTAGGCGCGGCAAGCTCGAGGACGATCAATTCGTGCGCGTTTCAGGCGATGAGCCTGTGCCGCCGGATGTGCCTGCAATCGTGTCGGCGGATTGGTTGAAATTCGCGACACCGGACCAGATCGAGCACCGGAGCGCGCCCTTGGGGGTGGACTGGCCGAACGACAAGCCGGAAAACGAGTTGGCGCCGTTCCTTCCGCAACTTGCATTGGTGGCGCTTGAGTTCCCCGTTTTCCGCGACGGACGCGCCTATACGCAAGCGCGCCGGCTTCGCGAGCGCTATGGCTTCACCGGCGAGATCAGGGCGACCGGCGACGTTCTTCGCGATCAGTTCCTGTTCATGGCGCGAGCGGGCTTCGACGCCTTCGAAGTGAAGAAGGACGCCGACGCCGAAGCGTTTGCGCACGCGCTCCACGAGTTCACGGTCCTTTACCAGCCGGGCGCGGATGGCGCCGCGCATACCTTCCGCGCAAGGTTTGAGCCGCGCTTATCACGGGCGGACGCGGAGGAAACACGCGATGCCTGAACCTAAATCCGGCAGTTGCGGCGGCGAAATGCCCGGCCATGACAATACATGTTGATTTGCGCATCTCGACGCGGTGGGCACGGGAAAAGAACTACGGCTGCTAGCAGAACATATTGAAATATTCGCCTTCATTCAGAAACTGGAGACATTTTATGCTGAGACGCACAGTCTTGATGCTTCTTTTGGCAACGCTTCTTGGCGCGCCCTCATTTGGCGCTGACATCTCGCTTCTGAACGTGTCCTACGATCCGACCCGCGAGCTTTACGTTGAAATCAACAAAGCGTTCTCCGCCAAATGGAAGGCCGAAAAAGGCGATACGATCAAGATCAGGGCAAGCCATGGAGGCTCCGGAAAACAAGCGCGCTCCGTCATCGACGGCCTTGAAGCCGACGTTGTGACGCTGGCGCTCGCCTACGACATCGACGCCATCGCCGAAAGGGGCTTACTTAGCCCGGACTGGCAGAAGAAATTTCCCGACAACGCCTCTCCCTATACCTCAACCATCGTTTTCCTGGTCCGCAACGGCAATCCGAAAGGCGTCAAGGACTGGGAGGATCTCATAAAGCCCGGCGTGCAGATCATCACGCCGAACCCAAAAACATCCGGGGGCGCGCGCTGGAATTATCTTGCGGCCTACGGCTTCGCTCTGAAAAAATATGGCTCTGAGGACAAAGCGAAAGAGTTCGTGCAGAAGCTATATAAGCAGGCGCCGGTGCTCGATACGGGCGCGCGCGGCGCCACCGTCACCTTCGTGGAGCGCGGCCAGGGCGACGTTCTTTTGGCATGGGAAAACGAGGCCTACCTCTCGGTGAAGGAATTTGGCGCGGACAAGTTTGAAATTGTGACGCCATCGGTTTCCATCCTCGCGGAGCCGCCTGTCGCCGTCGTCGACAAGGTCGTAGACCGGCATGGCACGCGGGCTGCCGCCGAGGCTTACCTTCAGTTTCTCTACACCAAAGACGGGCAGGAGATCGCAGCAAAAAACTTCTACCGGCCGCGGCTGCAAGAAGTTGCGTATGCGGGGCAGTTTTCGCGTGTGAGCCTGTTCACCATCGATGACGCGTTCGGCGGCTGGCAAAAAGCGCAGAAGACGCATTTTGCGGACGGCGGCGTCTTCGACCAAATTTATGGAAATTGAAAACCGCCACAAGACCCGAACTCTCGTCTATAATCCCGCCCTACGGCACGGCGGCCAGAATGAGGAGTGAGCCCTTGGCTCATAGCAACGTTCATCTGCGCTTCCGCGAGCCGGCCGTCATCCCGGGCTTTGGGCTGACGTTCGGCCTCACTTTGACGTGGCTGTCGGTGATCGTGCTGATTCCCATCGCCGCCTTGATTTTGAAGGCGTCGTCGCTCAGCGTTGAGCAATTTTTGAACATTCTTCTCGCCCAGCGGACGCTCAACGCGCTGAAACTGAGTTTCGGGCTGGCCTTCGCGGCCGCCGTGGTGAACGTCGTCTTCGGGATGATCGTAGCCTGGGCGCTGACGCGTTATGAGTTTCCTGGACGCCGCCTCCTCGATGCGATCGTCGATATCCCCTTTGCTTTGCCAACAGCGGTGGCGGGCATCGCCCTCGCCAGCCTTTATGCGCCGCAGGGCTGGCTTGGCGGCCTGCTCACGCCACTTGGCGTCAAAGTTGCTTTCACGCCGCTTGGGATACTGATCGCCCTCATATTCGTCGGGCTGCCTTTTGTGGTGCGAACGGTTCAGCCGGTGCTTGCCGATCTCGACCCGGAACTGGAGCAGGCAGCCTCCAGCTTGGGAGCTTCGCGGTGGCAAACGCTTATAAAGGTGGTTCTGCCGAGTTTGCTGCCCGCCATATTGACCGGCTTCGCGCTCGCCTTCGCACGCGCGATTGGAGAATACGGTTCGGTGATTTTCATCGCCGGGAACATCCCCAACGTATCGGAAATCGCGCCTTTGCTGATCATCATCCGGCTTGAGGAATTCCGCTACGCCGATGCGACCGCGATCGCCACCATCATGCTTGCCGCGGCCTTTGTGATGCTCCTCATTATCAACCGGCTCCAGAGATGGACCGAGGCGCGGGGCTGACGAACATGGCGCTTGTTGAAGCTTCGGCCGGCCCCCCCGGCGAATTGGAAGACGGCGGCGCGGGCCAGACGTCCGTCAGGAAGACCCGTATCCGGCGGCGCGCGGCCCCGCAGACGGCCGAGCCGGTTTATGTCCAGTTGGCCATTATTGGAGCGGCGTTCGCTTTCATCGGCCTTTTCATCGTATTCCCGCTGGTTACGGTGTTCGTGCAGGCCTTCGCCAAGGGTTGGACCGGCTATATCGCGGCATTGTCGGACCCGGACGCCTTTTCCGCCATCCGGCTGACGCTCATCGTGGCGGCGGCGTCCGTATCGCTCAATCTGTTTTTCGGTCTCGCCGCTGCCTGGACGATCACAAAGTTCAGCTTCCCCGGCAAGACCCTCCTGATCACGCTGATCGATCTGCCATTCTCGGTTTCACCTGTCGTTTCCGGCCTCGTTTTCGTTCTCCTCTTCGGTCTGCAGGGCTTGTTGGGACCGTGGCTTTCCGATCACAACATCAAAATCCTGTTCGCTCTTCCGGCAATTGTGCTTGCGACGATGTTCGTGACCTTCCCATTCGTGGCCCGCGAACTCATTCCGCTCATGCAGGAGCAGGGGACAGCGGAGGAAGAGGCCGCGATCTCGCTCGGCGCTTCGGGACTAGCGACGTTTTTCCGGGTCACCTTGCCGAATATCAGATGGGCGCTGCTCTACGGCGTGCTTCTTTGCAATGCGCGCGCCATGGGCGAATTCGGCGCTGTCTCCGTCGTTTCCGGCCATATAAGGGGCGAGACCAACACCATGCCCCTCCATATTGAGATTTTGTACAACGAATATCAGTTCTCCGCAGCTTTTGCTGTCGCATCGCTGCTGGCTTTGCTCGCGTTGGTGACGCTTGTGCTAAAGACCCTACTCGAACGGAAATTGGAGCGCAAAAGCCCATGAAAATCGATGTTCGCAAAATCGCGAAGCGCTTCGGGAGTTTCATAGCCCTTCGCGACGTCAGTCTCGAAATCCAAAGCGGAGAGCTGCTGGCGCTACTCGGTCCTTCCGGCTCTGGCAAGACCACGCTTTTGCGCATCATCGCGGGGCTCGAATGGCCCGACGAGGGCGAGATCTATTTTGACGGCGCCAACGCGATGCACCTCAACGTGAAAAAACGAAATGTCGGCTTTGTTTTCCAGCATTACGCCCTTTTCCGGCACATGACGATTTTTGAAAATGTCGCGTTCGGCCTGCGCGTGCGTCCGCGAAAAGAGCGAAAACCCGAGGCTGAAATCCGAAAACGCGTGAACCAGTTGCTTGAATTCGTGCAAATCGAGGGGCTCGCGCACCGCTATCCCGACCAGCTTTCCGGCGGCCAGCGCCAGCGCGTCGCCCTTGCCCGCGCTCTCGCCATCGAGCCGAACGTGTTGCTGCTCGACGAACCTTTCGGCGCGCTCGACGCCAAGGTCCGGAAATCGCTCCGCCGCTGGCTGCGCGCGCTCCACGACGAATTGCACGTCACCTCGATCCTCGTGACGCACGACCAGGACGAAGCCCTCGAAGTGGCCAACCGCATCGTCGTCATGGGAAATGGCCGGATCGAGCAGATCGGAACACCGGATCAGATTCTACGACGAGCCCGCGAACTCCTTCGTGTTCGACTTCATCGGCGAGTTTGTCAGGCTGCCGGTGACCGTCGAGAATGGCGCGGTCTGGGTTGGCTCGCGTCAGCTTGCAGCCAATGGCAGCCTGCCGAAAGCGGGTCCGGCGCAGCTTTTCGTCAGGCCCCACGACCTAGCCTTTGGCGAAGCGTCAACGGCGCCGTTGCAGGGCGCGGTGCGATCCGTAAGGCGCGTCGGCGCCGCCAGCTACGCGGATGTCCGCCTCGACTACGGAAGCGAAGATTTTATGGTGGAGGCGACGATCCCGGCGGATAATCCCGTGCGGCCAGGCGACCGCGTCGGGCTCACGCCGCGCCGCTATCGCATTTTCGATCCCGCCGCAGTAGGCGCCCTTCCCGCAGCTTAACGCAAACTCGCCAGGCGCCACGAAGGACCAGCGGTATTTTCGACGCGACCGGCGGCAAAAGGCCATGCCCTGAATTTGGACAAAGCCGGTTCCGAGGTCCAACAGGAGCCCCGATCGGTCGCCGGCGCAACAGGCGCATCTAGTGGAGGCTTGTCCCAGGTCCAGAGCCGGGCGCCGCGATCTCCATCTCGGCCAGCGCCATGAGCACTTCGGAGCGCGCCTTCAAATCGGCCGCCTCCAGAAGAGCCTGCTTCTCTTCTGGGCCATAGGGGCTGATCATGGAAAGCGTGTTGATAAGCAGCTCCGCCGGCGACCTTTGAATGCTTTCCCAGTCCGCGGTCAGCTTGCGGGCGTCCAGATAAGTCTTCAGCACCTGCAGAAATTTTGGCCAATCGACGGCGTTCTGGCCGTATCCGCGCACCAGATCCTTTTGATACGGGCTGAAATTGGCGTCGCAAATGCGGTAGGGCTTCGCGGTTCGCGTCTCGCCTGTGATGTCGAAGCGGCAGATGCCGGTCAGCGTGACGAGAAGCCGCCCATCATCGGTTTCGGAAAACGCCGAGAGCCTCCCAGCGCACCCTGTCGGACGCAGCGGATGCCCTTTGGACACGGGCGATTCCTCCTGCGTGCCGAGCGGCTGCACGATGCCGATGACACGGTTGCCCGATATGACGTCGTCCACCATGCTCAAATAGCGCGGCTCGAAAATGTTGAGAGGCAGGTTCGACCGCGGCAGCAGGATGCACCCCTGAAGCGGGAACACGGGCAATTGCGCTGGAAGGTCGGCCAGCGCCCGGTATCTGTCCGTGATGCCCAAAGATGCCTCCTCCACTAGTACGCCCCGCGGGAAGTCCCGCCCCATTTGCAGCGCGCGCCGGCGGGCCTTCCCGCGGATAAGGCGCACTAGCAACTAATTGACTTCTAGTACAGCTAATCCGCCGGGAGTTCGCTTTCGAACGTGCGGCAAACGGGCGCCAACTTCCGGCGGGCTGTACTAGTGGCCCGTTAAGCGAAAAGAAGAGACGAAAGGCGCTGACGGCCTGCTTGCGTCAGCGGATCTTTCGGACCCCAGGCTTCGAAAAGCTCGACAAGCAGCTTGCGGGCTGCGTCATCGTCCCAGGCGCGGTCTTTTCGCACGATCTCAAACAAATGATCCAGGGCCTCCTGCCGCTGGCCCTTCGCGTTGAGCGCGATGGCAAGCTTGAAACGCGATTCCCAATCGCGCGGATTGGAGGCGATGGCTTGCTCCAGCCCTTTTATGTCTGGCTTTGCCCCCGCCTTTTTGGCGAGGTCCAGCGCGGCCTTCGCGCTGCGGTAGCTCTCGCCCGTCTGCTTCGCAGCTGGAACGAGAGCAAGCGTCTGCTCCGCCCGGGGGAAATCTCCCGTTTGAATATAGCACTTCGCGAGCCCGGCTATGGCGTCCGCGTTTTCGGGATCGGCCCGTAGAACCGCCGCAAACTGCGCAGCCGCCCCACCGATGTCGCCCGCGGCGAATGCGGCTTGCGCGGCTTCAAGGCCAGCCTCCTCCTCGGGGTCTGCGCCGCCCAGCACGCGCTGAATAAAGGCACGCACCTGGCTTTCCGGCAGCGCGCCCATGAAACCGTCGACAGGCTGGCCGTTCTTGAATGCGAACACGGCGGGGATCGACTGCACGCCGAGCTGCGCCGCGATATCGGGATATTCGTCAGTGTTCATCTTGACGAGGCGGACGGCGCCGCGCGCGGCCTTGACCACCTTCTCAAGGATCGGAGTGAGTTGCTTGCACGGTCCGCACCAAGGCGCCCAGAAGTCGACGATCACCGGCACTTTTCGCGATGCGTCGATGACATCCGCCATGAATGTTTGCGTCGTCGTATTCTTGATCAGATCGCCCGCATTTTCAGGTTTTTTGGCGGCGGCGCCGCCGAAGAGCGAGATGGCCATAAGTGTGTCACCCGGATGTCTATGCGTCAGCGGAATGCGTATGAATAAAAAAGGCTCGCCGCGATCCGCAAAAAGCCCTCGGCTGAAATGGGTTCCCCGCCGCGATCAGACAAGCGCGCAATCCTATATCCTACGCTTGGCGAAGCGAGCGCCCGCCGTCAAGGAAAAGCTCAATCATATCGCCGTGGGTTGCATCGCGCCGGGCAGGGCGGCGTCTTTGGCGAACGCTTGGCGCGCCGCGATTGTGCGCCGCTCTTAGCCTGACCGAAGCAGGCCGGATCCCGGCCAGCCCATCCCAGACTAGAGTATGACTGGCGGCGCCCAGGCCGGATCGGTTTATGATGCTAGGCTCGCGCTGTGACCTATGTTGGCGTTCGCGAAGCTATGCCGCCGCAACTTGCGCAAATTCGGCATAGGTTCAGCCCGCTTGGAATGGTAAACTCCCCGCCAATTCTTGCAGCGCGCAGGAAATGCGAGTAGGCAGTGAGCGCTGTGGTTGCAGGTTAGGATCGATAAGGAGAACGGCATGGCGCGGGCCAAAATCGCACTCATCGGATCGGGCATGATCGGCGGCACTCTCGCCCATTTGATTGGCCTCAAGGAACTGGGCGATGTGCTCCTGTTCGACATCATGGAAGGTTTGCCACAGGGCAAAGCCCTGGATATAGCCGAGTTGTCGCCCGTCGATGGCTTCGACGCCGCGTTTCAGGGAGTGAACGACTACGCCGACATTAAGGGCGCAGACGTCATTATCGTGACCGCGGGCGTGCCTCGCAAGCCGGGGATGAGCCGCGACGATCTTCTTCAAATCAATCTGAAGGTCATGGAGCAGGTCGGCGCCGGGATAAAAAAATATGCGCCCGATGCTTTTGTGATCTGCATCACGAACCCGCTCGACGCCATGGTGTGGGCGCTCCAGCGCGTCACGGGCCTGCCGAAGAACCAGGTGGTCGGCATGGCGGGCGTGCTCGACAGTTCCCGATTCCGCTATTTTCTCGCGCGCGAATTCGACGTGTCGGTCGAGGATGTGTCGGCGTTCGTGCTTGGCGGCCACGGCGATACGATGGTGCCGCTGACACGCTACACGACGGTCGCCGGCATTCCGCTGCCGGACCTCATCAAGATGCGCTGGATCACGCAGGAGCGGCTGAATGAAATCGTGCAGCGCACCCGCGACGGCGGCGCAGAGGTGGTAAAGCTCTTGAAGACGGGGTCGGCCTATTATGCGCCCGCCGCTTCCGCGATCGCCATGGCCGAGTCTTACCTTAAGGATAAAAAGCGCGTGCTCACCTGCGCCGCCTATCTTACCGGAGAATACGGCGTGAAGGGCCTCTATATCGGCGTGCCGGCCGTGATCGGCGCCAAGGGCATGGAGCGCGTGATCGAGATCGATCTCAACACGCACGAGCGGCTCGATTTCAAGCGCTCAGTGGAAGCGGTGCAAAATCTCGTCGAGGCCTGCATCCAAATTGCGCCCGGCCTGCAGCAGCCTTCAGCATAGCGATTGCGCCACCTTAACTGGCGACGCTTTATTTTCCGGACCGCGATCTTCGCACCCTCTCCCACGACAAGAGTGCTCCCATGAATGTCCATGAATATCAGGCCAAAGCGATCCTCAGAGATTACGGCGTCCCAGTTCCGCGCGGGCACGCAGCCTTCACGCCGGAGGAGGCTGTTTCGGTTGCGAAGGATTTGAGCGGCCCTATCACGGTCGTGAAGGCGCAAATCCACGCGGGCGGGCGTGGCAAAGGCAGTTTCAAGGAGCCTGAGGCGGGCGAGAAGGGCGGCGTGCGCCTGGCCAAATCCATCGATGATGTCCGGCTCTTCGCCGACCAGATGCTGACCAATACGCTCGTCACCATTCAGACCGGACCGGCCGGCCGCGTCGTCAAGCGTCTTCTCATAGAAGAGGGCGCGGCCATCGCGCGCGAGCTCTATCTGTCTTTCGTCATCGACCGCGCTTCCTCTCGCGTCGCCATCATCGCCTCGACCGAAGGCGGTATGGATATCGAAGAAGTCGCGCATAATACGCCTGAGAAAATCCTAACCCTCACTATCGATCCCGCCACGGGCTATTCGCAGTTTCATGGCCGGGAAGTAGCCTTCGCGCTCGGCTTGAAAGACGGCCAGGTCAAACAATGCGTGAGTCTGATCGGTAACCTTTACAAGGCGTTCACCGAGAAGGACATGAGCCTTCTCGAAATCAATCCTCTCATCGTGACGGCGAAAGGCGACCTCGTCTGTCTCGACGCGAAGCTGAACTTCGATAGCAACTCCCTATACAGGCACCCGGAGGTCGTGAGCTTGCGCGACCTCGAAGAGGAAGACCCGGCCGAGGTTCTGGCGTCGCGCTACGATCTCTCCTACGTGAAGCTCGATGGCAGCATCGGCTGTCTGGTGAATGGCGCGGGCCTAGCCATGGCCACGATGGACATCATCAAGCTATACGGCGCCGAGCCCGCTAACTTTCTCGACGTGGGAGGCGGCGCCACCAAGGAGAAGGTTTCGGAAGCCTTCAAGATTATTCTTTCAGACCCGAACGTAAAGGGCATCCTGGTCAACATCTTCGGCGGCATCATGCGCTGCGACATCATCGCGGAAGGCATCATCGCAGCCGCCCGAGAAATGAGCTTGGCTGTGCCGCTGGTGGTGAGGCTCGAAGGCACCAATGTCGAGCTCGGCAAGGACATCATCAAGAAGTCGGGACTGCAGGTTATCCCAGCGGATAATCTCGCCGACGCGGCCGAGAAGATCGTGCGCGAGGTCAAGAAGGCAAGTTGACGGCACACACAGTCACACAGTAAAGTCGCTGCGTGACTGTGTGAGGCGAAACGATGAAGAATATCACTCTAGCGGTTGAGGACGACGTTCTCGCTGCAGCTCGCAAATTCGCGGCGGAGAAAAAGACGACGGTGAACGGATTGGTCCGGGACTATCTGGCATCCCTCGCGGAGCAGGTGAGGAAGGAAGCATCTGCCCGCGCCCGAAAGGAACTTGTCCGGCTGAGCGAAGAATCCACGGCGGGCATGGGCGATTGGAAGTGGAATTGGGAAGAACTCTATGACCGTCCCATATTTTCTCGACACGAACATCCTAATCTACGCGGTCTCGAAGGAGGACGCGAGGAAGAGGAAGATCGCAAGTAGTCTTATTGAGGGCGAGGAATTTGGGGTCTCGGGACAGGTCTTGGCAGAGTTTTATTCCTCTACGACACGAAAGCTGCGGGAGCCGTTGAGTGCAGATCAGGCGGAAGCGTGGATCGTGCTGCTCTCGCAACAACGTTGCTTGGCGAACGACTCCGGAGTCGTGCAATCCGGAATTCAAATTTCCAGGCGTTACGGCATTTCCTATTGGGACGGCGCAATCGTCGCGGCTGCCGAAGCACTCGGCGCTCCCATTTTATACACCGAGGATCTCAATCATGGCCAGGCTTATGGCGCGGTGACCGCAATCAATCCGTTCCTTGAGTCGCCACATCCATCCGGCTTCCATCAATCGCAGGCCAAACCTTTTGCGGAGGCCGGATGATCGCCTCGCAATGTGCGCCGCGGCTGGCCTGCGTGCTCCGCATTCCCCATCAATTCTCACAGGCAATCAGATAAGGCAATACAATGGCCATCCTCGTCGACAATAACACGAAAGTGATCTGCCAGGGTCTTACCGGCGCACAAGGCACATTCCATACGGAGCAAGCGATTGCCTATGGCACAAAGATGGTCGGAGGGGTTACGCCCGGCAAAGGCGGCACGACCCATTTAGGCATTCCGGTGTTTGATACGGTGCATGACGCCGTAGAAAAGACTGGCGCAAACGCGACAGCGATTTATGTGCCGCCGCCATTCGCAGCCGACGCCATATTGGAAGCCATTGACGCAGGAATACCGCTGATCGTGACTATAACCGAAGGCATACCCGTATTGGACATGGTGAAGGTCAAGCGCGCGCTCGCCGGGTCGAGATCGCGGCTTGTCGGCCCGAACTGTCCGGGCGTCATAACGCCAGGCGAATGCAAGATCGGCATTATGCCTGGCCACATCCACAAGCGCGGCAGCGTCGGTATTGTTTCGCGCTCTGGCACACTTACCTATGAAGCTGTCCACCAAACGACGATGGCGGGCCTTGGACAAACCACCTGCATCGGCATCGGCGGCGATCCTGTGAAAGGCACGGAACACATTGACGTTCTCGAAATGCTTCTGGCGGACGACGAGACGCAATCGATCATCATGATCGGCGAAATCGGCGGATCTGCGGAAGAGGAGGCGGCGGAGTTCTATAAGTCATCATCGCGTAAGAAGCCTATGGTAGGGTTCATCGCTGGCGTCACGGCGCCGCCCGGAAGAAGGATGGGTCATGCTGGCGCCATTATTGCGGGAGGAAAAGGGTCCGCTGGCGACAAGATCGAGGCAATGAAATCCGCTGGAATCACTGTTTCTCCGTCACCTGCCGCCCTCGGAAGCACGCTCGTCGAAGTGTTGAAGGGCTGATCCGCTCGTCAGGCGAAGGCGGACCGGCATCGCGGTATCGTCCGCTTTCAGGCCTGAAAGGTGATTGCAGTGAGACGGGAAAACCTTAACGAGGCATTTGCGCGGACGTCGTTTCTAGACGGCGCCAATGCCTCATATATTGAAGATCTTTATGAGCGTTTTCAGGAGAACCCCGGTTCGGTAACCGCGGATTGGCGGGCCTTTTTTACAGATTTGAAGGAACGGAAAGATTCTGTCCTCGCCGAAGCTCATGGTCCCTCGTGGAAGCCGAAAAACGGCGGCCAGCATGCAGATGGCGACCTCTTGAATGCGCTTGCCGCCGATTGGGGACCGGAAGAGAGAGACATCGGGCGCAAAATAAGCGCAAAAGCGCAGCAAATAGGCGTCGAGATCAGCCGCGAGGAGGCTTTCAAGGCCACGCGCAAATCCGTCCGCGCCATCATGCTGATCCGGGCCTATCGCGTTAACGGCCATTTGATCGGAAATCTCGATCCGCTTCGGCTCACGGCTCCCCACCCTCATCCCGAACTCGACCCCGCCACTTATGGCTTCAAGTCCAGCGATTTCGACCGCCAGATCTATATCGATAATGTTCTCGGCCTCGAGACCGCGAGTCTCCGGCAGATCGTCGAGATCCTGCGGCGCACCTATTGCGGCACGATCGGCTATGAATTCATGCACATCTCCTCGCCCGAGCAGAAGCTCTGGATCCAGGAGCGCATCGAAGGGCCGGATAAAGAGGTCGAGTTTACGGTTCTGGGCAAAAAGGCGATCCTTACCAAACTCATCCACGCCGAAGGCTTCGAAAAGTTCCTCGACAAGAAATACACCGGCACCAAGCGCTTCGGCCTTGAAGGCGGGGAATCCGTGGTGCCCGCTCTCGAGCAGATCATCAAGCGCGGCGGCCAACTCGGCGTGAAGGAAATCGTGATCGGCATGCCGCATCGCGGCCGGCTGAACATGCTGACAAACGTGATGGGAAAGCCGTTCCGCGCGCTGTTCCATGAGTTCAAGGGCGGCTCGGCGAACCCGGAGGACGTAGAAGGCTCGGGCGACGTAAAATACCACCTCGGCGTCTCCGGCGACCGCGAGTTCGACGGCAATCACGTGCATCTGTCCTTGACGGCGAACCCGTCCCACCTTGAGATCGTCGATCCGGTCGTGCTTGGCAAAGTGCGCGCGAAGCAGGATCAGCGCGACGACAAGAGCCGGTCTGAAGTGCTGCCGCTTCTCCTCCATGGCGACGCGGCGTTTGCGGGCCAGGGCGTTGTCGCGGAGTGCTTCGGCCTATCGGGATTGAAGGGACACCAAACCGGCGGCTCGCTTCACTTCATTATCAACAACCAGATCGGGTTCACGACGGCGCCGCGCTTCTCTCGCTCCTCACCCTATCCATCCGACATCGCGCGCATGATCGAAGCGCCGATCTTCCACGTGAATGGGGACGATCCGGAGGCCGTGGTTTATTGCGCGCGCGTCGCCATCGAGTTCCGCCAGCGGTTCCACAAGCCTGTCGTCGTGGACATGATTTGCTACCGCAGGCACGGCCACAACGAAGGCGATGAGCCGTCGTTCACCCAGCCGTTGATGTATAAGAGGATCCGCGAGAAGCCGAGCGTCGTCTCCATCTATTCAAAGCGCCTCGCCGAAGAAGGCCTCGTCAAGCAGACGGACGCGGAAAAGATGCGTGCGGACTTCTGGGATATGCTCGAAACCGAATTCGAGGCGTCGGAAGGCTATAGGCCGAACAAGGCGGATTGGCTCGATGGACGCTGGTCCGGCATCACGCTCGCCGAGGAGGGCCCGCGCCGCGGCAGAACTGGCGTGAGCGCCGGCACGCTGAAGAGGATCGGGGCGAAGCTAACCGAAACGCCGAAAGGCTTCGCGACGCATAAGACGATAGAGCGGCTGCTCACCAACCGCCGGAAGATGATCGAGGACGGCCGCGGCATCGATTGGTCGATGGCCGAAGCGCTCGCCTTCGGGACGCTGCTTGAGGAAGGCTTTCCGGTCCGCCTTTCCGGGCAGGATGTCGAACGCGGCACCTTCTCGCAACGGCACTCGGTGCTGACCGATCAGGTCAATGAGGAGCAATACGCTCCCTTGAACCACATTTCGGACAAGCAGGCCCGCTTCGAAGTCATCAATTCGATGCTCTCCGAAGAGGCTGTGCTCGGCTTCGAATATGGCTACAGCCTGGCCGAGCCGAACACGCTTGTGCTCTGGGAGGCGCAGTTCGGCGATTTCGCCAACGGCGCTCAGGTCGTGATCGATCAATTCCTGGCGAGCGGCGAGCGGAAGTGGCTGCGCATGTCGGGCCTTATGCTGCTTCTGCCGCATGGCTATGAAGGCCAAGGCCCGGAGCATTCCTCGGCGCGCCTTGAGCGGTACTTGCAACTGTCCGCCGAAGATAATTGGCAGGTGGCCAACTGCACAACGCCCGCGAACTACTTTCATATCATCCGGCGTCAGCTCCATCGCAGCTTCCGCAAGCCGCTGATCCTGATGACGCCGAAGTCGCTTCTGCGGCACAAGCGCGTGGTCTCCTCGCTTGAGGACTTCGGCCCCGAGAACACGTTCCACCGCGTTCTGTGGGATCATGCGCAGATCGGCTTGAGCGACAAGGTGAAGCTTGCGCCCGATGCGGACATCCAGCGCGTGGTCCTTTGTTCCGGCAAGGTCTATTATGATCTGTTCGAGGAGCGCGAAATCCGCGGCAATGCCGCCGAGATCTACCTCATGCGCGTGGAGCAGCTTTATCCGTTTCCGGCGCGCGCACTCATCCAGGAGCTGAGCCGGTTTCCCAACGCGGAAATCGTCTGGTGCCAGGAGGAGCCAAAGAACCAGGGCGCCTGGACTTTCATAGAAGCCAATATCGAGTGGGTGCTCGATCATATCGGCGCCGATTCCAGGCGTCCGCGATACGTTGGGCGGCCGGCGTGCGCCTCCACCGCAGCGGGGCTTATGAGCAAGCACACGGCCGAACTCCACGCTTTTCTTGATGAGGCGTTGACGCTACAAGGCTAGCTTGCCGCCCCTGAAATCGCGGCGCGGCCCGTCTTCTTGTCTTTTTATGGGACCGCGACATGACTGGGTTTTGGCGGTCCCTTCTTTCCAGACTTGCGAAGGATTTGCGCATGGCCATTGAGATCGTCGTTCCCACGCTTGGCGAGTTGGTCACGGAAGCGACAGTCGGGAAGTGGTTCAAGAAGGCCGGCGACGCCGTCAAGGCTGACGAGGCTTTGGCAGAGCTTGAAACCGACAAAGTGACGCTCGAAGTGAACGCGCCAGCTTCCGGCATTATTTCAGAGATCGTCGTGAATGAGGGCGAGACCGTCGCGGTCGGCGCGATTCTGGGCTCCATCGCCGAAGGTCAGGCCGCGGTTCCTGCGGCGGGTTCAGCCTCAAAGCCTGCCGAGAAGGTGATCCCGGCTAGAGCGGCCCCGTCGGCCCCGCAGTCCATTCAAGCGTCATCGCTGGCGCCTGACCTGCGGGCAAGCGCCTCGCAGCAGACGGTAGCCTTCCGCTCGCCGAACGCTGACACGCTGGCTCCGTCGGTGCGGCGGATCGCCGAAGAAAGCGGCATCGATCCGGCGGCCGTCCAAGGTTCCGGCCGTGAGGGCCGGGTGACCAAGGGCGATATGCTCGCCGTAATCGAAGGAGGCGCCTCGCCGCTAAGCGCCGTCAGTTTCGCAAAGACGCAAACCCCGCCAGCGCCAGCGCCGCGCCCTTCCTACGCTCCTCCCGGCGAAGCTCGGGAAGAGCGCGTCCGCATGACGAAGCTCCGCCAGACAATCGCGCGCCGTCTCAAGGAAGCGCAGAGCAACGCCGCCATGCTCACCACCTTCAATGAGGTGGACATGTCGACGGTCATGGGCGTGCGGAACAGGTACAAAGATCTCTTCGAAAAGAAGCACGGCGTGAAGCTCGGCTTCATGGGCTTCTTCGTGAGAGCGTGTATCCAAGCCTTGCATGAGATCCCGAACGTCAACGCCGAAATCGACGGCGACGATATCGTCTACAAGAATTACTACCACATCGGCATCGCGGTCGGCACGGAGCGCGGACTGGTGGTGCCCGTGGTGCGGGATGCGGACCGGAAGTCCATCGCTGAAATCGAAAACGAAATCGCCGGTTTCGGTAAGCGCGCGCGTGATGGCAAGCTGAGCCTCGAAGAGATGCAGGGCGGAACCTTCACCATCTCGAACGGCGGCGTTTACGGCTCGCTGATGTCCACGCCGATCCTGAACGCGCCGCAGTCGGGCATCCTCGGCATGCACAAAATACAGGAGCGGCCTGTCGCGCTCGGCGGCAAGATCGAGATCAGGCCGATGATGTATCTTGCCCTGTCGTACGATCATCGCCTTGTCGACGGCAAGGAAGCGGTCACATTTCTCGTGCGTGTAAAGGAAAGCCTGGAAGACCCGCAAAGGCTGATCCTCAACCTTTAAACGGGTCTTAAGGCAGGCGCCCATGGGCAAGCATAGGCTCGTTCCGCATTTGATCGTTGAGGGGGGCCTCGACGCGATAGATTTCTATGAAAAGGCGTTTGGCGCAGAAAGAGTGGCCGTGATGATGGCCAAGGACGGCAAGCGCGTGATGCATGCCGAACTCGACCTGAACGGCGGTGCGCTGAAGCTTTCGGACAGTTTTCCGGAAATGCCAGGCGGCATGTCTGCGCCGGGCACCGCGGGCGGCGCGTCGGTCTCCATGCATCTCGACTTCAAGAAGCCGAAAGAGGTCGATGAGGCTATCGAGCAAGCCGTGAATGCGGGCGCGACGGTGACCATGCCCGCGCAGGATACGTTTTGGGACGCCCGTTACGGCCGCATTCGCGATCCTTTTGGGCATTTGTGGGCTTTTCACGCACTGCACAAAAAGAAAGACACCGCGGAAACATGAGGATAATGCCGCGCAATCGTCGCAGGCGTAGAGCGGCGCGCAGCTTCGCGCTATATAAAAGCGAAGCGGGGCGCTGGAGCGTGCCTGTGATTGAACGGAGATGTTTCGGATGGGTGACGCATACGATCTCATCGTCATTGGGACCGGCCCCGGCGGCTATGTCTGCGCCATTCGGGCCGCGCAGCTTGGGCTTAAGACGGCCGTCGTTGAAAAAAGCAGCACCTTCGGCGGCACATGCCTGAATGTCGGCTGCATCCCGTCGAAAGCGCTGCTGCACGCGTCTGAACTATTCGAGGAAGCAGGCCATGGCTTTGAGGCCATGGGGATCCGGGCCAAACCCGAGTTCGATCTGCCGGCGATGATGAAGTACAAGGCCGAAGGCGTCGAAGGTAACGTCAAGGGCGTCGAATTCCTGCTCAAGAAGAATAAGGTCGATACTTATCACGGCGCCGGCCGCATCGCGGCGCCCGGAAAGGTGATAGTGCGGCCCGTCAACGGCGGAGACGAGAAGACGCTGGAAACCCGGGCGATCGTCATCGCCACCGGCTCAGATATCATCCGCCTTCCGGGCATCGAGATCGACGAGAAGCGCATTGTTTCATCAACCGGAGCGTTGGACCTGGACGAAGTGCCCGGTCATCTCCTGGTTGTCGGCGCCGGAGTGATCGGCCTGGAGCTTGGCTCCGTCTGGCGGCGTCTCGGCGCGAAAGTGACAGTGGTCGAGTTTCTGGACCGCATTATACCTGGCATGGACAGCGAGGTCGCAAAGCAGTTTCAGCGCATTCTGCAAAAGC
Organism: uncultured Alphaproteobacteria bacterium; assembly: GCA_963766815.1. Lineage (GTDB taxonomy): Bacteria > Pseudomonadota > Alphaproteobacteria > Rhizobiales > Rhodomicrobiaceae > Rhodomicrobium. The sequence goes on along the minus strand of CAVYBZ010000010.1, from coordinate 430,665 downwards.
AAGGGATGGAATTCCGGCTTGGGCAAAAGGTTGCAAAGGTTCAGGCGAATGGCGCCGGGCCGCTGAAGGTTCAGGTGCAGCCCGCGCAAGGCGATGGCCCGCAGGAGATTATCGAAGCCGATGTGGTCCTTGTCGCTGTCGGACGGATCGCCTACACTGAAGGGCTCGGGCTTGAGGACGCCGGCGTCCAGATCGACAACAAGCGCCGCATCGTGGTCGACGATCATCTCAGAACGAATGTGAGCGGCATTTACGCAATCGGAGATGTGGTCCACGGACCAATGCTCGCCCATAAGGCTGAGGATGAGGGGGTCGCCGCCGCCGAGATCATCGCCGGCAAGGCGGGGCACGTGAACTACGGCGTGATCCCGAGTGTGATCTATACCTATCCAGAGGTTGCAAGCGTCGGCCAAACGGAAGAAGAGCTGAAGGAAGCCGGCATCGCCTATAATATTGGCAAGTTCCCCTTCACGGCGAATGGCCGCGCCAAGGTGAACCGGCAGGTTGAAGGCTTCGTCAAGTTTCTTGCCGACGCGAAGACGGATCGCGTTCTTGGCGTTCACATTATCGGTCCCGATGCGGGCAACATGATCGCCGAGGCGGCGGTCCTCATGGAGTTCGGCGGGTCTGCCGAGGATTTGGCCCGGACCTGTCACGCCCACCCGACGCTTAGCGAAGCCATAAAGGAAGCAGCGCTCGCGGTTGGCAAGCGAGCGATTTATATTTGAGGCGGGCGGGGGATGGGAAAGCGAATTTTTGCGTTGCTGGCGCTGGCCATTGGAATAACCGGCGCTGACGCAGTCTCCGCGCCCTCAGCTTTTGCACAGGCCGCGCCGCGAGCCGCCCACGGCCCGACAAATTTCCTCGGGCGAGATCATCCCGGCAAGGTCACGGGTTTGGCCGGCGAAGGCATCGTCGTCAACCTCCGGGAGGGCGGGACCCAGGTGGTTCAGTTCGGCGAAATCTGGCGCATAAGGCGCGCCTTCGCCAGCGACGAACCCACAGGCACATCCGTCATCGATTTTGCGAATAACCGGCTGTTCGTGGCCATGCCGCTTGCTGATGTCATCGGCGGCGTCGGCAAGAAAGTGCCGCTGACGAAGCTCACCGCTCCCAATGGCGACACCATTTATATGGTCGCCAACAAAGTCACCGACATCTCAAGGGCGCTTCCTGGACTGCATAATCCCGCAAGCAAAGCCGTGATCGGCACGCGCGACGGCGCCCAGCAAGTGGTGGAACCGGTCGATGACGCCAAAAGGATCATCGCCGATGCCCGCGTGACGCAATAGGAGCGCGGCTCGAAATGTGGCGTGTCGGCGTCGACCTGGGCGGAACGAAAATCGAAGCGCTGGCGCTTTCGCCTACGGGAGAGGAACGCCTGCGCGTGAGGGCGCCGACGCCTCGCGGCGACTATGACGCGACGCTCGACGCCATCGCCGCTGTGGTGGGCGCGTGCACGGATGGCTTGGCGGCTTCGGACATCGCAGGCGCCGGCATTGGCATTCCCGGTAGTCTCTCGCCGCAAACCGGGCTGGTGCGGAACGCGAACTCCACGTGGCTGAACGGGCGGCCGCTTCACCGCGATCTTCAGGCTCGCCTGCCCTGGCCTATCGTCATTGAAAACGACGCTAATTGCTTCGCCCTGTCGGAAGCCGCCGATGGCGCCGGCCAAGGCCATCGCACCGTTTTTGGCGTGATCTTGGGCACCGGCGTCGGCGGCGGCATCGTGATCGAGGGGCGCTCGCAGCTCGGGCGCAACGCCATTGGAGGCGAATGGGGGCATAACCCGCTGCCATGCCCCGACGCGGAGGAGAGCTTAGGCCCGCCCTGCTACTGCGGCAAACGGGGCTGCATAGAAACGTTTCTGTGCGGACCCGCGCTTGAAAACCAGTATCGGCTGCTTTCGGGCCAGCAGTTGACGGCAAAAGCGATTGCCGAGCGCGCTTTGGCAAGAGAGCCAGCGGCGAAAACCGCGCTGACCACCTACGCGCGCCGGCTTTCTAAAGCACTTGCCACGGTCGTGAACATCGTCGACCCCGATGTGATCGTTTTTGGCGGCGGTTTGTCGAATATTCCTGTCCTTTTGGATGAGGCTGCGGCGCAGTTGCCGGATTGGGTTTTCTCGGATTGCTTCACGACGCCGCTAAGGACGAACAGATGGGAGATTTCGAGCGGCGTCCGAGGCGCGGCGCGGCTTATACAGCTTATTCAAAGTACTTGATCGGTTAGATGACGCCCTGGACGCTGGGATCAAGTATACATTTCAGCGCGGATTGTATTCATGCCCTTCCGCATACTGAATACCGGGGAGGCGTAGCACGCCAATGGTCTGATTTTACATTATGCCCCAGGTGGCCCGGCTCTCGCCGGGTTCACCTGTGCAATATTATGTCTGCAATAAGCTTACGTCATTATAAACCAAGGTCTGAGGTGAACATAGCCTGAGCTTTCCGCCAGATCATCACCCATTCGTATGACGTTTGCTACTCTTAGCTATGTTTAGGAACAGGTGGTGCCGTTCAGCAACAAAGCCATTCGGACATGGCAAATATTGGACGCCGCGTACGCTCCAATTGCCGGAAAATGACTTAAGCCTGCGACGGCATGTAAAGTAATTTAAAGTTAGCTTTTTGCTTCCAAGAAACCTCTCGAAAGCATGGCGTCGCCTACGAGTAAATCTTCCCGCGCTTGTCGAGCCGCTGCAGCACTCCGGGAAGAAGGTCGGCCATGTCGTCGGCGATCAGTCCCGGGCCGAAAGTAACGGCGAGCTCACCATGGATCCAAACCGCCGCCGCAGCCGCGTCGAAGGCCGCCATGCCTTGGGCGAGCAGGCCGGTGACGAGACCCGCGAGCACGTCGCCGCTTCCTGCTGTTGCGAGCCAGGCGGGCGCATTTTCACTGATGGATGACAGCCCGTCCGGCGCTGCGACAACGGTGTCCGGCCCCTTCAGTATGATAACGGCGCCTGACATCTCAGCCGCGCGGCGGGCGCGTTCGAGCTTCGAGGGTTCGCCTTCGAGCTCGGGGAACACTTTTTTGAACTCGCCTTCATGCGGCGTCATGATTGTCGGCGCGGGGCGCCCCTTGATCTGCTCGAAAAGCTCGCCCGGCGATTCCTGGAAGGCCGTTATTCCCTCCGCATCGAGAACCGCGACCGCATCGCTCGCAAGAACGCTCATGACCAAGTCTTTTACGTCGGGATCGGCGCCGGCGCCTGGGCCGATGAGCACGGCCGTGATGCGCGTATCGGACAGGACGTCGGACAAGCCGGCCGGGCCGTCATAAGGCGCGACCATCACCGCGGTCAGCTGCGCCGCATTGATGTAGAACGCCGCTTTCGATGTCGCGACCGTTACAAGCCCACTGCCCGAGCGAAGCGCCGTTCGCGCGGCGAGGCGGGCGGCGCCGGTGCTCTCCATAGGGCCGGACACCACCACGGCATGTCCGCGCTCGTATTTGTGGCCGTCAATTTTGAGCTTTGGAAAATAGCGCAGCCAGAAATCGGGATCGTTGGCGAATGTCCGGGGCGCGATATCACCCAGCACTGTCGCCGGGACGCCAATCTCCACGGCGCGGACATCGCCGCAATAAAGGCGCCCAGGTAGAAGGACATGCCCGGTCTTGCGCCGGAAGAACGTGACCGTCGCCGCCGACTTGAACGCGATGCCCTTTACCGTGCCGCCTGTCGCGTCGATGCCTGTCGGAACGTCAACAGAGACGACAGGCAAGGCGCGCGCCGTCACCTCCTCGATGATTTGCGCAGGCACACCGCTTATATCGTCGCGCAAACCTGTGCCATAGATCGCGTCGACGATGATCTGCGCGCCTTCGAGCGATTGCAGCGACATGGGCTCGATGGCCTCATCCCACCGCCGCGCCATTTCCTTCGGATCGCGGGTCAATTCTTCCTGGCGTCCAAGGAGGGCGAGACGCACCTGATAGCCCCGCTCCCGCAGAAAGCGGGCGCAGACAAACCCATCGCCGCCATTGTTGCCGGGCCCGCAAAGCACCGTGACGCGGCTCCCGCGTGGATAGCGGCGCACGACCTCTTCTGCGACGCCCCGCCCCGCATTTTCCATCATCGTTAGGGTTGAGGTGCCGGCCTTCCGCTGCAAGCTGCTCGGCACGGCTCATTTCTTCGGCTGTCAGAAGTTCAAGCAAGGCGCGGCCTGTGTATTTGCGAATTATGCGAGATCATCCATAGAGCGAGATCACGCGCGAATGTAGCGAAAATTTGCGCGAACGCGAAAGAAAAGCGGTTATTTGTGGAAGCTGGTCTTGTGCGAGTGGCCCGGGAAAAGCCTCTGCAGCCTATCGCCTTTTATGCTGACGCATCGCGTCGATTGCTTTTCGCGTTTAGCGCGGCTGCTTTCCTGAGCATCCTGATGCTTTTATGAGCAGAGACATGTGGTCACGCTCGAGTTTCCCTTTGCAAGTCATTTAAGCTATACTTTGGCATGGCCTGTGCTTCGAATTGAAGCGTGCTTTCGCCCCTCCGGAGGAATTGATCAGTCATGAAAAAAATTGAAGCGGTTATCAAACCGTTCAAACTTGATGAAGTTAAGGAAGCATTGCAGGAAATCGGCCTGCAAGGCATCACCGTCACCGAGGCAAAGGGCTTTGGCCGGCAGAAGGGGCACACCGAACTCTACCGCGGGGCGGAATATGTTGTCGATTTCCTGCCTAAGGTGAAAATTGAGATTGTGCTACCGGAGGATATGGTGGAAAAGGCGGTCGAAGCTATACGCACCTCCGCGAGGACGGGCCGTATAGGCGACGGAAAAATCTTTATCATCAACGTTGAGGATGCAATCCGCATCCGTACCGGTGAAACCGGACCTGAGGCAATTTAGCGTCCTACCCTGCTTCTCCCAGAAGCAATAGCATCAAAGCACAAGCAGCCGATCCAATCGGCGCGCCCACTCAAAATCGCGACTTAACTGCACGAGGGAGTACTATGGCTAACGCGACAGAAGTTGTGAAAAAGCTGAAGGACGAAGACATTCGTTTTGTCGATCTCCGCTTCACCGATCCGCGCGGCAAATTGCAGCACTTGACGATGGAATTGACGGAGATGGGTGATGACGCCTTCGCCGAGGGCATCATGTTCGACGGCTCCTCGATCGCGGGCTGGAAGGCGATCAACGAAAGCGACATGACGTTGATGCCGGACCCGGAAACCGCGCATATCGATCCCTTTTTCGCGCAGTCGACTCTTGCGGTTTTTTGCGACGTTTTGGAGCCGGCCACCGGGGAGCGGTATGAGCGCGATCCGCGCGGCATCGCCCGTAAGGCTGAGGCTTATCTCCAGCAGACCGGGATCGGCGACAAGGCGTATTTCGGGCCTGAAGCCGAGTTCTTCATTTTCGACGACGTGCGCTTCTCCGCAGACCCCTATAATTGCGGTTACCGCCTCGACTTGTCCGAGCTTCCGACGAATATGCCGACAGAATACGAGATGGGCAACCTCGGCCACCGTCCCCGCACAAAGGGCGGGTATTTCCCCGTCCCGCCGGTCGATAGCGCCCAGGACATTCGCTCCGAGATGCTGTCAACGATGTCGGCCATGGGCGTCGTCACCGAGAAGCATCACCACGAGGTGGCTTCCGCTCAGCACGAGCTTGGCATCAAGTTCAGCACGCTGACCCGCATGGGCGACGCCATGCAGATTTACAAATACGTCATCCACAACGTCGCGCACTCCTACGGCAAGACGGCGACTTTCATGCCGAAGCCCGTTTTCGGCGACAACGGCTCGGGCATGCATGTGCACCAGTCGATCTGGAAGGGCTCGGAGCCGGTAATGGCCGGCAACCTTTATGCCGATCTCTCCGAGACCTGCCTGTTCTACATCGGCGGCATACTCAAGCACGCAAAAGCGCTGAACGCTTTCACAAACCCATCGACCAACTCCTACAAGCGGCTCGTTCCGGGTTATGAAGCCCCGGTGCTGCGCGCTTATTCGTCTCGCAACCGTTCGGCGTCGTGCCGCATCCCAGTTACGTCGAACCCGAAAGCCAAGCGCGTCGAAGTCCGCTTCCCCGATCCGTCGGCCAACCCCTACCTCGCCTTCGCCGCAATGCTGATGGCGGGTCTTGATGGCGTCCGCAATCGCATCCATCCCGGCGATCCGATCGACAAGAACCTTTACGATCTGCCCGAGGCGGAGCTCAGGGAAATCCCGACCGTTTGCGGCTCGCTGCAAGAGGCCATCGACGAGTTGAACGCGGATCGCGCATTCCTCAGGGAAGGCGGAGTGTTTACGGACGATCAGATCGACGCCTACATCGAATTGAAGGTGGAAGAGATTGATCGGTTCCGCATGATGCCGCATCCGATCGAGTTCGATATGTACTACTCCTGCTGAAAGGCACGCGCCCATTCGGACGCGGATAACCCTATTCTGGCGCTTTAAGCTCTCCGCCCTTAATCAGATCCGATTAAGGGCGGTTTTGATTTAACCGGCAACGGACAAAATCGATAGATTGAAATAGATTTTTGTCGTGGCCGCCTTCGGGCCTTCGAAGCGGCGCGAACTTGCCTCCGGCTGCGCCAGAGTCATCGCGCGCATCGTTGTGATCGCCACAGACGAGTTTGAAAACGATTGCGGCTCCTGCCGCTTCGATGGGGGAACAAAGCGCGCGTGTGCCGCACTTATGTAAAATTAGCAATCTCATTCGGGGGCAGTGCCGTCATGCGTGACATACTCGCCGTTGTCGGGGGCGTCGTCTTGGTCTTGCTTGCCATATGGTCCCTCAGAGAGCTGGCATCGGCTTTTCCGAGGCATTCCTCCTACCAATCCGATTCCAGTTATGACCGGCCTGTTTACGAGCGGCCATACTCTTACGAGCGACCATACTCTTACCCTTACGCGAGAAGAAGCGTCGCTCCGGCTAGCCGATGGGACAGGGACTGCGATTAACACGAGCCGCTCTGACCGTCATACTGCCCTTACGCTGCGAGAATGCGGTCCGGCGAGAGCACGGCTCCATAGTCATCTCTTTTATTGTATTGGCGCCGCAACCATTCCAGTCGTGGAAGCAGCTTACGCCCATCAGGAAGGGGGTCAGTAGGCCGACGCGATGGCCTCCAGGCCGTCCTTGCGATAAATGTCGCGCCGGAACTGCACCGCGCCGTCGGGCGTCGCCCAAGCCGTGATGTACGTCCAGAAAAGGGGCACGCGTTTTTTCAAGCGCACATTCAACCGCTCGCCTGTCTGTTTCATGCGCAGGACCTGCTGAACCGGCCAGCCGTTGTCCTCTAAAAGCCACGCCACAAGCTGGTGTATGTTTTGCACGCGCACGCAGCCGGAGCTTTCGGCGCGGAAGCTTTTGGAGAAGACGCTCTGGCCGGGCGTATCGTGCATATACACGCCATTAGGGCTCGCGAAATTGATCTTGGCGTAGCCGAGCGGGTTATCCTCGCCCGCATTCTGCACATAGAAATAGTGAAGCGGCGCTTCCGACGACCAGTCGATATGCTGAGGATCGATGCGATGGCCCTTCTGATAGGCCGCAGAATTGGCGTAGGCGTCGATCTTATATTTCGCGAGCACGTCCTGACCGCTGCGGCCCTTGGGAATGAGGTCGGCCTTCAAGACTGTCGGCGGGACAATCCACTCTTTGTTGAAATTGATTTCCTCGATCGCCGATTGCAGGAGCGGAGAGGGCCGGTCCGGTTTTCCCACAACCCCGGCATGACGGGAGACCACCTGGTTATTATTTACCGCCTCGATTTGCGCCGCGGGGATATTCACGACGACATACTTGCCGGCAGGCGTCAATGAAACCAGGCTTTGCAGCCGCGTCAGGTTTGTGCCAAGCTGGCGCAAGCGCGCGATGGCCGGCACGTTCAGCGCATCGATGGTGTCTTTGTCAAGGAAGCCTGTCGGCGGGATGCCATGGCGCTGCTGCGCCAGACTTACAGCTTTCTCGACATAGGTATCGAAGACCTCAGGGTAGCCGCCATAAGCTTGCAGATCGTGCGAAGCCAGCAGCCGCCGCCGGAGCTGCACTACGGCTGGATGGCTCATGCCCGTCCGCAATTCGATCGGCTGCAGCTGCGGCCAGCCGCCGCGAGCCACGAGTTCCGTGTATTGTTTGATCGCTGTTTTGGTGTTTGCAATGTTCTCCTTCGCAAGCGTCGGAAAACCGCGTTCAGGCTGCGTTTCCCACTCCCTGGCGAAGACGCGGTCACGGCCAGTCTGCTTCCAGACATCTTCCGATTGGTCGAAACCCAGCCAATCGTCGAGGCTATCCGTTTTGCGCTGTGCGTCCACTGCGGACACGCATGCCAATGTCATGAAGGCGACCGCCGCAAATGCAGCTGCGACCCTCTGTTTCATGATCCCCATCCGTCCTTCCAGCGCACCTGCATCGAAACGCATTCGTCCCGACACTCAATCTTTAGGTCGTGACACCGAATTATGTTCTTAAGGGGGTTATATTCCCGTTAGCTAAGGATACGCATGGGGATTTTGCCGCGCGTTTCAGCGCTTATGCGATCTCATCCGGAAGCGCCCCCGAATGACGTCGAGACTGGAGCAATGCGGAAGGACGTCTTAATCGCAAGGCGGCGGCGCGCTTTTGCCGGGTTACCGGCATCGGCGGCGCCGCTTTTGTTTCTGTGCGTCTTTTCGGAAAGCTTCAACACTTTTCCGGACGCACTCCAGGCGCTTAAAGCTGGTAGCGGATCTGATCGCCCCAGAAGCGTTCGAGCTTCACGGAGATCTGATTGAAATGCTTGAGGTCCGGCACAGATACGCCGCCGACTTTCTCCAGCATATTCAATTGACGTTCCAGAAGCCGGTTCACCATCTCGGAAATGGCTTTGCCCTTGTCGGTGAGCTTTACACGCACCGAACGTTTGTCTGTACGTGAGCGCTGGTGGTGTATGTAACCGCTTTCCACAAGCTTTTTCAAGTTATAGGAGACGTTGGAGCCGAGATAGAGGCCCCGCGTCTTAAGCTCACCGGCTGTCAGCTCCACATCCCCGATGTTGAAGAGGAGGAGGGCCTGAACGCTATTGACGTCCGTGCGTCCGACACGCTCGAACTCGTCCTTGATGAGATCCAGAAGAAGGCGGTGCAACCGCTCGATCATCCGGAGTGTGACGAGGTAATTTGTTTTTAACGTCTGGTCGTCCGGCTGGACGCGTACGAAATCGGCGATCATGTCACCAACCATCCTCAAAGTTGCATCGATACCCGCGGATACAACTTAGGCGCGAATCCATGAATATCGTCTTAATTGTAGCAACTTTTACGAGAAATAGTGCAAGCGTCTGCAATTCGCGTCCTTTACAATTTATTCATATCATGGGTTGATTTGGACTCGCAGTCCTTCGCCAATTATCCGCGCAGAAACTTGATGATCGCCGAGAAATCGAGCTCACCACCTCCGTGGCTTGCAAAAAGCCCGTAAAGAGAAGCGGCTTCCGCGCCAAGCGGCGTGTTCGCGCCGGCCATCCGCGCCGCATCCTGGGCAAGTTTCAAATCCTTCAACATCATCATTGCGGTAAACCCCGCAGAATAGCCTCGGTTCGCCGGCGAAGCGGGCACGGGTCCTGGAACTGGACAATATGTCGTGAGCGACCAGCATTGGCCCGACGATTTCGAGGCGATATCGAACAGCGTCTGATGGTCGAGACCGAGCTTCTCGCCAAGCGCGAAGGCCTCCGAGACCGCGATCATCGAAACGCCAAGGATCATGTTGTTGCAGATCTTGGCGGCTTGGCCGTTGCCGGGGCCGCCAGCATGCACCACGGTCTTGCCCATGCAGGCAAGGATCGGCTCAGCACGCGCGAACGCGGCGGCGCTTCCGCCCGCCATGAAGGTGAGCGTCGCGGCCTGCGCGCCCCCAACGCCGCCCGAGACCGGCGCGTCGAGCATGTCGACCCCAGCGGCTTCCGCAAGGCCGCTCACCTCGCGCGCCGTCGCCACGTCGATGGTGGAACAGTCGATCAGGAGCGTGCCCGGAGCGGCGGAGGCGATCAACCCTTGCGGGCCGGGATAGATGTCGCGCACCTGCTGCCCGGCCGGCAGCATGGTGATGACGGCCTCCGCACCTCTAGCGGCATCGCTCGCGGAGGCAGCCGCCACCGCGCCCGCCTCGACGGCTTTCGCGACTGGCGGCCGGCGATAGGTCGAACACACGAAGCTTGTGTCCGGCCTTGAGGAGATTGGCCGCCATGGGCCCGCCCATATTGCCAAGCCCGATGAACCCGATCGCCGCCATGCGCGCCTCCTTTTCTGTTTCCTTGAGCTTGAAAGGCGGCCGGGCGCGTGTCAAGGCGGCTAGCGTGTTTCAGCCGGCGCGAGGCCGGTTTAGCCGCCTAATTGACCGTCTCCGGGCCGCAGCGGCCGCCCGTGCAGTATTCCGGAGCGATCGCCCCCAAGCTGTCCTCAACTCTGTAGACTGAATAGCCCAATTCGTTTGGGCTTTGGAAATAACGATCCGATCATGATTTGACGGCGCCTAAGCCCGCACGCGCGGATGATGCAAAGCCCCCAAGCGGTCGTGCGGCCTCACCTTCTATGCAGAACATACCCTCTTGTTTTAATTGAAGTGCTTGTAGTTGTTGAAAATATTACGCGCAACCAGTGATTAACTATGTGTCAGGTTTGCGTTTAGAAAAATTTTCTTCAAATGCTATCATTTCCGCGCGAGCGTAAATTTCACCGCCGTATTTTAAGTTGCGTGATGAAGGGATAAGACATGCGTCGCAAGGGACGTTTTTTCGCAGCAGCGGCCGCCTTTGGCGCCTTCGCTGCATTGACGGGAGCTCATGCACAGCCGGCTTCCATCGGCCTCGTTTTGCAACGCGATAGCACTGCGATCACCAGGGCGGGTTACTACTATCCGGGCTACTATGGCTACGGCGAGCGCGCTTATGATGGGGATAGTCTCTTCGATATACCCTTCAAGCTGCTTGGCGGGGTCGTGGGCCTTGTAAATGGCGTTGTCAGCGACGCGTTCTATGAGGGTCCATATTATTCGCGACACCAATATCCCAGCCCATATTATGGCGACGCATACTACGGCGGCTCATACTATGACAGTCCATACAACGGCAGCGCATATTATGCCGGTTCTTATTATGGCGGCCGCGGATACTATGCCGATCACGGATATTATAGCAGACACAGACATTATAGTCATTCTGGATACGACGGCGGCTTCGGATACTATGGCGGTCGTGGATATTATGATGGTCACAGACATTACAGCAACCGTGGTTACTACGGCGCCAGATACTATGGCGATCGCGGATACGATGAGGGTCACGGATACTATATCGATCGCGGATACGACGGCGATCACAGATACTATGGGGATCGCGGATACGACGGCGGCCACGGATACTATGGCGGCCACGGATACGATAATAGCGGCGGACTGTACGGCGATCGTGGATACGACGGCGGCCGCGGGTATTATGACGACGGTTATTACGCTACTAAATACTATGGCGATGCATATAGCGGGCATCGCGCATACTATGGCGCTTACGACTACGATGATTAAGGGGGCTGGCCCAACCAGCGTCTAACGCGATATAAGCCTGCGGCCGGCTTGCGGGCCTGCGCAGAAATGGCGCGATCACCGCGCCGCCAAATCCCGGAAGCGCTTCGCCGCCGCGCCGCCCGGAAGCGGCACCTGCTTCGACCACAAGCGCCCGGACAGCGCCTTGTCGTAGCCGTACCGGTAGAGCGCCTGCATGTAGGCGGAGTTGAACCCTGGCGTCACGCTAGGATTGGCCTTCAGCCATTCGTCGAAACCGCCGTCGATGGAGGTGAGGTTGAACCTCTCGCGCCCGACAAACTCCTCGGTGGCGAACAGAGTGTCCTTCGCGTCGTTCTTGATGAGCGTCGAGAACGAGCGCGAAATCGTTGGCAAAAGCCCCGCTTCGACAACCTCGAACTGCGGCGTGATATGGTTGTTGATCACGATCCAAATATGGGAAGGCGCGCGGTTCGGATTGGAAAGCCCCATGCCAGTGGCAAGCACCACATCGGGCAGAACGAATACCTGCGTGGTCGCGCCGCCATCCACATGCATTTCCCTGAAACGGCGGCCGTTGGCCTCCACCTCGATATAGGTCGGCCCGAAAACGCCGGGGATGCTGGCCGAAGCGACAAGCACATCGCGGAAAAGCTCGCGATATTGGGGTCCGGCGGCGGCGATCGCGCCCATATCCCACACGACGCCCCGCTGCGCGTCGAGATTGGTCGTCACAATGAAAAGCCGCCGCCCGCGGGCATGCTCCGCCGCAACGGCCCTAAGCAGCCGCTCGTCGGCGAATTTGTCCACGAGATCGACAAGGTTCTGGCGGCGGAGGTCCGCTGTTCCGAGCAGAGAGAAAATACCGCCAATATCGCCGAGAAGTTGTGCGACGCCGCCTGAGAAAGCCTCCTGGATCTCGCTATCGTAATCCGGCCCTAAAAATGCGAGCGGCGCGATGAGAGCGCCAGCGCTCACGCCAGTCACCACCGCGAACCTCGGCCTGCGCTCGTCGCGGTCCAGCCGTTGATAACGCCAGCGCCATAGGCGCCGTCATAAGCGCCGCCGGATATGGCAAGCACGTCGAAACTTGCCGCGCCCGCGTTCCCCGGAGCGAGCACCGAGCCGCGCAGGAAATCGCGAAGCTCCGCATTCGTGCCGTCGACCCAGAAGCGCGCGCCAGGAACGCCGGGGATTTTCGCGATGGATTGTTCCTGGGCGGTGAAGCTGTCGCGAGGAATAAAGGAGCAGGCCGCAAGCAGCGCTGCGAAAATGCCCAGCACAATCAATCTTTGCGCGGCAGCCAAGAGGCTGGCGACGCGGCCACGCCCATAGGAGCTTGGTTCACCGCTCATACTGCCTTCCTCTTGAAACAACTCTCTCAGGCTATCCTCGTCCCACGGCACGCCAGACGCGTCAACGCCGCGCACGCCCCGACGCATCTTATGAAACGGCATCGTGGCAAACTGGCAACCATCACGCGCTTTTTACGCAGCGCCCTTTGCACGGTGGTTCCAGCCCGAATCGCGAGAGATTGGGGCAGCCCTTGGGGGATGGCGGACGGAACCGTTGCCCCCTTGCCTGTGATTTTTGCAGTGGAAAAATCCATGTTTGTTCTTGGAATCACTTCTTTGAACACCGTTGCCCGCAAGGGAGAAGGAACGCTGTCGCAAGCGCGAGTTGCTCCCTTGCGGGAGAGGGCTGGGGCAAGGAGAAACTACGCTCAATACTTTCGGCATTTGATATAATTTCAGGCATTTGTGGGTTTTACCAACGGCGCTGCTATGCTTTCCCTATAACTTGGCGCATTGGGTATCGCAGCGTCTCTCCTGAGATGAGTGAAGGAACGGCCGTGCCGAATATGCTCCTCCAAGCCATGTGCGGCACTCTCGATCAGCTCAGCGCAGGGTTTGTCGCGGCCTTTCCGGATGGAAGAATTCTACACGCCAACCGGGCGGCGCATGAGATGATGAATGCCGGTTGGCCAATACGCTCGCAGGACGGCTTTTTGCAGGGTGACAGCCGCAAAACGACGGGCATTCTCTTAAAAAACTTGCGGCAGGCAGCGGACTTCGCGACAATTTCGCCCTCTGATAGCGGCTGCCTGGACATCTGCCTCGCATCCATTTCCTCTCCGCCGGGAGCGGCCATAGCGTCCATGAGACCGCTGGTCAAGAAGGACGGCGGAACCGAATGCGTCGTAGCGCTCTTCGTGCAAGAGATCAAAAGCCCCAGTGATTGCGCCTTATCCGGCATCGCGAAATGCTTCGGCTTAACGCCTGCCGAGACGAGAACCCTGCATCGTTTTGTGGAAGGAGGCGCGGTCGCTGGGGTGGCCCAGGCGCTCGCCATATCGGAGAATACGGTCAAGACGCATTTGCAGAACATCTTCGCGAAGACCAGATCCTCGCGGCAGCAGCAACTGGTCAAGCTCGTCAATGATCTCACGCCGCCATGCGCGCCGGTGGGTGCGGCCAAAACGATGCCTGCCGCCGCCAGTTGTACTTCCGCCGTGCCTCGGCGGGATGCGGCAAGCTTTTAGCTGGTCCGCAACAACGGTCTGCGGCTCAAGTTGCGCGAGACGGTTCCGCGATGACGAATTTGGCGAGCGAGGCGGACTTCTGACGTTTTGTTAACCCTTTTTGCCCAAGTTTCTGCTAAAAATGCTCCGTTGCCGGTAAAGCGTTTCATGGTGCAGTTATGCGTTGCGTTAAGGCGTTGGATCAGAGTTCCGACCTCGCTTGCGAGGGCACTATTTTACAAGGCGATTGCATCGAGGCGCTGCGCCGGATGCCGCCGGGGTCTGTGGACCTGGTTTTCGCCGATCCTCCCTACAACCTCCAACTCGGCGGCGACCTTCTTAGGCCTAACAATACGCGCGTCGATGGCGTAAACCACGCATGGGACCGCTTCGACGATTTCGCGTCTTACGACCAGTTCACGCGCGCCTGGCTTTCCGAATGCCGCCGCGTGCTGAAGCCGAACGGCGCACTATGGGTGATCGGCGCCTATCACAACATCTTCCGCGTTGGCGCAGCGCTTCAGGATCTGGGCTTCTGGATTCTGAACGACGTCATCTGGCTCAAGACGAACCCCATGCCGAACTTTAAGGGAACGCGCTTCACGAATGCGCATGAAACGCTGATTTGGGCCGCACGCGATGAAAGCGCGCGGCCAACCTTCAATTACGATTTTCTCAAGGCTTTCAACGACGATCTGCAGATGCGCTCGGATTGGCTGATCCCCATCTGCTCGGGGCCGGAGCGGCTGCGCGATGACGGCGGCCGCAAGGCTCATCCCACGCAGAAGCCCGAGGCTTTACTTGCGCGGGTGCTGCTGGCGACCACGAAGCCCGGCGATCTTGTGCTCGATCCTTTCTTCGGGACCGGGACGACGGGCGCGGTGGCGAAGGCGCTGCGCCGCCGCTTTGTGGGCATCGAGCGCGATCCCGATTACGTCGCCGCGGCCAAGGCGCGCATCGCCGCGGTGAAGCCCTGCGATCCCAAAACCGCATTTCCTATCGTATCGAAACGCTCGGAGCCGCGCGTGCCCTTCGGCATGGTGCTACAACTTGGCATGCTCCGGCCCGGAGATGCGCTGTTCGACGCGAAGGCCGAAATCAAGGCGCAAGTCATGGCTGACGCCTCGGTCCTGTGGGATGGCGTGAGAGGCTCGATCCACTCAGTGGGCGCTAAGGCGCAAGGGCGCGCCGCCTGCAATGGCTGGACCTTCTGGCACTTCGATAAGCCAAAGTCCGGCCTGGCGCCTATCGATCTCTTACGCGTGGAGGTGAGACGCACGCTCGTCCCTGCCGCGGCTTAGGCCTATTCCCTTGCGAGAGAGAGTTGGGGCAAGGGGTGAAGCGGTCTTGTAACTCAATTCGTTACCCCTCATCACCCGCCTTCGCGGGCGTCCGCTCTGTCCTTCTCCCAGCAAGCACGCCTTGGCGTGTTTGCAACTCAGAGTTATCGCGCTTGCGGGCAAGCGAGATTGGAGGAGGGACGCCGTTGCTCCATCTCGCGAAAAACGAAGGCTTTTTCTCTAGCCGTCGATTGCAAGTAAATTTAAACCGGACACGCTTGAGGTCAAGCCCGGCCAGGACGAAACAGGGTGACGCCTATTTTTTCATACGCTCGTCAGCTGGTATTTGGGCTTCACGCTACCGGATTTGACCGCTCGCGAACCACCCGCTCGCCGTGACGGCGGTTCCATGCTGCGGATCGGCGTGCTTCCCCGAAATATCGCCGCCACCGACCTGGCCGGTCAGCTTCTCATTCGCCTCTTGCAGATCGACCCACTCCGTGTGCATCACGTCCACGCTCCCGTCCTTGATCTCCTCCTTCGTCGCGGAAGCAGCAGCCCAGTGGCCCGTCATTGCCCTCGCCTCAAGTGGATTGCCGAACGCATCGACGCGCGCAACCAACTCGGGGTTGGGCTGATAGTAAGAGTTCGAAACGACGTGGACGAACCTATATCCTTCCTTTTCAAGCTCGGTAAGAATCCCGTCCAGCGCTTCGGCCGTCGGCTTCTTGATGTCATGGAAGAGTATGATTCCTTTTCCCGGCTGCTTTACGCAACTCAGCACATTAGCGGTGATGCGCGCTGAGGTCGCTCCCGGATCGGTATCGCCCGAGATCACGTCGACTGACCAGATGCTGATGTTGCGGCTGGCGAGGTAGGCGACCGTCTCGGGTGAATCCCGAAGGCCCGGAAACCGGAAGAAGGGCGCGATCGGCTTGCCAAGCGCCTGGCTTACCGCGGCGAAGCCCTTCTCGATCTCGATTTTCGCTTCATCGGGCGGCAGCAAATGGATCGCCCTCGGATGCGACCAGGTGTGAGAGCCGATGGTGTGGCCCCTCCGGTCCAGTTCCTGAAGAAGTTTCGGATTGCCTTGCGCCATCCGCCCAACGGAGAAGAATGTCGCCTTCACGCAGTGCTTCTGCAGCGTATCGAGAACCAATTGCGTATTTGCGCCGAGCGGACCGTCATCGAAGGTCAAAATAATCTCGTGATCGCGCAGGTTTAGCGTCCGGCTTTGCGACTTGTTCGATACGGCGTTGAGGGCTTGCCCATAGATAGGCCCATTGGTCGAATCCGCCGCCACGATCCGTGAAAGGTGTGATGCCTTGGGATCATAGGCGCAGTCGTATTCGTCAGCAAATGCCTCCCAGGAGACCGCGCCGAATAATAATAGCGCGAGAACTATCCTTATCATGAAACACCCATAATCCGGCTACGCACCTTTAATATAGACCCGAAGCCGGCCCTTTACGAAGGGTAAACAAGAGGGCCAGGCGCAAATTCCGTGGGCCTGTTAATTTAGGGCGACAGGACGCGTCTCCTGCTAAGCCTTAATTCCCTGGCGCGCCAACAAATATTGGCTCAGAGCCTTTTGTTATCGCTGAGTTTTTTCCCAAAACTACGAAAGGCTCCCGTTAGGAGGAAGGACCGAGTTTCTGGGTTAAATTCTCGAACTCCCGCCTTAAATTTTCGTTGCGGAATATCTGCTCGAATCCGGGCTGATCCAGCCTTTGCAGGGATTCAAAGGATGTTCGCGCTTCGTCCATGAGCGTTTTCAACTGGAAACTTTCTTCCACAGTTTCATAGGTATTATCGGCGACCTGCAAATCGAAAAGAGTTCTGTCTCGAGTTTGCGCCAGAAGCCGCCGCTGGTTCTGGAGGTAGTCGAGATAAAAAGACGATACCTTGCGTGAAACCTCCTGCGCTTTCAGATTGGCCTCCAGCGCCCGGCGCTGGTCTTCCCGGCTTCGGGATCGCAACAGCTCGCGCGTCTTCGCGCCGGTTTTCTCGATATTCGTCATTATGCCGTTCAGGCGCGCGAGGTAAACCTTATCGATGCGATCGATTAACAAATCCTGCGCCTGAACCAGCATCGCGAACAGCGCGGCGTGCATGGCGAAGTAGCGGCGTGCGGCTTTCAAATCCTCATTCGACTGCTCCACCAGCGTTCCGAGCCTCCGGTCGGCTATTCTCGCGACCTCGAAGGCCGTCATCAGTTTCAGAAGGTCGCCGCCGAGCACCCCGTCCAGAAGGAGATCGAGTTGGTCCTGCGAAAGCGTCACACCAGCGGCCGCCAGCGCCTTGCCAATCTCCTGTTTGACGCCAAGAATGCCGGCTTCGCGCCGCTTGATGTCCTCCTCAAGGGCGGCGACCGATCTATCGATGGACTCTTGCGTATCGCTGAAAATACCGGGCAGCAGCCCGGCTTGCGGCGCTTCAAGCCTTCTCTCTCGCAGAATGGCGATGCGTTCCCGGGCGGCTTCAATTTTTTCGCGGTGCTTGCGGATGTCGTCTTGCAGCTTCAGGATCGGCGCATCCGTCACAATGGCGAGAGCGTTATCGAGAAGATCGCGGACCGCCTTCTCGCGCTCCTCGCGCGTCTCGGTCCAGACCGGTTCAAAAAGAAATTTGTCGCGCGCAGGCAAAGTTTTCGCCGCCTCGCGCTCATTCGCGGCATGGCTCAGAATTTTTTCAATGGCGGCTAGCAGAGCCTTGGATTGCAGCCCGGCCGTATCGGCGGCGGCCTGCCGCGCTTGCGGCGAGGGCGGCGGCGCAATCTTGAGCTGCGCCTCTTCGGCTTGTGACGAAACAATTTGTAAAAAAATCGCTAAGAACAAGAACCAAAAGCGTCCGCTGGCTTGCTGGAAAATCATGGTGTCATTGTCCCACTTTCGAACCACGGTGCTCGGTGCTTACTGGGTTAATGTAGAACGCAAATTTATGTTTCCAAATGAGCTTAAGCTTGTATACTTTGAGCTGGGGAATTGTTTCATGTCAGCCATTTGACGTGAAGGAAACCCCAGGGTAGGGCGCTTGAGCTTGCGTGAGCTTAAGCTCAATTTAAAGAAAAATTTCACGATGTCGCCTTGGAAACGAAAAGAGTGCGCCGTGCGCGCCCCTCGCCGGCGGAGGCGAACGTCATCGCCTTCATTGCCTTCAGAAAACTGGGCGGCGCCTGAAAAAACCCAAGACTTATCTTTCCTCAATGTCCGAACTCTCATCGGGCTTGCGGCCGCCGCCGCTTTCACAACTCCAGCGTTCGCAAGTCCGCCGCCGCCCAAAATCTTGAAAGCGGTCACCGCAGCGCACCTCCGAAGCGCGCCCTCCGGCCGCTCGCCAATTGTCGCGTTCATCCCTCGCAATGCTACGCTTGCATCCGTCAATGCATGTACTGCGACGTGGTGCCCAGTCGATTATAGCGGCAAACGGGGGTGGGTTCATAGAGCCTATGTTGCCGGGACGGCTGCGAAAGCCGTTCGAGCGCGTGCTCCCCTGCCGCCGCAGCCCGCCATTGAAGCCTCTTTGAAAGCTCCGGCGTCCAGCGCTGCGCCCGATCAAGACGCGGCCGGGGACGGAGCGCGCATTTCTTACCGCTTGATTGGCCTCGACGCAGCCGGGAGCCTTCCCGTGAGAGAAGGTCCCCTCGAAACGGCGCGTGTGGTGGGAGAATTGTCCTCATCCGCGAGCGGCATCGCCGATCTGAAGACATCTTCGCGCGAATGGCGCCTGATCGAGCACAATGGCTTGAAAGGATACGTGCAAAGCCGCTTTCTGACTTACGCGTCGGAGGCTCCCAGGCAGCGATACAGCATCGATGGCCAGGAGAGCTTGAAGGTGCTCAACTTCGGCGGGGCGGACGCTGGCGTCGTGGGCGAAATTCCCTTCTACGCTACTGGGATTGTGCCGATTGGCGCCTGCAACGCGCAATGGTGCCATATTCGGTATCTCGGCCTCGTGGGCTGGGTCGATACACACAGCTTGCGCCTTGAGACCGATCCCGAGGGGTAGGATAATCGCATGCCGAACCTTGCTGAAATCGCCATAAGTCGCAAACGGGCTATGGATTAGCGTAGCTTTTTACTTGCGGCGGAAGCGAGAGGGTTCTAACGAGAGAGGGGCAGGAGAAGATTTGCCGGATCGCGCAAGTCAAGCCTGCCAATAACCCGGAGTTAGAGCGTCGCGCATTATGGCGACAGACCAGTTTGCTGTTTCCGATCAGGCGGCCAGTCTCGACGATAATTCACTCAAGGATCAAAAGGGAAAGGTGCGCCGCTTCCGAAAGCGGTCGCAGGCGCGCGACGCTTTTATACTTCCGGAGGTGTGGGATGTCGTTTCCGCCCGCATCATGGCGGATGCCGGGTTCGAACTCATCGGAACTTCCTCTGTATCGATAGCCTGGCGCAAGGGCTGAACCAGCATGAGCGGCTGACGCTCGATGCGCTGGTGGCGACAACACAGAAAATCACGCGCAACTTTGCCGTTCCGGTCAGCGCCGATCTCGAAGGCATCATCGGGCGCTCCGTGGAGGAGGTCGGGCGAGCCGTTGAGGCGGTGGTCTCGGCGGGCTGCGTTGGGGTGGTCATTGGCGACGGCGGGCGAGGCGGCTCGCACGGCATGGCGTCGATGCAGGACATGACGGCCGCGATCCGGACTGCCAAAGCGGCGGCGCTCGAAACGAAGGTGCCGGCCGTAATCACCGCGCGAACGGAGGCGTTTCTTCTCGAACCGCCGCAACACTCCCCATTCGAAACAGCCGTCGAGCGTGCGGAAGCCTATTTCGCGGCAGGCGCCGATTGCATATCCGTGCCAGGGGCGCAACACATTCAAATAATCGAGCGTCTGTCGGGACAAATCGACGGTCCCTTGTGCATCACCATCGGCCTTACGCCTGCGCCGGATCTCAAGACCCTCGCCAAGGCCTGCGCCTCCTGCGTCGCGCTTGGCTCGGCGCTCATGCGCTCGCTGCTCGGTATGCTGCGCTTCAAAGCGGAGGAACTTCTGGCCTTCGGTCAGTTCAATAATCTCGACAAGGCCATTCCTGTCGATTCGTTGCATAACTTGCTGCGCTAGGAAAAATATTACCGCTGTCATGCTCGCGAAGGAGTGTGTGAAAAAACGGTTCTCATAGCCGTCCTTGAGGCGGCCACCCAGAAACAAGCTGTGATTTCAATGGTTTACTGGATAGCCAGTCAAGCCCGGCCATGACAAAAGAGATGATGCCGGGCATTCAGCAGCCGGTGTGTGGTGTCTTTGGAAGCAATGACATAGCTTTTAGCTTACTGGTTCCCGCCGGAGTTTACCAAAGCCGGGCGCGGGCGGGGACGAAGCGGACAACGATCAAGACATTTGGCGGTTTGAAAGGGCGAGGATCGCGGCCGGAATGTTCTACTTATCCAAGATCGTTTGGGCATTTTTACAACCCTCGTCATTTATCGCCCTTCTTCTCTTCGCTGGCCTCCTTCTGGCGGCGCGGGGCAAGCGCTATGGTTTGCGCCTCGTTTTTTGCGCTTCCGCCCTCTATTTGATCGCTGGATTGTCTCCGTTTGCAAATTGGCTGCTCATCCCGCTTGAGCAGCGTGCGCAAGCGGGATCGTCGGATCAAATCGATGGAGCAGCTGGGATTATCGTCCTCGGCGGCGCCGTTGCCGGCAGATTGCCGTCGGGGGATGGGCATACTCTCTTGAATGAAGCAGCCGAGCGGATGATAGAAGCGGTCCAACTCGCGCAGCAATACCCAAACCTTCCCGTCATCTTCTCTGGTGGAAACGGCGAGTTGTTTTCAGGCGGGAAGCAGGAGACCGAAGCGGAACTCGCCCGGAGTTTCTTCGAAAGGTTCAGGATCACGCCGCCGCGCCTTAAACTTGAGGACCGTGCCCGCAATACTCTCGAAAACGCCGTCTTTACCGCCAAGCTCTTGCAGCCTCAACCCGTTCAACGCTGGGTCCTTGTCACCTCCGCCTTCCACATGCCCCGGGCAAAAGCGCTTTTCGAGGCGCAAGGGTTCCACATCGTTCCACGGCCGGGCGACTTTCGTACCGGCGGACGCGGCGACCGCTGGCAGATTTTCGGAAAACCTTCCGATGGGCTCCGGCGGCTGGACTTGGCTTCGAAGGAATGGGTTGGGATTTGGGTGTCGTGGCTGCGTGGCGATATCGTTTGGCCCGAGGGGAACTAGGCAGGCTTCCGCAGTTTCGCCAAAGGTTGGGCACGCTGCGCGCCGTTTTACTCTGGAAGCCGCCGAAGGGGCGAAGGAAAGGTTGTGCCCAACTCTCTTCCCGGCGCGATTTTGGGCGTGACGCCCCCGTCTCCATCTGCACGGCGGCGGCGTTCATCGGCGGGCTGCTCGCGTTGACTGCGAGCGTTCGCGGCGCGGGGCCCGCACCTGGCTGCGTGAAGCCGCTACTCCGCGAAGACGCCGTACTTGTCGACATGAGCCGCGAGTCCGAGCGTGTGCTCGCGCACGAGCTTCTCGGCGAGGTCGGCGTTGCGAGCCTCAAGCGCGCGGATGATCGCAATGTGCTCGCTGATGGATTGCGCGGCGCGGTTGTTCTCCCGGAGCGACACTGTGCGAATGGCGCGGATATGGATGAATAGGTTCTGCGTCATCTCCACAAGGAGATCGCAGCCGCCAAGCTTGACGATGGCCTGATGAAACGCGATGTTAGCTTCCGAATATTCGTTCAACTGATCGGAGAGCGGCTCATCCTTGAATTTCTGGAACAGAACCGAGAGAGCTGAGAGTTGCTCCTCGCTCGCATGTTTCGCCGCGAGCCGCGCCGACATGCCTTCGAGCGCGGCCCAGACCACGATCATTTCGTAGATTTCTTTTTTCGATTTCTTGACGACATAGATGCCGCGCCTCGGCACCGCGCGGACGAAGCCTTCCTGCTCGAGAAGCGTGAGAGCTTCGCGTATCGGGGTGCGGCTCACGCCGAGCTTCTGAGACAGCTGCCGTTCATCCAGCCGGATCGGATCGAGCTGCCCGTAAATATCCATTTCCGTAATAGCGCGCTTCAGAGCGTCGTAGGCCAAAGTTCTGAGACTTGTGCTTGCCTCCAAGGGGACGACTTTTAGCTCCGGCTGCTTTGCCGATTGTGCCACGCTTACATTCTCCCTTTAGTTGGCTCTGCTCTTTAAGCGGCGGCAAAGATGCGAGCCTTAATTTCATTTACACAGCCGAGGCCGTGCGGTCGGACAATGCATGGAAGCTATTGTG
This sequence comes from uncultured Alphaproteobacteria bacterium, assembly GCA_963766815.1. Lineage (GTDB taxonomy): Bacteria > Pseudomonadota > Alphaproteobacteria > Rhizobiales > Rhodomicrobiaceae > Rhodomicrobium. Next base: position 408,144 of record CAVYBZ010000010.1, on the reverse strand, counting down.
TACAAAATTAACATGAAAATGCGCAAACCCGCCGCCGACTCGTCATGCCCCCCTGAACAAAACCATGTTTGGAGGCCGAATTCTTGGCGCACCAAATACCAAGAACGGGCATCCTATCATTTCATTTTCGAAACAATTTGATCTGAATCAGTTTTTCGCCAGGCTGGACGAAAAAAGTTTTAATGCCAGCAAAACGTGCATGCAATTGGGTTGCGCATTCTCCAACGCAAGCTTGCCCGGAATTGCTCATCTGTTGAACTTGGCCAGCGGATCATCATTCCCGCCAACGCCGAAATCCATATTTCAAACGGCAAAACAACTTGTCGGGTAGGTCCCCACATAAAGCGTGTGAAAATCGGCGTCAGCTCTGTCATGTCCGGCCACGACAATGTGGGACGGTCGCCGCAGCCGGGACGGGCGCTGTTGTGTTTCCGCGCCCTGAGATCGGGATCAAACCCGCGGCTGGCGTTGCGTTATTGTGGACGCTTCTCGTTCTTGGCGGAGCGGATGCCTGCCGCAACGGTATCCTTCTCGCACATATAGGCGCCCCTTTTAGTGTTGCCGTAGGTGGGGGTCCCGGCGAAGTGGTATACTTTCGAGCGTGTATTCGCCCAAACAACCGTGTCGCCCGGACAGTGAGACTTAGCCTCCGATTCAGTCGGCATATTGGCCCGCTTCCGTCGATACGGCCGTCCTTGTGCGGCGGCTTGCGCGGGGGGTAGCGCTTTCGTCGGTTCTCGCGGTATTCGTGGTTGAAGGCGCGGCCGGCGCTGTGGCCGGAGGAGTAGCGGAAGCAGCCGGAGCGGCGGCTGTTTGACCCGATCCCGTCCTACACTCGGTTATGAAGTCTTTCTTCTTCTTGCCGGCCCCCTTAATGACAGCCTTGTTTGCCTTCCATTCTGCTTCGCAGGCCTTTGCAGTTTTCTGCTGGGCGTAGGCTCCGGCCGACAGTATCGCCATGCTCGCGAGAGCGGCGACGCATTGGATGAAAAATAAACGTTTTCTCATAACACCACTCACTCACAGGATCGTGGAGTTCTGCTGGACGCGAACTCCTGTCAGAAGCCATAACTAGTGAGTGAAGAGTTAGTTCCGCGCTTAGACTAAGCTTTAAAACTTTGATTTAATTCGGAAAGATTGAAGAGTTTCTTTGATGCGAACTATTGTTAAAAGAAAGCGCTCGTTCTTAGCGATGGCCTCGGAGCTGCGGGGCGCCGGGGCGGACGCGGGACTACGCCCCAGCCCCGCAGCAACGCGAGACCTATGCAGTATCGCGCCGAGGCGTTACGCTTCAGTAAAGGCGGAGGAAGCGAAGCTGTAGCTGCGCAAAAAATGATGGAAGAGAGCGTGACCTTATTTGCCGGGACTCTGCGCGCCAGAGCCAGCGCATTGGGGGACCCGGGCGGCATCGAATGGCGCTTGAGTTCATCGCCAATTTCCTACGGCGATGCTGTTTCAGCGATGGAGGATCGCGTCGCCGCCATCCTTGTTGGAGAGCAGCCCGAGCTTGTATGGTTTCTGGAGCATCCGCCGCTCTACACCGCCGGCGCCAGCGCAAAGCCGGAGGATCTTCTGGACCCCGCCCGCTTTCCGGTCCACAGCACCGGCCGCGGCGGACAGCACACCTATCATGGGCCTGGGCAGCTCGTTGCCTACGTTCTCCTCGACCTCAACAAGCGCGGGCGGGATGTGCGCCGCCATGTCCATCGGCTTGAGGCGTGGGTCATTGCGGCGCTCGGCGATTACGGCGTTCAAGGCGAGCGCAGGGAGGGACGGCCGGGGATTTGGGTAAGGGGCCGCGCCCGCGACGAAAAGGTCGCCGCCATCGGCGTGCGCGTGCGCCGATGGGTGACCTATCACGGCGTCGCCATCAACATTTGCCCAGACTTGTCGCACTTCGAAGGGATCGTGCCGTGCGGCATCGAAGACGCGGGCGTGACTTCGCTCGCGAAGATCAAAGCGGGCTCTCCCGCCTCTTTCTGAGGAACAAGCGGCGCCTCCGAAACCTTGGAGAAGCGATAGTCTAAAACTCGGGACGCTGTTCAAGCTCATGAGCGATATTTCTGTATCCTGTTGCGTGGTGGGCGGCGGCCCTGCCGGCATGATGGCCGGCTATCTGTTGGCGCGCGCCGGCGTTTCCGTAGCCGTGCTCGAAAAGCACGCCGATTTCCTGCGCGATTTCCGGGGCGACACCATTCACCCCTCGACGCTGCAAGTGATGGATGAGCTTGGGCTCTATGACAGGCTTCTTGAGCGGCGTCACTACAAGGCCTATGCGTTGAAGGGCCGGATTGGCGACTTGGAGACGACGGTTGCAGACTTTTCGCATCTTCCTACGCGCGCGAAGTTTATCGCATTCATGCCGCAATGGGACTTTCTCGATTTTTTGGCGGCCGAGGCGAAAGCCTTTCCGGGCTTCAAACTTCTTATGCAGACCGAAGCAACCGGCCTCATCGAGGAGGGCGGCAAAGTCACGGGCGTCACGGCAAACACCGCCGATGGCCCGATGCAGGTTCATGCGCAGCTTGTGATCGGATGCGACGGCCGCCACGCCATGACCAGAAAGCAAGGCGGGTTCGCCGTAGAGGATCTGGGCGCGCCCATGGATGTGCTGTGGTTCCGGCTCTCGCGCCGGGACAGCGATCCCGAAGACCCCGTCGGCGCCTTTGGAGTCGGCCACATCGTCATCATGATCGACCGCGACGATTATTGGCAATGCGGCTATGTGATCGCGAAAGGCGCTTTCAATCACGTTCGCGAGCAGGGGCTCGACGCCTTCCACCGCGAGCTTGAAAGCCTCGCTCCCTTCCTCAAGGGCAGGTCCGCGGAGGTGACGAGCTTCGACGACGTTAAATTGCTGACCGTGGGCGTGGACCGCCTCAAGCAATGGTATAGGCCGGGCCTTCTCTGCATCGGCGACGCCGCGCACACCATGTCGCCCGTCGGCGGCGTTGGCATCAACCTCGCGATCCAGGACGCGGTCGCAGCCGCAAACCTGCTTGCCGCCCCTCTCCGCGCGGGCTGTATCACCACGGGCGATCTTGCGCGCGTCCAGGAGCGGCGCGAGACGCCCACAAGGCGCACTCAATGGCTGCAGGTGCAAATCCAGAACAACGTCATCAAAAGCGTGCTCGGGAAATCCGAGACTTCAACACCTCCGCTGCCTCTGCGGCTCGTACAATGGTTTCCGCCGCTCGCCCGCATACCGGCGCGTGTGATCGGGCTCGGTTTCAGGCCCGAGCACGTGGACCGAAGCCTCTTTTCCTTGCGCTACGGCCGAACTCCCGATTGAGTTTCCAGGGATAGTATTCACGCAGCGGCGCAACGCCGTCATCCTGCCAAGATTTGGGCACACTCCGGCCAAGCCGGAAATAAAATCGTGCGGCTCACTCGTTTCAAGTCCATTGTTCAAGGTGCGGGGCGCCATGCCGGAGAAGCCAAAGCCGTCGAAGTTCGAGATTCTCAGTCAGAGGCGGCTGCTCGACGCGTTTTTCAAGGTCGACGAATTTGCGGTTTCGCACGAGCAATTCGACGGAACGATGAGCCCTGAACGGTCTGTCCTCGTCTTCGAACGAGGCGACGGCGTCGCCGCGCTGCTCTTCGATCCGGATCGCCGTGTGGTCATCACGGTCAATCAATTCAGGCTTCCAACGCATGACAAGGGCCGCGCGCGCGGCTGGCTCATCGAGACGGTCGCCGGCATGATCCCAGCCGACGACGAAGGAAAGCCAAAAGAGACGCCGCTGCAGTGCCTTGTCCGTGAGGTGCGTGAGGAGACAGGCTATCAGCTGACACGTGCGAAGCCAATTTCGACGTTCTTCTCCTCGCCCGGAGGAAGCAGCGAACTCATCCATCTGTTTTATGCGGAGGTTCGCAAGGTCGATAAGCTGGCCGATGGCGGCGGCGTCGCCGAGGAGGGCGAGGATATCGAAATCGTCGAGTACCCCTTGGACGATTTCTTCAAGAGGCTGACGGCTGGCGAGTTCGAGGACCCGAAGCTCATTATCGCCGGGCAGTGGATGTTGGCGCGTCGCGGCGCCATGCTTATGCCAGCCGAGCTTGGCGATGACCGGTCGCGGACTTTCGCGGCGAAACTCAACGAGCGGCAGGTCCTCGGCGTCAAGACGGGCAACATCAAAGCGACCAAAGATGTCGACGTCTGGGTGAACTCCGAGAACACCGACATGATGATGGACCGGTTTTTCGGACGGTCGGTGTCGGCGACGATCCGCTCGCTCGGAGCCAGGAAGCACGAGGACGGCCACTCCATAGCGGAGGACACCATCGGCAAAGCGCTTGCAGCAGAGCTTGGCCCGCGCAATTTCGTCAAGCCCGGCACCGTGCTCCAAACTGCGGCCGGGGAGCTGGAGCGGTCGAATAACGTGCGGCGCATTTTTCATGTGGCGAGCGTCGCGGGAAGCATCGGAGCGGGGCTCTCGACCACGCTCTCGAATATCGAGCTGGCGATGGATAACGTTCTCAGATCGATCTCCGCGGCGAAGCGCTATCGCTCGGCCTTGGCGCCGATCTTCGGGACAGGGCAGGGCGGTTTTCCAGTGGACCATGTTGCGCCGCTGCTGGTGAAGCGCACGCTCGCATTTTTCAGGGAGAACCCGAAATCGCCGCTTCGCGAGGTCTATTTCTTGGCCTATTCCGAGGGTGACCTGGAAATCTTGAGAAACGCGATCAAGGAATTTTCGTCTGTCGAGGCGGTCGAGGTGGAAAAGACTGTTGGCTGACGCGGGTTCCTGTTTGGGAGGGAGGACGTGCGCGATTTGAAAAATACTTTGAATAAAATCGGTATTACAAAGATTTGGTTTCGCTTCGTCGGAGCGAGAAGTGATCGCACGAGTATTTCTACAAGCCAGTACATTCGTTATCTATCACAAACAGTCTATATAACTCCGCTTCTTATTGGTTTTGCTTCCGCGTATTTGTTCGCGCGCGTACCCCAAATGCAGGAGATTTATCTCGGCGTTATAGAAGATGGGGATTACGGGCGCGGGCTGGCTGGGCTTGCCGCCGTCTTCCTTTTCAGCGCGCTTCTCTACGCCTGGAATCATACCGAGGTTTCGGACCGCATCGACGCCATCTATCCCGATCACGCCGACATTTACTTCGACCGCCGCGTTTTCGATGTCAGGGATCTCAAAACCGCTTTCGCATCGAGCCTACCGTTCTTCGGTCTCTTAATCGGGCTCGGATATGTGTACCGCCATGTGCTCGACGCCGCCGGCATGGGGCTGCCGCTCAAAACTCTTCCCCGTCTTCCCCATGCCGTCATGGTGGCGGGAGCGATCACTTTTTCGGTATACCTCGCCTTGCTTCTTTATTTTTACTTTTTCCGGCGGAATACGAAGAGGCAGAAGCAGCTGTTATATTTCTGCTACGCGCTGACGGCGCTGCTCATCGCCATCCCACTCGTAGCTTCCAATGCAACGCTGATCGCATCGCGGCTTGCAGGGCCACTGGCGAGCACAGCATTCGTGCTGATCGAAATCGCCGTCGCGGTGCGGTTCTTATTTTGGCTGGCGCAGAAGATCTCCCTGCTGCTGCTGGCGTTGCCATCGGCGATCTTGATGTTCATGGATTGGCTGCCGCTGACCGTGAGGCGAGTCACTATCGTGGCGCTTCCCTTGTTAGCGGTCGCCGTGATGATCGCTGGCGTCATTGGAGGCGCCGGTGAAAAAACTAAGCCTCAGCAAGATCCGCCGGAAAATGGGGCCGGAGATTTGGCCACGAGGTTCCGGGTTTGGCTCGACGAACGAAAGACCTCGTCCCATTATCCTGTCTTCGTCGTAGCGGCTCAGGGCGGCGGCATTTATGCGGCTTCAACGGCGGGGGCCTTCCTCGCGACCATGCAAGACCATTGTCCGGCATTCGCCAGGCATGTTTTCGCCATCAGCGCGGTTTCCGGCGGCAGTGTCGGCGCGAGCCTCTTCAACGCCGCCTTTGCCGACAGCATCGCCCGGGGAACCAACCGGAAGGCGTCTGTTGACGTTGAGCCAGGATGCGACAAACATTTTGGCGAGCAAGGGGAGCTTTCGAAGCGCCTGCGCAAGATCACGCAGGAAGATCACATCAGTCCCGTGATCTCTTATCTTCTGCCCGACCTAATACGTCCGCTCCTGCCGGATATAGCCCGGAAACCGCCATGCGCCCTCGCTTCGGTCAGTTCCGCTGGCCGGGATCAGATTTTGGAGAAGAGCTTCCTCTACAGCTTCAAGCTCAGCGATCCATCGCGCACAGGGCCTGACCATACCGTTTGCCCGGAGCAAGGCGATAAAAACTACCTGATACAACCGTTTTCGCACGGCTGGTCCGAGAAGGGCGACGTGCCTGCCCTCATTCTCAATGCGACCTGGGTTGAAACGGGATACCGGGTCGCTTTTTCACCCTTCGATCTGCAGCCCTTCGGCGGTGGAACTCTCTACTCGTTCGGCCATCTTCAGAACATGCCGTCAGATCCGCCGCTGATCGAGACCGCGGTCATAAGCGCCCGCTTTCCAGGCATCATGCCCCCCTGGAACTTCAAGCTCGACGCGGGCTCCCATTTCACTTTCGTGGACGGCGGTTATGCAGACAGTTCAGGGGCGTCCACTGCCCTGCAACTCTACAACCAGTTGAAGGAGCTTGGCGGCGACGAGGTGGATCTCTACTTGATCACGCTCACCGACAAGTTTAAGGCGCTTAAGACTACCGGCTTCGAGCCTGCGGGGTCGGCGCCCGTCCGAAGTTGGCTCTACGACGTCTTCTCACCTTTCACCACGCTCTTGTCCGTGCGTGACCTCCAATCGCGCAAGGCCGTCAAGGAAGCCCATACTCAACTCGGCGAGAAGATGATTGTGGTGCAGCTCGATCAAAAAGCCTTTCCGCTCCCGCTTGGCTGGAAACTCTCCGGGCTTTCGAGCGATGTCATCCGCCTGACGATAGGCGACCCTGAACGGTGCGTCGAGACAGAGGACAGGAGTGACGAGGCCGGCTCGATCGCGAACCGCAACAGTTGCGAGCTCAGGAGAATCCGCGATCTGCTTTCCCCGGAAGCTCGCCCTTCGCCAACCCTTGTCCAACAACCTGTTTCCCCGAAAATCTTCGGCCGTTGGGAGTCCTCGCCGCAATAACCATGCGGCGCGTGGAGATGGGGAACAGCCTTCGGGGCTCCCCCGTTCGACTCGTCAGGAGTAGAACGAGGAGACATAAATGGCTGACATCACAGGAAAAAAGATAGCTATCCTGGCGACCAATGGGTTCGAGCAGGCGGAGCTTGAGACGCCCTTAAGAAAGCTGCGCGAAGCGGGAGCCGCCGTGGACGTGGTGGCGCGCCGAAGCGGGCGAGATCAGGGGGTGGGATGAGAAGGATTGGGGCCATCCTGTCAAAGTGGACAAGACTTCTCGGTGAGGTGAGCGCGAACGATTACGACGCCATCGTTTTGCCCGGCGGCCAGCTCAATCCCGATTACCTTCGCGTCAATCAGCAGGCGATTTCGTTCATCAAGGACTTTTATCAGGCCGGAAAGACCGTCGCGGCAATCTGCCACGCGCCTTGGCTCCTGATAGAGGCCGGCATCATCAAAGGCCGCCGCGCCACGTCATATAAGTCGATCAAGACCGACGTTATCAACGCGGGTGGCCAATGGATGGACGAGCCGGTCGTGACCGATCAGGGGCTTATCACCAGCCGCCAGCCCTCGGATTTGGACGCCTTCTCGGCGAAAATCATCGAGGAAGTCCGGGAAGGCAAACACCAGCGCCGCTTCGCCGCGTAGCGTTTCGCGGCTAGGGAGCGTTTCCCGATTTGGGTGCGCTGGCGATCCAGAGCCGGATCAATCCAGTCCGCGTCCCACAGGACGCGGATGGGGGTTGCCGCGAACGTCAACCGATTCTGGCGATGCCGCTCTTCCCATCCTCGCGGCGCCAGCGGACATGAGACGGACCGACGCGGTGCATGGTGAAGCAATGGGTGGCGCCTTCCATCCAATTCCGCCAGCGAATGCACAGCTTGTTATCGGCGACCCACCAGCGGCCGCGATCGACAGCGGTGGACTCTCCGTCGAGAAGCGCAAGCTCGGTTTTTCCGTGTACGCTTCCATTCACCGAATAGCGGATTGGAACCTCGCCCATCGGCGTGTCGATGTACACCGTGCGGCCTGCGACCGTACTCTGCAAGTCGGCCCCAGAGAGTGCTTGTTCTCCCGCGTAGGCAAATGTCAGCGGGGCTGCGGCCAAAAAGAGGGTGAGGATTTTTCGCTTCATAGATAATCGAACTCGCTTCGTTATGGACAAGAGAACGCAACTTTCCGCAGCGCGCATCTCCTGCAATTAAGAACGCATGCTGCGGTGCAGCACCATCGGGTTAATATTGGTTAAAATGTGACTTCGCTTGGCGCCCGCATTGATATCGGCATGACCACTCCGACGACAGTCATGCCGCAATTGCGGCCTTCCTCTCGATATCTCTTTGTAAAAGCATAGCTCTTACGAGCCGCAAGCTCTGCCGCGCGCGCGCGTTTTGCGCCTGTCAATTGGTCGCGCCGAGCGGCTTGGCAAAAGCCAACGACGATCCCCTCCCGAGGTCATTAAGCTCGACCGGTACGGCCAAATTTTCGAGGCGGGGGGAAGAAGGGCGGTTTGGTGTCGGAATTTTTAGCCGAGGATCAATTCAAGGCGCTTGAAACCGCGATCCAGAAAGCCCGCGCGAAGCGAGGCATTCACCGCGTTCCGACTTCCAATGGCGAAGCTTTCGCCTATCAATTCAACGCAGAGATTTATTGGCACGTCCAAGGCCCCGATGACAGCAGCATCGCCAAGGGAGCCGTGCCGTTGGAGCGTCCGGCCGAGATGCAAACCGTCGTCCCGCTAGCCCCACGCGCGCAAGCGAAAACCCGCTAATCGGGCACGCTTGTCTGCGCCTGAATTCGGGCACGCGGCGCCGGCCGTTTTTTCAACTTCACGGTCAGTCTGGAGACAGAAGAGCTTCTATCTCTGCTCCGCGCCGTAGGGCCGGAACCTCGGTTTGATCTTCATCCCAGGCAAGAACACTTGGCACGCGGTGGGAAAGCGCCCGCTCGGCGGCGCGGTTCGAAAGTCGATCATTATCAATTACGTCGCCGTCGATTGGTGCGACACATTCGAGTTGGCGTAGCAGAAACAGGGCCGCCGCGCGTTGTTCCGCCTGTAAAACGTGCGTAAGATGCCGGGCATCGAGCACCTGCCCCGGAGGAGATCTTGTCTCTGCGCGCGCTTATTTGCGGATTGTCCGGCCTGTCTCTCAGCGCTGGCGAAAGGGAGTTTCTTTGCCAGACGTGTCCGGCTGGGATCATTCTTTTCGCTCGCAATGTCGAGGGCCCGGATCAGGTCCGCCGCCTCATAAGCGAAGCTCGCGCTGCAGCTGGGGGCGGCCGGATGCTCGTCATGGTCGATCAGGAGGGCGGACGCGTTCAGCGGCTTGGCGCGCCGCACTGGCCTCGTTATCCCGCGGCGAGCGCCTTCGCCAAACGCCACGCCGATCCGGGGGGGGCGAAAAAGGCCGCGTTCCTGTGCGCAAGGATGATGGCGCACGATCTCCATGAGCTGGGGTTCAATACCTCCTGCGCTCCGGTGCTCGACGTTCCGATTCCCGGCGCAGACAACATTATCGGCGACAGGGCCTATGGCGATCAAGCCAAGGCTGTCACCGAGCTTGGAGGAGCGGTGGCCGGCGGCCTTCTGGCTGGCGGCATTTTGCCGGTCATGAAGCACATACCGGGGCATGGCCGGGCGATGGCGGACAGCCATCTCGCGCTGCCGGTGGTCGATACGCCGCTTGCCGAGTTGCAAGCCCACGACTTTGCGCCTTTCAGGGCGCTGCGCCACATCCCGATGGCGATGACGGCGCATGTCGTGTTCAGGGCCATAGATCCCGCCGCGCCGGTCACGGTGTCAAAGAAAGCGATTGCGGAAGTTATTCGGGGCCACATCGGCTTCGAAGGGCTTCTGATGTCCGACGATCTCAGCATGCATGCCCTTTCCGGCACGCTTGGCGAACGCGCCCGCGCCACATTCGAGGCAGGCTGCGATCTGGCGCTACACTGCAATGGCGGCATGGGCGAGATGGCTGCCGCCGCCGCGTCCTCGCCTTATCTTGAGGGAGCGGCGCTTCAGCGCTTCGAGGCCGCGCTCGCTCAATTGCAAGAGCCGCAAGCCTTCGATCGGGAGGCGGCGGAGCAGGCGCGCGTAGATTTACTGGCGGCGGCGGCGTAAATCGCTCAAAGTGCCGGAAAGCATGTCAAGCGGAGAATTGGCCGTGAGCAACGGTGACGAGAGTGGCGAGCACACTGTGCAAGCGGCCGGGAGCGACTGGGGAGCCCCGGAGCGCGTGGCGCCCGATGACGACGCCGATGTTCTTCTTCTTGAGCTCGACGGCTTCGAAGGCCCACTCGATCTGCTGCTCGTGCTGGCCAGGAACCAGAAAGTCGATCTGACCAAGATTTCGATCCTCGCTCTCGCCGAGCAATATCTCTCCTATATCGACGCCGCGCGCGAGCTTCGCCTGGAGATCGCGGCCGATTATCTCGTGATGGCCGCCTGGCTCGCTTACCTGAAATCGAAGCTGCTTCTGCCCGAACAAGAGCAGCAGGACGATGGTCCCACCGGCCAAGAGCTTGCCGCTCAGCTTGCCTTCCGTTTGAAGCGGCTGGAGGCGATGCGTGAAGCGCTCGCGAGCCTGATGGGCCGCAAACGGCTAGGAATCGATCTTTTCGCGCGCGGCTTGCCCGAAGGCATCCGCATCGTGCGGTCGAGCGTGTACCAGGCGAGCATCTTCGACCTGTTGAAAGCCTATGCCGACCAGCGCCAGCGCAACGCCGTCACCGAGGTGAAATGGGGCGGTCGCATCGTCTGGTCCATTAAGCAGGCGCGCGACCGGCTGACATCGCTCTTGGGAAGCGAGCCGGACTGGACCGTGCTCGACAAATTCCTTGAAGAATACAAGCCATCGCCCGTCCTCGGCCGGACTGTTACGGCCTCAAGCTTCGGCGCGACGCTCGAACTCGCCCGTGAAGGCTATGTCGAACTGCGCCAGCATCAGCACTTCGGCCCGCTTTACGTAAAGTGGCTGAACCGCAAGGCGGACGAAAGCGCGGCTTGAGCCATATCCCGCTCCGCTCGTCGCTGTAAGCCCACGTTATCTGACGCGACCCTCGACGATAACGTTTCACCCCAAAGATTCCAGCGCCGATTTTGACCGGGAACAAAACGCGCCGGATCGTATTTCGGTATAATTTTCTCTTTATTTCTGAGAACAGGGCCGCCGCAGCAGCCCTGTCCGGCAGGAGAAGCGCGCACAGTGATCGGGTCGAGGATGGCGGAAGCTGATTGGTCGGAATGGGTCGGACGCACCGAAAGCTCCACCGAGAATGCGATTGCAAGGCCAATCAATGAGCTGAACGCCACGTTCGACGTGTCGTCCGATGCGAAGCCGGGCGAAATTATGCCCACGCTTTGGCATTGGCTTTATTTTCGCCCGCTCGCGCCGATGTCGCAAATCGGCGCTGATGGCCATCCGAAACGCGGCGGATTTCTTCCGCCGCTTCCAATTGAACGCCGTATGTGGGCGGGCGGCCGCCTCACCTTCCACGATGAGCTTCGGATCGGCGATGCACTTGAAAAGAAATCCGAGATTCTGAAGGTTGACGAGAAACAAGGCAAGCTCGTGAAAATGGCGTTCGTAACGGTGAAACACGAGATCAACTCGCCGCGCGGCCTCGCCATCTCAGAAGAGCAGGATATCGCCTACCTCGAAATTCCGAAGATTTTTGTGCCGCCAAAGCCGATCCCTCTGCCGGAAAACCTCGCCTGGCAAGAGCGGTATCCGGTCGACCCCGTGATGCTATTCCGCTTCTCGGCGGTAACGTTCAACGGACATCGCATCCATTATGACTTGCCCTACACGACGGAGTTCGAAAAATACCCCGGTCTCGTCGTCCACGGTCCGTTACAGGCTATGCTTCTGATGAGAGCGGCGCAGCAGCGCAACAGCGGAAAAAGCGTCGCCCGGTATAGTTTCCGCGGCGTGCGCCCGCTGTTCCACTTCGATGCGGTTTTTTTGTCGGGCCGGGAGCGGAACGACGGCGGGCTGGATCTGTATACATCGAATGGCGATGGCCTTGTCTGCATGCAGGCGGCGATCGACTGGCGGCAATAACATAAAGCGGGCGGTAAAGCCTCGAACTTACGGGTAGGAAACAACAAAGGAGGGCGCCGTGGCGAAAATTCTTCAAGGCATGCGGGTCGTCGAAGGCTCCGCTTTCGTAGCAGCGCCGCTCGGCGGCATGACGCTCGCACAAATGGGCGCCGACGTGATCCGTTTCGACCGGCTGGAAGGCGGCCTCGATCACAATCGCTGGCCCGTCACCCGAGACAATCGCAGCATTTTTTGGGCCGGGCTCAACAAGGGGAAGCGCTCAATCGCCGTAGATTTGAGCAGCCCGCGCGGGAGGGAAGTCGTCCGCCGCTTGATTTGCGCGCCGGGGCCCGGCGCCGGTATGTTTCTGACCAACATCAGAGGCGGCTGGATGGACTACGAGAACCTGAAGAAGGATCGCGCCGACCTGATCATGGTTGCGGTGACGGGAGACCGCTTCGGGGGTCCCGCGGTCGACTATACCGTCAATCCCGCCGTGGGCTTTCCGATGGCGACCGGGCCGGAGGGGTCGACCGATCCCGTTTGCCACGTGCTCCCAGCTTGGGATTGCATAACAGGACAGATGGCTGTGGCCGGCCTGCTTGCGGCTGAGCGGCATCGTCGCTTGACAGGGGAGGGCCAGCTCGTGGAGCTTGCGCTGAAAGATGTGGCGCTCGCCATGCTGGGCAATCTCGGTATCATCGGCGAGGTCACGGTCAATCGGTACGACCGGCCTAAATTCGGCAATGCCCTTTACGGCGCTTATGCTCAAGATTTTCTTTGCGGCGATGGGAGGCGTGTGATGATCGCGGCCGTAACCCGCAAGCAATGGGACGGCCTCGCCACCTCGACAGGCCTTCAAGCGGAATTCGATGAGCTCGGCGAAAAGCTGGGCTTGCAACTCAGCCTTGAAGGTGACCGCTTCAAAGCTCGCGCGGGGATCACGGCGCTTCTGAAGCCTTGGTTCCTATCCCGCAGCGTGGAGGATTTCGCACGCGCGTTCACCGATCGCGGCGTCATCTGGAGCGTTTTCCGCTCATTTGCACAGACGGTCGCAGAAGACCCAGACTGCTCAATTGATAATCCGATGTTCCACATGATGGAACAGCGGGGGATCGGGAGCTACCTTGTCCCGGGCAGTCCGCTTGCTTTTAGCGCCTTTGAGCGCGAACCGCCAAAGCGGGCCGCCGTGCTTGGAGAGCATACGGATGAGATTTTGCAAGAGATCGGGTATTCCGAGACCGAGATCGGCGCTCTGCACGACACAAAGGCCGTGGCTGGGCCGCATCGTTCCAGCTAGAGCATATCCGCTTTTGAGGGAACGAAAGCGCACTTCGTTTTCGTCGTGCGCCTTAGCGGAAAACCGCTTCACACTTTTTCGGACGTAGTCTGGTCATCGATGCAACCCCGCGCTTTAAATTCAAAATCGCCGTCATAACGGCTTCGCCCCCGGTTCTGAAAAGCGCCACAAGATCCGTTACAATGAGTTGCCTGATTCGAAGGTAGATTGCGCGAGCCAGTGCCAGTCCCTTGTTAGCGTGCGCGCCCCATAAGCGGGAGAGACGACATGGTCCTTTGCGACAACGTATTTTGTACCGGCGAGACTGTTGAGTTTGAATATATCACCATCGCTGGCCGTAAGTTCTGCTGCGTGGCCTGCGCCGACGACTGGTACCAGCAAAACGAAGTTCTCGCCGAGGCCGCGACGCCATTGCGCAAAAAATCAAGGGCGGCGGCAGAGGCAAGCAAGGCAAGCGCCGAACGTAGTCTCGCCCACCTCGATGGCCCGCGCTAACATAGAGGTCCGGCGCCGAGTTCGCAGCGGCTCACAACATAAAAGACCTCGCTCACCTTCAAGGGAGCGAGGTCCAGCTTCAGGCTTTTGGGGAAAGCACCTTAGGGGATGCTGGGATTAGTAATCCTGATTCCTTCGATGCAACGCAAGTCACGAAATATTGCAAAGCTTCGACCTGCATTCATCGGCGCCGCACGGCGGCATGCTAACCCTCATTCCGGCATGGCCGCGCGACAATCACGCAGCGCTTAAGATCGAAGATTGTGTTCCCGCCTCCGACGCGAGCCGGGTCGCAATGGAAGTCGACAACTTTCGCTGTCTCAAAATTGATGAACCGCTCACCATGAGCGTTTATCACCTGTTCCTGCCAGCGCTTGATAGCCGAGGACCTTGCAGCCCGAACGAGATGATAGGCATCGCCGGCCGCACGAACGGGCTCTTTGCACAAACTGTCCCTATCCCGTTCCCTATCATTTTCGCTAGCGCGACGGTGGTGTTCGGCGGAGGCGGGCAGAGTCGCCAAAAGAGCCAATGTTAAAAGAGCCGCAAAAAGACGCATGATTCGCTCCATTCCAGTTTTAGGCATATTCACAACTGCGCCTGCGCGGATAGTAAGCGATCAATGAACAATTGCCCCGCTTGGCTGCAAAATGAATTCGCGCTCAGCTTCCGCCAGAGGAAGTCGCGTAGCAATACCTGTTGCGGGACGCAAGGAGTAAGTCGCCAAAAAAGAGTTACGAAGCGCGCTAAACAACAAAAAAACGTACGGCGTGGCTTTACTGCCGACAAGCGCTAAACGGGCATAAGAGTTATGCGGAGGCCATCACGCGGCTGCGGGATTGGCCACATGTTCCATGCGGGCCGGTAGCCCTTTTCGATCGTGACGCGAAAACGAGTGAGAAAATGCCAGGTGAAGCACTTCGCCTGCATGATTGCGAAGTTGAGCCCGATGCACATATGCGCCCCGCCACCGAACGGGACGAAGGCGAACTTATGCCTTTCGCGCGAGGCCGCTTCGCTGAAGCGCGCCGGATCGTAACGCTCCGGCTCTGGCCAAAGGCCGGGCATGTAATGGGTGAAGAGCGGATTGACGCTGACCGCTGTATAGGCAGGGATCCTGAACCCCCTGAACTCAAAATCCCTCACCGCCCGGCGCGGGATTGAGGGCACGGGGGGCGACATGCGCATCGCTTCATTGAACGCCATCTCCGTCAGCGGAAGTTTCTCAAGCCGGTCATAGGAAAGCGGCTCCTCTGGCTTTGCATCTAGCACGGCAAGTTCGTCGCGAAGCGCGGACTGCCACTCCGTCGATAGGGCGAGGCGGTAGACAAAAGACGTAAGCGCTGACGTCAGCGTATCGTGCGCAGCCATCATCAGGAAGCTCATGTGATCGGCTATATCTTGCGGCGTAAGAAGCGATCCGTCCTCGTAGGTGGCGCGGCACAGATGCGAGAAGAGATCGTCACCCGCGCTGTTACGGCGCAGTGGGATCTGCCGCTTGAAATAATCGATGACAAAGGCACGTCCCTCCACGCCTCGGGCCATCTTCGTGCCCGGCAGCGGAGCGCGGATCACGGCGATTGAGGCGGCGATCATGGCCGTGAAGGCGCGCTTCAGCTCTTCCAATCCGGGGCCCAGATCGGCGCCAAGGAACGCGACAGCAGCCAGATCGAGAGTGAGCTTTTTGATCGCTGGGTAGAATAGCATCTCGCCGCAAGGCCATTTATCGAGTCCCGCCGCTATCCCAGCATTCAATTCTGCGAGATAGGACCGCAACGGGCCGGCCTTGAAGGCCACGGACAATGCGCGCCGGTGAAGCCGGTGCTCGTCAAAATCGAGAAGCACGAGCCCGCGAGGAAAAAGCCGTTCGAGAAGCAGGCTCCAGCCGAGTTCCGAGGAAAATATTTTCTCGTGATCGAGAAGCACAAACTCGTTTGCCTCCGGGCCCAAAAGCCCGACCGTGGTGTCGCCAAGCGCTCGCGTGCGATGAACCGGGCCATAGCGCTTCGCCATATACTCGACAAAGCGCTGCGGCTCCGCCAGAACTTCGAACGTCTTGCCCACGACAGGCCAGCCGTCTTCGCCCGGAATGTGCGCCACAGCGCGGCGCGGCGTGCGCCTGGTGGCGTTGCGACCGCGGCTGACAAGTGAGGACAATGGCGTTCCCATCGGCTTTGGTGCTTCGCGCGGCGCGAAGCCCGTTTCCAATTTACGGGTTTACGGTAGCACGTTTCGGCCTGACGAAGGAGACCGGCAAGATACCCTGTCCGAAGGTATTGCCCAAGCTTTGGGCCTCAGCTAAAGCTTTGGGCGGCTGCAAACACAGGCTCCGCAGGCTGGAACCGAGGCATAAAGGGAGCGAACGCGTCATGGTTTCATTGGATTCCTGGTTCGGCGACATGGGCCGTCCCGTCGACATCTATTGCGAGCGCACCAGCGCGGTCTGGAATGCGGAGCCGCTCAACGCTTGGTCCAACCTTGCGTTCCTGATCGCGGCCTGGCTCGCTTGGCGGCTACAAAAGCGCCGTCCTAATCCCGGGCTGCAAGGCGCGATCGGGGTTCTCTGCCTCATCATCGCGGTTGTTGGCGGAGGCAGCTTCACCTTTCACACCGTCGCGACGCGCTGGGCCGAATGGGCGGATGTCATCCCGATCCTCGTCTTCATGATCGTGTATTGCTGGCTGATTTTGACGGTGTTTTTCCGATGGCCGGCATTGCTCAAGTTGGCCGCGACCTCCCTTCTGTTCGCCTCCACATTTTATCTGGAGTCGGATCAGTTCGAGAAGGTCTTGTGGGGCGGCGCGATGTATTTGCCGACACTTGTCTTCCTGACAGCGGTGGGGGCTGGCATTTGGCGCTGCGACGCCAGCGCCGGCAAAGCATTTTACGCCGCAGCCGGGCTTTTCGTACTATCCTTCTCCGCGAGAACCATCGACATGCCGTTGTGCTCTTCACTCCCCATTGGCACACATTATTTCTGGCACCTTTTCAACGCCGCCGTGCTCTTCCTGCTGGTCAGAACGCTCATTCTCCATGCCCCTCCCCTGCGTGAACCAATCCGTAGCTCAGTGGAGCCGACCGTCATAGGGGCGCCCGGCGTCTGACCCGGATCAAACGCCAGCGCTCCTTTCGCGACGGCGGCTGCCGAAGTCCGTCTACGAATGACAGGGGGCCGGTTCGTTAACTAATCACGCGGAATTCGTGTAAGCGTGTTCTGGCGCGTCAAATGCCAGCTTGCTTGCCCTAGCCCCAGATGTAACAGTCCGGCTTCACATCGAGATTGCTTGAGAGGAGCCGTTCATGACAATGCGCTTGGCGACCATGTTCATCATCGGCTCTGCTTTGGCCGTTTTCTCCGCGGCCTCCG
This sequence comes from uncultured Alphaproteobacteria bacterium, assembly GCA_963766815.1. Lineage (GTDB taxonomy): Bacteria > Pseudomonadota > Alphaproteobacteria > Rhizobiales > Rhodomicrobiaceae > Rhodomicrobium. Next base: position 390,822 of record CAVYBZ010000010.1, on the reverse strand, counting down.
CTTTCGCACAAACAACGCCTGCGCCAAATCCATTTGGCGGCACGGCGCAAGCCACGACGCCTGCGCCCAAGAAAACTCGCGCCTCCGCCGCCCCGAAAACCGGCCAGTTCACCAGCGAGGCGGATGCGAAGACAAGCTGCCCCGGGGACACAGTCGTCTGGGTCAATCTTGGCACTAAAGTTTACCATCATTCGGGCGCTTCGTCTTATGGCAAGACGAAGCGCGGCGTTTATATGTGCGAGAAAGACACAGCCGCCGCCGGTTTCCGTGCGGCAAAGAACGAGAAGCGGTAGCGCCCGCCGCACGTGCGATTTCTACTAACGTAAGCCGGGCTTTCTTGCGACCACGATCTCAAGCGTGGTGAATGCCTCGAGAAAATACGATTTCGGCCGATCTACCTTCAGCCCGGCGGCCTCCAAAGCGCGAGCGTACTGTTTGACGTGCGAGTAATCCGCAATGACCGCGATGCCCTGCGGCTTCAGCACCCGCGCGATCTCGCAGCAAGCCTTCGCGCGACCGCCTGCATCCTCTATGTTGTGCAGGAAAAGAAGGGAAAGGACGACATCGAAGGAATTGTCGACGAAAGCGATGTGGCGCGGATCGTCGCTTCTGAGCTCCACACGATCGTGAACGCGAGCAAGCTCAAGATTGCGTTGCGCCGCCTCGAGCGTATTTCCTGCCGCGCCTGCCGATTGCCAGTCGTCAATGGCCACAACCGTGCCCGACCGCAGGCGCTTCGCCGCCCCTACGGCTAGGAGCCCGCGACCGGCCCCGACGTCTAGGACGGTTTCATTGCCGCGCCAGCGCACGATCCCGAGCATGCGTTTGCGGATATTAAATCTGCCCCAAAACGAATAGGCGAGCATCGAGGCGCATATGCCGAGGCTCAAGCAGCCAAGGGCCAAGAGGGTCGGACCAATGAGCGTAATCTCAAAATCGCCGATATGGAATGAAGGCAATAATCCGCCCGCAAGGGCCGCGGCAGCGCCCGCAAAAAAAAGCCGCCTGATCCTGCCGGACGAATCGATTCCATAGTCCGGCTTGGGCCGCGCCCGTAATCGAGAAGGCCGCTTCATCGAACCCTAACCCTCATTTCGGGTGTTAAGCAACGTTCCCAAAATTGGCCTTTCCGGTTTTGGGAAAAAACAGGGAGCGTACATTTATCTTTGGCGGCACGCGCTCACTCTACGAAAACGAAAAACTCTAAGCTGGCATCCGCGGGTCTGCCAACAATGCCGGCTTAGGTTCCAACACATAGCGGCTGTTTGAAGCTTCAAAAACATCAATTCCTCGTGCATGTGATTTTAGAGCGCCGATGGCTATGACCTCTATAGCTTCAACATCCAGGTTGAAGTAGAAATCTCTGGCGGACATGCTTCACTCGAATGCTTTATCCGGTTGCAGATTTGGGCTAGCTGTTGTCACTGCTGATTTGAGATAGGCGGACTGCCATGGCCGGCATCGATCCAGACAGACAACGCGCCAGGAGCGAAGCCTCGAGAGGCGTGGGCTCCTCTCGCTTGGTCCTCGGTTTCGAGCGCGTTGGCCTAATCGCGCTCAGAACCCCGGTTCTGTCCGTAATTATTGTGACGCTACTCTGCGCATTCGCTGGATTTGGTGTGGCGAAGCTTAAAGTTGACGATTTACTCAGCTCGCTCTTCAGGTCCGACACGCCTGAGTTCCGGCAGTTCGAAGACCTTTCGCGGCGCTTTCCCTCCCATGAGTATGACGTGCTCGTGGTTGTAGAGGGTGACGCCCTTCTCGAACGCGATTCCATCGACAAGCTTCGCAATCTCGTCACCGATCTCCAGCTCATAGAAGGCACGCGCGGCGTACTCTCCTTGTTTTCCGCGCGGGAAGCGCCTGAACCCGGACACCTGCCTGGGCCTCTATTCCCGGCCGACCTGCCGGAAGGCGATGCTTACAAGGCATTGATCGATAGGGTGCTTTCCAACGACATCATTCGAGGCAAGCTGCTTTCGGACGATGGAAAGCTCGCCCTAATCGTCCTCGCTCTCGATCCCCAAGTGGCCGATAGCGAGGCCGTTGGCGACGTTGTCGCATCCATTCGCAAGACGGCCGCCGAAGACCTGGAAGGAAGCGGCCTAAAGGCGGAGCTTTCGGGCGTGCCGGTAATGCGCCTGGAGATTCGCAACGCCGTCGAGCGCGATCAGCTGCTCTACAACGGCATCGGCTTCGCCGCCGGCTGCTTGATCGCGATCATCTTCTTCAGGCGCCTTTCCTTCATGATTATCGCGGCGGCGCCGCCCTTAATGGCCATCTTGCTCGCACAGGGGGCGCTCGGCTGGCTCGACTTCAGGTTGAATACGTTCTTGAACGTGATGACCCCTCTGATTATGGTCATAAGCTTCTCGGACAGCATGCAGCTCACCTTTGCGGCGCGCGACCGTCTCATTTCGGGCGAGAGCAAGCGCGACGCCTTCCGTAACGCGATCTTTATTGTCGGGCCGGCTTGCGTCCTGACCCATGCGACCGCCGCGTTCTCGTTCATAGCGCTGCTTTTCTCCAGCTCGGAGATGATCAGGAACTTTGGCGAGGCTGGTATCATTTCCACGGTGATCGCGCTTTTCACGGTCATCACTGTTCTTCCGCTTCTCGGGGTCTTGCTTGTCAGGAGGGAAGCTGCTTTCGCTGCGAGGCTTAAAGGAGCGGATGCGGCTATCGATTGGCTGCGCGCCTTTTGTTCCTGGATCGCTTCGCGCGTCGTGGCCAGGCCTGGGATTTATAGCCTGATCAGCCTCATAATCGTCGGGGGCCTCGCGACTGCCTATTCGAACCTGGACGCGCGCTATCGGCTCGCCGATCAGGTTCCCGACAAGCAACAAGCCGTTGCCGCCAGCCATCGCCTCGACACAAAGCTGACCGGATCGAATCCGATCGACGTCCTTATCGAGCTGCCACGCGGCACGTCGATTTACGATCCTGAGGCGCTCGCCACTCTTGCGGCGGTGCACACAATCCTCGAAAAGCAGGCAGGCGTCGGAAATGTCTGGTCGCTTGAGACGCTGCGCCGCTGGCTCGCGGAGAAGCTCGGCAAATCGGATGTGGCCACGCTCAAGCAATATGTGGGCTATCTTCCCGATCATCTCGTTCACCGCTTCCTCTCAGCGAATGGGGATGCGGCGGTGGTTTCGGGGCTGATCCCCGACGAGGACGCGAACCGGCTGCTTCCTCTCATTGGCGATCTGGACAAGTCGCTGAACACGGTTCGCGCGGAGCATCCCAGTTATAAAATCGCTGTGACTGGCCTTTCGGCGATTGCGGCGCGGAACAGCTCAGCCATGATCGAGCGACTCAACAAGGCGCTAACCATTGAGATCGTTTTTGTCGCCGCCTTCATTGGGCTGGCGTTCCGGTCGCTCGTGGTGATGCTGTCCGCGATTTTGCCCGCGATATTCCCGATCCTAGCCTCTGGCGTGCTGCTTTGGCTGGTCGGAAAAGGCCTTCAATTTGCGAGCATTGTGGCGCTCACCGTGTCTTTCGGGCTTGGCCTCAGCGCGACCATTCATTTCCTGAACAGGCTGCGGCTGGAAGATAGACCAGATCAATCGCCCGGCGTCGGCGTCGAGCGAGCAACCGTGCTGGTCGGGCCGGCGCTCATTTTAACCACCGTGGTGCTAGCCTGCGGGCTTGCTGTGACTGTGTTCTCCGATTTACCCTCTCTTAGGCTATTCGGCTGGCTCTCCGCTTTCGCAATGATCGCCGCGCTCTTTGCCGATCTCTTTATCCTGAGGCCGACGATTACGTTTTTGCTGCGCCTGCGACGCCGCAGCGCGCGGTCCGCTGCTGGGTCCGAGGTGCAACATGTATTGTGAAGGCTAGGTTGAGGGAACCATTTCTTTGCACGCGTTAGTTTATGACATAGGAAATTAGGAGGTGTACCATGATAGCACAAAGTGTTTCGCATCTGAGAGCGGCAAGCGTTGGGATGGCTTTGGCGGCAACCCTTGCCGTCAGCATAGTGGCAATTCCTGAGGCGAGAAGCGAAGGTTCGAGCCTGTCCGGCTCATGGAGAGGCGGGGGCACCGTTATATTCTCGGATGGGCACCGCGAGCGCGCGAGTTGCAGCGCCCACTTTTCGCAGGCTGGCGCGCATGTGTCGCTCTCAGCCCGGTGTGCAACAGCATCAGGCAGCGTCGACCAATCGGCTAGCCTGCGCCGAACCGGCCCGAATAGCTACTCGGGAAGCTTCTTCAATCCGCAATACAACGTTTCCGGCAGAATTTACATCACCGTACACGGAAATACCCAGAACGTGTCCCTGCGGAGCGGAAGCGGGTCCGCCAGCCTTACGCTGAGGCATTAACCGGTCCGGCAACTCGCCCTGCATCAAATATCGAGCGCGCCGGGTTCGGCGAACGCAGCGCGCTCCTGAATGAAGCGGAAACGAGCCTCGGGCTTGTTGCCCATGAGTTGCTCGACGATGTCTGCGGCGGCGGCCTCGTCTACTTCATGGTCCAGGCCGTTCAAATCGCCGCTACGCCCCGATATCTCCACGCGCAGAAGATTGCGCTTTTTCGGATCCATCGTCGTTTCTTTGAGTTGTGCGGGCATCATCTCGCCCAAGCCTTTGAAGCGGCTCACTTCCAGCTTGCCGCGCCCGTTGAACATATTAGCCTTCAGTTCGGCGAGATGGGCGTCGTCCCGCGCATAGGCGGTCTTGCTGCCCTGGCTTAAGCGATAAAGGGGCGGCACGGCCAGGAAGAGATGCCCGTTGCGGATGAGTTCGGGCATTTGCCGGTAGAAGAATGTTATGAGCAGCGAGGCGATATGTGCGCCGTCCACGTCGGCGTCGGTCATGATAATGACGCGGTCGTAGCGAAGCTCGCCGTCGTTGTAGTGTTTGCCAGTCCCGCAGCCGAGCGCCAGGGTAAGGTCCGCAAGAAGCTGGTTCTGCGCGAGCTTGTCGCGCGAGGCGCTGGCCACGTTGAGAATCTTCCCGCGAAGGGGGAGCACAGCTTGGGTCGCGCGGTCGCGCGCCTGCTTGGCGGAGCCGCCGGCCGAATCGCCTTCGACGATGAAGATCTCGGTATCGTCCTTCGCATTCTTGGAGCAGTCGGCAAGCTTGCCGGGCAGGCGGAGTTTGCGCGTTGCGCTTTTTCGCGCGGTTTCCTTCTCGCGTTTGCGGCGCAAGCGCTCTTCGGCGCGCTCGATAACGAACTCGAGAAGACCATTAGCCTGCTGCGGCGAGGCCGCGAGCCAATGATCGAACGCATCTTTCACCGTGCCCTCGACGATGCGCGCGGCGTCCGATGAGGAAAGCCGATCCTTCGTCTGGCCCTGGAACTCCGGCTCGCTGATGAAGATCGAAAGCATGACGCCCGCCGAAGCGAAAATATCGTCCGCCGTGATCTGAGCGGCGCGCTTGTTGTTCGCCAACTCACCATGAGCGCGCAGAGATTTCGAAAGCGCCGAGCGCAGCCCTTGCTCGTGCGTGCCTCCCTCAGGCGTTGGCACCGTGTTGCAATAGGACTGTATGAAGCCGTCCTCGTCGGCGAGCCAGGCGATGGCCCATTCGACGCTACCGTGGCCGCCTTCTTTTTGAACGCGGCCGGAAAAAACATCCTTCGTGACCGGCGTCAGACCCTCGATCCGGGTCCCAAGAAAATCGCGAAGGCCGCCGGGGAAATGGAAAACCGCCTTTTCAGGCACGCCGGCGTCGCCGCGCAGAAGTTCGTTTGCGCAACACCAGCGAATTTCGACTCCCCCAAAAAGATAGGCCTTCGCGCGCGCCATTTTGAAAATGCGAACGGGCTTGAACTGCGCGCGCTCCTTGAAAATCTCCGGGTCCGGCCGGAAGCGGACGGTGGTCCCGCGCCGGTTGCGGACGGCGCCCATGTCTTCGAGGGGCGTCACGGGGCGCCGCGGATGAATGTCTGCCGATAAAGCCTTCCGCTTCTTGCGACCTCGACTTCGAGGTGTTCGGCAAGCGCATTCACCACCGAGACGCCGACGCCGTGCAAGCCGCCGCTCGTCGAATAGACGTTCGAGTTGAATTTGCCGCCTGAGTGCAGCGTCGTCATAATGACTTCGAGCGCCGACTTGCCCGGATATTTCGGATGCGGATCGACGGGAATGCCTCGGCCATTATCGGTGACGCAAAGCGTACCGTCCGCTTCTAGAGAAACCTCGATGAAGCTCGCATGGCCCGCCACGGCCTCGTCCATGGCGTTGTCGATCACCTCGGCGAAAAGGTGATGCATCGCCTTTTCGTCGGTGCCGCCAATATACATGCCAGGGCGGCGGCGCACCGGCTCCAGCCCTTCCAGGACCTCGATGTCGGCAGCGGTGTAGCTTTCGCCAGGCTTTTGCGCCGGTAGACGGGTGACATTGCCTTTCGGCTTCGGGGCTTCATCGCCCCCGAAGAGATCGCGCGTCGCCGCCGTGCTCTGCTTGCTCATCGATCACCTATACCCCAGCGCCTGGCTCGCGCGCCGCGAATCTTTTAACCGGACGCGAGGTGAACAAGTTGCAAGCTGCGCGCCGTTTGGCAAGGGGCTGGCGCGCGATGCCCACTTGTACGCGACGGCGAGGCAAGACCGGCGCTGAATAAACTTGCAATTAAGCCCGGACCAGGAGCATCACTCCAGCATTCCTTACACGAGATCGGCAACCCTCATGAGCGACATTCTTATGCTCGGTGAAACCTTTGCGCGTCTGGCCGTCGCGCTCGTTGCGGGCGCGGCCATCGGCGTAGAGAGGCAATGGCATCAGAAGATGGCCGGCCTTCGCACCAATGCGCTGGTTGCGCTCGGCTCAGCCGGTTTCGTGGCCTTCTCGGGCGTGGTTGCCCAGGGCGACCCCACGCGCATCGCTGCTCAGGTTGTGTCCGGCATCGGCTTTCTCGGCGCGGGCGTGATTTTGCGGGAAGGCGTCAATGTCCGCGGGCTGAATACAGCCGCCACGCTTTGGTGCTCCGCGATGGTTGGGACTTTCGCGGGCGGCGGCTTCTACGTTCTCAGCCTTGGCGCAGCGGTCCTTGTCGTGGTGACGAACATAGCCATGAGATCGGCGGTTCTGGGCATCACCCGCCGTCAACAAGCCTCGTCTGGCGACGCGGAGACGCAATACTCGATCGCGGTTACCTGCCGTAGCGCCGAGGAAGCGCATGTACGTTCGCTCCTTCTGCATGCGCTGTCGCAGGGTGGGCTTGGCTTGCGGCGCATAGAAAGCGAGGACCTTACCGAGAGCGGCAAGGTTCGCGTCACGGCTGACACGCGGCCGGTTTGCGAAAAGACGCCGTCCTCGAAAACATCGTCGGCCGCTTAAGCCTTGAGCCCTTTGTAACCGCTGTCTCATGGGAAGCGGAGCGCATAAACGGCGATGTTTAAATCCTACCGCTTTTAATAAAACTTTAGGCAAGAATTCAAGTGCAACAACTCCTCCTTTAATGCATGCTTGATGTGCGACGGTGACTTCCTCTATAAATCAATATAGTCGCAGAACGCTTGCAGATGACCTCGGATCGAGGGTCTGGGGCGCGGATTAAAAAATCCGGCATAGCGTTGCGCTCTCCCTTACAAAACTCCGTTATGTCTTGCGAGGTCTTATGAGCGCCGATCTCGAAGTCTCGCCGGCGCGAAGGTGCAGGGCGCCCTTCCCTTTACAACGCCGCCTATTGCGATCGCGTCCTTGAACTTGCCGCCGAAGGCTGCTGCAAGGCCGAGATCGCAGCCGCGCTCCAGATCAGCGTCAAAACGTTGAGCACCTGGGCGAAGGCGCACGATGAGTTTCGCGACGCGATCAGCCGCGCGAAGGAGCTCGAATATGCGTGGTGGCTGGCGGCGGGCCGCAAGGGTCAGTTTATGCGCACATGGAACGCAAGCGGATGGGCCCTGCAAATGCGCAACAGGTTCCGCAATCGCTTTCGCGACCGCTTCCCTGCACGCGACAAGGCGCCGGAGGACAGCGTGAATGCCGAGCAACTTCGCGACGAAATGGAGCGCAAGCTATCTCGCATCGCTGACGCCGCAAAAGAGGGCGTCGTTTCTTGCGGGCTTGACCCCGCAGGAATTAAAAAGTCTCCAGTATGACTGGGGCTTCTGGGCGCGCCCGGAGCAGCGAGCGCCCTCCGGACAATGGAACACATGGCTGATCTTGGCGGGGCGCGGCGCGGGCAAGACGCGGAGCGGCGCCGAATGGGTTCGAGCCTCAGCCTGCGGGGCGACGCCGCTTACGGGCGGCGGCTATTCGCGGATCGCTCTCGTCGCCGAGACTTCGGCGGATGCGCGCGACGTGATCATCGAAGGGCCGAGCGGACTTCTCGCCATCCATCCGCGAGCCTTCCGGCCGAAGTTCGAACCATCGAAGCGCCGCCTTACCTGGCCAAACGGCGCGGTGGCGATCCTTTATAACGCGACGGAGCCCGATCAATTGCGCGGTCCGCAGCACGACGCGGCCTGGTGCGACGAACTCGCCAAATGGCGCTACGCCCGCGAAACCTGGGACATGCTGCAGTTCGGGCTGCGGCTTGGCGTCAATCCCAAACAGCTCATCACCACCACGCCCCGGCCGATCCCGCTCATCCGGGACCTTATCGCGCGCGAAGGGCGAGGCGTGGCCTTAACGCGCGGCAGCACCTACGACAATCGCGCCAACCTCGCCCAGAATTTCTTCGAAACCATCGTCAAGCACTATGAAGGCACACGCCTCGGAAGGCAGGAACTCAATGCAGAACTCGTTGACGACGTTGCAGGCTCTCTTTGGACGCGCGCTGTCCTGGATCAAAACCGCATCGCAGGGCGGAAATCCGCTTCCCTCAATGCAACGCATTGTCGTGGGCATCGACCCAGCGGCGAAAGCCAGCGCCGAAGGCGATCGAACTTCCGAAACCGGAATTATCGTTGCCGGATTGGGTGAAGATGGGCGGGGATACATCCTTGATGATCTATCGTGCCGTCTGTCACCACGGGGTTGGGCCTGCAAAGCCATCGCAGCCTTCGACCGTTACGAAGCGGACGCCTTGGTGGTCGAGATAAACCAGGGCGGCGCCATGGTTGAGACGGTTCTCCGCGCGGAACGTGCGGGCCTGCCCTTGAGGCAGGTCCGCGCGAGCCGGGGCAAGACCATGCGCGCCGAGCCAATCGCTGCGCTTTACGAGCAGGGCCGCGTGAGCCATTCAGGCGCTTTCCCGGCGTTGGAGGATCAGATGGTGCTGTTCACGCCCTTCGGCATCGAGGGCGGCGGCGCCGCGGACCGCGTCGATGCGCTGGTGTGGGCGCTAGCGGATCTGTTCCCGCGCATGGTGAAGCCGCTGGACAATGTAGCTTGGGACGAGGATGCGGGCGGCGGCGGCGCAGGGAGCTGGCTGCTTTCGATTTGTTTGATCGCCGGAAGAATTCATCAAAAATCGATCGGTCTTGGCGGTAGATCCTCAATTTCGGGAAACTCTTCGTCTAGCGGTTCCCACGTATCGAGCAACTCCAAAAGAGACAGCGTTGCCGGAGGCTGGTTGGTAAGCTGATCGCCTCCATCTCCCGCAATCGTGTCCGCGCAGGGTAGTTCCCGGAACTCCGAGGCGCCGCAAGACTGATCGCAGTTTATATTCTTGATTTTTGAATTCCGCTTCATTCGCGGCAAGCAAACTCTTTCAATCGCCGACAGAAGCATAAGCCAATTCCTCCCTGCGTTCAAACTCCTGATCCGAAAAGTGCCGCAGAGCGCCAATGAGGTTCCCTTGCCAAAAATTGACATCGTTCAAGAGGCGCAAGAGCGTCTCGAAGCCGCATGGATTCAGGATCGCGAGAACCGCGAAGACGCTTTCATGGATCTGAAGTTCCTCGCGGGCGACCAATGGCCGAATGAAATCCGGCTGCAGCGCGAGGCGCAGAACCGCCCGTGCCTCACCATCAACCGGCTGCCGCAATTCGTGAACCAGGTGGCGAACACGGTGCGGATGAATCCGCCCGCCATCAAGGCGATCCCGGCGGGCGGCGAGGCGACGGAGGAACTGGCGGAGATTTACTCAGGCCTGTTCCGGCAGATCCAATATCGCTCGAACGCGACGCACGTCTTCGCGAACGCGGTCTATTACGCGGTGGCGTGCGGCATCGGGCATTTCCGGCTCGTGACCGAATATACGGACGACGACGCGTTCGATCAGGAAATCCTCATCAAGCGCATTCAGCATCCCCTTTCGGTGTTCTGGGCGCCGGGGTCGGTCGAGCCGGACCGGTCGGATGCCGAATATTGTCTTGTTTCCGAGTTGATCGGGCGCAAGGAGTTTCAAAAGCGCTTCCCCGGCGCAGCCATGACCGATTTCGCGGCGCCGGAGGACCTAAACGCCGAAAGCGGCCTGTTCTGGTCCAATCGCGACGCCGTGCGCGTCTGCGAATACTGGGTGAAGCGCCCGCATGAGCGCACCATCGCGCGCCTCGCGACTGGCGAAACGATCGATATCACGGACGTCGACCTATCGACGCCGGCATCGGTTGTTATCGCAGGGATTGACCCGGAACTCCAGGAAACAGGGCTGCCTTTGGATGTTCGGGGCAAGCACCGCCATGAGGATAGCCTCGCATCCCAGATCGTGGCCGAGCGTAAGGTGAAGTCGCACAAGGTGGAGCATTATCTCCTGAGCGGCGAGGAGGTGCTCGAAGGGCCGAACCATTGGCCGGGCCGCTACATCCCGATTTTCCCGATCATCGGCTCCGAGACGGCGCTTGAGACGAAGGTGATCCGCAGCGGCTTGGTCCGCTTCAGCCGCGATCCGCAACAGCTTTACAATTTCTGGCGATCCGCCGCCGCGGAAGCCATCGCGCTTGCGCCGCGCTCGCCGTTTCTGGCCACGCCGGCGATGATCGCAAAGTTCAAGGGCCAGTGGGACACGCAGAACACCGTTTCGCGGCCCTACATGCTTTACGAGCCCGATCCAGAAGTACCAGGCGGCCGTCCCATGCGCGAGCCGCCGCCGGATATCCCGGCTGCCCTCGTGAATGAGAGCGCCATGGCGTCCGACGAAATGAAGGCGACGACCGGCATTTACGACGCAGCGCTTGGCGCGCGCTCGAACGAGATTTCCGGCGTCGCCATCCGCGCGCGTGAAAATCAGGGCGGCGTCTCGGCGCTGCATTATCAGGATAACCTGATGGCGACGCTGAACCATCTCGGAAAGGTGCTGATCGATCTCCTGCCGAAGATTTACGACAGCGAACGCATTGTGCGGATCATGCGGGAGGATGAGAGCCATGTGCCCGTGAGCATCAATGTTCCGGTTATGGGCGCTGACGGCAAGCCCATGCTACTCAACGATTTAAGTCAGGGCGCTTACGACGTGCGCGTGAAGATTGGCCCCTCCTACTCGACGCGCCGCGCCGAAGCCGCCGACAGCATGCTGCAATTCATCCAGGCTGTGCCGCAGGCCGCAAGCGTTGCGGGCGATCTTGTGGCGCGCAACATGGATTGGCCCGGCGCCGACGAGATCGCGGAGCGGCTGAGGCGCATGCTGCCGCCGCAGGTCACGGGCGAAGCGCCGCCGCTCGGCGAGCAGATCGCTCAGGCCCAGCAGCAAGCGTATCAGCAGGCGCTGGCGCAGGCGCATTTGAACCGGGTGCAAGGGCTCGCCGCCAAGTCCGAAGCCGACGCCGCATGGGCGCATGCCGAGGCGCAAAATGCTTCTGCGCGAGCGGCATCGGCGGCTGCCGGTATTCTCTATGGGACGCCGCTTGCGCCCGAGGATCAGCTCGAAGACCGCGCTCCAGGCAGCTGACTTGCGCGAACGTCAGGCGAGCGCCGCCAAGACCGAAGCCGAGTTGCAAGGCACGCTTTTCGATAACGAGGTGAAGCGCGCCCGCTTCTCCGATCCATCGCCTTACAAGCTTTAATCAACTCTTCGTCATCTCTGGAAGCGGCGCACCGCCGATCCGGGACCGCACGATGCAAGACCTTCTATGATCCCGCGCCTGCGACGCACAATTTTGTGCCGCGCCGGGGCACGGGACGACCCATAGCAACAGCGACAGGACCCAACATGACAGAACACGACGAAATCTCGTCCGTGGACGAGGCCGCTTTGGCGTCAGAAGCGCAGACCGGCCCAACCCATGAGGGCGGCGCGGGAGCGCCTGCTGCAACGCAGGAGGATGGCGGCCGAAGCGCCCGCGTTCAGCAACTTATCCGCGACAAACGAACGGCGGACGCGCTTGCGGCGAACAGCGCCGCGCAAGCCGCCGCCCTTCGCGAGCGCATGCAAAATGCCGGCCGCCCGCAAGATTATCGTGCTCCGGAGGAATATACGCGTGCTGTCGCCGAGCAAGCCGTGCGCGAAGCGGGGGCCGAGATGCTGGCTCGTCAAGCTGCACAAGCCCAGGACTTCGCGTCACGCGCCGCGCAGGAAGCCTGGACCGAGACAACTGCTGAATTTCGTCAAAAGGTTCCGGATTTCGACGCGGTCGCCCATAATCCGAACCTCACGGTGACGCCCATCATGGCCGACGCCATCCGCGAATCCAGCAGAGGCGCGGAAATTGCCTACTTCCTCGGCAAGAACCCTGCCGAGGCTGCGCGCATCGCCAGCCTCCCGCCAGTATCCCAGGCGACGGCGATCGCGCGTCTTGAAACACGGGCAGGCGGCGCACAAGCCTCTGTAAGCCGTGCGCCCCAGCCTGTTGGCACGCTGTCTGGCCGCTCCGGAGGCAGCGGGCAAACCGCTCGAAGAGATGAGTTTCGAAGAATATCGCCGCGCCCGCGGATTTTAATGACTTTTTGACCCGTCAACACATCTCAACTCATCTCTCTTCCCGTGGGAGATGGAGGGTGAGGCGTGCCTATTTATTTTTAAAAGGAGACTGCCCTCAATGGCCTCAACCCTGCTCACCCCCAGCATCATCGCCAAGGAAGGCTTGATGCAGCTCGACAATAATCTCGTCGCGGCAAAGATGGTTTATCGCGCCTATGAGTCGGAGTTCGGCGAGACGAAAATCGGCGACACGCTCACCATCCGCAGACCGGTGAAATACGCCGTGCGCACGGGCTCGGTCGCCCAGATGCAGGACGCGACTGAAGGCAAAGTTCAAATCCAGATCAACACCCAGCGCGGCGTCGATTTGCGGTTCCCCACAAAGGACCTCACGCTCACCATCGACCGCTTTGCCGAGCGCTATCTGAAGCACCCCATGATTGCGCTCGCGAACCAGGTCGATCTGGATATTCTGTCGCTTCACAAATATGTGTGGAATTGGGTCGGGACGCCCGGCGACACGCTTTCAGGCTACAAATCATTCATCAAAGGCCCGCAGCGGCTCGACGAGATGGCGGTGCCCGCCCCGCGCGCCGCTTGCCTGTCGCCTGCCGATTTCTACGGCATAGCGGCGAGCTTCACGAGCCTCTTTGTTCCCGATGTCGCCCGGACCGCGTTGGAGAAGTCCAAACTTCCCATGGTCGGCAACACCGACTGCTACTCGTCGCAAAACGTGATCAATTACACGGCCGGAACCTTTGCCGGGACGCCGGTCATTTCCGCGACCGCTTCCGCGAACGGCGTCACGAATACGGGCGTTACCACTTACCTCGCCTCAATGAACACGAACCAGACCGCGATCCTCGTCGATGGCCTGACGGCGGGCGCGACTCTGAACCAGGGCGATGTCTTCAGCATTGCGGGTGTGTTCGCTGTCAACCCTGTAACGAAGCAGGTTCTGCCTTACCTGCAGCAGTTCGTCGTAAGCGCGCCTGTCACCGCAACCGGCACGGCAGACGCCATTACCATCGCGCCGGCCATCATCGTCTCCGGTCAGTATGCAACCGTGAGCGCCGCGCCCGCTCAGAATGCAGCGCTTACCTTCATGGGAACGGCTGGCTCAACCTACCCGCAAAACCTCGTTTTCCATGAGAACGCGTTTGCACTTTGCATGGTGCCCATGGAGTTGCCCGAGGGCGCGGTTAAGAAGGCCCGCCAGAGTTACAAAGGCCTGTCGATCCGCGTCATCTGCGACTACGACATCGTCAACGACATCAACATGTGGCGCCTCGACATCCTCTATGGCGTGAAACCGATCTACCCCGACCTCGCCACGCGCCTTTCCGGCTCAACGAGCTAAGTTCAAGAAGGACAGAATGTCGGGCGCCCTCACCCCGGCCCTCTCCCGATGGGAGAGGGAGTCTTGCCAGTCTCCCAAAAAGGAATATTTCATGCCCGTAAGACAGCTTTCCGACGGCAATCCCGACGGCACCGTGCTAGGTCAAAGCACGAGCGATCTCATCTCATTCTACAACGCCACGCCCGTGGCGCAGCGCTCGGGCGCAGTGCAAGACGCGGTGCCTACGACTACGCCGACAAACGCCACTCCCTATGGATTTCAGCCAAGCGCAGGCGACGGCCATCATCACGCTGCTCAACGAGGTCCGTGCGACGCTTGTGGGCCTTGGTCTTATGAACGGTTCGTGATGGACGGCGACACGCGCCTGTGGATGTACCGGAAGGGCGAGGCTCGCCTTTTCGGGCATCCCGATCACGTGCCGGTAGGCGAGTTCTGGCAGCGCTTTCCTCAGGCGGAAGGCGAGGCTGACAAAGCTGCAGTTCGGGGCTCATCCACGCGCGATGAAGACATAGAGCTTTCACAGGAACAGAAGCTCGAGCGCATGTCCCGCAAGCGCCTTATGCAGGTCGCCGCAGATTGCGGCGTGCGCTTCGGGATCGGATGGACGAAGGCCGAGCTGAAACAAGCGATTATCGAGGTCCTGAATGACAACGGCGCGTGACATCATCGCGGGCGCTTACCGGAGGCTCGGGCTATTACCGCTTGGCTCGGATCTCGACCCCGGCCGCGCCCAGGCCGGCCTTGCGGCGTACAACGACATGCTGAACGCCTGGGCCGCGGACGGCATCTTCCCCGGCGGTCCCAAGCAGCCGATCCGGGACCTGGACGATCTGTTTTTCACCAGGGATTTCATAGACGGCGTCATCACGGATACGGCCGGAGCTTATCCGAATTACGACCCCAGCGACACCTCAACGCCGCCCGCCCCGGCCGCGTTGTCCCTCGGCCTCGACGACGCATTTCCATTTCTCTCGCAGTTCATCGAAGGCACGAAGGCGATTCTTGCCGTGGAGTTGGCGTCCGCGAGCGGGGTAGAAGCGCTGGCTTCAACGCAAAAGCGCGCCCAAAAGGCCTACGCGGCGTTGCTGGCGTATTACGTTATCGCGCCGCGCGCAGGTCAGGATATTGGCCTGACCTGGATGCCGAGCCTTCGCCGGTATGGGTTCCGTTAGTAAGACCCGCGCTGGCCTGAGTATTGCGCAAAGCTCCGTTACCGAAATTTACATAGCTAAATCAGGAGGTATACATGGAAATCGTTACGCTTTCACTTACCGATGCCGATCAAAAAGCATTCCAGCAGGTTCTTGATCTTGCTTTGCGTAATAACGGCATGGGGGCATTCTCTATCGTTTCCCATTTCGTCGCGCTGGTGAGTCAGGCTACGCAGCAAGCGGCTGCCGCTCAGGCGCAAGTCAAGATTTCGGCCGCCCCTGCGACGCCTGTTGCTCAGGTCTCACATGCCGCCGCGGAGTCTTCGACGGAACCTGCGGCGCAACCCGTAACGCATCCGGCAGCATCTCAGCCTCAGCAACCCGCGCAGCATGGCGGCGGAATTTTGGGAACGATTGAGAGCGCGCTTGGCCTCGGCCAGCAACACCCCACCAATCAGACCGCCGCCAGTCAGCATCATCCGGCAACGTTAACTTCCGCGCCAGCGGCAGCACCGGCTCCGGCGGCTGCGACAGTTACGCCAGCGACACAAACGCGGCCTGGGCACTCAGCCGCAACTCCGGCTGCGGCGGCCATGACAGCTAAGGCGACTTCCGCGCCGGCCGCAACTCCGGCTGCGGCGACAGCTACGGCGCAAACTCCGACGGCGCAGGCGACAGGAAACACATCGGCCGTTTCTTAAGCGGTCATCACGATATAGCCGTTCGAGGCGGCCAGCTGGCTGCCTCGTCCTTTGGAGACCGTCCTGGCTGACAATTTCCAACGCTGCGTGCAGCCGGGGCGACAAGGAACTCACCTTATGTCGGAATTTCTAAGGCGATCGCGGCTTTCGACCTATAGGTCCCGGCGCGCCGGTGTCCTTTAGGCCCAAAGCCAATGATTGTTTGCCGAAACCACAAAGCACTGAAGCCTTCGTTGCCAAACCCACACACGCATCGCGGCCATTTTCTCGGCCGGCGATCTCTCGATTGAACCTTCTACTTCTGGGCGGCCGTAATTGACTACGGCCATGACAGCCGGAGGACCATCCATGGTCGCAGTCGATTTCGGGCACACTTCGAACCCCGACAAGAGCGGGTTCGGATCGAATCAGCGTCTCTTGAATGGTTATCCCGAGGCGCTGGGCCAATCGGCAAAGTCGCCGCTGCCCATCTACGGCGCGCCAGGGACGTCGCGCTTCGACACGGGCACAACCGGTCTCAACGGCCCGTGCCGCGGCATGCTCTATGTCTATGGCAAGGGCCTCTATGTCGTCGGCGGAACGGCGGCCGCGCTGTTCGACGATCAGGGCGACGCCACGCCAGTCTCAGGAACGATCGCCGGCGGTTCCATGGTCATCATGGCAGCCAATCAGCAAACCAACCCGCAGATCGGCATTGTGGCCGATAATGTCTACTACGTCCTCGATACAGGCGCTAATGCGATTTCCCAACCCAACATTGCGAGCCTCCCGGCTCCCAATAGCATCACTTTTCTCGATGGCTATCTCGTTTTTTCTATCCCGGACGGCCAGATTTTCCAGACAAACCTGAACGATGCGCTGACCGTCAACGCGCTCGCCTATGCGACAGTTTCCAGCCGCGCCGATGGGCTCCGACGGATCGTGACGCATCGCGGCGCGCTGATTGCGCTCGGAGAAACGAGCCTTGAAATCTGGGAGGATGCAGGCACCACGCCCTTTGCTTTCGCGCCGATCCGGGCCGATATCGACATCGGCTGCATCGCTGAGCAAACCGTCGCCACGGTCGCCGACTCGCTCATGTGGGTGGATCAGAACGGCGTGGTGCGGCAACTCGCCGCCTCTGAGCCGGTCCGAATCTCGACGCATGCACTGGAGCGGGCCATTTCGAATTTAACTTGGGGCGAGCGCCGCGCTCTTTATGCCGTATACACACATTTCAACGGTCACGACTTCTATGCCGTGACAAGTCCTTACTGGACATGGGAATTCGACCTCGCCACGGGGCTCTGGCACGAGCGCGCGAGCGGCGGGTTATCCAATTGGTTCGCGCAAGGCTTCGAATTGTTCAACGGCAAAGTCGTGATCGGGTCGAGCGAGGATGCCAGCCTTCACGTGCTCGACGATAGTTCGGAAACCGAAAGCGGCAATCCTTATCTATTTTTGGCGCAATCGGGGCCGGTGCATGCTTTTCCCAAGGGCTTGATCATCGATCAGCTCGATGTCGACATCATTCCCGGTGTGGGGATAACGGGCGGAACAGCCGATGCAGCGACCCCGAAATTGATGCTCGATTGGTCGGACGATGGCGGCCACACGTGGACCGGCGGCCGCATCGCTTCTCTCGGACAAGTCGGAGAGCGCTTCGCTGTCGCAAGTTTCCACCAGCTCGGCGCAACGCTCAGAGCAGGCCGGACCTTCAGGCTTTCCTCCTCCTCGCCCGTGATGCGCGGCATCCTCAACGCTGACGCTCGGGTAAGGCCGATCCTCGCATGACCGGACAATCCAATCTTTTCAGCCGCTTCGGGTTTCAGGTCGGCTCTGATGGGAAGCTCGACAACTATACGCGGGCCTTCTTTTCGAAGTTCAAGGGGCGTGTCGGCCCTGCAATTCCTGCTCTGGCGACGGACCCGTCCTGGGCGCAAATCGCGGCGACGATCAACGCGCTCATCACCGAGTTTGTCGCGCAAGGGTGGATCCAAAAAGGTTTCGACGCGGATGAAACCGCTTTCGCCGATGCGATCCAAGCCGTGACCATGATCCCGGCTGCGACCGAGTGGGGTTATGCTCCTTACGAAGTGTTGCGCGACCAGATCACAACAGGGGTCGAGTTTGTCGCAACGCAGAACGCGTATAGCGTCTACGACAGCTCGCAATGGCTCATCCAGTATAGCGAGGCGGTCACCACGGGCCGAATCGGCGGCGCGGCTTGCGATTGGGCGACCTCGTTGAACAGCCTGCAAAATCAGCTTTCGAACTTGGGTCTCGTCAATCTCTACGTCGCTTGGTACGGAAACGACCTCCGCGCTGGCTCGTGCATGCTTATGCCTGGCGTCACGCGCGCCGGCTCCGGGGAAGCGCCCCATGAATGGGGATGCAACGGCCTGCAGAGGAACACGGCGCATCTGGTTTCGACGGCAAACGGCAGCGCGGCCTTCGGCGGTACGCCAGACGACCAATCCGTGGTGGCGGCGATCAAGGATCTGAAGGCGCGCGGCCTGGAGGTCTGCTTCACGCCATTCATTTTGATGGATATTCCGGCTGGCAACACTCTTCCCGACCCCTATAGCGGCGGCATAGGCCAAGCGGTTTACCCCTGGCGCGGACGCATCACCAGGCAATACACAACGGCGGATAAGACGAGCGCGGTCGCTACGGAGGTTGCGGCCTTCGTGACGCAATACCGGCCCTTTGTTCTGCACTACGCAGACCTTTGCGCCACGGCGGGCGGCGTGGATGTATTCCTGCTGGGCACCGAGCTTCGCGGCCTGACCTGGCTTCGGGATGTAGAAGGGAGCTATCCGTTCGTTTCCGCGCTCGTGCAGCTTGCCGCTGACGTCAAAGCCATCTTACCGGGCGCTCAGCTCACTTACGCGGCGGATTGGTCCGAGTGGTTCGGCCATCAACCGCCGGACGGTTCGAACGACGTGTTCTTCCATCTCGATCCGCTTTGGTCGGACGCCAACATCGCCGCGGTCGCCTTCGATAATTACTGGCCGCTTTCTGATTGGCGCAACACGGCGCCCAACATCGATGAGGTGGTGAAGTCCGACGGAACGCTAACGGCGATCACCGACTACGATTACCTGATGGGCAACGTTCGCGGGGGCGAAGGTTATGCTTGGTATTATGCCCGCCAAGCCGACCGGAATTCGCAAACGCGCACCCCGATCACGGACGGCGCGTATAACAAGCCCTGGGTTTTCCGCTACAAGGACGTCTGGAACTGGTGGTCGAACCAGCATTTCAACAGGCCATGCGGAGTTGAGAGTTCATCACCAACAGCTTGGACGCCCCAGTCGAAACCTGTCTGGTTCACCGAGCTCGGATGCCCTTCGATCGATAAGGGGTCGAACGAGCCCAACGTCTTCTACGATCCGAAATCGTCCGAAAGCGCAATTCCCTATTTCTCGGACGGCACATCAGATTATCTCATTCAGCGGCGCTATCTCGACTCGATGCTGCGCTTCTTCACCCCGAGCGACCCCGAATTCACTGAGGATCGCAATCCGCAGAGTTCTCTCTACGCCGGGCGCATGGCCGATCTCACCCGCATGATGATCTACACCTGGGATGCGAGGCCCTACCCCTATTTTCCTCTCTACAATTCAGTCTGGAGCGATGGCTCTAACTGGATCTATGGCCAGTGGATAGGCGGCAAGCTTTCAACCTACGCGCTACCGCAGGAGCTTAGCAGCATGGCAGTCGCAACCACTTATGCCCCGATGAGCCCCTACATCGTCGATCCGGCGACGGGCAAGCTCGACAAGCAATATCGCGATTTCTTCCAGGGCATCGAGTTCGTTCAGGGCGCGGCGATCCCGAGCGTGTCTCTCGACCCGACGCCCGCGGAAGCGGCGAATGCCATCAATGCTCTTCTTGCTGTGCTGCAATCGCAAAACCGGATCGCCACATGAGTGGGCGCAAGCTTATACGCCGCGCTACGCTCGATGACGTCGCCCGGTTCGTGGAGCTTGGATTGCGATTCTACCGAGAAGAGGGCGCGCGCGAGGCATGTCCTTATGCGCTGGCCCGCTTTGCCGCTTCGCATGTTTGCGATGAGAACCGCGTCTCCCTCGCTGCGGGCGACCCTATCGCCGCGTATCTCTGCGGGATAATCGCGCCTCATTACCTCACGGGAGAGCCCACAGCCTTCAAAACTGCTTGGTATGCGATCCCCGGCGCAAGGGGATATGGCGCGCATCTCCTTCGTGCGTTCGAGGCATGGGCAAGAGAAAAGGGCGCGCGGCGGATCATTGTAGCGGGGCGGCAAGAGCGAACGCTGACCCTTCTCGAACGGCTTCATTATCAGCCCCTAGAAACCGTCTATTCAAAGGATATCCCATGGCAGAAGCGGCCCTCCCCATCCTCTTAGGCGGCGCAGCGTCCGCGCTCGGCAATTACTTTGGCGCACAAACCGCCGCCAATGCCGCCAACCAGTCTGCGGCCCTTCAGCAGCAACGCTTCAATCAAGCCGCGGGCTATGAGCAGCCCTTTATGCAAAGCGGTCAGAATTCTTTGAACCTCTATAACAATGCAACAGGGGTTAATGGATCGGCCGCGCAGCAATCCTATTATAATAATTTCCAAAATGATCCGGGTTTCCAAGCCAGCGTGAATTACGGCTTGCAGAACATCCAGGCGCAAAATGCAGCCCAGGGCATGGGTTTATCGGGTAACACGCTTGCAGCTCTCCAGAGTTACTCTCAGAATGCGCTGTCACAACAATATCAGACGAGGCTCCAAGATCTTTTCCAGGGCGCCCAGCTGGGCGCAAACTCCGCCAATGCTTTGACCTCGGCGAGCACATCGAGCGCCAACAATCAAGGAAACTACAATCTTACCTCCGGCCAATTACAGGGCGCGGCCCTGTCCAATACCGGAAACTCTCTGTCGGGCGCAGCGAACAACTACGCGAACTATTATTACGGCAACCAGCAAAAGGCTTCCTAAATGACGCTCTATGTTTTGCCCGGCCAGTCTTCTGCCGGCGGCTTTCAGGGTTTACAGCCGCGAAACGCCCTCCTTCAAGGGGCGCCTCCTCCAGCATCTAGTGCTCCGGCTGTTCTTCCGCCGGCCGTTCAAAGTCAACTTGTGAAAAGCGTCATCGGTCATGCCGCCGTTTTATCGGACACACCTGAGAAATGGGCGGCGACGATTGAGCTTCTCAGGCAGCATGGGATCGATCCGCAGGGCTATGAGAATTTCGACAAAGGGCGCCCTTTGGCGATCATCGCGTCCGGCATTGGCCCCCTGCCAGGCGAAAATCCCGAACCATCGGATGATAACTCCTAAATCTTGCTCAAAATTCTGCCTTACCAAAGCTCAGCCTTTTGAAAACCGCGTTTTCCAAATGGGACTTTGGAGCCAATCATTGGCTTTGCAACATCGACTGCGGCTTTCGCCGGGAACTGTGCACTTGAGCAGCCACGGTTCTTCATCGTGGCCATATTTTGGTTTACGCGGCGGAGTGATCGTCTTCTCTTGGGTTTCCTCCCATTTGCGGGCGCCTTCCTCAAGTGCATAATTCCCCTTTCGCCGCGCCATCGGACGCAGATTGCAAGACGGCATGGGAGAAAGCTGACAAGAATAAGGATGGATCCGCGGCCGGGGATGAGGTGGCGGTCTATTTGGACGCCATCAAGAAGAGCGGGAAAAGCTACGACGCCAACAATGGAAAGCTTTCTCAGGGAATTTATTAAAGCTTGCAAGGATGGCGTTTTCGCCGGAAATAACGACCGAAGATGAGAAGCCGCCAAGCCTTCTCGTTCCAGCAAAACGCGACGCTAGAAGTTCGAAACCCAAGCTAGAAGAAAGACGAAACCGGCGATCCCGGCAGTGGCGTGCGTGGCGAGCATGATCTCGCCATTACGCCGCGACTGTTGACCAAGGAGCGGCGCCGTAAATCCCGAGAGCATCGCCAGCGCAAACAGTCCCGCGGCCGTCGTACCGAGAGAACCGGCACGCATGATGACCCCGCTCGGCGCGCCATAAATCAGGAGAGCCAACTGCTCAAGTCCACCCATACCCATAAGGATATGGGCGTCAAGCAGGATGCGCCGCGGGCGAACGCGGCGGAGATAGAAAATGCCAAGGTATACGCCCAGTAGCACTGCCGACGTAACAAGAAGTAGCACCGGGATGGTTATCATTCGTTCTCCGAGAAGCTCCGCTGTCCTGCGCCAGAAGGAAGCCTAAAGCATCAGCTCAGGCTTGTCTCCCAATTGCAGGCTGCGCCGTCAGCCTATCAATCGCCCAGCGTGTCGCCTTGCCGATCTGCCGCCATCGTCGAAAGTCCAGGCGGATTCGCCAGCTATCGGCAGCCCAACCTTTCTCAACGAGAAGCAACAGCTCATCTCGGGGCGCTTTGGCAGGTCTTTGCCGTTTAGCCATAAACGCATGGTTTAGGAATATATTCGCCTTTCTTTCTTCTGAACTATCAGGACCGTGACATTGAAGAAATAATACGCCAGGATGTCGTTCAGAACGCTATTCTACTGCTGACGCGAGATCGTGATGACAACCGAAAGCCCCGCCCAGGACCTTCCGTTCGACGTAAGCGGCGGCGTCGCCCGCATCTCCATCAACCGCCCAGAAGCGCGCAATGCTTTCACCTTCGAGATGTACGAGAAGCTTGCGCACGCTTGCGAAGCGGTGGATGCGGACAAATCCGTCAAGGTGCTTATCGTCACGGGCGCAGGCGAGAAGGCATTTTCAGCAGGCACCGACATCTCTCTCTTCAGGGAGTTTAAAACGCATGAGGATGCGCTTGGCTACGAGTTCCTTTATGGAACGCGTTCTTGGCGGGCTTGAGAAATGCCGTGTTCCGACGATTGCCGCCATATCGGGCGCTTGCACAGGGGGCGGCGGCGCAATCGCGGCGTGCTGCGACCTGCAAATCGCCACCAAGGACATGAAATTCGGATTTCCCATCGCGCGCACGCTCGGCAATTGTTTGTCGATTAGAAATCTCGCGCGGCTGTCGGCGCTTATCGGCCCGTCGCGCGTGAAGGAAATGATCTTCACGGCGCGGCTCATCGAAGCAGAGGAAGCGGCGCAGATTGGCTTTATCACCGAAATCGTAGTGGATCGTGCGGCGCTCGATAGGCGAGCAAACGAACTCGCCACACAGATCGCAGGTTTCGCTCCCTTGACGCTTAGGGCAACAAAGGAAGGATTGCGGCGGCTTCATGCACGGGAAAGCCAGGAGCAAGACCAGGACCTCATTTTGATGTGTTACATGAGCGACGATTTCCGGGAGGGGATGGCGGCTTTCCTGGAGAAGCGGAGCCCTCGCTGGAAGGGGCGATGAGCCCTTTTACGCTGAGGGGAAATTGATGGCGTCACACAATGCTTTTACTATAAAGGGAGGCGATCAACGGGAGGAAGCATGATGGCTGAGGCTCAAAAGCCGGCGCGCGATGCGACTTGGGATATCGCGAGGGGCATTGGAATGATGCTCGTCATTTACGGCCATCTTCTTGAGCCCCTGTATCCAGCCAACCCATCAATCGGGAAGGCGATGATCCAATCCGCCGTCGTCCAGTGGAATGTCATTTACTCCTTCCACATGATGCTGTTCTTTCTCGTTTCCGGCGCGGTGAACCGCAATCTAGCCAAGAAGTCTTGGCCTGAGGTTCTCCGAGGATCGCTGAGGCTTTTGGCCCTGGCGTGGGTCGTCCACATCATCGGCGCGATCTTCGGCATGTCCTTCGGCTACGCGCCGGAAGCGACGCGCTCGGTTTGGGATGCCGCCTTCGCCATCGTGGACCCGATTCTTGAAGGCTATTGCTGGTCCGTCGGCGTGCTGTGGTTTCTCACGTCGCTCTGTTTTGTGCAGTTGTTGGCGTACATTCTGCTGCGCCGCATCCCGGCGCCGGTTGTGGTTCTGGCGGCAATGGCCGGAACGGCAGCGGTGGTGTATTTCAACGCTCCGAACTACTTCCTGTTCAGGACATGGATGCCAGGCCTGTCGTTTTTCGCTCTCGGCTACCTCTTTTCTCAGTGGAAGGTGCGTTGGCCCTTCTGGCTCTGCATTCCGCTGTTTGCGGCAGTTATTGTCCTTGCGCCCTTGAACAGCGGCTGCTCGTTCTCGTTTAGCGGGCCTTGCGAACAATTCGGCAGCGGTCCATTCGGCGTGCGGATGTTCGGCGGCAGCTATGGCTTCTTGCCGTTGTTCTTCCTGTCATCGCTGCTTGGATCGATCGGCGTCATAAGCCTGAGCGCGGGGCTAGCTCGCTTCCGCGCTTCCGAAATCTTCGCCTACGCCGGAAGAAAGAGCCTTGACCTTTTCATCATCAACGGCTTCGTGGCGACCTTCCTGCCGGCCTACATCTCGCAGATACAATGGCCTCACCTTACGGTTTTGATCTACGTGGCGCTGGCGATTTCAGTCATCGCGGCCCATCTCCTTTCGCTGCAGATCTTGAAGCCGGTGCTGGCTCGGATCGACTGGGCGGCAGTCGCTATCGCCAACGCGCTCGTGCGGCTTGTAACCGGAGATGCAAGCGTAGCTCAGCCCAAGGCCGCCTGAGGCTAATACAACTCCTTCGGCTAAAAAACTAGTTGGAAAGCTTTTGAACGCGGCTTTCTGTTAAGCCGCCAGTTCGCAAGTTAAGATTCTGCCAAGGGATTTGCAGCTTCAAGCCCAGATAATGCGACCCGGCCTTATTGAGATGATCTTTGTCGCGATAGAAGATAACTCCAGCTTTCTCTGCCCGGCATACGTCACCCTCACAAAATGCTTGAGCTGTATTAATAAGCGGGATGATGAAGCGGTGACTGATTTGACGGAGTACCGCAGAAGTTTCTCGTTCACTTCGCTCGAGCTCAGACTTGGCCAGTGTAAGACAGTGTGCATCCGGCCGCGAAAACATTCTAGCTCGCGCCGCGCACAAGCTCACATTGTGCGGAAAGGCGGGCACGTCTTCAACAATCACGATCTGGACAGGGAGCGAGCGAAGAAGCCGCAGCGTGTCAGCAAGTCCGGTTAGACCCGTTCTTGGCGGCTCGTTCCTCGCGACGCCATCATTATCCGATGCGGTGAGTAGACCATTGTTTACATATTTCGACCAATAACTCGCCAGAAATACACTTTTGAGTTTTGATTGCGTCTTGATCCATTGCTCGATCTGCTCGTTGGCCTTGATGCACCTTGGCGTCATTCGCAAATCATGAAGAAAGGGGCCGCAGGCGCCACTCGACATGATTACGCCCGCGAGGCCGCGCTGAATTGCCTGGTCTGAAAACGCCCCGGCAAGATGGCGAGCGTGCGAGTCCCCCCAAATCAGGAAATCGAACTGAGCATCCTGCGGTGGAGCGCCAATAGCGCAACTCAGACCAGCTAAAACTGAACCTCCTCTGCACTCAGTGTTCTTTTTTTGACCGGCCTCCCTCGCTGCGTCTGCCTCCAATACACTTTTGGACACGCGAAATGGGAGCCCATGAGTAACGTGGTACAAGATCATGCAAAGACCCAACGTCATCGTTGCGGCGGCGCTGATCCCGGCCAGAGCCGGGAAGCTGAGATGTATTTTGCGCGCTGGAGACTCTATGAACCGCCAGGAAAGCACCGCCGCGCCAAAGCTAACCGCGATGATGGCTAAGCATTCAACTTGTGTGATGTCCCGGTCCAGCGCCATGCGCGTAAATGAAAAAATCGGCCAATGAATCAAGTAAAGCGAATATGAGACTTTGCCTACGAAGCGGAGCGGTTTGGCGCCAAGAACCAGGCTACTTAGCACGTTTTCGCGACGGCCAGCCAATATAAGAAATGCGGCGCCGGCGCACGGCGCAAGAGCATGCAGGCCAGGAAATGGCGTCTTTGTATCGAAAGCTAGCGCCGCGTAAGCGATCGCGCTTAGCCCAAGCGCTCCAAGCGCGCTGGCTGCTCTCCTTGACGGCATAAGCGCAGGGACCATCGCAATATAGCCTCCCAGAAGGAGTTCCCACGCGCGATAGGGAAGCAAATAAAAAACGCTTGCTGGGTCCGTCTGAAGTTCAACCTGAGATGCCACAAGCGAAAGGCACAACAGTCCGAGGACGATATGGAGCAATGCTTTCTTGCCCGCGATCCGATAGAGCGCCCAGAACGCAGCGGGACATATCAAATAAAATTGCTCCTCAACTGCAAGAGACCATGTGTGCAGCAACGGCTTTTCAACGGCGGGTCCATCGAAATAGCCAACCTGCGTGTAAAAGTGCCAATTTGCGTAGAAGAATACTGCAGAGGATATCGACTGGCCCAGTGATTGGAGGTCCTGGGGCACAAGCAAGAAGAGTCCTG
The DNA here is from genome assembly GCA_963766815.1 of uncultured Alphaproteobacteria bacterium. Taxonomy (GTDB): domain Bacteria; phylum Pseudomonadota; class Alphaproteobacteria; order Rhizobiales; family Rhodomicrobiaceae; genus Rhodomicrobium. Next base: position 364,631 of record CAVYBZ010000010.1, on the reverse strand, counting down.
CAGTCGCGGAGAGGACGAGCGTGATGAAAAGCGCGGGAATGATGCGCTTGATGCGGCGAGCGTAGAAGTGCACAAAAGAAAAGTCGCCAGCGTCCAACTCTCGCAAGACTATCCCGGTTATAAGAAATCCCGAGATTACGAAGAAGATATCGACGCCTACGAACCCACCCGATGCCTCGCGAAAACCACCATGAAAGAATACGACAAGCAAGATCGCTATAGCGCGCAAACCATCGATGTCGGGCCGGTAGCTCATCGTAGCGCGGCGATCAGAACTCATCAGGATTACCTAACGGCACAATTGCGGACCGCTTGTAGTGTTGTCGTTCAGAAGCGAAATCACGCAATTACGTTCAGCCAGATTGTGTTTCGAATAGATTTGCGCGTCGAGGAAAGCTTGCAAGGGCGGCGACAGCCACCAGCTCAAAGCCACAGTTTTATATTGCGCCTGCTGCCGAATTTTCTTCCGAATGCTTAGCGTACGCTTTGCTTCCTTTACTGCTTTATCGCTTTCAGTGAGCTTCAAAAATTCGTTTAGCAAAAAGCTTTCTCTTTGCTGAGGACAAATATAAATCTGCGCAACAGAACGCGTGCCGCCATTTAGGAGGCTCGCCTGGCCTGGAAGCTCCAGGATGGTCTCGTAGCTGCGTGCAATCCGAGTGGAATTGACGGTCAATAAATCCGTCAACCCTCCAAGCGGCCGGAAATCGGCTTCGTCGGGAATTTGCGGCCTTTCTCCCGAGTTTCCGTTTGAACCGCAGTTTTCTGTGTCTTTGAACCAATCCGGCTCGCTTGAAACCTGAAGAATGAACGGTTTCAGCCGCTTGTCCGCAGAATGCAAGGCATTTGCGATTTCGAGCGCCGTAACAACGCCCGAATTGTCGAAATAACCGCCATCGACAGCGCTGTCGGTAATCTGCGCCCTTCTATCCCGGATGTTTGCGTGGGGCGTAACAAACGGCGAACGCGAGCTTGTTCCAGCAGCGGTGCTTAGGCGAATGTCAACCGATACCGGCTTCTTGTTATCGCATTTTGCGTCTGCGACGGGGCTGAAGTGCGAGGGAAGGGTGCGCGCGATCTCATCGAGGGTGCTGATTTCGGGATAGGCGTTTGTCTTGGGATCGAGGTAAGGCGAGCACAAGAGTTCGTGGAAGTCGTAGGCGTCAACGAACAACGCATTGCCCGCGCTTGTGAGCTCAGCCATCTTAACAGGCGTGACGATCACCCTGCGGCCGGTTTCATTTGAGGCTGCGTTCAGGAAAAGAAGCGGCGTCCAGCCCCCTGGCGCCGGGGCGATTGTCTGCAATGGCGCGGATAGCGGTGAGGTTTCCCTGGTCGTGCCGTAGACGCCGTCGAACGCATCTTCCCAGGCCGTTTCTAGGACACCCGCGCGATCAAGAACAAACGGTAGGCGCGACAGCATCAGCACGTCGCGGGCGAGGTAGCCGATCGTGACGGGCGATATGAAGTCGTTCGACAGCGCAGCCTGCAGCGCGTCTTTGTAAGTAATGTGATCGGTGAGGAATTCTCTGGTTAATTTCTCGCCGCCTGGCTTACTGGCGTTTGCCTTATCGGGATTTGCGGTCGCGACGTTTGGGAACCAAAGCCGCTGCCTGAACAAGGCCTTCTTCAGGTCATTCGTCTTGACATTCGGCTGTGTCTTCAGTGCACTGACAAAAAAGGCCGCGCCGACTGAACTTCCTGACACGCTTGATATTGCGAAAAGCTGTTGATGAAACGGGCGCGCGGAGGGGTGTTTCGATTTGTCGAGGCTTTCGTCCTCAAGAACGCCAAGCACGCTCGCGAGAAGGAATGCAGCGCGGCTGCCGCCGCCCTCTCCGGCGACAATGATAGGGCGAGGACAGTTCCCAAGTTCTGGCGTGTTTTCTGCAAGCCATTCGCATCCCTTGGCGTTCCAGCCGCTTGAGACTTTCCAGTCCTTGACAGCATCAGCGAACTCGACAGGCCTCAGTTCCGGCTGCTGATCCTTAGGAATCGTCATCACACGGACATCGTGACCGTCTCCGATGAAAAGCGTCAGGCTCACCCCGGCGATCGCCAACACCGTAATGAATGGGAACTGATAGCGGTTCGATAGCAAAGCGAGTATTGTCACGAATGGCAGCCACGCGCCAAATAGGACAAAGAGGAATGACGCGCGTTTGATGGAAAAGGTGTCTAATATAAAATGCAGGATGTGCTGCGAGCTTGGATTGGAGAAGTCCGGAAGCGAAAAGAAGCGCTGCACGGTCTCCGAATAGGAAAGGAAATGGATCGCCACGAGGATAAGCAGAAAACAAGTAAGGCGAAGCATATAGCGCCACATGAACTCCCTGACGCGCTGAGCGGCGACCCAGGTTTCCATGCTCAGGAAATCGGGCTTTAACGCCGTCAGATGAAGATCGAGGTCTTCAAGATTCCGGTTCGGCTTTCTCGTGATCCTTTCGATGCTGATAAGCGACTTTTTGAACCCTTCCGGATCCTTTTTCTCCATGCGCTCCATCCAGCGGCCATAGCCTCGGAGGAACAGGTCCCGGATCACGACTAGGATGAGAACCGCTGCGGTGGCAACCGACAGCGTTATCAGGTGCGCTTCCAAAAGGCGCCGGATCGGGAGTTCGTATTTGTTTCCGCCATCCTGCAGCGGCACCGGCAGATTGTCGGCAGCCGCTGTGATGCCAATAAAAACAGCGGCAAAGGCAAGGACGACGAAAAAGCTTGGGAGCCGGAAGATATAGAACCTGAACCGCTCTTCCGTGTCGATGCCGATCACGTCGAAATTTTGAAGCAAAAGCAGGCGCGCCGTGAATACAAGCGGAAGCGCCCATATGAAAATGCCGATTGCATAAAAGCCGGCCCAATAAATCACTTCCTGCGACCAGTATGGGCGCGCCTCGAACAGCAAGTCCTGAGCCTGAGGTAGCTCATAGAAAGCGTAGAGGGCAATGCAAATGCTGAGCACGCTGAAGAAAGAGATGCCAAGCGCCCGGATGAGAAGCCGAACTCGCGATACACGCCGCGCATTATGGGCGGCAGGGTTATAGGCTGCCGGGGTTTCTGACATGAAAGCCGCACTCCTAGCTCAATCGGCTCGAGGATTGCGGGACCCTTGGGCCAAGGTCATGTCCCCTTCAAGGCATCGCTGTGCGTTGCGTCAGATTTGAACGAACTGTGCCCCGATCGCAGCTCTCTTTCGGCTGCGATCTTTTGGCTGACGCATCTACGGCCGCGGGCGGATCGGCAGCGCGGCTAGTCCGAAAAGCGCCGCGTCCTCTTTCTCTATGAGCGCCACCGGAATACGCTTCATCCATTCGCCCATTGCGCCCTTATTTTCGAATACCTCACGGAATAGGGCGTGGTCCGCGGCGTGGGCAAAACCTTTGGCGACGCTGCCGCAAAGGAAGACGCCATCCCAGGCTGCTACAGCGAGAGCGAGATTTCCAAGGACGTCACCCACGATCTGAGTGAAAAGCCGCAGGGTTGCCGAGCATTCTGGGTCCGACGCAGCGCGGCCGCAGATTTCCTCCGCTTCATGTGGGGAGGCACCCTCGTGGAGCGCCGCGTGGAAGTTCGCTAGCCCTCTTCCGGATAGAGCGTGCTCGACAGATTTAAACCTTGACCGCAGCCTCACCTCATAACCCTTCGGCAGGCGCAGCGACATATGTCCCGCTTCGCTTGGAGATGAGAACCATTCGTTCGTGTTTCTGACCAGCGTCGCTGCTCCGAAGCCTGTCCCTATATTGACCACTAAAAGCCTATGCGCCGTCTCCAAGTTCGGAGCGAGATCACCTAGCACGATCAACTCGCCGATTGATAGAGTGGGAAGGCAATGCGCTGCCGCCTCGACATCGTTTATCAGCATGCACGGAACGCCGACTTCTGCCGAGACCTCGGTTTCGTGGATGGTCCAGGAGATGTTTGTTAGCCTCGCGGAACCGAGAGCGACGGGCCCAGCAGCTCCAATAGCTGCGCCTGAACATCCCGCCAAGCCCCCTGTTTCATCGGCATAGGCGCGCAGCGCGCCCAGGAAGCTGTCGAACCGGGAAACCAGATAGGAGCAGCGCTCAACCACATTGTCTTCGTCAAATACGCGCGCGAACCGAACGTTGGTCCCTCCCACATCGGCAACCAGGCGCCAAAATCTCATGAGACGGCCTCCGAGTTCGCGAAGTCTCAGCACGTCGAGAAAGCTTTTGCGCCATAAACGGACATCGTGAGTTTTGATGCGGTCTAGAAGGGCGCTGTGACGCTGTTTGCGCTCGTCGAGCGGCATGCGAAGCGCGGTCTGCATAGCATTCGCCATATCGTCAATGTTGTAAGGGTTCACAATCAACGCCTCAGCGAGTTCTTCGGCGGCGCCCGCGAATTTTGATAGGATCAGGACGCCGGGGTCTTCCTCATTCTGGGCCGCCACATACTCTTTCGCCACCAAATTCATGCCATCGCGCAATGGTGTCACCAAGCCCACTTCACTACCTCTGAATAGCGCGGCAAGCGTATCGCGCGGCATGGCGCGATGAATATATCGAAGCGGGGTCCAGTCGAAATCGCCGAACTCCCCGTTTATGGCGCCGGAGAGTTCTTCCAACTCGGTGCGAATATTGGCATAAGCCTCCACCTCGATCCGCGTTGGCGGCGCGATTTGCATCAGCGTGACGGTTTTCCAGTGCTCAGGATGCATTTCCAGTAATTTTCGGAATGCCTTGAAACGCTCCGGTAGTCCCTTCGTATAGTCAAGGCGGTCAACGCCGATGATGTGCGAGCGGACCACGGTCCGGCGGTTAAGCCTTTCGATTTGCGACGCGGCCTCGGGCGTTTGCGCAGCAGCTGCGAAGTCGTCCACGTCAATGCCGATTGGAAAAGCGCGGGCGATGATTGTCCGGCCGAAGGCTGTGATCCGCCCATCGTCAAAGACTTCGGCGCCGGCGTGCTCCGCGACGAAGCGCCGGAAATTTCCCACATCATTCGTTGTCTGGAAGCCGATAACATCGAACTGGAATAACGCCTCAATGAGCCAATTATGCGCGGGAATGGCCTGCAGCAGCTCCGGCGGGGGGAAGGGTATATGAAGGAAAAAGCCGAGTCGTTGTTTGGCGCCAGAGCCCGGAGCTCCCCCCGAACGATATGAGATGGTAGTCGTGCGCCCACACCATGTCATCCCCGCGCAAGAGTGGCGCCAACGCAGTTGCAAAGGTTTTGTTAACGCGCTTGTACCCCTCGAAATATTCGGGCTCGAATTCCACCAGATCGAGCCGGTAGTGGCACGCAGGCCATAGGACCTTATTGGCGAACCCCAGGTAGTATTCCTCGTAATCCCGCTCGGTCATGGGAATAGTTGCGATGGTCACATCATTCTGGACTGTTCTGCTTACTTCGATCGGCGTTCCTTCTTCAACGATATTGCCATCCCACCCGAACCATATGCCACCGATTGACCGCAGGGCATCGCCGAGGGCGACCGCAAGGCCTCCCGATTGAACCTGATTATCCAGGTCGGCGACACGGTTCGATACGATGACGAGACGGCTCAAACAAATGCCTCCCAAGGTTTAGACAGCCTGGTCGCCCCGTTTATAATGCCGACCATCGAGTAGGTTTGAGGAAAGTTGCCCCAAGCCGTGCCCGTCAGCGGGTCTGTGTCTTCAGACATAAGTCCCAAATGGTTACGAGCGTTCAAGAGAGACTGAAAAATTTCCCGTGCTTGCTCCTCTTTTCCAGCGCGGGCCAGGGCATCCAGCCGCCAAAAGGCGCAAACATTGAACGCTGTCTCGGGGACGCCGAAGTCATCGGCGGCTTCATAGCGCATCATGTAGGGCCCTCGTCCTAAGACATTTTCCAACTGCTCGACGGTGGAAATGAACCGGGGTCTTTCCCGCCAATAAAGCCGAGTTCACCCATCAAAAGAACGCTGGCGTCAAGGTGCTCGCCTCCGAAACTTTCAACGAAAGCCTTGCGCTTGTCAGACCATGCAGAGGTCAATATTTTCTCCCTGATGAGGTCGGCCCTTTGCTTCCAAAATGCCACCCTGCCGTGCTCTCCCGCGTAGGCTGCAATCTTCGCCAGGCGATCGCAGCCGGCCCAGCACATAACGCTTGATGAAGTATGAACTCTCGCCCTCGACCTAAGCTCCCAAATACCTGCATCCGGTTCATTATATAATTTGAAAGCCTGCTCACCGACACGTTCGAGCCTGTGGAAGTCTTCAACGCCCGCTCTCACGGAAAGCCTTTTGTCTATAAATGCTTGCGCCGAACCAAGAATGAGATTGCCATACGTATCATGCTGGAAGTGCTCATGAGCTTGGTTGCCTATGCGCACGGGGCTGTTGCTGATCGGGCCGTCGCTTTGGAATCCCGGAAGATGGTCCGCAGTGCTTTCAACAAGCGCTTCCTCAAGCGCAATCCCGTACACCGGTTGAATATGGCCGTTCGAGCTGGCGACAACATTCATGATCCATCGGTAATAGTTTTCCAGGGTCCGGCCGGCGGCTAGGGTCGTCAACGCTCGGATGACGAAATAGGCGTCGCGGACCCAACAATAGCGATAGTCCCAATTTCTGCCCGTGCCGGGAGCCTCTGGGATGCTCGTCGTCATCGCGGCGACGATCGCGCCAGTGGGCTCGTAGGAGCAAAGCTTGAGCGTGATCGCCGCCCTGATCACGGCTTCTTGCCACTCGGGCTGCAGTGCAAGCCGGTGGCTCCAATTCACCCAATAAAGCTGCGTATTCTCTTCGAATTCGCGAGCAATGCCGAGAGGGCTGTTTGTCAGCGTCTCGTCAGGCCCAAGAACAAAGTTTAGCGGATCGCCGAGATTGAAAGCAGTTTCTTTGAGGATGTAGTCGATCGGGGCGTCGGTCGTCACACGCAGCGTCATATCCTGCCCGCAATAACGGATATGATTAGAGCCCGAAGTCACTGAAGGTCCAGCCTCGCCGTATCTGAAACGAGGCCTCATCTTGATGCGAATGCGAGGCCGCCCTTCCTTTACCGAGATCCTGCGGATTAGGGTCTGGGGACGGAACGGCCGGTTTCGGGAATAAAAGCGCGGTATGAAGTCGGTAACCTCGATCGACCCGCTTTCGCCGTGAAGAACGGTTTTCAGGATTGCCGTATTGGGTACGTATGCCTGCTCGGATGTCTTGAAATCCAAAAGCTCAACAGTAAACGCTCCATCGCTTGGGTCGCGGCTGGCGCTCCCTAAGAGCTGGTGAAAAATGGGATCGCCGTCGAACCTCGGCAGACAGCACCAAACGATCCGGGCGGTTTTGTCGACAAGGGCGCTGATGCTGCAATTTCCAATAAGCCCGAGGTCGAGAGTACCCATGACTTTCAATTTCCCTTGAGCGTTTGAGCGGTGATGAGAAGCCAAGTGAGAAATTCATCGACGCTGGCGACGCGCACTCGCGCTGCTGTTTCGCCGGGGCCAACTTTGACCGAGATCCCACCCAATGCATTAATAGCAGTGAACGCATCCTCATCGGTCACGTCATCGCCGGCAAAAAACGGAAGGCGGCCTTTAAAGGGCGCTTCTTGAAGAAAATCGTTAATCGCAGTGCCTTTCGTCGCCGTGTGTAAGCGCATCTCGATGACCATCTTTCCGCGCGTCAGCACAGCATCCTGCAATCTGGAAGCGAGTTCTTCCACAAGCGACAAGCAAAGCGTTTCAAGCTCCGCACGGAGACGGTAATGCAAAGCCAACGCGCCCCGCTTTTTTTCAAGGAGGAGTCCAGGGTTGTGACTGACGAAGGACGTAAGAACTTTTTCCATTGCCCGCGCCGCGCCTTCTTCTGTGCCTGCAACTGAGACCGTAGTCTCGCCGTTTCGCCGCTCATAACCGTGGACGCCTGCCACAGGGAGCTTCAGCGGAGCCAGGAATTTGTCGATCGAGTCGATTTCTCTCCCGGTCACGATGGCGACTGCACCCGAAGCGATCTCGAAAAGAGTTTCCAAAGCTTCCCGCGCCCGCGCTTCGACAACAACCGCGCCCGGCGTTTCTGCGATCTCGGTGAGAGTGCCATCAAAGTCGAAAAAAAAGCCGTGTGCGGTGGCGTCGCACAAAATAGGCAAAGTAGCCATGGTCAATTTTGGGGAGTCTCTCCATCGTCTAGGCTAACAGCTAGGAACGCATCAGTAGCGCTGTCAATAGAACTGAAAGGCATTTTTTGTGAACTCCTGCGCTGACAAACGGCTCTGTTTAACCGTCTTCGTTTTCGCCGAAAGCTTGGTTAACAGTTCTTCGGTTTCGCCTAAAGATTGTGCGCCAAGGGGTGCCATTTTGATCAGCTCATGCTACTCTAAAGTTGTGGCCATATTTCTGGCGAGGATTTGTCCATCATTCCCCTTTGAAGGGAAAGGGTGGGGATAGTGAGCCTAAACAAAGAGGGATACGCCAAAGCGCACGAAATGGTTGTCTTGATGGCGAGAATAGGATGGACCTTTATTGCGTTTTTTGCATGGCAAACGGCCCTTGCTTACGCAGGTGAAATCCGAACGGAGGCATTGCCTTCGACGGCGCTTGGGCGTGATATGCCCTACAAGGTTTATCTTCCGGATGGTTATCAAGGCGGACGGCAGCACTACCCCGTGCTTTACCTCCTTCACGGGGCCGGCGGTGACGAGCGTACCTGGTCCGAACTCGGCCATATCCGGGAAAAGGCTGACCGGCTGATCGCCAGCGGCGAGATTCCGCCTTCCATTATTGTAATGCCAGGTTGCCCCGCCTGCTGGTGGGTTGACGGCGCGAAGGACAAGGCGGAGACGGCCTTCTGGTCGGACCTCGTCCCAATCATCGACATGCGTTATCGCACAATCGAGACCCGAGGCGGGAGGCTCCTTGCGGGTCTTTCGGCGGGCGGCTATGGCGCTGTTCGCTTTGCGCTGCGCTATCCGGACCGTATCGCAGCGGCGGCCGCCCTGAGCCCGGCCGTTTACACTAAATCTGTGCCGCTGCAATCCGCGGCGCGGATCCAGCCGCCGTTTCTCGCCCAAAACGGGCAATTTGATCAGGCAGCGTGGGACGCACATAACTATCCAACTCTTTTGGACCGATATTTTGCGCAGTCTTTCCGCGTGCCTCTTTACCTCGTATCCGGCGACAATGACAAATTCGGCGTTGCGTTCGAAACAGCGCTTTTATTCAAACGAATGTACGAACGCCAGCCCAATCAGGTCGAGTTACGCGTCGTCGATGGCGATCACAGCTGGAAGGTTTGGGAGGCCACCATCGACAACGCAATGCGATATGTCTTCCAGTTCGCCGATAAGCCAAAGGCCGCCCCCCGCACTGCAGCCGCCAAGGGGTTAACTCCGGCAGAGCAATTGTCCGCGCATCCTTAGTGCGCTACCGTTGACCGCGTCGGTCAGCCGGTCAGCCGCCTGGGACATCCCGCAAGCATTCGCCATTGATATGCAGCGAACGAACCCCGCTGCGGAAACGGCCAGGAACAACGTCTTCATCTCAGAACTCCACACTCAAGGTTTTCAATCCGGCTGATCACTGCCTATTGATCTTTAGCGGAGTGAGATGCGGTTAAGGTTCACCGGGGAGCAGCCTTGGGCGTATGATGAGCCAGCTTTCACAAACAGGCCGAAAGCCGAGTTTGGCATAGCAGCGATTGGAAGCCGGATTCCGAAGGTCGGTATAAAGATAGGCCGCGTTCCGGCCCTCAGCGAAGATTTGGCGCGCGACAACAGCGGTAACGGCCGCGCCGAACCCCCTGTTTCGGCATTCGGGGGGTGTATACACTGAATTGATGGAGGCCGCGGTTCGATTGCGGCGCGAGATTGCCGCCATCGAAACAGGTCTGTTTTCCAAGATCCAAAGCCAGTGACGCCGGGAACGCAAGGCATCCTGCAACGCATCGCCTGTTGGAACAGGATCGGATGGAATAGCCTCGCGGATGAAGGCGTTGGTCCAGGCGCGAAAAATATTGAAGTCTTTGGGTCCAAGGAGTCGCATCAGACCGGGCACGCTCGGCACTTGTGGAGCTATTCTGAGTAATTGAATTTGCTGAGGAATCCTCTCACAGAACTCGACCCCTAGGCCTGCCGCTCTCTCGGCGAAGCATAAGGCTGTTTTGCCCGGCCCGACAACGCCAGGATAGTCTATCTCCCGCGTCATCTCTGCCAGGGAGACGCATTGAGTCATCGACAAATTCCCCAAAACGATCGGATAGCCGGGCGTTTGCATTGCGCATTCGCCTGGCTGACCAAGCGTCCAGGCTTTGATCCCGCTTAACCCCGGGTGGCTTCGCATATGACCTATGATATTCAGCAAAAGGCTATGCTTGATCTCGTCGGCTTCGAGCGCGGCTTCATGAAAGGCGGCGAAATCCAGGGGCTGCATAGCGTGCGGCTTTCGTAACGAATGCGATCGAGCAGGGAATAAGCCCAGCTTATGTAAGTCCTATCCAGTAACTTTAACCTGGATGGGCCGCATGGCAATCAAGGACGATAACAAACGGGAGCAAGAACACCGAGAGGCCAGTCTCCTTCACCTTATCCGCGTTATCGAACTCGTATCGCCGGTGCCTGCTGGCGCATAGCAAATCACGGTGCGCTTCGCTTACGGCGTGGCCTAGGCTTTTCTCGAATCAGTTGATCCGGCTAGCGGTCGGAACCTGTTCCGCAGGAACTGCGCGAATTCAGGCGCCGTCCAACCCTTTCTGCACGAAATATCCAATCACCCACTGAAGCCTAGAGCGCGATCAGGAAAATTGGAGACCGGTTCTCCGTCAGTTCACAGCGTGATCCGGCTCTAACGCTTCGGTCACTGCCAGCTCGAGGAAGCTCAAAACCTCGAGGAAACCCGCACGAGCGCCCGCATAGGCGGTTGCTCAAGCAAGCGATGCCGGACAAAAGGCGATCCCTCTGATCCGAGCAGTCGTTATACTCAAATAAGTGAGGAAATATGATTACTCGCCTCCGTTACCCAAAAGGGTATCAATTCTTCGACAGCAACGGCAATCCGCTTGCTCTTGGGAACCTATACTATTACGTCGCGGGCTCAACGACGCTCCAGAACACATACTCGGACAGCGCAGGCGCAATTCCGAACACCAATCCTATAGTCCTTGACGGCTCGGGACGCATTGATGTGGATGTCTACCTTGGCTCCGCAGCAAATTATAAGGAGGTCTTGACAACCTCCAGCGTTACTGTTTCGCCTTGGCCGGACGACAACATACCTCTCGCCACTTCGATCGTCGTTTTCACAGGCGACAGCGGCTCAGGCGGAACCTCGGGTCTTGTCCCTGCCCCAGCCGCGGGCGATGCGCTTGCCAATATGTTTCTAAGCGCGTCCGGCGGCTGGGCCACTCCGCCAGCGTCTGCAGTTAGCGTGAACCTCACCACAAGCGCTGCAACTCCGTCGGGAACAACTCTGACTTTCTCTTCCGTTCCGGCGTCAATTGACGCGGGAATGATTGTCACGGATACCGAAACAGCCGGAGTTATCCCGTCTGGAACGACGGTTGCTTCCATAACATCGACAACCGTCACGCTTTCGGCTGCAGTAACAGGAACCGGCGTTTTAAGCGGAGATACGATCAATTTTTACGGAGTTGCATCTTCCGTCACGAATCTGACTGTTACGGAAACTGCCTCGGCGATTTCCATTGGGTCGTCAAGTGGCGGTGGCGCAACAATACCCGCTGCTACCTCCACATCTGCAGGCGCTCTGGACAGTGCCCGAGCTGCCAAGATCGATGGTCTCGCCGCCGTCGCGACCTCTGGCTCCTACAGCGACCTGTCGAATAAGCCCACGATCCCAGCCGCGCAGGTCAACAGCGATTGGAGCGCCTCAAGCGGCGTCGCTCAAATCTTGAATAAACCGGCCTTGGCGACCGTCGCCACGTCGGGAAGCTATACCGATCTGTCTAATCAGCCACCGATCCCCTCAGCCCAAGTTAACTCAGATTGGAATGCTTCGTCTGGCGTCACTCAAATCCTGAACAAGCCGGCGCTTGGCACAGCCGCACCCTTGAATGTTCCGGCAAGTGGCAACGCGTCTTCAAGCCAGGTGGTTACCGGCAGCGACACGAGGCTTTCCGATAGCCGTACACCCTTGGCGCACGCGGCCAGCCACGCCAGTGGCGGCAGCGATCCAGTCTCAATCGCCGCTTCTCAGGTCACGGGACTCTCGGGCGCCTATGCCCCCCTCAACTCTCCCACCTTTACAGGTAATCCAGCTGCGCCGACCCCAACCGCGGGTGACAATTCCACCAATCTCGCCACAACCGCGTACTTGGATCGGCAATTGGGCGCCAACAATGGCATCGCCACGCTCGATGGCGGCGGTCATCTCACTGCCGGCCAAATCCCGGCATCGCTTGTCGGCGCCGTGGTTTACCAAGGCGTATGGAACGCCAGCACAAACACGCCCGCATTGGCAAGCGGCGTGGGAACGAAGGGCAGTTACTACAAGGTCAGCGTCGCCGGAACGACCTCCATCGACGGTGTTGCATCTTGGAATGCCGGCGACACAATTATTTTCGACGGTATCGCCTGGGATAAGATCGACGGCGTCACGAACGAGGTCATCCAAGTCGCTGGCCTCTATGGTAATATTTCTGCTTCGTCTCTCAAGTCGGCGCTTGCAATCGTAGCTTCGGACGTATCCGGCCTAGCGACCGTCGCCACATCGGGAAGCTATACCGATCTTTCCAGTAAGCCCACGATTCCCGCGGCTCAGGTCAACAGCGACTGGAACGCCACATCAGGCACAGCACAGATCCTGAACAAGCCAACGCTGGCGACTGTAGCCACATCGGGCGCCTATTCGAGCCTTTCCGGAACGCCAACGCTCGGCACGGCCGCAGCGCTGAATGTTGCGGTGAGCGGCAACGCCTCAAGCGGGCAAGTCGTGCAGGGGAACGACACAAGACTTTCGTGGACCGACAATTTCACTGCCGGAGCCGAACTCAACCCAAATCCAAGCTTCGCCACAAACTTGACTGGCTGGACGGCTGTTTCCTCGACATGGAACACGGGCGGTGGCGTTGTCATCGCGGCCGGTGGTTCCATGACGCTGAACACCGGCAACCAGCTCGCGGCGAACTCGATCTATCATTGTCATGCCGTCGTGAGCGTCAATGCAGGAGCAAAGCTGGCCTTCGCCCTCGGGACACCTCCCGGAATCGCCTTCGATACGGTGTTAGGAGCGGGAACATTCGACTTTTACTGGCTCAGCCCCGGCGCTACTTCGAATGAAGAGCTGCAAATCACAAACTACTCCAGCACCTTGAATGTCACCATTACGTCCCTGTCGCTCAAACCGGTTGCGTTCACCCAGAAGTCGCTTTTGGGCGGCCTCAGCCTTGCTCAGGGCGGTCAGCTTGTGCTGCCAAACGGCACTCAAACCTTGCCGTCCCTTACATTCAATGACGCTAACGGTCTCAAGCCGGGCATCATCTGGGATGAGACACAACAGGGCTTCGCGATGTGCACGAACGGCAATTACGGCATGTCGTTCTGGCAGGACCCGAACTATCCCCAGATCAACGGCAACGGCGCCAACCGGCTCACGATCAACAATCCGAACGCTCTTGTGCTCCAGCCTCTGAATGGACACATGGAATGGGAGGGATCGAATAGCAATTTTTCTTGGGCTGGCAACGATTTTGAGGTTGTGGGCTATGCTCCGGGCTCCTCGATAGGTCACGGCATCCGATTCCGTGGCGAAGCGTCGTCGGGCAACAATCCGCCCTATATTCTAGGCGTGCATTCCGGGCAATCCGTCTCGGATACACTCCCCGGCCTGATCATGATTGATCATACCGGGACGATCCGGGGGACATGGTACCCAAACGGGACACTCAACGCTCCCAACGTCGTATACAACAACGCCACGGTAAATCTAACTGCTGGATATACCGCGACCGCGAACGCTTTGGGCTCAGTTTCAAGCGGCACAATCACAGTAAACCCTGCGCTTGGCGACTATTGCACCATCACCAACAATGGGGCATTTACTTTGGCTCCCCCAACTTTGACCTCCCCAGCCAACTGCGCAAGCGGAGTGGTCGAGATCTATAATGGCAGCACGCCCGGAGCCATAACCACCTCCGCATGGACGAAGGTGAACAACGCCAGCGCCTTCAACACAACGGCCGGAAGTTGCTGGCAATGCGACTATGTCGTCACCCCGCATGGATCTTACCTCAATGTGAGAGAAATTATATGACGTTTCCCTGTCATCCTTACCCAGGCGCTAGCGGATCAGGCGGCGGCTGGACGCCCGCGTCACCTGGCGGCTTGCTTGCCTGGTACGATTTTAGCGACGCCGGAAACACGACTATAGTTTCCGGCGCATATAGCGCGGTCGTGGATAAGAGCGGCAATGGCTATAACCTGTCGCAAGGAACTTCCAGCCAACGGCCGACGCAACAGGTTTCGGCCCAGAACGGTCTCAATACAGCCCGGTTTACTGCGTCCAACTCTCAAAAAATGTCCCTGGCGTCAACGCTCAACGCCACGAATAACCATACTATATTCGCCGTAATGCGTAGAGGAGGACCGTCTGGATCGAACATCTCGTTAACTTTAGGCAGCACAGTCAATACCGGAAATGACGTCTTTGACTGGTATTCTGACCAGCACATTTACATGCAAGGAACAGCCGGATACGAGAAGTCCAATACCGAGTCTAGTATCGTATATAATGCTTTGTATGGGTTTTATAATGGCTCCTCGTCATATTTTTATTTCAACGAGACAAATCCGGGCGGCGCTTATAGCAGTACATCCCAATCGAATAATAACTATAACGTCTTTGGTTATGGCGGCGCAGCATACTCCAATGGAGAGATAGGCGAGTTTGGCGTCTACTCCGGTCAGCTTAGCTCGCCAAATCTTGCAACGCTCCAGACTTATATCAAGAACAAGTGGGGAACGCCATGACATCGGCTCTCACCGTGACCATAACGGTTGCGCCCCTCGACAAGGGCCAACTTTAGACGGAACATCAACTGAGCCGCGCGCGGATGCGTCCCGCGCGGCTTCGGCGCTTAATGCCCTGCTTCTGCCAATGCGGCAACCTCTCAATCTTAGGGCGCGATGACCGTGGGCATTTCTGGCCACGGAGACCGCTCCTAAGCAGGCAGATTCCCAAACGTCCCCATCCTCCAGAACTCGCTGAACTTGTAAAGGGGGAGCCAATGGCTTCTGACAATTTCGAGCGCTGCCTTGCCATTACACTGAAATGGGAAGGCGGCTATTCCAATCACCCCGACGATCCGGGCGGCCCGACGATGCGGGGAGTCATTCAACGCGAATACGACACTTGGCGCAAAAAACAAGGCAAGCGCACGCGCCCCGTCTGCCAAATCGACGAAGACGAATTACAGGCAATCTATCGCGGCGAATATTGGAATATGATGAACTGCGATGAATTGCCCGCTGGTTTCGATCTTTGCGTTTTCGACGCCGCTGTTAATTCCGGTGTTGGCCGGGCGAGGCAGTGGCTCCAATCTAACTCCGGCCAGGACATCGAGGCTTATTGCAATATTCGTCTCGAGTACCTCCAGCGCTTGGGTAAACTATGGCGCGTGTTCGGGGAAGGCTGGCGGCGCAGAGTGACCTCGATACGCATCGAAGCGCGCGCCATGACGGGGCAACTTGAGGCCCAAGCTCCCGACGATGGAAGCTTGCATGCCGGGATGAGGGGCGCTGAAGTTATCGCTCTTCAGCAAAAGCTTCGCAAACTTGGCTACCCCGCCGGAGCGATTGACGGTGTTTTCGGCGAGCAGACATATCGCGCGGTGGTGCTCTTCCAGCATGACCACGATCTTGGCGGCGATCCTGGCATTTGGCAGGCCGCATACAACAGCGTTCTCGCCGGAGCTGAGCCGATGCTGCCTCAGCGCCGAACCGCGACACACCGCGATCTTGAAGACGCAGGCGATGAGCCGGTCCGACGGATGAACCTCCTGCAACGCATCTTCGCGTGGCTATTCGGCGGCGCGGCCGCGGCGGAAACTTTTGGAAGCGATAACGTGCTCGACAGCATCAATGGCGCGCGTTCAGCTTTCGAGCCTCTCCAGGGCATATTGCATTGGGCGACCACCAATCGCTGGCTTCTTCTGTGCGCAGTCTTCATTGCGGTAATCGCCCTGATCCGGCTTTTGCGCAGCGACCATGTCAAGGCTTATCAGAACTTCGATTATCAGGGCCCTGCACAGGGCCAAATGCATACCCCTAAGACGGAGACCATATCATGAGCGCGTTCTTGAGCTTTGTTGCCTCGGTGTGGGCACGATTAGCGGTCGGCGCGGCTAAGGTTGGGTTGTCGGCCGCCGCTATCGCTTTTTTGGGGCCAATCGGGGCCGATCGTCAGTGGAATCGGGCAGGTTATAGGCGCTGCCGTAACGGCGATCGGCGAAATCCTGGCGTCTTTGTCGAAAAGCGCGGAAGGTCGCGTCACCCTTTGCTTGATGGCAACGTTGCTTGGATTCCTTTACCTACGCTTTTATTACATCGAAGAGGGCAAAGCTATCGCTAGAGCGAAATTTGCTGTCACCCAGAAGACCTGCCCCACGGCGAGGGTAGAAAGGCGCAGCCGATGACAGCCATTGCGCAGGATGGAGCGCTTCCACCGCCTCATCCTGAGGCAGGTGTGATCGGCCGCCATGAAATCTCGTTGACACGCATCTATTTGCCCTTCGCCATGGTTATAACCTTTGGCGTGTTTCTGGTGGTTGCGGGATACACCGTTGGCAGCGTCATGTCTGGCATTGCGCGCGACAAAACCGAAACTGATAAGCGGCTAAGCGCTATCGAGAAAGAAATGACTGCCATCAAAAACATTCTCGCCGAGCGCGCAGAAGCAACACCGTGCTTCGGCCGCCCAAAGTGAGGACGATCAAAGTGGAAGTCCCCGCTGCAAAAAGACCCCTTAGATTGTCTCGCTCAGGTCCTTTGCCGCGCGGAAAGCAACTTTTTTGCTCGCTTTGATTTTTATCGCTTCGCCGGTTGCGGGATTGCGTCCCATGCGCGCTGCCCGCTTGCGCACTTCAAGTGTACCCAGGCCGGCTATGCGAATCCGCGAGCCCTTCTTAAGATGCTTGCCGATGCTCGTGATAGCCTCGGCAAGTACTTCGTTTGCCTGTTTCTGAGATATTCCGTGCGTTTCAGCAACTTCTGTCGCTAGATGGCGAAGTGTAACAATGTCGGCCTTCACTGGTTTTGCAGCCGTTTTGGGCGCCGCCGCCGCTTGCGTTTTCGTCATCTCAGTTCCTTCTTATTCATGCCTTCTAAGGAGAAATCCAGCGCTCTCTGCGTGATGGCCGTCGCACAATCGATCCTGTCCCAATCAATGCGGGATGTTGTACCTTCAGCCAGCCCGGTCAAGAGCATAACTTTAGTTTACGCCAACAGAATCAGCCCAAATTGGCCGGTTGGCGTGGAGAACCTTCGAGCCGTGTAGCTTCACGCGTCAATAACCTTTCGCGTGAATGGAGTGGTTGGAGCGGGATCTTGGCTGAATTTGTGATGTGGTGTGGTTTTTTGGCCCCGAAATTCCAAGCCGTTTCACACAGCTGCAATGTTTTTGTGAGCGTAGCAGCGGTGGGCATGACCGCACGCCTTGACATGGGTCGACGCCGTTATTAGAACATAAGGCGAACGCATCATCGGCCTACGTGTGGATAACCAGCGGAACGAGTCATGCGCGCAAATCGCTTAGTGTAAACTCTGCGACGACTCACTGTTCTATGAAAGGAGCTCTCATGGCGGGCTCAGTTAATAAGGTCATCCTTATCGGCAATCTCGGCGCCGACCCGGAAGTGCGCCACACGCAGGACGGGCGGGCAATCTGCAATTTGAGGCTCGCAACCACGGACAGCTGGCGCGACAAGCAGTCAGGCGAAAGGCGCGAGAAGACCGAGTGGCACAGCGTCGTTATATTCAATGAGCAACTCGGCAAGGTCGCGCAGCAATACTTAAAAAAAGGCGCAAAAGTCTACATTGAGGGCCAGCTTCAAACTCGCAAGTGGCAGGATAACACTGGCAACGACCGTTATACCACTGAAGTCGTCCTACAAAACTACAGCGGTCAGCTCACGATGCTGGATGGCCGCAACAGCGCCTCCTCCGGATTTAACGACAGCGGACAAGCCGACTTCGAAGGAGGCGCTGGCGATACCAGCCGGAGCGTCGTCAAGAGCGTCGGCGGGGGGAAGAGCCGGGAAAGCTCTGCTCCAAAATCCTTCGAAAAGGATCTTGATGATGAAATTCCATTTTGATCCGCCGAGGTTTTGGAGAGATGTCCTCCGATTGTTCTTGAGCGTTTCCTATATATGACGTTTAGTTTAGTTCAAAGAGGCTTCCGGCAGACTTCCTCTAAGAAGCCAAGGGTTTAGGTTTGGCAGGCAATTCCGACGGCAATCAAGGCGATCGCGGCGCGGGTGAAATTCGTCCTATCCTCATCACCGACGAAATGAAGCGCTCGTATCTCGACTATGCAATGAGCGTGATCGTTTCGCGTGCGCTGCCAGATGTGCGTGACGGCCTGAAGCCGGTTCACCGCCGTATCCTCTACTCGATGTACGAGACGGGATACCAGTGGAATAAGCCTTACCGGAAGTCTGCCCGTGTCGTTGGCGATGTTATCGGTAAATATCATCCGCACGGCGACCAGTCAGTTTACGACGCGCTTGTTCGCATGGTGCAAGATTTTTCCATGCGGGTCCCCTTGATCGACGGCCAGGGCAATTTCGGCTCGGTCGACGGCGACCCTCCCGCTGCAATGCGGTACACAGAGGTCCGCCTTGAAAAGATCTCCGAAACTCTCCTCCAAGATTTGGAAAACGACACCGTCGATTTCCAGGACAACTATGACAACTCCGAGCGTGAGCCAAAGGTGCTTCCCGCTCGCTTCCCCAATCTCCTAGTAAATGGCGCCGGCGGCATCGCCGTCGGCATGGCGACGAACATTCCCCCCCATAATCTAGGCGAAGTCATCAACGCCTGCTTGGCGTTTCTGGATACTCCCAGTATTACCGTTGAACAGCTCATGGAGCACGTGCCCGGCCCCGATTTTCCCACGGGTGGCGTTATCATGGGACGCGTCGGCATCCGAGCTGCTTACCTGAGAGGGCGCGGCTCGATCGTCGTTCGCGGCAGGATCCACGTCGAGACGATCCGAAAAGATCGCGACGCGCTGATCGTCACGGAAATCCCCTATCAGATTAACAAGGCGGTGCTGCAAGAGCGTATCGCGGAACTCGTGCGTGAAAAGCGCATCGAGGGCATTTCGGACGTGCGCGACGAGTTTGACCGCGACGGTTACCGCGTCGTCATTGAGCTAAAGCGCGACGCGATGCCCGACGTTGTGCTGAACCAGCTCTATCGTTTCACGACGCTCCAAACCGCATTCGCGGCCAATATGGTCGCCCTGAACAGCGGGCGCCCTGAACAGCATACTCTTTACGATTTCATCCAGGCTTTCACACAGTTCCGCGAAACGGTCGTCACCCGCCGGACGAAATTCCTGCTTGGAAAAGCTCGCGACCGCGCTCACGTACTTGTGGGATTGGCTACTGCAGTCGCCAATATCGACGAGGTTATTAAGTTGATCCGCACCGCCCCAGACCCAGCGACAGCGCGCGAGCAGCTTATGGCGCGGGACTGGCCGGCGGAAGATATCGCGCCCCTTCTCGCATTAATCGACGATCCGCGTTCCGCAATACTCGCTGGAAATGTCTATCGCCTGTCCATCGATCAGGCACGCGCCATTCTCGATTTGCGTCTGCAGCGCTTGACCGCGCTGGGGCGAGATGAGATCGGCGACGAGCTCAAGGGATTGGCCGATAAAATACGAGATTATCTCGACATTCTAAGTTCGCGAGCGCGTGTGATCGGCATCGTGCGTGATGAACTCATTGCTATCAAGGAAGAATTCGCCACGCCGCGCCGCACTGAGATCCTTGATGTGGAAGGTGAGGTCGAGGATGAAGACCTTATTCAGAAAGAGGATATGGTCGTTACCGTCAGCCATCGAGGCTACATCAAGCGCGTGCCGCTGTCGACCTATCGCGCTCAACGCAGGGGCGGCAAAGGCCGCGCCGGAATGACGACGCGCGACGAAGATTTCGTGACGAGGCTCTTCGTCGCCAATACGCACACGCCCGTGCTTTTTCTCTCCTCGCGCGGCATGGCCTACAAAATGAAGGTGTGGCGCCTTCCATTGTCAGCGCCGCAAGCGCGAGGCAAGGCGCTGATCAATTTGCTTCCACTGCAGCAGGACGAGACCATCACATCCATTCTGCCGCTTCCGGAAGAGGAGCGCGACGAAAGCGGCGTTTTCATTCTTTTCGCAACACGCTCCGGGAATGTACGGCGCAACGAGCTTGCAGATTTCGCGGAAGTCCGTCAAAACGGTAAGATCGCGATGAAGCTCGATCCGGGCGACGAGATCGCGGGAGCACAACTCTGCCGCGAAACAGACGACATCTTGCTGACAACCGCCAATGGCCAGGCGATCCGCTTTCCGGTCACCGATGTTCGCATTTTCAAGGGGCGTGAATCGACAGGAGTGCGCGGAATAAAGCTCGAGAATCAAGATCGCGTCATTTCGCTGGCGATACTTCGCCATATGGACGCGACCCCTGCGGAGCGGGCTGCTTATCTCAAGCAGGCGAACGCAATGCGGAGGGCCGCGGCGGGCGAACGGGCATCCCCAGAAGCTGGCGAAGCTGTGGAAGGGGAAATCGTCGCGGTGGAGGGCGAGAGCCTCGACGACGGTGAAACCATCGAAAGCACAGACATCGCTGATCTTACGCCGTCGCGCTACGGCGAGATGGGCGCCGCCGAGCAATATGTGTTGACGATGTCCGTGCGTGGCTTCGGAAAACGGACCTCGTCCTATGAATACAGGACTTCGGGCCGTGGCGGCAAAGGCATCATCGCCATGGCTGTGAATGAACGTAACGGCCGCCTCATTGCGTGCTTCCCGGTTGAGGATACTGATCAGGTCATGCTGGTTACAAATGGCGGCAAGCTTATCCGTTGCCCGGTCGAGGGAATTTCGATCACAGGACGCTCGGCGCAAGGCGTCACGATCTTTAGGACCGATCAGGACGAGCGCGTAGTTTCCGCCGAACTTATCAACGACGACAGCAACGGCAATGGCGGCAGCGATCCCGAAAGCGGCGAAGAGGCTTCGGAATAGGCTGGGAGTTTACTTCGCATGCGTTGCGGTTTTTATCCGGGAAGCTTCGATCCTCCGACGCTCGGCCATCGCGACGTCATGAGTTGCGGTCTTAACCTCTTCGATCGCCTCGTAATCGGCGTGGGAGTACATCCCTCAAAAGCGCCCCTGTTCACAGATGCAGAGCGCATCGCCATGCTGAAAGGCGAACTCGATAGTCTTGGGGCCGAAGATCGCGGAGACGTGGTGCTTTTCCAAGGCCTCACTGTCGACGCCGCCCGGCAGAACGGTGCTCAGTTTATCTTGAGGGGATTACGGGATGGAGCCGACCTCGGCTACGAAATGCAGCTTTTCGGCATGAACAAGGGCTTAGCTCCCGATATCGAGACGGCATTTCTCGCGGCGTCTCCGGGCGCCGCGCACATTACCGCAACGCTCGTTCGCCAGATCGCGAGACTTGGCGGGGACGTCTCCCGCTTCGTTTCCCCGGCCGTGCTTCAGCGAATTAAAGACAAAGTTCAGCGCCTATGAGCACGCCTAACCCCCGCTCTGATGCGCGGTTAGGCGCTCAAACGGTAAAACAATCAATAGCCGCAGAGGTCTACTCATGTTTCGTTCCAGTTTATTCGTGCCGCTGCTTGCATCGCTCGCGCTCGCCTTAGCTTCGGCCGGCGCGCACGCAGCCAGCCCAGATAACACCCTTTATTTGGATCTGAAAGATGGCCGCGTCGTCATCGAACTACGCCCGGACCTCGCGCCCAAGCACGTCCAGCGCATCAAGAGGCTCATAAAAGAAGGCTTTTATGATGGTCTCACCTTCCATCGCGTCATAGCGGGGTTTATGGCCCAGACCGGCGATCCGAAGGGCGATGGAACGGGGGGCTCGAAATACCCGGATCTAGCGGCTGAATTCACTTCAACGCCATTCAAGCGTGGAACCGTGGGGGCGGCTCGTTCCGGCAACCCCAATTCGGCCAACAGCCAATTCTTCATTTGCCTTGAAGACGCCCCGCACCTTAACGGAACCTACACTGTTTGGGGGGAGGTGACCGAGGGCATGCAACTCGTCGACCGCATCAAAAAAGGATCAGGCGGTGATGGCCGGGTGTTCAATCCCGATAAGATTATCAAATTGCAACTTGCGTCAGACGCCCGCTGATCACCACATTTATGGTGAGATTAGTAATGAATGCGCCGTGTTTGGGTGGTAGAAGTTTCCCTTTAGGCGGCGCGAGGAAAGAGTAAGATATGGCATCCCCAGAAAAAGAAAATACATTGGTCCTGGAAACAACCCAAGGCCGTGTCGTGATCGAGCTTCGGCCTGATCTCGCGCCCAACCACGTCGCCCGGATAAAGGAGCTTGTGAACCAGAAATTTTACGACGGCGTTGTCTTCCACCGTGTCATTGAAGGCTTCATGGCCCAGACGGGGGACCCTACCGGAACCGGGCGGCAAGGTTCGGGCAAGAATTTAAAGGCGGAATTCAGCAAAGAGCCGCATATGCGCGGCACTGTTTCAATGGCCCGAGCAAATCACCCCGATAGCGCGGATAGCCAGTTCTTTATCTGCTTCGATGACGCAACCTTTCTCGATGGCAAGTATACCGTCTGGGGCAAGGTCGTAGAGGGTATGGAAAATATAGACAAGGTTAAGCGCGGCGAGCCCGTCAAGAACCCTGACAAGATTATCACCATACGTGTCGGCGACACCGCCTAAAGTGGCGCGGTTCGCGCTTCGGAAAGCGTGCCTATCATCGCGAGGCGGCGCTTGCCTCCGTGGCGTTCTGCAGCGGCATCGAGGTTTGCCCTTGAATTGCTCGCGGAGGCTGCTCCAGCCCAAATTTGCGGTGACGGCGATCTCAAAGCGTTGCATACAGACCTTGCAAGCACTCTTTTTTTAGCGGCCAATTGACCGTGCTTTTAAAAGACTTCCATTTCGAGCTGCCAGGATCGTCAATTGCTCTCAGACCAGCCTCGCCGAGAGATTCGGCGAGGCTTCTCTGCGTCAATCCAGCTTCGTTCGATCCGCTCTCTGAAGGGAGCGTGCGGGATCTGGCCTCGTTTCTGCAGCCTGGCGATCTCATGGTGTTCAACGACACTAAGGTTCTTACCGCTGAGTTATGCGGTTATCGCCCAGCCCAAGTTCGTTGAGGCCCCCGCCGTTGAGATCTCCCTCACACTTATCGAGCGGCGTCACGATGGCGTCTGGAAGGCCCTTGCCCGCCCAGCGCGGCGGTTGCGCCCCGGTGATAACATCGTCTTCGATCGGAACGGCGAACAGTCCCTCCTGGCTGTCATCGCGAAAGGAGAAGAGGGGGAGATCGTGGTACGGGCTTGCGGAGGCGCGACTTTAGAAACGATCATGGCAAAGCATGGCGTAATGCCGCTGCCTCCTTACATCGCAAGGACGCGGCCATCAGACGATCGCGACCGCACCGATTATCAGACCGTCTACGCTAAAGCAGAAGGCGCAGTCGCCGCGCCAACAGCCGGTCTCCACTTCACGCCCGAGTTGTTTGAGAGCCTGGCGGCCAAGGGCATCCGCAGCGCCTTTGTAACGCTGCATGTGGGGGCGGGGACGTTTCTTCCAGTAAAAACTGGCAAGATTGAGGATCACGCGTTCCATCCCGAGTGGTACGAGATTTCCAGCGATGCCGCCCGCATCATCAATTGCAGCCGCGCTAAGGGAGGGCGGCTCATCGCAGTTGGCACCACTTCACTTCGCGTTCTTGAAACCGCCGTGCGGGATGATGGTTTGGTCGAGGCGCGTCACGGTTTCACGAAGCTTTTCATCAGACCGGGCCATCGCTTTCGCAGCGCCGACTTGCTGCTGACCAATTTCCATTTGCCGAAATCGACGCTTTTCATGCTTGTTTGCGCTTTCTCCGGCACGGCTCTCATGAAAAAGGCCTACGGCCACGCCGTCGGAGCGGGCTTTCGGTTCTACTCCTACGGCGACGCATGCCTGTTAAGCAGGGCAGAGGAATTGTCGCTATGACTGTGCCCTTCTCTTTCAAGCTTCTGGCAAACGACGGGGCAGCGCGGCTTGGCGAAATCGCGACGCCTCGTGGCCTTATCCGCACCCCCGCGTTCATGCCTGTCGGGACCGCGGGGGCGGTCAAGGCTATGTTCCTTGACAATGTAAAAGCCGCGGGCGCGGACATCATTCTTGGCAATACCTATCACCTCATGTTGCGCCCCGGCGCGGAGCGCATCGCGCGGCTCGGCGGGCTCCATCGCTTCATGCGGTGGGACGGTCCAATCTTGACCGATTTCGGGCGGCTATCAGGTGATGTCGCTGAGCCAGCTCCGCACCGTTTCCGAGCGCGGCGTAAGTTTCCGGTCCCATATCGACGGCGCATTATGCGAATTGACCCCGGAGCGCTCTATTGAGGTGCAAAACCTTCTCGGCGCCGACATCCAAATGCAGTTCGACGAATGCACTCCTTTCCCCGCAACGCGGGACGAAGCTGAGTGCTCGATGCAACTGTCGCTGCGCTGGGCCGAGCGCTCGCTTGCGGCCTTCGGGCAACACGGCGAGCCAGGACGCGCCTTGTTCGGTATTGTGCAGGGCGGCGTACACCCGGAGCTTCGCGCACAATCCGTCGAAGCCCTTATCTCCATGGATTTTGATGGCTACTCTGTCGGCGGCCTTGCCGTTGGCGAAGGCCAGAAGCTCATGTTCGAGACGCTCGCCACCACAACGCCGCTCCTCCCCTCCACGAAGCCTAGGTATCTCATGGGCGCCGGCACGCCCTCGGACATCGTCGGCGCGGTCGAGCGCGGCATAGACATGTTCGATTGTGTCATGCCGACCCGATCAGGCCGCCACGGCCAAGCCTTCACATGGGCCGGAAAGCTCAACATGCGCAACGCGGCCCATATCGAGGATACGCACCCCCTCGATGAAACAAGCGCATGCCTCGCTGCGCGCCATTACTCCCGAGCCTACATCCATCACCTTTTGCGCGCTGGAGAATATCTCGCGCCGATGATACTGAGCTGGGCCAACATCCATTTTTATCAGGACCTCATGGCGGCCATCCGGCAATCCATTCGCGAGGGGAACTTCGCCAGCCTCGCGGCCCGTGTGCGCGAAGCCTATCCTTCCGCCACCGTCGCCGAAGAACCCGGCGTGTGACGTTCCCGGAAAAGCAAGTAACCTCCGGAAGAGATAATGATCGCCGCGCCAACCAGTGTCGACCAGTTCGGTTCGAGGCTGTGTGAGAAGTCGCACGCCTCAATAACTGCTAGAACTTTGTTCCCATAACCAGCTAAAGTTATTGCTCGATTGAAGGAGGAAACGCTCGATTTTGCTTTGCAAGTACGAATTTGGACTTTGTTGCTGGCTGGCACTTCGCCGCGATTGATACGAGCAATAACGGAGAGCGCAAAAACATTCTAAAAGAATTTTTGGGTACGGACTTCTCACACAGCCTCGTACATACGTATGCGAACATGACGTAGCCAAGCATGATTATGAAAAGTATATTGACGTGGCCAAACGGCGCTAACCCGACTTCGCCGATTCGACCGCCTTTGGCTGTTGAAAAGCGGCTTTTGCGGCCAGAAAGCTCCTATAAATCAGCGTCGGCATCTCCCAAAACGGCTGCGGTGCCGACCTACCCCGTTGCGGGCCGGGTAGTTTTCTGACTCACTTGCCCGCATGTTCTTACGGGCGAAGAGTTGAATCAAGGACGGCAAGGAGCACCGCTACTGGAGCGTTGTCGAGAACCGGCGCGTGAGCGGCGGCAAGACCATTCAGCGGCAGGTTCTGTACCTGGGCGAGATTGCCAGCGGCCAGCAGGCGCAGTGGAGTCGCGCGCTTGAGGTTTTCGACGAGGGCGCAGGGCGGATGACGCAGATCGCCCTGTTCCCGGAAGATCGCGCAGCGTCCGAGGCGCTACCCGAAGCGATGCAGGTTCGCCTGAAGGATTTCGAGCTTCACCGCCCGCGGCAGTGGGGCGCCTGCTGGCTGGCGCTCGATCTCTGGGAGCAGTTGCAGCTTGATGCCTTCTGGCACGAACGCCTCCCGTCAAGCCGCAAAGGAACTTCTTGGCTGAACGTCCTGAAAACGCTGACCTGCTACCGGCTGATCGATCCGGGCAGCGAGTGGCGGCTGCATAGACAGTGGTGGGACAGGAGCGCCATCGGCGATCTTCTGGGCGAGGACGCCAAGCTGGCGGAAAGCCATAAGCTCTACCGCTGCCTGGACAAGCTTGTGGAGCACAAGGAGGCTCTCTTTACGCACCTCACGGAACGCTGGAAAACTCTGTTTAATCCGCGCTTCGACGTGTTGCTCTACGATCTGACCAGCACCTATTTCGAATGCGATCCGCCCAGCGAGGGCAAGCGCAAGCACGGCTACAGCCGCGACAAACGCCCGGACTGTGTGCAGGTTGTGATTGCGCTCATCGTAACCCCTGAGGGTCTTCCGCTGGCCTACGAAGTGCTGGCTGGAAACACCAGCGACAAGACCACCCTTGCGGATTTTCTGGCCAAGATCGAGAAGCAATATGGCAAGGCGGACCGCATATGGGTGATGGATCGCGGCATTCCAACTGAAGAAACTCTGGCCAAGATGCGCGCCTCCTCGCCGCCGGTGAGCTATCTTGTCGGCACGCCGAAGGGAAGGCTGACGGCGCTTGAGAAGGATTTTACCGGCAAGCCCTGGAGCCAGGCCAAGGAAGCGGTCAGCGTCAAGCTTTTGGAGCAGGAGGGCGAGGTCTACATCCTTGCCAAGAGCGAAGGCCGCGTGCTGAAAGAGCGCGCCATGCGGCGCAGAAAGCTCAAGAAATACTGGACGCGGCTCAAGGAACTCCTCAAACAGGCGCCGTCGCGCGATCAACTGCTCCTGAAAATCGGAGCCGCGCAGAAGGAAGCTGGGCGCGCCAAAAGCCTCGTCATCGTCACGCTGCCCAAGGCCGGCCAGCCCGTCACCCCGGAAACCTTCACCTTCACGCTGAACCGCAAGCGCTTGCGCGCCTGCCGGCGCCACGAAGGCCGGTATCTGCTGCGCTCCAATCTCACAGGAAAGGCGCCGGCGGAGTTGTGGGCCTTTTACATCCAACTCACCGAAGTGGAGCAGGCGTTCAAGGAACTGAAGGGCGATCTCGCCATCCGGCCAGTCTATCATCAGACCGACGAGCGTATCGAGGCGCACATCTTCGTGGCCTTCCTCGCTTATTGCCTCCAGGTAACCCTGAAGCAACGCCTTCACGCGCTTGCGCCGGGACTGACGCCCCGCGCCGTGCTTGAGAAGTTCGCCGCGATCCAGATGCTGGACGTTCACTTCCCCACAACGGACGGTCGCACGCTAATCTTCACCCGCTACACACAGCCGGAGAAGGATCACCTACTCTTGCTGCACAAACTCAAGCTTCGCTTGCCGCCACAGCCGCCGCCCAGGATCGCGAAGCCCAAGGCCGCCTAGCCAGCCGCTGTGGTGCCGACTTTCAATAGTCAGATTCCGATATATCAGGACGTTAGCCTGTCATAATCGGTCCAATCGGCGAAGTCGGGTTAAACCGAAGCTCCTGCAGTCGAACTGAAGTTTCTCTCGATATTTCAATCCCTTGCGATTGAAACGGGTGGCGCGGCGGTGTCTACGCCGCGATTGCGGCGGCAAGATCGAGGGCTTGCCGTTGCTTTGAGTTAGTCTCGGTGGTGAGGGTGAAGGTCCCCATGCCGGGCTTTGCGTCCTTGGGGCGCATGGTATTGCGCACGATGGTAGCGAGATGCGTAAGCAGGCCGCGGAAGCTCAGGGCGGGCGCGCCATCGGCGAGGCGGCGCGTCTGCGCTTTTGCGAGCGCAGCGGCGGAACGCTTGGCCGGCGCCACTGGATCGCGCTCGCGCGCCTCGGCTGCCGGAGTTTCGTCTGCAAACAGAAGTGGCTTCCAGGCTTCGGCCAGATGCCATTGCACGTAATAAGCCAGCATGCTGAGGAAGATATGGGCCTTGACGCGGCTCTCAAGCCGGTGACGGATGGGCCAGACCTGAAGGTCCACGCCCTTGAGCGTGCGGAAGGCGCGTTCCACTTCGGCCAGGCGTTTGTAGTTTAAGAGCGGCTTCGGCGCTCATCTCCGCCTCGGCGGCGGAGGCGCGGATCACATAGATGCCGTCGAGCGCAGCTTCGGCTGCGGCGCGCTTTTCATTGACGCTGAAAGTGAGCGCTGCGTCCTGGATATCCAGATCGAAGTGCTTGGCCATCTTGTATTTTCCGATGACCTTGCCAACGCGCAGGCCAATCTTATCGCGCCCGCAGAGCTTGCCGCTGGCCACCATGCCCGCGACCTTCTCCAACTCGCGCTCCGTGGCCGCGATCAGGTCCTTGCGCTTGGCGGCGCGCAGCTTGGCAAGCTCCGGGTTCCGGCAGGCCGCCAGCCGCACGCCGGGATAGTCTTCGCTGGTCAAGCTGATGAGATTGCGCTCATCGAAGAGATCGAGCTGCAACTGCCCGGCATCGGCGAGCTTGGCGATGGCGCCGCATTTCAGCGCGGTGATCCAGTCCACGCCTTCCAGTTTGCGCATAGCCACGATCTGTACGTTCGAGATCATGCCGCGATCCCCAACCATGACCAGCGAGGCGATGCCGAACGCGTCGTGCACCTTCTCCACCTGCGGCAAAAGCGTTTTGGGATCGCCCGTGTCGCCTTCGAACACAGAGACCGAGACCAGGCAGCCGCGGGCGTCCGTGAGCAGGCCATAGCTCACTTGCAGCGTGCCTGGCTTGCCGTCGCGGCTATAGCCGATCTTGGCGAGCGGGCAGGTCACGCCCTCGAAGCTTGAGGAGGTGAGATCGAAGAGCACCAGCCCGCCTTCCTTCAGATGCCGCTTGCCCAGCCGCTTTTCGATCCTGTCCTGGCGCTCGATCAGCCAGTCCATCGCTGCGTAGAGTTCATCTCATGAGCATCGGTAACGCCCAAATCCTCCGCCAGCGTTGTGTCTGCCCAGGCATGCGTCATGGCCAGCTTGCTGGCTTCCGGCGCGATAATGCGGCCCGCGACCATCGCCACCACGAGATCGCGCTCGCGCGAAGCCTTGCCGTCGATCAGTTTCTCCAAGCCCAGCCGCCGCATGGCGATGCGCACCGCCTCCACATGTCCATGCGGCAGCGAGCGGATGCATTCGAGGCCGCCCGAGGGCGTAAGCTGCTCGCCTTTGAGCACGAGCCGGATCGTCTCGGCCTGCTCCAGCGTCAGGGCCGGCAAGTTGGCGATGGTGCGCTTCCTGATGCGCTTGCCCTCACGGATGCTCTCGCGCAGCGGGATGGCAGGTTTGGAGCCGCGATTGGGCACGAAGTCGATGTACATGCGGCGGAATGTAGCCGATTTGCGAGGCTTCCACCTGAAGTCATACTGTCGCATTACATGGGTACATATCAGCCTCGCTAGGCATGCCGCGTTGAAATGCAAGGGATATCCGCAATTTCGGCCCAGAACTCCGGGCTAAGCCCGACTTCGCCGATATAACCGCCTTTGGCTGTTGAAAAACGGCATTTGCGGCCGGAAAGCTCCTTGCTCTGGCAGTGCGATGGGTGCTCGATGCGGGCCACACTGCGGCTTTATGAGGCGCGCGACCCCGGCGCAACTCGTTCCCGTGATGGACGTTACAGGCTGGTCGCTCTATGCGGACGCAAAACGCGCCATAGACCGAATACTGACCGCGACCATAAGAGACCCTGTAGGACCAGAATTCATGGCCCCACCTGAAAGGAAAGCCGTCCGACACCGGCATTGCCGGCCGCGGGTGGCGCGCGCCTTCGTTCGAGAACAGCCCGATGAATCCGGGACGTCCGCGGCCTCTCCAGCAGCTTTTACTTTATAATTGTAAGCGCACACTTGGCCGCCGCTCGGATTGATGATTTCCGTTTTCAAAGGCGGACCAAACATCCCAGTGCAGGGGATGCCTGATCCGCCTGACAACGCCCGCCACAGGCGTATTTGGCGCGCCACATCGCAACCTAGCTGTGTCCTGTGACGTATCGATGAATACGGTTAGAACTCTGGAGCGCCTCGCGCCTGATGCACAATCAGCCAGCCTAATCTAACCCATGCCCTATAATAACTACCTGCCGAAATTCATGGCCACTTCCGTTGCCGTCCCCGCGAAGGCGGGAACCCAGCAAGCGATGCATTACGTTATTTGTTCCTAAAGACTTTCATTGTCCGATTTACTAGATACCCGCCTTCGCGTGCACGACACAATGGGAAGTCAGCAGTATTGGCAGTCGGTATAATTCAGCTCCTAGCGTACTAAGCCGCCTGAACGCTCAGCGTGCGATGGTCCAAGGCGGCGGCGATGAGCGCTTTTGTGTAATCGGTTTGGGGGCTCTCGAATATCCTGGCGGTGGGACCTTCCTCGACGACGACGCCGTTGCGCATGACGATCACATAGCTCGCCAGCGCGCGCATGACTTTCAGATCGTGGCTGATGAAAAGATAAGCGAGGCCGCGCTTGTGCTGCAAGTCCCGCAGGAGGTCTACGATCTGAGCTTGCACGGACACGTCAAGCGCGCTTGTCGGCTCGTCGAGCATCAGGAAATGCGGCTGCAGGATCATCGCGCGGGCGATGGCGATGCGCTGGCGCTGGCCGCCTGAAAACTCGTGCGGATAACGGTCCTGCCACTCCGGCTTCAGCCCAACCTCGGCCAAAGCGGCGGACACCCGTTCGCGGCGTTCACTGCGTGTGAGATCGGGGCTTTGAATGAGAAGCCCCTCCTCGATAATCTGCGAGACCGAAAGCCTCGGGCTTAGCGAACCGTAAGGATCTTGAAAAACAACCTGCATCTCGCGGCGCAGAGGCCGCATCTCGTTCGACCGGAACCCGTCAATGCGCTTGCCTACATAGGCGATCGGCCCCTCGCTAGAGACAAGCCGGAGGATGGCTAGGCCAAGCGTCGTCTTGCCCGAGCCTAATTCGCCGACAATGCCAAGCGTTTGGCCGCTGCGGAGCTTAAACGAGACGCCGTCGACGGCTTTGATATGACCCACGATGCTCCGCAGGACGCCTTGCTTGATGGGGAACCAGACTTTCAGATCGTCAGCCTGCAACACCACAGACGCCGAATTCGTCGAGGGCTGGCGCATCGCCTTTCGGCTGCGCCTCCAAAAGCCGCTTCGTATAGGGGTGTTTCGGCGCCGTGAAAATCTCCTCCGCCGGCCCGCGCTCCACGATCTCGCCGTCTTTCATGACGCAAGTGCGGTCGGCCATCTTACGCACGATGCCTAGATCGTGCGTGATGAGAAGCAGCGCCATGCCAAGCTCACGCTGAAGGTCCTTCAGGAGATCGAGGATTTGCGCCTGGATCGTCACGTCGAGCGCGGTTGTGGGCTCGTCGGCGATGAGAAGATCGGGCTCGTTCGCAAGCGCCATGGCGATCATGACGCGCTGGCGCTGACCGCCGGATAATTGGTGCGGATAGGCGGAAAGCCGCGTCTCGGGATTTTGAATGCCGACCTTATTAAGGAGTTCCAATGTACGCCGGCGGGCGGCCGAGTTCGACATGCCGCGGTGAACCTTGAGCACCTCGCTAACCTGCTTCTCAACCGTATGCAGCGGGTTGAGCGACGTCATCGGCTCCTGAAAGATGATCGAGATCCTGTTGCCGCGCACGCGCCTGATTACGGATTCTTTGGCGTGGAGAATATCCTCGCCCTCGAAAATAATTTCGCCCGTGGGGTGCGATGCGTCGGGATAGGGAAGGAGGCGCAGGATCGAGAGCGCGCACACGGTCTTGCCGGAGCCCAACTCGCCCACCAGCGCCAGCGTTTCGCCCTTGCGCACATCGAAGGACACGTTGCGTGCGGCGTAAACGCCAGGCTCCGCACCCGAAAAGCGGACGCTCAAGTTCCGGACCTCGATCAACGGCGCCGTTTCTGTTTGTGCGTCTGTCATCGATCAGCCCACATTGACCTGAGGAGAGCGCATCGTCTTTCTCGGATCGAGGGCGTCGCGGACGGCCTCGCCGACGAAGACAAGCAGGCTCAGCATAACCGCGATCACGAAAAACGCAGTGAGGCCAAGCCAAGGCGCTTGCAGGTTCTGCTTACCCTGCTGGAGGAGTTCTCCCAGCGATGGCGAGCCAGGCGGCAGGCCGAAGCCAAGATAATCGAGGGCGGTCAAGGCGGCGATCGCCGCGTCGAGACGGAACGGCGCAAACGTGACCGTCGCAACCAAGGCGTTCGGCAGGATATGCTTGAACATGATCTGTGCGTTGGTAAGACCGAGAGCCCGCGCCGCGCGGACATATTCGAAATTGCGCCCGCGAAGAAACTCGGCGCGCACCGGCCCGACAAAGCCCGTCCACTCGAACAGGAGCATGATCGCGAGCAGCGTCCAGAAGCTCGGCGCGAGAATCGACGAAAGGATCAACAGGATATAAAGGAGCGGCAATGAGCCCAGGATTTCGATGAAGCGCTGCAAAGCAAGATCGGTCCAGCCGCCGAAAAAGCCTTGGACCGCGCCCGCCGTCACACCAACCAGCGCTGAGAACACGGTCAACATCAGGCCGAACAGCACCGAGATCCTAAATCCGTAGATGACGCGCGCGAGCACGTCGCGGCCCTGGTCGTCGGTTCCGAGCCAGTTTTCCCATGAAGGCGGCGAGGGCGCGGGCACAGGCAGGTCGAGTTTGATGGTCCGGTAGCTGTAGGGGATAAGCGGCCAAACCATCCAGCCGCCCTTCTCATGGATAAGGCGCCGCACCTCGGGATCGCGATAATCCGCCTCGGTCTCGAACTCGCCGCCGAACTGCTTCTCGGTGTACATCTTGAAGATCGGCGTGTAGTAGCCGCCGTCATATTTCACGAGGAACGGCTTATCGTTCGCAATGAACTCGGCGAAAAGCGTTATGAGGAAGAGCGCGCAGAACAGGATGAAGCTGTAATAGCCCCGGCGGTTGGCCTTGAAGGCGCGCAGGCGTCTTTTGTTGAGCGGCGAAAGCGTAAAACGCCCACGCTCCGGGACCGTTGTTTCGAAATCGCGCGTAATTACGTCGCCAGGAGCGGTGGATCTTTCAACTCTTGCGTCCATCCCTTAGACCTCCCTTGTCTCGAAATCGATGCGCGGATCGACCCACGTATAGATGAGGTCTGACAGCAGATTCAGCAGAAGGCCCATGCCCGAGAAGATATAAAGCGTCGCGAACACGACGGCGTAATCGCGGTTGAGCACCGATTCAAACGACAGACGTCCCAGACCGTCGAGCGAGAAGATCGTCTCGATCAGGAGAGCGTTCGTGAAGAAGGCGCTGATAAAGGCCGCCGGAAAGCCGGAAATCACGAGCAGCATCGCGTTGCGGAAGACGTGGCCATAGAGAACGCGCCGTTCACTCAGCCCCTTGGCGCGCGCCGTCATCACATATTGCTTGCGGATTTCGTCCAGGAAGCAGTTTTTCGTTAGGAAGGTCACGGTCGCAAGCGAAGATATCACCATCGCGGTGACGGGAAGCGTCAGATGCCAGAAATAATCTGCGATTTTCTCTGGCCAGCTCATTTGCGCGAAATTGTCGGAGGTCAGCCCTCGCAACGGAAATACATCCCAGAACGAGCCTCCCGCAAACAGCACGATCAGGAAAATGGCGAACAGGAAGCTCGGGATCGCGTAGCCGACAATGACGACGGTGCTGGTCCAGATGTCGAATTTCGAACCGTCCATCACGGCTTTTCGGACGCCGAGCGGAATGGAAATCGCGTAGGTCAGGAGCGTGAGCCAGAGGCCGATCGAGATAGAAACCGGCAGTTTCTCCTTGATAAGTTGGAGCACGCTGACATCGCGGAAATAGCTCTGACCGAAATTGAAGGTCAGGTAATTTTTCATCATCAGCGCAAAGCGTTCGATTGGCGGCTTATCGAAACCGAATTGCTTTTCGAGGCTCTTGATCAGCTCCGGATCAAGGCCGCGTGCGCCGCGATAGCGTGAGTTGACGCCTGTGTCCTGCCCAGGCTGGGCCATGCGTGAGAAATCGCCTGTCGTCGAACCGCCAATCCGCGAGGTCGCGTCGACGTTCGTCCCGTTCAGCTGCGCGATAATGCGCTCGATCGGCCCGCCGGGCGCGAACTGGATGATAATAAAGCTGATCAGCATGATGCCGAGCAGCGTGGGGATCATTAAGGCAAAACGTCGAA
Source organism: uncultured Alphaproteobacteria bacterium (assembly GCA_963766815.1). GTDB lineage: Bacteria > Pseudomonadota > Alphaproteobacteria > Rhizobiales > Rhodomicrobiaceae > Rhodomicrobium. Next base: position 330,361 of record CAVYBZ010000010.1, on the reverse strand, counting down.
CGATGTAGGCGGTCATGTCTCTCAATGTTCGCTATATCAACTACCCTTCATCGGAATCGATTGGGGGCAAAAAGTTGATCGGCTCTAAGGTGCCAGGGTATCTTACAGGCGTTCGGATGGAGTTGGATAAGCCGCTCTAGCCGCTTCGCATGAGGGAGCATAATCTCCTGTTTTCATGGCCGCCGTCAGGCAGATGAAGCCTTATGGTAAATACCCGTTGTGTCATGGACCAGCCGGATGTAACCAGACTTAGGCAATAATGGCGCAAAGACCAGTTACACATCGGAAATGTTATGCCAAGCGCCGGACGTATTGACAGCCCGCCGCAGCTAAGCTTACGGTCTCTTGCAGCGTGGACCACCAAGTGGACGCGCTCCGGCTTTCGCGCGAACAGGGGATATTATCGCTCTCCCTATCGCCCACAACAGCGATTTGCTCAGCGCCGGCAAGCACTTCCGCCGCACTTTCGGCGGCCCTTGAGCCAGCGTGCGCTTTCCTTATCCTCAAACGGCCGCTTGGCATACTCTATCTCTTGCTCCGCCTCACGCGTCCAAATCTGCGCGAACACTGGGCCGATGACGGCTTCGTCATCAGCATCGATGGCGATCATGGCATGGGTGAAAAAGCCCGGCGTCTTGCCGTCCCCGCCCGGCCGGAGGCCCTTACGGCGCTTGTCCCGGCCCGAGAAATTGACCTTCGTCGTGTCTTGGGCGGCCACAATGCGCTGCCCCTGCGCGGCTGCCGCGGTCAGTTGCATATCCGCCTCCATGACCGAAGCCACCGTAACTTTCGGCGAGGCGAGAAAATTCAGCCTGCCGATCTCGCCATTGCGGCCGCCACCCACTTTCCGCTGCACGAGCGAGCCCGTCGCAACAACTCTATCCACGATCGCCTCGCGCCGCCGGTCCAGACGAATATCCGCTTGCGTCCTCTGCCCCTTGGCCAGCTCCGTCCCCGCCTCCTCGCGAATCATCGCCGATTTCTCTCTTGACTCGCACAAATAAGCAGAGACGGGAAACCTAAACTTACTTCTTTGAACACCGTAGCCCCATGGGAGAGGTTTGAGTGAGGGGCGTAACTTCTAATCCTTCTTGATCAGCCCCGAGAGCATCGCAATCAGCAAGCCAAGCGCGCCCCAGCTCAGGAGCGTCTGCAGCCTCACGATTGTGTCGAGCGTGCCCTCGCCGATGGGCTTCGTTTTGATATCGAAATCCGGGATCTCGCTGTGGCGCAGGTCGTTTACGGGCAGCCAGGTGACTTTCGGCAAGTCCAGCTCGACCGGGTGATCGGCGCGATCGATGGGCTGCCAATCGCGCTTCTGGCCGAGGTCGAGCAGCGGCAGCATGATGTCGAGCGAATAGACGAACGGGCTGAAGCTCGGCAGCTCCGGCGGAGCGCCTTTGCACGCCGTCCAGTTCTTGCCGCACTTCGCCTGGAGCTTCTCGTTGAGGTAAATCGGGGGATTCGACGGCGCGAAGCCGCCCTGCCCGGCCACCTCGGCATAGAAGAACCCGCCCGCGATCCACAGCGCGAGCAGGAACACGCTGAGGCGCCCCCAGCCATACCAGTAGGCCGTGCCGAAGCCCACGAAAGCCCAAGCGAACGCAAGCGGGATCGAGGCCGCCGCGCGGGAGAGCGCGCGCAAGGTGAGGGTGAAGGGCCAGGCAAGCCAATCCAGCGGCGACGCGAAGCGCGCGCCTTTGCCGAAGCGCTTCGACAGCTTCGGCATGTCCCGCCATCCATGCCACAGCTTGATGAACAGCGCCCTGTAGCGGCGGCGCTCCTTGAATTTGGCGATTGAGCGGGCGTGGCCGTCATGGCCCATCTCGCGGTAAACTTTGATGAGCTGCTCGAAGGGCTGGGGGCGAAACTCAACGCCAAGATGCCGCGGCGGCTGTCGATCCAGCCAGCGTTTTCTCGTGGCCGGATCGTAATCGCCGCGCCCAACCAGGCGATCATAGGTGAAACCGTCCAAATAGATGAACGCAGGCAATTTTTTGCCTTTTTCAACCTTAACCTTCTTTCGAGGCCAGGAAGCGGGGTGATCGATAATCTCATGCGCGTAGCAGCTTAGTAGATTTACGGAGCCTGCAATATCTGCTCTGGCTCGGTAATCTCCGGCATGCGGTCCTAGCCAAAGCGTTCCATCAATTATTGCGTCTTGAAGGTTGAGAGCATCTCCTGACCGTCCGGTCCATGTGGGACTGCCATCAGGTTTCTCGGAAGCTGCGTTGTCGAAGCGGCCTCCAACACAGCTAAAGTTTCCTCTTATATGAGCGCCGTTGAACCTCACCGTCCCTTCGGCACGGAAGCCCTCCCTGAGATTCACGGCGCCGTCGATTACGGCATGTTCGCAGTTAAGAGCCTCACCGGTTCCGTCCATAGTCAAATTAGCGAATTTGCCTTCAATGCCATTCAGACCGCCCCCAATCTTCGCGCCATAGAAACGCACCGAACCGGCTGACCGGAAGCTGTTGGCTAGAACAGCGTTTCCTATTATCTCAGCATTATCGCAGCCGAGTGCGACGCCAGTTCCGTTGTCCTTACGGTTGCGAAAAATACCCCCAACGCAATTCAGATCTCCGCCAATTTTCCCGCCATTGAAGAAAACTCCGCCTTCGCCCAAGAAACCATCGCAAAGCCCGGCGTCACCTGTTATCCGAGCGCCACTGCAGTTGATTGCAAACTCGTCGCCTGAGAGGAATGTGCTGCCCTCACCTAACAGCCTCCCTTCTATCGTCGCGTAAAGGAAGGAAACTCCGCTCGTGGCACGAAAGCCGCGATGGAGAAAGACGCCGCCGCAATTCTGTACGCTTTCTCCGCTGATGGATCCGACCTGGCTGTTTGGAAACTCGAGCGATTTTGTGATCGAATCCGTAAGGATAATCTGCCCGGCAAAGTGGCATCGGAAGAACAGGAGCGGCTGAGGAATTGTGCAGCCCGATAGGTCCAGATTCTCGCCGACGTAGGCGCCTTGCAGTTCGAGGCGGCTCTCATGTACCGGAGCGGCATCATCGCCGCCGAGCGCGAGAAACCGCAGGAAACCCGCGCGGATGCGTACCTCGCGATCTGCGGGATCGACAAAGCGCCACGCCTCGCGCTCGTAGCGCACGAAGGCCGCCTCGAAGTGCGGTTTCAGCTCCCTCGGATCGGCCTTGAGACTGGCGAGATAAGCCTCATCCGAGCTGGCGGCGTGCCGCGCCTCGCGGACGAGGTCGTCGAAGAACTCGCGAAGCACGCGCGGCTGCGCCTCGATCTTCGCCCGCGTCTCGACCGAAACATTGAGCGGGTCGCGGCGCAGCAAACCGTTGAGCGACGCGTCGTTGAGCTTGAGCGGCGGATAAGGCTTCGGCGTCAGCGCCTGGATGGCTACCTCGACGGCCAACTCATAGAAGCTCTCGTCCTTCCGCGCCGCCTCGATGGTCTTCTCCGGGTTCGCCTCCGCCTCAAGCCGCGCAAGGAACGCCAGCTGCGCCTTTGCGAATTGCTCGACCTCGCCCGCGTCCTTCGGCTCCCAATAGGCCGGCAGCTGAAGCTCTTCTATTGCGTGCCTCGTCGCGTCGATGATAACCTCTTGCACGGCCTCCGGCGCGGCCTCCGTAAATTTCGCCATCGACGCGACGAATCCGGCTTCCTCGGGTGGCGTTTCCGGCCCCGTCTTGCGCCACGCGTCGAACGCGCCCCAAAGGCGCACGGCGCGGGGCTGGAGCACGCAGGCATCGCCCATCGCCGCCGCAAACAGCAACTTCTCCTCGGCCGGAAGCAGGCCGCTTGGCGTATCCTGGTCGAGGAAGTCGCCGAGCCATCGGCCATGGGGCTTGCCCGGCCGGCCGCTCACGGCGCTCGCGCTTGGCCGCGGCGGCAGCCTTCAAATCGATCAGCCATTGCGACGTCGAGGCGACCGTGGCCCTGGCTGCATTTCCGGCTTGCGCCCTGATAAGAGCGGCCGCTTCGCCGTTCGGCGTCAACCCGTCCTGCGCCATCCCGCACACCCCAATGCAATACAACTCGACTTCAACGCCAAGCCTTAAGCCAAAATTAAAGGCTATAAAATGGTTAATTCTATGCGTGGTTTCCAGCAGGGCGCCATCGCCCCTTGGTTTGGAATAATGGGCGCGTTACGGCGCCGCCCACGCCTCCGGTTGGTAACTATAAAAGAATGCCGAAAGCCGCCGCAAATCGCTGGTAAGCTTCACGAAAGCCCATCGTGAGAACCGTTCGCTTAGCCGCAGGTTGAGAGAAGTGCTTGCCTGCAAGACAATGGATCGCCTAAAGCTTTAATGATGCAGGCTCAGATTACAGATCAGGCGCGCCTTGCAGCGCTCGCCGTCAACAAGGTGGGGAGGTCCGCACTCAGGCTTGCGTTAAGATCGCCCTTCTCGCGATGGATGGCGGGCGTCCCTACCGCGTACCATCTTCTCATTCTGCCGCAAGACCTGCGCACCGGCGATCCAAGTTTCGCCGTGGAGCTTTACGACGGCTATTTCGGACTTGCAGGCGCCGCCGCTCCCATCGGCTCAGAAATCGCCATTCAAGGTGATGCCGCCGACGGTGCCCTGGCAGAAGGACCTCTATGCTTTCGCCTGGCTGCGGCATCTCCACGCCGCCGAGGACCAGATTGCGCGGGAGAAAGCGCGCAAGCTCACCTCGGAGTGGATCGCATTCTACCACGGCGCGCCAGCGCTCGCGCGAGACAGAGATATCACCGCTCGGCGCGTGATCGCCGTGCTCTCGCATGCGGCGTTTCTTCTCGATGGCGCCGACCCGGAGTTCTACGATTCCGTCATGCGCATGCTGAGCCGCGATCTGCATGATCTGACAGTGATCTATGGCGATGGGCCTGGCGTCGGCAAGCTGCGCGCGCTGACGGCCATCCTGCTCGCCGGCCTGTGCATCGCGGAGCAGGAAACGTATCTTTCTTCTTACCAGGGCGCCTTTACATCCGAGCTCGAAAAGCAGGTTCTCGCGGATGGCGGCCACGCATCCCGCGATCCGAGCGATGTGATTGAGCTGCTGCTGGAGCTGCTTCCGCTGAAACAATGCTTCGTGGCCCGCCAAATCGAGCCGCCGGAGCCCCTTTACACCGCGCTCAACCGCATGCACGCTATGCTGCGCTTCTTGCGGCTTGGCGATGGAAGCCTCGCCCATTTCAACGGCATGGGGCCGACGCTTCTCGACCAGGTGTCTACCGTGCTCGCCTATGACGATGTGGGCGCGATGTTTCCGGGCGTGATTGCGCCTCAGTCGGGTTATGCAAGACTTGCCGCCGGAGAGATTGCCGTCATCGCCGATGTGGGGGGGCCGCCCCAGATTTATCTCAGCGCGCGTGCGCATGCAGGCTGCAGCGCCTTCGAGATGAGCGTGGGCCATGAGCCGCTCATCACCAATTGCGGCGCGCCGCTCGACGAAACCGGCGATTGGTATGTGGTGTCACGTTCGACGGCGGCTCACTCCACGCTGACCATCGAGGATCTGTCCTCGGCCCGGCTCATCAAGGCGCAGGAGCGAATTGCTGGCCGCGAACTGTTCTGGCTCGCCGGTCCACGGGCTATTCAGCATGAGGTCTCCGATTCCGACGCCGCCTTAAGCGTTCGGATCGGCCATGACGGCTACCGCGAGCGCTTCGGCTTTCTTCATCGCAGGCGGCTTACGCTACGCAAGTCCGGTGTTGAGTTCGAAGGGCACGATCAGCTTTCATCCATCGATGGCGGCTCCGCCGGGCCCAAAGCGCGCTTCGCGATCCGTTTCCATTTGCATCCGCGCGTTTCCGCCCAGCTTGCGCGAAACACAAATATCGTGGGGCTGACCACGCCAAGCGGGCAAGTTTGGCAATTCTTCGCCGATGGCGCCGAGATCGATGTCGAAGAAAGCATCTTCTTCGCCGATCCGATTTGTCTCAGGCGCTCCTTGCAGATCGTGCTGAAAGGACCGTGCACGAATGCTACATCGGTTCATTGGAAATTCGAGAAAATGACGCAAGCGCCGCGCCCGGTCATCGCCGGCGCTCATCCTTCCCGCAATTCGTGACCTTGATCTTCCCCCGCAGCATCACACTTACGAGCCATGTCTAAGCACAACGACTTCCCCGTCCGCCGGGCTCTCATCTCCGTTTCAGACAAAACCAACCTCGCCGGCTTCGCCAAGCGGCTTGAGCTGCTCGGGATCGAGATCGTCTCGACGGGCGGCACCGCCACCTTCTTGCGGGATGCTGGCATCCCCGTCGTTCCGGTCTCCGAAGTGACGAACTTTCCCGAGATCCTGGAAGGGAGGGTGAAAACGCTGCACCCTGCCATTCATGGCGGCATTCTCGCCAATCTGGACCAGAGCAGCGCCCGCGATGCGCTTGCAGCCCATGACATCGCGCCGATCGGGCTTGTCGTGATCAACCTTTACCCCTTCGAAGAGGCGGTCAAGGAAAGCGCGGACGATATCGAGACTATGATCGAGACGATCGATATCGGCGGCTCGGCGCTTTTGCGCGCGTCGGCTAAGAACCACGCTTTTGTCACGGTCGTCTGCGATCCGGGCGACTATGACGCGGTAGCGGACGAACTGTCGGGCGATGCGCGGGCGACAACAGCGAAGACGCGACGCCGCCTTGCGGCTAAGGCCTTCGCGCGAACAGCCGCTTACAACTCGGCAATTGCGGCGTGGTTTGCGTCGCGGACGGTCGAAGCCTCATCTTCCGCATTTTCGATCGCCGGCGAGCTTCGTCAGGCGCTTCGCTATGGCGAGAACCCCCACCAGAAGGCCGCGCTCTATCGGTTTGGCGATCATGCCGGGGCGAGCATGGTCGACGCCGAGCAAGTGCAGGGAAAAGAGCTGAGCTACAACAATCTCACCGACGCGGATGCAGCCTTCGAACTCATTTCCGAATTTCCAGCCGGATCGCCAGCTGTCGCAATCATCAAGCACGCCAATCCATGCGGCGTAGCGGTGGGCGAGACCATTACAGAGGCCTATAAAAAAGCGCTGGCCTGCGATCCCGTGAGCGCATTCGGCGGGATCGTCGCCTTGAATGGAGCTTTGGACGAGGAGGCCGCGCGGGAAATCCTTAAGATCTTTACCGAGGTTGTTATCGCGCCGTCGGCGAGCCCAGAGGCGAAAAACGCCTTCGCCAGCAAGGCTAATGTCCGCTTGCTCGTTACGGGCGGCCTTTTGACGCGCGAGAAGCGCGCGCCATATTTCCGGTCGGTCGCTGGCGGCTTTCTGGTTCAGGACGCCGATACCGCGAGCCTCGACGAGCATAGCATGCGGACCGTGACAAAGCGCGAGCCCAACGGCCAAGAGCGCGAGGACATGATATTCGCCATGCGCATCGCCAAGCATGTCAAGTCGAACGCAATTGTGTTCGCGAAGGGCGGGGCGACCATAGGCGTCGGCGCTGGGCAGATGAGCCGCGTCGATAGTGTGAGGCTTGCCGTCTGGAAGGCGCGCGAGGTCGCCAGCGCCGCGAATAGAGACCCGGATCAGGCCCTTTCAGGCACGGCTGTCGCGTCCGACGCCTTTTTCCCCTTTGCGGATGGCCTGCTGGCGGCTGCGGATGCAGGCGCAACGGCGATCGTTCAGCCGGGCGGCTCGATGCGCGACGCCGATGTGATCGCGGCAGCCGACGAGCGCGGCCTCGCGATGGTGTTCACCGGAGTCCGGCACTTCCGGCACTGATTACCAATCGCCAAAACTTCTAACTCAGACGCTCATCCTGCCCTTCTCCCGCGAGGGGAGTACGGACAGCGTTGCAGCGGTCCGGCCCGCTCCCTCTCCCCAGGTGGGCAACGGTTTTCAAAGAGGTGATTCCAAGAACAAACATGATTTTTTCCAATGCAAAAAACAGAAGATTTTCAAGGGCATTGTGGCAAACAAAGGCTCAGCCTGGCCCTCGCGCGCCCTTCTGCAACTCTTTGTTTTGCAATATTTTCCAACCTGCTCGAATCCCCTAGCCCTGGTGGGAGAGGCCTGGAGTGAGGATGAGGCGTCGGCACCCCGCTTCACACATGCACAGGAAGCGGCTGAACCCCAAAGATCCAGCTATGGAAATGTAGGATGAGCGCCCATGCCACCACTGCGATGCCGATCCGCCACCAGCCAATGGCCGACACGCTGAACCTTGCGCGGCCCTGCAGAATTGCTACGAACGGAAAGAACGAGGTTTTGGCTTCAAAGGCGGACCAAGCGGGGATCGCAGCGCGTTTGCGAATCTGCTGAAGCCAGCTCCCGATCAGCGCCGTGGCCGCGAGCGAGCCAAAAAATGCAAGGCCGCGCCATGTCGCCTGGGAAATCAGATGCGAAACGGCCCAAATCGCCACGCCCCACATCACGGGGTGGCGCGTTATCGCAAAAATTCCGGCGGCGGCATTAGTGTTTTCGAGAAGCTTCGCCGATCCGGGCAGGGAAGGGTTTGGGGTGAGAAGGCCGCCGAATATCAGAATGAAAGAAAAAAGGATAAGCACCGCTTTCAGCCACGGCCACCAAACAGGCACGTCCCAGAGTTTGTCGCCATAAGGCGCAACGTTAAATCGGGTCCACAGCCACCAGACCGCGACCGCCGATAGAATGGAGAACACCGCAAGGTAGCCGCCTTCTCCCACAATCGCCACGGACCGCGGCCTGAGCGGGGTGGAAGGAAGCATGTGGAGAACGAAGAACCAAGCTGCTGCGGCTACCAACGCGCCCAAAGAACCCTCCCGCTACCTTTCGCGCAAGCGGTGGAATTTGCTGCTAACACCAAGCGGCAAAAGTTCAGTGCAGCCGCTTCTTGATCCGGTCCAGGCTGGCCGTGATGGTGTTCTCGGCGATGTTGCCGGTCACCTTTTGCTCGATCAGCTGCTCAGCGGCAGAGATCGCGAGTTCGGCAGCCTGCGCGCGGATCTGCTTGCGCGCCTTCTCTTCCTCCAACTTGATCTTTTGCTCCGCGACGCTGAGACGCCTCGCGATCAGCTCATCAAAAGCCGTCCGGGCCTCTTTAGCATAGGCGGACGCTTCCCGCTCGGCTTGCGCGATGATCTCCTCAGCCTCAGTCTGCGCGCTCTCAGCCCGCCGCTTATAATCCTCCAGCAGAAACTCGGCCTCCGTGCGCAGCTTGCGGGCTTCCTCCAACTCGCGCGCGATCGCGGCAGACCGCAAATCGAGCGCATCGGCGATCTTCCCGGGCAATTTGTAATAGAGGACCACACCTACAAAAAGTATGAAGGCTATAGCAACCCAGGTTTCAGGATCCGTGAATATGCTGGGGTTCATGCTGGCTACTCCTTCGCTTTCTGACGAAGCGCCGCTTGGACTTCGTTGTCGCTGACCTCGACGCCTGCAAGCTCTTTAACGATGTCGCTCACAACGCCTGCGGTCATGGCCTCCATCTCACCGGAGGCTCGCTCCAGCAGGCCCTGAACGCTTTTCTCAGTCTCGGCGGTCCTCTCAGCGAGCTGGCTGTCGAGCGCTTTGCGCTTTTCGCCTATCTCCGCTTCGAGCGTTTCCCTTGAAGCCCGAAATCGTACCGTGACCCCTCGACTTCGCGGCGGCGATCTCGGCCTCGTAGCGAGCGGCCTCTTCGTCGGCCTGACGCTGGGCGTCGCGCGCCGCTTTCAGATCGCCTCCGATTTTCGTCTTGCGATCCACGAGAACTTGCTCGATGCGGGGAAGCGCGAGACGTGAAAGCGCCAGATAGAAAAGCGTGAAGATGATCGCCAGCCAGATCAGCTGGGGAGCAAAATCGCCCGGTTGCAGTTGAGGCATGGATCGAACCGCCTATGCGCTGACGATGGCGCCGCCGCTTTTGGCGCCGCCAATCTTCGACATAAAATCAGAATACGAACAAAAGGATAAGAGCGATAACGAGGCCGAACAGGCCGGTCGCTTCCGCAAGCGCGAACCCAAGCAGCAGGTTCGGGAATTGGCCTGGAGCGGCGGACGGGTTGCGAAGCGCGCCTTGCAGGAAGTTTCCGAAGATGCTTCCGATGCCGACGCCAGCGCCGATAAGGGCCGAACAGGCGAGGCCTGCGCCAATGAGCTTGGCTGCCGCTGGATCCATGATAACTTTCTCCTATTCGATTGATCGTTGAGAGGTTGCGAAGGGGTTAGTGCTCGGATGCGTGGAGGGCGTCGTTCAGGTAAATGCAAGAGAGGACCGCGAAGACATAGGCTTGAAGAAAGGCGATCAGCACTTCCAGCCCCATGAGCAGCACCATGAAGGTGAAAGGAACCCATCCGCCGATGACGCCAAGGCCAACCACGAAGCTGCCGAACACGGCGAGCATGGTGTGGCCAGCCATCATATTCGCGAACAAACGAACCGAGAGGCTGATCGGCCGCGTGAAGTAGGAGATGATCTCGATCACGGTGATAAGCGGCAACAGCCAGATTGGCACGCCGGACGGCACGAACAGCTTCAGGAAGCCGAAGCCGTGCTTGAAAATGCCAATCAGGGTCACGCCAATGAAAACGAAGCCCGCCAGAGCAAAAGTGACGATGATGTGGCTCGTTACGGTAAACGCGCCGAGGCCCGGAAGCGGGATCATGCCGATCAGGTTCAGCGACAGCACGAACATGAATATCGTGAAGATTACTGGGAAATACTTCATCCCAGCGTCGCCCGCGTTCTGGCGAACCATGTTCGCGACGAACTCGTAGGTGACTTCGCTCAGCGACTGCAGCCGGTTCGGCACCGCAGAGGCCTTCTGCATGCTGTAGAGGAGGAAGGCCGTGACCAGCGTCGTCGCCATCACCATCCACAGCGAGGAGTTGGTGAAAGAGGCGTCGTAGCCGAATAAATTTAAATGATAGAAACGTTGGATGACGAACTGATGCATGGGGTTGAAATGGCCCCCATCATGGCCGCCTTCCGCCGTGGCGGCCTGCGCCGCGCTGATGAACCAATCGATCATAGCATTCCCTGCCAAGGCTGAACGCCCGGCCGTTTCTACTTCTCACCCATTCCACGCGCCGCGCGGATCACATTCACAAACCCGGCAGCGATGCCGAGCAGAAGAAAGACCACCAGGAGGAAGTGCGTGCCTAACAGGCGATCCAGCCCCCAGCCTATAAAGCCTCCTACGAACACGCCCGCCACCAGCTCGGTGGACACCTTGAACGCTTTGCTAAGCGCCGAGCTTCTGCTCTGCGCCTCTGCGTCGGACATGCCTTTACGCTCACTATCTCCCGGTTCGAGCTTCCGCTCAAGCTCACGGAGCCGTTCTCTCAGTCGATCGCTCAACTCCGGTGAAGCCTTGCGTTCGCCTTGATCGCCGTCGCCGGAGGAGGACATCAGAATCCCGATCGTTGGGAAATAATAAGCGCGTTTGAATTTCTGGATGTTTCTAAGCCAGTGAGCGAAGCGAAGTCAAGCATCCGTCGCAGTTCCGCGTCCTTAAGCGTCAGCTACTTAAGCGCGCGGATGGAAAGGCCCTATTTCACAATGGCGAGCGCCATGCCGTCATGGCCCTTGCGGCCGATATTTTGAATGACCGCCGCTTCCACCGCAGGGTGCTTCGAGAGCGCTTCCAGGAAACGCTGGACGCCGGCTACGCGCGAATCCAATTCTCCGGCATCGGGTTCAATCACCGCGCCGTGGCGGACCACATTGTCGGCGACAATGAGCGTGCCGGGCCGTGAAAGTTTAAGCGCAAGCTCGAAATATTCGAGATATGGCTCTTTGTCGGCATCGATGAAGATCATGTCGAAAGGCTCCTCGCAGGCCTCGATGAGCTTTGGCAGAAGGTCGAGGGCCGGCCCCTCGCGCACCTCCACCGTTCCCAGGAGCATGGCGCGGGCGATGTTGCGGCGGGCGACCTTTGCATGGAGCGGATCGATTTCGAGAGTAAGCATCCGGCCGTCCTCGGGGAGTGCGCGGCCGAGCCAGATCGCGCTATAGCCGCCAAGCGCGCCGATCTCCAGAATTCGGCGCGCGCGGGTAAGCTTCGCCAGCGCATAGAGGAATTTGCCGAGCACGGGCGAGACGCTGATCTCGGGCAGCCCTGCCTCGCGCATCTCATGCACCGCGGCGGTCAGCGCCGCGTCCTCTTGCGCGAACAAACCTTCGATATAGAAGTCAACTGCGGTGAAGATGTCGATGTCCGTCATTATGCCTACCGCGCATCAGCTTGAATTGTCTCAAATATAGGGAACTTAGTGGCCGTTCCAATCGCGCTCCCTTCTTCATGGGGAGGCATTCTTCAATAATGCTTCGCAATCGTGTTTTGCATTTGACAAACGGCGCGCGCGACCAAAGCTTTCAGCAGCGCAAATCGCTTCCGATTAAAACGGGTTGAGCTGAGCACTGAGGTTTCATTGAGCAATCCCGGACACAAGACTCCGCCGTTCTCGCGCGATATGGCGTTTCAATATGGCGTGCTTGAACGCATAGCGCCCGGATTGCGGCGCATCGTCTGCCATAATCCAAGCCCGTTCACCTTCAAAGGCACGAATCTTTATGTGATCGGGGAGGGCAATGTCGCGGTCATCGACCCGGGTCCTGCTTCCGGCGAGCAGCTCGACGTCCTTTGCGATGCGCTCGGCAACGAGATTGTGACGCATATTCTCGTCACGCATTGCCACGCCGACCATAGCGGCGCGGCCGAAGCCCTGAAAGCGCGGACAGGCGCCCCCGTCTACGGCATGCCGCGAGCGGCGGGCCAGCTTTCGGCCGGGGCGAAAGGGCCATCGGGGCGAAGTTTCATCATACCGGTCGCGTTCGACATCCCGCTCCAGCATGGCGGCAGGATCGAGGGCGACGGCTGGGAGATTCAGGCGATCCACACGCCCGGCCACGCGCCGGATCATCTGTGCTTCCATCTGCGCGGTCCGAACATCTTGTTCTCGGGCGATCACGTCATGGGCTGGAACACAAGCGTCGTCGCGCCGCCCGAAGGCCACATGGGCAGCTATATGCGCGGCCTGGAGTTTCTGCTGGAGCGGAAAGATGCGGCCTACTTTCCCGGCCATGGCGCGCCCATTAATGAGCCGCAACGCTTTGTGAAGGCGCTGATTTTCCACCGGCGCTGGCGTGAAATGGAAATCACCGAGGCGTTGCGCGCCGGGCTCCGCACGATTGGCGAGATGGTTCCGCGCATTTACAACGGCCTTGACACGTCGCTGACGGGCGCTGCCTCCCTCGCCGTGCTTGCGCACCTCGAATATATGGCCGAAAAGGGCACGGTGGCGGCCCTGAAGCCCGGTCCGCTCACCATGGAGCAGGAGTTCGCGTTGGCGGAGTAGGTCTTGGATTGCTGGCGCCTCGTAGGGCTTCTCTGACAAGCCCAGTGGCCGCGGAAATAGGTTAATGGATAGCGGCGCCGATTTCTTCAGACACTTATCCAAGATCGCCCTGCGGCCCCCTTTTAGTTGCAAAGGCTCCAGCGAAGAATTTATTCGGGTAAATGGCTCGGAGCCTATAGACAGAACCGAAGTTCCTGCTTTTCTATACCGCGTGTTAAGTCTCGGACCAAAACGGGAAGGATAACCATGCCGGCTCAAGCGAGTAACACCGTTAACCCTCCCGAGGGCGTCGAAATTTCCGGCGCGCTGAAGCCTGGCTACGAGCGCATCCTTACAACCGATTCTCTGGAATTCGTGGCTGCCTTGGCGCGGCGCTTCGAGCCGCAGCGCAGGCGACTCTTGGAGGCTCGCGCTGAACGGCAGGCGAAATGGGATGGTGGCGGTTTGCCAGACTTCCTGCCTGAAACCCGCAAAATCCGCGAAAACGATTGGAAGATCAGCATCATCCCCGATGACCTTCTCGACAGGCGGGTGGAGATCACCGGGCCAACCACGCGGAAAATGATTATCAACGCGCTGAATTCCGGCGCGAAAGTCTTCATGGCCGATTTGGAGGATGCGTTGTCGCCCACCTGGGCGAACGTGGTGGAAGGTCAGATCAATCTAAAAGATTACTGGCTCGGCCGGATCGGTTTCACGGAGGAGGACACCGGCAAGACCTACGCAGTCGTGCCGAACCCAGCGGTTTTGATCGTGCGGCCGCGGGGCTGGCACCTTTTGGAGCAGCACATCGCCGTCGACGGCGACAGCGTCGCGGGCGCGTTCGTCGATTTCGGCCTTTACTTCTATCACAATGCGCAGGCGATCCGGGGCCAAGGCGCTGGGCTGTATTTTTATCTCCCGAAAATGGAAAGCCATCTCGAGGCCCGGCTTTGGAATGAAGTCTTTGAGTTTGCGCAGGAGGGACTGCAGCTTCGCAAGGGAACAATCAAGGCGACAGCGCTGATCGAGACATTGCCCGCGGTCTTCGAGATGCACGAAATCCTCTACGAGTTGAGGGACCACATCGTGGGCCTCAATTGCGGCCGGTGGGATTATATCTTCTCGTACATCAAGACGCTCCGGGCGAAGCCTGAGCATGTCTTGCCGGATCGAAGCCAGGTCGTGATGAGCAAGGCGTTCCTGAAGGCTTACTCGGAGCTTTTGATCCAGGCTTGCCACAAGCGCGGCGCTTTCGCCATGGGCGGCATGGCGGCCTTCATCCCGAACCGGCGCGATCCCGAGGTTAACGAGAAAGCGCTCGCCGCCGTCCGGGAGGACAAGCTTCGCGAAGTGCAATATGGCCATGACGGGACATGGGTCGCGCACCCGGACCTCGTTCCGACTGCGCTCGAAGTGTTCAACGAGTACATGCCGCGAAGCAACCAGCTCGATAAGCTCCGCGAGGATGTGAGCATTGGGCAGAGGGAGCTTCTGCAGCCCCATGAAGGCGCCCGCACCGAAGAAGGGCTTCGCGCGAATATTCGCGTTGGGGTGCAATATATCGAGGCATGGCTGCGCGGCAACGGCGCCGTTCCGCTCTACAACCTCATGGAAGACGCCGCCACCGCCGAAATCTCGCGCACGCAAGTCTGGCAATGGGCGCATTATGGCGCAACGCTGGACGACGGCCGCAAGGTTACGGCGGAGCTTGTCGAAGAGGCGCTTCTCGACGAGATGCAAAAGCTTAAAGCCGTGCTAGGCGATGCTTATGGGCACGGACGGTTCAACGACGCGATCTCGCTTTTCCGCCAGCTCGTCCTCAGCGAAGAGCTTGAGGCCTTCCTGACGCTGCCGGCTTATCAGCTCATTGCATAAGTGGGATGGAAGCCCAATTCCTCGATCGTCGCCCAGGAGAGCGCTTTCTCGCTTATCCGGGGCCGAAACACACCGTCGGCGCTAATGTTTTAGCGCCGCCAGCATGAAGCAAGCGCACGATGGCGGCGCCAGCAGAAATCCGCCGACCCTGCCCCGCTTATATCATGGCGCTGGCGCGAACTTCTTCCTGATCCTTGCTCTGTCGTCAGAGGAGTCCATCCATTCTTCGCTGAAGCCGCATGAACCGCAGAGATAGCGGGTTACCTTCACGGCATGAAAGACAGTCCATCCTACCCTGATATTGTTTCCGGCGCCGTAGGCGCCGATCTCGCCAGGAATTCGAATAATGTCTTTGGATTGACACTTTGGACATCTCTTGGAGTTTTTCATAATGCGCCCCTGTTCAGCCAGGCTCTTACGAGGAGGATTGCACGGACATCGCGCATACCCTTATCACCCGAAAAGCCAAAGCTAGCGCTATTGTCCGGCTGTGGCGGCGGATTCACGGCACGGCGTGGCGTAAACGAGCACGGCAAGGTCTGGGTCAGCATTCGCAGGGGCGATCCGTTGGAATCCACAGGCTTCGTAAAAATTGATGGCGCGCGATTGGGCGCCCGTCACCACGTGAATGCCGGGCGAGCCGAACTGGCGGCAACGTTGAACAAACCGCGCAACGAGATGCCGGCCCACGCCGCCGCCCTGATGTCCGGGCTTCACATTGACATGAAAATGGGAGGGATAATCTCGCAACGCCGCGCAAAAGGCAGGCGTGTAATAGGAGATGTCTCCGGTAATAACCCGCGCCGCTTCCGAAAAGCTATTGTGGCAGCCTGCAAGATAGCCGATGGCCGCGCCGTCTACGCCCGGAGTCAGGAAAAAGTCTTCGGCTTGCGTTTCCAGGTAATGGCCAAACCAGCGCTCGTAAAACGCATCCCGCGCTGGGGGGGAATCGAGAGCCCTTATGCTGGCGGTCTCGAAAAAGATTTCCGTCGCTCCACCAAGCAGGCGCGCCTGCTCTGACGGAGCGATCTCGATCAACGGGACCGCGTTAACCACGACAGACGCCCCCGCCTTGAGATAAGCCGGATTTCTCGGTGCGCGCCAAGAGCCAAAGGCGCTATTCAGCGGCGCGCGGTTCCCGTTGTTGATGGCCGTTCCCATTATCCGCCGCAAAGCCTTCCCCGCTCTCGCTTATGGTCTCCGGCCGCGGCATCGCTACAACGTTGTAACCCGAATCCACATAGTGGATTTCTCCGGTGACAGCCGTCGACAGATCAGAGAGCAGATAAAGCGCGGCGCCGCCCACCTCGTCGAGGGACGGAGTGCGGCGAAGCGGCGAATGCATCTTCTGATAATTGAAAAGCACGCGCGCATCCGAGATGCCAGCGCCGGCAAGCGTGCGCATCGGGCCGGGCGACAAACCATTCACACGGATATTCAAGGGACCGAAGTCAACGGCCATATAGCGCACGGAAGCTTCGAGCGCCGCCTTCGCCACGCCCATCACATTATAGCGCGGCACAACGCGCATCGATCCGCCATAGGTCAGCGTGATCATGGAGCCGCCATTCTTCATCAGCGCCGCCGACCGCTTCGCGATCTCCGTAAACGAGAAGCACGAAATCACCATCGTGTTGATGAAGTTCTCGCGCGTCGTATCGGCATAGCGCCCCTTCAGCTCATTGCGATCAGAGAAGGCGAGCGCATGGACAAGAAAGTCGATAGAACCCCACCTAGAGCCGATCTCAGAAAAAACTGCGTCGACCGAGGCGAGATCGATAACATCGCACGGAAGTATGATTTTGCCGCCAAGGCCTTGCGCAAGGGGGACGGCCCGGCGTCCAAAAGCATCGCCCTGATATGTGAAGGCGAGTTCCGCGCCGTGGCCGGCGAGAACGCGGGCAATGCCGTAGGCGATGGACCTGTCGTTGGCCACCCCCATGATAAGCCCGCGCTTGCCCGCCATCAAAGGCGCCGGCTTTGCAATATCCACCCCAGTCATCGTCGAGGCCTTTCTAAAACTTGGCTCTTGCGCACGCTCTCAAGCTTCGAAGCGTTTGAAGATCAGAGTTGCGTTCGTTCCACCAAAGCCGAAACTGTTCGACATCACGCAGTTAATTTCGACATTATCAAGTCGTTCCCTCACTATGGGCATATCCGAGAAAGCGGGGTCAAGCTCCTCGATATTTGCGGATTCACACACAAATCCGTTATTCATCATGAGCATCGAATAGATCGCCTCTTGCACGCCAGCTGCGCCGAGCGAATGACCCGTCAGCGACTTGGTGGCGGACAGAAGCGGCGCCTTCGAACCAAAGACCTCACGTACGGCCTCTATCTCCTTCAAATCGCCGATCGGCGTCGCGGTCGCGTGCGGATTGATGTAATCCACCTTGCGGTCGAGGCCCTTCATGGCGAGCCTCATGCAGCGAGCGGCTCCTTCGCCCGAGGGCGCCACCATGTCGAAACCGTCGGAATTCGCCGCATAGCCGCCGAGTTCGCCGTAGATCTTCGCGCCACGCGATTTGGCTCTCTCCAGCTCCTCCAGTACAAGCACCCCAGCGCCGCCTGCGATGACGAAACCATCGCGATTGACGTCGTACGCCCGGCTTGCTTTTTGCGGCGTATCATTAAAGTTTGATGACATCGCGCCCATTGCGTCAAAAAGCACCGAAAGCGTCCAGTCCAGTTCTTCGCCGCCGCCAGCGAACATGACGTCCTGCTTGCCCCACTGGATCATCTCGGCCGCATTGCCAATGCAGTGCGCGGAGGTCGAACAGGCGGACGAGATCGAATAGTTCACGCCTTTGATATGAAAAGGCGTAGCGAGCGTCGCCGAATTCGTGCTGGACATCGCCTTGGGCACCTCGAAGGGACCGACTTTGCGCGGACCCTTTTCGCGGGTGGTGTCCGCCGCCTGGACGATGGCGCGGGTGGAGGGGCCGCCAGAACCCATGATCAGTCCGGTGCGCTCGTGACTGACATCTTTCTCCTCAAGTCCCGCATCGGCGATCGCCTGCTTCATGGCGATGTAATTCCAGCCGGCGCCAGCCCCCATGAAGCGGCGCACCTTGCGGTCGACCATTGCTTCCCAATCGATGTGAGGTTCGCCATGAACCTGACACCGGAAGCCCCTCTCTGCATAGTCTTTCGCTTTTACGATGCCCGATTTTGCTTCACGCAAGGAAGCGAGCACCTCCTGGGTGTTGTTACCGATGGACGAGACGATGCCCATTCCCGTGACAGCAACACGTCTCATGTCTTAACCCCACGTTAGCGCATAAGGTCTTCTTAAGGCTCGGCGGCTTGGCCCGAGCTAGCTCAGCCTGCAGCTTCAATGCCCATATTCGCGCCTGCGAACAAGCCCACACGAAGTTCTTTCGCCGAATATATGAGAGCGCCGTCAGCCTTCAGTTGTCCATCTCCGACGCCGAGCGTGAATTTCCGCCGGATGACTTTTTTCAGGTCCACAATATATTCCAGCCGCTTGACGCTTGGCACTACCATGCCGGTGAATTTGACTTCGCCGACGCTCAGCGCGCGTCCCTTGCCAGGGCCGCCGATCCAGCCAAGAAAAAAGCCGAGCATCTGCCAAAGCGCATCGAGCCCAAGGCATCCCGGCATGACAGGATCGCCTTTGAAATGGCAGGCGAAAAACCAGAGGTCAGGCCGCACGTCCATCTCGGCCACGATAAAGCCGCGCCCATGCTCGCCGCCGGTCTCTGAAATACTCGTGATGCGGTCGAACATCAGCATTGGCGGAAGCGGCAATTGCGCATTCCCCGCTCCAAATAGCTCGCCGCGCCCGCAAGCGAGCAAATCCTCATAGTCGTAGCTATGGCGCCGCTCAGACATCATTCCCCTTTATATCTCACTACGCCCGCCGTCCGGCAATGCGTCCTCTTAACTATCACACCTTGCGGCGCTCGCAACCCGTCTCCAAATTTGTTGACAAACGCCGTCGCGGGGCAGCGCTTGCGAGTTAGGACGCCGCTCTTTATAGTACAAGGCTGAACACGAGGGAATGCCAAGAGAAATGCCTTCGAACCTTTCAGAATTGCCCAGCGAGAGGCTTCGGACGACAGGTTTGCGCCCGACGCGTCAACGCGTCGCGCTGGCCGAGTTGCTGTTTGGGCGCGGAGACAGGCACTTCACGGCGGAAATGCTGCATGCCGAGGCCGTGCAGAACGGCGTTCCTGTGTCGCTAGCGACAGTTTATAACACCCTTCATCAATTCGTCGAAGCGGGGCTCCTGCGCGAGGTCGCGATCGAAAGCTCTAAGACTTACTTCGATACGAAAACCTCCAACCACTTTCATTTCTTTTTTGAAAAGGATGGAGTGCTCGTCGATATTGAAACCGCAAATATCAAGGTGGAGAATTTGCCGAAGCCGCCGGAGGGGATGGAGATCACGCAAATCGACGTCCTTGTAAGGCTCGCGCCGTGCAGCTAAGCAGTGTTTTCACAAGTGGCCTTCCCGGTTTTGAAAACACTGCGAAACCAAGGGACTTTAAGCAGGAATTTGTTGGGCGACAAACAATGTCTGCATTGCGGCGCCCCGCTCCGCGATTGCGGGTTCGGCTCGGCAATATGCCTGGATTGTTTACAGAAGTTGGAGAGCAAAGGCTTGAGGGATATGCTTGAAGAGGAGTCCCAACCCCAGAAGAATGTCTTCGGGGAGGCTTTGGCGACATGCTCCGGTTCCCCGCTCACCGGTTTTTTTCGCGACGGGTGTTGCAATACAGGTCCGGAAGATTTTGGCTCGCACACCGTCTGTGTGGTTATGACCGCGCAGTTCCTGGCTTTTTCAAAAGCGGCGGGGAACGATCTTTCGACGCCTGTGCCAGAGTACGAGTTCCCCGGCCTGAAGGCAGGGGACAGATGGTGTTTATGCGCGGCGCGGTGGCAGCAAGCATTCGAGGCCGGCATGGCGCCGAGGGTCGTGCTTGCAGCGACACATGAGCGCGCGTTGGAAATCGTCGCGCTTAACGATTTGAAGCGCTTCGCGATCGATCTCTCTTAAGCGGCCTCTAAGCCAGGGGAAGTCCGGCTATGACAATTTCGGCCCTTTCGTCCTGCTTTGCGAGCGGATCTCAGCATGCGCCTCGCGAGGAGAACGCCCGGCAGGCGCTCGATACGATCCGCCGTTGCAGCTTGTGCGGCGGTCGACGGTCACTCGTCCAGGCTCCACGCGTGTGAGACATTATCGCCGCAAACGAGACAACAGCCTTTGCAACTCTTATTCCCATTGAAGCCAACGCCCCAATATGTCCTGTCGTCGGCCGTATATGCCCCGCCGTAACAGATTTTCTCGCCATCCTGGCATCCGAGCCGAAAGGCGTGCTCACCATTGTCGGTGAGAAGTCCAGTGGGTGGTAGCAGTCGGCCACTCCCAACCACGGTTCTGAGAGAAGAACTTAATCATTATGGTGTAGGGCGCGTTGTTGGTCAAAACGAAGGTCGCTTCACCGCTCTGAGCCGGCCCCGTTCCTGCCCCGGCGATCAGTAAAAAACCAAAAACGATTTTAGTCAAAATCTTGTGCAATGCAGCCTCCCTCTTGATCAACGGTGCTCACCGGTTTGTGCATCCTTTATCATTTTTTTACCATTCTACTTCTTATCATTTTTTTACCATAAAGGTGGGCCTAGGTGAAGTCAGCTTTGCGCCTAAATGCAGATCAGCAAAGTGTTTAAAGCGTAACATCGAGGAGACGAGGGATGAAAAGCGCGATTTTGGCCGCGGCCGTTGCGGTGGCCGCCAGCGGGTTTGCTTCTTCGAGCTACGCGCAAGACGTCAAGAAGCTGGACTATCATCCAGCAGCGGCCATGGACGCATCGTCGCAGCGCGGAAGCGTGGACTTGCCCGCGGCAACGGTCAGCCAACCCGGAGCAACCGCCGCCTCGGACCCAGCGAAGCCAATGACCGGCAACTCAGCTGCTGCGGGGGAGATGACCGGCAACTCGACCGCTGTTGGGGAGAGGTCGGTAGATCGGTCGAAGCAAAATAACTGAGCATCTCTCGTGCATTCGGCTAGGCCAACACGGTTCCGATGCCGGTTCGTAGTTCATGTTTGGAAATCGTCGGTGATCGGGAAGGCGAGCTGCCGATTAGGCGCTGCCGGCGCCCGGCGGTGGCGCCTAAGAAGGCTTCCAGCTGTCTTCGCTGGGCGCCAGGGTGAAATAGAAGGTCGAGCCTTCGCCGGGGACGGACTGCACCCAGGTGCGGCCTCCGTGGCGTTCAACGATTTTACGCGTAAGCGCCAGGCCGATCCCGGCGCCTCCGCCATAATCCTCGCGCCCGTGCAGCCGGCGGAAAATCTCAAAAATCATATGCTGATCGGCTTCTGGAATGCCGATGCCATTGTCGCGGACATAGTAGCGGGCCGGGCGCCGCGGCTCGGCCCCGATCTCAATCCATCGCACGGTCTTGTCATTGTATGTAATGGCGTTTCCGATGAGATTGATGAAAACCTCGCCGATGCGCTCACGGTTGCACAAGGCGATCCCGAGCCGGGTGGCCCGCCGCACTTCGATCCCGGTTTCGGCAAGGCGGCGGCTGAATGCCAAGAGAGCCGCATCGACAACCTCATCCAAATCGACGCTCTCAAACGCCATAGCGGTTCTGCCTAACCCCGAGTGCTCAAGCAACGCGTCGATCAGGCTATCCATTCTCTGTGTGAGCTTGAGGATAGTGGCGATCTGCTCTTGGCCCTCCTCGTCCAAGGCGTCTCCCTGTTTGCGATGCAGAACGGTCGCGAGGTGGTGAATGCCGCGCAAATGGTCCTTGAGATCGTGGGTGGCCGCATGGGCGAAGCTGTCCAGTTCGGCATGAGACGCCTCTAGCTCCCGGCTCACCCGTTCGATCCGTTCCGCGCGTCCGATGACCATGTCGGCGACCGAAAGGCGCAATTTCAGGACGGCGGCTTTCTCATTGTCGCGCCACGGGGTCGACCGGTCGCGGACGCTCTCCTTCCATAGCGCGAACGACCCCCTTGGCCTCAGTCTCACGGCGCCATCGATCTCGCTAACCTCCACCGGCTTGTGCGGATCGCCAGGCCCAGGTAACGACCTCTATCTGCTCGGGACGGAACCACAGCAAGCATTCCGGCCGCCTCGGCGCGATCCGGATAGCCAGCAGGCCGCTTGCAACTTTGGCGAAAGCTTTCGCGGGTTCATAAGCGGAGGACAGGCAGGTGGTCGCGAAAAGCGGCCCTTCGCGCGCCCCGGTCCATTGCGCGAGTTCGCGCACCTCTTGCTGGGAGGGCGTCTTGCCGATTAGCGACACCTGGGACTTCGAGACCACCGCGGCGCCGCCGGCCTCGACTTGGCTCAGCACATAAGGGAGACTCTCCGGCGACCCCAGCGCCTTGCCGAAATCGGGCTCCAGCGTGAACGTCTGCACGAGCCGGTCCGTTGTAGCGCTCATGGCGAGGACCCGCTCGAAGACTTCGGCGTCCTCTTTGGCCGACATCAAAAGCGACAGCGTGTGAGCCAGAAATTCGGCGGCCATGCGCATTTCATGAGGGACGTGCCGCGGCCCCTCGTGATGCATCGCGGATATAAGGCCCCACAGCTTGCCCTCTTTCATCAGCGGCATGACAAGGGTCGCCTTGACGCCCATGTTTTTCAGATACTCGGTGTACATCACCGAAACGCTTCTGAGGCTCGCAAAGCTCATGTCGACCGGACCCGCGATCATGGCGCTTTTCGCGGCGGCGAGCGGCACAGGGATATAATTGACATCGGGGAGATGGCGGACCCAGCTCAAAGAGAACATCCGCCGCGCGGGCGCGGGTATGTCGGTCGCCGGGTAATGCAGCCCGAGATACGGCTCCAGATCGTCGCATTTCGCCTCGGCGACGACGTGTCCGCTGCCATCTTCGTCGAACCGGTACGCCATGACCCGGTCGAACCCAGTGAAGCCGCGAATCTTGGTGACCGCAAGATCGAAAAAGTTTCCCAGGCTCTTCGTTTCCTGCAACCGCGCGATACCGGCCCGCAATTCGGAATAAAGATTTGGCGAAGGCTCGGCCAGAGACGGCGGGGCAGTTTCCAATTCCAATATAATCAGTCCGCCGCTGCGATGGGCGAACAGATGGAAGCCACGATCCGAACCGACGAAGAGACTCGCGGACAACGTGCACCGGACCGCTATCCAGAGCCATCCGCCGCAACTTTCCGATGAGATGGCGCCCGTGCGTCCGAGGACGCTATCGGCGCTCTTGCCGATAATGGCGTGCGGGCCGCCGCTGAGCAGTTGCCCGCAATTTTCGCTTGCGTGCACGATCAGGTTTGACTGGTCGTCCACCGTGAGCATAACGCCGTGCGGCTGAATGGCCTCCGGAAACTGAATAAGCTCGCGGTCGCAACTCGAAAGATCGACATTCTTGGCCGTGATGACGTCTTCGGTGTTGGCCTCGCCGGTTGGGTTCATGACGCCTCTCCCTGACCTCGCGCGAGCTGCCGCAAACGTCGCTGGCGGTCTGACGGATCGGGCGGCTTTGGCTTAAGGCGCGGCTGGCGGCCTCTATGCCGCCGCCGATTCTACACCTGTGGCCAGCTTTGGCAACCGGTTGCGACGGCATCCCGCCAGCGCCCGCTTTCTCGCCAGCGCGGTGAAGAGCGAGCAACGCAGACAGTAGTGACGCAATGCGGTATTGATCTTTTGCCACGTAAGGCTGGCGTCCAAATGGTGATTTACGGCTTCGACGGCGCTTTGGGGTAGATCGATGAACTTGGAAAAAGTTGTCTTCGGATTTTTCATTCTTTTAGCGGCGACGTTGAACTTCGGGTTCGTCTATGGCGACATTGGCAACCTGGACTATCACAATGTGTGGGAACTGTTCGCGGCGACCGTCGTCTGTTTGATCGCCATCGTCCTGAAGTTCGGCGATCGCACCCATATCGGAGCAGTTCACCTGGCATCGAATTCCGTCGCCCTGCTTCAACTTTCGGCCGCATCCCTTGTTTGGTTCTTCGCGAGCCAAAAGGGCGGTCAATTGGGCGGGGGCGCACTCGGCAGCGTCGTTTCCCTCGCGGCTGGAGCGCTGCTCGCCAATGCCGTGTCTGTCGTCATCATGATTGTGGATACGTCAATCCAGAGGCGGTGACGTGCAGAGCGTTTTTTTCATAACGATCCGGCGTCTGCGTGCTCCGCTTATATTGATCATTCTCATATTCGCGCTGGCGACCGTTGGACTGACGCTCATCCCAGGCGTCGATGCCGACGGCAGGCCTTGGCGAATGTCGCTCTTCCAGGCCCTCTATTTCGTCACCTATACGGCCACGACGATAGGGTTCGGCGAGATTCCGAACGCCTTCACCGATGAACAGCGTCTGTTCGTGACGTTGATCATCTATCTGTCCGTCATCGGCTGGGCTTATCTGCTCACCGCATTCCTGAACCTTGCACAGGATAAAGGCCTTCAGCAGGCGATTGTCAGTAGGCGATTTCGCCGTTCAGTGAATGGGTTGCGCGAACCCTTCTACCTCGTTTGCGGCCTCGGCGAGACAGGCGCGACCGTCGTCCGCGCGCTCGATAAGCTTGGCTACCGGTTCACGGCCATCGACAGAGACGAGCGCAAAGTTCAGGAACTGGAGATCGAGGACCTTTCGAGCGATGCTCCGTTGCTGGCGGCGGATGCGCGTTCGCCTGAGGCGCTCTCTGCCGCGGGGCTTCTGAAGCCCGGATGCAAAGGCGTGCTGGCCCTTTGCAATGACGATCAGGCTAATCTTGCCGTCGCAATATCGGCTTGCCTCCTGCGGCCGGGATTGCCGGTCATCTGCCGGGCGGACTCGCCAGCGGTCGCCGCCTCCATGGCCTCGCTCGGCACATATCGGGTGATCAATCCCTTCCGTGAGTTTGGAGAGCATCTGCAACTGGCTATGCGGGCGCCCGACACCCAGCGGCTGCTTGGCTGGCTCACCAGCGCGCCCGGCTCGTATTTGCCGCCAAGCTTGCCGCCAAGAATTCCAGCTGCGCCAGGGCATTGGATCGTCTGCGGTTACGGACGGTTTGGCAATGAAGTCGTTTCAGCGGTCCAGAGAGGCGGCTTCAAGGCGACGGTCATCGACCCTGCCGGTATGCATGCGGAGGGTCTCCAATCGATCAGAGGGCTTGGCACGGGTACGGACGCGCTTCGCGAGGCTGGCGTCGAAACCGCCTCCGGGATATTTGCGGGCACCGACGACGATATAACGAACCTTGCGATCTCGATTACGGCTCGCCGTCTCAACCAGGGCATCTTTATCATTTTGCGCCAGAACCTGCTGGACAATCAGATGCTGTTCGCTAGGTTCGGCGCCAATATGACTATGGTCTCCAGTCAGATTATCGCCAATGAGTGCATCGCCGTATTGCGCATTCCACTCTTGGCGGAGTTCCTGGATGTTGTCCGGCGTAAAGACGATCTGTGGGCTTACTCCCTTGCGGAAACCCTTCGCGCCTTTGCCGGGGAGGGAACCCCAAGTTTCTGGAGTTTTTCCGTCGAGGAGAGCGAGGCGCCGGGTTTGATCGATGTCATGCATCGCATTCAACGGCCGGTCTGCCTCGGCGACTTGTCGAGAAGCGCCAAATTCAGGGAGGATCGGGCCCCCTGCATGGCCCTTCTGGCTGTCCGCGACGCAAAGACGATTGAGCTGCCAAGCGACGATTTTGACATCAAATTGGGTGACCGTCTGCTGTTTGCAGGCCGGCACGTGGCGGAGGACAACCAACGCCTTGTGCTGCGGAACGCCAACGTAGCGGCCTATGTATTGGGTTACCGGAGCGAAGCGGAAGGTTGGGTTTGGAGAAGGCTCGAAAGAGCCCTGGCGCGCTAAAGGCGAAGCAAACTCTCATTGGCCTCCAAACGAATATCTGCTTGGATCGCTTTGTCTCCGCCGCCGAGCTTCTATGTCGAACCTATAAACTTTCGTTCATTGAGGACGCCATGAGCCAAGCAGCAACAACTCTCCCCACCATCGAGCCGCATCTAACGCCGCGCCCGGCCGATCCCGGCATCCGGATCGGTCACGTGCATCTCAAAGTCGCCGACCTCGATCGTGCCCTCGCCTTCTATTGCGGCGTGCTCGGCTTCGAGCTAAAGCAACGCTTTGGAAACCAAGCGGCCTTTCTCGCCGCTGGCGGCTACCACCACCATCTCGGCCTGAATACTTGGGAAAGCGAAGGCGGCTCCCCGCCGCCACGAGACGCGACCGGCCTCTACCACGTTGCGTTTCTCTATCCCTCCCGCGCCGCTCTGGCCGATGCGTTGAAGCGGCTGCTTGCGGCCGATGTGCCACTCGATGGCGCCGCCGACCATGGCGTCAGCGAGGCGATTTACCTGCGCGACCCCGACGGCAATGGCGTCGAGCTTTACCGTGACCGGCTGGAGGCCGAATGGCCGCGCAACCCCGATGGGACGATCGCGATGACCACTGAGGCTCTCGATCTTCGAGCGCTGCTTCGCGAAGCGGACTGAGGACAGCATCATGCTTATCGATGGCAAATGGACCGCAGATTGGCAACCCGTGCAGGCGACCGACGCCAAGGGCGGCTTCGTGCGCCAAGTTTCCAGTTTCCGCAATTGGGTCACGCCTGATGGAGCCCCAGGGCCAACAGGACGGGGCGGCTTCGAGGCCGAGGCAGGGCGCTATCATCTCTATGTCGCGCTGATATGCCCGTGGGCGTCGCGTACGCTGATCGCGCGCAAGCTGAAGCGGCTCGACCATGCGGTCGGCGTTTCGATTGTCGAGCCTAAAATTTCAGAGCAGGGCTGGCGCTTCGGCGATTACCCTGCGCTGGCCGCGATACGCAGAACGGCGCAACTTATCTCCACGAACTTTATTCTCGCGCCGATTCGCATTTCACGGGGCGGGCGACCGTGCCGGTGCTTTGGGACCTAAAGACCTGCTCCATCGTCAGCAACGAGTTTGCCGACATCGTGCGGATGTTCAACTCCGGTTTCGGCGCGCTAGCTGACAATGCCGCCGATCTCTATCCAGAGCCGCTCCGCCCCGAGATCGACGCCTGGAACGCGCGCATCTATCCCGCGCTCAATAACGGCGTCTACCGGGCGGGGTTCGCGACCACCCAGAGCGCATATGAGGAGGCTTACCGCGATGTGTTCGCCATGCTCGATGAACTGGAACATCATCTCGGAAGCCGCGCCTATCTTGTGGGCGCGCAGCTCACGGAGGCCGATATCCGCCTGTTCGTGACGCTTGTCCGTTTCGACGTGGCTTATTATGGGCTGTTCAAATGCAACCAAAAGCGCGTCGCCGATTACCCAGTGCTCGGCGGATACCTGCACCGCATGCTCACGGTCCGCGAAATATGGGAGACGGTCAATATCGATCACATCAAGCAGGGCTACTACTCGATCCGCGCGCTGAACCCCAACGGGATCGTACCGCTTGGCCCGTCGCTGGACGAATAATACCAGTCGCCAGATTACCTGGCTCAGCTCCCTTGCATGATGACTTTGCTCGAATTGGGCAAGGGGGCTTGAGTTCGAAAATCTGGCGATTGGTATGAGGTGTGGGGAGCCATCATTTCCTGTGAGAGGAGAGCAGCAGGCTCGTCTCGGAGCTGGCGATGCCTTTCATCTCGCGGATGCGGCGCAGAGCCTTGTCGAACGCATCCAGATTCGCGGTCTTCAGCTCGACGATGAGGTCCCAGCGGCCGTTCGTCGTGTGGGTGGCGGAAACTTCGGGAAAGCCGCGCAGCACCTTTAAAATATGCTCTGAGCGCTCGCCCTCGATTTCAATCATCATGATGGCGCAGATGGCTGTTGGCTCGGCGTCGGGTCTCAGTTTGACCGTGAACCCGGTGATGACTTCCGCTCCTGATGAGCCGGTCGATCCTGTTCTGCACCGTGGCCCGGGCGATCCCGAGTATCGAGGCGAGGGAGGCGACGGGGAGGCGCGCGTTCTCGCGCAGAAGCGCCACGAGCCTACGATCAATATCGTCCATGTCCATTGGATTACAATCTGCTAACTCGAACGAGCAAATTGATAAGGTTTTCGGCCCTTTCAAGCAACTTGCTGGCTGTAAGATAGGGAAGTTCTAAGCGACTATTAGCATGGAAACGCTAAGGAATTGCTCAGAGTTCATGATGCCAGATACGCCCACATTTCTGATGACGGACGGAAGCCACTTCGAGGTGTCGTACAAGATTAACCCTTGGATGACGCCCGAGGCATGGCGAAAGGACGAGGCGCGCAATCGCAAGGAAGCGCGCGAAGCGTCGGTCAATCTCTCGGCGGCGCTGAGAGAAGCTGGGGCGCGAGTTGTCATGATCGACGGCGCGCCGGGATTGCCGGACATGGTTTTTCCCGCGAACGCGGCTATCGTGCTGAACGGGCGGGCGCTCGTGGCGCGGTTCCGCTTTCACGAGCGGCAAGGCGAAGAGCGGCATTTTCTGAACGAGTTCGCCCGCCTCAAAGATTTGGGCGCATTCAAGGAGGTGGCTCAACAGCCTAAGGGAATTTGGCAGGAAGGCGCTGGCGATTGCATCTGGGATGCGTCGCGGCAAATGTTCTGGGTGGGTTTCGGTCCGCGCTCCTCTTTCGAGTCGATGGCGGCGATCAAGGACTTCTTCGGTGTGCCGATGAAGGGCCTCGAACTGGTTTCTGGCCGCTTCTATCATCTCGACACCTGCTTTGCGCCTCTGAGTGGCGGCGAGGTGCTGTACTACCCGCCAGCCTTCTCGAAACTCTCGCTTTCGGTCATTCGCGAACGCGTGCCCGCTGACGCCCGCATCGAGGCGAGCGATGAGGACGCCGCGCGCTTCGCCGTGAACGCCGTCAATGTCGGGCGCGAGGTCGTCATGGCGGAGCCCACCGCGCGCCTCACGGATGAGCTGAAAGAGCGCGGTTATTCCGTGTCGCCGGTTCATCTGCGCCCCTTCATCATGTCCGGCGGCGGCGCCTATTGCATGACGCTGCGGCTCGATCTCAAAACCGCATCCGCAAACCATATTGGAGGATAACATCAGCATGGCTTTCGACATCGCCCCCCCGGCTGCACCCCGCACCTTTTCCTCGCCTCAAGACTACATCGCGGCCGAAAACGAGTATGGCGCGTCGAATTACAAGCCCCTGGACGTGGTGCTAAGCCGCGGCGAGGGCGTGTGGGTTTGGGATGTCGAGGGCAACCGGTATCTCGACTGCCTTGCCGGCTATTCGGCCGTCAATCAGGGCCATTGCCACCCGAAAATCCGCGACGCTCTTGTCGCGCAGGCCTCGCGGCTCACGCTCACCTCACGCGCCTTCCGCAACGATCAGCTCGGCCCCTATTGCGAGGAGCTGTGCACGCTGACGCGCTCGACCAAGGTGCTCCCCATGAACACCGGCGCGGAAGCGGTGGAGACCGCCATCAAGGTGGCGCGCAAATGGGGCTACCAGGTGAAGGGCGTGCCGGAGGGCCAGGCAGAGATCATCGTTTTCGAACGCAATTTTCATGGCCGCACGGTGTCCGTCGTCAGCTTCAGCACCGATCCTTCGGCGCGGGCAGGGTTCGGCCCCTTCACGCCGGGTTTCAAGATCGTTCGCTTCGGCGATCTGGAAGCGCTTGAAAGCGCTGTCACGCCGAATACGGTCGCGATTCTTATGGAGCCGATCCAGGGAGAGGCGGGCGTGCTCGTGCCGCCGTCCGGCTATGTGCGGAGCGTCCGAGAGCTTTGCACCCGCGAACGTATCGTCTTCATTCTCGACGAAATCCAGACAGGGCTGGGCCGCACCGGCAAGCTTCTGGCGGAGGAGCATGAAAGCGTCGAAAGCGACATGACGCTGCTCGGCAAGGCGCTCGGCGGCGGTTTCTACCCCGTGTCCGCCGTGCTTTCGAGCGCGCCGATCCTCGGCGTGCTGCGTCCCGGCGAGCATGGCAGCACCTTCGGCGGCAACCCTCTCGCTTGCGCGGTCGCTCGCGCCTCGCTTCGCGCGATCACCGAGGAAGGCATGATCGAGACTTCGGCCGCGATGGGCGCGTATCTCCGCGAAGGGCTGATGGCCATTCAAAGCCGCTTCATCAAAGAGGTGCGCGGGCGCGGGCTGATGCTTGCGGTTGAGCTGCATCCGGATGCGGGCGGCGCCCGGCGCTATTGCTTGGCTTTGAAGCATCGCGGCATCCTCTGCAAGGATACGCAACAGCATACAATCCGCATCTCGCCGCCGCTCGTGATCA
This sequence comes from uncultured Alphaproteobacteria bacterium, assembly GCA_963766815.1. Taxonomy (GTDB): domain Bacteria; phylum Pseudomonadota; class Alphaproteobacteria; order Rhizobiales; family Rhodomicrobiaceae; genus Rhodomicrobium. Next base: position 300,132 of record CAVYBZ010000010.1, on the reverse strand, counting down.
CAAAGGCGGACATCGACGGAGCACTTGCCAAGTTCGCGGCTGTTCTGGCGTAGCGATTCCGCTCACCCTTGCCCCATCCCTTCAATGGCAGGGGGACGGCGGAGATTAGCAGCAGCCTCTGAACTTGCCCTTGCCAACGGCGTAGCGGGCGTCCTGGCGTTCGCGGAAAAACTCCTTGTATGTCATCACCGGCTCGCCGGGATGCTTGTTCCGGCGGTGTTCCAGGTAGGTCTCGTAATCGGGGATGCCGACCATCAGGCGAGCCGTGCGAACCACCAAGTCCCACGGGCTGAGGTTGTCAGACATGTGCGGCTTCTGGGAGCGCGTCAACGGCTGCTCCCACCTCTACGGATGTAATCGATCGCGTGCGGAGCGCCCGCCAAACCGCGATCAGCCCAAAGATCGCCATCGCAGCCACAACCGCGACGAAAAGACCGGCGAGCGTGGCATCGATATAGTCGTTATTTATGACCCTTTGCATTTCCGCCAAGGTCTTCGCCAGCGCCAGGATCTGTCCCGCCGCTAGCTTATCCTCGAATTTATGTGCGCCGGCAAGGAAGCCGATTTTGGGGTCGGAGCTCAATATTTTCTCCAGGCCCGCGGTCAGCGTGCAAACCAAGAGCCAGACCGTGGGAAGGATTGTCACCCAGCCGTACCGCTCTCGCTTCATCTTGAACAAGATGACCGTGCAAACGATGAGCGCAATCCCCGCCAGCATCTGGTTCGAAATGCCGAATAGCGGCCATAGCGTGTTGATCCCGCCCATCGGGTCGATCACCCCCTGATAGAGGAAATAACCCCAGCCCGCAACGGCGAGCGCCGATCCGATCACGTTATTCAACCAGGATTCCGTGCGTCTGAAGGAGGGGATCACGCTGCCCACCATGTCCTGGATCATGAAGCGGGCGACGCGCGTGCCGGCGTCCACGGTCGTCAGAATGAACAGCGCCTCGAACAGAATCGCAAAGTGGTACCAGATGCCCATCATGGTCTGGCCGCCGAAGACGCCGGACAAAATGCTGGCCATGCCGACCGCCAGCGTTGGCGCGCCTCCCGCACGCGACAGGAGCGTCTTCTCGCCGACATCCTGCGCCATTTGGGTAAGAACGTCGGGGGTGACGACAAACCCCCAGTTGGAGATCACATGTGCGGCGCTTGCCGCGTCCGCGCCGATCAACCCGGCAGGGCTGTTCATTGCAAAATACACGCCCGGATGGAGAACGGTGGCGCTGATCATCGCCATGATGGCGACGAAAGACTCTGTCAGCATCGCGCCATAGCCGATGAGCCGGATCTGGCTCTCATTCTCGATCATCTTTGGCGTCGTGCCTGACGAAATAAGTGCATGGAAGCCGGAAACGGCGCCGCACGCTATGGTGATGAACAGGAACGGGAAGAGACTGCCCGGCCACACAGGCCCCGTACCGTCGATGAACTTCGTGACGGCAGGCATTTGCAGATCGGGCTGGACCGCAAGAATGCCGATCGCCAGCAGCGCCATCGTGCCGACTTTGAGAAACGTCGACAAATAATCGCGTGGAGCAAGCAGCAGCCACACCGGCAGAACCGACGCCACAAATCCGTAACCCATGATGATCAGCGCCAGCGTCTCGCCTTTTAGATCGAACAGCGGCGCAAGCTCAGGGCTTTCGGATACGACCCTGCCGTAAACCAGCGCGACCAGCAGCAGGATCACGCCAATAGCAGACATTTCAGCGATGCGTCCCACGCGGATAAAGCGGGAATAGACGCCCATCAAGAGCGCGATCGGGATCGTGGCGAACACCGCAAACGTGCCCCAAGGGCTGCCCGCAAGCGCCTTCACGACAACCAGCGCAAGCACGGCGAGCAAGATGACCATGATCAAGAGCACGCCGATAAGCGCAATTGCTCCCGCCGCTGGCCCCATTTCGGAGCGCACCATGTCGCCGAGCGAGCGTCCATCGCGCCGGACGGAAAAGAACAGGACGGTCATGTCCTGGACCGCGCCTGCGAAAACGACGCCTCCCAGAATCCACAACGTGCCTGGGAGATACCCCATTTGCGCGGCAAGCACGGGCCCCACGAGAGGACCGGCGCCGGCGATCGCCGCGAAATGGTGACCGAACAGCACATAGCGGTTGGTGGGAACGTAATCGAGCCCGTCATTGCGGCGGTAAGCGGGCGTCTGCCTGCCCGGATCGACGCCTAGCACGCGGTTCGCTATGAACAGGGCGTAAAAGCGATAGGCCAGGAAATAGACGCATAGCGCGGCGATGACGAGCCAGGCCGCACTGATCGTTTCGCCTCGGCTCAAGGCCACGACGCCGAGCGAGACCGCGCCGAGAATGGCGACGAGGACCCACAGAAGCGTTCGCTGAATTCCGTTTTGCGCGCTTATAATTGTGCTCATTCGCGCCTCCCTTTGCCGCATTTTGTCTGCGATTTTTTGCTGCGCCAATCCTACATGAGTATACAAACACGGCGACTGGTTTTACGAACAACTAACCGCTATTTTTCTTGAAACAATCTTGGCTTCGATTGAGGCGCCGCTTATGCCTTTGATAGTCCTCCACGTTCCCCACACCGGGACACGCGCGAGATCGGAGGAGCTAATGTATTTAGATATAATGCTTCTGGCGATAAGCGGCCAAAAACGCTTGACTGTGTGTCTTCCATCGATACAACCGATTGTATTGGGCGCCGCTTTTAGACGTATATATTGTGTGTGGGGCATCGATGGTTTCTGAGAGCGCAGAGCCGGAATTCTGGTATTTCCGGGCTGAAGAAGCGAAGGTCAAGGCAGAGATGCTGAGAGGGGCTGAAACTCGCGCTATCATGCTGAGATTGGCGGAGATATATAAGGAATTAGGCGATTCTGCGGTGGCGCGTCTTGTTCAAAATCCCTCGAAAGAGGTGAGCTGACCGCACGGGGACAGGCGCCGAATCCTGAAACTCAAGTTCCGCAAAAAGTTTGCTGCACGACTTGCTCGGGCCGGGGCGGATCTGCGTACCGCGCAAATGCCGGTTGATCCTCGTAAGGCGCAGCAAGCACGGCGAGCAGGTTTTCGAACGGGGCGAAATTCCCTTGGTCTTGCGCCGCCGCGATCGCCTCCTCAACAAGATGATTGCGCGGGATAAAGGCCGGATTCGCAAGGCGCATGTTGGCGAGGCGCTCGGCCGGTTCCCCGTCCTCGCCAGCAAGCCGCTGCCGCCATCGCGCCGCCCACTCATCGAATGCGCCCGGATCGCCGAACAGACTGCGCACACCTGCGTCATTCCCGGCGCTGACCGCAGCGTCGCATAATCGCCTGAAGGTCAGCGTGAAATCGGCGCTGTTGGTCGCCATGCGCTCCAGCAGATCCTTGGCGAGGTGGATGTCTTCCAGTTCCGGCCGGACTAACCCAAGCTTGCGCCGGAGGCCCCCCGTATAAGCCGCGTCGAAGCGGGGAACGAAAGCCGCGATCGCAGTTTGAGCTTGTTCCACCGCGGCATTTGTGTCGTCCGAAAGAAGCGGCAGGAGCGCCTCGGCGAGGCGCGCCAGGTTCCATTGCGCGATGCGCGGCTGATTTCCGTAGGCGTAGCGGCCCGTCGCGTCGATGGAACTGTAGACCGTCTCGGGATGATATGTGTCCATGAAGGCGCAAGGGCCGTAGTCGATGGTCTCGCCAGCGATTGACATGTTGTCGGTGTTCATGACGCCATGGATGAACCCGATCAGCACCCATTTCGCAACGAGATCGGCTTGGCGCAATATGACGAGATCAAGCAACGCGCGGTAGGGATTTGCAGCGCGGGCCGCCTCGGGATAATGGCGCGCGATGACGTAATCGGCGAGGCTTTTGGTCGCCTCGACATCGCCGCGCGACCCGAAAAACTGGAAAGTGCCGATGCGGACATGGCTTGAGGCTACGCGGGTCAGGACCGCGCCCGGCAGCAGCCTGTCCCGCCGAACCGTCTCTCCGGTCGTCACCGCCGCAAGCGCCCGCGTCGTCGGAATCCCGAGCGCCGCCATCGCCTCGCTGACGATATATTCGCGAAGCACCGGCCCCAGCGCCGCGCGTCCGTCCCCTGCCCGCGAGAAAGGCGTTCTGCCGGATCCCTTCAGTTGAATGTCGCGCCGCGCGCCGTCGCGATCGATGACCTCGCCGAGCAGGATAGCGCGGCCATCTCCGAGTTGCGGAACGAACATCCCGAATTGGTGCCCGGCGTAAGCCATCGCCAGCGGCTCGCCCCGATTGGGCACGCTGTTGCCCGCGAGAACCGCGACGCCTTCAGGTGTGGCGAGCGCACCGGGATCGAGGTTGAGATGCAGTGCGAGCTTTTCGTTCAGCCGCACTAGACGCGGAGAGGAGACCGGCGTCGCCGCAAGCCGCGCATAGAAATGATTTGGGAGCCTTGCATAGCTGTTGTCGAAGGCAAACAGATCGGTCAATTCGGCTTCTGTCAGAGGAGGTGCTCCACTTTCCATCACTCCCTCTCCCGTTGGGAGAGGGGTTTTAACGCTTATTTCTTTGCGCTTCTCCCCTCACAAGGGCCGTTAAAGCAACCTTACCTCTCCCAATGGAAGAGGTGACCTCGCGATTCCCGTATCAGCGGATAGACGCTGAACAACCGACACAATAAGCGAAAATCCGAGTGCTGCAATCGGAATTAGCGTCTCGTTGGGGCGTTACAACGGCGCAAGCCTCGCAGCGACCCGGAGGCGCACATAATCCGCTGTCCAAACCCCATCCCTGCCGCAAAGGCTCGGCCGCAAAAGTTCGACCGTGTGGCGCAGCGCTTCTTCCCGCGTTTGCGGCAAGAATTGATCGAAAAATGGCTTGCGGAAGGTCATAAGCCACCCCTCCATTCCGCTCGGCAAAGGCGTCGGCCGCGGCCACAGCTCGATCCGCTCGCAAGCGAAACCCGCTCGAATGAGAAGCTGTTCGTACTCGCCGGGCGAAGGAAAGAACCAGGGATGCGCAATCGCGGCATCGCCGCCGAAAGCCAGCGCCGCAGAGCGCAGAGCCGTTACAATTGCCGCCACGTTGCCAAACCCGCCAAACTCCGCCACCAATCGCCCGCCTGGCTTAAGCGCGGCGGCTACACCGGCAAGAACGGCTTCCGGATTTGTCATCCAATGCAATGCGGCATTGGAAAAAACGGCGTCGAACTCGGCCCTGAAGGTCATTGCCTGCCCATCTATCTCGACGGCATCGAGGCCACGCTCACGAGCGGCTTGCAGAAGCTCGGCGCTTGTGTCAGCGCCAACAACGGACGCGCCGGTCTCGGCAATTCTTTGTGTCAGCGCGCCATCGCCGCAGCCGAGATCGAGAATGCGCTGGCCCGCTTGTGGAGCGAGCCAGCTCAGGATTTCCTCGCCAAGGACCGAGACGAAACGCGCGTTCTTTTCGTAACCCGCCGCGCTCCAAGTCTGCCGCGCCTGCATCATGCCCGCCTATTCGGCGTTCCAGGGCTGATAATCGCCATCGGTTTTAGGGCGGCGCATCTCGCCAACAAGGCTTCCCGGCGGGCGATAGGCGAGCGGCGTTCCCGTCATATTCTCGACGTGCGGCTTCTCCCACGGCCTTGGATGATAATTCTCCTCTGTCGGGAGAGTATCGACCGTGTAATGCAGCCAGCCGAACCACTCCGGCGGAACCTTGCTCGCTTCGGCCAAGCCCTTATAGATAACCCATCGGCGCGGCCTGCCTGCCGTCCCCTTGCCGCTTGCGTCTTGATAATAGCGGTTGCCGCGATCGTCCTCGCCGACAAACTGCCCCCGCGCGTTCGTATAAAGCCTCGTCGAGAGCGTCGCGCCGTGCCACCATGTGAAGAGATCGTTGAACAAGCTCATTCCTGCCCCTAACCTTTTTTTAGGTTCTACGCGAAACAGCGCGCAGCGTCCACCAGCTATAGCCAGCCCGAAGCGCTTCCGGTTCGGCGTTTAGCCTTATTGCCTTGCGCATCGCTTAATGCATGCGTAGTTCAGGCTTAAGATCAACGGGGCGGGGCAGGCGATCCATGTGCGCTGATGTGTCGGAGGCGGCGAACGCCAACGCGTTTCAACATTGGGGCGGCCGTGTGCCCATCATGGTGGGCGCAACCGGCCACCGCAATGTTGACGCCAAAGATGCGAAACTGATCGCAGCGCTCAAGGCGCAATGCGCTCTCCTGCGGGAACGCTATGAGCATTCTCCCTTCGTCATTCTCTCTGCTCTTGCCGAAGCGGCCGACCGGCTCGTGGCGCAAATCGCGATGGAGGAGCTATCGGCGGACTTGATCGCCGTTTTGCCGATGCCGCAACAGGAGTACGAGCGAGACTTTGCGGCGCCGGCTCGATGGCGGAATTCCGGGCCTTTTTGGGTCGCGCCGTCTATGTAAAAATTGCCGCCGTGCCCGAAGGCGATACGTCCTGGATTGCGGATGGCGAGCCGCGCAACAAGCAATACGCATGCGCGGGCGCCATCATTGCAGATCATGCTCAGATTCTCTTTTCGATCTGGGACGGCAAGCCTGCTCGCGGAACGGGGGGAACCGCCGATCAAGTAGGATGGTTCGAGCGGGGAGATTCGCCCAACACATACTCGCTTTACAGGGATGCGATGTCGCCGCTCGACCCTCTGGAGCCGGGATTAAGCATCCGCATCGAGCCAGCTACTGCGGAGGTCAAAATTACGAAATGCCCAGCATCTGACGGCGACCCAAAGCGCCGAAGCCGCATTCGCTCGATCTTACAAAGAATAAACACGTACAATTACGACGTTTTGCTTTATAAAGCCAGGATTTCGGCGAGCAGTCCTCTCGTTACGGAAGCCACGGGCAATGTTAATGATCTTTCGATAACGGATGAAGTTTTCCGTGCTTCGGATAGCCTATCGGCACACTTTGCCAACAAGGTTCGAAGTAGCGACAGCGTGATCTATCTTCTCGCCCTCAGCGCCATCGCGGTGTTCAATTTCGTAAGCAACAAACCTGAAGCGCCCTGGATATATCTGGGAATCACCGTTGTCATGGCGATGCTGGCGAGCCGAGTTGTGTTCCGGTCTATCGACAATCGTTTTCTTGAATACCGGAGCCTCGCCGAAGCGATGCGCACACTTTTTTTCTGGCGCAACGCGGGCATTATGCGAACGCTTTGGATCACCTATTTGTCGCGGCAGCTGGGCGTAATGCATTGGGTACGGCATGCGGTCCGCTCTGTAGAGTTTTGTCAGGATTGCCGTCTTTCAGCTCAGGACAGTTTCCGCGCGAACGGCATTCACGTCGCCAAGACCTGTTGGGTTGAGAACCAAAGGGATTGGTTTGCTGACAAAGAGGCATACCATGCCGGCCGCGCTAAGTTCTGGAAGTATATTGCGCGCATCGCCATAGTCGCATCGTTCGTAACGGCGGTAGCTCGCCTCATGACCGTTTGCCCGATGGCGGCAAAGAACTCTATGGGATGAATGGGTGAAACCGCCGTCATATGGCGATCTATGGCAGGCGGGTCTTGGCCTGTTCGCCGCCGGCGGCGTCGCCGCACGTGGTTTTTCTCTCGCGGCGCGCCCATCTTGAACTCACGAAGCAGTATGCCGCCCAACGGCAAATATTCGAAACCGCGAGCAAAAAGCTTCAGATTCTCAACCATGATCCCAACCCGGAATGGACCGCCACGCAAATTCTTGAGAGGCTCGGAGGGGAAACGCTACAGCAGCAGGCGGACTCGCTTTTGTCCAGGCACACGCGCCCCTTTGACCAACCGAGCTAGACGAGGTTCTGGCGCGCAGCGTCCTCCATCTATAGCAACCGCTGAGCGCCTGCGGTCAGCCATCCAGCCTTATAGCCTTGCGAATCGCTTGCCGGTTAGGAAGCTACTTCCGAAGGCTGATAATGCGCTTCCCGTAACCCCATTTTACCCAGGTTCCGGCTTTTCTCGTGCTAGCTTCTATGATAATGAGATCATCTTGGGCGGCACTTTTTTGGGTTCGGGGGGAATTTGCCCATAAATATATTTCTCAGCGTGGGAAAGCCCTTCTCGCGGCAACAAGAAACCTTTGTGGCAGCAATCGAGAATTATATGGCGGAGAAGGGATTGCGCCCACGGACGGTCGGCCGCACCGAATTCACGCATAAGCAGCCCTTGCGCCATATCGATAAGGTAATGAGTTCCTGCGCAGGCATTGTTGTAATAGCGCTGGAGAGGTTGTTAATCGAACGTGGCTTCGATAAGCGGGGTTCAACCGAAGAGCATCCCCTGTCGGACGTGACAGTGGCCACGCCTTGGGCGCAGATTAAGTCTGCTTTCGCCTATGCAAAGGGAAAACCAATTCTCGTGGTACGACAGGATAACGTCAGGGCGGATGGTCTTCTCGAGGGACGATACGATTGGTATGTCTACTCGACTCCCCTTGATCCTGCCTTCCTCAGTGAACGTGAATTCAACGGCGTCTTTGACAGCTGGCACAAGGAAGTTCGTCACAAGGTAGGCTTTTTCTCATACAGGCAAGGCGGATAGGCTCTGAGCCTGCGCATCGTTACAGGAAACAGCCAATTGCTCCGCCAGCGGACGGCAGCAAGGAAAGCAAAAATACCGCGGCGCCCGGCGATTACATCGTCACCGCGCCTGGCGGCGAGAGATATGTTGTAAAGGCGGATGTATTCCCGGCGCGGTATGAACTGAAACCGCACACGACAGATGTCTTCATCGCTCGCGGGCACGTCGTCGCCATCCCCAATCCGCGCGGCCGTCCAATCTTCATTTATGCGCCATGGGGAGAGATACAGCACGGATCGGCGGATTGTATGATCGCGGACATTTTCAATCCGGACACAAGGCGGCGAGCGGGGCGGCCCTACCTCATTTCCCGCGCCGAATTTGAAAAGACTTACAGGCGGGTGAGACCGCCGTGGTATATGCGATAACTTGTTCGCGCCGGAAAAACCTATTCTCGTCGATCCGTCTGCTTCAGCGAAATGAAGCCCTTGCAAAACATGCCGCATTCTCAAAACTCCCATGCTGGGTTAGTAGGGAGCGAGACGCATCGCGGTGGCGCTCAGGACGATGCGGCGTCCATCAGGAGCCGGGATTCGCACGCATGCTTGCCTTGATTTCCGCTTTGGCGGCTGGAATGCTCATTTTTCTCCGGGCTGGCCCCGGCATCGCCCTGGCATCGGTCTTATGCGGATACGCAGCCTTCTTTGCATACGCCTACTTCCGATCCCGGATGTGGATGAAAGATCCCGAAAACTCGACGGCGCTGGCCGAAGGCCGCGAACCAAAGCGCGCGGTCAGAATCGAACGCGCCTTGGCGGCGATCTTTGTCCCCGCCGCCGCGGCGTCGATCGTTTCCGCGATTCTGTCCTGGGCCGTCTGAGCCTATGAGGTCCGAATCTAGGCTGAGATTCTCCCAAGCTGGGGCGGGGTGCGAGTGCAAATCATCAGGCGGTTCCAGGCGTTGATTTCAGCAACCGCAAAAGAGAGATCGGCCACTTCCTTCTCCAGGAAATGGTGACGAATCTCCGCATATACCTCATCGGAAACGTCGCCTCCGCGAAGGTAAGTCAAAGCTTCTGCCCAGGCCAAGGCCGCACGCTCCTTCGGACTATAAATCGGCGCTTCGCGCCATGCTGCGAGAAGATGCATTTGGTCCTCGCTGACTCCATGTTTACGAGCCAATGGAACGTGCATGGCGATACAGAAGGCGCAGCCGTTGATCTGTGATACACGTATCTTTATCAGTTCCAGCAGCCCAAGTGGCAGGCCGCTGTTTTGTACATATGAGTGCACTCCCAGCATGGCCTTGTAGCCGTCGGGAGAGACTTTGGTAAGGTCGATACGTTGGTCCATTGTTTAGTCCTCAAAGTGCTGAGCGAGGTGATTCTGTCCAGCGGAGAAGTGGCGGCAATTTAATCGGTTGTCGCTGTGTCACGATCCCCATGGCGGCTTAAAGCGCCCCTCGTTCGGGTTTAATCCCACCTTGGTGACGACGGCGCATTCCAAGCCTTCCCCGGCTGCCTTCAACGCGAATGCCAGGATCAGAACGATGATAACCTATTACCTCAAAACCGGCTGCCGAAGGGGTTGAAGCCGGCAGCAAATGTTTCAAATGGGGTCCAAAACGCCGGCAGCAGGGCCTGCCGAAGTCCGCTTCGAGGCGCCAAGAGAAGCGCGGCCGATCGCACCTCCATCACGGAACGGTCCAAATCCACTGATTTAACCGCCGGATAGTGGTGCTGGGGGGTTGCGATGGTGCGTTACCGGGTTCTCGCGGTTGTCTTTTTGGTCCAATTCTTTGCCGTTCTGCCGGCGGACGCCGCGAAGCGCGTTGCGCTCGTGATCGGAAACGCGGCCTATTCGCAAGCCGGCGCGCTCACAAATCCGGTGAACGACGCCGCCGATATGGCGAAAGCGCTGACAGCGTTCGGCTTCGATGTCATTCTCGGCCTCGATCTCGACCGGCGCGCCTTCGATGAGAAGCTTCGCGCGTTCTCGCATGCGTTGGAGGACGCTGACACGGCTGTGCTGTTCTACGCAGGCCACGGGTTGCAAGTCGCGGGGCGCAACTACCTCATTCCCGTCGACGCAAGCTTAAGAGGCGAGCGCGACCTCGATTTCGAAGCCGTTCAGCTCGATTTCGTGCTGAAGCAAATGGAGGTGGGGCGCGACGGCAAGACCAACATCGTCTTCCTCGACGCCTGCCGGGACAATCCGCTCGCCAGCAATCTGGCGCGATCCATGGGAACGCGGTCGGCGAGTATCGGCAAGGGGCTCGCCGAAGTGCAGACCGGCGTCGGAACCTTCATCTCCTACTCGACCCAGCCGGGAAATGTTGCGCTCGACGGGGCGGGACGGAACTCCCCCTTCACGGCGGCTCTTTCAAAGCGCATTTCCGAGCGGGGCCGGAACTTGACCGCGCTCATGATCGAGGTGCGTAAAGACGTCCTGAAGGAGACGGCCGGCAGGCAGGTGCCCTGGGATCATTCCGCGCTGACGAGCGACTTTTTCTTCGAGGCGTCCGAGGAGCCATCCGAAGCGGCGAGAACGGAGCGTCAGGCCAAGCTGGGCGACGATGCGATCGCCGCTCTCGACGCGCTTGCGGCGGCGGGAAACTGGAGCGAATTGCACGACCATCTTACCGACGTCAGCCCAACGTCGCGCGATGCGCATTGGAATCGCCTGGTGGAGCAAGCCGCGCTTGGCGAACTTGGCCCACTGACCGCCCCGGGCGGGTCGGCGCAGGAACGCCTGGCTATGATCGACCGCTATTATCCGAAGTTTCCGTCTCTGCGAAACTCGAACGAATTTCTTTCTCTTCGCACTTCGGTTGGCCTTGAGGCCTATTCCCGATGCTTCGACGAGCGCGGCTATGGCAGGAAATGCCGCGACGATCTTGAACGCTTCGTTCACATCGCGCCAGTGAGCGCGGATCTCGTACTGGGCGCCGCCCACTTGGTTGGCGTGAGGTTCAACCGGCAGGCTTCATCGCTTTTTTATGCGGTTGGACTTGACGCTCCGGGCGGCGAGCGCGTGTGCGCCGACCCCGAACTGCAATACGACCTGATCGTTGGCCTTCAGCTGCCGGGGGACTACCGCGAGGCGAAGGCTGCGCGAACAATTGCAGAGAGGTGCTGGGATGCGGTGAAGGCCGCTGTCGTCGCCAATGCCGGGAGCGAGACCGACGCGAGCTACTACATGCAGAATGCCTGCCCGCTGCTGATCCAACACAATGCCCTTGGCGATTTGCGGAACAAAAGATGCCAACCCGTCAAGCAATGACAGAGTTTTTATAAAGGCCGGGCCACGCCGCATCACTCGTTGGTCCGCCAATGAATATCTGTTTCCTTTGCAGAGTCCCAAAACCGGGAAGGCCACTTTTAGGACTCTGCTTAGTTCAAAGAAACGCTAATTGTGCCGAGGGGGCCATCAAATGTCGCGCTACCGGTTTTTGATCGTCGTCCTGCTGTTGCAGGCCGCCTCTCTTCTTCCTGCCGCAGCCGCAAAGCGCGTTGCGCTCGTAATCGGCAATGCAGCCTATTCGCAAGCCGGCGCGCTCACAAATCCGGTGAACGACGCCGCCGATATGGCGAAAGCGCTGACAGCGTTCGGCTTCGATGTCATTCTCGGCCTCGATCTCGACCGGCGCGCCTTCGATGAAAAACTCCGCGCCTTCTCGCATGCCTTGGAGGACGCCGACGCCGCCGTACTTTTCTACGCGGGCCATGGGCTCCAGGTTGGCGGGCGCAATTACCTCATTCCAATCGATGCAAGCCTCAAAGGCGAGCGCGACCTCGATTTCGAAGCCGTTCAGCTCGATTTCGTGCTGAAGCAAATGGAGGTCGGGCGCGACGGGAAGACGAATATCGTATTCCTCGACGCGTGCCGGGACAATCCGCTGGCGAGCAATCTCGCGCGGTCCATGGGAACGCGGTCGGCGAGCATCGGCAAGGGGCTCGCCGAAGTGCAGACCGGCGTCGGAACTTTCATCTCGTATTCGACCCAGCCTGGAAATGTGGCGCTCGACGGGGCAGGCCGGAACTCGCCCTTCACCGCCGCGCTTGCCAAGCGAGTTCTGGAGCGGGGCCGGAATTTGACGGCGCTCATGATCGAGGTCCGGAAAGACGTGCTCAAAGAGACTGATGGGCGGCAAGTGCCATGGGATCATTCGGCGCTCACGAGCGACTTCTTCTTCGATCCCGGCGCGGAAGCCTCGAACGAACCCGCCACGTCTGCGGCGGATCAGGAAATCATTCAGGCCCGCTTAAAGGCGATCGAGGAGCAAATCCGCTCAAAAAGCGATCGTACTCAGACGCTTAGCCTCGTGAAGCTTTCGCAACTCAAGGAACGCGTTCGCCAACTCGACGTGGCCATGCACGACGATCAGCAACGCATTTTCGATACGTATAACCGGCACGCTCCTTCCAACGACGCGGATGCACGGCGCAATCTCAACATGGAGATCGGAAGCATTCAGTTGCAGATGACGCGGCGCGGGCTAGAAAAGAAGTCGCTCCAGGAGCAAATCGATAAGCTCAACGCAGAGCTGGGCACGGGCGGCGAGGCGGACGAAAGCCCGAAGTAAATAGATAAGCCCTCAGCCGGGCGCTTCCCTCGACCTTCGTCCCGTAAGCGTCGCGGCATGAAATGCGGCAAGACATGACGCCGCAAAGAGAGGAGAGGGCTGGCGCCCAGCCGATGCGCCCGCGAAGCCATCGTTTTCTCTGCGCAACCTCATGCTCGGCATAGCCAATTGCGTTAAAGTAGCTTAATGTCTGTTTGTCCCCGCCGCTTGGCGTTCTGGGATCAAGAAGAGTTCGGCCGCAGAGCCGGCCGAAGACAGGGTCGATGCGCCATATCAGTTGGGAGGGCAGGAATGAATTTTGTCTTGTACATCGCTGGGTCGGTTGTTGGCAGCGTGCTTTTCATGCTTGGCCTGTGGAAAGGCGTAGACGCCTATTATCCAAAAGGCGATGCAAACACAGACAGGGGAGGGCAGATCATGGTGACTGCGGTTCCCATCGTGCGGCCCGCCGCCCAGCAGACTGAGAAAAAACCGGCCGTGACGCCCGTCAGCCGCGAGCTGGAAAGGCCGGACGCTTCTCTGAGCGCTTTGCTGGCCAAAGCGGATCCCGAAGCCGGGCAGGAAACCGCGAAGCTATGCGCGATCTGCCACACTTGGAACAAGGGCGGCGGCACCAGGGTCGGACCGAACCTTTACGGCGTCGTGGGCCGCGATATCGCGAAAGACCCCGGCTTCTCCTATTCGCCGGCCTTGCAGCAGAAGGGCGGACGCTGGTCTTTCAACGAGATCTTCAATTGGATCGCCGATCCTCAAGAGTGGGTGCCCGGCAACAACATGTACAAGATGGGTTTCGCCGGATTGAAGGATCCTCAGCAGCGGGCCAACCTCATCGCTTTTCTCTCAAAGCAAAGCGACAACCCGATACCCCTTCCAACTTCGAGGTGGTGACGCACGGGTTCGGCCGTCGCTTGAGCATGAAAGAACTTTAAGTGGAACGGTGTTTTATGCGGCGCTAAGTTCCGGCAAGCTGAAACACCGTCCCCTAGGCGCTCATGTCATTTCAAACCCGAATTGCATACGCCCTGATGCTGGCGCTTGTCGCCTCTCAGCCGGCTCAGGCCGAGCAGGAGAGGCATCACGCATTGTCTCTCATCCGCGCGCCTAAATACCCCGCGGATTTTAAGCACTTCGATTCCGTCAATCCCGACGCTCCCAAAGGCGGAACGGTCAAGCTTTCGTCACCCGCGCCATATGACAACCTGAACCCCGCAGTATTCCGGGGCAGTCTCGCAGCCGGTCTCGCCACAGGCTTCGCGCTCATCTTCGATCCTCTCATGATCCGTTCAAAGGAAGAGGGTTCAACCCTCTACTGCCTTGTGTGCGAGTGGGTCAGCTATCCCGAGAACTACGGATCGGCCACTTTCAAGCTGCGCGAAGGCGCGCGATGGCACGATGGCCAGCCGATCACGCCCGAGGACGTGATTTTCAGCATGGACGTGGCCAAGGGCAAGGACCCGAATACCGGGCTTCCTTACGATCCGATGCGCGCCCAGTATTATAAGAACGTCGTGAAAGGGGAAAAGACGGGCGAGCACGAGGTGACCTTCACATTCGATGTCACCGGAAATCGCGAGCTGCCATTGATTATAGGCGAGCTTGATATTTTGCCGAAGCATTGGTGGACGGGCACGGATGCGAACGGCAAACCTCGCGATATTACGAAAACGACGCTGGAGCCGCCTCTTGGGTCGGGACCTTACAAAATCAAAGCGGTCCGCCCGGGCGAATGGATCGCCTTCGAGCGCGTGCCGGATTATTGGGGAAAAGACTTGCCCGCGAGGGTCGGAGAAAACAACTTCGACGCCATCGAATATCAGTATTATGGCGACACCAGCGTTTCGATGGAGGCCTTCAAGGCGGGGCAATACGATTTCAGAGCTGAAGGAAGCGCGAAAACCTGGGCCACGGCCTACGATTTCCCGGCTCTGACCGAAGGCAGGGTGGTCAAGCGCGGCGATATCGTGCTCGAAACGCCGAAGCCGATGCAGGGCTTCGCCTTCAATTTGCGGCGGCCGAAGTTCCAGGATCTGCGCGTGCGGCGCGCCTTCAACCTAGCTTACGATTTCGAGTGGGCGAACCAGAATTTATTCTTCGGCCAGTACACAAGGACGTCGAGCTTTTTCGAAGGTCAGGAGCTTGCCGCGAAGGGACTGCCATCGCAAGATGAATTGGCGCTGCTGGAGCCTCTCCGGGATAACATACCGCCGGAGGTTTTTACCTCCGAGTACGCGAATCCCGTCAACGCGACGCCGAACGATTTTCGCACTCACCTTCGCGAGGCCGCCCGCCTTTTGAAAGAAGCAGGCTATATCGTTGTCAACGGTCAGTTGCAAAATAGCGCAGGCGAGACGCTTTCCGTTGAATTTCTCATGGAGAACGAAGCGTTCCAGCGCGTAATCCTGCCTTATGTCGAGAACCTTAAACGGCTTGGAATTGATGCCAGAGCGCGGCTTGTCGATTCGACGGAAGCGAAGCGGCGGGAAGATACCTTCGATTTCGACATTATCGCGCCAGGTGTCTTTGCCCAGTCGGATTCGCCAGGAAACGAGCAGCGCTATTATTGGGGATCGGCCGCCGCGGATCAGCCGGGCAGCCAGAATATTATCGGCATCAAGAACCCTGCTGTCGATGCGCTCGTGGACAAAATTATTTTCGCGCCGAACCGCGACGCTCTGGTGACGGCATGCCGCGCTCTCGACCGCGTGCTGCTCTGGAACGCCTACGTCGTGCCGCAGTGGTTTTCGGCGAATGTGCGCATCGCCTATTGGAATAAGTTCGGCGCGCCAAACCCGCTGCCGAAAATTACTGTCGGCTTTCCGGATGTCTGGTGGTTTGATGCGGCTCTCGCTGGGAAAAACGGTTTGAAATGAGACAAGGACAAACCGCAATCTCGCGACTTTTCCTATTTGGGCTGTTATTCACCCTCGCCTGCGCGGCGCCCGCGACAACGTCTAGCGCCGCCGAGCGCCGTCACGGCCTCTCCGCGTTCGGCGAGCTGAAATATCCGGCGGACCTCAAACATTTCGATTACGTCAACCCGGATGCGCCGAAAGGCGGCCGGCTGGCGACAATGCCGGCAAGCTCGATCAACACCTTCAACCACTTCAACGCATTTATTCTGCGGGGCGATCCTGCCGAGGGTCTCGGTTTTTTGTTCGACTCGCTGATGGTACGGGCCGAGGACGAGCCGGACGCGGTTTACGGGCTCCTCGCCGAGTCCGCCGAGGTGGCGGACGACAAGATGTCGGTGACCTTTTATCTACGCCCCGAGGCCCGCTTCCGCGACGGGACGCAGGTCACGGCGTCTGACGTGGCCTTCACGCTTGAGACATTGAAGAAGAATGGCCATCCACGCTATCAGCTCGCGCTCCGGGATGTGGTCAGCGCCGCCGCCATCGACCCGTTGACCGTGCAATATCAATTCAAGGGTGAAAATGTCCGCGACCTGCCGGCGCTGGTCGCGAGCCTTCCAGTTATCTCGAAGGCCTATTACACCGCGAACGATTTCCTGAAGGAGAGCCTCGACCCGCCGCTGGGCTCCGGCCCCTACGAGATCGGGGATTTCCGCCAAGGGACATACATCACCTACAAGCGCCGCCCGGATTACTGGGCGGCGAACCTGCCTGTGAACCGCGGGCGGTACAATTTTGATGAAATCCGCTTCGAATATTACCGCGACCGGGCTGTCGGGCTCGAAGCTTTCAAGGCCAAGGCCTATGATTTACGCGAGGAATTCACCTCGAAAAGCTGGGCGACGGAATATGACGTTCCAGCGGTCCGTTCCGGTCAGATCATCAAGCTGACGCTACCGGATGGCCTGCCCTCGGGAGCGCAGGGCATGTTCATCAACACGCGCCGGGAAAAATTCGCCGATGTGCGTGTGCGCAAGGCGCTCGATTACGCCTTCGATTTCGAGTGGACGAACAAGACGCTGTTCTTCGGCCTTTACACACGCACCGCGAGCTACTTTGAAAACTCGGATTTGAAAGCGCAAGGCCTGCCGGGCGCGGCCGAGCTTGCGCTGCTTGAGCCTTTCAGAGGCCGCCTATCGCCGGAGGTGTTCGGCGAACCTTATACTCCTCCAGTAACCGATGGATCGGGCCGCTTCCGGCCGAGCCTCCGGACTGCGTCCCAGCTCTTGGATGAGGCCGGATGGCGCTTGCAGGACGGCGTCCGCAAAAACGAAAAGGGCGAGACGCTCGATATCGAGTTTCTCATCGAGGACCCGGTTAGTGAGCGCATCCTAGGTCCCTATGCTCAGAAACTCACCGAGCTTGGCGTCAAGACCTCCCTTCGCCGCATCGATCCGGCGCAAGCGCAAGAGCGTTTGAAGCGATATGATTTCGATGTCGTAACGGAACGCCATTCGCTTCCGCCAACGCCCGGCCCGGAGGTCAGGACATACTGGAACAGCGAAGCCTGCCGGCTGGATGGGAGCGACAATCTCCCTGGCATTGCGGACCCCGTGGTCGATACGCTTATCGGCAGAATTCTTACCGCGAAAAGCCGCGACGAGCTACGAACAGCCTGCCACGCGATAGACCGCGTTTTGCGCGCCGGGCATTATTGGGTGCCTGAATGGTACAAACCCGTTCACAACATCGCGACCTGGAACAAGTATTCCCGGCCCGCGGTGCAGCCAACCTACGATGCCGGTATTCTCGATACATGGTGGTACGATCCGGAAAAGGCGGCCAAACTTGGCGGTTAGCATCTTTGACGCCGCGGCGCAGACAGCCGGCGTTGATCTTATCGGTCAACCTCCGGGTCAAGCCCGAGGGCATGCTTAGCCAATTTGCCCACGGCCCTCGGCGAACAGCCGGGACCGCAACGGATTGGACGATAGCAACGGCAAAACGCGCATTATGGAGCATCTTATGGGCCTTGCGATGCAGCTTGCCGGTGGCTTCCATGACAATCAACGCCACATCGTAAGAGGACAGCCAGCGCATGAGATTCTTGATGCCTTTGCCGGAGTTCTCAAAACGCTCAAGCCGCGCGGTGCGGTAGCGCGGCGATATTCGGGCCATAAGGGTGGATGGCGATATCAAGCCACTTTTTACAAACATCGCTTCCGGCGTAAGCTTCAATCGCGGCGCTGTGTTTTTCGGTGACCTTGCCTTGAGTGAGCGCTTGTCGCTCACGACAAACGTTCGTTCTTGCATGCGGGACCTGCTCCCAGCCGTCTATCCAGGGCCAGCGCGAAATGTCGGACGAACCAAGCTCATCCACGGTTCCATCCGGGGGCAACTGTTCCGTCCGCCATCCCTTGGGGGATAGCCATCCCCAGGGGATGCCCCAATCTCTCGCGATTCGGGCTGGAAAAGCGCAAGGGGCTTGAGTTGGAAATCTTGCGATTGGTGTTATTCGCCTTTCTCCTCAAGCAGCAGCTTCCGCAATCTGCCCATATCCAGGACGCGGATGTCCGCGCCTTCCCGGCGCACCATGCCGTTGTCTTGCAGGCGGCTTATCACGCGCGAAACGGCTTCCCGGTGCGTGCTTATCCGGGCGGCGAAATCGGCGAGCAACGGCGCCGGCGAAAGGAGCGCCTGCCCGTTCTGCTCACCGGCCAGAATAGCAAGCCGCAGAAGCTCGGCGTGGACACGAGCCTGAACGCCGAGCGTGCTGAACTCGTACACGCGGTCGGAAAGGCGCCGGACTTGCGCCGCGAGTTGTTTCATGACAGCGAAGGAGAAAGCCGGATACACGCTGATGAGCCGATGAAATTGCTCCCTTGGCAGTATTGCGAGCGTGCAATCCTGCTCCGCCTCGACCGTGGCGGAACGGTGCATTCCGTCGATGGCCGACATCTCACCGAACATCTGGCAAGGTCCGAGCGTCGTGAAGAGCACCGGTTTTCCCTCGACGGCGGAGTAAAGCAGCACCTTCACCTTGCCGGCCGCGACGAAGTACACCTCGTTCGATGGCTCGTTTGCGAGCACGATCTGCCTGCCAGCGGAGGCGGAATGCCAAGAGCAGCTACGCGCCAAGTCATCGAGCGCATCGCCTGGAAGCTCTTTCAAGATCTCGAAGCGCTTGAAGAGAGATGCGCGATCTTCGGGCATTTTTCAGGTCCGGAATATCTACCTGCACGGGGGCAGCAAGCCTGGACAGCTTGCACAAACCTGTGCCTTTGCTTTGCGCTTACACAGATTTCAGTTATTTGCAATCATGTTTGCCAATCTGGCAAGCTCGATTTGTATCCAATCGTAACAAAATAATGAAAAGCGCGTTTAGCGTCGTCTTCATTGCGAGCTAGGCTCGGTCGCCGTCGGATTTTATCTTGCCCGAGACAGGAAGCGCAGCGCACTACGGCTTGGCAGGAAGAAATACGCTCCGCCGCGCACAGTAATAAATGCCGTCATGTTGCGAAGCGTGATAGGGCCTCGATGCGTCGGTATCGTGAATGTCCCGTCGTGCCGGACAGCCGCCACTACTGGATCGTTCTCCTTTCCCAGTCCATGGAAATGAGGCGAGGAGATCCAGGTTTGCTGAATGAACTCGAATTGACGCTCGATATCAGCATTGACGCAGATGAAGCTCAGCCCGCGCGCAATCGCGTGCCCATCGGCTTGCCGCTCGACATAGGGACGGCCAATGCGGAATATGCGGTGGCGGTTTGAAATCGCGATCTGATCCTTGTCGCCGGGCTTAAGGCTATCGCGCGGGTTTGCCCGGCGGATGTGGGCGCCGAGGGGGCATTTGAGCCCCTCGGGATCATCGCGCCCGAGCAGAAAATCATTGTCGATATCCGGGCGCTCCGTGCCGCTGGGATTGCGAACCAGCGATGTCCCGTCGCGCCACCGCCCGACCATTTTCGCCGCAAGCCAATCGGCCGTAATGGTCAAGTCCGGCCATTCACGCGCAAGTTTTGCCGCTTCTTCCTCAAGGTAGGCTTGGAAGGCTTGCCTGTGCTGCTCTAGCTGGCGGATAACGAGGAAGCTGCCATTGCGGCCAAGGTCGCGCGCGGGCTGGAAGTAATCCCCCCCGAACCGCGGCCAGCGGCCCGGAAGTTCCGCCGGCGTCAGGGGGAGATCATCGTTTGCGTCCTGTTTGGCGGTCACTTGCGGCGTCGGCGGAAAATAGCCGCGATTGTCCGGATAGCCGAGGATCAACTCACCGGGTTCTACGCCGTGAAGATCGCTTGGGCCTTCGTACCACTTCCGCGTTCCTTTGATGAGCGGCTGCGAGATCCCATCGGCGAAGCCGAACGGCTCCAGGCTTGGTCTATCGCCGGAATAGCGGGCTGCGTCTTGCGCGCCATCGAGCGGAAGCGGCGGAAAAGTCAATTTGGTCTCAATCCGATGAACGAGAGCGCCTCCGTTAAGCTCCAGATTTGCAAGCTCAAGCGCGCGGGCTGCGTCCAAGCCGGCTTGATTGCTGGCATAGAGAATGATAGCCGCATCGACAGCATTGGCCGGTCCGCCCCAAAGCCAGCTCTCCGGCGCGTTTGCGCCTACATCGCCCAGCACGCGCGAGCGCCATGGAGCAGCCATCCCATGCGTAAACGCCGCCGGAAACGAGTTCAGCATGCCCGTCTCGCCCGACAATAATCCGAGCTTCTGCAAACCCGTCGAGGTCAAGGCAAGAACGGTCGCGCGATCGGTGGGCATAACGTCGCCGAACGTCAGGCGCGCTTTCGCAGGCCTCGTTTCGCTGAAATAATTGGCAAGCCAGGCGCGAGCTTGGCCACCACTTTCAGGCAGGCGCACGAGTAGGCATTCCGATTCGAGAAGCTTTCCCATGCCGCTGAAGACGATGGCCTGGACCTCGTGATCCTCGACGATCTTCGGCGGGCGCGGCTGCGATGCGAACAAGGAGCGCCAGGCGACCGCCTCGCTTTCCGTGCGGGCGCGGGCGAACCCGTCGCGGATCGCGGCGTTGACGCGTATGCGCTCGCAGGCAAGATCGGGATAGGCTGCATACCAGAACAGCGTCGGAATCTGCTGACGCCGCGCCCAGCGCTTGAAGCGGTCGCCATCCTCCGAGCCGCCGAACAGCAGATGATGCGTCGCCGGGAAACCGATGGTGTTGCTCCAGACGCCCGTCAGCCCATAGCTCGCCTTGGTGACGAAATCCTCCATGTAGCTTTCCCAGCTTCCCGCATAGTTGCTGAAAAAAACGAGTTTTCGCGTTTTCGGCAAGAGCACCCAGCGCGCAAAATGAATGGTGCCGATCTCGTTCAGATAACCGGGCCGGAAGAACAGCCCGAGCCGCCGCGTCACGTAGAAATACATGAACCGCAGCGTGAAGTTGCGTAACAGACCCGGCTTCATGACGGAAACGGTGGTCATGTGGTTCAGAAGATGCTTGTTCTCGTTCTCCATGATTGCGCGCACGGCAGCGGGATCGGGATCGAAATCCTCGGCGACATCGGTAAGTTCCCGCCGTCGCAGCGCCGCGATGACGCCGCCGATAACCCCCGCCAGAACGAGCAGCGCGACCTCCGCTCCAAGCAGCACCGACGCCATTGCAGCGGCGGCGTTCACCAGCACGCTGTGATGCTGGCCGCCCCAGAAGGAAAGCCCAATCAGGATCGAAGTCACAAGCACGAGCCCCGCGACGCCTGCGACGAGAGGCCGGGTTTGAAATACCTTCGGGATGTCGATCGGCTTGTTTTGAATGGCGAGGAAGGGCGCGGGCTCCGATTGAAAAGCCCATTCATAGCCGCCCGCTTTCCGAAGCTCGTCCCTGACATCGTTGAGAAGGCGCAACGCCTCGCCATCGCGATGGCGGACGAGCTTCGCCTCCAAGACCTCTGTGAGCTTGTCTGAAAGCGCTTCCTCCCGCTTGATGCGTTTCACGGAGAGGCCCGGCGCGCCGCAGAACAGCAAGCCAACGGTTTTGGTCCGGTAGCCGGCGTTGACGGCATGCGCGGTCAGAAAAGCAGCAAGATCCTCGTGCGGTTTCAGCCCGCATGCTTTTGCGAGAATAGGCCGCAGCAGCGGTCCTGCGCTTTGCGCAATGGCCGCGATCGCAGCGCTTTGCTCTCCGTCGGCGGACATCTCCAGCACCAAATAGGTGGGCTCGCCATCCCCGCCGCGAATACAGGCAAGGCTCGCGAAATGAAGGCAAGCCGCCGCTTCGAAAGCCGCCCGCGCCTCAGCTGACGCGGGATTGCCAAGGCGCTTGATGTCCTCTTCGATGGCGCTGGCGACGGCCCCTTTGGCGATGGGCATGCAGATGGTGATCATGGACTGCACGGCTGCTGCATCCGCCGAAATGTCGAACTCAACCATCAACCGGTGCGGGATCGGCCCAACCCGCTGAAGCTTGCCATCGGCGCCGGCGGCGGCGCGAAAACCGGGTCTTCTGAACAGAGCTTTCAACGTCTGGGTGATATGAGCATCGGCGATCGTCGCGCCATAGCAGGCGTGCAGGCCATGCCCGAACAGCATGTATTGATCGAGGCTTCGCGACGAATTGAACGCGGACGGATGCGGCACATGGCGAGGATCGCGCATCGCCGAAAGCGTGCTGACGAGTACGGTCGAACCGCCGGGGATTTTTCGCCCGCTGGCCAGTTTGAAGTCGCGATTGCAATAGCGGTAAGGCCCGAAATTCAGCGGGAGGAAGCGCATGGCCTCGAAAAGAATGCGCCAAAGATCGGCATCGCGATCCTCCTTCGCCGCTTCGATGGCTCTAGCAAGCTCTTCGGGCTTTTCGAGCAAGACCGAGAGCATATGCCCGCCCGCTACCGTGTTTGTCGGCGTGAAGCCGCTTGTCATACCGATGAGGATTGCTCGTATTTCGCCGTCGTCCGGCGGATCGGTTTCGGTTTTTTGCAGCTCGATGAGCCTGCCGAGCACCGTGTTCCCGGCGACCCTCCCCGCTTTTGCTTCGGCGATGGCGTTGTCGATGAGTTGCCGGACATGCGGAGCGGCCGCCAAGGCGGCGCACCTGATGCTCTCCTTGCCGAATGGATCGGCGAAAAACAGCACGCTCATCGCAAGCGTCCACTCGGCGAAAGCGTCCTCATCGGGGATCGGAATGCCGTAATAAGCTTGGCAGATCTTAGCCGAGACGCGCGTGATGAGGTCCCGGACGGCGTTCACGCGGCCTGCCGGCTTATCCAGAATTTCATTGGCGAAGCGGCCAGCCAACGGCTTCACTGTCTGTTCGATGTCGTCCCGAAGGAAAGCCGCGTTCATGAAGCGTTTCTGCCGCTCATAGGCTTCGCTTTCGCTGCCGGTCTTCATGCCGAGAACGAAGTTTGCGCCCCCGCTCAGCTCCGTCATTTCGAGGCCGAAGGGCACATCGAAGACGTTGTGGTTGTCCAAAATCTCGCGCACGTCGTCGTAGCGTGAGACGACCACGAACTTTCCGAGTTTCAGAACGGGACGGAAGGCGCGCAAAACCTTCGTGAGGAACGAGGGATGCTCGAAGAGCCAGAGCCCGAGGCGGGCCGCCCGGCTATCGTCGGCTAAGTCGCGGAAATCGAAGATTGAGGCTGGGCCATGATCGGCCTGCAAACGCAAAATGCGGTCGTAATACTTAGGTTCCGGCATAAAATACCTCGGTCGATAAGTATTTTGTTAACCATAGCTGCGCGTGAGAAGCTCAATAGCCTAGCTGCTGAAAAGGGCCGTCGCCCATGGTTCGACAGGCTCACCATGAGGATCAACTCGTTGACAGCACTCAACCTCATCCCGAGCTTATCGAAGGACGAAGCAAAGATTTCATTCTCTTTCAGCAGCCTGCTACACAATCCTGCAACCGGCGAGCTTCAGCCCGTCAATAAGATAATCATTCCATTTCTTGTCGACAAATGGCAACCATGCAATCTGTTCAATCGAAAATACGGCGGCAAGGTCATCCGCCATCTTGCGCGCCTTATCCAGCTGCCCGCTTTGAGCCACGCTCGCGATGCAGATCGCTTTCGCATACCAGTAGCCTGGGCGCACCTGAAGCGACCGTTCGGCGAACTCAATCGCCCTGCTCCAATCGCCCTGCAGGTAGAAGCCGATCGCTAATTCCCCGAAAAAATGAAAGCTGAACGGGTCGCGGGGGTTAAGACGGATCGACAGAAGCAACGGCGAAACACCTTTTTCCGGCTCGCCTGCGAGGATATAGCTGCTGCCGAGGCAAGCGTGAGCCGCTGCGAGACTGGGATTCAATTCGATTGCGTTGTGGAAATGGCGGCGCGATTCCTCAGGGCGCCTGGAGATCATGAGAGCAATGCCGACGAGCAGATGAGCCCTTGCATCGCGCTGGTCGATGAGCATGGCCTCCCGTGCGAGCCTTTCGGTTATTCGCAAGCCCGCTGTGTCCTGCCGCTTTGTCCAGACGTTCCAGAAATGCCACCAGGCAAGCTGGATGCGCGCTTCGCCTGAGTCCGGATCGCGGCTCAATGCCTCCTCGAAAAGCACCCGCGCAGTGGCCGCGTCTTCCTTGGTGAACTTGTAAGTGTGCCAGATGCCACGGCGAAGAAGCCCCCAGGAATCCAGGTCTTTGACCTCGCGTGTCCGCAGACGGCTGTGCTCGGCCCGCTCGACCTCGGAGTCGAGAACGCTAACAATGCTGGCGCTGATTTCATCCTGGGTGTCGAGAAGCTTGCTGAAATCGATCTGGTAGCGGTGGCTCCACAGGTTCACGTCGTTTTCCGCGTCGATCAAATCGACAATCAGCCTGAGATCCTTTCCGGCGGAGCGCACGCTGCCCGTCACGAGATAACGGGCGCCAAGCGCGCGTCCAATCGAGGCCGTGTCGACACTCTGATTCTTGAAAATGAAGCTGGAGCACCGGGAAATCACCGGAAACCAGCGCACGTTCGAGAGCCCGTTGACGAGGTCATCCGCGAAGCCCTCGCCCAAATATTCACTTCCGGCTCCGCTGTCCGTGGTCTTAAAAGGCAACACTGCGATAGCGGGCTTGCCCTTAAAGCCCGGCACCGGCTCGGATATATCGAGGTCGGGAGAAAGCTGCGGCGGCGCGCTCAATTCGGGCGCCCCTATGATGTCGGCCGTGAAAGCAGCGACAGAAGCGGAAATATTCTTAAGCTGCTGCGGGCCAAGCGCGCTGAAGCGAAGGTCAACTTTGCCAAAAACATGCTGGAACACAGCTTCGGAAACGACAAGATGGCCAGGGCGGCAGAGCTGCTGCAGGCGGGCGGTTATATTCACCTCGTCGCCAAAAAGATTGCCGCTGTCGACGATAACGTCGCCCATATGAACGCCGATGCGAAAGCGAATGCGCTTGCCGTCCGGCAATTCGGCGTTCCGGCGTTCGATCGCCCGCTGACAATCCGCAGCGCATCGAACAGCTTCCACGGGGCTGGCGAATTCCGCCATCCAGGAGTCCCCGGCGACGCCGAACATGCGGCCTCCGCCACTTGCAACGATGTCGTCCATGATCTGGCGATAGTCGAGCAGCCGGGTCAAGGTCAGCTCGTCGTCCTGACCCATGAGGCGGCAGTAATCGGACACATCGGCAGCAAGAAGGGTGACAAGACGGCGCTTGAATTGACTTGCCCGCTTCTTCACCGAGTTCATCGTCTCTTACCACACCCATCCGCCGCTCCGTTATTAACTAAACGGGGCCATGTGCAAGCGCTGTTGTCCGGAAAGCCTTAAGAAGCAATGACCTGAATTGATAGAGTGGGCTTGTCGGCATACAACTGGGCAGTCTTTGTATACTTATTATTTTTTCAAGTATAATACTGTTTTTGTAGTTTCCGTCCAGGGCAAAAGTCAAAACGCAGCCGGGGCCGTATGAGCGGGAGCACGACGCCGCCATCACTCTGTGGCAGCGCTGCAAGGCCGCCAGGCCGCACCCGGGTGAAAATCGATGCGGAACCGCGACCATCACCCGGGGCGCGTTCTCAACTTGTCGAAGCATTGCCGAAAAAAGATCCTGACAGCCGCCTGACCGCAATCATCTTACAAGCAAACGGCTCGCCTGGCGTCAACACCGTTTTCACGCCATCGGCGGAGTTTGCCGAATGGTTCGGGCTTCTTGCAGGGCCTCCTGAAACTTGCGGTTCAGATCGTCACCTTCGGCTCCATTGTCGGACGTGATCGACTCCACCTCCACAGCTGCCGAAAGAGCCCCCAAACGTAGGCGGAAGTAAACCCGCACGCCGCCATGGCGAAATTTCATCGGCAACGTGATGAGCGGCGGCTTGGACCATCCCAAATCGATTTCGCCGAGCTCTGCAAGCTCCAGAGTCCCAGGTTTGAAATGAAGCTCGGCCGAGGAATGAACGAGACTTCTCAAATTCGCCATATGTCCGATTCGGATAAACGCCGCGAAGTCGGCGGCATCGATAAGCCGGAGTTCTGAGGCGAGGTCCATCAGGCCCGCGCCAAGCGTTCGTTCGATTTCGGCGATCTCCTCGGGCGCTGGCCTCGGAAAGTCTTCGGGAAAAAATACACCCTGCGATGTCATTGGAACCACTTCTCTCCCCAAGCACGAGCCATCGTTTCATTCTTGTCAAAGCGGCAACGCTCGATCTCCTGAAGGACGCAATCGGCAAGACCCAAGATGCGGAGCCGGGCGTCCCCGTGCGCGTCATGGCCGCATGAGGGAAAATCCTCCACAATCAGGAGCCACAGCCTCCGGAAGTCCGAAAGAACTCCAAGCAACTCATGGGAAGAAGAGGGCACGCGTTCCGCCGCTTCGATCAATTCGATGGCGTCCGGGAGCCGCCGCGGTTTCGGGGTGGCCGGTAATGGCGGCTCTTCGCAGATCTCTGAATAGGGGAACTGATACATGACTTCCTCTCCAATCTTTGAACCCTAAGCGGTGCGCTTATCGCACGGGACGCTTATGCCAAGCGTGAGCCTTAAGCTGCGTGTGGAAATCTGGCTGCGCGGAAGGGCTGGCTACCGCGCCCTTGCCGATCAAGAGGCAAGCGTGTTTTCGAGCCTTTGCTCCCGGCAGATATACGCAGCCGCGCTCGCATGGATCAGCTCATGGGGATCAACGACTGGCATCTCTTCCCCAAATTCTGCTCGATCGCTGTCTGGGAGAGGCTCCTCAAGCCGCGATTGACGGGACAGCCTGCCGATGAAGCCGCCATCGAACGGGTCATGCCCATGGGCCGCACCTGCCTTCGCGAGATCGCAAGAATTTCCGGCGATGGCCCCTATCTTTCGGGCGAGGGCTTCTCGCTTGCCGATATAGTTTCGGCGATGCAGCTCCATTATCCGGCGCTGACGCCTGAGGGCGCAGCTGCTGCGAGAGCATGACGTACTCGGTGCGTGGCCGCTCGCATGAGGCGCCGCCCCGCATTGAAAAAGACCATGCTCTTCGGAATTTGACGATTTCCGCCAAAAGCGAAACGCCGCTGTAGCCGGCGGCGTTTCGCGGGAGCGGCGGGACAAAGGATCCTCGTAGAGCGGCAGGCGTCACTTCACGTTCAAATAGTATTTCCATGTGAAATCGCCGCCACGAGGTCCTATGAACTCGATGTCGAACTGATCTTTGCCCGTGAATCCCTCTTTCGGTGTGTACATAATGAGCACGCCCAGAACCAACTTTGTGGCGCAAGCTTCATAACGGCCTTTCGCGTCGCGCGGAAAATCGGCGCCGGGCTGGATCACCACGCTGCCATTTTGAGGCGCCGTTATGATCCTGCTGTCGATTTCGCCGCGGCTGGAGCAATCAGGGTTGATGGCGAAAAAAAAGCCGATCTGCGACGTCTTTCCAGCAGGTACGGTCGGTGTAAGCGAGACCGGAGGATATGTCTGAGCATAGCAGAGCGAACTCAACGCCAGCCCTAGCAGCGTCGCACCAATGCAAGCGAGCCATCGCATTTGTGTAAAGACAAACATTATTATGACTCTATTTTACAGTCACCGCGAATTTCCAGATGACGTCCGCTCCGCCAGCAAGAAATTCAATCTCGAAAGCGTCCTTCCCTAAATACCCATCCTTTGAAGTATATTTCACCCGCGTGCCCGGCACAGACCTTGTATTACATGCTGAGCGGACGTTGTCAGGTTTAAAGTTAGGGAAGCCGGGTCCTTGCTCAAGATCGATGTCGCCATGTTCAGGCTGTTTAACAACACGGGCGTCAATGTCGCCGGCAACGGAGCAATCTGGATTAATAAAGGGAAAAAACGCTACTTGGCGTGTTTTTCCGGTAGGCACTACTGGAGCGACCACTTGCGTAGGCACGGATTGCGCCAGCGCCATTGCCGATAGTGTGAAGGTTGTGGTGATGAAGACTAGAACTTTGAGTTTCATGGTGGTCTGCCCCGTTTGCGGTTGTTTAGGTGAGCGCCTTATTTAGGTCAGCGGTTTATCTAGCTGAAATAGCATACATCCGTAAGATTTGCTGGCTGCCTCGAGATGAGAAGCTCAACCTCGAATACGGCATTTCAACAACAGCGTTCTTCGGCGTGTGCTGGATCCAACCCCCATCCAGCTAGTTTGCATTTCAAAAGGCAGGTTCAATTCTTGCCACAGATGGATAACGTTTGCCTTTTAGGTGGATATAGAATGAGGGGAAGTGATGGCGGGCAGACTTGTGAAACCTATTTTGTTAGCCGTAGGTGTTGTTTCGCCACAGCTGGCTGCGAGTTCGACTTAGGCGGCCGGCGCCATGGTTTCCGTGGCGGATTTGCCCGCCGGCTCGATGATTGTGACGCCATGCAACGAAATCTTCACTCTCAGGCCGCCTTCCGGGCGGTTCTGCAAATGGATATCGCCGCCGTGGTTGCGAACGATCGAGCGGGCGATCGCGAGACCCAGTCCCACGCCGCCGGTGTCTGCATTGCGTGAATTCTCCAGCCTCACGAAGGGGCTGAAGACTCTCTCCATTTCGCCTCCGGGGATGCCCGGCCCGTCATCGTCGATCAGGATGGCGACATCGCCGCGCCCATGTCGCACAAAGACGCGCGCCCGGTGCCCATAGGCGACCGCATTCTCCACGATGTTCCTGAGAGCGCGCTTGAGACCGAACGGTCTGCAGCGGATCGTGAAGCTTCCGGTTTCCTCGCATTCGACCGGCAAGCCCGTATCGGTTAGATCGGCGCAAACGGTTGAGATCAGGGCGCCCACGTCGACAAGCCGGGTTTCCTCCTGCGCCGCTTCTTCGCGGGCGAAAGATAGCGTCGCCTCGGCCATGTGGAACATCTCGTCGAGGGTCTCAAGAACTTTTTGCCGGACTTCGTCGTCCTCGATGAATTCCGCTCGAAGCCTTAGGCTCGTGATCGGAGTGCGCAGGTCATGTCCAAGGGCGGCGAGCATCTTCGTCCGGTCGTGCACGAACCTGCGAAGCCTTTCCTGCATGTCATTGAACGCCCGGATGGTGTCGAGCACCTCGCGCGGGCCTTTTTCATCGAGCGCTACCGCCGACTCGCCTCTCCCCAATGCCGCCGCCGCCTGCGCCAGCTCCTTCAAGGGCCTGGTGAGACGGCCAAGCACGAAGATGATGCCAATGGCGGAGATCACCGCCATGGTGGCGAATTGAACGATCAAGGGCGACGCATGCGGCGCGCCTCCGGGGGGCGTGACCGTGACATTCAGCCATTGTCCGCTCTTCATGGGAATGGAAATGTTGGCGTAAACCGGCCTGTCTGGCGGTTTGGCCGCGTGCGAGCGCGCCGGAAAGTACGTTTGCCTGATCTCTTGCCAAAGGCCGGCGAACATCTGTTCGAAATAGGATTCGTCGCTTGGGGGCGCAAACACGGCGACATCGATGTCACCAGCGCGGTCGCCGAAGACCTTCTTGACCTCGTCTTGCAGAAAATCGGGTTTGATCTGTTCCGCCGGGCGGGACGACGGCTTTGCGCCGATCGAAAATTTGAGCGCCCAGGTGCTGGCCGACTTTAGGATCTTGCTGTGAAGCTCGCCCGGTGTGGACTCGATCACATCGCTGACCGTGGCGATGCGCGTAAATACATTATGCAGCCAATCACTCTTCAGCCTGGACCTCTGGTCGTCCAGGATGAACAAAAAACCGGCCGCCTGGCTCAGCAACAGCCCCACCAGGGTGAGCAGTATGAGCTGGCCTTTCAGGCTTTTTGGCAAAAAGCGCATTACAGGCGCTCGACCGCGCCAACGAACTTATAGCCGCCGCCCCAGATCGTCTGAATGATCTTCGGGTCCTTGGGATCCTCCTCGATCTTGCGGCGCAACCGGCTGACCTGGTTGTCGATGCTGCGGTCGAACAAATTTGCGGCCCGCCCCCGGGTGATGTCGAGGAGCTGGTCGCGGGTCAGCACGATGTTGGGCCGATGAAGGAACGCCGACAGAAGGAGATACTCTCCATAGGAAAGAGGCGTGACCATCTCTTTGTCGTCGATCAGTTCCCGGCGGTCCGAATCGAATATGAACTGGCCGAATTTAAGCCGCTCGCCGGCGGGCGCGTCGCGGCTTTGCGGCACGCTTTGCGCGCGGCGGATCACGGCCCTGATGCGCGCCAGCAACTCCCTCGGATTGAAGGGCTTGGTGACGTAATCGTCTGCGCCAAGCTCGAGGCCGATGATGCGGTCGGTGTCTTCGGCGACCGCCGTGAGAAAAATGATCGGCGGCGCGATCCCTTCGCGCAAGAAACGGCAGAGCGAGAGGCCATCCTCGCCGGGCATCATGATGTCGAGAACGACAAGGTCGAAGGCCCCGGCCTTTAAATGCCGGCGCGCCTCGGTCGAGTCCGCCGCCGTGGTGACGCGCATGCCGTGTTTCACCAGGAACTTCGCCAAGAGATCGCGAATGTCCTTGTGATCGTCAACGACGAGAATATGCAGCGTGGTCTCCATGACGTCTTCCATAACCTATGTTTAGGGCGCGCAGATCGGAGTGCAGCATGAATTGTGTAATACGCTGTGGCAAGGCGCCCGCTTACAGAAAAATGTGACGCTATTTGTTGTCGAAAAGAGGCGTCGCCATCTGTTCCAGCTCCGCATAAGAAATTAAAAGCCAAGATTGAGCAGTGATTTCTCCCCTGTTCATACCGGGGGAAAGCGCAAGCCAGTCTCAGGCGACGATGGAGATTGGAGCCGTTTTTTGGCAAGGTAGCGGCGGTTAGTTCCGGCGCGCAGCTCAGACCAAACCTGGCTGCAGATGTGACTGCTCAGAAACCGATGCCCGAATAAGCCACATGTAAAGGTTCCGTATAAAAAGATGTCCCAGAATGCTACCTTGAAGCCAAAAATCCATTTATATCGTATTGATTCGGAGTAATCTGAATGAGCTTTATCATTATGATTTCACTCTCATTGTCATAAATTGGAAGTGTTTTGGCGTTAACCTCCGCGGTCAAGATGAGGATCGCGGAACAAGAACTGTGAATGCTGGGTTAGTTCGGACGCGTTAGGCGCAGGGTTCCAATGACCACGGCGCCAAGAGCCAGTGCAGGCCTGCAAAGAAAATATCGTCAGCAATCGACTTGAGAGACCGGGGAAGGTTTGATGGAGCCGTTTGTATTAGGCTGGCGTGAGTGGGTCGCGCTTCCGCAGCTGGGCCTGCCCGCCTTGAAGGCCAAAATCGATACCGGCGCGAAGACATCGGCGCTGCATGCGTTCTCGATAGAAACGTTCGGACCGATCGACGCGCCGCGAGTACGCTTCGGGGTTCACCCCGTCGATTATAGCGATGACGTTGAGGTCTGGTGCACGGCCAAGATTGTGGACCGCCGCCACGTGCGCAGCTCCAACGGCCAGGCCGAGCACCGCTATATCATTCACACGCCAATCCGCATCGGGGACCGTGAGTGGCCGGTCGAAATTTCACTCTCGAACCGCTACACGATGGCCCATCGCATGCTGCTCGGACGCACGGCGCTCGAACCTCAATCCGCCAATATTCTGCCATGGTCCGAATACCGTCAGGCGAAGCTCGGCTACGAGGTCTACGCGGACCAGGATGCCGGCGTTCCGCTAAAGCGCTCGCTTCGGATCGCGCTTGTCACGATGGAGCCTGGCAATTTCTCGAACCGGCGTTTCATCGAGGAAGCGGAGAAGCGCGACCACGTCATCGAGCCGATCAACACGCTTCGCTGCTACATGAACATCAAGTCGCTCGCGAGCGCGGTCCATTACGAAGGCAAGGCGCTGCCCGATTTCGACTTCGTGATCCCCAGAATAGGCGCCTCCATAACGGCTTACGGCACAGCCGTCGTGCGGCAATTCGAGATGACGGGCGCTCACGTCCTGAATTCCGCGCAAGCCATCGTGCAAAGCCGGGACAAGCTGTTCGCGCACCAGCTCATGGCCATGCATAAGCTGCCCATGCCCGACACGGCTTTCGCGAGTTCCCACCACGACACGGAAGACCTCATCAAGATGGTGGGCGGCACGCCGCTCGTGATCAAGCTTTTGCAGAGCAGCCAAGGCAAAGGCGTGGTGCTGGCCGAGAACCGCAAGTCGGCTGCCTCGGTCATCGACGCCTTGCGCAACGCCGATGCGAGCTTCCTCGTTCAGCAGTATATATCCGAAGCGTCAGGCCAGGATCTGCGCTGCCTCGTGCTCGACGGTAAGATCGTCGCGGCCATGGTGCGGCGCGCGCACGGCGATGATTTCCGCGCCAACCTGCACAAGGGCGGCTTTGCGCTTGAAGCCAAACTCTCGGCGGAGGAGCGCAAGATCGCCATCAAGGCGGCGAACAGGCTCGGCTTGAAGTTTGCGGGCGTGGATATTTTGCGCTCGTCGAAGGGTCCGCTGCTGCTGGAGGTGAATTCCTCCCCTGGGCTGGAGGGCATAGAAAGGACGACCGGCGCAGACATTGCTGGGCAGGTCCTCGATTACATCGAGCATCGCACCTTTCGCGCCCGGCCCCGCCTCAAAAGAGCCGCTTAAGCGAGTTCCCCGCCGTCATTCGTGAGGTTCTAAGCAGAGCGCCCGGCCGCTCCAACATTTGTGTTGTGCTTTGCAGCCGGCAAGAATTACCTCAGCCGAGGCGTGCCAATGCGCCCCGGCTCATGCCCTGTTTCTCGTGCGAACAAAAGAAGAGTTTACAGAATACGCCAACGCTACGACTTCCAGATTCTCCGGGACCGTTCCGGCGACGGCCTATGTTGAATTTCGACGCCTCAAAGATCCGGGTCTCAAAAAACGCCCAGACCGCCATGCCCGCTTTCGGATCTCAGAGCTGTTAATCCGCGGTAGGGGCAGCTTCGGGGATAGAGGGCCAAATAGCCGCCATCGCGGAGGTTCGATTTGAAGCCCCCGGACAGCGCAGCCTCGGCCCAGCGGCGGTGAAGGCTCGCCGCGCCGATTTCCGGTTTTTTTGAGGTTGTTCCATGCGGAACAGCGGCCGTCCCCGTGCCATGAGATGGTGGTGTAGAAAGCGAATGAGGCTTTCTTAATGCGAAGCGAAAGACGAAAGGCTTCAAGATGTTGCAGAATATCTATCAAGAACACACCCATCGCCGCTCGTTTGTACCGATGTCTAAAAGACGCATCACGAGCCGTTTTGCTATTATTGGCAACGTTGAAACGCCGATCAAAGATGCGATCAAAATCAGCTTGATTACTCTTGCAGCGGTTTCACTTACGATTTTAAGTCTATCCGTATTCGTCGAGATCTGGAGATGAGAACGGGATCCGCGAAGATTTTGTGCGGGCCTTGGCCGAACCTTTCGATCGCGCGCCCGGAACCGATCGTCCGCCCTGGCGAGGACCGCCGGGCAATGTTCCGGCTGCGAATACGGAGCTTTCAAGTCATTCCGATCATTTACAAATTCTGTCAGCAACGCATCTCTATCCTTCCAAAGACCTCGCCCGCTTGGAGATTGCGAGAAGCAGCGGGACTTGCCAGCGAATGGCCGCGACAACATTGCGGTCGAGCTTGGCGAGCCAGCGCGCTGGGAAGGCGGCGAGGCCATAGGTGGCGCCGGCAAGCATCCCCGCAATCGCGCCGGTGGTATCGGCATCCCCGCCCTGATTGACGGTTCGGATGATGCAATCGGAAAACGAGTCCGTGCTGAGGTAGAAGTGGAGCACGGTCTGCATCGTATCGCCGATAAAGCCTGAAGACTCGCCTGGATAGGGCTCGAAACGGAAAGCTTCGTGTTGCCCGGCCAGGCTACTGGCGATTTTGCGGACTTCCTCCTTGCCCTGCCCGCCGATAAGGCTGTGGACCATGGAGACGAGCGCGACGCAAGCGGCGTCCGAGAGCGGATGATGATGCGTGATGTGCGCCTGCGATAGCGCCCACTGCTCCGCCTTCCCGAAATTGCCGGCGGTAGCCAGCGCCACAGGAAGAACGCGCATGGCCGCCCCATTCCCGGCATCGCCTTCCGACGAGGCGGCTTCGACTGTCCCGTGCAAGATATAGCGGCTGATGCCGCGGCGGCAAGTATGCCCGACATCGGTAGGACCGTGAGTCAGCCACGCCGCGAATTCGTCGCATACATCCCGCGCGTTGAACTCTCCTCTGCGAATGATGGAGCGGCCGAGCGCGAGGGACATTTGCGTCTCGTCGGTCACCTGCCCTGGCTTGAGCTTCAGCCAGCCGCCGCCTTTGATTTCGTGGAGCATGCCATGCCGGATAGCGATCTCGCCCCTGGTCATGAACTCGACCGTGGCGCCGAGGGCGTCGCCGATGGCCAAGCCAAGAAAGGCGGCCATGGCCCGGTTTTCAAAAGTCAGGGTGTGCATGTGGAGACGCCTTTAAAAACACGGTTACACGGTGCTTTCCGCCGGCCGCTTTGAGAATGGCATCTCCGAAGCGGCTGAACATCTTTTATCCGCTCAACCGCACCTTATCCGCGGATGAAATCCGCGATTACAGCGGGAGCCGCCGCGTCGAAGCCGACCACATCCAGCATGCCGCCATCATTCGGATCGGCGATGGAGAAGCCGTTCGACACCATGCCCACGACCACGAGCTTCGCCGGAATACCGGTTTGGCGCCGGTACTCGCGCAGCGCTTGTGCGGGATGGATTTTCCCGGCCCAGGTCTCGCTGTCGGTATAGACCACGAAAGCGTCCACCGAAAGGCCCTGCTCAAGCGCATGCTGCATGGGCAGCGCGCAATCGGTCCCGCCGAATGGCAGGTTTTCCACCGCGCGCACCGCGTCGTCGAGCCGCATCCCAGGCGAAAGCGGCAGCGGCGTCAGGTTCGCGCCCTGCGTCCAGCCATGTGTCGAGTCACGCGCTGTGAACCCGGCGATATGATAGTTTTCCTCCGTGGCGGCCGTCATGAGCGCCATTGCGGCCGAGCCTTCGCGAGGCGAGAGCGACGTGCCCGCGATCCCGCCTCCGGTCATCGAGCCCGACACGTCGAGCGCCAGAAGCATGCGCATGCCGGTGGGCTCGACATTGGCGAATGCGGTATAGAAGGCCCCGTTCAGCGCGTCGATGATCTGCGGCACGGGCTCCCAGGTCAGCGAGCCTTTCTCGCCGCGCCCTTGCGCATAGGTCTTCAGCGCCAGCAGGATCGCAAGCGGATGCACCCGCGCCTTCCTGATGCGGCCGGCGTCGCCAAGCGCCGACAGAACCAGAGGCAGCCCCTCGCCCAGCGGCTTCAACACGCCCACCGAGGACAGCTTGCCAAGGTTGCGGATCAGCGCCGTCATCGGCATGCGCTGCAGGAGCGCGCGCCAGACCTTGCCATCGTTCAGCCATTCCGTCGGGATCGCCTCGCGCGGCAGATCGTGCTTCAGGATAAGCGCCGCTATTTCGTCCGCGTCCTTCGCCTTGTTCACGGAGATGAACGCGGAGGCTAGCGCCGGCAGGGCAGGCCCCGCCTTATCGCGGCAAATCCAATCGAACAGCGCCTTCCGGGCAGGATCCGCGGTGAGTGGATGCGCGAGCCGCAGCAGGTCGCGATGCTCCCACCCGCCGCGCTGCCGGTATTTCACGGCCTGCAGGGCGAGTTGATCCACGCTCTGTCCCGTGTACCATGCCGCAATTCCGCGCCGGAGCCCGCGGCCCCAGCCGCGAAAGCCTTCGACCGCCTCGGCGAACTGAAAGAGGTGCGTGCCCGTGCGGCATACCTTCGGGATCGCGGCCATGGCGGCGCGCTTCGCCTTGTCGCTGCCAAGCGACGCGGCAAGCGCCAGCGCGAAAATCGCCGGGTCGTTCTTGGGCGCGCGGCCCGACAGGCTAATTTCGACGATACGCGCAACGGCGCGCTCGCCATCCTTCTTGATGGCGTTGATGGTCGCCTCCGCGTTCTCGCGGGTCAGGGCGCGCTCGCTCGCATAATAGCTTCCGCCTTCGGAGCCGAGCACGAGGAACCGGTCGAGGCGCGTCCAATCGTCGACCGGAAAAGCATAGCCGCCGGCCGAGTTCGCGACCGTCCCCGGCAAGCGGCGCATCGAGAAAAACTTCTTGTAACTGAACATGCCTTGCCTCAGTGAACGGAGAGAAGCGCAGGGCGGACATGACATGACCAAGGATGTTTAGCCGCTCTACCGCTGAGCTACGCGAGGCATTGTGGCGCCCGCGATAGGATTCGAACCTATGACCTGCTCCTCCTCAAGGATAACCCTCAATCTCCGGCCCGCCCGTCCCTTTACCCTCTCTAAGCAGAGTCCCCAAAAGTGGCCTTCCCGGTTTGGGAAAAAACAGGAAGCGAACGTTATCGTGAGCGGCAAGCGCTCATTCCCCGAAAACAAAAGACGCTAAGTGGGCATTCGTTGGGCGACCAAGGAATGCCTGCTTAGAAATCCCGCGACGAAACCATGCGCGTTTGCCGCATCATATTACCTTTACTCAAAAAACTAGGCGCCTAGGCGAGCCTTTTGGTGCGGCGAATTGACTGCGACGGCGCGGGCATGTTGTGTTCAAAGGGTTTAGGCGCTTTGCCTTCCGGCCAGCATTTCCCCGTTAACAGCGGTAACCTTCAAACTCCGGCCCGCGCCGGCGCCGCCCGATAAGTTCAGCAGGGCGGACATGGCTGCGGTCAAAGGATATTCTCAGCGGCGCTCTACCGTTGAACTACGCTGGCTTTCGCCAGCGAAAGGAGTTGAACCCAAATCTCCGCCATGGCCTGATAACCTTCGATCTCCGGCCCGCCCAGCCTAAACAAGCGTCCCAGGTCAGCCAACGAATGCTGCTGTCTTTTGATTCGCAGAGGTTTTTCCCAAATCCGGGAAGGCTGCCAGGGAGTCATGCCCGAGGGCATGCTCGTGGAACTCTGCTTTGCCTCGCAAAAATGCGGCGCGGTCGTGGTGTGCCCAAGGACGGGGTAGCATCCGAGATGCTTGCGGGCCTCCCAGCCCGCGCCCCCAGTGGTGGAGGATAATCCTCAAGCTCCGGCCCGCGCCGGAAAACTTCAACCCCGGACATGTGTTGCAGATGCGGCTTTGTTCAGGGGTAACGCACCAGCTCCGGCCCGGGACCATACTTATGACGTGAGCTGAGCAAGCCGTCAACACAAAACTTTATATTTCTTAAAGTTTGGGCTATGATGCCTCTCATGATCACAGCCGCTCAAATCCGCGCCGCGCGCGGGCTTCTAAAATGGACGCAAGCCTCGCTCGCCTTCAAATCAGGCTTGTCCGTGGTCACGCTGAATATGATCGAAAGCGAGACCGTGCAGCCGCGCAAAGGTTCGCTGGCGGCGATACGGAAGGCGCTTGAGGCGGGCGGCGTCGAGTTCATCGGAGCGGGCGGCGGCGGCATCGGCGTCCGGTTCCGCGAAGGGGGCGCGATTTCCCATGGAGCGGGGCCTCTTCCTCCTATAAAATCATCCAGCTAATAGCCGGTGGCTCCCTCATGGTCAGCATTCGAGAAGCGATAAGAGTGGAAGGGACTGGCAAGGAGGCGAGCGCGGCGCGGGCCGAAGCCGCGGGGCATGGAGGTGACCGGGTTGCGGCGGCACTTTCGGCGCACGGCGTAACCGCGATCTTCACATTGTGCGGCGGGCATATCTCGCCCATTCTCACCGGCGCAAAAGCGCAAGGCATTCGCATCGTCGACACGCGGAGCGAGGCCACGGCGGTGTTCGCAGCCGACGCCGTCGCGCGGCTGACGGGCGCGCCTGGGGTCGCCGCTGTGACGGCTGGCCCAGGCGTCACCAACACCGTGACCGCGCTCAAGAACGCGCAGCTCGCCCAATCGCCCTTCGTGGTTCTCGGAGGCGCGGCCCCGACGCTGCTTCAGGGACGCGGCGCGCTCCAGGATATCGATCAGCGGCCCGTAATTGCGCCGCATGTAAAACTCATCAACCAGATCCGGCGCGTGCGGGACATCGAGCCGGCCCTGGAGGAGGCGTTCGCCGCCGCTCGCGAGGGCGTGCAAGGCCCGGTCTTCGTCGAATGCCCCGTCGATTTGCTTTACGGCGAGTCCATCGTGCGCCAATGGTATGGCGAGGCCTCGGGCAAAGGCAGGTCCATCACTGAGCGGCTGCTGCGCCTTTATGTGAACTCGGCATCTCGAAAGGCTGTTCGGCGGAAGCAAAACCGCGCCGCCGCCCAAGGCCCGGAAGGTCGCCGC
Organism: uncultured Alphaproteobacteria bacterium; assembly: GCA_963766815.1. GTDB lineage: Bacteria > Pseudomonadota > Alphaproteobacteria > Rhizobiales > Rhodomicrobiaceae > Rhodomicrobium. The sequence continues at coordinate 261,779 of CAVYBZ010000010.1, read as the reverse complement.
GCCGGCCGTGCGCCAGTCGAGCATTTCCGCTGCGGCCGCAAGTCTCGCCAAGGCGTCACGGCCGCTCGCCGTCATTGGCAGCCAGACGCTTGCCACGGGAACCGATGCGGCCTTCGCCGCCGCGGCCGTCGAGCGGCTTGGCGTTCCTGTTTATCTTTCGGGCATGGCGCGCGGGCTGCTTGGCCGCGATCATTCGCTTCAGCTCCGTCACCAGCGACGCCAGGCCCTGAAAGAGGCCGATTGCGTCATCCTTGCCGGCGTTCCTTGCGATTTCCGCCTCGACTATGGACGGCAGGTTCGCCGCTCCGCCACACTGATCGCCGCGAACCGCAGCCGCAAGGACGCGCAGCTGAACCGCCGCCCGGACATCGCGGCGATTGGGGATGCAGCCCTGTTCCTCGACCAGCTTGCAGATCGGGCAGGCAGCCCCGGCTCTCGCTGGCAGGATTGGACCGGCGCGCTCCACGCCCGCGATGCCGCTCGCGAAGCCGAAATCGAGAAGCAGGCCGCGGCGCAGGGCGAGTTCGTGAACCCCATCGCGCTGTTGCGCGCCATCGATCGCATCGCGGGAGACAACGCCATTTTCGTCGCCGATGGCGGCGACTTCGTCGCGACGGCATCCTACATCTTGCGCCCGCGCGGGCCGCTCGCCTGGCTCGATCCCGGCCCATTCGGCACGCTCGGAGTGGGCGCCGGCTTCGCGCTCGGCGCCGCGCTGTCCCGCCCGGCCGCAGAAGTCTGGATCATTTTCGGCGATGGCGCCTGCGGCTATAGCCTTGCCGAATTCGATACCTTCGTGCGCCACGGCGTCCCCGTCATCGCCGTGGTGGGCAACGACGCGGGCTGGACGCAAATTGCGCGCGAGCAGGTGAAAGTGCTAGGCGACGATGTGGGCACGGTGCTGGCGCGAAGCGCCTATCACGAGGTTGCAGCCGGGTTCGGCGCCGAAGGCATTTTGGCCAAGTCGAACGCGGAGGTTGCCGCCGCCCTTGAGCGCGCCCGCGCCGCCGCGAAGGCCGGCAAACCTGTGCTGATCAATGCCTGGCTCGACCGAACGGCCTTTCGCGATGGCTCTATCTCGATGTGAGGCTCATTAAGCGCAAGTCATATTGAGAGCACTCCCGAATTGCAGGCGGATCAAGCAGCCTCGACAACGTCTGTAAGAGCTTGCAATTTGAGGCGCACGCCCCGCCCGGCGACGTTCTCTTCCTGCGGAAGAAAAGCGACCCCAGCACTTTCGAACGCGCCCACCACATCCCTCAGTGTCCGCGGGTAGGGCTTCACCTGTCCTAGTTCGAAATCCGCGATTGTTTTACGGGCGACTTTTGCGCGGCCTGCCAAGTCTTGCTGAGACCAATCCAACAATGCCCGCGCCGCCCTGCATTGCTCGGGAGAGATAGTCATAGCCTCATTTCCTTTAAATAAGACATTGATACCAGCAAAATTTGGCAATAACTACCCTTTTTGCTCAATCATTGTCCAAATGTGTACGCCTACGATGATAAACGATGAGCTGCAATGCCCATAATGCTTAGACCTTGTGCTACCTTTTTATATAATGCTCCCTGTCTATGCAAGCGTCATCTGCCAAAAAAAGATAACTGCTGATCCAAAAGAATGGCAATCACCTTCTTGGATGAGAGCCGCTTCAATTCGCGCCGCTCTTAATATCGGGGGCTTTCCAGGCGAGGCGCACGCCAGGCCCGGCGGCATTTTCCTTTAGAGGAAGAAAGACGATGCCGGCCGCCTCAAGCGCCTCGACTATATCTCTTAGCGTCCGCGGGTAAGGCGTCACTGCTCCCTGCTCGAAATCCGCAACGGTTTTGCGCGCCACCTGCGCGCGACTGGCCAGTTCTTTCTGAGACCAGTTCAGCAATGCGCGCGCCGCCCTGCATTGCTCCGGAAGAATGCTCATAATATGTAGCTCCGCACAAACCGTATAATAGCACTCGCAAGATATAGCTATGATGAATTTGTCTATTGCTAAGCAAAATTAGCATCAAGACAAATATATTATAACCATTTACGCAACTTTGTTGCTCTTATGCACCTATAATACCGGATCTAGCCAGTTCTAGACTACTCATCAAGCTTTTGGCTTGCGCGGAGCTGACTATTCCTGAATATCGGATGTGGGAGCCGGTAGTTGTTTACGAGTTGTGCTTCTCAGTAATACAGCTGCTTGCCCGAATTGGGTGGCGATAAATTTGCACAACCTAAGGTTGTGCTTCTTGCGCCTGGTAATGCAACTGTTGGCCGTAATAATCGGATCAATTGATAACTGGGGACTTAGATATGAACACGGGGCATACGAAGACCGCGCTTGGCGCGGCGCGCTTAGCATTACTCTTCGGCGTTAGCGCCGCCGCTCTCGTCGCTGCAGGTTCAGCAAACGCACAGAACGTTCCTGTATCGCCTGTGCCGTTTCAAAATGACGGTGTCTACGTCAAGAATGCTGGAGCTGATAACAATCCAGAGGCGGCCAACGTTGCTACCCTTAATATCCCGGGTGTAACGACGGCGGCGACCACTCATTCCTATTTATTGACGGACGGAAGCGGCGCGATCGTTTCGTCGGCCTTGGTCGCGAATGGCGTTAATGCAAACGGCACGCCTAACGTAACTTATGCGCAAGATGCAACTGCAGTCGCAGCGTACGCGCTGAACGCCACAAACATTACCGGCACCGGCAATACTGCTGGGAGCTATCTGGTTGACACGACAACCGGCCAGATTGTATCTGCGACCGCCGCCGCCACCGCGCTCCCCGCCGTCGCTACTACAGACCTCACCCCTGCGGTGCTAAGCGCAAACAACTGGAAGGTAGTCACGCCCTCAACCGTTGATCCGCTCGCAGGTTTCGTCGCTGCCACCTACGCTAATGCTGCCGGCGCCGGCTCAGCTTACGTAGCCAGTGTCGCAAATGGACCCGCCGGAGACTATCTGATCAACAAGACAACCGGGGCTGTTGTCTCTTCAGCTTCCGCGCTTACCGCCGTTCCGGCGCTGGCGACTCAAAGCGGGGCCACGCTTACAGCCACGCTTGCGGCGCAGGGATGGTCTTTTGTGCTCCCGACTGCTCCGTTGCCCAACGCTACGCTGTTGCCTTCGACCAACTATGGTTACAGCCAGGCGACGGCTTTCGGACAGGGCGCCCGAGTTAACAACATTGCAGGGCAGGGTACAACGACGTCCGTTGCCGGCGGCGTGATCTATTCGAACCCAGCGGGCGCCTCGACGGCGGTTGGCGCGGGCGGTGTTACAACGACCGGCACGATTACCAGCGGTGGCCTTCTGACAGCCAGCAATGGCCTCGTCGTCAACAACGGTTCGACGCTGAATGGCGGCGCTACGGTAAACGGCGGCCTCACAGTCAATGGCGGCGCAACGGTCAATGGCCCTCTGGCAGCTAACAACGGCCTCGCAGTCATTGGCGGAGCCACCACTGACACGCTCAAGGTGACCGGCAATGCGACAGTTGGCGGCACGCTCGGCGTCACCGGCAATGCGACAGTTGGCGGCACGCTCGGCGTCACCAGCAATGCGACGGTTGGCGGCACGCTCGGCGTTACAGGTCTCACCACGGCCTCCGGCGGCGTTTGGGTCCCTGTGGCGCCCGGCCAGACTCCGGCGGGGCAGTTAACGAATGGCGGCACGTTGATCAATAGTAACGGCCTCACCATCGGCGATAGCCAGACCACGATCAACGCGGTGACGGGAACGGTTACCGTGAACGCGACCGGACCTGCATCGCAGCAGACCGTGCTGAACGCTACAAACGGCAATGTTACTGTCGGAAATAACCTTGGCGTGAACGGCAACGCGACGGTTGGGGGCAACCTCGGCGTCACCGGCGCGGCCACATTCAACGGTCCAGCCACCTTCAACGGTGGCATCAACGCTGGCGGCAACCGGATCGAAGATGTCGGCACGCCAATCGCCAGCACCGATGCAGCAAACAAGGCCTATGTCGATAAGAGCACCAACAAGGCTTACGAAGGCACCGCCGTCGCGCTCGCGATCTCTCAACCGGTCTTCTTGCCCGGCCAGAACTTCGCAATCCGCGCTGGTTGGGGCGACTACGAAAGCCAGAACGCATTCGGCGTCAGCGCCGCGGGCGTGATCGCGCGTGACGTGTTCGGCTACGGCTCGACCGTCGCTCTCGATGCAGGCCTCGGTGTCGGCACGAACTACAACGGTTTCGGCGCCAAAGCCGGTGTCACCGTTGGCTTTGGCGGCGGCTACGCTCCGCTGAAGTAGGAAGGCTCAGGGGAGCGCATCCGGCGCTCCCTCTTCTGTGTTGATTTTCCCCAATGCCCATTAGCTTAGCGGGAGGCAGTGCGCCTACCCCCGGGGTGCTCTGCCCCCGCGGGCTTGTGTGTTTCTCGACGAGGCTTGACCTCATCGAAGTCCGGCCATTAGGGTTGCCCTTCCGACGGCAACTCTTTTGTTTTTCCGGGTCTGCTCATGGGCCCGCTCTTTTCCAAGGAATGGACGGATGCGATTCCTTTTGCGGACGCTCACCTGTGCCGGCTTCGCCTTTGTCTCCTTTGCCGCCCTCGCGCAGAACAAACCCGCCGCGCCAACCCCGCAAGCCAAGCAAGAGCTGAAAATGGACACCCTTCAGCTCATCACTCTCATCAAGTCCACCATCATGGCGTTGCAGCATGCGAACCAAACAGGCAACTATTCCGTGCTGCGCGACCTCGGCTCGCCGATTTTCCGCGAGAACTTCGATCAGTCGAGGCTCACCGCGGTTTTCCAGAGCTTGCGAAGCCGCGGCGTCAATTTGAGCGTCGTCATGTTCCTGGCGCCGAACCTTATAAAGCAGCCCGAGATGACCCCGGGAAACGAGCTTCACCTCACCGGCAATTTCCCCACGCAGCCGCTGCAAATTCAATACGAGATGCTGTTCCTTCAGCTCGACGGCGTCTGGCGTCTCAATGGCCTTTCCGTGGACGCCGTGCCCGTGCAAGCTGTGGCGGACGCTTCGGCGCAGCCGCAAGCAGCCGCGCCTGCCCTGCTGGCGCCCGCGCCCCCGGTTAAACAGACGGCAAAGCCGGAAAAACCCGAGAAAAAGAAACCGCAGCAGAAGCCCGCGCCCCAGACAGATAAGTAGAGCCGCCAAACCGCCGCCGGAGGTTGAACGCCCGTTGCGTCATCCCTGCCCGATGCACAGTGCAGCACGCCCGGCAGACACAGGATCGTCGCGAACGCCGAAGATCCTGCGTCTGCGCGGCGTCATTTCATAACGCAACGCGCGCGGAACGGCGCAAGCGGCTGGCCATTGTAATTCACTTCGCATTCGACAATTTTGCCATTTGCGGGCAAAGTCGCGTCAAATTGTCCTGCGCTGCGATCTGTGCGCGCTTAAAGTCAAGAGGTCATCCATGCCCCATGCGATCCGCGTTCACGCCTATGGCGGCCCTGAAGTTCTGCAATGGCAGGAAGCAGATGTTGGCGAGCCCGGACCGGGCCAGGCCAAGATCAAACAGCACGCCGCCGGCGTGAACTACATCGACGTTTATCATCGAACCGGCCTTTATCCGCAAGCCTCTTTCCCGTTCACGCCCGGCAGCGAGGGCGCAGGGCAGGTGATAGCCATCGGCGAGGATGTGAGCGAGGTCGCCATCGGCGACCGCGTGGCGTATGCCGGGGCGCTTGGCGGCTATGCCGAGGAACGGCTCATCCCGGCGAACAAGCTCGTGAAGCTGCCCGATGACATTAGCTATGAGACCGCGGCCGCGATGATGCTGCAAGGCATGACGGTGCGCTATCTCATCAAGCAGACTTATCCAGTGACCAAAGACAGCGTGATCCTCTGGCACGCGGCTGCTGGCGGCGTCGGCTTGATCGCTTGCCAATGGGCTTCTTATATCGGCGCGACGATCATCGGCACGGTTGGTTCGGAGGAGAAAGGCTCTGCTCGCGAAGGCAAATGGCGCCACGCATACGATCAACTACCGCACGGAGGACTTTGTGGCGCGCGTGAAGGAGTTGACCAGCGGGCGCGGCGTGGATGTGGCCTACGACTCGGTCGGCAAGGACACGTTTCCAGGATCGCTCGATTGCATCAGGCCGCGCGGACTTTGGGTGAGCTTCGGCAACGCGTCTGGCCCCGTGCCGCCGTTCGATCTGGGCATTCTCGCCCAGAAGGGCTCCCTCTACGCGACGCGCCCCACCCTTTTCACACATATTGCGACGCGCCACGCGCTACTTGAGACGGCCAGCGATCTTCTCGATATGGTCAGCCTCGGACGCGTGAAGATCCAGGTGAGCAAAACCTATCCCATGTCTGAGGCGGCGCAGGCGCATCGCGATCTGGAGAGCCGGGCGACGACTGGGTCGATTGTGCTGCTCGCGGATTACGCTGCGCGCAACGTGCCCTTGGCTCATGGCGGCGGCGCCTACGGGGTTTAACGCCCCTCATACCAACGGCCAAATCTCTGGCCCACTGAATGTCTTGCCCGCGAAGGAGCGTGTGAAAAAATCTGCCCTGCGCAGGTTGTCATAGCCGGGCTTGACTCGGCTATCCAGAGAACAAGTTGGGATTTCAATCGCTTACTGGATAGCCGGGTCAAGCCCGGCCATGGCAAAAAGCGAATGCCGATTATTTCACACGCTCGAAGGCGGGAAACCAGTAATCGGGACAATATAGGTTCTGGGAAACAATAACAAAATGCATCGCTTACTGGGTCCTCGCCGGAGTTTACCCTCGTGCAGACGGGGGCGGGGACGACAACTGCGGTCAGGACTTTCAGCCATCAGCGAGCGATATCGTAGATAGAATCAAGATACAAGAGCACAGCGCCGGGAAATACGGAGCGGAGAAACCGTCCCGGCCTACTTTTCAGCCGCAATTTTCTCCGAAAAACTGAATTTGAAAGAACCATTTTCATCGGTATTGCCTTTGGCGATCAATGCGCCCGACCGTGCTTTCGCAATTGTTATTGTGGCGTAGGGGATAGGAGCGTCAGACTGGCTATCGAATACTTTAATCAGAATTGGCATAACAAGCCTGGTTTCAAATGGTGTAATCGAAGGCTTCTGGATAGAGGTCATCCAGTCTGTCTCGCATTGCTGGTTTACACCCGCGAGTTTGAGCTGATTTTCACCGTGAAGGATTGGAGTGATCCATTGCACGGCGGCTGTGTTCGCTAACCCGCCTTTCACGAGGCCTATCACATTGCCAGAGAGGTCGTAGACAGGGGCGCCGCTCATCCCTTCAGCAAACTCGCTGACGGCCGCCCACCGGCCGCCGGGCGCGTTCCTAGTCCCCAGCGTTCCACGCATCGGCTGGAAACTTTGATCCAATGGAAAACCAAAGGCGAAGAAATCATAGCCCATCGCCGCCTCCTGACGCGCCGAAAAACAGATTGGCGCCGGGGAATATCCCCCGGGCATATCCAGGTCTGGGAGCTTCATAAGAGCGATATCTTCGGAATCAGGATCGCTCATCTTGACAATCTGAAGGTTGAGCGCGTTTCCCGACGCGAAAAGGGGCCCATCCCGGAGAGTCGCTTTGATCGGATTGCTTTCTTTGTCCCGGACGGACTGCTTTGCCCAATCGCGCAGAAGATAGGATGCCGTTAAGACATAGCCTCGCTGAGATACCACGAAGCCAGTTCCATGAACCGATCTCTTCTCCCCCGTTGCTGGATCCGTAACATCGAAAAAGATGTACACTGTAAACTCGCGCGCTTTGTCAAAAAGATGTGCAAATGCGCAGGGCGATGCACCCAATATGGCGACGCAAAAGAGGGCGGCTTTGCCGAGTAATCGCATTATTTTGCTCCATACATTTTTTGCAAAGTGACGATGCCCAGCTCGCATAGCCGCCCGTTTTTGTTGTGCTCTTTGTTGCAACAGTTCATGACCGGCGTCATACGGAGGGACATCTTAGCCCCAGAGCTTCCTCCTTGAGCGGGCACGCGGAAGTTCTTCCCCTCAAGGGTCACCGTCCTCGATTGCTCTTGGGCGGAGGCCGAAGCGGAAAATGTCAAGAAAATCAGGATTGCGATAAGAAAGGGCATCAACGCTCCAGGAGGATAGCTATATTTCCGCAGAGGAGCGAAGAGGGTGCTATGCGCTCAATTCGTGCAATTCTGGCGCGAGCTTGACTGGAGTGCAATCTTAGGATGAGTAGTTTTCAACCGGTAAGAGGCGCCTTCGCCTCCTGAGCGCTCTCGCAAACGTGAGCGGCTGGCTCGCCTTTGGGTGCTTCGTTATCGCGGCATCGACAGAAGCTTACCCGCGAAAGCTGGACGCCCGTCCATGACGCTTCTATAGCTGGCGCGAACCAGCCTTATGTTTTGGAGACGATCCGTGCTCGATCTCAAATGGATCCGGGAAAATCCCGCCGAATTGGACAAGGGCCTCGCCCGGCGCAACTTCAGCCTGAGGCCGGAGGATGCGCCCGAGCCCTATCGCGAGCATAAGACCGCGTCCGGCGTGATCCTTGCGCTGGACGAGGCGCGGCGCGCGCATACGAAGGCGCTGCAAGACATGCAGGCGCGGCGCAACGCGGCCTCGAAGGAGATCGGCAAGGCGAAGGGCAAGGGCGGCGATCCGGCGAAGGCCGAGGCGCTGATGGCCGAGGTCGCCGAGCTTAAGGAGAAAATCGCGGCGGGAGAGCAGCGCGAGCGCGAACTCGACGAGCAGATGAAGTCGCTGCTTGCGGGCATCCCGAACTTGCTGCTGCCCGATGTGCCGGACGGCAAGGACGAGAGCGAGAACATCGAGCTGCGCCGCTGGGGCGTCCCGCGCGACTTCGCGGCGGAGGGCTTCGAGCCGAAGCAGCATTTCGAGATCGGCGAAACGCTGGGGCAGATGGATTTCGAGGCGGCGGCGAAGATTTCCGGCGCGCGGTTCACGGTGCTGAAGGGCGGGCTCGCGCGGCTCGAACGCGCGCTCGGCCAGTTCATGCTGGATGTGCAGACGCAGCCTGCATTCAAGATTGCGAATAATGTCGAAATTGGAGGCTACACCGAGGTCAGTCCGCCTCTACTCGTTAAAGACGACGCAGCATTCGGCACGGCCCAACTTCCAAAATTTGAAGAAGATCTCTTCAAGACCAGTGTAATTTCGCCAGAAGATCTTCTTGCTCAACAATGCGAAAACATCTAATGAACGTGGTTCGCAGGGGCTTCCCTTCGCTCGATCCGAATGCACATATCGCCACAGAAAACTGGATAGAGGGACTTCTGCTGCCGCAACTAGAGCGGCAACTGAAAGACAAAGAGTTCTTGGATAATGTCAGCGAGGGGACGCAGCGCTGGCTCATCCCAACCTCCGAAGTGCCGCTCACCAACCTCGTGCGCGAAAGTATCCTCGCGGAGGCGGATCTGCCGTACCGCTTCACGGCGCTGACGCCGTGCTTCCGCGCGGAGGCCGGCGCGGCGGGCAGGGACACGCGCGGCATGATCCGCCAGCATCAGTTCTACAAGGTCGAGATGGTCGCCATCACAACGCCGGACCAATCGCCCGCCGAGCACGAACGCATGACCGCTTGCGCCGAGGAAATCCTGAAGCGGCTTGAGCTCCCCTATCGTGTCATCGTGCTCTGCTCGGGCGATACCGGCTTCGCCTCACGCAAGACGCACGATCTCGAAGTTTGGCTGCCCGGCCAGAACGCCTATCGCGAGATTTCGAGCTGCTCAAACTGTGGCGACTTCCAGGCTCGGCGCATGCAGGCGCGCTTTCGCCCGAAGGAGGGCAAGGACATCCAGTTCGTGCATACGCTGAACGGCTCCGGCCTCGCCGTCGGCCGCGCGCTGATCGCCGTCATCGAGAACTATCAGGAGGAGAATGGCGGCATCCGCGTTCCCGAGGCGCTGCGGTCCTACATGGGAGGCCTCGAACGCATCGGCGCCTAAGAATGGGCGCCGTCGCTAATGGCATTCACCTGCCAACGAAGATGGGGCAGCTTCGCGCCAAAAGGCTGAACCCCACCCCTGAGCTAATATGAGAAGTCGAACGCGCTTTTCTTGAAATAAAGCATTCCAAGAATTTTTGCTCAGGAAATTCTTTTTCTGTACCTTAGCAAATAAAAATGCCCCCCATTGCAATCCCATCAATTATTTATTATATTCTATATTAAGAGAGTTTTTGTATCAATACTACGAACTAGCGCTGATCGAAAATGTAATCTTATCAACAGTAGCGTGGCTTAAAGCGCCACGAAGGAAACCCGATGACTGATAATATGCAAACCGCGATTTCGCAGGCGATGCGCGAAATTGCCGCGAAGAACATCGATCAAGCGCGGACCGGATACAACCAGCTTATGGACTCGGCGCAAAAGGCGCAGGAGATGATGACAGCGATGGTCCCGTCGAACCCGGCGTTGCAGGGACTCATACAGGCGCAGGAGCGAGCTATGAAGTTCGCCCGGCAGAATGCCGATGCGGGTTTCTCGCTGGCCGATGAATTGACCAACGCAGCCAGCTTCCCCGAAATGCTGCAAATTCAGAGCAAGCACGCACAGTTGCAGATCCAGGCTTATGCCCTTCAGGCCAAGGAGTTTACCAATGGCGTGAGCGGCGCCAACCAAGGGCAATAACCTGCTCCGCCGGCCGCGGTTAGGCGGCCAGTTGGGGGGGCTCTTCGGCCCAACTAAACACCCCTTCAAAAAGGCGTCGATATCGAGCTGATCCTACGCCTTACCGCGGCTGCGGTTCGCCTCAACCTGGTTCACCACGTCATTCCTGTTCGTGGCGCCGTTCGCTAAGTGCTATTGGGACAGCCGGTTGTGAAGATCACCCCGGATCGGAGAAGTCTGTTCCGGGCCCAAAGCGCTGGCTAAAATATCTGCCTGAGTTCCGCTTCGAAGAGCAAAGAGAGGCGCGCCGCCTGGGCCGCCGCGCAGACCAGCTTGGCATGTTCGGATGGCGGCGCCAGATCCCCCTGCACAGGCCGCGCCGGTTTCAGGTCAATCAATGGAAACACCCCGCCCAATATCATCAAGCCTCACTTGTGCTTGGCGCGGTTTCAGTTAGGGTGCGCAAAAGACCTCTGGAAATGACAATAGCGCCGGGCAAACCGTAGTATACCATGCTGATCCCGTCGCCCATTTTCGGCATCCTGCTTTCAACGGCCGCTTTCCTGTTTTTCACCTGCTTCGACACTGCCAGCAAATTCCTTTCGCGCGACTACTCCATTTTTCAAATCATGGGGGTCGAGTTTGTAACCGCGACGCTGCTGCTGGTGCTTTTCGCCCTCCTGAAAAACGGAAAACCGGCGCGTGAGGCCTTGCGCATGAACCGGCCTCAACTTCATGGCCTGCGCGGGATATTTCAAATCCTTGGCCAGTCGCTGGTATTTCTTGCGATACCGCATCTTTCGCTCGCGGAGTTTTACGTCATCATATTTTGTATGCCGATCATCACGGTTCTGAAGGTGGGCTGGTTCCTGAAAGAGCGCGCCGCAGACTACATATGGCCCGTACTGGCGGTGAACTTTGCTGGCGTGCTGATCGCGCTTCGGCCGGATCAAGGGATGAATCCCTGGGCGCTCGTCGCCCTTGCCGGCACTTTTCTTCTTGCGGGCTCCATGGTGGTTCTACGCAAGATGATGGAAAGCGAAACGCCGGAGATGGCCGCCGTCACGGCCAGCGCGGCGCTGGCGATGGCCGCGCTGGCCGTGACGCCGTTCGTCTATAAATCTATCGCGTTGCCCGATTTCGCGGTGATGGTGCTGGGCGGAGCGCTTTTCGCTCCGGCGCAGATCATGCTGAGCGACGCGTACCGGCGGGCGCCCGCCGCCTTGGTGAGCCCGCCGCAATTCCTGCAGCTCGTCTATGGCTCCCTGTCCGGATATATCGTATTTGGCGACGTGCCGAATATATGGGTTTACACCGGCGGAGCGACGGTGATCGCCGCTAACGCCTTCCTGCTTTTCGTGCACAGCGAAAAGACCCGTTCCGAGGCTTCGGCGGCCGGCGCACGTATCGAAGACCACCGCCGTCCCTGAGCAGAGACCGTCGAGCTGACTCGCGGTCGGAGCAAGAGCGCCGCCTAGGATTTCACCTGCCGGGAAGCGTTACGGCGCCCCGGCGCCGCGCTCGTGTCGCCGTCGGCGAAGGCCAGTGGCAGGCCATTCGTCCATAACGGCGCAAACTCACGCAACCCGGCTGGGCGCCTCAAATATCACCCGGCGACAGCAAGGCTCTCTTTCACGCTTTGCCCTACCTCGCAATAATAGAGATACTTTTTTCCCATTATAGAATGAGCGTCTTTCATCACGACCGCAGCAAAGGGTGTGCGTGAGACCGGGTGAACGTAAAACCCAAACAGGATACAGTCATCTTTCCTTTCTTTGGGACTTTCATCGGCCTCGATCCATTCAAAGCCCAATACTTCAAGTGTTTTTAGGTCTACTTCCTCTATCACTTGATATTCTGGAATCCAGGTTGACATTTTCTCTCTCCTTCTACTTAATCGAACGATGGCCAGGAGCCGGCGCTTTCCAGCGGTCGCTGGCCCGGATCAAAGCCATGGCGACTTCGGCCGCACATACGGCGCTCATCTGCACAGCAGATTTCCCAAAAGCATGGCCTCGGGATTGACCCGACAGTGGCCTTCCCGGTATTTGGGAAACAGCAAGAAACATGCGCTCGCTGTGCGAACACAAAAGCCTCTAAGCAGGCATTTGTTGGGCGACCCAGGAATGATGGGCTTATTTGATAACAATTGGAACTACTCCTTATCGAAAGCGTCCAGGAAATTCGTTGGATTATGAACATGCCCGCAAGACACCTGTCTCGCCGGAGGGTGCGGCGCCTTTAACGGAAGCGCACGAGCGCAAACTATCCCGCGACCGATTGGCATCCGAAGCTAAATGGGTCGAGGCGAGTGGTTTCGACGGAGGCCCAGAGAAGGATCACAGCCATGGCGTCCCGAGGACTCAGTCCACCTGCAATCGCTCTCTCGTAATTTGAAATGACATCGCTCGATAGTTTATCCGCGACACGGGTCAAATCAGGTTGTTCCGCATTACCCAAAAACAAGCAGGCTGGCGCAGCCATCAAATGGTGATCGCTCATACTCAGCACTCTTTTGCTTCGTGACGCTCCATCGGCTGCTCGTTGCACAGCTTCAGCTTATTTGGCTCTTGTTTAGGTTCATTTGCAAGGCCGACCGCAGCGGCGGAACCGCACAGCCATCCGGCTACATGAACTCGGCGCCATAACGCGCCCCTTATGAGCCCGTGGCGTCAATGGTTTGCCATTGCCAGCCGGCGCGCCAGCGCTGGCTGGAAGCGCCAAAGCCTGCCCCGCCGCCGGAGCGCGAAAAGCTAAACAACCGCGCGCGCCACCAAGACGCAAAGGAGACGGCTTCCGTTTGCCGGTGATGCTAATGACGAGAACGGCCACGAAAGTTACAGGCCGCGCGCCCAGGCGGGCCGGAGCCGTGCTGCCTCAGGCGAGGCGATGGCGGCGCGCAAGTCCTGCAGAAGCCGCAGCTTATCCGCCCCAAGCGTGCCTTTCATGACAAGCCAGTTCGAGGCGTGGTCGCTCCTGAATATGGTTCGTCTCAGCTCCAGCGCGGAAATGAACGCCTCCATTTCCTGCATCAGGCCCAGCACGCTGAGCGGTTCCCATCCGGGAAAATCGGCGCGCAGCCGCTCCTCGCCCTGAGGAAAGCTCACGACCAATGTAGCGAGAAACTCAGGCTGAGTAGCATTGATCAGCGCCGCCGAGTTTATTGCATGCTGCTGCGACAGCGCCTGGCCGCCGAGGCCATTCAAGATCATCACCGAGCGCTTGATCCCCGCCTGGCCAAGCTTTTCGAGCGCCTCAAGCGCCGTCGCGAATGTCTCGCCTTTATTAACCCGCGCCAGCACTTCGTCATCGCCTGACTCGGCGCCCACATAGACAAGCGACAGGCCAAGCGCAGCCAGCTCTTTAAGCTCGTCCGTCGATTTCTTACGGAGATTGCGCGGCAGGCAATAGCTGGACACCCGCCGCACAGCGGGCAGTTCGCGGCGGATGGCCTCGAGGACCGTCACAAGGCGGCGTGTGGAGAGCGTCAACGCGTCGCCGTCGGCCAGAAAAATACGCCTGACTTCGCCGCCAAACTCTTCGCCGCAGCGCCGGATGCTATCGAGCACTTCTTCTTCATCGCGGGGGCGGAAACGCTTCTGCGGGGCGGTATACATTTCGCAGAAGGTGCAGCGGTTCCAGGAGCAGCCGTCGGTCACCGGCAGGATCAGCGATTCTGACTTCGCTCGGCGGGCGATAGACAGGGGCGACGTAGCGGACTGGGTCAATGGACATACTGTGGCGACGGCATCTCTGAGGCACACGAACGGTCGAACCCGCCCGCTAGGTGGAATGATGTCTCACAACCGCATTGATTGACCAGAAGTTTTCCTGCGGGGTAGGAAAAACTCGGGCAACCATGAATGCGATTTTGGGGGTAGCTGGCTGGGGTGCCAGGATTCGAACCTGGGCATGGCGGAATCAAAATCCGCTGCCTTACCGCTTGGCTACACCCCAACTGTTCTTGAATTTAAGGGGTTATACGGTTGTTTCGGGTGGGGTTCAAGGGTGAACAGAAGTGCGTCCTCAGCGGGTTTTTCACGGAGGAAAAAAGTGCGTGGCCGATCCCGGGCATCGGGCGCCCGGCGCGCGGTTGATTCAAGCAGTGTCCTATGCTGGAACTTCGCTGCCTCATGCTCGCAGCGCGAGCGAAATGCCGATCAAAAACAGCACCGCGAGCACAACGGATTTGAATTGGGCCGCCGGCACATGCCGCCTTGCCCAGCCTCCGAGTTGAACCCCGAGAAGAGCCGGCGCGATCGCCAGAACGGACAGGCTTAATTCCGGCGCTGACATCAGGCCTGTTATCCAAAGTCCGAACCCCAGAAAAACCGATGCGATCACAACAGCGATGTTTACGGCCTGGACGAAAATGGCTGGCTCCAGGTTCAGGGCAAGCATATAGGGCATGAGCGGCATGACCTGCGATCCCGTGAAGCCTGTGAGCAATCCGTTCGCGAACCCCACCGGGACCCGCAGGGCCTTCGCTTTTCTGGGCGCCAGCGCGATAGAAGGCTGCAGCAGCGCTTGGATCGCATATGCGCATATAATGACGCCGAGGACTTGAGTTGGAATGCGTTTGTCGGCCCAACCCATCAGGAACACTCCGCAGAGAGTTCCGGGAAGCGTCGCCAAATACAGCGGCCAAAACCTCCCCAAGCTGCGCCCCAGGGAGCCGGTCGTGAACAAAACCGCGACGTTACTCGCCATGGCGGGCGCCACGACAAGAACGATAGCCTCCTTAAGTCCAAGCGATGCAACAAGAAAAGGCAACGCGCAGGAGGAGTATCCGATCCCTGTGGCGCCCTTAATAATTCCAGCGAAAAAAAGACCGCTTACTGCAACAACAACGAGGATTACATCCATGGATGGTAGGGGTCCATGCAGGTTTGACTGGTGTTTACGAGAGCTTACGCAAACGCGGGGGCGTAAGCAGGGGGATAGGAGGTTCTGCATACCGAATTGCAACGCCTTCTTAACTATCACAATCTCAGGTAGATTAGAAGCGTAAATTACAACCCATTAATCGTGAATGCACGTTGAGGTTGCACAGGAGCCGCCGAAAGCGCTTTGTATCCCGGTGGTCTCAACCATGGGCGCTATCGTGAAAATCTCGCGTGAAAACCTTGCTTTGGCCGTCCTTTGGGGCGCAATCGGCGCCTGCGCCATCCTTGTCGCGCTTGCGCCGGACATGAAAGCGGTCGAAACGCATGGAGGCGGAGTCATAGCGTCTTTGGCGCGCACAGGCTTCTAGCACAAAACCGGGAAGACAAAGCTCCTGGAGGCGGCGCAACGCTCGTATTCTGCGGAGCGTATTAGCTATTGATGATACCCAGGGCCGCGGATCCATCCGATCCTTAAGTCCCGCGATCGGTAATTTGCAATACAGGTCTCTCGCCAATTGCTTCGCTTGGAACTTTTCAATAAAACTTGCCTTGAATTCGAGATGCTGCTCCCGTTTGGGCGGCCGCACGCAATTTTTACATCGCTGGATTTGAGGGGGTCGCCATGGTTTTCCCGGTGGGAACAGACGAAAGCGAGCATCATACCACGCCGATCACGACATACTTTCTCATCCTCGCGAACGTCGTGGCGTTTTTCGTCGAGCAGAGTCAAGGCGAGGCTTTCGTGCGCCACTGGGCGTTCACGCCGCGTGAGTTTTTCACCGATCCCCTCTCGCATCTCCCGACAATTCTCACCTCCATGTTTCTTCATGGCGGCTGGCTGCATTTGATCGGCAACATGGCCTATCTCTGGACGTTTGGCGACAACGTGGAGGATAATTTCGGCCACCTCCCCTTCTTTGTCTTCTACATCATTGCAGGGATAGCCGCGATGTTCGCCCAAGCCGCCTACATTCCGAACTCCACATTGCCGAATCTGGGCGCTTCCGGCGCCATCGCGGGCGTTCTCGGCGCATACCTCGTAATGTTTCCGCGCGGCACGGTAAAGCTCTTGACCAATCAGGGGATTGTGCGGCTGCCGGCGTTGGTCGCAATCGGCGGCTGGATCGCTCTGCAATTCGTCAGCGCAGGCGGCGAGCTTGCGAAGGCGCACCCCGATACAGCGGGCGGCGTCGCTTACATGGCTCATATCGGAGGCTTCTTCGCCGGTATAATCCTGTCGTTTTTCTTCCGCAGCCGGCAAACCACGGTTGCAGCATAAGCCATTGGCCGGCATCCAAAGCCACACCGAATAGCAGCCAAGCTCACGCTGGACATTGTTCAGCGGCTCATCAGGATCTTTCGCATGGCTTCGGCGACGCGTCCGAAAGGCGGCCGCGAAAGGCTTGTCGCGTTGTATCGGCTTTGCAGGAAAACGCCCTTGCGGTGCGAGAACGTCTGGAACCCATACTCGCCGTGATAAGCGCCCATCCCTGATGCGCCGATGCCGCCGAAAGGCAGGTTCTCGACGATGACGTGCATTAATGTTTCGTTGATGGAAGCGCCGCCGGACGTTGTTCGCGCCAGCACCTTATCCCGATCGGCCTTGCCGGCGCCGAAATAGTAGAGCGCCAGCGGACGCGGACGGCTATTGACGTAATCGATGGCTTCATCAAGCGAGCGATAGGACTTGACCGGCAGCACAGGCCCGAAAATCTCGTCGCGCATCACGGCGAGATCGTCGGCGGGATCGATGAGCAGCGTTGGGACGATTTTCCGCTCCAGGGGCGAAAGCGTCTCGCCGGACGGGTTGATCTCGACGATGCGCGCGCCACGCTGGCGGGCCTCCTCAACATATCGCGTGATGCGTCCATAGTGGCGGGCGTTCACAATCGACGTATAGTCCGGGTTAGCGCGCAGCGACGGATAAAGCTTCGTCACAGCGTCCTGAAGTTGGGCGATAAACTCTTCCCGCAGCGTCTGGGGAACGAGCACATAATCGGGCGCGATGCAGGTCTGGCCGGCGTTCAGCAGCTTTCCGGCTGCGATGCTTTGCGCGGCCGAAGGCAGCACCGCGTCTGCGCCGATGATACAAGGCGACTTTCCGCCGAGTTCCAGCGTCACGGGCGTTAGATTCTCGGCGGCGGCGCGCATCACGCGGCGGCCCACTTCCGTCGACCCCGTATAGAACAAATGATCAAACGGCAGCGCTGAAAAGGCGGCGCCAACCTCCGGCCCGCCGAGAATGGTGGCGACCTTTTCTTCAGGGAACAGCTTGCCCAAAAATTCAGTCAGAAAGTCCGATGTGCGGGGCGTCAGCTCGGAAGGTTTGAGCATCACGCGGTTGCCCGCCGCGAGCGCCGCGATCAGCGGCAAGATGGCGAGCTGAAACGGATAGTTCCACGGGCTTATGACGCCAACGACCCCAACCGGCTGATAAAGAATGCGCGCGCTGCCGGGCATCAGCTCAAGACCGACGCTAACGCGTTTCGGTTTCATCCAGGACGGCAGATGCTTGAGCGCCTCGCGCGCCGACGAGGTCACCGGCCACATATCGGCGAATATCGTCTCGTGCCTCGACCTGTTGCCGAAATCCGCCGAGATAACGGATGCGATGTGCTCCGCTTCCTGTTTGACGGCATCCCGCAGCCTTTTAATATCGTCACGGCGCTCTGCGAGCGTAGGCGCGCCTGCGCGGAGAAACGCCGTGCGCTGAAGGGAAAGGATTTCAGCGGGTTGCGGCCCGGTCTTGACGTCGACGGCTTCGATTGCGCTCATGGCGGCTATCCGCTTTTGCCTAATTCCTTTAGGCCGAAGATAGGACGCGCTCGTGATTTCTGAAAGCCAGCGATCATCCGGGGTAAAAACAAGGTCGAGAGGGAGCGCTGTCTCGAAGACGCGCCAAGGCTGGAGATGCTCGCACAATCGCTTTGACGCCTATACGAACGGTCCATGCTGATTTCGAATTCATTCGTGTACTGATTCTCGAATATTCTTGCGACTTATTGGCGCGCAATAATATGCGGTACTAGTGTTCAATCAAGAGACAAACCAGAGAACTCCGTACCCTTAGGCAGGACGCCGTCTTACAGCGCAAGGCGCGTCGCGCTTGATTTTTTCCAATCCTGCCTTGCGCTTGATGGCGATGACTTTTTCAGTTGTCTAGGTCCGATACTGAAACCTCGGACATAAAAAGCAAGCGCCCCCCTGAAGTGGCCCGCCTTTTGCTTCACATAAGCTACGCCTACGTTGATTGATTCTTAAGCTTAAGCATGAGTTAATGGAGGGTGGGATCTTGACGCTAACCGCCGGCAGGGCGGTAGCGGAGGAGAGTGATTACAAGATGATGAGAGCGCTTCTGCTGACCGTGCTATCCGCCGTGTCCCTCACTTTCAACGCCGGTTTGGCGAATGCAGGCGGCCTTCTTCGGTTGGATGGGCATTTGATGCGGTGGGCTCCTGAAGCGCCGGGCGCAACCACGGTGATTACCTACTCCGTTTTGACAGGGCCGTATGCCGTTCACAGCGACAAAAGCATCCTCAGTCCCAGCAACTGCGCAAAAATGCATGCTTTTGGTGACATCGTCGCCCTGTCGCCGGGTCTATCTGAAGAGAGCGCAAAGCATGAGTTGCAGACGGCTTTCCTGGCGTGGGAGAAGGCGGCAGACATTGCCTTTGTCGAGGTCGGCGACCCGCGCCTCGCCAACATCGTCATTGGCGCAGCGGACGATCCAGGCGGACGGGCTTTCGCCAATTTGAGCTATCACAGCGAAAAAGGGATAACCCCTGTGACGATGGCGCTCGGCAAGCCAGGCTCGGCCCTCGCCCTATCCGGCGGTGAAAGCGGCGACGGCTCAATAGTGCCGATCGAGCAGGCTTATGTCTGCCTGAATCCGAAATCGCGGTGGAAGATCGGCTTCGACGGCAATCTCGATGTTTACGATCTCAGGCACACCTTCACACATGAGGTCGGCCATGCGATCGGGCTCGACCATCCAGACAGCACAGGCGCCGTAATGGCTTTCCGTTACGATGAGCGCGTTAGTGAGCTGCAACCGTCGGACATTGCCGGCGTGCGGAAGCTTTACGGAGCCCGCGCCAGCGCGGAGTAGGCGATCGCGCGAGAAGGCGGCGGGCGATCCCGCGTGGCATTTGGCGCGCGTCAAATACGCTCCATTCCAATTCTTTATCAGACCACCGCGTAGTGTCGCAATCCCGACAACGGTCATTCGCAGGGCCGGAGTACCGCCGCGCCGGCAACCCGGCATTCACCTCGCACTGGACGCCGAACGGGCATCGCCGCGTCTGAGCTTTTGGAAGCTTGCCCGGATTCATCGAAATCTCATAGAGAATGAGGCCGGCATAGGGCATTAGGCTCCCTTAGTGCGAGACCTTTTCTACCTTTGGTTGGTTCGAAGGCAATTTGATTGCCTTTAAGGCGACCCTGGCCACGAGCCTCGGGAGAGCAAGACAATATAGAGCGCACAAGAAATACTGCTTATAATAGAAGGAGATAATTCCATTTTTAAACCTTGTTTCTGTCCACTGCCCACCATTATTATCAAACCCAGGCTTCGATGCTGGTCATTTCATAAGCAGCGTCTTCGGTCACGACCGCAATTAACTCGATCTCAGCCTTAAGAGAGCAGCTTTTAAAGCGCGACGACACCCGCCACGAAAGCGGCGTGCCCGAAAAGCGCCTTTGCTTTGAGCGACTGTAAGCTCCAGGCACGCTGCCGCTCACACTCCGATTCAAAAATCGGAACCCTCGCCTGCTATTTTCGTTGGCCGAACGAGCACCGAGCGTGTCCACGCCGTGACCGCATAAGATCGCGTGTCTGCCCGCGGCGCAATCGAACCCGAGGATGCTAATGCAGCAACCCGACGCAACTCGTGAATGCGCCGCGAGAGATAACCGTGCGCCGCTCGATTGGCTGAACTTTTTTCTTGCCGACGTCAAGGACGGCATTGGGCCGTTTCTTGCGATATTTCTCATGTCGAGCGAGCATTGGGACGCCGGAAGCATCGGCATAGTGCTCACCATTGCGGGGATCGCAACCGTTATCGCTCGCGGACCGGCGGGCGCGCTCGTGGATTTTGTGACGTGGAAGCGTACTCTTATCGTCGCCGGGGCCGTCGCCGTTACGGCCGCCTCGATAGCCATGGCCCTTGACCCTGAATTTTGGCCGGTAGCGGTCGCCCAAGGCGTGAACGGCGTCGCCGACGCGGTTTTCCCGGTTGCGATTTCAGCTATCAGCCTCGGCATCGTGGGCCGGAAGGATTTCGCGCGCAGGATCGGTCGCAACGAAGCCTGGAACCATGCAGGCAATGCGGTGACTGCGATAGCGGCGGGCGTCGCCGGCTACTTGATTGCGCCGAGCGCCGTCCTTTGGATCGTGGCAGGGCTCGCAGCCGCTAGCGTTTTCGCTGTAAGCCGCATCGAACCCCGCGCCATCGATCACGACGCCGCCCGCGGCGAGGAGGAAGGCGGGGCCGCAACACCGCAAGCGCTCAAGCTTCTTTTCGAAAACAAGGCGTTGCTTTGGTTCACAGCCTCGATCACGCTTTTCCACTTCGCGAACGCAGCTATGCTGCCGCTTGCGGGTGAGAAGCTGTCTCAGGGCCATCCTCAGGCGAGCCCGCTATTCATGGCCTCGTGCATTATCGTGGCTCAGCTTGTCATGACGCCCATGGCGATCCTTGTTGGGCACAAAGCCGACGCCTGGGGACGCAAGCCGATCTTTCTTGCGAGCTTCGCCGTTCTTCCCATCCGAGGGCTTTTGTTCTCTCTGGCGAACGATCCATACGCGATTATTGCAATCCAGGTTCTCGACGGCGTAGGAGCCGGTATTTTCGGAGCGTTGTTTTATATCGTGGTGGCGGACTTCACGCGCGGGACCGGCCGTTACAATCTCGCGCAAGGCGCTTCCGCCGCGAGTTGGGGTCTCGGCGCGGCTCTCAGCAATGGCGTGGCGGGAATGATTGTGACCTCATCCGGCTTCACGGCGGCTTTTGCGTTCCTCGCCGCCTGCGCGCTCGCGGCTTTGGCTATCTTTTGGTTCGCAGTCCCAGAATTGCGGGATTATCGCCCGGGACAAGCAAAAGCCGGCGAGCGCAGTCTTGCGGGGAAAAAGGCCAAAGCTTAAAGATGGGAAGCATCCCTGTCTCATATATCGAAATCTGGGGCATCGCGGCCGTCGCGACGGGCGGGGTGGTCATCCGCCCTTGGGGATGGCCCGAAGCGCTGTGGGCGGTTCTCGGGGCGGGGGCGCTCGTGGTTCTCGCCTTATTGCCTTGGCAAGACGCGCTCTCGGCGGTGGGGAAGGGAGCAGATGTTTATCTCTTCCTGACGGGCATGATGCTGCTGGCGGAGCTTGCCCGGCGCGAAGGGCTATTCGACTGGCTCGCGGCGCATGCAGCCAAGGCCGCGAAAGGCTCGGCGGCAAGACTTTTCAGCCTCGTCTATATGGTCGGCATCGTCGTGACAGCTTTTCTCTCCAACGATGCGACCGCGGTCGTTCTTACCCCCGCCGTCTACGCCGCCGCCAAGGCTGCGAAGGCCGAGCCGCTCCCCTATCTCGTGGTCTGCGCGTTTATCGCCAACGCGGCGAGCTTCATCCTGCCCATTTCGAATCCCGCCAATCTCGTCCTCTACAACAATCACATGCCCCCGCTTCCCGCCTGGCTTCGTCAGTTCGCGTTGCCGTCGCTGCTTTCGATCGCCGCGACCTACGTTGTGCTGCGCTGGCTACTACCGCAAGCAGCTCAAGCGCGGGATCGCGACGGGCATCGAAGTTCCGCAGCTGTCAAGCGGCGGCCAGTATACGGCTTATGGCCTTTGCTTTACCGTGATCGCGCTGCTCACGGCGTCAGCCTTGGAGATCCAGCTCGGCGCGCCCACTTTCACCGCGGGCGCAGTCACCGCACTTTTCGTCCTGATCCGCAAAAAAAGGCGCCCTGGCCGCTCCTCAGCGGAGTCTCTTGGGGAGTGCTTCCGCTCGTCGCCGGACTTTTCGTTCTCGTGGCGGGCCTGAACGCGACCGGCGTGGTCGCCTCGCTCAGCGCGTTGCTACAACGGGGCATTCACCAATCCGAAATGGCGACGGCGTGGATCGCAGGCGCGGCGCTTGCCGCAGTCACGAACATCATGAACAATTTGCCTGCGGGCCTTATCGCCGAATCGGCTATTGCGCCGATCCGCGCGCCCGAAACCGTTCGAGGCGCGCTCCTGATCGGCGTCGATCTGGGACCGAACCTTTCGGTCACAGGTTCGCTCGCCACGATTTTGTGGCTGCTCGCGCTACGCCGGGAGGGCGAGCACATGGGCGCATGGGATTTCATGCGCATCGGCGCGATGGCGATGGCGCCCGCCCTCGTCCTCGCGCTCGGCGCGCTGATCCTCACAAGCTGAATCTACACTTTAGATATTCATGCGGCGCGAAGCCCGATTGCGCTGCAGCCGATTACAGCGTACATGATGAAATACCTCCCAATCCGTGAGCCGAGAGATCATGACGGACCTGCTTCTGACATACCTTCCGCTTGTCATCTTCTTCCTGGTCGCGCTCGTCATCGGGCTGGGGCTGCTGGTGGCGCCGTTCCTGGTCGCGCCCAATAAGCCCGATCCCGAAAAGGTCGCCGCCTACGAATGCGGTTTTCCCGCTTTCGACGACGCGCGCATGAAGTTCGACGTGCGCTTTTATCTCGTCTCCATCCTGTTCATCATCTTCGACCTCGAGGTAGCCTTCCTCTTTCCTTGGGCCGTCGCCTTCAAGGAAGCGGGCCTCTTCGGCTTCTGGGCGATGATGATCTTCCTTGGCGTTCTTACAATCGGCTTCATATATGAGTGGAAGAAGGGAGCGCTGGAATGGGATTGATCAAACAGCCTTTTGGCGAGCCTCTTTTTGACAAGTCCGGCCGCGAGGGCGGCGCGCTGCTCAAGCCGCAAAGCGAGTCCGATGCGTTTTTCACCGGCGTGAAGAGCGAGTTGTCGGATAAGGGCTTTCTCGTCACGAGCACCGATGATCTCGTCAATTGGGCCCGAACCGGCTCGTTGATGTGGATGACGTTCGGCCTCGCCTGCTGCGCGGTCGAGATGATGCAAGCTTCGATGCCGCGCTACGATGTGGAGCGCTTCGGTTTTGCGCCGCGCGGCAGCCCGCGCCAGTCCGACGTTATGATCGTGGCCGGCACGCTATGCAACAAAATGGCGCCCGCGCTGCGGAAGGTCTACGATCAGATGCCCGAGCCGCGCTATGTCATCTCCATGGGCTCTTGCGCGAATGGCGGCGGTTATTACCACTATTCCTATGCCGTGGTGCGCGGGTGCGACCGCGTGGTGCCTGTGGATGTCTATGTCCCCGGATGCCCGCCGAGCGCGGAGGCGCTTGTCTATGGCATCATGCTCCTTCAGAAAAAAATCCGCCGCACAGGCACCATCGAACGCTAACAGCCGGAGCATAGAATGACGGAGACGGGGAAGCTCGAAGCCCTGGCCGAGGCGCTGAACACTGCCTGTCCCGGTGCTGTTCGCGGCACGCGAATCGCTATTGGTGAACTGACCGTTACGGTGGACCGCGCGAGCATCGCGGAGGCTGTGAAGTTCCTGCGCGACAGCCCGTCCTGGCGTTTCAAGATCCTCATCGATATTTGCGGCGCCGATTACCCCGAGCGCGACGAGCGTTTCGAGGTCGTCTATCATTTTTTGAGCGTGCATGAGAATCTGCGCGTGCGGCTCAAACTCACAACAGACAGCGCGTCGACGGTTCCGAGCATCGTGAGCGTTTTCCCGGCGGCGAACTGGTACGAGCGCGAGGCATACGATCTTTACGGCATCCTTTTCGAAGGTCATCCGGATTTGCGCCGCCTCCTCACCGATTACGGTTTTCGCGGACATCCGCTGCGCAAGGACTTCCCGCTCACCGGCTTCGTTGAGGTCCGGTACGATGAGGAGCAGAAGCGCGTGGTGTATGAGCCTGTGAAACTGCCGCAGGAATTCCGCAGTTTCGATTTCTTGAGCCCATGGGAAGGCGCGAACTATGCGCCGTTGCCCGGCGACGAGAAAGCGGCAGCCGCCGAAGGCATGACAAAGATAAAAATGATAAGTTGGGGAGCGAGAAGCCATGGCTGACGGCGGCGGAGCGGTTCCAGAAGCGGGCGGCGTGGGGTTGGATCTTGATGTGCGGCCGCCTGAGAACCGCAATTTCACCATCAATTTCGGGCCGCAGCATCCGGCGGCCCACGGCGTGCTGCGCATGATTACGGAACTCGACGGCGAGCTGGTGCGCCGCATCGACCCGCATATCGGCCTCCTGCATCGCGGCACCGAAAAGCTGATAGAGTACAAGACCTATCTCCAGGCCATTCCATATTTCGACAGACTCGATTACGTCGCGCCGATGAACCAGGAGCATGCGTTCTGCCTGGCGATTGAGCGGCTTCTCGGGATTACCGCGCCGATCCGCGGCCAGCTCATCCGCGTGCTCTATAGCGAGATCGGGCGCATCCTGAACCATATCCTGAACGTCACGACCTTCGCGCTCGACGTGGGCGCGCTGACGCCTCCGCTATGGGGCTTCGAGGAACGCGAGAAGCTCATGGTGTTCTATGAGCGCGCGAGCGGATCGCGTCTGCACGCGAACTACTTCCGGCCGGGCGGCGTGCATCAGGATCTGCCGCAGGCGCTCATCGACGATATTGCCGCGTGGTGCGATCCGTTCCTGAAAACCCTCGCCGACATCGACGAGCTTCTCACCGACAACCGCATCTTCAAGCAGAGGAACGTCAATATCGGCGTCGTCAGCCTCGAAGACGGGATGGCCTACGGGTTTACAGGCGTGATGCTGCGCGGCTCGGGCGCCGCCTGGGATTTGCGCAAGTCGCAGCCCTACGAATGCTATGCGGATCTCGAATTCGACATCCCCATCGGCAAGAACGGCGATAACTGGGACCGCTACCTGATTCGCATGGAGGAGATGCGCCAGTCGGTCCGCATCATGAAGCAATGCCTGGAGCGGCTGAATTCGCCGGCAGGGCGCGGGCCGGTGCTGCTGCCGAACCACAAGGTTGCGCCGCCGCGGCGTGGTGACATGAAGAGGTCGATGGAAGCCATCATCCATCATTTCAAACTCTACACCGAAGGTTTCCGCGTACCCGAAGGCGAGGTCTACGCCGCTATCGAAGCTCCGAAGGGCGAGTTCGGCGTTTACCTTGTCGCCGACGGCACCAACAAGCCGTATCGCTGCAAAATCCGCGCGCCCGGATTCCCGCATCTCGCGGCGATGGATTTCCTCTGCAAAGGCCACATGCTAGCCGACGTGTCCGCCGTTCTGGGCAGCCTCGATATTGTGTTCGGCGAAATCGACCGCTAAGCGCCCGAGTACCCGACATTGCGATTCGCCAGGGCGCGCGGGCGCCATTCTGGGGCACGAAAAGCGGCGAGAACTCCGGCGTACGGGGGGCATGCTTATGCGGCTTACCCGCAGCGCATCCGCAACTTCAGCGGAAGTTCACCCTTTCTATGGTAATCCGCCTTAGTCTTACCGCAAGCTTAACTTAAGCTAAGTCGCCGGACGCCGGCAATCGCGACGCTCTCGACGTTCAATTCACGGGGCTGACGGCGATGTTTGTTATTCAATGGTCATGTGCGGCTCCCTCTTCACAGGAGGAGCTATTCTGAAAATGCGGCTTTCACGCAGTTGAGGCGCGCATGAAACCCGAGTGGAATACGCCTCGGATCTGGGCCTACAGGGCTCTCGGCGCAGCGGTTGCGATTGGGATCATGGAGAGTTCTCGCCAGTCTTGCCGGTCAGCCCCTGGCGAGGGTTCCTTTCGTCACCTCCATCGTTTTGATCATGGCCCTCCCAGATAGCGAAGCCGCAAAACCGCGGTCAATTGTTGGCGGTCATCTTATTTCCTGCGTGTGCGGTTTGTTCTGTTTTTGGATGTTCGGTCCCGGAGAGACGTCAAGCGCTGTCGCCGTCGGAGCGGCCACTTTTTTAATGATCGCTTTTGGCGCCATTCATCCGCCCGCGGGAATCGATGCATTCCTGGTTCCGGCCCACGAATTGACCGCTTCCTGGTTAATAAGCTCAGTTCTCCCCGGTTCGCTTATGCTTGCAGTATTTGGCAAACTGTGGCAGCTCGGCGAGCGCTTCTTTACAGCGCATGACAAGCGCTAGGGATACCACAAATAACTCATGCAAATGCAAATCGCTACAGGCGCACAGGATATCATGCCCGCGACGGCGCCATCCCGTAAGCGGAAGGACAGGGTCTTCGAAAGCAATGATATGGTCCGCCGTTTGTTGGGTTCCAGCCCGCACAGAACGACGCCGGGAGCGGTGAAGACTTTCGGCGGCTGGTATCAATTTGAAACCATGTAACGTGTTGGCTCGCGGGTACGGCGGCCGACGACAAAAAGACGTGGCGCAGAATTGCAACCAGGTAAAAGTTGGCGCGCCAACAAGCTTATGCAAATAAAGTCTCTATCTCGATGCTGAGGCCGGGCGGTTCAAGGGAAAGCGCCCCAGAGGAGAGCAGGCGCGTTTGCAGCACGTCCCCGGAACCGCGCGCGTGGTGGATAACCATGCGTTTTTCTGGATCCACGATCAGATAATGATGCACGCTTGAGACAGTGAAATATCCGCGAAGCTTATCGCGCATGTCCGTCATTTGCGTTCCCGGCGACAAAACCTCAACCACGATCACGGGGTTTGGAACCTCAAGCGAATTGTCCGGGACTTCCTCCCCGCAATAAACCAGGGCGTCGGGTTCGAAGGCGGTGCTCGGCGATATGCGCACGGTCGCGCCATCGGGAACAGCGTGACAATTCGGTCCCGCAGATTTGATCGCCTCCCTTAGAGCGACGAAGATGGCGCCTTTGGTTTTCCAATGCGCCGCGCGCTCCGGAGACATCATAATAACTTGACCGTCATGAAGTTCGTATCGACCCCGTTCCTGCGCCTCAGCCCAGGGCAAGAATTCATCGACGGTCATAAAGTGGTTTGGCAGCGAATGCATTTCTGAAATATAGCATCGCGCATTGCGGAACGCCACGCCGGTGGCGCCCATCGGTCTCGCCGGAGCGAACATTCCCCGTTATGCGACGAAAGCAAGCGGCCCTTTATACCGGACTCGAGAGATGCTGATGGGGGCGGGAACGATGTCGAGACTGGTCAAGACTTTCGTGGCCTCGCATCACGTGCTCTGGCCGTGAGCTTCATCCTCGTCCCAGCCTATCTTGGCGCGCAAGAACGCGAGGCCCAGTGCGATGAACGCGGCCCGCTCCTTGTTATCCTTCCCGGCGCCGTGCCCGCCTGTAGGCTGCTCGTAGAAATACGCTTCATGGCCAAGCGCCTGAAGTTTCGCCGCCATCTTCCGCGCATGTCCCGGATGCACGCGATCGTCTCTGCGCCTCGTCGCGAAAAGAATGGGCGCATAGGCTTGTCCGGGCTTGGCCTGATGATAGGCGGAATAGCTTTGAAGAAAAGCCCAATCGCCGGGAATATCAGGATCGCCATACTCCCCGATCCAGCTCGCGCCCGCCAACAGCTTGGTGTAGCGGCGCATATCGATCAACGGCATGGTGCAGAGAAGCGCGCCGAACCGCTCGGGATAGCGTACGAGCATATTGGTGATGAGAATCCCGCCATTCGAGCCGCCCTCGGCGGCGATCCTTTTCGGCGTGGTGACGCCCCGGGCCACCAGATCGGCGGCGACGGCAGCAAAATCGTCGTGGGAGAGGCGCTTGCCCTCGCGCCGGCCTGCCTCGTGCCATTGCGTGCCGAACTCTCCGCCGCCGCGAATATTGGCGATCACGCACGTGCCGCCGCGCTCCAGCCATAACTTTCCCAGTCCTGGCTCATAGCCGGGCAAAAGCGTTACACCGAAGCCGCCATAGCCGTAAAGGTGCACAGGGGCGTCGCCGGTTTCATTCTTAGGACCGACTTGCGTATAGGGAATGCGCAGGCCATCGACGGAAACCGCGTCGTGCCGCGAAACCGTCAGCCCATCCGGCGTGAACGCTTCGGGCGCCCGCCTTAGCACCTCCCAGCTCTTATCTTGCTGCAAAAGCATGAAGGTTGGCGGGGTGATCGGACCCTCGATGTTGGCCAGCAGGTCGCCATTGCTCTCACTGGCTTCGGTATCGAGCGGCCAGACATTGGCGGCGCCGATCTTCGGCAGCCCTTCGAGCCGCGCTTGAAGACCAGTCCCGGCTTGGATCGAGAATCTCGAAAGTGGGCGTCAACTCATCCAGGATGGAGAGAAGAAGCTTTCCCCCCACCCACCGGAAAGATTGCAGCGCGCGCCGTTCCGCGGGCTTGAAGAGAACGCGGAAATCTCTCTTTCCTCTGATGAAAGCGCCGAGGCTGATTCCCAGCAACGTGTCTTGAGGATGAATTACATTTCGCATCGTCCAGGCGCTGCGCCGTTTGACCGCGAGCCAGTCCGCATGGATCGCGTATTCGATATCGAGGGGCAGATAAGTCTTGCTTTCGGTCCGGTCCGGTCGCCAACGCTCACCACGGTTTCGAAGAAGCTTGGCCGCTCGACGAAGCAGATGGTCTCGGCGTTTTGGGTGCGATCGGGATACGACCAAAGCCCCATGCTCTCTTTCGGCGCCTCAGCCACGATCTGGGCCTGCGCAATGTATTGCCCGCGCTTCAAGATACGGGTTGTGCGCGAATAGCCGGAGTTGGTAGCCATGCCGTCGCCGAGGGCGCTGGAAACAAGCCACGTATCCCGGTCGAGCCACTCGGCGCCTCCCTTTGCTTCGGGAAGGCTAAATCCGCCTGCGACAAAATCCTTGGTTCGCAAATTGAATTCGCGAAGCACGGCCGCGTCGCCCCCGCCGCGCGAAAGCCTGACAATGGCAAGCTCATGCTCCGGCGGAAGGGTCAGGGCGCCTTGCCAAAACCAGTCTTCGTTTTCTTTGGCGGCGAGTTCATCGAAATCGAGGATGGTATCCCATTCAGCTCGCCGGCTCGAAAGCGTTCGAGCGTGGCCGAGCGCCAAATGCCGCGCGGATGCGTGGCGTCCTTCCAGAAATTGAACACGAGCGAGCCGCGGCGGCCGATATACGGAATGTTGTCGGGACGATCGAGGATGGCGCTCAGAATATCTCTGTCAGCCGTGAAGCGGGACAACCCAAAACGATTGAAAGTCGCAGCGTTCTGGGCGTCCACCCACTCGACCGGTTTCCGTCCCTCGACATCCTCTAGCCACAGGTGAGGATCGTCGTCGGGGAGCGAAAATCGTCGGATGAGTATCGATTGTCATGTTAGTTTTACCGCGCTGGATGCTGAAACTAAGTTGTTTGGGTCCGTGGCTTGTGAAATGCAATCTTGTTTTCGCGTTATCGATTGAGAGCGGCGGCCGTGGGGCGTACCCCAGATCGCCTCTCAAAAGGTGTGGATTTACTCAACCTGAGATTGCCAGCGGGGGCGCTCCAGCATAAGAAAGACCTGTTCTCTTCAGTTTAAGCCAATTTTGTTCCGTAAGCATCTTCTCTGTAAGCTGTGGAAGGAACGCGGTGAAGTGGATCAGGGAACCATCAAAGCGATTGCCCACCCGACCGACTTTTCAGAGGCAAGCTTCGAAGCTTTTGCGCATGCCTTGCGTCTTGCGCTCGAATTTCGCTGCCGGCTCAATTTGCTGCATGTCAGGTCGCTGACTGGCGGCGAGGAGTGGGCATCATTCCCACGCGTGCGAGAGACTCTTGGGCGTTGGGGGCTGTTGTCCGCGAATGCCGCTGCTTCTGAAATCGAAGAAAAGCTCGGCGTCAAAGTTCGCAAGATCCAGATCGAGCACCAGGATCCGCTTCAAGGCGTCGCCGGCTTTCTTTTGTCGCATCGGTCCGACCTCGTCGTGATGGCGACGCGCGGAGCACAAGGCTTGAACCGCTGGCTTTCGCAATCTGTTTCGGAGGGCATCGCCCAGAAGACGCAAATTCCAGCGCTCTTCCTAGGGCCAAAAGCTCGCTCGTTCGTCGACGCCAACACCGGTAGCCTGCGCTTAAAAAAGGTCGTAGTACCTGTCGCTCATCATCCCGCTCCCCAGCGCGCGCTCTTGCTCTTGCATCAACTCTTTGGAAAGCTCGACTTCACCGAACATTTCGTCCACGCCGGAGACGCGCCCTTCCCGCTCACGGACCCTGCCGGGGAGCCCTTGGATGTCAATGTCCGGCAAGGCCCCGTGGTCGAGACGATACTCACGGCTGCGAACACACTTCCGGCAGATCTGCTCGTCATGCCCACCGCCGGTCGCGATGGGTTCCTCGACGCTCTTAGAGGAAGCACCACGGAGCAGGTCCTGCACCGGGCGCCCTGTCCACTGCTTGCTGTGCCCGCCTGAACAGGCTCATCGCTTTCGATGGATGGCAGCACAACTTAGCTCAACGCCGAAATTCCTGATCGCTTCCCTTGTCGCTGAAAAGCCCATGGAGGCAAGCCGCCGGAGCAGATGAGGCATGAAGGCGCCGCTCTCAATGCCAACTTTAACGAGTTTCCTGTGAAGCTCTTCAGGCGCGCCGCAATCATATCGGGGTGTCCGCCCTCCCCTGCCAAACGATCTCGCCCGCCTCGTCCACAATGCAAATCACCGTCGTCTTGCCACCCACGTCCAAACGTACATCTATCTTCATGCTGCTTCCCTTCCTCGCCGGGAATTAAAGCCGGAAGGCTCTCACTTCCCGCCGGAGGGCAGCAACCTCATGCAAGCCCGCCTTGCCGTTTGGCAAGCTAGCAGCTCCGTTGCCGCGGCCATTGGGTCTGGCCTGCGCGGCTTCGCGTTTTCCGGCGCCGCCGGTGAGCTTGAAGGCCGACACCGATTGCACGAGGCTCTGGGACTGATCCTCCAGGCTTTTCGCCGCCGCGGTGGCCTCCTCGACGAGCGCCGCATTCTGCTGGGTGAGCTGATCGATCTGCGTCACGGCCTGGTTCACCTGCTGGACGCCATCGCTTTGCTCTTTGCTGGCGGCGGCGATCTCGCCCATGATGGCGGTCACGCGCTGCACTTGCGCCACGATATCGTCCATGGCCGCGCCCGCGCTTTTGACGAGCCGCGCGCCTTCGTCAGTCTTGCCGACGGAAGCCGCGATCACCGTCTTGATGCCCTTGGCGGCTTCGGCGGCGCGCTGGGCGAGGCTCCTCACCTCGGAGGCGACCACGGCGAAGCCCCGGCCCTGCTCGCCGGCGCGCGCCGCTTCCACGGCGGCGTTGAGCGCGAGCAGGTTGGTCTGGAACGCGATGCCATCGATCAGCGTGGTGATGTCGGCGATCTCGCGGTTGCTCTCGGTGATGCCGTTCATGGTCGTCACAACCTGAGCCATGACCTCGCCGCCGCGCGTGGCGCTTGCCGACGCCTCGGCCGCAAGCTTGTTGGCTTGCGTTGCGTTCTCGGCGTTCTGCTTCACGGTTGCGGCCAGCTCCTCGATGCTGCTGGCGGTCTCCTCCAGGCTCGACGCTTCCTCCTCGGTGCGGCGCGACAGATCGTTGTTGCCGGCCGAGATTTCGCTCGCCGCCGTATTGATGGAGTCGGCGACTTCGCGGATTTGGCCGATGATGTCCCTCAACCGGTCGATTGTGCGGTTGCTGTCATCTTTCAGCTCCGCGAACACGCCATGGAACTCGGCCTCGATTGTCTGGGTCAAATCGCCTTGCGCCAGCGCCGTGAGGATCCTTCCAATTTCGCTCAAAGCGGCTTCGCTCGTGGCGAGCACCGTGTTCAAGCCTTGGGCAATTTTCAGCAGGAAAGCCGGCCTTGCCGGCTTCCTCGATGCGCTTCTTGAAGTCGCCCGAGGCGGCAGCGTCGACGACCGCGGCGATCTCTTTCTCGGCGTCGAGTTGCTCGGTTATGTCGTTCCATTGCGAGGCAGTGCCGAGACGCTCGCCTTTTTCGCTGAACACAGGGCTTGTCACCACATCGTAATCGCGTCCGCCCAAGGACAGGCGCGAGGAGGTTGCGCGCGTGATGCTGCGCAGTTCGGCGATGGCCGATTTACGATCGGAATAGAACATGCCGATGCTGCCGCCGACGACCTTACCTGCATCGAAGCCCGGGATTTGCCGCCGGAACGCCGCTTCGTATTTATGCAGCGTGTCGTTCAGGACGTTGTTGACATAAAGGATTTCCCCATCGTCGTTGGCGATGCGCACAGGGATTCTGACGTGGTCCAAGGCGGCCTTCACGCGGGCGTTGTACCGGGCTGCTTCGGCGGCCGCCTCGAGCTCTGAGCGAACCTTCCCGGCAGCATCCGAGATCTTCTTGCGCTCGCCAGGCAGGGGCTCCATGCGCCTTTCGAAATCGCCATTGGCGTACTCGACCATCAAATCCACGAACTGCGTCTGCACGCCGGTATGGCCCTTCACCATCTCGTTCATGTTGCGCGCCATGTCGCGGTAAGCGCCAGAAAACTGAAATTCATCGATTGTTTTGCTGATGAGGCCGTCCCGGTTATGCTGACGCGCCATCGCTAATTGTGCAGCCAAAAAAGCTTTCAGCACTTGCGCCATGCCGGCAGTGCGATTGAGCAACTGGCCAATCTCATCATGGCGGCCGCGGTCAATTTCTTTGGAGAAATCACCTTTAGCCAAATTATCGATCGCTGCATTTGCTACGGCGAGGCCGGATTTGATCGAGCGCACCAGCGTGTACCCAAGCAGCGTGCTGAAACACACAGTAATCAATAGACCGATCAAAAGTATCTTTTTGTTCTGATCAAGAGTATTTTGAATGATCACTCCAGCCGCTTCAACGTCTGAAGTTACGATTTTCTTCAGCTTGTCCGTTGCCTCTGCGATGGGCCGGTCAGCGCCCGCGATGGTCTTATCGATATCGGGTATCGTAATGCCAGCACGTTTTAAATTGACAGCTTTCTGGACCGCGAGTTGATAGTTGTCGACGCTACCGCGGATAACGTCGAGATATTTTCTTTCTTCCTCATTGACAGGCAAAGCTTGATAGCGGGCGGCAATCCGATGAATATTGGTCAAATGCTGCAAAGCCTTCGGCGCATAATCGACGCTGCGCAACACAAGATTCTTAAATTCTTGAACGCCACGACCCAGCTCGATGTTTGCCTCAGAGACCAAATCTAGGCGTGTCAATTCATTTTTCTTGAAACTGTCCCACTGTCTATCAATACTATTCATTTCGATAAATGCAGCAACCGTGGCCGCCGATCCAACCAGAGTTATGAGCGCCAGTCCGGCATATAAGCGCTGGGCGATGGAGAGCTTCTTCATGTCATGCCCTTGACGGAAAAGGGGTTAAATAACTCAAGCCTGAGCGATGGGATTGGTCGCCGTGATCTCAGCGCGCGGGCAAACAACTGGGCGCAAAATTGCATGGGACACTTTTCCCCTTCGAAGCCGCCGGCACGCTGGGGTAGCTTGAGTTATTGCAATCTAAGGTTATTATAAAGTTGTGATAAAATCTAAAATTGCTGCTTAGCGGTGACTTGCGCGCTGTTCGGACGGGAAGCAGCCTGCCGCCGCTACGCTGCCACCCAGCTTCCGTGAAAGCGGCGGGGACCCGGTGGCTAAGATGAACCCTCGACCGAGGCCCTCGCCCCAAATCCTGAGTGTCGAATATTAAGAGATCGCTCCGATTCTCCTTGGCGATGTAATGTACAGAGAGCAGAAATCCGTCCCCTTCCGGCGCCCCGCCGAGCGAGGCGCAAAAACCGCTTCGCTGAGCGCATCGCCAGCCGGCACGGAGTATGAGGTGGTTCGCCCGGATGCGAGGTCCAGGTGCGCGATGGAAGGGAAGACCGGCGATCCGGTCTGTTTGGGGTCCGGCGCGCAGAAGAAAGCGTGGCGGTATTGCAAGCCAGCGTAGCGCTCATCGCAGCGGGGAAATTCGCCCGTCGCGTCCGAGAGCTGAGTTTCTTTCACGTCATCTGTGCCGCCGGTAAGATCGATCGACCAGCGAATGGGGCTGCCCGGACTTGAAGCCGGAGCGGGATTGCCTTCAACGTCGGGAAAAAATGGTGCTCTGCTATACTTCACGACGTCGCAATGGATCACGCCGCCATCGGTCCAGGCGTTAAAGGTGTGGAAGACGTAGCAGGGCGCGATCCGGAACCACTTCAGGGTATCGATCGGCTCGCGCCGCCCTACTACTCCCAGCAAGGCAGGTTTTTCGGGATCCCAGGCGTAGGCCGGGCCGCCGCGCTTGGCCCGGTTCATGTCTCCCGAAAGAGGCAGGACCGGGAATATGACGTGATCTCTGGTCATCAGGAAATCGTGGACGAACGAGCAGTAGGGCGCTTCGAAAAAATCCTGACGAACAAGCTTTCCGTCCGGCGCGATGATGATCAGGCTCATTCTGGGTCCGAATATGCCGCTTCCCGAATACGAAAATCCAACGAGCTCACCGTTTTCGGGATCGATCTTGGGATGAGCGGTAAAGCGTCCTTCGAGTGTCGTAGGAAGAACGCCGCCGAAGGTGTGATATCCGATGGAATCAAGCGAGCGGTTAAGTGCGAATGGAAGGTGGACTCCTCCAGCGCCAAGAGCTTGCCCGCGTGGCAGATGATATGCGTATTCGCCACGCCGAAGTCCTTGCCAATCACGCTCGGGTCCGACTTGGAGGGGTCTCCAAAACCGCCAAACAGGGCCTCGCCCGCCTTCCGCTCCAGCTCAAATCTCGGGGTTCGAACCCAGCGGTTGCGATAGGTCGCGCGCCCATTTTCCAGAGTGAAGGCATGCACCATTCCATCGCCCCCGAACCAATGATATTGGGCGCGCGGGGCGAATTGGGGATTAGGGCCGTTACGGAACAGCGTTCCATTCAGCTCTTTCGGTATTTCGCCCGTGACGGGGAGGTCGGAGGAGTCACCTTCAACGAAGACAGGAGCAAAGACGCCCTGCAGCAAGGGCTCATTCTTGGGAAACGCCCGGGACATCGCGGCCTCCTCTTGCATGGCCGGAATCGTAATACTGAGCGGATAAGCTGACGCACGTCAAACCGGCGCACATTAGTTAATTATTCCAGCGGCCCTTTTGAAGGCTGGCGTTGACCGGCGAAGCCGCTGGGCATGCCGCGCCTACTCGGCAAGCCCCTGCATCTCCGCGTAACGATCCGGCTCGACGAGCGGATCGGACGCCTTGCGCTCCTCGAACAGGAAGCCGCCCGACTGCCGCGCCCAAAGGCTCGCATAGAGCCCGCCGCTGCGCAGCAGCTCCTCATGGCTCCCATCCTCGACGATGCGCCCTTTCTCCATGATGATGAGGCGGTCCATGGCCGAGATCGTCGAAAGGCGGTGGGCAATCGCGATCACGGTCTTGTTCGCCATCAAATTATAGAGCTGCTCCTGGATCGCGGCCTCGACTTCGGAATCGAGCGCCGAGGTGGCCTCGTCGAGGATCAGGATCGGCGCGTCCTTCAACAGCACGCGCGCGATGGCGATGCGCTGGCGCTGCCCGCCCGAAAGCTTGACGCCGCGCTCGCCAACCTGCGCATCGTAGCCGCGCCTGCCTTTATAGTCCTCAAGGTCGAGGATGAACTCATGGGCGTGCGCCTTCTTCGCGGCTGCGATGACCTCCTCTTCCGTCGCCGAGGGCCTTCCATAGCGGATGTTGTCCCGAACGGTGCGATGCAAGAGAGAGGTGTCCTGGGTCACAAGCCCGATCTGCGCGCGCAAGCTGTCCTGGTCAGCCGCCGCGATATTCTGCCCATCGATCAAGATGCGCCCGGCCTCCAGATCGTGGAAGCGCAATAGGATGTTGACGAGGGTGGACTTGCCCGCGCCCGAAGGTCCAACAAGGCCGACTTTCTCACCAGGCCTGATATCAAGCGATAAGTTTTCCATCAGGCCGCTGTCGCGCCCATAGTGAAAGCGGACATTTTCGTAGCGGATCTCGCCTTTATCGACGCGCAAAGGCTTGGCGTCTGGGGCGTCGACCACGCTCCAAGGCTTTGAGATCGCCTCCATGCCCTCCTGCACGGTGCCGACATTCTCGAAGATCCCTGTTATGACCCACATGATCCAGCCGGCCATATTGTTGATGCGGATCACGAGCCCGGTCGTAACGGCGATCGCGCCGAGCGAGATCGCGTCTTGCGTCCACAGCCAGAGCGAAAGCCCCGTCGTTCCGGTGATGAGCATGCCGGTGAGGACCCACTGGGTCATTTCGATGCCCGTGATCCAGCGCAGCTGCTTTTTCATCTTAAGGAGAAGATCGGAGACGGCCTCTTTGGCATAGGCGTCCTCGCCCTCCGTATGCGCGAACAGCTTCACCGTCAGGATGTTGGTGTAGCTGTCGACGATGCGGCCGGTCAGCGTCGAGCGGGCGTCAGAAACGGTGGTCGCGTAGCGGATGAGGCGCGGCACAAAGAACCAGACCGAGACCAGGAAGGTCACGAGCCACAAGAGCAGCGGGATCACCAGCCGCCAGTCGAGATCGAAGAAGATGACGGCCGCGCTTGTCCAATAGATCGCGACGAACCAAAGCGCGTCCACGATCTCGACGACGGTCTGCCGGAGCGCGCCGCCCGTCTGCATGATCTTGTTCGCGAGCCGGCCCGCGAAATCGTTCTGGAAGAACGAAAGGCTCTGGCGCAGCATGTAGCGATGCTGCTGCCAGCGCACCATGTTCATGACATTGGCGTTCGCCGTTTGATTGATCAGGAGCGCGTGGAAGCCAAAGGCGACGGGCCGGGCTATGAGCGCGACGAACGCCATCCAGAGCAGCGTGCGTCCGTGCTCCTGGAAAAAGGCTCCCGAATTCGGAGCGGACTTCGCCAGATCGACGATCTGTCCGACGAATGCGAAAAGCGACACCTCGATAAGCGCGCCGGCCAATCCCACGAGCATGATGAGCGCATAAAGCCACCAGACACGGCGAAGGTAATGCCAATAAAAAGCGCCGAGCTTGTTCGGGGGCTGCTCAAGCGGAAAGTCTTTGAATGGGTCGACAAGTTTTTCAAACCAGGAAAGCATGGCTTCGCTCGCGTTATTGGGTTGGAAAATCGGCGCGGCGAAGCGAAGCAGATGACTTCGCGATATGATGCTCGCGCTTAATTACGGGACAATGGCGACTGTCATCGGCACGAGTCTCCTCGCTGGTTAGGCAGAGTCCTCCAAAACGGCTTTTCCGTTCTGGAGAAAAACCCTGCTAAAAAACATAAAAACGCCACGCAAACATTTCTAGGCTTCAGGGAAAGCTTGCGTGTGAGTTTCCGGGCAAGCTGCGCTTTTAGCATAAAGTGGCGCCCACGTGAAGAGGTCCAGTTGAGCATGAGGAGTTTGCCTTGCCGCTCATTTTCGCTCTATCGGGACGCTGAAAGTACGGTGCGGCCCATGGTCTAATGGAGTACAGATCAACACGCTGATAATACTCACCCTTATCCGGGTTTGCGGAAGGAGTGGGCCGAGATCTCGTTGTTTTTCAGCAGCCCGCTGACCGATGTGGCTCTTGCTGCAACGAAATCTAACTGAAAATGTCAATAAAAACAGGGGGTTGCGGCGTCGTTAACCTGTAACTTGACCGTGATCTAATTAAAGCAAGCAAAAACCAACTAGAGCAAGGATTAGCGCTACCACCGTTCAAGTGATCGCGTTGAACAGGATCGTGATGAAAGGCCGCTCCGCATTATTCGTGGGACTCGGCGTCGTCTATGCGACACTTCTGCTGAGTGATGCAGCACGGTCTGCGCCTTTAGATTGTACCCATTCCGCCAGCGTTGAGCCAATAAGCGCGGGGACTCTCTCAAGTTTCTATCGCGGCGCCCTGTTTTCCGAACGGCAAGGTCCATCTCCACTACGATACTCTGGAACTGGTTCGCGCTTTGGATGAGGCCGGGCGCTTGACCATCGCCTTCGACTGCTTTTTGGGAGACAAGCCGGAACTCGTGGTCTCGTTCCCGGACGACTCCACCTTGCGGGTCCAGCTTCACACAGTCGACCTCGACCGGATTACGAAAGTCGCTGTGATTTGGAAGGGCAGCGTGAACCTCGATCTCCATGCGTTCGAATATGCGGCCGGTATGTCCGACGAGGGCCATATCTGGGCGGGCGCCGCCTCAAGCCGCTGGCAAGCCGAGGAGCGCAAAAGGCGCGACCAGCGAGGCCATGGCTTCATCAGCTTTTCCAGCAGCGGCGCCACGGAAGGCGATCAGCTTGAGGTCTACACCTTCGTCCACGAGTTCAGCCAGAAATCCGGCGCTGTGACATTGGCTCTCGATTATGAAAGCCGCGCACGGCGTCCGCGGGACCCCGACACTTGCGGGACCGGGCTTTACGCCGATCTCGAATACCGGGTCGCTGTCTGGAGCCCGAATGGCCGAATCTCGCGCTCGCGCGGCTCATTCGCTCCTCTCGAATGCAATCAAGAAACCGATCAATTCGCCCGCTACAGCTCAAAGGCTCTTCCGCAGCTCATTCTCACACGGTGAGGCGTCGCCCCCAAGCCGCCCGCTGCCCGCAAACCCCTGACAGACCCGAGGTCCAATGCCGTTCCCGCCCATCCTGAACCGTGTTTTCCTCGCCGCGCTGCTTGTGGCTTTTCCTTCCGGCATTGTGAATGCCGAGGATGTGACGCTCACGCTCAGAGGCGACGGCTTCGCCGTAATCGGCGAACTCATGGCCTCGGACACAGCGTCTTTCGTGATAAAGTCCCGGAAGTTCGGGGTCATGGCGGTGGAAGCATCCAAATTTGAATGCACCGGCGCCGGTTGCCCGAAATCGCCCGTCGCCACAATCGGGATTCACGGCTCGAACACGATCGGCGCGCAGTTGATGCCGAGCACAATCGAAAGGTTTTCCGAGGACGAGAGTTACGCCATCGAAAAGATCGTCGGCGCCGATCCGGAGGAAGTGCGATTCAAACTTTCGGATTCCGGCGGGAAGGACGTCGCCACGATCGATTTGCGATCACACGGCAGCAATACCGCTCCCCTAAGCTTGGTCCAGGGCAAGGCTCAGATCGGCGAGATGTCCCGGCCGATAAAGGCCGAGGAGGTCAAGTCCATCACCAACGCCGGGATCAAGCTGAAGACCCATGTTTTCGCGCTTGATGGCGTCGTCGTGTTCGTATCGCCGAAAAACCCCGTCAAATCCCTGAGCCTTGAACAGATCGCGAAAATTTTCTCCGGTGAAATTAAGGATTGGAGCGCGGTTGGCGGGAACCCCGGCGAGATCGATCTTTACGCGCGCGATCCAAATTCGGGCACATACGATACCTTCGATAATCTCGTTTTGAAGCCGAGGAACGCGAAGATCTCTCCCGCGGCCAAGCGCTTCGAGTTCGAGTCCCGACCTTTCCGATGAGACAGCCCGCGATCCGAACGGGATTGGATTTGCGGGTTTCGCCTATGTCCGCAATGCGAAGCCGCTCGCGATATCGTCAAGCTGCGGAATCGTGTCGGCGCCGGACGTGTTTTCCGTGAAGACGGAGGAATACCCGCTTGCGCGGCGCCTGTTCCTTTACAGCAGCGACCGTCTGCCGCCGATGGGCGCAAGGCTTCTCGATTACGCTCTCTCCGACAAGGCTCAGGAAACCATTTCCGAAGCCGGGTTTGTCAACCAGCGCATCGATCTTCAAACCTTTGAGCAGCAAACAAGCCGTCTTGCGCCGGCTCTGCTCGTGCCTGACAAGGAGTTCAATTTTGCCTATATGCGCGATCTTGTGAACGACCTGAAGAACGCACAGAGGCTGTCCATCAATTTCCGCTTTCAAAGAAACTCAGCGGCGCTCGATGAAAAGGCGTTCCAGGACATTCCACGTGTCGCCCGCTTCTTGAAGAGCGACGCCGTCAAATTCAGGGAGGTTGTGCTCCTTGGCTTCACCGATAATACAGGACCTTTCGATGTGAACCGCGTCATTTCCTTCAACCGCGCCACAAGCTTCAAGAATGCCTTGGTCGCGGAGGGTATCCCCGCCAGCCAGATCACGGTGAAAGCCTTTGGCAACCTATTGCCGGCTGGCTGCAACGCAACCGAGGCAGGATTGGCGGCGAACCGCCGTGTTGAGGTGTGGGTCAAAGAGTAGCAAAACCTGTGATTGCTAAACTGGTTAAGCTGCTGTTTATATTATTGAGAAATTTGCCGCTTTATTCACGATGTTGCCAAAAAGCTCGACCGTGGCCGTGAAAATGGTGGTACTGTAAACACCCTCAAGGAGGGGATTAGCTGTGGCGTTGGCGGAAATCTTACGTTATGTTGATCGTTTCCTCCGCAATCTGTGACTTAAAAAACGCAGATTGTTGAGAAGCCACATGCTAGTCTCCTAGACGAGTCGCATCAGATTAACCGCGTTGAAGCATCGACGAAAGTCTCATGCTAGCTGCATCTATTATATCGCTTGAACAAAATCGGGTTCTTCGTGTGCCAAGCGCAGGCTGCACCGTCGAGCTGAGGCGCTCTCCACGCGCCAAACGATTTTCTCTCAAAGTGAGCCATACCGAGCGCGCCGCCATTCTTACGCTCCCGAACCGGGGGCGGGTGGAGGATGCAAACGCCTTTCTCGCCCGGCACGCGGACTGGCTGAGAAAACAGCTGGAGCGTCTGCCCGAGCCGGTCCCCTTCGTAGACGGAGCCGTCCTTCCATTGAGGGGCGAGCTTCATCGCATTCGATTTGCCGGTCCGCAGCGGCACAGCCGAGTCGTTTGGAGCGATCAAAGCGCCGAGAATGCTCCTGCTGCTGCATCTCCCCTTGGGGGGCTAAGCGATTGGCGCAGTTTGAGCTGTCTTCGCGCCGATGCGCGTATTCCAAACCTCCATGTGAGCGGCGATAAGGAGCATGCGCCCCGCCGCTTCCACGACTGGCTCCGGACCGAGGTTCGAAAAGACATCGCGGCAAGTGTCGAAAACCACGCCAAGACGCTCTCATGTAATCCCAAACGCATAACGATCCGCGATCAGGCGACGCGCTGGGGATCGTGCTCGACAAGCGGAACACTTTCTTTCTCATGGCGGCTCATCTTTGCGCCGCCATTTGTTTTGGACTATGTAGCGGCGCACGAGGTGGCTCACCTTCGGGAAATGAACCACGGGCCGCGCTTCTGGCGATTGCTGCGAGATGCGGTTCCCGGGATGCTGAAAGCGCGAGGGTGGCTAAAAACCTACGGCGCGGACCTGCACCGTTTTGGCAGCGACATTTAGCGATTGTGCATCGCGCGTTTGCGCGCTGGCCTAAAGTCGAATTTTTAGGCACAATGGCCGGGTCTTCCGAAACAATCCCTAGGCCGCTGTGGACCAGAAGCGACGATTTCCCGAGTTCTATGTGACTGCGCCGCAGCCGTGTCCTTATCTGCCCGGCCGGTTTGAGCGCAAGATTTTTACCCATTTGTCCGCGGACAGGCCCATCGCGCTCGTCGATAACCTCCTCAAGGGAGGGTTCCGCCGCAGTCAAAACATCGCCTACATGCCGTATTGCGACCACTGCGCCGCGTGTGTGCCGGTTCGCATCGTGGTGAATGAGTTTGAGCCCCGCCGCACGCTCGCAAAGATCTGGAAGCTGAACGCCGACATCGAGAGCCGCCGCGTATCGGGAAGGCCAACAATCGAGCAGTTTGCTCTGTTCAGGGCGTATATCGAGGCCCGGCACGCCGAGGGCGGTATGGCTGACATGTCTCTCCTCGATTACTCGATGATGATCCAGGACAGCGCGGTCGAAACCTTTCTAACGGAGTACCGGGTTCGTGAGACAGATCGCACAGGCGCCAAGGAAAATCCTCTCGTCGCCGCCGTCCTTTGCGACCGTCTGAGCGACGGCATTTCGCTTGTCTATAGCTTCTACGAGCCGGATCTCGATAAGCGCAGCCTGGGCAATTACATCATCATGGAGCAGGTCGCTTTTGCTCGCTCGCGGGGATTACCGTTCGTCTACCTCGGCTACTGGATCGCCGGGTCGCGAAAAATGGCTTATAAAACCAGGTTCACCCCTCAGGAGCACCTCACACCTGTGGGCTGGGTTCGCCGCGCAGTGTAACACCGGCCGCCTGCGCTCCCCGCTCGTTCACGTCTTCAGACGGTAGCCCGTCTTGAATATGCGCCACACCGCGAACATGCAGAGCGCGAGGAAAAACGCTGTCATGCCGAGGCTTAGGCGCACGCTCACATCGGCGACATTGTAGAAGCTCCACCGGAAGCCGCTGATGAGATAGACGACAGGATTGAACAGCGTCACCTTCTGCCAGATCGGCGGCAGCACCTGAATGGAGTAGAAGCTTCCGCCAAGAAAGGTCAGCGGCGTGACGACGAGCAGCGGAATCACCTGAAGCTTCTCGAAATTATCCGCCCACACGCCGATGAGGAAGCCGAACATGCTAAAGGTGATCGCCGTGAGCACAAGAAATGTCAGCATCCAGAAGGGGTGAGCGATCTGCAGCGGCACGAAAAAGCCTGCGGTGGCTAAGATGATCAAGCCGAGGATTATCGACTTGCTCGCCGCCGCCCCCACATACCCGATCACGATTTCCACCGGCGAGATGGGCGCCGACAGGATTTCATAAATTGTGCCGATGAACCGCGGGAAATAGATGCCGAACGACGCGTTCGCGATGCTGTTGGTGAGGAGCGTCAGCATGATCAGGCCCGGTACAATGAACGCCCCGTAGCTGACGCCTTGAATGTCGGTGATGCGAGAGCCGATCGCCGAGCCGAAAACGACGAAATACAGCGCCGTGGATATGACAGGCGACACGATGCTTTGAAGCAGCGTGCGGCGCGTGCGCGCCATCTCGAATTTGTAAATCGCCAATGCGCCGCGCCAGTTCATTTTCCGCTCACAAGCCCAACGAAAATATCTTCTAGAGAGCTTTGTCTTGTGTTCAAATCCTTGAACCGGATTCCCGCGTTGTTAAGGTCGTTCAGGAGTGTCGTGATCCCCATGCGCTCGCCGTTCGTGTCATAGGTGTAAACCAGCTGCAGCCCATCAGACGCAAGCGCCAGATGGTGATCGGCCAGCTCTGGCGGCAGCGCATCGATCTTGTGCGATAGGTCGAGGGTGAGTTGCTTGCGGCCGAGCTTGCGCATCAGCTCGGCCTTCTCCTCCACAAGGACAAGCTCGCCTTTATCGATGACGGCGATCCTGCCGGCCATCTCTTCCGCCTCGTCGATATAATGCGTCGTGAGGATGATCGTGACGCCGGAAGCGCTGAGGTCGCGGATGAGCTGCCACATGCCTTTGCGAAGCTCGACGTCCACACCGGCGGTCGGCTCGTCGAGAAACAGGATTTGCGGCTCATGCGAAAGCGCTTTCGCAATCATGACGCGCCGCTTCATGCCGCCGGAAAGGGTGAGAATCCTGCTCTTCCGGCGATCCCACAATGACAGATCCTTGAGCACCTTTTCGATATAGGCCGGGTTTTCACGCTTCCCAAACAAGCCACGGGTGAAAGAAACGGTCGACCAGACAGTCTCGAAGGTGTCCGTCGTGATCTCCTGCGGAACAAGCCCGATCTTTGCGCGGGCGGCGCGATAGTCTTTCACAATGTCGTAACCGTCGACCGTGACTGTGCCGCCCGAAGCGTTGACGATGCCGCAAATGATGCCGATCAGCGTCGTCTTGCCGGCGCCGTTCGGCCCGAGCAGAGCGAAAAT
The DNA here is from genome assembly GCA_963766815.1 of uncultured Alphaproteobacteria bacterium. GTDB lineage: Bacteria > Pseudomonadota > Alphaproteobacteria > Rhizobiales > Rhodomicrobiaceae > Rhodomicrobium. The sequence goes on along the minus strand of CAVYBZ010000010.1, from coordinate 217,808 downwards.
CTCGCCGCGGCGAATGTCGAGGCTCACGCCTTTTAGCGCTTGAAGCCCAGACGCGTAGGTTTTGGTGACGTTGGAAACGGAGATGATGGATTGCATGAGGCGCCGGAAGGAAGGCATGCGATGGTTTGAGAGTAAAGAACAGAAAATATCGGAACTGTCATCCTGCAAGACGCCGGCAATCCCGCGTCACAGATTAGGATAAAAATCGGGACATCAGAGACCGCTCTCGATCCGGACGAGGCCGATACCCGACTCGAAAGGATTTCATTAGCCGACAAGCAGCGAGGCCGTCAATCTGCTCCTTCGATGGGCTCGTGCCTGCAAGAACCTGGCGAGTAGATCCGTCGCGTATCAGCTTGCCAGTTTTATGAGGTCGGCGGCGATTTGATCGCATGCCTGATCGCTAAAGTCTTGACGCAATTTATTCGTCTGTATCAAGCGCAGCTGGTACTTCAAATTGTCATGCGAGTACTTTTGACGAATTAAAACATGAATTCTTCCCGCAAGTTCCTGCAGCTTGCTACGACTTAAATCGCTTGGTATTTGCCAATGCTGGCGCAAGACGGCTTCAACTTTGTCGATATCAAGGGACATGGATTACTCCGATCGTTGATTTATATCATGAAAATAAAGGCGCAGCTTGACCGAAGCGCTTTTATAATTCTTCTCTCTCTGCAGTTGGACTCCGCCCTGCGCTTCGGCCTGTCAGGGGTGACGTGCGTTCATAAGGCGAACAGATTCTGCGGAAGGAAAAATTTGATGTTCTGGGTGAACGCCGCTGTGTTCATATGGGCATGCGCATGAAGAATAACGAGATCATCAATCTGAGCGACAGACCTTTCTTGTAATTTTACACATGAATTGATTCGAAGACAATTTCCTATGCGTGCTTGTTATAGAGGGGCGCCGCTACAATATAAATACTCTAGAAAAATTAAAAATACACGATAATATGAAACCGCTAGCAATTTACTTATTCAACTCTCCAAACGGAATTTCAGCATGGGCGCTGGCCCAAAAATTGACGCCGTAAATACCTAAGTGACGGGTTCCGAAATCGAGGCGCCGAACGCTGCTGATGCCTCCAATGGCATTATCAGTAGCAAAACGGGCCGCGTGGTTTGTGTCAGGACAGTGGTCACTTTTTCTATCGCGGAAGGTCTTGTTTAACCCTAACGTGCAGGATGCATTATGTCTCACAAGTTCGCCATCGGTCAAACAGTCCATCTCGCCCCAAGCAATGCGCATAATGCTGTTGCAGGAGATTACGAGGTGCGCCACCTCATGCCGGCATCCGACTATCAATTTGAGCCACGTTACCGCATAAAAAACTTTGCGGAACGGCACGAGCGCGTTGTTACCGAAAGCGATTTGATGCTGCCGCAAAAGACTGGGGACGCCTGAGAGACGTTTCAGTCGCCATCCCGGCTTTTTGGTCCGTTAGCCGCGGCGGCGTCCCACAAAAGTGGGGACCTGGTAATCGCAGTTCAAAATCACTGAGTGGGACTTGCGATTGCTGGCTCCCCTTCGCGGGAATGACGCCGCGGAGTCATAGGGCGCAAGCGGTTTTCGCACGACCGGTGAAGGCCAAGCTGTTCTGCCGACATTTTCGGCAGTGGAGCAGCTTTGACGGCTCTTTCTAGGTTCAAGTTAAGCGAACAGCGCGTGGTTTCCGAAACTGATGTTGCAGAGGCTGCGCTGGCGGCCACGCCGCCGCTCATTTCAAAATCAGGCCAAGTTTCACGAGGCGGGCTCGGACAGCGCCCTCTTGCCTCCCCAGCGCGGCGGCCATGGCCTTCACTGTCTCGCCGCCTTTGAACCGAGCCGAAACATCCGCGTCTTCCCCGGAGGTCCACTTTTTGTTGGCGTTCGCGATTCGGCCGTTTGCAGAGGCCGGCTTATCTGTCGCGGCAGGAACACCTTTCATATCGGCCAGATGAGCCTGATGCAGGGCTTGGGTCTTAGCGCCATCTTGGCTTGCCAAACGTTCCTGCTCCGCATCCGAAGCGCGCCGGAAGTCGGCGTCCTTCGCCAGCGCCTCCGGATGAACGCGAAGCGCGCGTTCGTTCCAGCCAAGCAGATGTAGCCCTCCCAGGCTACGCACGCGCGAAAGAGCTACATAGCCCTGCCCATATTCGAAAGCGTTCGACAAATCCATCACAGCCGCGTCGAGCGACATGCCCTGACTTTTGTGCACGGTGATAGCCCAGGCGAGGCGCAGCGGAACTTGCTCAATGCCTGCCTTGAAGGCTTCGTCCTCGGCGACCTTCCATTCCGCGCGCCTGGCGACAACGGCCGATCCGCCCTTGGTGAGAACGACCGGATTGCCCTCCTCGCGCTCGAATTCGGACACGACACCGAGCGTCCCGTTCACATAACGTCCTTCCGGGTCGTTCTTGGTGAACATCACGATCGCGCCTGTCTTCAAATCCAGCCTCTCGGGCGAAAGACAGCCGCGTTTCAGGCCGTCGGTGAGAAGCTTGTCCCCGACCGAAGACATGTGGAAGCTCTTGGCCTCGCCGGCCAGCTTCACAAGTTCGCCCTGGTTGATGCGGTCGACGTCCATATTGTGGGTGTAAAGCTTGGTGACGCTTCCCGGCAGGCTGTCCGTCTTGAGCTTGCGGCTAGCCAGAAGATTGCGGTGGTTTTCTCCGAGCCCGTTGGAGCGGATGGCTCCAAGAAGCGATGAGAACTCCGTATCTGTCTGCCGGTGCTGCTCGGTGAGATAGCAGATCGTGGGATCAAGCTCTCGCCAGGCGCGCGATGCATAAGCGAAGGGAGAGACATCGTCCTCGTCCTGGCTTTCCGTTTCGGCGCCCGCGTGCTCGTCGCGGCGGACTACCGGAGGAAGCTGGAAAAAATCCCCGACCAAAACCGTCTGCAAGCCGCCAAATGGCGCGCTCGATTTGCGGACGTACTGGCACACCTGGCTGACAGCCGATAGTGTCTGGCGCGAGAGCATCGAGACTTCGTCGATAATGAGCACGCGCGTTTTTTTGATCCGATCGGTGACGCGGCGGCTTTTCGTGATCGAATCCAGATCCGAGCGCGTGATTTGCGACCGCGCGCCAATTCCGCTCCAGGCGTGCACGGTCATGCCGCCAGCCTGAGCCGCCGCGATCCCTGTCGACGCCGTTACTGCGACGGGGATGTTTTCCCGCCGCAAATAACTCACAAAGCGCGAAGCCACGTAGCTCTTGCCGCTCCCGGGTTCGCCCGTCAGAAAGGCGCTGGCTCCGGTTTTCAGAATCTGCAGAGCTTCATTTTGTTTCATGAATGTTTTTGCCGCCCTGATTAGTAGGGCTGGAGAATAGTTGAATAAACCGCGGTAACAAGCCTCTCTTGCAAATCGCTCACAGCGGCCGTTCATCCAGGAGGAAAACTTTTCAGGGATGCCGGGTCAAGCCTCAGCGGTGTCCGGTTTAAATCTTCAACGAATCAATGACCGGCATGTCATGCACGATTTTGCGGCAATCGCGGCCGAACTCCCTCTCCCATCCGCTGGCGGATGCGGCCACTCCCTCGCAAGCTCGCCTGTACTAGCTTGCGAGGGAGTGGGTTGGGGCAAGGGGTTTTCACAACATCACTGCGCCGTCCCGGAACCATCTGCCAGGGCGAAGGCATCGGCAACGATTATTACAAAGCATAAGCGGCGCGATTCGTCCGAAGCGCGTGGTGGATTTTCGCAGAGTCAGAACATAGTTAATATCGCGTTGGTTAACGGCGGCCCGGCGAAATAACTTCCCGCCGCAAGACAATTTACCCCCGCCAGCTTTTGCCGAAAAACCGGGCTCTGACAAATCCGTTAAATATAGATAATTGCGGGACTATGCAGTTTACTCCCGTAAAGTCAAAGTGACCGCAAGGGGTAGCGATTCTTCGTCCTTGTAATGGCAACTTATTGTGGTCGCGGGAGTCAACCGCATAGCCTCGCAATTTCTGATGGGGGGGATAAATCCAAATATCTAGGTTAAGGCCTAATAGGTGGTCACCCTTCAGCGCCGTGAATATTCCCTTGATCGCCCCTACAAGAGCCTGCTCCCGCGTAGGCGCAGGCCACGACGGGCGCCCCGGCATAGACAAAGGCGGCGTGGCGAGCTATTCCGGCGCAAACCATTGGAAAACGCCTCATGCTCCGAAACCTCTATGCCTGGACGATGCGCCTTGCGGAAGGGCCGCGCGCGCTGCTTGCGCTGATCGTGGTCTCATTCGCGGAAAGCTCGTTTTTTCCGCTACCGCCGGATACGCTGCTCATCCCGATGGTGCTGGCGCAGCGGGAGCGCGCCTGGAGGCTTGCGCTATGGTGCACGGCGGCGTCCGTCGCGGGCGGCGTGGTGGGCTACGCCATCGGCGCGCTGCTATATGACAGCCTGGGGAAATGGATCATCAACCTTTACGGCTACGGCGATCGCATCGAGACGTTCCGCGAGAGCTATGCCGCGTGGGGCGCGTGGATCATCCTGTTGAAGGGGCTGACGCCCATCCCTTACAAGCTCGTGACCATCGCCAGCGGGTTCGCGGGGTATAATTTCGCGCTGTTTGTTGTGCTGTCGATCGTCACGCGGGGCTTGCGCTTCTTCCTTGTCGCGGGCCTCCTATATATCTATGGCGAGCCGATACGGGATTTCATTGAGCGCCGCCTCCGGACGGTGACCTTTGGAATGCTGGCGGTGATCGTTTCGGGCTTCGTGATCGTCAGATATGTTGTATAGCGCGGCAAGAACGCATAATCGGCTAGAGCTGACTTTGAGAGTGGCAGCGCTTATCATCGCGGGCGCGAGTTTCGCGAGCCTTGCGGGCGCCTGGGCTATCGAGCTTGCCGGTTATCTGCCATGCCCGCTCTGCCTCGAGGAGCGCAATGCTTACTACGCGGCGATCCCCGCCGGTCTTATCGCGGCTTATGTCGCAGGCGCCGCTCCGCGTTGGGCGGCGCTTATCCTCGCAGCAATCTCGCTTGCCTTTCTCTTCAACGCAGGGCTCGGCGTTTATCACGCGGGCGCAGAATGGCGTTTCTGGCCAGGCCCCGATACCTGCACGGGAGGAGACCTGCTGAGGCCCATAAATCTCGCGCAGGCGCTGCGGCATAATCAGGCCGTGCGCTGCGACGAGGCCGCGATTCGCATTTTCGGCCTATCGCTGGCAGGCTACAGCGCGCTCCTTTCTGCGGCGCTGGCGGCGCTTGGCGGCGTGGCGATATGGCGGCGCTTCCGAAGTCTTTGAATCAATTGATAGGAAATCGCATCGGCATTGTTGTATCAACAGCTCTTATACCAACGGCTGAAAGTCCTAATTGCTTCCGTTGTCGTCCCCACGAAGTGGGACCCGGTAAGCGATGCAGGCCGAGTTTAATAGCGTTGTCGCGCCCAGCGAAGAGATCAAGCTGGGGTCACAACGTGTGCAAGCCGCTCTGCTACGGCGTTCAACGCCGCTTCCGCGCTAGCGCCATCGGGGCCGCCCGCTTGAGCCATGTCGGGCCTGCCGCCGCCGCCCTGGCCGCCCAGAGCCGCCGCGCCGGCCTTGACGAGATCTACAGCGTTGAATTTCGCCGTCAGGTCGTCAGTGACGCCAACGACAATTCCGGCCTTGCCTTCCTCCGTCACGCCAACAATCGCGACAACGCCGGACTTGATCTGCCGTTTGCCGTCGTCGACCAGGCTCCGGAGGTCCTTGGGCTCAATCCCGTGTACGGTTCTGGCGAACATCGTGATGGCGCCAACCGTGCGCACGGGGCTTTCCGCGCTCGCCTGCCCATTTCCGCCTGAGCCGAGAGCGGCCTTTTTCTTGGCTTCGGAAAGTTCGCGCTCAAGCTTCTTGCGTTCCTCCAGCAGCGAAGCGAGACGGTTTGGCGCCTCCGACGGCTGAACGCGAAGAAGTTCCGCGATCTGACGGAGCGCTGCGTCCTGCGCCGCCAAATGGATGCGCGCCACATTCGCGGTCAGAGCCTCGAGGCGCCGCACGCCGGCGGCCACTGCGCCCTCTTGAACAACTTTGATGAGCCCGATTTCACCAGTCGCACGGACATGTGTTCCTCCGCACAACTCCACGGAGAAAATGCGGCCGCCCTTATCGTCGTCTGAGGCCTCTCCCATGGAAACGACACGCACTTCCTCTCCGTATTTCTCCCCGAAAAGCGCCATCGCGCCCGCGGCGATGGCGTCGTCCACCGCCATAAGGCGCGTCACCACAGGGCTGTCACGAAGAATGACGGCGTTGGCGATGTTTTCAACGGAGGCGAGTTCCTCCTTTGTTAGCGGCTTCGGATGGGAAAAGTCGAAACGCAGCTTGTCGGGATCGACGAGCGATCCCTTTTGGGTGACGTGTGTGCCAAGCGTTTCACGCAAAGCCTCATGCAAAAGATGCGTTGCGGAATGATTTGCCCGGATTGCCGTGCGCCGCGCGCGGTTCACATGCAGCTCGACCGCATCGCCAACCTTCAACGGGCCTTTTTCGACTGTCCCGACATGCGAGAAGATTTTGCCGAGCTTCTTTTGAGTCTCTTTCACCTCAAAATGGACGCCCTTCGGAGCCATGATCACCCCTTGGTCGCCGACTTGTCCGCCGGACTCGCCATAAAACGGGGTCTGATTGACGATGACGATGCCTTCTTCGCCCTTCTTGAGCGATTTTACGAGCTTCCCGGCTTTGATCAGCGCCAGCACCTCGCCTTCGGCTGTCTCGGTCTCATAACCGAGAAACTCAGTCGGCCCGACTTGATCTAACAAATCGAACCAGAGTTTATCGGTCGCGGCCTCGCCCGAGCCCGCCCACGCCTTGCGCGCCTCCGCTTTCTGCTGCGCCATGGCCGAGTTGAATTGCTCGACATCGACGCCGACATTGCGAGCTTTCAAAGCGTCCTGTGTGAGGTCGAGCGGAAAACCATAGGTGTCGTAGAGCTTGAAGGCGACATCGCCGGCCAGGATGTCACCCGGCTTTAGTGCGCCGGTGGCCTCATCCAGAAGGCTCAAGCCCCGCGCGAGCGTTTTGCGGAAGCGGATTTCCTCTATCTTCAGCGTCTCGCCGATGAGCGCCTGCCCGCGCACAAGTTCGGGGTAGGCTTGTCCCATTTCCCGGACAAGAACGGGGAGGAGGCGATGCAGCAGCGGCTCCTCCATGCCGAGGAGATGGGCATGGCGCATGGCCCTGCGCATGATGCGGCGCAGCACGTAGCCGCGACCCTCGTTCGACGGCAGCACCCCATCCGCGATGAGGAAGCTCGATGCCCTGAGATGATCGGCGATCACGCGATGGCTTGGTAGCGCAGAGCCCTCTGCCGGCACGCCGGTGGCTTCGGCGGACGCCCTTATGATCGCGAGAAAAAGGTCGGTCTCGTAATTGTTATGCACGCCTTGAAGGACGGCGGCGACGCGTTCCAGCCCCATGCCGGTATCTATCGAGGGTTTCGGCAAGGGCAGGCGCTCGGCCTTGGAAATCTGCTCGTATTGCATGAATACGAGGTTCCAGATCTCAACGAAGCGGTCGCCGTCCGCATCGGCGCTCCCTGGAGGACCGCCAGGGATTTCGGGCCCGTGATCGTAGAAGATTTCCGAGCAAGGGCCGCACGGTCCGGTCTCTCCCATCGACCAGAAATTGTCGGAGGTCGGAATTTTGATGATCCGGTCCTCGGGCAAGCCCGCGATCTTGCGCCAAAGGCCGAATGCCTCGTCATCCTCGGAATAAACGGTGATGAGCAGCCGCTTCTTATCGAGGCCGAGTTCCTCGGTTACCAGGGTCCACGCAAGCTCAATGGCCACATCCTTGAAATAGTCGCCAAAGGAAAAATTGCCGAGCATCTCGAAGAAAGTGTGATGGCGGGCCGTGTACCCAACGTTGTCGAGGTCGTTATGTTTGCCGCCTGCGCGCACGCATTTTTGTGACGTGACGGCGCGCTTGAATGGCAGGGTCTCCATGCCCGTGAAGACGTTCTTGAACTGCACCATGCCTGCGTTCGTGAACATCAGCGTGGGATCGTTCCGCGGCACGAGCGGGCTCGAAGGCACATGCTCATGGCCGTTCTTCCGGAAGAAATCGATAAAGGTCCCGCGGATATCGTTGAGGCTGCTCATAACTATGTCATTTCCAGGTGGGCTTGCGCGGCATCCAATAAGGGCGAGAAACTCAACAGCGCCAGAGATAAAGCATATGAGAGTTCAATACCGATAGCGCAAATTCTCGTTATTTAGCAAGCTACTCACAGCAATCACGACACACCTGCCCACGGCAAAGTCTTATTTAGTTTAATTGCCCCGAAATGTCATCGGCGGCCGCCCTTGCGGCCCGGCGCCGCCTCGGCTGGCGCGGCGATTTCACCTTCTCCCGCGTCATCGTCGCCGTCGCCGCCATCTGCTCCTTCGAGGATTTGGGCCGCGATCAGCCCGGCGTTCGCTCTGATTTCCCGTTCGATGGCTTCGGCAACCGGTGGATTGCTTCGCAGGTACAGTTTGGCGTTCTCGCGGCCCTGCCCGATGCGCTGGCTGTCATAGGAATACCAGGAGCCGGATTTTTCAACGATGTTGGCTTTCACGCCAAGGTCGACCAATTCACCCGTCTTCGATATGCCTTCGCCATACATAATGTCGAATTCGACCTGCTTGAACGGCGGCGCAACCTTGTTTTTCACGACCTTGACGCGCGTCTGATTTCCTACGACCTCGTCGCGTTCCTTGATCTGCCCGATGCGCCGGATGTCGAGCCGCACGGAAGAGTAAAACTTGAGCGCGTTTCCGCCCGTCGTCGTCTCCGGATTGCCGAACATGACGCCGATCTTCATGCGGATCTGGTTGATGAAAATGACGAGACTGTTCGACTTGGAGATGGAGCCTGTGAGCTTGCGAAGCGCCTGGCTCATGAGGCGAGCCTGCATTCCCGGCAACACGTCGCCCATCTCGCCTTCGATCTCGGCCTTTGGCGTGAGCGCGGCGACGGAATCGATGACAATCACGTCGATCGCGCCCGAACGGACAAGCGTGTCGGTGATTTCAAGCGCCTGCTCGCCCGCATCCGGCTGCGAGATGATAAGCTCTTCGAGATTCACCCCCAGTTTTTTTGCGTAGCCGGCATCGAGCGCGTGCTCGGCGTCGACAAAACCGCAAGCGCCGCCCTTCTTCTGAGCTTCCGCGATAACATGCAAGGCAAGCGTCGTTTTGCCGGATGATTCCGGGCCGAAAATTTCAACCACGCGCCCGCGCGGCAGCCCGCCAATGCCAAGCGCGATGTCGAGCCCCAAAGATCCCGTGGAAATAGATTCTACTTCAACAGGCTTTTCGTTCTTTCCAAGCCGCATGATGGAGCCTTTACCGAAATTCCGCTCGATCTGGCTCAACGCCGCTTCGAGGGCTTTCTGCTTGTCCATGGTATTAAAATTCCCTTCGATCACGCGGAATGGCGTCTCACTCATGAATCGTTATCCTTTATTCCATAGCGGTCATGGACTTGCAAACGACACCGAATGTACATGTTTTGTTCCTGTGCGCAAGTGCAAATTTGCAACTTGCGGTCGCAGTCTTCGGCCGTTTAACTCAGCTCACTCCGCAAGATCCGAAACTGTTTGAGTGCAAAGATGCGAACATTAAGAGGGCTGATCGCCTTTATTGTCGTCCCTCTCGCGGGGGCCTTTCTCGCAGTACTGGCAGGGGTATGGATTGAAGTTCTTTATAAAATAGGTCCCCACAAGCGCGCGAATTCCGATAGCTGGCCCATTTTTAAAATAAACGGTCACTGGGTATTCGAACTTTTGTTTTGGTCAGAAAGCGCATTCTTAGTGGCTTTTTTGCTAACTCTACCAATGAATACGTATTGTTTACTGAAAGGCAAGCGACGCTTAGAAACTTTTATACTCCTTGTGAGCATGCCTGCTTTTCTGGTGGCGTTAGCGGACTTATTTTCTCTTGTGCAACGTGATTCTTTATATTGGAGCTAATTATTTATTCTGACGCCAGAACTCACGCCGAACAAGCTAAGCCGCCGCGGCCGCCTTCACGGTTTCGGCCAGCTTTTTCAGCGTGAACGGCTTTGGCAGGAAAATGAAGTTTTCATCCGCGCTTAAATTCTTGCGGAACGCCTCCTCCGCATAGCCCGACATGAACACGATGCGGATGTTGGGGTTGCGCTGGCGAAGATGGCGCAGAAGCGTAGGGCCGTCCATTTCCGGCATGACGACATCGCTGACCACGAGATCGACCTGCCCATTTTCGCGGTCCATGACTTCGAGCGCTTCGACGCCGGTTCCCGCCTCAAGCACCTTGTAGCCCCGCGAAGTGAGCGCGCGCGTCGCGAAAGACCTCACGGCCTCTTCATCCTCAACCAGCAAGACGACGGCGCCTTTCCCGGTCAAGTCCCCGTCATCGTTGGGCGGCTCGGCCTTCTTCCTCTGGTCATCGAGTTCCTGCTCCGTCTCGACGTAGCGCGGGAGATAGATGCGGAAGGACGTTCCTTTGCCAAGCTCGCTGTCGACGATAATCGTGCCGCCGGTTTGCTTCACGATGCCGAACACGGTGGAGAGGCCGAGGCCGGTGCCCTTGCCTACTTCCTTCGTCGAAAAGAACGGATCGAAGATCTTTTCAAGGTGTTCGGGCTTGATGCCGGTGCCGCTGTCCTGCACCTCGCACATGACGTATTCGCCGCGGTCGAGCCCGCGGTCCTTGAGGCTGAGCGATTCGCGCTCGCTTACATTCGCGGTCGTGATCATGATGTCGCCGCCGTCCGGCATCGCGTCGCGCGCATTGACCGCAAGGTTCATGACGACCTGGAAAAGCTGGCCCTCGTCCGCCTTCACGAACCACAGATCGCGGCCATGCTGCACCTTCGCCTTAACCTTCTCGCCGAGCGTCCGGCCCATCGTCGCCTGGAACTCCTCGATCACATCGGTGAGCTTGAGGATAGCGGGGCGCAAAGTTTGGCGGCGGGAATAGGCCAGGATTTGCTTGACGAGCTCGGCGGCGCGCGTTGCGTTGTTCTTGATGTTCATCAAGTCTTTAAAAGACTCATCGGAAGCGCGGAACCGGCGCAGGAGAAGGTCCGAGAAGCCAATGATGGCGGTCAGAAGATTGTTGAAATCGTGAGCGATCCCGCCCGCAAGCTCGCCCACGGCCTGCAGCTTCTGGCCCTGTATGGCCTGCTCGTCGATGACAGGAGCCGATCCGGTCTCGACCGCCGAGATGATCAAATTGCTATCGTTCGCAGCGGGAAATATCACGAAGCGGACTCGCTTGTTGAGCGATCCCTTGAGCGCGGCTTGCAGTTCTACCGGCCCAGAAGTTGCGAAGCCGCCCGCTGAAAGCTCGGCGATTTTCTCCCGGATGTTCTGGGAGGAAGTTTCCGCAACGAGCGCCGTCAAAGGCTTCCCGCTAAGTTCCGAGGCAGCGGCGCCTTCCTCCTCCGCCCCGCAGAAAAGCCGCCGGAAAGCTTCGTTGACCGCCTGGATTACACCTTTCGAGTTTGTAAACGCCATGGCTGCCGGCGCGCGGGCGAGCAGCGCCTCGAAGGACTCGTCAAGACTACCGGCGGCTGGATCCGCGGGAGTAACGAGCCAGATCTGGGCTTCGTTCATGTCCGCTCCCACATGCAGTGATGCAGGCCGCGAATAGCCGGTGGCGCTAACGATCTGAACAGGGATTGCGCTGGCGGCCTTTGCGATCATGTCCCGCAGCCGGGCGCGCGTGAGGGCGTTCCCGCGCCTCGTGCGGAAAAGCGACCACACTTGCTTGCCGATGGGAGAGCATCCCGCCAGCTTTTCGAATCCCTTGTTGGCGCCCAGGACGGACAAGTCTTTTCCGACCGATAAAGCTGGAACGGGAAGCATGTCGAGGCTGTGCCGCGGCTTTTCGCCAATAGCGGTCTTTTTGGGGTGATCGATGTGCCATATGAGAAGCGTCGAGCGGCTTCCCTGCTCCGTGAATGGCGCCACTTTGAGAAGCACCGGGTCGCCGCCGGGGAAATTCGGAAGGTGAATCGTCTCCGCGTGGGCGTTTCCGGCCCTGCCCGCCGCGAAAAGGCGGAAGATCGCCGCCGCGGTCTCCGGTTGCCGTTCACCGAGCCGGGAAAGATCCTGATCGAGACCAAGACCGCCGGCCGTGTTCAGAAAGGTTTCGCTGGCGAACTGGATCAGGCCCTTTTTGCTGGTAATGGCGACCGCAGCCGGCAAAGCGCTGAAAATGCGCCGGACGCTGTCATCGGACTTACCTTCCACGGGCTTGAAATGCAGCTGCCCTGCTGCGAAGAGGACGCCTGCTGCGGCGCCGGCGCCAGCCAGCAGCGCAAGCGCTATCTGCCCTTCTCCGGCGGCGGAAAGCCCGATGACGCCAGCCGCGCCAAGCCCGAACGCCACACTATTCCAATGTGGACTCCAATGTGCGAAGGGCATTGCCCGCACCGCCATTTTCAGAACCTCGCTCTTGGCCGCGACTATGGAATGATTCGCCTTACGCGGGGACACAGGCGCATTAAACAGATCACGGCATGGGATAAGTTAAAAAAGTCTTGCGCATACGCTTTCGGTCGCATCTTTTGCCCAAGCCAAGGCCATTCCGTTTATGGCCCGGCGAACATTCCGGGCTTCTACAGGAGGGGGGATCGCATGGGCTCCGCAGGTCTCGTCATCGCAGCACTTTTAATTTTTGCATTGGGAGCCGCTGCTGGCGCTAGCTTCTTCCTATACCAGCGAAAACAGAACGGCGATACGGCGGTCCGCCTGTTTGCGCCTCGATTGCGCCGGCTGGCCTTCGTTGAGCGAGCAGCGCTGGATGGCGGCCGGAAGCTTCTGCTCGTCCGGCGGGACGATGTGGAGCACCTTGTCCTCGTGGGCGGCCCGATCGATCTCGTCGTCGAAACCGGCATTCGCTCCGCGGGCGCTCCGGGCGTCTCCATAAAGGAAGAGGGTTCTGTAAGCCCAGGCGAGCCTTTCCCAGCCGCGCCATCGGTTTGGCCACTCGCCGATTCAGCGCCGGCAGCCGAATCCGTTGGACCGGCGGAGCCGCGGCTGCCGCCTTCTCCCCATATTGAAGAAGAAGAAGATGTGACCTTGCTCACCGCTGCGCAGGAAGCTAAAGCCGCTGAATAGGAGCGCGCAATTTTCTCTGCCGGGAGCCCGCCGCCGCCACATCCCAGAAGTCCCCTTGCCGTAGAGACGTGCTTCAGCGCAGCCGGCTGGCAAGCCAATGTTTGCCCCTATCTTTCGTAACTGGACTCCATGTAAATTGCTCGATGCAACTTTGCGGGCTCGCATCGAGGTCGAATTGTTATGTCAATTTGGGGGAAACTGACGGGCGCGGCCGCGGGTCTCGCTGTCGGGGGGCCGATCGGGGCGCTTATCGGCGGCGTTGCGGGACATCTTGCGATCGATCACGGGATCGCTTCCCAGTCCGCGCACGATAGGCAGGTCGCCTTCACAGTGGGCGTGATTGCGCTCGGCGCGAAAATGGCGAAAGCCGACGGGATTGTCACAAAAGACGAGATCGAGGCCTTCAAGGAAGTCTTCAAGATCCCCAAAGGCGAAGAGCACAATGTGGCCCGCATCTTCAATCTCGCGAAACAGGATGTGGGCGGCTTCGAAATGTACGCGCGCCAGCTCAACCGTCTGTTTCACAAGAATCGGCCCCTGCTGACGGACGTCATGGATGGGCTGTTTCACATTGCAGTGGCCGATGGCCGGTTTCTGCCGAGCGAAGACCGGTTTCTGTCGGCGGTTGCGAAGGAGTTCGGGTTCACCCACGCCGAATATATGAGCATCAGAAACCGCCACTACCGCTGCGAGCTTTACGATCCCTATAACATTCTCAATGCGTCGCCGCTTGCGTCAGACGCCGAGCTTAAGGCGATATATCACCAGCTTGTCACGGAAAACCACCCCGACAAGCTCGTGGCGCGCGGCGTTCCGAAGGAGTTCGTGGAGATCGCGACGAAAAAGCTTGCGGCGATCAACGCGGCCTATGAGGAGATCAAGCGGGGCCGGCGGACGTTGCATTAAGCGGGCTTGCGTCCTGTTCGCGTGCGAGGCGCTGGCGAACGAGCGTTGACAATACGAAGGGGCGCCTGTTAGGGCTCGGCTTACAGCGGAGCTGACGCTTAGGTAATCGAATGTGGAAAGTGAACGCCTTGCTGGTGCTTTCCATTTTACTTATTCATTTATACATTCTGCTGCTGACAGGTCACTTCGATCCGTGCAACGCCGCTTACTCAAAGCTTGAGTTCGATGCGGTAGGCACATTCAAAAGCAAAAAACGCTGGATCGTGGAGGAAGACGAAGAGCGCGCTAAGCTCTACGAATACGTTGCTCGAAGGGACATCCTTCGTTGCTATCAAATCGTCCTCTTTTGAGCGTAAATCCGCGTCATCCCCACGAAAGTGGGGACCCAGTATCGCCGCGCCATATCATTAAATACACTTCCCGATTACTGGATTCCCGCCTCCGCGTGAATGATACTGCGGAGCATCGGCGACACAAGCGGCTTTCACCCAGCCGGTGAAAGCCCGGCGGTTACGCGGCCGCCGCTATCGCACGCCACGTTATTTCGCGTGGCGCGGCGTTGGAGACGAAGCGTTTCCTCACCTCGTCATCCAAACGGCGATGACCCCGCCGCAAAATCCAAGAACGACAGCGAAGAAAACGAGAAAAACGACGGCATTTTCCAGGGGGCTTTCCTTTTCGGAAACGGTTTCCATAGCTGTCATCCTTTCAAAAATTGATAGCGCGCCCGGCATCACGTTTCCGAACGGCTCTCCAATATGTGCGGTTTATCACTCTCGAGGCTTGGACCTGATCCTTCGAAGCGGGTGGGGCCTCACCGCCATCCCGCTCATACTTTAGTCGAGGAAGCCGGGACACTAGGGGAAGATAGGCGACTGCGCAATTTCGAAAATTATAAAAAGGGTGGAAGAAAACCGGCCCGTTGTTGCATTGCAACAGAAGGCGAGGGAGGTATCGCCGGAAAAGCGCAGAGGGAGCAGAAAAAGCATTTCGCGGCGAATACGGCCAGCGAACAAAATTTAGCTCGGAAGGGGCGCGGCTCCCGAGCTGAGCGGAACACGGGGTCAAAATCACCAAACGCGGCGCTTGCCCCCGTCCGGTTCGAGCCGTAAAGACAACATCCACCATTGGGATGGCCCCACAGGCCTGCTTACCGATCATGCCGACGCCGGACCTCTTTCCAGCCAATTCGCCGCTTGTCTCGCGCATCGCGCCAAGCCCAAATTGCGGCGAACGGCGCAACGGCGCCCGGCCGGACATGCTCATCTTGCATTACACGGGCATGCCGTCTTGCGAAGCGGCGATCCAATGCCTGGCGTCGCCGGCGTCTGGCGTGTCCTGTCATTATGTTATCGATGAAGAGGGCGAAATCGTTCAGATGGCGCCGGAGGCCGCTCGCGCCTGGCACGCGGGTGTCTCGCATTGGCAAGGCGCCGGGGACATCAATTCGTGCTCGATCGGAATCGAAATTCAAAATCCCGGGCACGGTGGCGGCTATCCCGATTTCCCCAACGCACAGATGGCGGCGGTTGAGGCGCTGTGCCTGGACCTCATCGACCGCCACGGGATCGAGGCCCGACGCGTGCTTGCGCATTCCGATGTCGCTCCGCGCCGGAAGATCGATCCCGGCGAGAAATTCGATTGGGCGAGGCTGGCGCTGGCCGGGGCCGGCCATTGGGTCGAACCCGCTGAGATTTCAGCGGGCGAGGTTCTCGAATTGGGCGATGGCGGCGACGGCGTGTTGCATCTGCAACGGGCTTTGCGCGCCTATGGCTATGAGATCGCCGCCACGTCGAGTTTCGACGAACACACGAAGATCGTCGTTTCCGCTTTTCAGCGCCACTTCCGGCCCGCCCTTGTCGATGGCCGCGCCGACCGCTCCACCGTCGATACCTTGGACGCTTTGCTGGAGGCTTTGGCGGAGGCTTGAACTTTGTCCAGCGACAATTCGTGCCGCGGCGGCAACGGATGACGGGTGGGAAGCTCGACCGGATATCGATTAAGCGCGGATCGATAACGGTCTAAATCGAAGGGCGGACCGTAGCCGAATCCCTTTACCGGTGGCATATATGAGGCATGGCACGACAGCGCGCGGCTAAATCACCGGCCCGGAAAACGAAGACCCAAGGGAGCGCCGCGACCGGTTTCGCGGAAGCGCCGCAGGCCGCGTTCCAGGGCGAGGCCTATTCGTCCGAGAGCACGGCGCATCTCATTCCGGCGCTTCGCAATTTGAAGCCCACCGGCGCGATGCCGATGCCGTCGCACCTTCAAGGCAAGCTGCCGCCCATCGGCGATCACCCGCTTCTCACCGGCGCCGATATGCCGATGTTCACGCCGCACCGTCCGCCGCGGCCGGAGAAGAGCGAAGGCGGCAAGCGCTTCGTCATCAAGTCGGATTTCGATCCGCAAGGCGATCAGCCGTCCGCGATCCGTGAGTTGAAGGCTGGCGTGCTTCAGCTGGAGCGCGAACAGGTTCTTCTCGGCGTCACCGGCTCCGGCAAGACCTTCACCATGGCGAAGGTTATCGAGGAGACGCAGCGGCCCGCGTTGATCCTTGCGCCGAACAAGACGCTGGCGGCGCAGCTTTACGGCGAGTTCAAGTCCTTCTTCCCGGACAACGCGGTCGAATATTTCGTCTCCTATTACGACTACTACCAGCCGGAAGCCTATATCCCGCGCAGCGACACCTATATCGAGAAAGACAGCTCGATCAACGAGCAGATCGACCGCATGCGCCACGCCGCGACGCGCGCGCTGCTCGAACGCGACGACGTGATCATCGTGGCCTCGGTGTCGTGCATCTACGGTATCGGCTCGGTCGAGACCTATTCCGCGATGACCTTCACCATCCAGGTGGGCGACCGCGTCGCGCAGCGGCAGCTTCTGGCCGATCTTGTCGCGATCCAGTACAAGCGCAACAATGTGAGCTTTGCGCGCGGCGACTTCCGCGTCCGCGGCGACACCATCGAAATCTTTCCGGCCCACCAGGAAGACCGCGCCTGGCGTATCTCCATGTTCGGCGACGAGGTTGAAAGCATCGCCGAATTCGATCCGCTGACCGGCGAGAAAACGCAAGATCTCGCGCTGGTGAAGGTCTACGCCAATTCCCACTATGTGACGCCGAAGCCGACGCTGCATCAGGCGATCAAGGGCATGCAGCAGGAGTTGCAGGAGCAGTTGCAGCGCTTCAACGCGTCGGGGCGCCTCCTCGAAGCGCAGCGCCTGGAGCAGCGAACGCAGTTCGACATCGAAATGATCGAGGCGACCGGCTCATGCAACGGCATCGAGAACTATTCGCGCTGGCTCACGGGCCGGGAGCCGGGCGAGCCGCCGCCGACGCTGTTCGAATATCTGCCCGATAACGCGCTCGTTTTCGTCGACGAAAGCCACGTCACCGTGCCGCAGATAGGCGGCATGTTCCGCGGCGACTTCAAGCGCAAATCCACGCTCGCCGAGTTCGGCTTCCGCCTGCCGTCCTGCATCGACAACCGGCCGTTGCGATTCGAGGAATGGGACGCGATGCGGCCGCAGACCACCTTCGTTTCGGCCACGCCCGGCAAATGGGAGCTGACGCAGACGGGCGGCGTGTTCGTCGAGCAGGTGATCCGGCCCACCGGCCTCATCGATCCGCCGGTAGAAATCCGGCCCGTCAAAACGCAGGTCGACGATCTCATCGACGAATGCCGCAAGGTCATCAAGCAAGGCTATCGCGTGCTGGTGACTACGCTCACCAAGCGCATGTCGGAGGACCTCACCGAATATGCGCATGAGCAGGGGCTCAAGGTGCGCTACATGCATTCCGACGTGGACACGCTGGAGCGCATCGAGATCATCCGCGATCTGCGGCTTGGCGCGTTCGACGTGCTGATCGGCATCAACCTTTTGCGCGAGGGGCTCGACATCCCCGAATGCGCGCTTGTCGCCATTCTCGACGCCGACAAGGAAGGCTTCCTGCGCTCCGAGACCTCGCTGATCCAGACCATAGGGCGCGCCGCGCGCAATGTTGACGGCAAGGTGATCCTCTACGCCGACAGCATCACCGGCAGCATGGAGCGCGCCATCGCCGAGACCAACCGCCGCCGCGAAAAACAGGTGGCGTATAACGAGGCGCACGGCATCACGCCGCAATCGATCAAGAAGAACATCGGCGACATTCTCGCCAGCGTCTACGAGCGCGATCACGTGACCGTGGATTCGGGCTTCGCCGAGGGCGGACAGACGCCGCTTGTCGGGCACAATCTGCAAGCGGTCATCGCGGATTTGGAGAAGCGCATGCGCGAGGCGGCGGCGAACCTCGAATTCGAGGATGCGGCCCGGCTGCGCGACGAGGTCAAACGCCTGCGAGAGGTCGAGATGACCATCATGGACGATCCGCTCGCCCGGCAATCGGATGTGGAGGATCGCGCGGGGCGCTACGAGGGCGGCGGGCGCACATCCTATGTGCCGCAGCTTGGCGTGGACACGGTCGAGACCAGCGGCGGCGGCGTTGGCGCGAAGCGGCGCAAGACCAGCTCGCGCGAGAAGGACACCGCGCGGAAAGCGCTGGACAAGAGCCCGCTGTTCAACACGGGCGAAAATTCGGATAATCCCGAGGAGTGGAACATCGCGGCTGAGAGCAACGCGGAGGTTTCAGGCTCGCGCATCGCGCCGCCTGCCGAAACCAGCAGGGAGCGCAAGATCGGCGAATGGAGCGTCCCGGTGCGCGACCCGCATCTTTCGCGGCCTCATAAACCCACGCTGGACGAGATGGGACCGCACGCCGAACGCCCAACGCCCGGCGGCAAGCCGAAGCCATCGCGCGCCGCGCCCGATTTGCGGACGCTGAAGCCCGGCAAAACCATTGTCGTGGCCGAAGAGGGCGAACCCGAGCGCCGCGGCAAACGGAGGCGGCCTGTAAAGACTGGGCGCCCCGGCACCTAAGTCGAATCAAAATCATTTGCGGCCAGTCAACACCCCGGCCGGCTCGGAAAATATGGACGCGCACGGCGTGTTTCCGGAATGACGCTGAGGGCGACCGCCCTGGAGACGACGAGACCGCCACTCACCCGGGAAGCGGGATAAAATCCTGCTCGTCGCCGGGCACGATATCGAAGCGCCGCTGCGCCCAATCCTCCTTCGCTTGCTCGATGCGCTCGCGCGAGGAGGAAACGAAATTCCACCAAATGTGGCGCGGCCCGTCTATCGGCTCGCCGCCGAGGAAGAGCAGCCGGCTCGGCCGCAACGCCGTTACGGTGATCTCGTCGCCGGGGCGGAACACGAGGAGACGGCCGGACTTGAATGTGTCGCAGGCGATGTCGATCTCGCCCTCCGCGACGTAGATGGCGCGCTCCTCATGGCTGGCCTGGAGCGGAATTTTCGCGCTCGCAAGCAGTTCCACATCGGCGTAGAACATCTCGGAAAAGGTGCGCACCGGCGAGGTTTCGCCGTAGAGCGAGCCAGCGATGATGCGCACGCGCTTGCCCTCGGCCTCGATCAGCGGCAGCGTGGCCGCGCGGTGGTGGAAGAAGTCGGGCTTCACCTCCTCGGCGGCTTGCGGCAGCGCGACCCAGCTCTGGATGCCGAACATCTTGCGGCCCGGCGCGGCCTTCCAGTCCGGCGCCGTCCGCTCGGAATGCACGATGCCCTTGCCCGCCGTCATCCAGTTCACGTCGCCGGGCGCGATGGCCTGCGCCGAGCCGAGGCTGTCGCGGTGCATGATCTGGCCGTCGAACAGGTAGGTCACCGTCGCCAGCCCGATATGTGGGTGCGGGCGCACGTCGATGCCCTCGCCCGCAACGAACTCCGCCGGTCCCATCTGGTCCCAGAAGATGAAAGGCCCCACCATTTGCCGCTGCGCCGAGGGCAGCGCGCGCCGCACGCTGAAGCCGCCGAGATCGCGCGCACGCGGCACGATCACCAGGTCGAGCGCGTCGCAAGACCTGCGATCGCCAGGGACAGGGTCTTCGCTCGGCCGCCAACTCATGAGGGACGCTCCATGCATAGGCGGCCAGGCCGCCCGACGGAACGCCAGATTAGCATAATTTTTTCTTCTGTTCCTCGTTGAATCTGGTGAAAGCGGCCTGCAATCCATAGCAGCACTTTTTACGTAAAAGACATGGATTCCCAAGCGGATAGGGCACAAAGGCGCTGGCGCGGCGCTTTTCTATGGATGGTGCATTGAGGTTAGTTGAGTTTGTGAGCAGATTCTGCTTGAAACGTCCGCCAGCTTCGAACAGGCAGCTTTGAGAGAGATGGAGGAGAGACGCATGACGAGTTTCATCAAGTTCAGTGTGCTGAGCGCGGCGCTAGTTTGGTCCGCATCGGCCTATGCCGAGGGAGATCCGGTGCATGGCGCGGTGGTCTTCAATCAATGCAAGATTTGCCATCAGGTTGGGCCTACCGCGAAGCCGGGCGTGGGGCCTGTGCAGAACGGCGTTGTCGGCGCCAAGGCTGGCTCCCGTCCGGGCTACAGCTATTCGCCCGCGATGAAAGAGGCCGGCGAAAAGGGCATCGTCTGGGACGAAGCAACGCTCGACAAATATCTTGAGAATCCAAAGGCGATGGTTCCCGGCACGAAGATGGCCTTCGCGGGCCTTAAGAACGAAAAAGATCGCCTGGATGTGATCGCTTACCTTAAGACGCAGACGGGTCAATAAGGCGGCTTTCGGTTCAGGCGCCCCAAATTGGGGCGCCTTTTTTTGTGCGGCGCCGTCCTTGTGAAAGCGGCGCGTCAAATCGTAGGCGTGCGACGCTCCAGCCAGGGTTATTAGCAAAATCACAAGCAGAGCCGAATAGTTCGTCCATGCGATCCGAACCGCAAGCATCAGGAAAAAGCCTGAACCGAGATTCGCAAGATCGCCCGGAAGCGCGCTAGCCTCGCCTCTCGCATAGCGCCGCCAGACGACGCCGGCCGCCTCGATCGCCACAAGCACGAGTATGATGTCGAGGAGAACCGTCATTCTATTTCAGTGCGCCGGATTGAGCTGAACGACCGTATAGTTCAGGATTCCGGCGAAAGTCACCCAGGAGATATAAGGCACAAGCAGCCAGCTTGATGTCTTCGAGAAGCGTGAGAGCACGAAAATCGGGATGAGAACCGACGCCCAAAGGGCGCCAACCTCGATCAGCGCCAAATCGGGCCGTTTGAAGCGGAAGAACAGAAAGACTCCACAACAGGTTGAAGAACGCGTTGCACGTGAACAGGAGAATGATCGTCTCCCGGCTCGATTTCGTCGCCGCGTTGCGCCAGGCGTAAACGGCGGACAAAGCCGCCAGCGCGAATATCGTCGTCCAAGCTGGCCCGAAAAGCCAATCCGGCGGCTGCCACCACGGCTTATTGAGAGATTGGTACCACATGCCGAGGTCGGTCGTCAGAGCGCCGAGCCCCCCGACCGCCTGAGCCAACAGGAACGCGATTAAAAATGGCTTCCAGAAACTCGATTTTGGACCTGCGAATTCTGTTTCCGATGCTGTGTGTGTCGAAGCTAGTGTCACGGCGAAACCAATCCTAATAGGTGGGCGAGATCTTTGAAGAAGATCCTCGCGTGTGCAACAGGGCTGGAGCGAACTAGTTCCTTATGCATATAAGCCTGCCATGTGAGGCGCTGCACGTCCGGATCCCTGCAAATATTGACGAAACGCTCGCGACGCTTGTCGTTGCGGTACCAGAAATGCTGCATCAAGCCCAGCACCCAGAACACCTGGCCATGCGCCTTCATGAAGCGTTTGCGGGCGGTGGCGAGCGCTTTGGCGTCCCCAGTTTTTAGAACTTCAGCCACCGACTCGGCGACCATCCGCCCGCAGCACATCGCATAATAGATGCCTTCGCCAGAGGCCGGCGCGACAACGCCAGCGGCGTCGCCCGTCAGGATCACGTCTTTCCCATTGTCCCACCTTTTCAGTGGCTTAAGCGGGATCGGCGCGCCTTCCTTGCGGCAGGTTTCGACATCGTCGAGGCCCGAATCTTTGCGAAGCTCTCCCACAGCGGTACGCAGCGAGAAGCCCTTGTGCATGCTGCCGGTGCCGATGCTGGCGTGGGAGCCGTGCGGGAAGATCCAGGCATAAAAATCGGGTGAGAGCTTGCCCTGGTAGTACACGTCGCAGCGCGTGCCGTCGTATTTCTGGTGTTCACCAATCGGTGACTTAACAATCTCGTGATAAGCGAAAACGAAGGGCACGCGCGGCACTTCGGGAAGGGCTTGGCGGTGCACTTCGGAATTGGCGCCGTCCGCGCCGATGATGACCTTGCCGGTCACGCTGTGGGTCTCGCCCTCCTTGGTCCTGTAAGTGACGACCCCGCGTCCCTGGCCCTCACGGGAGAATTTCTCGAATGTGCCTGTCCGCCGCTCGGCGCCCGATTCCGCGGCCCGGTTACGCAGCCATTCGTCGAACACCTCGCGGTCCACCATGCCGACATAGCCGCCGTCGATGGGCATATCGACTTCCTTGCCCGCAGGCGAAATCATGCGGGCAGAGTTGATGCGCGCGACGATGATGTCATTCGGGATGGCGAAATCCTTGATAAGGCGAGGAGGAATGGCGCCGCCGCAAGGCTTGATGCGGCCTGCCTTGTCCAGAAGCAGCACGGAATGCCCCATCCGCGCCAGATCGTCCGCTGCGGTTGCGCCCGACGGGCCTCCACCCACAACCACGACGTCAAAGCTGTCAAGCTCACTCATGTCATACGTGCTCCGGCTTCGCCCACGGCTTGGGCTGATGTGTTATAAGAAAGCTCCGAATCCTGATCTTGCGCCGGGAGCGCCGTAGCTGCGGTCAGCCTGACGGCCAGCCCCGTCGCGAAGACGAAAAGCACCCCTTGAACAGCGAAGAGCAGCGAGTAGGCGGCGGACGGCGTGCCTAAGAAATGACGCGCAACGTCCACCGCTGCGGTTCCGATGACGCCGCCAAACCCGAACGCGATCGCCTGCGCGGCGCCCCAAAGGCCCATGCGAACGCCCTCCCGCGCGCCTTTGCCGACGCTTGCAAGCGAAATCATGGTCCCGATCGCGGCGACGGCGTAAGTTCCATTCGCCATGCCGAGCGCAAATACGACGGGTTTCAACAAACCGGTCAGGCCGCCAATACCGACCGAGGCCAGCGCGAAAAGACCGAGAGACGAGGCGAAACACCCGCCTGCAACCCAAAAGCGCGCCGCCGCCGGGCTTCTCCTGCTCAGGCTTCCAACGACGGCGCCGAGCACCATGCCGAGCACGATCCCCGCGCGATGCGATCCGAACAGCTTCGCGGTCTCGCCCGGCGTCAGGCCGAAAACGGCGCCTGCGAAGGGCTCAAGCAAAAGTTCCTGCGCGCTGAAGGCGAGCATCGAGATGAAGATGAAGATGGTCATCCGCCGCGCTTCGGGCTCGGCCCACACGTCGCGCATCGCCTCGATGAAAGAGTGCGCTTGCTTCTGTGGATTGGCCTGCTCGCTTGCCATATAGCGGCGTTCGATCCCCCAGATGGCGATGACCGCCAACGTGAAGCAGATGACCGAGATGGCGCCGCTGACCGAAACAAGCCTGGTCATTGTGAACGGATCGAGCATACCGCCGCCGCCGCGGGCGGCGATCGCCGTTCCAGCAATCATCATGGTCCATACTACAGCAGCGGCCGTCGGCTTGCGCGCAGGGCTGGTCAGCTTGGCGACGAGGACGAGAAGCGAGGTGCCCGCCGCGCCTGCGCCTATGCCGATCCCGATATAAGCGAAAACGGCGCATACAATTCCCACGGGCGTATTCGTGGACATAAGGGCGATCGAGGCGGCGGCGCAGACGCCCGAAATTGCGAGCACCGCCATTCCGCCTATGATCCACGGCGTTCGCTTGCCGCCCTTATCGGAACCATGGCCCCAGCGCGGGCGCAGCATTTCAGCGGCGTAATGGATGCCGAAGAGGAGGCCGGGCAGCGTCGCGGGAAGCGCGAGCTCGACAACCATGACGCGGTTCAGCGTCGAGGTGGCTAGCGCTATGATGCCGCCAAGCGCCATCTGAACAAGGCCAAGCCTTACGATGCCGAACCAGCCGATGAAGCCCGCCTGCATTACATCTGCCCTTGTATCAAGGGACGCAGCGCAAATGCCGCGACGAGCATGCCGAGCACGTAAAGCGTGGTGCCGGTGGCGTTATAAAAAATGGCCTGATCCTTGGGATTCTTAAGGAACCGCCCCATGAGAAAGAACTGAATTCCGAGCGAGACGCCGATAAGGTCGGCGTGCCAAGGCCGACCCCATGCCAGAAGGCAAGCGATGACGATCACTTGCGGGAGCGCCATGACTACGCAAGCCAGCCGCGCCGCCGACTTTACGCCAAGCTGAACGGGAATTGAGCGGACGCCCGTCTTGATGTCGCCCTCGACTGACTTAAAATCGTTCAGCGTCATGATGCCATGCGCGCCGAGACTGTAGAGAACAGCGAACAGCACGATCCGCCAATCGGGAAACGCCCCGGCCATAATCGCAGCGCCGGTGAACCACGGTACACCTTCGTAACAGACGCCGCAGGCCAAGTTGCCCAACCATCCATTTTGCTTCAACCGGAAGGGCGGGGCGCTGTAAGCCCAGGCAAGCGCCAAGCCAAAGGTGGCGGCGCCGAAGGCCCATGGGCCTAGTGTCGTCGCCAGGAGGAAGGATAGGAGCGTCCAGATGACGGCGAGATAAAAGCCCCACGCGCCGGGAATGCGCCCCGATGGGATCGGCCGGTTAGGCTCGTTGATGGCGTCGACGTGACGGTCGTACCAATCGTTCACCGCCTGGCTTGTGCCGCAGACCATAGGCCCGGCGAGACAAACGCCAGCAATGGCGATTTGCCATTTCGTGCTCACCGGAACGCCTGATGACACGATCCCGCAACCGAACGCCCACATGGGCGCGAACCACGTTATCGGATGCATATATTCCAGAACTGAAGCGAGGTCCGGACGCGTCAGGGCTGGCGGAGTGTGGGCTGGTGATGTCATTCTCGAACACTAAATTTTACGGATCCGCCTGTCAATTTTGGTTTACAGCAAGCTGCGAAATAAACCAGGAATGGTTATTCTCCGTGCTCGTGAGCCAAATCGCCAAGCCCATAGCGGCGCAGCTTCACGTACAGGCTTTGACGGCTAAGGCCGAGCATCTCCGCCGCGGATGCGCGATTATCGCCTGTAAGCTCAAGCGCGGCCTCGATGCAGAGCTTTTCAATCAGATCGCTCGACTCGCGGACGAGATCTTTCAAAGAAACGCGGCCGACCAGCTCGGTGAGCTGCTCAACGGATCGCGCGAGATTGGCGGGGCGGAGTTTCGTCGTGCTCCGGGTCGCCGAGGACCGTACCACAAAGCCAAAACAGGGTTGCTCGGCGGACAAAACCGCAACCGCGGAAACTTCGACTTCCTCCAAAGATCCGTAGGCGCCATGGACAATCGTGGAAAAATTGCGGACCGAGCCGTGCTCGCGCAGATTGGCCGACAGAACATTGATATCGACGCCGGAGCGCCCGAGCCAATTCTCGATTGGCTGACCTCGCGCCTGCTCCTGGTTCGAAAGCTGCGCAAGATCCAGAAAAGCAGTATTCGCCGTGAGAATGTGGGCTTCCAAATCCGTCACAACGAAACCGTCAGGCAGGCTCTCCATAATTTTGACCAGGGAGCCGGTCGCTTTCTGCGCGCCTTCGGTTGTTTGAGTTTCCGCTGGCGAAAGCCGCGCGAGAATGAAAGCGCTGGCGCCTTGCCGGAAAAAAGACGCCGAAAAAATGAATGTGCGATCCAAGCCCGCCAGCCGAACGGGAATGCTTTCACCCGCGCCGGTCGATCGCACCATGGCGAGCAGATCCTGGAGCGCCGGGCCGTCGGAGGGGTCGATCAGTTCAAGGAGCGTTTGCGCCGCAAGTTTTTTCGAGGGCTCGCCAATGAGGGCGAGCGCCGCCGGGTTCACCTCGGTTATGCGCGCCGTGGTTGCATCCGCGATAATGATAGCCTCTGAGGCGATTTGGAACAGGAGGCGGTATCTCAATTCCGTCTGACGAAGCCGGGCATAGTCCCGCTCGATCGACATCTGAGCATCGACAAGCTGCTGCTGCAGGTTCGCGAGAGCCCGTAAATCGCGGCCAAACGCGATGACCCGTCCGTCCCCTCTCACTTGAAGGACGGAATACCGCACGGGCACATGCTCGCCGCTCGGGGCCGCATGATTGACCTCCCGCCAGCGCGTCGGCATCTTGAGGGCCGCCTCGCGCATCAGCTCCTCGACTTTGTGGCG
The DNA here is from genome assembly GCA_963766815.1 of uncultured Alphaproteobacteria bacterium. GTDB lineage: Bacteria > Pseudomonadota > Alphaproteobacteria > Rhizobiales > Rhodomicrobiaceae > Rhodomicrobium. The sequence goes on along the minus strand of CAVYBZ010000010.1, from coordinate 191,639 downwards.
GCTGTCCGGGGTGACGGTATCGATCCAGCGCACACCAACCCATTTACCAAGTCCAGCGGTTGAAAGATCCTCGCTGCCGATGGCGACATCCCTGATGACGCCGCTCTTATCCACCACGAGCGCCATGTCTGCCGCCGAGGAAATCAGCCTCGCCACGACGTCGGCGTTCAATGTGCCAAGCGACTTCTTCGGTGAATGAAACGGGTTCACAGTGCGAGAGACCAGAATCTCCATTTTTTGCGCCAAAGTCCTTTGAGCTCCGGTTTAACTCGGCGCGGATTTTCGAGTAAGTAATGTGCGGGCGCTGACGACTGCTGCTCGCCCGTCGGCGGCGAACGCGTCCGCTCCAACTCGCTCCGCCAGTTCCGGCTGCTCTAGAAACAACGGGCCGCCAACCAAGACGCCAATTTCCCGATTGCAGGAGTGCCGCCGGATGACCCGGATCAGCGACGCGAGCCGATCGATAAAACGCTCCGAGCTAAGAGAGAAACCGGCGATGGCGAACCACTGCCTGTCAACTAAGTGGGCAATTTCATCGGCCGAGTCAATCTGGCCGCCCGAGACATCCCACCCTTCCCGGCGAAAAAAAGCCTCAACCACAAAAAGACCGAACGTGTGCTGCTCTCCGGGCGTCGCCAGAAGGAGCGCGCGGCGGCCATGACGCCAGCCAGGGGCCTCGCATTCAAAATCGGGACTTAAGTCGCGCAGCATTTGCCGCAGCCGGGAGAGGCCGACGGTAACCTCCGTGAAACTGCAGCGGTCCGCTTTCCAAAGCTCGCCCAGATAAGATGCCGCCGGGGCCATAAGGTCCATGATGACGCTTTCGAGAGGACTGCCCTCAGCGCGTTTTTGTTCGACGAAAGCATAAGCTCGCGTATGGTCGAGAGCTAAAATCAGGCCGCCGAATTCTTGAACGTCATCAGGTGTGAGTCCAGCCGCCGCAGCCGCCCTGTGCTCCGGGGATAAATCGGCCTGCTGAGCAAGAAGAAGCCGCGGAATGATTTCACCCTCTATCGTTTTGGCCAGCCTGGTGATAACTGCTTCGCTCTGCTCCTGGGAACCTTTCAACGATCCGGGCGCCATGTCCTCTTCGATGCATTGGTCAAAGCTTACGAAATTCCTTGAAGCCGCCATACTTTCAGGGTCCTTCACCAGCAACGCTGCGATTGCCCGGCATCAGATCTTTGACCGGGACTTAAGCGAGAAGGAGATTGCCCACAAACAGATGTTACAAGGCTAACGCCGCTTTCTTCTCTTGATGCTCCCTAGACGGCCCTTTGGCAAAGTAATTGTAAATTGGGGTTTACGTCAAGTTATGTTGACAGTCCCCCCCAGCCGGTTCTAAATACGGCTTGTCAGATGTGGGGAGCGCGCATGGAACCAAAGCAGGGCAAAAAAATGAGACGCCCGCTTTATTCGCCTGAAGAACGCATCCGCCGCGACAACTCTCCCTGGACGATCGTGCAGGGCGTGCTTGCGCCACTGCAGTTTGCTGTCTTCCTCGTTAGCCTCGTCCTCGTCTTGCGCTATTTGACGACAGGCAGCGGCGCGTATGCGGCTACCGTATCGATCGTAGTCAAGACGCTTGTGCTTTACACGATCATGGTCACCGGCGCCATCTGGGAAAAGAAGGTCTTCGGACAATATCTTTTTGCGCCCGCCTTCTTCTGGGAAGACGTGATGAGCTTCATGGTCATCGCGCTCCACACGATTTACATGGCGGCGCTTATCTACGGTTTTCTCGACACCAAGCAGCAGATGTATGTCGCTCTCGCGGCCTATGCGACCTACGTGGTTAACGCTGCGCAATTCCTGTTGAAACTCCGCGCCGCCCGCCTCGATGAGGCGCGGAAGGCTTCCCTTGAGCTTGAGCCGGAGATGGCCCGATGAGCGCCGATGGAGCCGTCCCAACGGTCGAGTCTTTCGAGCGCCCTGTGTTGCGTGAGCGCGGCCAGCGTGAAGTTTTTTGCGGCCTGACTGGGATCGTCTGGCTTCACCGCAAAATCCAGGACGCGTTCTTCCTCGTGGTCGGGTCCAGAACCTGCGCGCATCTCATCCAGTCGGCGGCGGGCGTCATGATTTTCGCCGAGCCGCGCTTTGCCACCGCCATTATCGACGAGCGTGACCTTGCCGGCCTCGCCGATCTCAATGATGAGCTGGACCGCGTCGTAACCCGCCTTCTCGAGCGGCGGCCCGATATCAAAATGCTCTTCCTTGTGGGGTCCTGTCCCTCCGAAGTTATCAAGCTCGACCTTCATAGGGCAGCCGAGCGGCTTTCGCAGGGTTTCGCGGGCAAAGTTCGGATCTTTAATTACTCCGGCAGCGGAATTGAGACGACGTTCACGCAAGGCGAAGACGCTTGCCTCGCTTCGCTCGTTCCCGAGCTTCCCGCTGAGCCGAAAGGCGCCAAACCGTCCCTCATGGTCGTTGGCGCGCTTGCCGATGTGGTCGAGGATCAATTCGCGCGTCTCTTCAAGGAACTTGGGCTGGAGAACGTTCACTTTTTTCCGCCCCGGAAGAGCACGGAGCTTCCGCCCGCCGGCGATAATACGCATTTCCTGCTCGCTCAGCCGTTTTTGACCGACACCGCGCGCGGGCTGCAAAAGCGCGGCGCGAAGCATATCCAGGCGCCTTTTCCGCTCGGCGAGGAGGGCACGACGCTCTGGCTGCAAGCGGCTGCGGACCAGTTCGGGGTCGATAAGGCGCGTTTTGACGCCGTTGTGGCCGCGCCTCGGGAACGGGCCAAAAAGGCGCTGACTGCCCATAAACAGAAGCTTGAAGGAAAGAGCATTTTCTTCTTCCCCGATTCGCAGCTTGAGGTGCCGCTCGCGCGCTTCGTCAGCCGCGAGCTAGATATGAAGCTGACCGAGGTCGGAACGCCTTATCTTCATCGCCAGCACCTTGCTTCCGAGCTCGATCTGCTGCAGAAGGACGTCGTGCTCAGCGAAGGCCAAGATGTGGAGCGCCAGCTCGACCGCTGCCGCGAGATACGGCCCGATCTTACGGTGTGCGGCCTTGGCCTTGCGAACCCGCTCGAAGCCGAGGGCATGACCACCAAGTGGTCGATCGAACTTCTATTCACCCCCATCCAGGGCTACGACCAGGCGGGCGACCTCGCCGAACTCTTCGCACGGCCGCTCAATCGCCGTACCCGCTTGGAGGTTTAACGGATGCAACTTACCGTCTGGACCTATGAAGGGCCGCCGCATATCGGCGCGATGCGCATCGCGACAGCGATGGAGGGCGTGCATTACGTCCTGCACGCTCCGCAGGGCGACACTTACGCAGACCTTCTCTTCACCATGATCGAGCGCCGCGATAAGCGCCCGCCGGTAACCTATACGACGTTCCAGGCGCGCGACCTTGGCGGCGATACGGCCGAGCTGTTCCAGAAGGCGGCGCGCGACGCGTTTGAGCGCTTCCAGCCCAAAGCGCTTCTTGTCGGCTCGTCCTGCACGGCCGAGCTTATCCAGGACGATCCCGGCGGCTTGGCGGAAGCTCTCAACCTGCCAGTGCCGGTGATCCCGCTCGAACTGCCAGCCTACCAGAAGAAAGAGAATTGGGGAGCCTCGGAGACCTTCTACCGCATAGTGCGGGCTTGCGCCGGCTCGCAAAAGACGCCTGAGCGCCAAAAGCGCGAGCGCCCGCTGTGCAATCTGCTTGGCCCGACGGCGCTCGGCTTCCGCCATCGCGACGATGTTGAGGAAATAACGCGGCTTCTGGCGGACATGGGCGCCGGCGTTAATGTCGTGGCGCCGCTTGGAGCTTCGCCCGCCGATATCGCGCGGCTCCCTGACGCCGACTTCAACGTCGTGCTCTATCCCGAGATCGCGATGACGGCGGCGCAGTATCTGGAGCGCACGTTCAAGCAGCCCTTCACAAAGACAGTTCCCATCGGCGCCATCGCCACGAAAGCGTTCATCGAGGAAGTCGCCGCCATTGCCGGATTGGAAGCGACCTCACACACGGGTTCGCGGCTGCCCTGGTACTCGCGTTCCGTCGACTCGACCTATCTCACGGGCAAGCGGGTTTTCATCTTCGGCGATGCGACGCATGCGATCGCCGCCGCGCGCGTGGCCTCGAAAGAGCTGGGCTTCGCGGTTGTCGGGCTTGGCACCTATTCCCGCGAGTTCGCACGCGAAGTCCGCGAAGCCGCCAAACTATATGGCGTCGAGGCGCTCATCACCGACGATTATCTCGAAGTCGAAGCGCAGGTCCGCGAACTTCACCCCGAGCTTGTGCTCGGCACGCAGATGGAAAGGCATATCGCAAAGCGCCTTGGCGTCCCATGCGCCGTCATCTCCGCGCCGATCCATGTGCAAGACTTCCCGGCCCGCTATTCGCCGCAGATGGGGTTCGAAGGCGCCAACGTGCTGTTCGATACGTGGGTGCATCCGCTCATGATGGGCCTTGAGGAGCACCTGCTCGGCATGTTCCGCGAGGATTTCGAATTCCACGGCGATGCATCGCCCTCCCACATCGCCGCCGCGTCCGCAGCGCCTGCCGCCGCTTCTCCCGCAGCTAAAGAGATGAACGGAGCGAATAGCGAAGCCACGGCGCCAGTCGCCGAAAACAACGCGCCTCCCCCTTCTCAGCCCGCAGCTCTCGTGTGGGGCAGCGACGCCGAAGCCGAGCTTCGCAAAATACCATTCTTCGTCCGAGGCAAGGCAAAACGAAACACTGAGCGATTCGCAACTGAGCACGGCATCTCCAAAATCACGGTAGAGACCCTTTACGATGCAAAAGCGCACTTCAGCCGCTAGTAGCGCTCCTGTGCGCTTCGTCATTGTGACGCTGGATAGTCACCTCGCCAGCGCGGTCGCCCGCGCCAACGAGATGCTTGCAAGCGAATTGCCAGGCCTGCGGATAACACTGCATGCCGCGTCCGAGTGGGGGCAGAATCCCGAGCTCCTTGATGAATGCCTCGACGACATCGCAACCGGCGACATTATCCTGACGACCATGCTCTTCATTGAGGAGCACATCCAGGCTGTCCTGCCCGCCCTCCTGGCGCGGCGTGAAAATTGCGACGCGATGATCGCCTGCATGTCGGCGAGCGAGGTCGTAAAGATTACGAAGCTCGGCGGCTTCAACATGGACGGCACCGACAAAGGCGTGGTGTCGCTCTTGAAGCGGCTGAAGCCGAAGAAAAAAGAGGGGGACGGCGGCGCTTCCGCCACAGGCGGCTCGAAGCAAATGGCGATGCTTCGCCGGCTGCCGAAGATCCTGCGCTTTATTCCCGGCTCGGCGCAAGACATGCGCGCCTATTTCCTCACGCTGCAATACTGGCTTGCCGGCTCCGACGACAACATGGCGCACATGGTGCGCTTCCTCGTTAACCGCTATGCGAGCGGACCACGCCAATCGCTGCGCGGTAAACTCTCCGCCGCCGAGCCGGTCGAATATCCAGAAGTCGGCGTCTATCATCCGAGCCTCAAGAACCGCGTCGGGACCGGCATCGATGAGCTGCCCCATGCGAAAGGCGGCGCGGGCGGGACAGTCGGCGTGCTGGTGATGCGCTCCTATGTGCTGGCGGGCAATTCGCTGCATTACGATGGCATGATCGACGCGCTCGAAAAGCGCGGGCTGAATGTCATACCTGTCTTCGCAAGCGGGCTCGACGCGCGCGAGGCCATCGAGCGCTATTTCATGAAAGATGGCAAGGCGGCCATCGATGCGCTGGTCTCGCTGACAGGCTTCTCGCTCGTGGGCGGTCCCGCTTATAATGACGCCAAAAGCGCCCAAGAAATTCTGGCGAGGCTCGATGTGCCTTACATCGCCGCCCACCCGGTCGAGTTCCAAACGCTGCAGCAATGGGGCGCCGATGCGCGCGGCCTGATGCCGGTGGAAAGCACCATCATGGTCGCGATCCCCGAGCTTGACGGCGCAACGGGGCCGGCGGTTTTCGGCGGCCGGTCCGACGGCACGGAGACGCCCTGCACGGGCTGCGAGCGGAACTGCATATTCCCCACGTCGCGAGCCCGCGACATGCATTCATGCTTAGAGCGCGCGGAAACGCTTTGCTCCAGAATTGAGCGCTTGATCGCTCTGCGCCGAACGGAGCGCGCGAGCCGCAAGATCGGCGTGGTTCTGTTCAACTTTCCGCCGAACGCCGGAAACGTCGGCACGGCGGCTTCGCTCGCTGTCTTCCCCTCGCTGTATAATGTGTTGCGCCGGCTGAAAGATGAAGGCTACGGCGTCGACCTGCCCGAATCGGTGGACGCACTGCGGGAGCGGATCCTCGGCGGTAACGCCAGCCGGTACGGCGCCTCGGCCAACGTGCATGCTCGCATCCCCGTCAACGACTACATGCGCAGCGAGCGCTGGCTGAAGCAGATCGAAAAGCAATGGGGCTCTGCTCCGGGAAAAGCGCAGAGCGATGGCGCGACGGTATTCGTGCTCGGCGAGCAGTTCGGTAACGTCTTCGTCGGCGTACAGCCCGCTTTCGGCTACGAAGGCGACCCGATGCGGCTCTTGTTCGAGAGAGGTTTCGCCCCGACGCACGCTTTCTGCGCCTTCTACCGCTATTTGCGTGACGATTTCGGCGCGCATGCCTTTTTGCATTTCGGCACGCACGGCGCGCTGGAATTCATGCCGGGCAAGCAGACCGGCCTCTCGGAAGATTGCTGGCCCGACCGGCTCATTCGCGACGTGCCGAATTTCTATCTCTACGCCGCGAACAACCCTTCCGAAGGAACGCTCGCCAAGCGGCGCGGCGCTGCGACCATCATCAGTTACTTACTCCGCCCGTAACCCAGGCCGGTCTTTACCGCGGCCTGCTCGACCTCAAAGCGTCTGTGCAGCGCTGGCGCGAATTCGCGCCGGACACGGCGCAGGAGGAGCGGGACGCGCTCGCCGCGCTCATCCAGGCGCAGGCGGCTGCCGTGGACCTCGCCGAAGCAGATCCCGCATGGGCCGCTGAGGAGGCGGAGAGCCGCGTCTTAGGCCTCACGCATTCGATCCTGGAACTCGAGGAAACGCTGATTCCGCACGGCCTCCATGTCGTGGGCAAAGCTGCATCCGACGAGGAGCGCAAGGACCTTCTGACTTTCGCTGCTGAGGCGCTCGACGGCGAAACGCCGGAGCATGCCACGATCAAGGCCGTCGCCGACGGCGTCTTCGCCGAGGATGCGCTCCGGAAAGCCGGTCAGGCGCGGACACCCGAAAACATCGAGAAGCTCCGCAAGCTGACCGAGATGTACGGTTATCTTGGCGAGGACGCCGAATTGCCGGCCATCGTGACCGCGCTCGACGCCCGTTATATCCGGCCGGTCGCAGGCGGCGACATCATCCGCAACCCGGAAATCCTGCCAACCGGCCGCAACATCCACGGCTTCGACCCCTTCCGCATCCCGAGCGTCTTCGCGATGAAGGAGGGCGAGAAGCAAGCCGCGAGGCTCCTCAGCCGTCATATGCAGGAAGGCAACGCGCTACCCGAGTTGGTCGCGTTCGTGCTGTGGGGAACCGATAACCTCAAAACCGAAGGCGAGCCGATCGCGCAGGCGCTCGCATTGATGGGCACACGGCCGAGGTTCGACAGCTACGGCCGGCTATGCGGCGCGACGCTTGTCCCATTGAAGGAATTGGGGCGGCCGCGAATCGACGTGGTCATGACGATGTCCGGCATTTTCCGCGATCTTCTTCCCTTGCAAATGAAGCTTCTGGCTGAGGCGGCCTTCGCGGCGGCGACGGCCGATGAGCCTTTGACGGAAAATTTTGTCCGTAAGCATGCTCTCGCCTACCAAGCCGCTCATAATTGCGACATGGATACCGCCGCGCTACGCGTCTTCTCGAACGGCGATGGCGCTTACGGTGCGAACGTCAATCTTCTCGTCGATAGCGGCGCTTGGCAGGACGAGGACGAGCTTGCCGAGACCTACAGCCGCCGCAAGTCGTTCGCTTATGGCCGCCAGGGCACGCCAATGGCGCAGCCAGCGCTCCTTAAGACGATGCTGGCCGATGTCGATCTCGCTTATCAGAACCTCGATTTGGTGGACCTCGGCGTCACCACCATCGATCAATATTTCGACACGCTCGGCGGCATCACGCGCTCAGTGCGCAGGGCCAAGGGCGGCGTTGACCTTCCTGTCTATATCAGCGATCAAACGCGCGGCGAAGGCAAGGTGCGAACGCTGAATGAGCAGGTCTCCCTCGAAACCCGCACGCGGGCGCTGAACCCGAAATGGTACGAGGGCATGCTTGAGCACGGCTATGAGGGCGTCCGTCAGATCGAGGCGACCGTCACCAACACGATGGGATGGTCAGCGACCACAGGCCAAGTCGACCCGTGGGTCTATCAGCGCCTCACCCAAACTTATGTTCTCGACGAAGCCATGCGCAAACGGCTTGCCGCGCTCAACCCAACGGCGACCGCACGCATGGTGAACAGGCTGAACGAGGCGCACGAGCGCAACTACTGGAAGCCTGACGAAGAAACCCTCGACGCGCTGCGGCGGGCGTCCGAGGAATTGGAAGATCAAATCGAAGGGGTTGGCATGGAGGAAGCCGCATGACGATTTACCAGCGCATACCAGCGCAGCCAATACCCCAATTCCGCGCCAAAGGCGCCGTTGATGGCGGCGACGGCGAAGGAAGCGTGCAAGTCCATCTCGATCCGAATCTGAAGATCGGGACGGCGAAGGTTTTCGCCGTGTACGGCAAGGGCGGCATCGGCAAAAGCACGACGTTATCCAACCTGTCGGTCGCCTTCTCGAAGCTCGGCAAGCGCGTGCTGCAAATCGGCTGCGATCCAAAGCACGACAGCACGTTCACGCTGACGAAGCGCATGGTCCCGACCGTGATCGACATCCTGGAGTCCGTGAACTTCCACTCCGAGGAACTGCGGACCGAAGATTTCGTGTTCGAAGGCTATAACGGTGTGATGTGCGTCGAAGCGGGCGGACCGCCGGCGGCACCGGTTGCGGCGGCTACGTGGTCGGCCAGACGGTGAAGCTGTTGAAAGAGCACCATCTCCTCGATGACACCGATGTCGTGATCTTCGACGTGCTTGGCGACGTGGTTTGCGGGGGCTTCGCGGCGCCATTGCAGCATGCCGAACGCGCTCTGATCGTTACGGCGAACGACCTGATTCCATCTTCGCCATGAACCGCATTGTGGCGGCAATTCTAGCGAAATCCAAAAACTATCGGGTGCGCCTTGGCGGCGTGATCGCCAATCGCAGCCGCAACACTGACGAAATCGATCGCTTCAACGCGGCCATCGGGCTGAACCGCATGGCCCACTTCCAGGATCTCGATTGTATCCGGATGAGCCGCTTGAAGAAGCAGACGCTGTTCGAAATGGAGCCCACCCCCGAGTTGGAGGCCGTGCAGAAAGAATATCTGCAGCTCGCTACAGCTTTGTGGGCGGGAACGGAGCCGCCAGTCGACTGCAAGCCGATGAAAGATCGCGATATCTTTGATTTTCTGGGATACAATTGATGCCAACGCCAACCTACCTCGCCCGCCGGGACAACCTGGAAACCTATTTCGATAGGACGGCGGCAGATAACTGGGCGAAGCTGACCACGGATGCGCCGGTGAGCGGCATCCGCGCCACCGTTCGTGCAGGGCGCGACAGGATGCGCGCCACGCTCATGAACTGGCTGCCGGATGACATGCACGGGGCGCGGCTTCTTGATGCAGGCTGCGGGACCGGAATGCTGTCCGTCGAAGCGGCACGACGCGGCGCCCATGTCGTCGCCGTCGATCTTTCGCCCACTCTTATTGGACTTGCGCAGGAGCGTTTACCCGCAGACGTCGCAGACAAAATCGAGTTTCACTCAGGCGATATGCTGGACGATCGCCACGGGCGCTTCGATTTTTGCGTTGCGATGGATTCGCTCATTCATTACCCTGCGAAAGACCTTGTTAATGTGCTTGCGGGACTAGCGGATAGGACAACAGCCAAGGTGGCGTTCACCTTCGCGCCTAAGACCTTTGCGCTCAGCGTAATGCACACCGCTGGAAAGCTTTTTCCACAGTCCGACCGTTCGCCCGCGATAGAACCTGTCGGAGAATCCAAATTGTCCGGGATGATCGCTAAGGACAGGCGGTTTGAGCGTTGGCGGCAAGGCCAGTCTCAGCGTATCGTTAACGGTTTCTACACCTCCCAAGCGATGGAGCTGATCGCTTCGTGACAGACCTGTTGGACCATAGGGAAGCGGGAACACCCAGCGCGCTCTGTCCTCCCGTAGAGGAGAGAGAGGCTGGAGCCGCGCCCCTGCATGCCGTGCAGGATATTAAAGAGCACGCAAATTCCCCAATCTCGCCTTTCCGCGCAGTCCTTCAAAAACTTGGTCCGCGTTTTCTGCCTTTCGCAGACGCCGCCACGCCACAGCTGCCGCTTCATCGCCTCCTGCGGCTTTCGCTGTTTCAAATGACAGTCGGCATGGCGCTTGTGCTCGTAAATGGCACGCTGAACCGCGTCATGATCGTCGAACTCGCGGTGCCCGCTTGGCTCGTCGCCCTGATGATCGCCCTGCCCCTGGTGTTTGCGCCATTCCGGGCGCTTCTCGGCTTCAAGTCCGATACTCACCGCTCGCTGCTCGGCTGGAAGCGTGTTCCCTATATCTGGTTCGGCACGCTCATGCAGTTTGGCGGCCTCGCGATCATGCCATTCGCGCTCATTCTGCTTTCTGGAGACACGACCGGGCCGCCGATCCTGGGCAAGCTAGCGGCCGGTTTGGCTTTCCTGCTCGTTGGCGCGGGGCTGCACACGACGCAAACGGCCGGTCTGGCGCTGGCCACGGATCTGGCGCCTGCAGAAAAACGCCCTCGCGTAGTGGCTTTTCTTTACGTCATGCTTCTCCTCGGCATGACCGTGAGCGCGGTCTTGTTCGGCCGTCTGCTCAGCAATTTCAGTGAAGTCAGGCTTATAGAAGTCATTCAGGGCACGGCGCTTGCGACCATGGTGCTGAACCTGATCGCGCTTTGGAAACAGGAGCCGCGCCGTCCAAGGCGAACCTTGGAAGCCGAGCCGAAAAAGGATTTCTCGGCTTCTTGGCGCGTCTTCATGCAGGGCGGACGCTGGACGAGAATTTTCATTGCGCTGGGCCTCGGCACGGTCGGTTTCAGCATGCAGGATATCCTGATCGAGCCTTATGGCGGTCAGGTGCTCCACATGACAGTCGCTCAAACGACCGCGCTAACGGCCTGTTTTGCGGTTGGCGCACTCCTCTCGCTAGCGCTGGCCGCCCGCAGGCTCGATTGCGGCGCCGATCCCTACCGGCTGGCCGCGTATGGCGTTTTGATCGGGCTCGGCGCCCTCACAGCCTTCGTTTTTTCTGCGCCCCTGGGTGAGCCCGCGCTTTTTGAGATTGGCGTCGTCGCGCTCGGTTTCGGCAGCGGATTTTTCGCCGCGGGGACCTTAACCGCCGCAATGGAGCTTGCAAAAAGCGAGCAGGCTGGCCTCGCGCTCGGAGCTTGGGGCGCGGTCGGCGCATCGGCCACAGGCGGCGGCATCGCGCTTGGCGGCGCTCTCCGCGACATTATGGCCGACCTTGCGGCACGGGGAAGCCTCGGCCCAGCGCTCATGGGAGCAGACACCAGCTACCTCATTGTCTATCATGTCGAAATTGCCCTGTTGTTCGCGACGCTCGCGGCCATCGGCCCCCTGGTGCGGACTTCGGGTAATGCATCCAGGCAAACGCCAGCCCACCTCGGCCTTGCCGATTTTCCAGGTTAATAAAACTTTGGAGGTTTATAAATGCCAGCAGGCGCCCTAACATCGCACCTCGACGTCGCCCAGGTCACGCTCTACGCGTTCTGGATCTTTTTCGCGCTTCTCATCCTTTATCTGCGGCGCGAAGACCGGCGCGAGGGATATCCCTTGGTTTCCGAGCCACGTGGCGGCAATGAAACTCCGGGTTGGTTCGCGATCCCAGACAAGAAAGTGTTCCGCCTTTTCCATGGCGGCACAGTAACCTCGCCTCAGTCTGTGACCAACAAGGAGCGGCCCATCAAAGCCGTGCCCTCAAGCTCCTTCGGCGGATCGCCTTTGATCCCGACAGGCAACCCCATGCTGGATGGCGTCGGGCCTGGATCATGGGTTCAGCGCTCCAATACGCCGGACCTTACCGTTGAGGGCCTGACTCGCATCGCGCCGCTTCGCGTCGCCAACGAGTACAGCATCGACGAGCATGATCGCGATCCTCGCGGCTTCACGGTTATCGGCGCCGATGGCGAGGTTGGCGGCACTGTCCGCGATGTGTGGATTGACCGCGCAGAAGTTACGATCCGCTATCTTGAGGTTGAAGTGAAAGGCGGAAAGCGCATCCTCCTTCCAATCACTTTCTCCAAGGTCGATCAAGGCAAAGGTCGCGTGAAGGTCGAATCAATTCTGGGAAGCCAGTTCGCCTCGGCGCCGACCCTGGCGAGTCCGGATCGTGTAACGCTCCTTGAGGAAGACAAGGTGGTGGCATATTATGGCGGCGGCACACTCTACGCAGAGCCGTCCCGTCAGGAGCCCCTTATATGAATGAATACGACTTCGAGCCGGTACGGGGGCTCCCGTACCAGCTTCCCGAAGACGAGAAGATCTTATGGCAGGGATCGCCAAGTTGGCGGTCCTTGGCAGTTCATCTTTGCCATATCCGCACCATCACGCTTTACTTCGCGGTGCTGATGGTCTGGCGGATCGTGGTCACTGTCTCCGACGGGAAGCCGCTTCAAGAGGCGTTCGAACTCGATGCTTGGCTGGCTGCGCTGCTTGGCATTGTCGCCACTTTCGCCCTTACATTCGCTTTTCTAGTCGGGCGGACGACTATCTACACCGTAACGACGCGCCGCGTGGTGCTTCGTTATGGCATCGCTTTCACGAAGGCTGTCAACGTTCCGCTTCGCATCGTGAAGGCGGCAGGTCTCAGAATGCATGCGAATGGCACCGCCGACATCGCGCTTGCGCTCTCCGGCAAGGATAGGATCGCCTACCTCATCCTTTGGCCTCATACCCGGCCTTGGCGTTTCTCTGCGCCTGAGCCCATGCTGCGCGCCGTGATGGAACCGCAAAAAGTGACCGAGATACTTAGAGCCGCTCTTGCTCCTTTTCTCAAAGACCGCGATAGCGAAGCGGGAACCGCAACTCCGCGAGAAGCCGAAGGCGCAACTCTACCGGCTGAAAAAAAGCAAGAGACTGACTTGGGTCAGCGGGCTTCGGAAGCTGCGTAGGGATTCGGAAACGCCCAAGAATGATACAAGGTGTGAATAAGCCAGCGCTTCTCGGAGCCGCAGCAGTCCTTGCAGTCCTCTCGATTGTGATCGCGATGAATATCGCCGGCACGCGAACGGTCGATCTGACCCCGCAGCGTACGGCGGCCTACACGCGGGCGCTCATCTTCCGGGATGCCCCCGCGGGCGGCATCGCTGTCTACGATCAAGGCGCCGCTCAGCCCTTCACTGTGCTTCCCCGCGAGAAAAATACCTTCATGGCTTCTGCGATCCGCCTTTTGGGCGGGAGACGGGAACTCGAGACGAAAGCTGGGCCGGATGCGCCCTTCTTGCTTACGTTGTGGTCCGACGGCCAGCTTTCTCTTTCCGATCCGGCTACGGGAGACACCCTTGAGCTGGCGGCCTTCGGCCACACCAATGCCCAGACCTTCACCCAACTTCTGCCCGCCGCAGGCAAGACCCGATGACAGCATACTCGATAAGCGATTGGCTGGGAGGCCGCGAAACCTTCGAGGTGCCATGCACCGTCGAGGTCGAGCACACGGCGGATAGCCTGCATGCCTATGTGGAACTCGATGGAGACGTAGACATTGGGCCGGGAGATGAGGTCATCGTCCATGGCGCCCCCATCAAGCCCGCGTTCGGACAAAAGATCACCGAGCGGCGTCAGGCTACCGTGAAGCGCGCGAATTGGCTCGGCCGGATAACGACGCGCATCCACGCCGGATTCGAGCTCACAGAACTCTATGAAGTCAGTTTTACCCCCAGGAGGAAACTATGACCGAGGCGACAAGCCGCGGCGAGGCGATGAACGAATCGACGCGCCAAGCACAACAAGACACGATCCTAACGCCACGGTTCTACACGACCAATTTCGATGAAATCGACAGTATCGACGTTACTCCCGTCCGGGAGGAGTGGGACGGCCTCATCGCCGAGATGAAAAGCGACCCGAACCAGGGTCACTTTATCCGGAACGAAGAATTCAACGTCGACACGTCTTCGTTACCCGAGGAACTAAAAAAGGAGTTTGAAGATTTTCTGATAAGTTCGGTTACAGCCGAATTCTCAGGATGTGTGCTGTACGCTGAAATGAAAAAGAGAGCCAAAAATCCGGATATGAAGGAGTTGTTCGAACTCATGGCGCGAGACGAGGCGCGGCATGCGGGTTTCATAAACGAGACTCTCAAGGATCTTGGCATCGGCGTCGATCTAGGCTTCCTCACAAAGGCGAAGAAGTACACGTTTTTCCAGCCGAAGTTCATCTTTTACGCGACGTATCTGTCCGAGAAGATCGGCTACGCTCGCTACATCACGATTTTCCGCCAATTTCAGAAGCACCCGGAGCTTAGGTTCCACCCGATTTTCAAGTGGTTCGAGAACTGGTGCAATGACGAGTTCCGCCATGGCGAAGCGTTCGCCCTACTGATGCGCGCTAATCCACACCTTTTGAGCGGGCTTAACAAGCTTTGGGTGCGATTCTTCGTGCTGGCCGTCTTCGCGACAATGTACATTCGCGATCACTCCCGCCCGGCCTTCCATAAAGCGCTCGGCATGGATCCGACGGACTACGATTTCAAGGTCTTCCGCATTACGAGCCAGATTTCCCAGCAGGTGTTCCCGGTCAAACTCGATCTTGACAATCCTGCCTTCCATCGTGGATTGGAACGGCTGTTTCATATCTCCGAGCGACGCGAAGCGGCGAAGGCGGAAGGCGGGGTTTCTGGGCTCCTCAAGAACATAGGTTATTCCGCTGCGGCGGCGGCGACATTTGCGCGGCTTTATATTTTGCCGGCCGCACGCAATGAACTGCCCGACCGCGTGCGGCTGGCTCCAGCATGGTAGTGAGGATGAGGTGATTACATTCGGGCTCCCGGTATTGTTCGTACTCTTCATTTGGTGGTTCAGCACGGGGGCCGTCATCTATCTCAACAATTTGCCCAAATATACCTACAAATGGAGCTTTCTCGGCGTGACATTCGTGCTTGTCGCGTCGATCTATGGGCTGAAGGTCACCAGCGAGAGCGACAGTCTTGCGTCAGCCTATTTGAGTTTCACCTTCGGGCTGCTTGCTTGGGCCTGGACACAATTTACGTTCTACACCGGGCTCATCACCGGACCTCGAACCACGCCCTGTCCATCATCATGCAAAGGTCCGATCCATTTTTGGCACGCCGCGGAGACGAGTCTCTATCATGAAATCACGGCAGCCTTGCTTGGGGTTGTGATCTGCTTCACGACGATGGCTGGCAGAAATCACGTCGGCTCCTGGACTTATACGATCATCTGGCTGATGCATTCGAGCGCCAAGATTAATGCGGTGCTTGGCGTGCGGAACTTGAACGATCACTTCTTCCCGGAGCAACTGCGCTATTTAACCAGCTTTCTCAAAAGAAGGCCGATGAACCTCCTGTTCCCGGTCTCGATCACTGTCTCGACAGTCGCGATCGCTATACTTGTGCACAAGGCTTTGGCGATCCAGAACGATCCATTTGAACTGCTTGCCTTCACATTCTATATTGTAATCCTTGCCTTGGGGATACTCGAGCACTGGTTCCTGGTGTTGCCATTACCGGCGGAGGCGCTTTGGAACTGGAGCGTGAAGGCTAGAAAAGCGTTGACGGGGCCGGAGGGCCAAGAGCACGAAACGCCGCAACCAGCGCCTGCCCGACTCCCAGCCGTCGCGGGACAGGATATCTAACAAGCCTGCGGCTTTCCACTCACTCGCGCGCTGTGGCTCTGCATTCTAAGCCATAGTTCCGCCTTCTGAGCGGCGTTTCTCTGGCTGAATGAGTACCGTTTTGAAATCAACAGCGCGCGGTATCCAGCTTGTTCGGATTACGGTTTTCACCGGATTCGCGGCGAGCGCGCTGGTGGCTTGCGGCTCTAGTGAAAAGCCTGCGAGCGCCGTCACCCCCGGCGCTGCGGACAACGGTCCCGTTGCGCTTTCACCAAGGAAAACTTCCCCGCAAACTATTGCGATGCCGCTCAATTCGGACGAACTGACCAAGGCGGCCGAACGCCTGCGCATAACCAAGAAAAAAGCGCAAAGCCCCTTCGATCAGGCTGGCGCCGACCTTAACAGTGACGGGCGCGCGAAGGCGCTCGTGCTTTTAACCGGCCAGGATTGGTGCTCGCCACAAGGGTGTACGCTCGTTGTCTTCGAGCCTAGCGACGTCGGCTTCCGCCCCATATCGCAAACCGTCGGCGTGAGGCCCCCAATCGCCGTGGGCCCGGACTTCGAACGCGGGATGGCGCGACCTGATCGTCAAGACGGGCGCGAGCAAGATCGTACGGCTGCAATTCACCGGCGGCGGATATCCAACGAACGCCGCAACGCAACCAGACGCCGCCGCCGATGTTGCACAATCCGAAGTTTTAATTCAACCAGCCGGCGGACAAACCGCAGCCCTGCCGCCTCAAGCCGAACCCATTCCCCGGTAGCTGGATGGCGGGCTCATAGCGGAAAGCGGAAAACATGGACATCGACGATCTTGAGCCGCGAAATAAGCCCTCAAAGCCAAAGGACCTCACGCTCTATTCCGTCGCGGACTTGCGTGTTTATATCGATCTCTTGAAAGCGGAGATCGCCCGCGCCGAGGCGGTGATCAAACAAAAAGACACGCATAAAGATGCTGCGAGCGCATTTTTTAAAAAATAATCGCCAAGCGCTCAAAGCAACGTGCGTTCGATTGCAGGCGTTCGTCATTGCCAAGCGGCAGAGACGTTCGGGCGATCCGTATCAATGTCAGAGACTTTTTCCCGGAGTCCGCCCCGCCCTAAAGGCCGAGCCGTGGCGGGGATCCCGCTCTGATGCACGAAGCTTCAAAGTATCGCTTTTGATAGAAAAAGGTGCGTTCGGAGCCTAAGCTTAAGCATTGATCTTATATGATCCGTCAAAAATTCTGACTCTAGGCTAGCGCCATCCCCGCAAGCTGCCCCGTAGGGCAGACAGGGATAACACGACCCATCGCTTACTGGATCCCCACCGGAGTTTACCGTCGCGCAGAGGCGGGGAGGACGGGGGAAGCGCGCGGATGAAGCTTTAAGCGGCGGGAAAAGCCAGCCTGATGCGTTCAATCTGCCCATTAATCCGAGAGGCGCTTTCATTCGCGGCGGTGGCGCCGTCATCGAAAATACGCTCCAGCCTTAAAATCCGGTCGTGAAGGCGGTGGCTATCGGCGATCAGTTTCTTGAATGTCTCTGGTAGATCATCGAAACCGTTCGGACGAAGAGCGCTTTGGCGCGAGAGAGTAACGCGGTGCCTGTGATTATGAGCCTCGGCGGCGGTGATTTCGCCCGCTGCGATCGCGCGGCGGACGAGCAGCCACGAGGCGAGCTGTGTGAGACGCGTCGTCAGCCTTATGCTTTCGGAGGTGTAGGCAAGGCTTGCTGGGGGGGTCAGGCGCCTTGATTGAGTTCTGCCTTCGCCATCAAGATATTCGGCAGTTTCCTCGACGAGTTCCATGCCCTCGCGGAAAAGTTTGCTAAATTGCGGCGACGTTGTGAAACGATCCCCGAACGACAAAAGTTCGGCGTTCGGGAGGACTTCGGAGACGCTGGAGCTTTTCATATTAATCCGCCATACGCAAAACGACCCGGCCTTAAAAAAGCCGGAACCTATTCAAAACAAGCGTAGCAGCAACTGCCTTTCAAAACGTGAAGACGGACGCGCCCGCCAAGCTGAGCTTAGCGAAAAAAAAAGCCGCATCAAGGACGCGGCTCAAAAAGTTTATGGAGGTGTTTACGGGCTGGCCCAGCTTAGGTTGAGTAATATTAGCTAGAGCCTGTTAATTTGCGGTAAAGGTTCGAAACGCCAAATGGGGCTCGGCCGGACACGCTGGAGAAAAGGTCATGAAAACAATTGTCATCCGTGAGCCGGGCGGTCCGGAGGTCCTCACTCTCACCGACCTTCCAACGCCGGAGCCTGGCGCGGGGGAGGTGCTGATCAAGGTTCAAGCAGCCGGCGTCAATCGCCCCGACGTCCTCCAGCGCCTGGGTCTTTATCCGCCGCCTCCGGGCGCCTCGAATGTACCTGGGCTTGAAGTCGCCGGTGAGATTGCAGCGCTGGGAGCAGACGTGTCCCGCTGGCGCGTGGGCGACAAGGTGACGGCGCTGACTGCTGGCGGCGGTTATGCCGAATATGCGCTGGCGCATGGCGGATCATGCCTGAGAGCGCCAAAAAACCTTAAGCTGACCGAAGCCGCCTGCATCCCTGAGACCTTCATGACCGTTTGGCACAACGTCTTCGAACGCGGAGCTTTGAAGGCAGGCGAATGCTTTCTCGTTCACGGAGGATCGAGCGGCATCGGCTCGACGGCGATCCAGCTTGCCGTCCATTTTGGAGCGCGCGTTTTTGCGACGGCAGGCAGCGACGAAAAATGCGCCTATTGTGAAAGGCTCGGCGCGGAGCGCGCCATAAACTACAAGACGCAGTCCTTTCTCAAGGAAATCAAAGAGCTGACGAGCGGCCGCGGCGCTGACGTGATTCTCGACATGGTGGGCGGCGCCTATGTGCAGGACGATATCGCCTGCGCCGCCGCGGACGGACGCATCGTGCAGATCGCGTTCCTTAAAGGCGCCCGCCTGCAACTCGATCTCATGCCCTTGATGTTAAAACGCCTGACGCTGACGGGATCGACGCTACGGCCCAGAACACCCGAGTTCAAAGCCCATCTTGCCCGCGAGCTTGAGCAAAAGGTATGGCCGCTCATCGAAAACGGATCGGTCAAGATCGTGATCGACAAAGCCTTCCCACTTGCGGAAGCCGCCGAAGCGCACCGGCATATGGAATCGAACGCGCATATGGGCAAGATCGTGCTTGATGTATAGGCGCGGCCCCTGCGCCATCTTGGCGTCGTCAATAGAAGCGCCCGCGCGCAATCGGGCGCGGGCCGCAGTCGCGACCGTCTCACGCCAACCGAAAATAAATTTCTTACCGGTTCCGTTGCGTACCGGGAAGGCGGGGCCCAGCAAGCGATGTGTTATATTATTGTGTGCAAAAACCTTTAACGTCCCGATTATTGGATGGCCGCCTTCGCGGCCAAGACAAAAAGTGGCCGGAGGCATATGACTCGCCATGCCGTCCTCCTCGCCGGAAATCACAAGCTGAAAGCTTTTCACTCTCCGGCGAAGGCAGCGACCTCGCGAGCTAATATGCCTATGAGGCGCTCAGAGCAACCCAACGGACTTCATGCTTAAATGGCCGTCCCGCCCCAGGATGATGTGATCGTGGACGACGACGCCTAGCTTCGTCGCCACGTCCACGATCTGCTTCGTCATATCAATATCGGCCTTCGACGGCGTGGGGTCGCCTGATGGATGGTTGTGCGCAAGGATGATCGCGGACGCCGAAAGCTCCAGCGCCCTCTTCATAACTTCTCGCGTATAAACGGGAGTATGATCGATGGTGCCGCGCGTTTGCACCTCGTCCGCGATGAGTTTATTGCGGCGATCGAGAAACAGGATACGGAATTGCTCGCGGTCTTCAAAAGCCATCGCGGAGCGCAGATAGGACAGAACGGTGGACATCGCCGCCAGCACGGGCCTTTTCTTGACCTCGCTTTGAGAGGTTCTCAATGCGGCCGCCTGCACGATCTTGATCTCTGTCACAACGGCGTCCGTTACGCCTTCGATCTCCATGAGCCGCTCTGGAGAAGCTGTAATGGTTTCGGCGAAAGAGCCGAACCTCGCAAGGATCTCCTTCGCCAAAGGCTTCACATCCCTTCGGGGGATCGCGCGGAATAAGATAAGCTCCATGAGCTCGTAATCAGGGATCGCCTCGGCCCCGCCGTCGCGGAAGCGCTTTCTCAGGCGGTCCCGATGGCCCCAATAATGGGGTATAGGCCGAGGCGGCTGCGGCGGCGCAACGTCGGCGCCCGCTTCCAAGGCAATCAATTCGAATAAAGGGCTCTCTTCGAAGCTATTAGGCATGAGAAATCGCCAACGCAAAACAACAAACCGCGAATGCCACTATACATGGCATTTTTGCCGTTGTGAATAATCACATCTATCGAATCGAGAAAGATCAGATTTGTCCCGGATAGGGCGGCTTATGCCAGCCTCTTGGGCTATAGGTGAATACCTCGACGCCTGTCGCGGTGACGCCAATCGTATGCTCGAACTGCGCCGACAGCGAACGGTCGCGGGTGACGGCCGTCCAGCCATCCGAAAGCATCTTCACATGAGGCTTGCCCAGATTGATCATCGGCTCCACGGTGAAGATCATGCCAGGCTCAAGGGTCACGCCTTCGCCCTGCGTTCCATAGTGCAGAATGTTCGGCTTGTCGTGGAACACAAGCCCCACCCCATGACCGCAGAAATCGCGCACGACGCTGCATCGCTCACTTTCCGCATATTTCTGGATTGCATAGCCGATATCGCCCACCTTGGCCCCCGGCTTGATGACCGCGATCCCGCGCATCATGGCTTCATAAGTGACCTCGATCAGGCGCTCAGCCTTTCGGGGCGCACGGCCGATGGTGTACATGCGGCTTGAATCGCCATGCCAGCCGTCCACGATGAGTGTGACGTCCACGTTGAGGATGTCGCCTTCGACGAGCACCCGGGCCCCAGGTATGCCATGGCAGACAACATGGTTGAGCGAGGTGCAGCAGGACTTCGGATATCCCCGGTAGTTCAGGGTTGCAGGCACCGCCTGGCGCCGCATCGCGAAGTCGAAGACAAGCTCGTCGATGGCGTCGGTGGTCACGCCAGGCCGCACAGCGTCGACGAGAATGTCGAGGGCTGTGGCTGCGAGCTGACCGGCCCGGCGCATGCCTTCAAAGGCTTCCGGCCCGTAGAGCCTGATTTTGCCGTCGTTCGCGAACCTAAGCGGCGCGCCGTATTCCGATCCGTTCATGATTATGACGTCTGCGCGCGGCGCGCTCGTTGCGGTTGATACACATAAGGTGCGCCAGGACAGTCCTGCGGAAGAACTCGACCGGCTTAGAGACAGATAGTCTCGCTGTTGAAATATGGCAGCTTTGGACCAAAGTCTCAACTCCCGAAGCTTGGCGCTTGAAAAAAGCTTTTGCGTATGAGCTGGGTAGTTGGCGAACGCGCCGCCGCTATGAACGCTAATCCGGCCCGGCGCCGCCCCTCTTGCGATCGAATTCAATCTGCGAGTGTTACGCCCTGGCCGCCGCGACGGGTCCGCGATACGGCAAGTTGTGTACGGCATGGATGATTCGCCATTTCCTTCGAACTTCGGAACGCCACAACGGCCGCCATCGTCCTCGGATTCGACGCGCTGGATGCCCAGTCCAAGATTCTGATTCAGGTAGCCTGTCCGAAATGCGACGGGAGATGCACGGCCGTACCAACCTGTCAAGATGCAAATGCATCCTGCGCTTTCCGGCAAACATCAATAAATAACTCCGCTCCACGGGGCGCATCCGATGGTTCAGCAGCCTCGCCTCAAGTTTCAACTTAAAAGATAAAGCCTTATACTTCTGTAGATCAAATCCGGTAATGAGCCGTTGTTCCTAGCCCATCCGGTTTGCTTTGGATCCACTTCGGGCGCCTATCAAGGTTGATAGCTGATAAGCGCATCGCATAACCCCCTACACTCTCAGCAACTTGTGTCAATGGAAGCGGCCATGTTGATTTTAGGACCACGAAAGATTATGAAATGAACGTCACCGTGTTGTCTCGTGTGGATAGGCTCACCATGCCGCAAGAAGAAATCACGGCTGCGCTCCTCGTTATCGGCGATGAGATTCTTTCGGGGAGGACAAAAGATAAAAATATCGGCTATGTCGCGGACCACTGCACGCAAATCGGCATCCGTCTCAAGGAGGTCCGCATCGTAGCGGACGACGAGGACGCTATCACGACGGCGGTCAACATCTTGAGGCGGACATATACCTACGTTTTCACAACCGGCGGCATCGGCCCAACCCACGACGACATAACAGCGGATTCGGTCGCACGGGCGTTCGGGGCCGCGATCGATGTCGATCAAAGAGCCGTGGCGCTTCTTCGCGAGCGGTATGCCGAAGCTGATTTGACGACGGCGCGGCTACGCATGGCGCGCATCCCTGAAGGCGCCGAATTGATTGAGAATCCCGTTTCAAAGGCCCCGGGCTTCAAACTCGAAAACGTCATCGTCATGGCAGGCGTGCCCGCCATCATGCAGGCAATGCTGCACGCTGTTTCACCGAGGCTCAGGACGGGGCCGAAGCTGTTGTCGGATTCGGTCCGCGTCAACGCTCCGGAAGGCCAAGTTGCGGTTCCTTTAGGCGATTGTCAGAAGGCTTTCCCCGACGTCGCCATGGGCAGCTATCCGTTTTTCGAGGACGGGCAATACGGCACAAATCTCGTTCTGCGCTCAACCGATATTTCTCGTCTCAGGCTCGCGAAAGCGGACCTTATCGCTCGATTGCCGCCGGACCTTAGCGTTTCTGAATGACCATTCGAATAACGCCGCCGTCAAGCCTATCGACTGAGACGAACCTGCACGCCGCCGCCGCGCAATAGGAGCGCATATCTTGCTCCGCCAAGGGGTCGGTTGCTAAGATCTGAACGGCTGTGCCAGCTACGATGGAGCGCATGGCCTTGCGAACCTTCAGCACCGGGAGCGGGCACGAAAGCCCACGCGTATCGATTACTACGCCTTCCATGGTTCGGCCTTGAAAGCCGCCTTTCTATTCCGCCGCCTCCGCCGGCTCCGCCGCGACTGGACGCCGCCGCCGCCGATCCTTGGCGCTTCTCCCCTGCATCCTTACGCCAGCGATTGTGAAGAGCGCCGTTAACAACAGTATGAAGGCGGCGACGACAGCCCATTGCTTAACGCTCAGGCTGCTGAAATCGCCAACTGTCCGGGCGAAGAAATAACCCGGTAGAAGCATGAATGGCACCCAGGCCATAGCCGATGTGACGTTGGCGATCTGGAATGTGATATGCCGCATCCGCATAATCCCCGCGACGAGGGGGATCGTGGAACGGACCGGTCCTAGAAAGCGGCCAATGAAGATGGACAGAAACCCGTATTTCCGGAAAAAAAGCCGCGCTCGCGCGACCGCCTGCTTATCGCGGTTCAAGGGCCAATGATGCACGACGCTTGGGCCTATCCACCGGCCGAGCCAATAGGTGACGATATCGCCCAGGACCGCGCCTGCGATCGACCAGCTGATGACCGTCGCCGGATCCAGCAATCCTTTTTGCACAAGACCGCCGGCGAACAGCATGATTGCCGTCGCCGGAAAAAAAAGCCCTACAAGGACGAGAGACTCGCCAAACGCTATGACTTCCCAAAATGGGGCCAGCCATATCTCTGTGCACAAGCAGGAAAACTTTGACACTGGCGACGACGTCCACGAGAACCCTTTCTCTACGGCAGGCGGCAAGGCTGGCGCTTAATTCTAATCCGAAGCCGTTCTAGCATGATTAAAAAAAAGTTGTGGTTGCTCCATTAATGAGCGCCGCTTTTCCTCTCTTTAGCACGCACAAAGCGAAGGCGGCGCTTTTTTTGCAAATCAAAACCGCGCTAGCATTACGATAACACGACGGCAACACTGAAGTTTCTGCTGCAAAAGTTTAAGCTCCGCCGTTTAGCGTCTACCCGCGTCTCATTTTTTGTGGCGGCCCAGAAGCCTGGTAAACTCCTCCCGGGCTTTGGGAATCGGCTTGCAGGTCTCGGCGAAGACATGGGCGCCCAGAAAGTAACCCGTCATCACGAAGGCCGCCTCGATATCGCCGCGACACGGCGGATCTGTGTCGAAGGTTTCGGTTAAAGATCCCGGTAGCGGCAGCAATTTGTCACGGTAAGGCTCTCCGGCTGTACGAGTGACGGCTTGACCGGATTTCGGCGACACATAGGCGAGGTCATCGGTTCGGCCAGTCGCCGCGCATGTCCTGAGATCGAGTTCAAACCCCAGCTCATCGAGAAATCGAAGCTCGAACCGGACTAGGGATGAAGGAAAGCTTTCGCCGCCGGCTGTCTTGAGGCAGGCTCGGGCCGCCTCGAACAGCTTCGGATGGGGATCGCGTTCCGGCAAAACCTGCAGCAGCGCCGCAAGCGAGGTCACGCCTGCGAGCGAAAGCTTGTCGTCGAGAACGCGAGCGGCGGTGGCTTCGGTCAACTCAACGGTGTAGACGCCGAGTTGATCGTCGAGGCGCGCGCGCCATTCCACCTTCAGGCCATTCCCCGTTTGCAGGATCGGACGGATACGCCGCGAGCGGCCGCCCTTTACAAGACCGCGAGCCCGGCCGTTGCTGCTCGTGAAGACGTCGGCGATCACGCTCGTTTCGCCATGCGGGCGGCCAAGGAGAAAGATGCCGTCGTCAGCCCATCTCATACCAACCGCCGAAAGCATTGACCACTTCCGTAGCCGTCCCGCCCCCGTCTGCACGAAGGTGAACTCCGGCGGGGACCCAGTAAGCGATGCGTTATGTTATTGTTCGGAAGACCCGCCTTCGAGCGTATGAAGAAATCGGGTTGGGCTCGGCCGGCATTGTCATAGCCGCGCTTGACGCGGCTATCCAGAGAAATACATTGAAATATCAATTGCATACTGGATGGCCGGATCACGCCCGGCCATGACAAAAAGGACATTGCGATTTTTTCACACGCTCCTTCGCAAGGCGAGACACCAAGTGAGGTCCGAAGTTCTGTCGGTTTCATTCATGCCTTAGGAAAATCCAGCCCCATTTCCCGGTATCGCTCGGGATCGTCGGCCCAGTTCTCCCGCACCTTCACGAACAGGAACAGATGGACCGTCGATTCCACGCCCTCGGCGATCTCATGGCGCGCCTCCATCGAAATGTGCTTGATGGCCTGACCTTTGGCGCCGAGCACGATTTTGCGCTGGCTCTCGCGCTCGACAAAGATGGTTTGCTCGATCCGGATCGACCCATCCTTGCGCTGCTTCCAATCGGTCGTTTCGACCGTCGACGAATAAGGAATTTCCTCGTGCAGCCGCAAAAACATTTTTTCGCGCGTCACCTCCGCCGCCCATTGCCGAAGGGACGCATCGGCGATCTGGTCCTCTGGGAAGAGCCACGGCCCTGCAGGCATTCGGCCCGCAAGATAGGATTTCAAGTCGTCCACCCCGTCGCCCGATAACGCCGAAACCATGAAAAGCCCTTCCAGCGACAAGCGCTCCGAGGCTTCCGCGGCGAGGGACAGCAGCTTTTCCTTCTGGATCTTGTCGACCTTGTTGAGAGCGAGGACGAGCGGAATCGTAAGCTCGCGGGCACGCTCAAGGATGGGCACGAGATCGTCAAATCCACGCGCCGCATCAACGACAAGGACAGCAACGTCTGCTTCGCGGGCCTCGGTCCATGCCGTTTCGACCATGGCGCGATCCAGCCTGCGCTTCGGGGTAAATATCCCCGGCGTGTCGACAAGAATGATCTGGCTCTCCCCCGCAATCGCAATACCTCGAATGCGGGCGCGGGTGGTCTGCGCTTTGTGGGTGACGATCGAGACCTTGGCGCCGACAAGCGCGTTGACAAGCGTCGACTTGCCTGCGTTCGGGGCGCCGATGACGGCGGCGAAGCCGCAATGCGAACCGCTTCCGGTTGATGCGTTCTCAGGCATGCTCCCGCTCCGCCGGCCAGACTGCTTCGCGTTTCAAAAGAGCCTCCGCGGCGGCCTGCTGCGCTTTTTTGAGCGATGACCCGGCGCCCCGCGCCGGTTCCAGGCCTTTGACCGAAACCTCCACCGTGAAGCTTGGCGCGTGGTCCGCGCCGCTCCGGGCGACCTCTTTATATTCGGGAAGGCCGCGCCTTTGGCTTTGCGCATATTCCTGAAGCGCCGTCTTGGCGTCGGGCGCGGGAGGCTCTGTCGTTGCGATAAGCGGCGCCCAATGCCGGCGAACCGCAGCCTCGGCCGCGCCGAAGCCACCATCGACATAAATGGCGCCGAGCAGCGCCTCCGAGGCGTCGGCGAGGATTACATCCTTTTTACGGCCGCCGGAACGCGCTTCACTGGCCGCCATCACGATATGTGGCCCCAGCTCAAGACGCTGAGCGACCTCGGCGCACGATGTTTTGCAGACGAGCGAATTGAAATGGCGCGCGAGCTCAACCTCGCGGGCCTCGGGGAAACGCATATACAGCAGAGCCGCTACAGAGAGGCCGAGAACCCTGTCGCCCAGAAATTCCAGCCGCTCATTATCGCGGCCGCCTTGCTCGCTTCTCGCGCTCGAATGGGTGAGAGCCTCGCCCAGAAGGCCCTTGTCTTCGAACGTGTAGCCGAGCAGAGCCTCAAGCTCTTGAACGTGTGGTTTCTTTACGGGCACTCAGTGGATCACGTTTCCAATGCGCGACCAGCGGATTTCTAAAGGCCAGCGCCATGGGGAAAACCAGCTTGCATTCTCGTCGATGGAGAAGAAGAGAACCCGCGCGCGGCCGACGAGGTTTTCCGCTGGCACATAGCCGACGCCATTGCCATCGGTGAAACGGCTATCGGCCGAATTGTCGCGGTTATCTCCCATCATGAAATAGTGATTCGG
The DNA here is from genome assembly GCA_963766815.1 of uncultured Alphaproteobacteria bacterium. GTDB lineage: Bacteria > Pseudomonadota > Alphaproteobacteria > Rhizobiales > Rhodomicrobiaceae > Rhodomicrobium. The sequence goes on along the minus strand of CAVYBZ010000010.1, from coordinate 165,013 downwards.
CGGCACGACGAACACTTCCGTATCGTCCGCGGCGCCGAACCGGCCGAAGCGGCAGGTCTCGGACAGCTTTTGCGTCATATAGCTTCGGCCACTGGGAAGCGTCTCACGATATTGGTGAACGACCTGATCCGGACCGCATTTTGTATCCTCCACGACATCGGCGACGCGCTCGCGCTTCACGGGTTGGCCGTTGATGTTCAGAACACCGCCAATCATTTGTATCCGGTCTCCCGGCAGACCGACGAGCCTCTTGATGTAATCGGTCGAGTTGTCGTGCGGCGTTTTGAAAACGATGACATCGCCCCGGTTCGGTTCAGAAGCGAGGATTCGCCCCTCGAAGAGATCCAAGCCGAAAGGGAAGGAGTATTTGCTATATCCGTAGCTGTATTTCGAAACGAAGAGGTAATCGCCGACGAGCAGCGTCGGGATCATCGATCCGGAAGGGATGTTGAAAGGCTGGAACAGAAAAATGCGGATGACGATCGCAATGGCGACCGCCTGCAACAGCACGACAGCCAGATCGAAAGCTCCGCTCTCTTTTTTTTCTTGCTTTTCTTGGGTGACTTCCGTTTTCACGCTCATCATTCCGATCCGGTTCGTTTTTTGGAAGCGCGTCGCCTAAACCGAAGTCGCGCAAACACCTGAAAATGAGCGCGTTCGAACGCCAGATCGCTGCTGATAATGGGTGAGCCCGCTCTGCGCCTGATATAGCTCATGCGGCGCCGAAAGCAAGCGCACTGCGCGCCCGTCCCCCCGCGACAGCCAAGCGGGCGGAGGGTCTATCGTTTTTCCGCGATTCGCCGCACAACCCGGCGCCTGAGCAGACATTGCTTGGCTAGCCAGCCGGCGCCGCTTTCGCGGAGTTCTTTCACAATACCGGGAAAGGCCCGTCCTGCGCATCACTCCACAGGCGCTTCTGTAACGGGACCATGACGAAGCCCGGCGCGGCTAAGCCCGCGCATGATAAATCGCAGCGCAATCACCAAGTGAAAGCGGGGCGGCAGATCGCAGCCATAACCAAAAGTGAGACGTGCATGGCGAAAGCGCATTACGAAATCATCGAACATGACGGAGGCTGGGCCTACCGGCTAAGGGGCACATACTCGGAGACTTTTCCCACCAAAGCGGCCGCAGAGGAAGCTGCTTATCAGGCTGCAGCCGAGCAAAAGCGGCCGGGCGAATCCGAAGAGATCGAATTTGAGGACAACAAGGGCCGATGGCATACGGAGCACTCGGCAGGCGATGACCGGCCGGACACCGATGTGGTCTGAAGCAGAGTTCGCAAAAGCATCCCCTCGGGCCTGACCCAAGCGCTGCCCCTCCTCGTATTGGGAAAGTCGCGAGCGACAGGCGCTCGCAGGCATTCATTGGGCGGCCAAGAAATACCTGCTTTGGGCCTATAGCCGGGCGGCGATGGATCAAGTTCGGCCGCCAGGCCCAATATGGACCGGCGGACACTTGGGTTTTGCGGTGAACGAGCCCAGATTCCGAACGCGCCAGCATTGATGGCGCGGAAAAGGAGGCTGCATATGCCTTCACGTCGGCCGGAGACGCACGAAGATTTCGAGGCTGCCGCTCAGGTAATTTGGGACGGGCTGCCTGAGCAGTTCCGCGCGGCGTTGGGCAACGTGACAGTCCAGGTGGCCGATTTCGCCGATGCGGAGACGCTCAAGGGCCTGCGCATCCGGGATCCTTATGATCTCCTTGGGCTTTATCATGGCGTGGGACTGCCGTTCAAAAGCGTATGGGAGCCCGCGAGTTTGCCCGACAGAATTTTCCTCTACCGCATCCCCATCCTCAATTACGCCGGCCGGACGGGCGAGCCGCTGGACGGCGTCATCCGCCACGTGCTGATCCATGAGATTGGTCACCATTTCGGTTTCTCCGACACCGGCATGGCCATGATCGAGTCCGGTGCGTAACTCTGCCGCGATAAGCCGCGCTCCCTCGCGCTACTCCGCGACATTGCAGCCGCTGAGTGGGCCTTGCAGTTTGGCGCACTCACGCAGCGGTGTGATCAGGCCGCGTTACGCAGCCGCACCGGAGAAGGGACTTTCGCTAGCGAGGTGCTAATCACGCCGGAAACCAGGGTTGCTTGAACCCGGGCTTCAACTTGCGCTTTCGCCGCGCCTATGTTGAAGAAGGCGATGTTCGCCTTCAGCCGCCCGGCCTGCCGGGACAATGCCTCAGAGGTGGCCGACATCTCCTCGGCGGCGCTGGCGTTCTGCTGGATCACTTTGTCGAGCTGCTGGATCGCTTGGTTTACTTGGTTGGCGCCGATATCCTCTTCCCTGCAGGCGGCGCTGATTTCTTCCACAAGTTCGGCCGTCTTCTTGATGTCGGGCACGAGTTTTGCGAGCAGTCCGCCGGCTTCCCGCGCCCTCGCAACCGTTTGACCGGACAGCGCGCCAATTTCCGCGGCTGCGATCTGGCTTCGCTCGGCAAGCTTTCTTACTTCCGAAGCGACGACGGCGAAACCCCTGCCCTGTTCGCCCGCGCGGGCGGCCTCGACAGCCGCGTTCAGCGCAAGAAGATCGGTCTGCCGCGCGATTTCCTGCACGAAGGCGATCTTCGCGGCGATAGTCTCCATGGCCAGAACGGCGCGATTCACCGCTTCTCCGCTAACCTGCGCATCGAGCGCCGACTGGCGTGCGATCTTCTCGGTCCGGCTGGCGTTGGCGGCCGTTTGCTTGATGTTGGCGGCCATCTCCTCCATGGAGGCGGAAGCTTGTTCCGCGGCCGCTGCCTGCTCGGTTGCGCCGGACGACAGTTCCTCGATGCGGGTTGATATCTCATGACCGCCCGAAGATAGGTTTTCGGAGGCTTCGATCGTGCTGGCAACGGCCTCGCGTAACTTTTGCAGCATGCTTCGCAGGGCGATGCCGAGCGTATCCTTGTCCGATAGAGCCTTTACCTCGACAGTCAGGTTTCCCTTGGCGATCTCGTCAGCCACACCGGCGGTCGTTCCCAGATTAACAGTCATGGCGGCGAGCGCATTAATGAGGTTTTTGACCTCATCATTGGTGGTTATTTCGAGCTTCCGGTCCAGAGCGCCGATGGCTCCTGCATTGGCCAGACCGATAGCGTTGGACACGGCTCCGGCGCCAATGTCGCCCTTGGCGAGAGACCTCATCGCCGCGCTGATGGCGGCCAGTGGTCCAGTGATCGTCCACTTCACATAAAACGCCAGGAAACAGCTTAGAGCCAGGGCGAAGGCCAATGCGCCAAGCATCAGATATTTAACGAAGTTATAACGCTCGTCCGCCTGCCCGTTCGTAAGTTCGGCCCGGCGAAGCGCATCGGTGACGAGTGCGTCGAAGGCGCCTTTTACGGCTACAATCTGTTTGACGGCGACGCCAAGGACCGTGTCCTCCGCGTCGTTGAAGTCCTGTTTGCCTAAAGCGGCTATGGCCGGCCTGATGGCTTTCAAAACAAGCACATCCCTTTTGGCGGCCCAGTCTGTGAGGAGCGCCTTGCCGCCCTCCTCGCTGGCGTTTTTCATATATTGCGCGGCGATGGCGTCGATCTCTCGCAGATTTTTCTCGACGCGATCGATATAGGGCCGGGCGTTCGCAGGGCTTGGGCGCGCGATGACGGCTATGATCAATTCCTCTACGCTGCTGTGCATGAGGTCGTTAATGCGGGATAGCTGACTCACCGGAACAAGGCGCGCCTGGTAAACCTCGGCGATGTCTCTGTCTGAAAGACGCAGTCCATGAAAAGCGATCGCCGCGATGCCGGCTTGGGCAGCCGCCATTAGAGCAAATACAATCGTCATACGCGTCGCTATGGCGAGCTTGTTCATCATCGAGGTCTCGAGAGAGGCATTGCTTTCTTGATAACCGATTTCTTGATTATCCGTGGTCCTTGCTCGTGCGCCGTGGGCCGATCTTGCATGCCGCGGTTCCTATTCGACGGGTAAGCCTCTCGATTTCCAATCGGGAAAGCCTGAGCGATACCAGTTGACGTTGGAATATCCGCCTTTAATCGCGATGACAGAAGCTTTGTAGCTCTTCCAGCACTCCGGCCCATTGCAATAAATTACAATGCAAGCCTCCTTCTTCCCCGGCAGCTTGCTCAGATCGAACTGATCCTTGCTCGCGTCAAAATCGGCCGCTTTGGCGCTTTTTTCGCGGTATGGAACGTTGATTGCGCCCTTTATGTGCCCTTCGGCATATTCACTGGCGACGCGCGCATCGATCAGGGCAGCCCCGCTGCCGATCGCTTTCACTGCTTCTTCCGCAGTGATAAGCTTCGCCCCGGGCAACGCCGCCGGCGTATCCCCGGCCAGAGCGGCGCCGGCGGAAAGAAAGGCGAATAACAGCGCCGCTGCAATGCTGTTGAATATGGAAAACGGGTATTGAGGTATCATCGCCGAACCTCCTGAAGTTGATCTCACCCGTTGTTATCATATCAAGCGTATAGATAAACAAATACACAGGTGAGCATTTTAGATGCATCGCTAACGGTATGGTAAGACTTGACTTGCTCTGGGTGAGCGAGACCTTATCGTGAGCGGCAAGCGTTCACTCTGCGAAAACAAAAGAACTCTCAGCAGGCATTCGCCGGGTGGCCAAGGAATGCCTGCTTAGGCGCCCTCGCATGGCCCGGCGCCATTCGCAGCGTTTGGATTGCGATTTCAGAGTTCTCTCGCGTTACGGCCCGGCAGCCCGCTCAACGGCCGTCACGCCGAAGCCGCGCCTCCGGCGCTTCACGGCCACTCAACCGCCGGAACAGCCGCGCCAACTGCCCAAACAAAGTTCATACTTTGCCAGGCGCGTGCGAGGGGCGTTGCGTCGGCCGAACCCGCGCTTATGCGGCCTTGCCGCCGAGCCTTGCCGCGGCTCTTGCGTGGCCGATCAGCGGCAGAAGCTCCTTGAGTTCTGGGCCGCGGTCGAGCCCCGTCAGCGCAAGCCGCAGCGGATGGAACAGTGCGCGGCCCTTGGCGCCCGTCGCCTGCTTCACGGCCTCGGTCCATTTAGCCCACGTGGTCAAGTCCCACGGCTCCGGCGGCAGCAGCGCAAGCGCCTTGCCGCAAAAGCCGAAATCCTCGATCATGGGCTGCAACGGGCCGCGGACCACGGCCCACCATCGATCGGCGTCGGCGAAGACTTCAAGGTTGGCTCGCACCGCAAGCCAGAAGGCTTCGCCGCCCTCGATCCCGCGCGCGCGGAGGCGCTCCTCAGCCGCGGCGAATGGCATGGTGTGCAGCAGCTTGGCGTTCAGGCCCTTCAACTCTTCCGGGTCGAAGCGAGCCGGCGCGCGGGAAACCTTCGCAAAATCGAAAAGCCCGGCCAGCGCTTCGAGGCTGTCCTTTGGCGCCAGCGCCTCGGATGTGCCGATCAAGGAGGCGTGCGTCATCACCGCGAGCGGCTCGAAGCCCTCCTCGCGCATGCCCTTGATGGAAAGCGAGCCGAGCCGTTTCGACAGGGCCTCGCCTTGGGCGCCGACAAGGAGGTTATGATGCGCGAACACAGGCGCCGCCGCTCCGAGCGCGTCGAAGATTTGCAGTTGGACGGCGGTGTTCGTCACGTGGTCCTCGCCGCGGATGATATGCGTGACGCCCGTATCGGCGTCGTCCGCGACGCTGGTGAATGTGTATAGCGGCGTGCCATCTTCGCGAATGAGCACTGGATCCGAGAGCGACGCCGCGTCGATCTCCTGCGGCCCGCGGATCAAATCCTTCCAGGCGGTCGGCCTCTGCTCCAGGAGGAAGCGCCAATGGGGCTTGCGGCCCTCCGCCTTAAGCTCCTGCTTCTCCGCGCTTGTGAGGTTCAGCGCCGCCCGGTCGTACACGGGAGGCATGCCGCGCGCCATCTGCCGCTTGCGCCGCCGCTCCAGCTCTTCCGGCGTTTCGTAGCAGGCGTAGAGCCGGCCGGCGGCTTTAAGCTTTTCCGCCGTCTCTTCGTAAAAGGCAAAGCGCTCCGATTGCCGGAGCTCCTCGTCCCAGCCGAGGCCGAGCCAGGTGAGATCCTCGCGGATGCCGGTGACATATTCCTCCTTCGACCGCTCCAAGTCGGTGTCGTCGAACCGCAGGAGAAACGTGCCGCCCTCGCGCCGCGCGAATAGCCAGTTGAACACGGCGGGCCTGATATTGCCGATATGGAGCCGCCCGGTTGGGCTCGGCGCGAAGCGGACTTTGACGGTTTTGGTCATGGATGCTTGCCTAATGGCTGCACAGTTGGCCTAACTCTGTAACGATTTCCAGGGGGCGGGTCAAAGGCCAGCGTGACCGGACTCAATGTTTACCTCGAAGCAAAACAGCCAGGACCACAGCAACCATCATGGGTGTTAGGAAAATAGCCATTGCGACGAAGAGTGCGATGGTGATGGCCTGTTGATTGGGGATTTCAGGGGGGTATGGCTCATTGGAAGCTTTGCGAATCTGGCCATATAAGTTCAATCCGAACCCGAAAAGACCACCAATCATGCCCAGCCAATGCCCAACCGCATCGCAAATCGTGACGCCCTCGGCAAACAGCACCGCCGCAAGAAACATGAAAGCATAAAATCTTACCTTGTAGAAAAACCGCATCGTTGCCTCCGCCCCCTTCCCTGCCCAACCGCCTTCGCGGCTTGAAGGTCAGTAAGGCCCCCGCTGCCCTAGTAATATGCGTCTAAGCCTTCGATTGCGCGCCGCCTACTGGATCGAAAGGCAGCACAAATTCACTGCTAACCTTTGTCGCTCAAGAGTGCTATCAGACGCTCTACCTCTGCCCTTGGCACGGACAACCACCCGCCGTCGGATCGTCCGTCTCTTAATTTCCTAAAGCGAACTTCGGGTCGAATTTTTGTAAAAAACAACACATCCATAATTGTGCCGTCGGAATGCTCGACCCGAACCAAATAATTGGGGAAGTAAGGCGGACATGCGAACCGCGTCCATCCCTCTTGGTGTTGGCGGAACCAGCAATGGAGTTGTTCTAGCTGGGTCTCTGACAACGGCCGCGTGTTTCCCTCCTCAGCCGGAGCTATTCCGGAAACCAAAGGCGCGTCATTTGGCCGTGGACGAGGCCGAAATCGCTCACGCACGTCCCGCATAGCAAACGCCAGAAGCAGGACTATGATCTCGATGATTTGGGACATCCGAAACATCAGACGGCGAGGCTTGGCGATCATCGTGATTCTTGCGTGGTTGAACCGCCTTCGCGGGAGCAAAGGCCCTTTACGTCTCAAAAACCGGCGGGGGTGCACAGATAAGCGAACCTGTGAATTAAGTTTGGGAGGCGCCGCTTCACCCCCACTATTGGGCGGAGAGTTTTACCTAATAAACTTCTGCTGCCGGCCTTATTCCACCGTCTCGCGGAAGCGGTTGACGATGGGATAGCGGCGGTCCCGGCCGAAATTGCGCTCGGTGATCTTCACGCCCGGCGCCGCTTGCCGCCGTTTATATTCGGAAAGATAAAGCAGGCGCTCGACTTTCTTCACGGTTTCCGGCGCATGGCCGCGCTGCACGATGACGGAGAGCGGCTCCTCACGGTCCACGAGCCCTTCCAGAATATCGTCAAGCTCGTCATAAGGCGGCAGCGAATCCTGGTCGGTTTGGTTGTCGCGCAACTCCGCGGTGGGCGCCTTCGTCAGAATGTTTTCCGGGATGACCACGCCGCCAGGGCCGAGGCAGCCTTTCGGGCGCGCGCTATTGCGAAACCGGGACAGCGCATAAACCTGCGTTTTGTAGAGGTCCTTGATCGGGTTGAACCCGCCATTCATGTCGCCGTAGAGCGTGGCGTAACCCGCCGAGACCTCGGACTTGTTGCCCGTGGTGACCACCATCCCGCCGAACTTGTTGGAAATCGCCATCAGCGTCGTGCCGCGGATGCGCGACTGGAGATTTTCCTCGGCGATCCCGCGTCCGGCGCCTTTGAAAAGCGGCTCCAGCATCGCATCGAACGCTTCGACGGCGCTGTGGATCGGAACGATGTCATAGCGCAAGCCAAGCGCTTCCGCGCAGGCCGCGGCGTCGGCAAGCGACGCATTCGACGTAAAGCGATAGGGCAACATCAGGCAATGCACACGAGCCGCGCCAAGCGCGTCCACCGCCATGGCGGCGCAAAGGGCGGAATCGACGCCGCCCGAAAGGCCAAGAACAACCCCAGGGAAGCGATTTTTGTCCACATAGTCGCGCAGGCCCATGACGCAGGCGAGATAAGCCGCCTCAAGCCCTTCCTCGATGACAGCGAGCGGCCCCGGTTGGCAAGTCCAGCCCTCAGCTTCGCGCCGCCACTCGGTGACGGCGACTGCGGTTTCCCAGGCTGGCAATTGAACCGCGAGCTTGCCGCCGCGATTGAGGACAAAGGACGCTCCGTCGAAGACGAGTTCATCTTGTCCGCCAGCCTGGTTGACATACATGAGCGGCAGGCCGGTCTCGGCCACCCGCGCGACCGCGATATTCTCCCGCTGCTCGCGCTTTTTCACCGTGAATGGCGAACCGTTGGGCACAACCAGGATTTCAGCGCCGCTTTCGGCGAGGCATTCGGTCACGGCGCCGGTCCAGATGTCCTCGCAGATCGGGACCCCGAGGCGAACCCCTTTGAAATTCAACGGTCCCGGCATCGCTCCTGGCGCGAAAACCCGCTTTTCATCGAAGACGCTGTAGTTTGGCAGATCGACCTTATAGCGTAGCGTTTCGACTGTCCCGCCGGCGAGAAGAGCAACGGCATTGTAGACTTTCCCGTTCTCCGCCCACGGCGAGCCAACCAGGAGAGCTGGGCCGCCATCCCCGGTTATTTTTGCGAGATCGCGCACCGCATCCATGCAGGCCCGCACGAAGGCGGCCTTTAATATGAGGTCCTCGGGCGGATAGCCTGCGATGAAGAGCTCGGAAAAAACCACAAGCTCAGCCCCCTGCAGGCGCGCCTCCTCCCTTGCCGCCCGCGCCAGCGCCGCGTTGCCGCTCACATCCCCGACGACGGGGTTCAACTGCGCGCACGCGATACGCAAAGTTTTCGTCATGCCGCGATCGCCTCCGGGAGCCGCTTCGGCAGACATTTGGCGGCTCCGCCCATGAATAATGACGCCATGAACATTAGGCGCGAGGTGGCGTCCATGCAAGGCAAGCCCTCAGCGGCGTCAGCGGATAATCCATGTACGCTAAGGCTCCCGTGTTGCCTTGTGGCGCCGGATTTGTTATCACCCTTGCAGCTTCAGACGCAGCAAGCGCAACGCCGGGCCTTAAGCTCGAAGCAGAGTGTCTTGCAAAAAAAAGCGCCTCGTGCCGGCTTAGCACAGTGGTAGTGCAGCGGTTTTGTAAACCGAAGGTCGGGGGTTCAAATCCCTCAGCCGGCACCAACATTAGCGAAGTTTGACGCCTATGCGCTCACCGAAAAACTCGCAGCCGCCGAAGGACAGTCTCTCCGGCTCTAGAGCGGTCGAGCTTTTATTGGGAAATTCGAAGGTTGAAAGCACCGTGAGGCGCCTCGGCATTGAGGTCGGCGACGCGCTTATGATCGCCGAGCAGGTAGACCTCTAAAGGGTGGGATGGAGCGATCGCCGCTCCCTTGCTGCCGCTCCAATACTTGAGGACTGCCATGGGAACGTGCCGTTAGCGACTAGGAGCGTAACGTTGATTGTTGGCGCCGGTAAGTGGACCTAAAGGGCGTGATCTGATACCTGATCGACGCAAGCGTTGGCTGGCATTTCAACCGGGGATGGCATGGCAAATCGATTTCGGATAGCGCATTCCGCCGTGACGATCCGGCGTTGGAGGCCTACTGTCATAATAATGTTCGCGGCCATTGCCGCGCTGACGGCGCTGCCTGCCGGCGCGGAAGCGAGACAGGCGCGACGCCCTGCGCCTCCAACGGAAGCGACGGCGCCGCGCCATGCAGGCGAGCCGATCATGGCGATCGTGTCGATCAAGACCCAGCAAGTCACTTTCTATGACGAGGACGGATGGATCCTGCGGGCGCCGGTGTCGACCGGGACCAAGGGACGCGAGACGCCAGCCGGCGTCTTCGCCGTCCTGGAGAAGGACTTGGACCACCATTCCAGCCTCTATGACGATGCCTCGATGCCGCACATGCAGCGCATCACCTGGAACGGCATAGCCCTGCACGGCGGCCCGCTGCCCGGATATGCGGCCTCGCACGGCTGCGTGCGGATGCCCTTCGGCTTTGCGGAGAGGCTGTTCGACAAGACGCGGATCGGGATGCGGGTGATCATCTCGCCGGACGACGCAGCCCCGGCCGAGTTTTCTCACGCGGCGCTGTTCATGCCGAACGCGGATGCGGTCGCCGCTGCGCCGGCCCGTGCCGAGAAACTCGCCCGCGAGGCCGCGGAGGCCGCCGTGACGGCTGATGTGACGAAGAAAGCCGCCGCGAAATCAGAGCGCGAGACGGCATCGATCATGGCGTCGCTGCGCAAGCTGGAAACGCTCAAGAGCCGTGCCGGCGCCGAACTTGCCCACGCCGAAAAGGCGCTTGCCGCCGCAAAGACGGACCAGGCTAAGGCGCCTGCCGAGGAGCTAAGGCTGAAGGCGGCTGCCAAGGCTGTGGAAGCGGGGACCCTGCTCGACAACGCAAGAGCCGATGCGAAATCGAAGCTCGACGCGGACGCTAGCGCAAAGGACGCCGCCAAGGCGGCCGCGAAGAGGAAGGCTGACGCGGCAAAGGCGGCGAGCGAGGCGAAGCTCGCGCTCGAGCCAGTCTCGGTCTACATCAGCCGCGCGACGCAGAAGCTCTATGTGAGGCGCAACACGCATAAGCCATGGACGGACGGCGGCGAGGTGTTCGATTCGACCATTGAGGTTCCGGTCACGATCCGCGATCCCGGCAAGCCGATCGGCACGCATGTGTATACGGCGATGGCGCGCAACGGCGCGGGCTTGCGATGGGCCGCGGTGACGATCGACAATGGGGACGACGCCAAGAGCGCGCTCGACCGCATCACCATCCCGCAGGATGTGCTCGATCGCATCGCGCCGACTGCCTTGCCGCGATCCTCGATCATCGTCTCGGACGAGCCGCTGAGCCACGAGACCAACTTTCGTACAGAGTTCGTCGCAGTGCTGAACAACCAGCCACAGGGCGGCTTCGTGACGCGCCGGCCTACGTCCACAGTCGCGAGCGGCAGCTGGTGGGGCGACGGCGGCTTCGACTTTTTTGGGAGCGATGAAAGCCCGCAGACTGGCAGGCGGCGCGGCGGCCGGTACAATCGTCAGGCGCCGCAGGACTGGGGGTGGTGAGACGCGGCGCGGCGCATGGTCGCTTAAGGTCGCGGACTGGATTTCTTTAACGATTTCAATGTGTCCGCTTAGCGCTCACCTACGGAAGCGATCGAAATGAGGCCATCTGGCCAAATGGGCCAGACCGGACCAACCGATGCGCTATCTCGATAATGCACCGGCTTGGCTTCAGATATCCTACATCTCCCGGCTTTGGATCGCTTAAACTTACATGTAATGAACAATAGCAGGATAAAAGAACTTCAAAAAGCAGGAAAACGACTTTTGTCGTTTTAAATAAAAAACCGGTAAGAACATCGGCTCGATCACACCGGGCATTCCAAGTTGGATGCTAGAGCGTAACAAAGCGTGTGCTTTCCTCTTGCTTTAATAACGCAGACGTGACTAGGCATCTGTTTTAGATTTTAGTAATATCTCAGCAAAGTTTAATAACGGGGGAGTTATGAACAAACTTTTCCATGTAGGCGCAACGGCATTGGCGATTACCTTTGCTGTAAGTCAATAGCCCGGCTGCGAAGGCCCATCCCCGCTTCGCGGACGACTGGTGGCGACCTAATCGTTCGATTTCTTGGTCGGAAGAAGGTTGCTGTCGCGCCCGGGAAGGCGGCAAGCGGTTTGAATCGAGCTTAAGAATAATGACGGCAGTCTCCGCTGGCGGCCCGCCCGGATCCGCTAGCGGTTCGATATTCGATCGATGACTTCCACCGTCTTTGTGAAAGTGGTGGTCGATGAGTTCGCGCTAGTGGCCTTCGGGACGAGGGAACCTCGGGGTCGCCAGGGGATTGGGACGAGGGATGGCCGAAACCGAAACAGTGTTGCACGGCAAATTCGCCGGCCTCGACTTGGATGACCTTGTCAATTGGCAGGTCGTGCAGACATGGCTTTATTGGGGCATGTTCTGGCTGATGATCACGCCGACGGTCGGCGCCGTGATCGCCACTATGTTCAACTATCCGGATTATCTCGGCCACAGTTCAGAGGTGACCTTCGGCCGGCTGCGGCCCATCCACGTCAACGGCGTTATTTTGGGCGCTTTCTCCAATCTATTCATAGGCGAATGCTTTTATCTGGTGCCGCGGTTGTGCGGCGTGCGGGTGTATGGCGAGAAGCTGGGCGTTGCGGCCGCCTGGGTGTGGAATATCGCCCTTATGACCGGTTTAATCTCGCTGGCGTTCGGTTACAATCACGGGTTAGAGGCTGGCGAGCTTCCCCTTTTCGCGGAAATTCCAATCTTTATTATAACCGCGATTGCCACCCTCCAATTCCTGGTCACCATCGGCCGCCGCCTCGAATCGCCGCTTTACGTTTCGCTGTGGTATTTGATCGGCGCTTTCGTGTGGACGAGCATGAATCTTGTCCTCGGCTCCTTCATTTTGCCTTATACGATTTCCGGCATCAACAGCGCCGCCTTCCACGGTCTTTACATTCATTACATTGTCGGCCTGTGGATTACACCGGCTGGCTACGTGATCATCTACTACTTCCTGCCGCTCGCCGTGCGAAATCCGTTGTACGCTCATAAGCTGTCTCTCGTCGGCTTCTGGTCGCTGGCGCTGTTCTATCCTTTCGTTGGGATCCATCATTATCTTTACAGCCCAATCGCAGACTGGGCCGAGACCATCGCAATCGTCACCTCCATGCTGCTGATCATCCCGGTGTGGACCGTGGTGGTGAACTTCTTCGGCACAGTGAACGGCAAGTGGCACGAATTCAGCGATAACTTGCCGGCGAAGTTCCTGATCATGGGTACGATCATGTATCTATTTGGGTGCTTCCAGGGCTCGGTCGAGGCTCTGCGTTCAATTCAGGAGCCGACGCATTTTTCGGACTTCGTTATCTCGCATTCTCACCTCACCGTATTCGGCACCTTTGTCGTTTGGTCGATAGGCGGCCTTGTTTATCTTTGGCCTCGAGTATGGGGACGCGAGCTTTGGTCGTGGAACCTCGGAAACTGGTCGTTCTGGTTGATCACCGTGGGCATCTCCACCATGGGGCTAGTGCTGACAGCCGCCGGTCTGCAGCAGGGCTTTGAGTGGATGCTCGGCGCCGAGTGGGTCAATACTATTGTACAACTGAGACCCTATTGGCTGGTGCGGACGATCGCCGGCGTCACTATGGACATTGGAATGTCCCTGCTCGTCATCAATCTCATGATGACGGCGCTCGCCAAACCGGCCGAGGACCGGCCGCCAATCTTGAGACGCGGACAAAACCCGCTTCCGGCAGGAGGGCCCGCGGAATGAACGCGCGCTTTGTAACCCTGACGGCCGGAGTTCTGTTCTTTTTCCTCGCTGTATTTACCCAGGGGCTGCTTCCCTTGCTCGAGCCGACAGCGCGCACCAAAATAGTGACGGCCGTGGTCCGCACAGATTTGGGGCAGCTCAAATGGATGCAGACAGAGTCCACGGATTATACACCGCTGCAACAAGCAGGCCGCCTCGTTTATTTGCGCGAGGGCTGCTGGTATTGCCATTCACAATATGTTCGTCCAGTGACCGGCGAAACCCGCCGCTGGGGCCCCGTGAGCCAAGCTGGGGAATACGCCTTTGATGTGCCGCATTTGTTCGGCACGCGGCGGATCGGGCCAGATCTGACCCGCGAAGGGCTCAAATACAGCGATGAGTGGCATCTCGCTCATTTCTGGAATCCACGTCAACTCACGCCGGATTCGATCATGGCGTCGTACCGGAATTTGTTCGACAGGCCAGCGGAACCGGTCAAGATCGTCGATGGCGGCGCCGGCAATCGCACCCTTGACAAAACGCCGGTCACTGAAGCCCTGTTCGATTTCGCCAGCAAGGAGCAGGTCAAGCTGACTCCGAATGCGGAAGGCCTCCTGTTCGTTCCGATTCAGGCGCGGGGCAAATACCCCCTTATCTGGACCCCGAACAAGGAATACACAGGCGATACAGTCACGATAGCCGCCGAATTGAAAGACCTCGAAGCCCTCATCGCTTACATCCAGAAGCTTGGTATGAATCGTGGCAGATGGCGCGACCTGTTCGAACCGCAGCAACTCGAGGTCACGGACGCCACGCTGCCGCGGTCTGAGGAGTGGATCGCCTACGGCAAGGGGGTCTACGAAAGGCGCTGCGCCGGATGCCATGGGGCCGAGGGAAATGGTAACGGACCGGCCGCCACCTTCACGTACATTGAGCGCCCGCGAAATTTCACCAAAGGAGAATTCAAGTTCCACCTGACCGATGGACCAGTGCCAAGCGATGGCGACTTGCTGCGGACGATCACCCGAGGCGTGCGCGGCACGGCAATGCCGCCCTGGTACGATCTACCGCTCGCGGATCGCCTCGCGGTCATTCAGTACATCAAGTATGATCTAGCGGTAGACCGAACCGATCCAGCGAAGCCCAAGGCCTGGTTCAAGGACAATCCACCGGGAGCGCCTTTGTACATCGGACGCCCGCCCATGCCCTCGCAAGATATTGTCGCGCATGGAAAGGAAGTCTGGGAACAGGCGCCGTGCCAGGCATGCCATGGCCAATCCGGCAGGGGTGACGGCGTGGCCGCCTCCGAACTGGAAGACGATTTCGACTTCCCGATCCGGCCTGCCAATCTCGCCGGCGGGAACTTCAAATCGGGCCCGGCGGTGCAGGACATCTTCAGGACCATCACCACCGGTTTAAGCGGTACGCCCATGCCGGCATTCAAGGACACGATTCCGGATGCGGATCGTTGGGCGCTTTCCTATTACGTGCTTTCTCTCTCCGCCTTCAAGGACCCGCTCTCAGGGGAGCCCCTGTCGATCCCAGCCACGGAACGAGCGGCGCTGGATAATCCCAAGCTCGAAGCGGCATCGTCGGACAGCGCGTTCGGTCTGAGCGGCGTCGCGGTGGCGAACGGGAGATAAAGATGGCCGATTATGAGATCCTTGGACCCTACTTGATCGCGGTGCTGATGGGTATGGGCGCGGTCTGCATATTCATCTGGGCCGTTTTATCGGGCGCGCTCAACAACACCGATGAAGCTGCTCTCGAATTCTTTCGCGCGGAGATGGAAAATGAAAGAACCCGGACGCCCGCTGGCCGAACCGGAGAGCGATGATCCGCAGCACGAATTAGAGGAGTATGCTGGCGGCTACATCACGGCGCACCATGGGCGAATTCCTGCATGGCTGGCTGCCGTTTACGCCGCGCTTTTCGCGTGGTCGCTCTACTACCTCTACACTTACTGGGGCGGCCTTGGCCCGGGACAGATCGGTTGAGGACACCGGGAACGGCAGCGTCTTGGTCCGCACGCTCAAAAAAAAGGTAGCAAAATGCTGGCAGCCAGAATTGTCCTAGCGGTAGCTGTTTTGAATATGGTTGTTTTAATCTCCGAGCTCGTCTTCAACGTGAGCCGGGCGTTTGTGGGCTGAACAGGAGAAAAAGATGCTGACCGAGACCACCTTCTCGCTCGCACATGCGACCCCGGAGGAAATAATCGCCATTGTGGGCTTCGTCGCATTCCATCTCGGCTTCTTCGTCTGGCTCCTTTTTCTCATTCGATCGCGATAAAAGAGCTGCGTCGCCGGCGAGACGCGCTCGAGCTTTCTGGCGCTTGATTACCTGGATATTTCCGCTCTCAGACGAAACCATGGAGACGAAGGCAAATTTTCGCTCCTCTGTCATGGCCGGGCTTGACCCGGCCATCCAGTAATGGCTTAAAATATCTTGTGTTTTTCTGCGTGGCCGCCGCCAAGGACGGCCATGACGATGGAATTGGCGGATACATCGGGGTAATTAAGTTCCGGCAAGGATGATCCGCCATGGCCTATTATTTGACGCTCTTTGTAGCGGGCTTCGCCGGAAGCTTTCATTGCGCCGGCATGTGCGGCGGCTTCGCCTGCGCGCTGGGCCGTGATCCGAACGGACGCGCTGCGACCGTATTGCGTCACTTGCTCTACAATTCCGGCCGATTGACCACATACTGCTTCCTCGGCGGTCTCGCGGGCGCATTCGGACAAGTTATATGCGCGCCGGAGGGCGTCAATGTACTTCTGCTGGGTGGTTCACTCGATATCGCACAGCGTGTCCTGGCTATAGTCGCAGGCGCGCTCATGATCTGCATGGCGCTTCAGTTCTTCGGCCGTCTGACTATCTTCCATCGGCTCACTGCCGGCTTCACGGGCGGCGCATTTGCGACAGCTTTGCGCAGCCTGCTCGGAGCACGCAGCAGCGCAGCGCCGCTCGCGCTTGGCGTATTCAACGGCTTCCTGCCGTGCCCGCTCGTCTATGCCTTCGCGGCCGAGGCGGCGAGCACCTTCCAACCGCTCGCAGGTTTCCTCACCATGGCTGCGTTTGGCCTGGGAACATTCCCGGCGATGCTGATGATGGGCTCCATCGGCGGGATTCTGACGCCGGCGTGGCGGCGACGCGGCGTGCGGTTCGCCGGGGCCTTTATCCTGGTGCTTGGCCTGATTACCAGCGCTCGCGGCATCGTACCCTTGGCCGCGCATGTGGCGCATACCTTCACCGGAGGCCATCCCGCGTGAACGCCGAGGGCGGCAGCTTGTGCAGCCATTGCTTTCTGGCCCTCGGCCCGCGTCCGATGGCGCGTTCGGTGAACGGGGAGGCTTGCGAATTCTGTTGTTACGGCTGTTGCATCGCCTTTCAAGTGAAGGCCGGCCAAAGCGAGGAGTGGGATGCCGCCTGGCTCCTGATCCGGCTGGGCGTGGGCGGCTTTCTGTCAATGAATATCATGCTATTCAGCATCCTGCTCTATACCGGCGCTTTCACCGGGGCCGATGCGCATGCGCTTCCCTTGGTTGAGCTTCTGCTGTGGATCCTTGCTACGCCGGCAGTCGTAATTCTCGGCGGCCCATTTCTGGCCGAGACCTGGTCCAACGGAATTCAAGGGCGGTTGACGTCTTCCGCGCTTATCGTCCTCGGAGTCGGCGCAGCCTATGCTTATTCCGCCTACGCCGTCATCGAGCACAGCGCGCGCGTCTATTTCGACACCGCAACCATGGTTCTGATGCTGTTTACCTTGGGCCGTTATCTCGAAGCGGCCGGCCGCGCCAGGGCGGCGCGCGACCTCGAACCGCTTCTCGCCGCCGAAAGCCAATTTGCGATCGTTGTCGATGGCGGGACGGAGACCCGCCGCCCGGTGCGGGAGATCGGCGCGGGCATGCTCGTGCGGGTGCTGCCGGGCGAGCGCGTTCCGGTCGACGGAGTGATCGTCGAAGGGGAATCCCATACCGATGAAGCCGTAATCACCGGCGAAAGCCGGCAGATTGCAAAAAGCGCTGGGTTCCCGGTGCTTGCCGGCAGCATCAATCTTGATGGTCCGCTCCTCATCCGAAGCAGCGGGGCCGGAAACGCAACCCGTTGGGCCAAGATTTGCCAATCGGTTCGCGAGGCGCTATCGCGCCGCGGCCCCGCGCAGCGTATCGCTGACCGCGCCGTCGCCTTCTTCGTGCCCGCCGTTCTGCTCCTCAGCGGGTTGACGGCGCTTTATTGGACGCACCACTCTCTGCCCGCCGATCGAGCGCTGCTGGCTGGGCTCGCGGTGCTGGTGGTCGCCTGTCCTTGCGCGGTGGGCTTAGCGGCGCCGCTCGCAACCTCGATCGGCATCGGACGATTGGCGCGGCGCGGATGCCTCGTTCGGGAGCCCGGCGCGCTCGAAGCCCTCGCGCGTACGAGATTTCTGGCGTTCGACAAGACGGGCACTCTCACATCGGGTAAAGCCCGCGTTGTCTGCGTCGATACGGACGCGGCCCCGGCCGATGAGGTGCTGGCGCGGGCTGCCGGATTGGAGCGCTTCTCTGAACACGGCCTCGCGCGCGCCATCCTCATGGAGGCATCGGCGCGCGGCCTCGAGGCCGCGGCGGCGAACGATGTGCGAATCGTGGCCGGGCGAGGCATCCGCGGCAGTGCAGGCGGCCAGGCGGTGGCGGCCGGAAACGGCGCTTTCATGAGCGAACTTGGCTGGCCGGTTTCTCCCCTGCTGTGCGAGAGAGCGCGAGCCCATGAGGCGACAGGCCTTTCAGTTGTCCATGTCGGTTGGGGCGAGCGGGTACGGGCCGTGCTGGCGCTCGACGATGTCCCCCTTTCCGGCGCGCGATCGACCATCGAGGCGCTTCACAACCGCGGGCTGAAGCTGGCATTGCTGACCGGGGACCACGCAAAGGCCGCGCAACGGGTCGCAGCCGGGATCGGGATCGAGGACGTAGAGGCAGGTCTGTCGCCTGAGGAGAAACGCGCCGCTCTAAAGCGTCGCCGTGGAAGCCATCGCGTGGTGGCGATGGTAGGCGACGGCCTCAACGACGGGCCGGTTCTCGCCGAAGCGGATGCCGGTATCGCTGTGGGTTCGGCGACGGATCTTGCTCGCGAAACAGCGGCGATCGTGTTGCCCGAAGGCGGATTGTGGATGCTGCCTTGGGTGATCGACGTGGCCCGTGCGGTTCGCAAGACCATTCGCTCAAACCTCATGTGGGCGTTCGGCTACAACATTGTCGCGCTGGCTCTTGCGATGCTTGACACCCTGGAGCCAATACTCGCGGCCGCTGTCATGGCCGGTTCGAGCGTCCTTGTGGTGGTGAACTCGCTTCGGCTGGCGGGGCTAGCCGATCCGGCTCCGCCGCTGCCGAGCGAAGATTGGCCGGGTCCGAAGAGCGCGGGCCACGACGCTAGCCCAGCGATGAAACTTAGCCCGGCGATCGAGCCGGGCTGATGGAGCACAGCCGGACGCATCGCGGCTAATAGCATCGCCGTGATAAATCCGCCGATCTTCAAGTCCGGATGCTTTGCGTGCATGCGGTTCATCGAGATCCTGCTAGCTTTTAGTTAGGCCACCTTCTCGCCTTGACGCCATACATCGCGCACCAGGGGAACGCTCTCCATCGGCCGGACGCGGATGAGGTCGGCGCGAAGGCCGGCCTTGATCTCGCCTCTATCCAGCAAGCCGGCGGCGCGCGCCGGGTTGCGCGTGACCGTGGCGACAGCCTCCGGCATCGGCACGCCTGCCTCGCTGTGCAGCTTCAGCGCTCCCCACAGCAACGAGCAAGGGACATAATCGCTCGAAACAATGTCGAGGACGCCAGCGGCGGCAAGTTCGAGAGCGGAGATGTTGCCCGAATGAGATTTGCCGCGAACAATATTCGGACCGCCCATGAGAACGGCCATTCCGGCTTCATGCGACGCCTTGGCAGCCTCAATCGTCGTTGGAAATTCTGCGACAGAAACGCCGTCGGAAATCGCTTCCTCGACATGAGAGAGCGTGGCGTCATCATGGCTTGCCAGCGGGATATTGCGCTCATGGGCAAGTCCGACAACGTAACGGCGGTTTCTGGCTGAGAATTGCTCCGCGTCGCGTGTTCTGGTTCGCATAAATTCGGCCAATTCCTCATCCGTGAAATTGAACTTGCCCTGGTAATACTCGGCGTAGCGCGCGCCATCCACGAATTGCCGCTGGCCCGGCGTGTGATCCATCACGGAGATGAGCCTAAGCCTCGGGTTGTCGATCAGAGGTTCCAAAAGCTCGCGCAAGCCAGGGTAGCTCACCTCGCAGCGCCAATGGAAATAATGGTCTATTTTCAGAGCATTCAGAGCAAGATGACGGTCGATCGCGGCTGCGATGTCGTGGAGCAGCCCCGGGCGCACAGTTCGCGTATGAACCTCGCCGACGCACAGCGCATTGAAGACGGTGGTGATGCCGGCGGCGGCCAGTTCGCGGTCGTCGTTCAACGTAGCGGACTCGACCGGCCAAAGCGCGCCGGGACGCGGCTGGATATACCGTTCCACATTGTCAGTGTGGAGTTCAATCAAGCCGGCCAGCAGCAGGTCCCCATCGCAGTCGAAGGCTTTGGGGGATGCCGATGCGCCTTCATCCACATCCGCGATGACGCCATCGCGCGCCACCACGGTCCCGGTCAAAACCCTATCCGCCAAGACGACGCTGGCGTTGGTCAGAATTAGCTCGTTCGCGCTCATGATCCCGGTTCCACTTTGGCTGTCACACGGATTTAAGCTGCTGCAGAAGACTGGGTGATGTCGATGACAATGTCCGCAATCGCCTCGCGAACCTCGCCGTCGTGAACGATAGCCACAATGGCGGTCCTCTCTCGCTTATTCTCCTTTATGGGATCGATCACGGCCGCACGATTGACTGGGTCGAGCGACGCTGCCGGCTCGTCCTCGCAACGATAGCTCCCAAAGATAATTCTCAGGATGGATGACTTTCCCGCTCCGGAGGGTCCGCGATAACGGCGCATTCGCCCCGACGGACGGCTAACCCAAAGCCGTGCAGCACCGGCAGCTTGATGCACCCTTGAAGTTCCATCGTGAACGTCTTCGCAACATGATAGTTGAAGCACGGGCGCCATGAAGTCATCTAACAGGCTTTTCGCCGTTTCGCCAACGGATGCGCAGCGCTGAACGGCCGCTTCACTCTGGAAGCCGCTGGCCTTGGCGAATGCCTGGCGGCGAACGCGGAAGCCTGGAAGACGCATGAAAAAAGCCCCGCTATGCGAGGCTTCAAGTTAGGTCGTCCCCGTGACTACCAATGGCGCCAGTAGCGGTGGCCGTAGCCATAACCAAAGCGCGGGTAACCATAACCATAATATGGCCGATAGTAGCCATAGCCCCACGGCCGATGCCCATAGTACGGGCCGTAGCCGTAGCCCCAGCGGCGCCACCAAACTTTTTGCGCAACGGGAGCGGTTGTGACCTGCTCCGCGGCAGCTTGCGCCCCGCCAATTGGCGCTGCCTGAGCCGAAACGCTAAGCAGTAGACTTGCTCCTGCGAGCAACGCAGCAGTGTACTTCATCTTGTGTGCCTTTGCTGTACTCCCCTTTCCTCTTGGTCAAGATTTGGGCCCACCGAGGCGTTTTTGAAGTTCTCTTTCAGCAACTAATGTGTGCTTATTTGTAATGATCCTTGCCAACTCCAAAGTATGGCTTTCTAAGCTACAGCAATGGGTGTGCAAGGTGTCTGCGGGGCGGAATGCGACGATTACCCGGTTCATCGCGGGAAACTTCGCTTTCGCTCCGGCCAATGCCGGCCTTGTCGCGAGCCTGATGCTGCCGATCGTGCATGTGCGCTCAACAGATATCCTCGTGGACCGTCTCGGCGCGCTGCTATCGGCATTGGGCGACGAAGCGCTCGCGGACCGGCCTGGCCGGTCGCTTGTGCTCGATCGGCTGCTGGAGGTTTTGCTGATCGAGGCGCTGCGTTATCGTTCCGGCGCCATCCCCGGCGCAGATCGAGGACTGTTGGCGGGACTTGCCGATGCAAAGGTCGGAAAGGCGCTGCGCATCATGCACGAGGACGCCCAGCGTCCATGGACGGTTGTGGCGCTCGCCAATGCCGTCGGCATGTCGCGATCCGCATTCGCCGCCCGCTTTACGCACATCATCGGCATGCCGCCGATCGATTACCTCGCCAATTGGCGAATGACGCTCGCCAAGGCCGCTTTGGCATCATCGAACGTGCCCATGATTGAGATCGCGGAAATGGCTGGTTATCAATCGGTGAGCGCATTCAGCACAGGCTTCAAGCGGGCCACCGGTTTCTCGCCGAAATCCTATAAGCAATCTTACGCGACCTGAATAATCCTCACTGATTTGCCATGAGTTCGAACACAAGTTCGCTACCGGTCTGTCCCATGCCGATCAAACGCCCGCTCCCGGAAGCGAAAGCAGGCATCGCAGTTTGAACCTTTTGCGAACCCCGCTTCTTCGGCTCACGGCCTTGACCCAAGTATCGCCTGAGCTTGAAAGCAAGGACTTTATTGCATGGCGGCGATATCGAAACTTGGGCGCGGACGGGGCTTGGACCGGCAGGCGAGACTTAACGAACAATGAAGCTCAACGCCATCCGGCCTAGATTAACTCAAACCTCCCGGCGCCTCCCGGCCGAGGCATTCCTCGACAAATATGAGAATTGAACAGCGGACTGGCTCCCGGGAGCCGCGCGCGATGAAGACGCTTCAACAAATTTCGCGTGCAGACCCCGTCAGCGGTGCGCGAGCGCCGCTGGTAAAGCTTTAAAGCGGAGAGGTCCCGGCTTTAAAGCTGACCCCCCCAAAGCTAATTCAACGCGGCTTGGCTGTTGATATGGTAATTTACGCCGAGGGTGACGGCGTCCGCGCTGACCGAAACTTTCGTTTGGCCATCGATGGTTGAAGTGAAGTGATTGTTGTATGGCTGATAGGTTGCCGGACAAGGTTCTCCGACGGAGACACAGCCGCTATATGAATACGACAGACTCCCGAAGTCGAAGTGCTGGTATTCTGCTTTGAGGGACCAAGATGAAGTCAAAGCATATTCGACGCCCGCTCCAATCGTCCAGCCCACAAGCGTATCGCTGTGGTCGAAATTGAATAGGGAAGGGCCGCCCGTGCCGTAAAATGTGCGCCAATTCTGGCCGGAATAATTCGCCTTGAAATTAGCGTCCAGGAACGCGACGCCGCCTTTGGCGTAGAAGAGGGTGCGATCTAAGGCATAGCCAAAGCGCCCGGTAATGTCTCCATAAAGGTCGCTGGAGCTAGAGTATTTTCCATCTACCCAACACATTTGCTCATCGTGATGAGCAAGGTCATACGATAGGTTACCATCTTGGTAATGAGCAGTGCAGGAGTTTGGTCTGAAGCTGACCAATTTGCTCGCCGATAGGCCGAGATAGCCGATATCGGCTTCGGGGCCGAACACAAAATGGCCGCGCTGGATGTTGTATCCAGCCTGAGCGCCGCCAATAAAGCCGGTCCCGTTTAGGCCGCCATTGAAAGAGGGATCGCCCACATACTGGAAAGTGTCCGATACGCCGGGGCCGCCCCACGCGCCGCCTGCGTGTCCGCCGAGATAAAAACCCGGCCAAAGAGCTGCTGGCGCAAACGGCTCGGGGCTGTCCTTCAGGCTCGCTGGCGGGCCATAAAGATCCGCGGCCTTAACGTATGAACTCAACATCAGCGACGCAACAAACAAACCACCGCCGAGCGTCGAGATAAGCCCGGCCGGCTTAATGCATTGGTTTCGCATGGAAATTGCCCCACCTGCATATGAAATGTTGCTGCTCCGACTCATTGCTGCCGGGCGGTTTAGACATTTCGCTAGGGACGGCATGTATGCAAGCAACCTGAGCGGGTGCACAACTTAAGCGGGCGCTCTGTAACGCGAAAGCGCGGGCCAAGCGCCGCCGTTTTCCATTTGAGATTGTGAGGGCGGATGCAACAACCAGCTGCTTTTTAGCGGCCAACGCGCCAAAATACTGTTTTAAAATGAGTTTTGGTGAGCGTGCGCCTTCAAGATAGCGCTGTGAGAGTTTTGCGACACCTTCACAGCTTTATCGGCGTCTTATCCAAAAAGCAGAGAGTGGCGCCGGATTGCACCAGTCGGGCAATGGCGAAGTTCGTAGGGCGGACTCTGGCTACCGCCGCGGCGCTCCCCTCAGCCTCACACCAAAGCCTTGCGAAGGCGAGCGCTTATGAGATCGATGAAGACAACGGTCACAACGACGATGATCATCTGTGCAGCCGTCTCCGCGTACATGAAGCTGCGCACGCTTTCATAAAGCGTTTGCCCAATCCCGCCCGCGCCGACGATGCCCAGCGTCGTTGCAGAGCGCACATTCGTCTCAAGCCGGTAAAGCGTAAGCGAGCTCCACAGCGGCAGAACTTGCGGAATTACTCCAAACACGACTTCGTGGATGCGGCTTGCGCCGGTTGCGCGGATGCCTTCCACGGGCCTCGGATCGATGGCCTCGACCGCCTCGGAGAACAGCTTCGCAAAAACCCCGACATTATGCACGAACAGCGCCATCACGCCCGCGAAAGGGCCAAGTCCCACGGCGACGACGAAAAACAGCGCGAAAACAAGCTCGTTGATGGCGCGGCAGGCATCCATAAGCCGGCGAACGGGCTGGACGATCCATTGCGGGCAGATGTTCGCGGAAGACAGAATGGATAATGGAATCCCGATTACGACCGCGAGCGCCGTACCCCAGAGAGCGATCTGCACCGTCACTGTCATGTCCGCGAGATAGGAGCGCCAATCCGAGAAATTCGGCTTCATGTAGGCGGCGGCGAACTCCGCCATGTTGCGCCAATCGGTAACGAGGGAGGCCGCCCGGTACATCTCTGCAGGTCTCCAGCTCCAAACCAGGAGCGCTGCGACAGCGAGCCAAAAAAGCAATGGCCTCACGTGATGTGAAAGAGGCTTCGCCGGGACGGTTATTGCGGACGCTGGCGGCATTGGCGGGTTCCGCGGCTGGGCGGGTTTTGATCGAACGAGCATAGTAGCGCGCCTGCTCAGAGATAGATTAGGCCCGGCGGCACACGCCTCGCACTTACCTCTCCCATCGGGAGAGGCGGGGCTGCGACCAAAAGAGGGCGGTGCATGTCCGGCCGCTAATCAGTTCGTCTTAGCGACGCTGGCCGCGAAGTCATCCACCATCTTTTTGACCTCCTCCTGCTTGCCGGATTTGGCTGCTTCCTGGAAGGCGGCAACTTGCTTCCGGAAGGCGCTTTCCTCTGCCTTCTTCTCTTGCTCCTCCAGGCTGGCGATCTCAGTCTTCAAGGCTTCGGCCTGTTTCGCCTTTTCTTCCGCGGACAGCTTCTCGCCGGCCTGCAGTTTCAAAAGCGCCTTGTTGGCCTCAAGCTTTCGAATGGGCAGAAGCTGATCGTCGGAGGAGGGCTTCAGCGGAGACCAGAGCAGATTTGCAAGAATCTCACGCGCCTGCTTGATCTCGTCTTCCGTTCCTAAACGTCCGTAGCTCAGCAGGAACCTATAGAATCTTCTCCTTGACGGCTGCGTCGAGATCCTTCCTCCAGACGATGGGATCGAGCGGTATGATCGGCGAAGTCCAGATGATCCTGATCTTCCGGAAGACGTCAGGGTTTTTCACCTGGAGCCGTCTAAGGTCCTCGCTGTTACTCGTGGCGGCGTTCACTTGCTTATTGGCGATCGCCATGGCGTTGACTTCATGGCTGCCGTTGCGGATCGTCTTGAAACAGGCTTTTGGATTGATGCCCCTGGCCGCGAAGACGTACGACGTGGGGACGAGAAAACCGGACGTCGAATTTGGATCCCCGATGCCAAAATCGAGGGACTTATCGCATTTCAAGATATCGTCCAGCTTCTGGTAGGGGCTGCCGGCGTTGACGATGATGTGCGAATAATAGCCCTCTTTCCCATCCTCCGAAATGACTTGGGCAAAGACTTCGCCATTGGAGCGGTCTACGGCTTCCATGCCGGATTTGTTGCCATACCAAGCCACTTGCACCTTATTGAAGCGCATCGCCTCTATGACGCCGGCGTAATCAAACGCGTAGAACGCATTGACCTTCATGCCGATCGCTTGCGACATTGCTTCCAAAAATGGCTCCCAGCTTTTCTTCTGGTTCAGCGAAGCTTCGGTCGAAATGACGCCGAAAGTGATTTCGGCCGCTTGTGCAAGCGCAAGATTAACCGGCAGCACAAGCACTGTGACGGCGATCGCTGCTTTCACAATCGTTCGAAGACTGAGCATGTGCGGCCTCGTTCTGTTTAGGGAAGCTGGTTTGCCTTCAAGCGTTTGGCCCCGGCGCTTACACCGATTGTAATGGTTCGACAGGTGAGCAGTGCAGACGCTGAGCCGATGAAATTGCGTGGGGGTTTGTAAATGGCGCCGGGCCGCCATTGCTCACCGCTTCCGCAGTAAGCGGCCCGTCGAAACCTGGAAGGAATAATTCGCCGCTCTCATCGCCATAGAGCCCGCTCAAGAATGAGCGGGTTAATGCGGATGAGGGACCGTCATAAACAATCTCTCCGGCCCTGAGCGCAATCGTGCGAGGGCAATATCTGATCGCATATTCAACCTGATGCAGCGAGACGAGGATAGTAATGCCATCCTCCAGGTTCAGCTCAGACAAGATATCCATGACGCGCCGCGCCGAGTTTGGGTCGAGCGACGCAATTGGCTCGTCGGCGAGGAGCAGCTCCGCGCGCTGGACAAGCGTCCTTGCGATGGCCGCCCGTTGCTGCTCTCCGCCGGAAAGGTCCGAGCCTCGCATCAAAGCATGCCCGGCGATCCCAACACGCGTGAGCGCCCGCATGGCCTGGCGCTTTTCCTCCATTGTGAAGAGACCGGCCGTGCCGCGAAAAGAGCGTATTTGGCCCAGCAAGCCGATGCAGACGTTCGAGATAACTGAAAGCCTTGGGACAAGATTGAATTGCTGAAAGATGACGCCGGTCCGGGCGCGAAGCGCCTTCGCATGGCGCGTAACGCGCCCGCCCGCCTGCATCGGCAAACCGAAGAGTGAAATCAGCCCGGCTTCGCCGGATGCGGCTTCGGGCTTATCGATAGCGATGAGCCCCCCAATCGACCGCATCAGGGTGGATTTACCGGAGCCGGACGCTCCAATAAGCGCCGCCATCTCGCCTCGCCGCAGTGTCAGGCTAACGTCTTTCAGAACTGCGCGGCCGCGTTCGAAAGATTTCGAGATCCGGCGTACTTCAACGATCGTCTCCGCCTGCACGAGAGTCCTCCGCAGATTACCCGAGCCTTAACAAACGCTTGTGACGGGGGGATGAAGGGGACAAACTGAAGCAACTAGTTGCTGAATGGCGCCAGCATGGTGGAGCAAAATATCCCGCATCGAACCATCGACCGCCCCTATGACCCCGCGCTGGAACTCCAACCCGGATGATGGAAACCGACGTGCGGAATGACCGAACGAGACTATCGCGAAGGGCGAGGAGATTTTCGCCATAGACCCGGACCGCTGTACGGAACGCGCCGGCCATAATGACCGAGCGCAACGCATCGAGTCCCGCCCGGTGGAGCGTATTGCCGTCAACCCCGACGGGCGGAAAGACCGGGCGAGCTTCTGGCCAAGTCGAGGCTTCATCGCCGAGCCCTCGCCCTAAGCTGAATTTTTGCTTTAGCCGAAAGCCGGTGACGCCTCAACGCGGCGTGCGCGAAATCGGATGGCGCCCCTCTTGTGCGGGCTTCATTAATGGCTGTGCCGGCGCAAGCCGGTCGCGGCTCCGTGGGCTTTCCGCCTCCGTGGCAAACTGGCCCTTGCGACGGTTAATAAAACATATAGGTTGAATGCAATCCAGGCATACTCAAGATAGGATTGAGGCGCCGGTTGTTATCGGTTTTTTCGAAAACTAAGGAGGTAGAAATGGGCGTTTCGGGTAGTCTCGCCGACGGTAATGTAAGTGCCGAAATAGCGAGCGTTGTGAATAGTTTCATCCAGGAGCAAGGCGGCGTGAGCGGCCTGGTCAATCAGTTCGAAAAGCAGGGTCTTGGCCCCGTCATCAAATCATGGGTGGGAAATGGTGATAACGCGCCCATCACGGCCGCTCAGATTTACCGCGCATTAGGCTTTGAGACGTTGCAGCAACTCGGCGCCAAACTCGGCATATCGCCGGACGAAACGGCGGCGAAGCTCTCGGAGCTTCTTCCGAACGCAATCGATAAGCTGACAGCAAACGGTCTAACACGCCCTCGATGGGGTTGGCGCTATACATGACAAGCTCGCTGGCTAACCGCTCGCGCCGGTGACACCGATGCCGGCGGCGCCCAAAAGTCCGCCGCGATGACCAAGCGCCTCGATTGAGGGTGCGCTAGCCTTTTTCTTAACCAGCCGCCCTTGCTTCGCAGCGTAAAGGGAGTTGAAAAGCCCTTGGCGATGCGGCGCTAGGGCGCGGACAGGCCGCCGCGCGAGCCGCTGAATTCCTCCGCGCGTCAAGGCCGCGGGGGCCGAACACAGAGGATGGTTTCCACTCGATCAAGAGGCGGGCAGACAAACAAATCGGCGTCACCGGCCCTGGGGGGCGGCCGAATGGGAGTGAAATAATACAAGCGCAGAAAACATTGACCGGTCTCGACGCCGTTCCTGCCCCTATCTGCATGTATCAAAGCGTTAATCCCGCCCTGTGCGGCGGACGCCTTTGCCGCGACGAAATCCTGCATTTCGCCGCCATCGTATTGGCCCACGCCTATCTTTCGGAACAACCGCGATCACTTCTGTTCCGAACGTGCTCTTGCGCAATCTCGAATTTGCCGGGAAGCGGCATGACAGCATGAGCTTAGCTAAGTTCGCCTTCAGCAAGCCAGAGCGATGATTGCGGGCCTGATTGGAGGAGGTGTGCTTGGCAAGAACGTCGATCTTAACTTCCCCGGCAGGTCCATGACGCTCTACAGGGTTAGCGGCTGCGAAAAAATTCCCCTGCCCTGGACCGAACCCTATACTTCGATTACATTCAGGATTGCTCGGCGCAACGAAGTTTTCCTGCCCGTGAAAATCAATGGTGAGAAACTATCCGCCATGGCCGGCGCTGATCCTAAGCACGTGTTCGCCGGCGCTGGCGCACCGTCGAGCAGACGGTACACAAGGCTAAGCCCCTTGCTGTCGCCGTCGAAACGCCATCAGTATTGCAAGCTACCGGGATTGCGGCCCGGCAGCAGTGGCCGGTGGCCGGGCGTGCCGGTCGCTTGCTGTGTAATTAGGTGCTCTTGACTAAATGAGCCTGTCTCGTGTGCGTTGCCGTCGGATAGATCTATGTGATCTCGACCGCGTAGCCGACCTGCTTGTCCAAGGATTTGCCACCCGTCCGCGCTCCTATTGGGTGAATGCCCTAACGCGCCTGCAAAATCACCCCACTCCAGAGACTTTCCCGAAGTTCGGCTCCGTCTTGGAATGCGACGAAAGCTTGGCCGGTGCGCTGCTTACAATTTTCACCTCAATTCCCCAGGGCGATCGGAACATTATCCGATGCAATCTTTCAAGCTGGTATGTGTCTCCGCCCTTTCGAAGCTTTGGCTCCTTTCTGAATGCTCATGCCCAGAGATTTCAGGGGGTTACCTATATCAACACGTCGCCTGCGCCACACACGCTGCCTTTGATCGAAGCGCAAGGATTTAAGCGCTTCGCAGACGGGGTTTTTCTCGCGGCCGCTGCGTCCGTGAGGGCCGCCTCATCGCGCACCACCATTTACGAGTACGGCAAGAACAATTTTCCTTTCAAAGAAGTGCCAGCATCGGAACTGCAGCTTTTTGATCATCATCATTCTTATGGGTGCTATTGCATCTGGTGCGAGGATGGGAATGGCGGCTCGCCTTTCATATACAAGCGGCGCTATATCATGCGCCGCACTGTGCCTTGCGCTCACGTGATCTATTGCAGAGACGTTGCGGACCTTTCTAATCATGCAGCGGCGGTTTCCCGCTACATCATGTTGAAGGGAATGCCATTCATGACCGTTGGCTCCAACGGACGTGTCGTCAACTTCGCCGGCCAATATTTTGCGGGCTTCCGTCCCATGTACTATCGAGGCGCCGATGCGGCTCGCGCCGGGGACGTGGCCTACACGGAAGGCGCCATTTTCGGGATGTGAGCCTACTTCAAAACGATCAGTGCGCAAGCGACGCCTGATGGTTGCAGCATCTCCGGGCTAGCGAACTCGGCGTCGCTGCTTGAACCGGACGCTGTCAAGCTGTCAGAGCCACATCCCGCACATTACGCTTACTGGCTTTACGAGGCTTACTAAGCTGCGCCGGCTTTATAAGAATGCCCCGAGTAAGATCAAGCCTAACCCTGCTGCAAAGCGCAAATCGAGGCAAACATCATGTTCGCCTCTACGAGTTGAAAGCTCGACAGCGCTGCCATGACAGAGCCAACCGAGGAGACAAAGGATAAGCTTTAGCGCCGTAACAGATACCACTATCACCTCATGATACTAAACTGGGGGCATTTATCGGGTCTATAACGGCTCATTAGCAGCTTCCGCGTGCAAGAGTTAAGGGACAAGCAAGAGAGCGATCTCAGGACACCTTCGGCCAGAGGCGCTGGAAACCAGCCCATAACTCTCAATGTTTAGGGTCCGCTCTTTGATCCGTTCGTGCGGGGAGCCGGCGCCGGCGGAGAGGTTTACGATGCCACGGTGCGCGAGATTTTACGATTGATAGCGTCTAGCATCATTCCCTAGGATCCGGGGACACAGAGCTTTAGGTTTAGCAGAACCAAGTTTGCCGTCTATCTGGAACAAGAAACACTGTTTTAGAATTTTGATCCTTAAATTGTATTTCATGGGGGCTTTTCATGTCGAAAGTGAATTTTTCGCGGCGGTGCTTCCTTATTGGGGGACTGTCGGCGCTCTTCGCCGCAAGAACTTCGGCAACGAGTGAAGAAGTGCTCCCCGCAACTACATTTGCGCACAGCGTTGGCGTTAACACACATTTGAGCAGCGCCGCTTATGTGCATCGCTTCGAACTTGTGGCCAGCCTTTTAGGAGCCAGCGGCATCAGATATCTGCGCGACGAACTTCGTCCGGCGAATAATTTACGCTCTTGGCAGGAACTCCATAGGAGGTACGGCATCCGCAGTCATCTTCTCGTTTCTCCAGCCACAAACACAATCCCGGAAATGCTAAGATATATTTCAGCGCTTGGGGTTGAGAAAATTTCCGCAATTGAAGGCCAGAACGAAGGCGATAGCCCTTGGTTCATGGCTCAGAAGGCGGCCCAAGGTAACTGGAGCGCAGCCGTCATCAGCTATCAAGAGGAAGTCTACCAGGCGCTGCGATCCCGCTACTCAGTTGAGGCCTTACCGATTGTGTCGCCTACGGTGCTAGATTGGAAGCCAGCCGATGCGGCGCTTCTGTCGGATGCGGCTTCCTTTTGCGACATCGTCGCCATCCATTCCTATGTGCAGCATGGACAAATGCCGGAAACAGACGATAGCTACGCGGCAGTTTCCTGGTATCTGCAGAATATGCGGGATGGCTTTAAGCCAGGCGCGCCCGTAATGGCGACGGAGACCGGATATAATACGATGGGCGGGCGGAAAGCTGTGTCCGAAGTGGCCGCCGCAATCTACATTCCGCGTCTTCTGTTGAACAATTTTGCGATGGGGATTCAGCGAACTTTTCTTTATGATTTCATCGACGATGGGGCCGATAAAAGCGAGTGGGAAAACAATTGGGGGCTTGTCAGGTTTGATGGCACGCCGAAGCCCTCTTATCATGCCGTTACTGCCTTACTCCGAGCATTCAGCGACGAGCCGGCGCCTCGCAGCAGCCCGGGATGCGAGTGACTGCGAAGCTGGAAGACGCGCCGGATGACACGAGACTGCTTCAATTCAGAAAAGCTGATGGCCGCATCCTCTTGGCGGTTTGGCGTGCAGCGCCCTGTTGGCGCCCGAGCGAACTCGCTGGCATCGATGTCACGCCTGAGCAAATAACCCTGCGCCTAGATGGCGGATTAGCCGATGCCGAGGCCATGACCCCGAACAACGGTGAAATGTGGGAGGAAATCCCGCGAGACG
The DNA here is from genome assembly GCA_963766815.1 of uncultured Alphaproteobacteria bacterium. Classification (GTDB taxonomy): domain Bacteria; phylum Pseudomonadota; class Alphaproteobacteria; order Rhizobiales; family Rhodomicrobiaceae; genus Rhodomicrobium. The sequence goes on along the minus strand of CAVYBZ010000010.1, from coordinate 133,587 downwards.
GAAGCAGCGTGAGGGTAAATGTTGGATGTAAAGCTGTGCTTGTGCGTTTAAAAGAGGGTTAGAATACCGACCCACTCAGAAGGCGATCAGGCGCTTTTCTTTGAAAGCACGACTTGATTTGTAAAATAGTCGTATCTCTTTGGAAGTATAAAATTTATACACACCGACCAAACATTCAGAGGGAATATTACGGTAATCTGGAAGAGCCTTCTTCCCAGCCCTTTTTTTGGGGAAACATTTTTTGCTAAGTACTCAATAAAGAGCTGTTGTATGGCCAATACATATGTATTTGTCTTTGTGTAATCCAACACATCGAACCCATGCTTTTCAAGAATGTGCTTGATACCGAAACTTGTATATCGCGCAAAATCAAACGGCGCCTCATGTTCGTCCCAGGCGAAGGGTAGTGAAATGAGGAGCTTCCCCCCAGGTTTGAGAACCCGCCTGATCTCCGTCATGATCTCTTCCAGATTAAAGATATGCTCTAAGACTTCAAAGCAAACGATCGAATCAAAACATTGATTCGGAAAAGGGAGCAGTTTTCCGTCATAAAAATAATCTATATTACTATTTCGATGATTATGACCGGATACCTTAATATCGACCCCAGTGTAGCTTTTAGCGTTGACGAACAACGCTTCATAAGGCTTGGAGCCACAACCGAAATCAAGAATATCGCCTCCCAGGTCAGGAGCATGCTTCGAAATAGCTTTCAATAAGCCGCTTCGCGTTATGTAGACAGGATTGATAATGATTGACAGCGGCGTTGTCAGGAAGAGCTCACGCCTCAACCTCTCTTCGATACGCTTTAGCAAAACCGGCCTCATGTCCTGATCTGACTGCGTTTGCTTCCCGCCACGCGGCGCCCAAATCTTCTGCAACTTTCTCGTAAGTGAAGCGCGAGGCGACATTCATAATTCCGGCTGCGCCATGGCCGGCGATTTCGTCCGGGTTCTCAAAGAGGTGGTCAAAGAGACCGGCCAGAACCTTTGGCGACTTTTGCGGCACGATCCAGCCACCCTTCCCGATCACATTCGGAATGGCGCCTGTCGCCGCTCCAACGACCGGGACGCCGCAGCTCTGAGATTCGATGATGACCCGGCCGAATTGCTCTCGCCATGAGAGCGTCTCGTGTGAAAGGAGAAGAGACACGTCTTGGGAACGTAGAAAGTCTGCCACATCTTGAGGCTTGCCCCATCCACGAAAGTTGACGCGATGTTCGAGACCCAGCTCCTTTATCATCCTGGTGAACTTTTCCTTGTCGTCGCCATCGCCCATCATCGCAAATTCGATGGGCGAACGGGCGAACGACATCGCGGTCAAGGCGTCGCCAATACCCTTTTCTTGTAGAAGCCTTCCAACGTAACCGATCCTAAGAGGAGCGCCATTGGGACGGGAAGAGCGTTGCGGCGAGGGAGAAAACGTAGACCGGTCGACGCCATAGCCGATCGGTTTCATTGGGCCAGCATAACCGCAAGCCCGCACCACGGTTGCTGCGTCGTCACTCCGGGCAAGGACCATATCGGTCCGCTGTAGGACATGGCGGCGGATTGTCTGGAAAGGCTGCGGCAATCGCTTGAAGATGTTCTGATCGACCTCCAGAACGAGCGCCGCATTCCGCCGCAAAAGCGAAGCCTGCAACGCGACAAAACTCCACGGCTCCTCAAGCAAATGAATAACGTCGGGCTTGATCTCGCCGATAATTCGCGACAGCCGGGGGTAATAATGCGCGTACCACTTCACCACCGGCAGACGAGGCAGACGGATCTGCTCGATGTGCATGGTGACTCCCGGATCGCCGCCGGGGTCAGCCATGATTGTGCGGCCATATTCGGTCCAGCGTTCGGGGGCCAGGAGATGAACCTTGAGATCAGGCACGCTCGCGAAAGGATGATATCGCAAGCGGCCTATCGTCCGGCTGCCGGCGCCATGGAAGATCGATAACACTTTAAGCGGCTGACTAGACACGGCGTAGAACCCTTGCTCCAAAACCCGCCATGCCGGAAAGCAAGGCGTTCACATAGGTGATAGATTGAAAAGCACCGTTGATCGTATTTCGCGGAATGCTGAAGGCGTCTTGACCGGGCAAGAGCAACCCTTTGCGCGTTGTGGCCGCACTCGTGAAACCCACCTCGTTGGCCAATGCGAATTCCCGCTCGCCGCAATCGCCGCTGCGCCCATAAGGAAACGCAAAGTGGTCACAGTCGATGCCGAGGCGCGTCTGGAGCCGTGACCGGCAGCCGTAAAGCTCGCTGCGCGCCTCCGGCTCTGAAAGCGCGCTGATCCTTGGGTGCGAAACTGTATGGGCGCCAATCTCGACCAGCGGATCGTCACGCAAGCTTTCGAGCATTTCCCAAGTAATGGCGTGCTCGCTGTCGAGCTCGGCTGGGCCGGCGCCGTTCAAAGTGCAGAAGTGGCGATATTCACGGTCGAAGTCGCCTTGCTGTTCCCAATCGCCCGCGAGCCTTCGATACAGGCGATGTTTTGCTTCCTGAGTAAAGACGTCGGCGACCCCTTCCTTACACCTGATGATGCGTTTATTGGCTATAATGGACTCGAGGCCCGCCCTGCTAAGCGTCAGTGTTCGATCCGGGATGCCAGTCGTCACCATCACTGTCACAGGAACCCCATGCTTCTTGAATAAAGGAACAACTGTTTCGAACGTGTCCCGATAACCGTCATCGACCGAGAAATTGACAAGGCGGCTGCCATCTCCTTCGCTGCGAAGGTTTGCAATCAACTCGCTGATGGTGACGATCCGCCAGCCGTTGCCAGTAAGAAAGCCCAGAAGCGCATCCAGGAACTCGGTGACCAGGTAAAAGTTCCGGTTGGGTAGGCTCTTCCATTTTTCTTCGATCGCGGTGCGGTGAAAGGTCAGAAGGCATCCCCGCGATCTTTGCCACTTGGCCACGCCTGCTGTGAGGCTCTCCCCGTAAGTCATTCGACTGTCTCCTGCTCTCGGGCAAGTGGAAGGATGCTCTTCGAATGGCCAAACAAGACAGCCGCGAAACGCGCGGTTTCATTCGGCGTCATGAGATACGAGGTAACGGGTACAGTGGCGAGGAGAGCCAGGAAGCCTAGAAGCAGGCGCAGGAACGGACTTGAACAATGGTCCAAAATGACGAGGCAGATCGAGCCCAAGATCGCCAGTGGGACCAGGGAACGCGCAATGAGGTGCGCGAGTCGCCGGTGCATGTTGAGCGCATAGGACGCCCCGGCAAGCACGACAAGGCCGCGCGCCGCCTCTCCGAGCCCGATTAAGAGACTGCCGCCGCCAACGGCCTCATTGGCTCGCCAGGCCAGGAGATTGAGGGCGGCATTGATCAAAAACGCGACTGCTAATATTGATGCGACGCGCCAATTCCGCCCTGCGATATTCAAGAAGCGTATGAGTATCATCCCAAGCGTGATCGCCCATAAGCCGGAAGCAATCCCTCGGAGCGCCCCACTGGTGAGCTCGACCGCTGTTTGATTGAATGCGCCTCGCGAAAAGATGAGGTGCACAATGTCTGGCGCGAAGACAACAAGGTAAATCGACGAGGGGAGCGTAATACAGAGAAGGGATGCTGCAAGTTTTAGCTTTGCCTGGGGCGGTGTCGATTCCCCCTTATGAAGCACTGCCATCCCGATTGGATAGCTAACCATTAAAGTTGCGGTCTCTGTCAGCGTACGCGCATAGCCTAACGATGCCAGCGTCCCGACAATAAACCCCGATGCTACGAGCCGCTCCAGCCAAGATTGACACTGCTCAGCGAATGGCTGAGCTAAAAGCGGCCGGAGGCGGCGGAGGAACTCCAGCCAAACCTCTACAATCCCAGTCAGCGTAAGGCTGGATATCTCCAACATGCCCTCGCGATGGAGCAACCACACGGCCCAAGCACCAAGTACGTCGAAAGCTAGGGCGAAGAACAGCGGAAGAAAGCCTAATTTTCCGGTGACATAATAGAGAAAAACGCCTGCCATGATGCCGAGGTTTAGAGCGGCGGGCATCAGACCGGCAATCCGTGCGCGGCCGCACGCAATTTCTGCAGCCGTTAAACAGTTCAGGAGAACGCTTGCTGGCATCCAAAACGCCATGAGGCGAATAAACTCGCGGACCAGTCTTTGCCCCTCCTCGGTCATGCCGCCCACAATGAAGCTGGCGTACCAACCCACGCACAGCTGAATCAAAAGCATGATAAAAACTGCAGTGCCGCAAAGGCTCAAGCAAAGCGCACTCAGTTTCAGAGGAGCGTTTCCTTCCTCTTGCCAGCGCCTGTGCATCGGGATCAGGATCGCACATACGCTCTCGCCCATGAAGGGGAGCATCGGAAGCGTCACGGCCGCCACGGAAGCGCGGAAGCTATCGGCAATCTGAGAGGCCCCGAAAATGCGAGCCATAAGAAGCTCACGTGCAAACCCGAGCGCTTTGCCAAACAAGGCGCCGCTCGCCAGCATGGCTACGACCCGTGTACCCGAAGAAGGTCCTTGGGTCACAGGCGCGGCCGTGATTGCTTTGGCGCCAAGATCTTTGTTCACAAATCCTTACCTGGTTGAGATTGCCGGTTGAGGAGGGTTACGGCGATCCAGAAAAGAAAGCCAAGTTCACCCACAGCTATGGTGGCCAGAGGCAACTGGACGAGCCAGCCGCAGCTCAATGCGCCAAGTGCAGCCGTCCCGAGACTTTCGTCGCGAAAAGAGGTGGTGACGGCGCGGACAATCAATAAAATCAGCGCGCTAACGCACACAAGACCAACCGGAATTCCCATAGTCGCCCAGCTGACAGCGATAGTCCCGTCAAGCGGCGCCGCTCCCGCGACGGCTGTGTCAGTCACGATAAAGCCATTCCCGATGACACTGCTGAAAGGCAGGTTCCAAAGATAGGTGACTTCGGAGATGCGCTCCTGTGCGCTCTCATCCTGCAGGGAATCGCCCAGAGACGCGAGGCGGTCCACTACAGCTTCGCCAAAAGTAAGCGAGAGCGTCAAGGCAAGGCCAGCAGCAAGCGCAAAGAGCGCATAGCCAGCCCTTTGCAGGGTCGTGCGGAAAAGAAGGCAGAATAAAATACTGGCCGCAAGGGAAATCCAAGCCGTTCTGTATAGCGATAAGCCTAACGCCAAGACGGCAGGCAGCACCGCGAGGCGCTCATACCAGGCGGAGCGTAGAAGATAAACGAGCAGTATGCCTGTCGCTGTGTAAGTTCCGAAGGCGGCCGGGGCATGCATTGTGCCGAAAACTCTCACCTCATAAGGCAATGGCAACCCCGCAGAGGTGATCGCGGCTTGGGTCATCCAATACGTGTCCCATAATGGCGGGGAGATGTACTGGTAGATGCCGTATAGGCTGATCGCAGGCAGAATGAACGCGAAGGCGGCGGCGGCGTCCCGGGCCAGAGCGGTGCAATCCTCGGTCCGCTGATAGAGCGCTAATGCGTAGATGACGGGCGCTCCCCATTTCAATCCGCCCGAAATTGCTCCGCCCCAGTTGCCTTGAGCAACGGTGAGGAGAAAACTATAGACGACGCAAGCCCCGTAAACGGAAATCAGCAAAAGCCCAGGATCCGTCCCTTTCCCCGTCAAAGCCGGCTTCCGCAGTTCTGGCAAGGGAGCAAGAAGCGCAACGAGTGGACCTGCGATCATGATACTGCTCGGATCGAAGCCCGCCGATAAGTCGACGAGGCGGCGCAACAATGGCGCAAACGAAAAGAGAGCCAGCGCTGCTTGCAGATGCGCGCCGGGCGAGCGCGACCACGCAAACCAGCCAACGGCAGCGGAAGCGAAAACGAACAGCGGCCGGGCCACCGCCCCAAGCGATGGTCCGATCAGGGCCGTCGTGGCGATCAAGACAACAGCAGGAAACCACCCCGGTATTTGTTTGGAGCGGTCCCAGGACATTGTTGCGAAGTCGCTCAATGCCGCGTTCTCGCGCTCGCCTCGCCGATCAAATCTGCGATCGCGCTCCTCATGGCGGCTGGGTTGTAGAACTCTTTGCGCTCTGGCTTTCGCCGTTTCAAGTTGCGGCCCCAGTTTCTCGGCGTTAGCCAGGGTTTCGCGTATGGCGCCAGCTAGGGCGACCGCGTCTCCGGGCGGCACGAGCGTGCCCGCTTCTCCGCCGCCAAGGATCTCAGACGCGGCCCCGGCATCGGTCGCAATCACCGCAGTGCCGATCAGCATGGCCTCGACGAGCGTGCGGCCGAAAGGCTCCGGGTCCACTGATGAGTGGACGACGATATCACAAGCTTGCATGAGCCTTGGCACGTCTGTCCGCTGACCCAGAAACGTGACGCGGTTCGCCAAGCCGAGCGCCTTGGCGAGAGCGCAAAGACTCTTTTCATAATCGTGCTCGCCAAATAGGGCGCTGCCGGCAATGATGCAATGAACATCTGGCAGGTCCGCGAGCGCACGGAGCACGACATGCTGCCCTTTCCACGGAGACAGCCTGCTGAAAACTCCGATAAGCGGCTTGCTTGTCAGATCTAATGCCCGGCGAAGGTCCATGGGGGAACTCTCGGCCCGATGCGCTTCAAGTCCGTTTGGCACAACGCGGACGATATCAGGCCGGCCGCCCTCGCCGACAAAGGCGGCTTTGACGGGTTGCGAGGGCGCTATGACAAAACGCGCCAAACTATTCGCCAGCCGTGACTGAAGCCGGCGCTGGCCAGCGCCGAAATGGGCCTTGCTTATGATGTCATGCAGGTGCCAGATCAGAGGGCGATGAGAGATCGCCCCGGCAATCGCGCCCAACACGAAGGCCTTTTGAGAGTTAGCATAGACGACATCGTATCGCCTTGCCGTGGCGGCTAACTCGGCCACGACCGCCGACATCCAACCCGCCAAGGGAAGCGACTTTGTCAGACGGCTGTCTCTCGTTATTTGGCTAAACCGGGCGCCGAAGCGTGATTTGGTCACTTCGACGCCACACGAGTCGAGACTCGCGTTTAACGGGCCGTCTTCGAACAGGAATGCTCCAGCATTCGAGCAAGCCGGCACGATATCGAGCATGACCATTTCGGCGCCGGAGATCTTGCTGGTATGATTGACGAAAAGGACGCGCGGGCCTGGCATTAGTCCACCTCCTGATATTCGAGGCAGGCTATTCGAGGCCGCTCATATCGGCGCAACTGACGGAAATCCACCATTGTTATAGCGAGCCCGAGAACATTCGTCCCGTGGCGCCGCATCTCGTGTGTCACTCTTTTGACGCCGCATTTGAGAGAATGTCCCCATCGTGCGCACCACAAGACGCCATCGCTGTGATGTGCGAGGGCAATGACGTTGGAAAGCGCTCCGGAGGCAGTCACATCGAGCAGCACGAGGTCGTATTGCCCGGACCACTTCATAAGCTCGGTAAACTGCCCCTCAAAGAAAAGCGTCACTGGATCGGTATCGGCGCAGCCGGCATCTATAACCTGAACCCCAACGGCGGGTCCATCGACCACCGCTTGCTGAGGCGGCGCTTCACCTTTCAAGACATCGGCAAGTCCGGCGCCTCGATGAGACGTTTCACCAACCAAAGCGCGCTTTAGATTGCAGTCTATCAGGAGAACTTTGCGCCCCGCCTCTGCCGCCGCGCAAGCTAAGTTCATGCTTACGGAGGCCCTCGCCTCGGCATCCGATGAGGAGGCTACGACGATCCGCTGAGAGACTTTGTTTTTCTTCAGCAGCGCGAGCTGCGAGTAAAGTGCGCGTGCCGAAGCTGTACAGGATGATAATTGCTCAGGCCGGGAGAGCCAGGACACGAAGGACTGACTTGTCTTTTCTCGCGGAGCCGAAAAAACCGCAAGCACGGGCGTATTGGTATACGATTCAAGATCGTATGTTCCTCGAATAGTACGGTCCGAGGCGTCCCTTCGCAATGTAGCCAAAAATGCGATGAGCGCCGCGATCGTAAATCCCGCCGCAGTTAAAGGCAGAAGCTTCGGAAATGAAGGACGTGTTGGAACCTCGGCGAAACTGACAAGACGGCCTTTCGTGACAAGCATCCGCCGTTCAGATTCCAGATCCCGGGCTCTGTTGTACAAATCTTGATAAAAGCTCAGTCCGCTTTGAGCGTTAGATGAAGAGGGGGCGCTCGATGGCTGTGCCGCCGGATTTTGCCGTTTGGCCTCATTAAGCAGCCAGGACGATGTCGCATCCCGCCTTTGAGCATTTTCAGCGCGCTGATCCTCAAGATATGTGACAAGCAACGCGTTCGCCATCACAAAGGCGACACTCGGTAAGGGTGACTCGTATCCGATGGCGAGGATTCTTGAACGGCCCACCGCGCCCACCGAGTAACGTTTCTGGACATGTTCAATAAGCTCGTCGCTATCAATCTTCCAATTTGCGCAATCCAATCCGCGGCCTGACGGAACACCCAAACTGACCAAATAACGGCATTCCTGTAAAACCGCGTCGAACACACCAGGCCGGGCCATGGAAAGCCTTAGCATCCGGCGTGACAAAATGATGAGGATCTGACTTTCAAGGTCTGCCGGGTCCCCAAGCTTTTCGATCCAAGCCGGCGACGCGCTGCTGGTTATCGGCTCCTGATTTCCGATCTCAACACTTCCACTGGTGTAATAGACAGGAGGCCAGAAAAATGCGACCCCCAGCGCGGGGAGAAACGCAAGAGTAAAAACAAAAAGGAAAAATTGGCGCCGCCGCCAGACCTGCGCGAATATATCGGTCTTGGATTCAGGCTGAGGATCATTCATTTTCTCGATAGGAGGCAACATTACCGTCATCGTCGACCTTCACTCAGCCGCAAAATTGTAAGAAACTTGTTCACCGGCGTTCGATCCATTTATAGATTTTCTCTTCCTGGCGAGTTCCTCTGTTGCGAATGATGCAAATTTCCGGCGAAAACATACCTCCGCAAACCTCTGGGAGTGCTTTTGGCAGGCGTCAGCAGAAAACGCGGATCGATGCGCCATGAAGGTGTTGACGCAGGCCGCGATGCTGTGCGGGTCTGCTTTCTCGAAGAACATACCGGTAGGCTGGGTGCCATCCGTGACAACGGTTTCCCTTGCGCCGCCATGGCCAAGAGCGAGGACAGGAGTTCCCTCGGCCTGCAACTCGACTGGTACAATCCCGAAATCTTCGAGCGCTGCAAATATAAGCGCATGCGCACTCGACATCAGATGCCGCATGTCCTCATCCGAAACGAAGCCAGTAAAGGACACATTCGGCCCTGCGATCGAGCGCAGGCGCTTTTCTTCGGGACCAGTCCCGGTGACTACGAGTTCGTACTCAGGGAGAAGCTTAAAGGCCTCAACGATGACACGTGTGTTTTTGTAGCTGACGAGCCGTCCGGCCGCGAGGAAATGGCGCCTGCGCCCTGAACCGCATCCGCGGGGCGTAACGTCAACTGGAGGGTGGATAACGCGGGCTTCCCGGCCAAAGGCCTTCTTGATACGGCGGGCTACAAAAGCCGAGTTCGAGGCGATTGCGTCGGGCCGCTGGCTCGAACAAGTATCCCACACGCGGATTCGGTGGAGTAGAATACGGGCCAAGTTGCGCTTTACGCCGAGACCCCCGTCGCTTTCGGAAAGATATTGATGCTGTAAATCCCAGGCATAACGCATTGGGGTGTGGACATAGGCGATATGGACCTGATCCGGCCCCGTAATCACGCCTTTCGCGACAGCGTTGCTGCTTGAAATAACAAGGTCGTATCCCGAAAAATCAAATTGCTCGATGGCAAAGGGCATCATAGGAAGCAGCGAGCGGTGCAATTTGGCGATGCCTGGCATTCGCTGGAGGAAACTGGTCGTGGAGCACTTGAAGCCGATCCAGGCTCGATCTTCGTCCGTCAGGACGTCAAAAAGCGTGAACACATCAGCATCCGAATACAAGCGCAGCAATTCTCGCAGAACACGCTCGGCCCCACCCCGGACATACAACCAGTCGTGAACTATAGCGACACGCATTACTTCTCTCCCACAGCCTAGAAAAGCGACTTCACGTCATTTTGGATTCGGTCGATCTGGATGACGTCCCCCGGCATGATTGAAGTCTCCTCAGTCGCTGCTACGAACGTCAGTTGGCCAGAGCTGTTGCGGCGCATGATACGATAAGACGCCACCACAGCCGCATTACCTTGCGTCGCGAGCGCTTCGAGGTCGGAAGGATGCGTTTGCGCCGCCACAAGCTTCGACTGAGCGATAGTTTGTTCGGTTTCCGCCAGTTCCTGACTGATCCGGGCGGCCTTCGCAAGCGCCAGCATCGACAGATCGCGTTCCGCTTTCTGTAAGGTGTGATTAGCTTGCGAAAGGCCGGTCGTCGCGATTTCCTTGTCTCGCTGTATGGAATCAAGGGCTACAACGGATTCGAATACGCGCTGCTGATTTATGATCTTCTGATCATGCAGCCGTCGAAGCTGATCATTAATTTCTTCCTGCTCGCTGATGCGCGTCTTGATCCGGGAAAGCTCTAACGAGTAATCGTTTGCCTCCTTCTTGCTCAAAGAGATGATGTCCTGGAACCAGGTCCTGTCCCGATTTTCGACTTCGAGATTGCGCCGCAGCACCGTCAACTCGTTTTCTATCATGTCGCGGGCGCGCGATTGGACAAGCTGAACAAGCTCTTTTGGCACTGGGATCGATGTTGCGTTCTCCCGTTCCGCGAGGAGCCGGGCGCGGCGTGCGATCTGGGCCCCCAAATGTTCCAGTGTGATGGTCAATTCACGCCTTTCTCGCAAGGCGTCGGTGACCGATGCCATGGGGGATCGATAGAGCCCTCCAGCAAGCGACACCGCATGCATCACTGTGAACCCCGGAACATAAGCATAGGCGCCGGGATGATTTGCTAGACCTGTAACATAGAAGGGCCGGCACTGCGAAATTTCGATCGTGAAATAGCCAGGCTTCTCGCCGTTCTTTTCGATGCCTTGCCGTATTTCCTGCTCAAGTTCGGCCGTTGTTTTTCCCCTGACCTGAAAACTTCCAATACGGGGCAGACGAAGACTGCCCAACTCATTGACGATATACTCCGCGTTCAGATCTTCGCGGTCGAAACGGTCATAGAAACGAATCTGCAGATGATCGCGACTATCGAGCGTGTAGCTGGCGGGAGCGGGCAGCCCCTTGACGGAAGGCGCCGGAACAAACTCCTGCCCTGGAAAACTCGCTTCCTCCGCATTCGATGATGGCGAGTATAAGATGACGGCAGCGGCAGCGAAACAGCCAGCCAAGAGGAGCGTCCGGCCTCCGCGCCTTCGCACGCGAGCATACCCGCAAACCGCGAGAAGATCGGATCTTCGTCCGGGATATGTATTCATGAACCGATGCCTCGCAAATTAGGTCAAAGGAGCTTGGACTGCAAAAGCGGACCACCGCCCGTTGGCGCCCTCTGTTTTGAAGTCATGACCGCCGGTAGTCGTCGCCGAACCTCACAATATCGTCCTCGCCAAGATAGCTGCCGCTTTGAACCTCGATCAGTTCGAGATCGATTTTTCCCGGATTTTCCAAGCGGTGGATATTTCCGATCGGGATAAACGTCAACTCGTTCTCGCGAAGCTGAATCTGTTGATCGCCGTTTGTCACAAGGGCGGTTCCCCGCACGACGATCCAATGCTCAGCCCGGTGGTAGTGCTTTTGAAGGGATAGTCTTTCCTTGGGATACACAACTATGCGCTTCACTTGAAATCTTGGGCCAGATTCACTCGTTTGATACCAGCCCCAAGGCCTGTGGCAGCGCAGATGATTGTCTGCCTCAGGCCGCTTCGAGTGGCGCATCTGCATAATAAGGTCTTTAACCTTGTGACTATGGCCGCGCCCTGACACAAGAACCGCGTCGCGCGTCGCAATGACGTTCACATCCTGCAAGCCTATCAGTGTAACAAGCGCACCCTCGGAGAAGGTGAAGCAACCTCGCGAGTTGATCGCTTCGGTCTCACTTAGAAATACGTTATCGAAAGGGTTTTGGCGCTGACGCTCCCAGTATGCATCCCAGACTCCAAGGTCGGACCAGCCGAAACCCGCATGAACCACCGCCGCCTTTTCGGTATGCTCCATCACCGCATAGTCGATCGACTGTTTCGTTGCTTTCGAAAACGCAACCTCGTCAAGCCGGATAAAGCCGAGATCGTGCGACGCCCGCGACACGGCTTCGCCTACTGTGTTTACGGTTTGCGGGTCTCGCTTTGCGTACTCTTCGATAAGACGGCCGGCTTGAACTAGGAAATTACCGGAATTCCAGAGACATCCCTGCTCTTTGAGAGGGGCGGCGGCTTCTGCGTCTGGCTTTTCGTGGAACGCTTCAACAGTATAGGCCTCTCCCAGCCTCTCCTTACCGGCTCTGATGTAGCCATAGCGTCTTTCGGAAGTGGACGCCCGAATGCCAAAGAGGACAAGATACCCTCTACTTGCCGCTGCAAGTCCTTTCAGGCATGCATCGCAAAACGCCTCGACGTCTTCTATTTCGTGGTCTGCGGCGAGAAACATGAGAGGACCGGGCAACGCCTGGCTCTGCGCGTAGAGCGCCGCTGCAAGCATTGCGGGCCCCGAGTTCCTTTGGCTCCGGCTCTAGCAATATCGTAGCGCCGGGCGCGAGATCTGCTAATTGGCGCCGCACGAGAAAGCGATGATCGTGTGAGGCGACTACAATCGGACTAGTGAACAAGTTTCGGTTGGCGACGCGCGCTACAGCCTGCTGGAAGGTGGATTGCCGTGATCCGATAAGCGCGAACTGCTTCGGGAAAGAGGCGCGTGAGACGGGCCAGAGCCTGTTGCCTTGGCCGCCGCACAGAACAACCGGTGTTATCTTGCCATCCATCTGCCGGCCTGTGACGTTGAGTGGACTCGCATCCGAGTTGCTGATGGCGTCTGCGACTGGCGCCATTGGCGAGCTCGCAACCGGACCTTCCACATAGTAGTATCCAGAAGGGCGCGCGCGATGGCCAGAAGGCCTGTGACGAGCTGGGTTAGTGACGTTCTGGCGCCGGTCCGCCCCTTCAGTTCAATTTGCATAGCCATTCACACGTCAATAGGCGTTCGTGTTGCGGAAAGGCACGATAGCTGTCTTCAAGAAGATTTTAACGTCCAGCCACGCAGACCAATTCCTGATGTAGTGCAGATCGAAATCGACGCGCTCGCGCATCGCATCAAGAGTTCTAATTTCTCCTCGGCAGCCATTCACCTGGGCCAGGCCAGTTATTCCCGGCTTAACTTTATGGCGGCTGGCGTAATGCTCAAGCATCCGGCTATATTCCTCATTGTGTGTCACCGCGTGAGGGCGAGGTCCAACGAGGGAGAGTTCGCCCCGAAGAACATTGAAAAGCTGAGGCAGCTCGTCGAGACTCGTGCGCCGGAGAAAGCGGCCAACACGCGTGACGCGGGAGTCTCCGCGAGTGGCTTGCTTTACGTGGGGGCCGTCCTCCAATACAGTCATCGTGCGGAATTTTACGACCCGGATGATACGATGATTGTATCCGTGACGAGACTGGACAAACAGTATTGGACCCTTACTGTCGAACTTTATCGCCAACGCGATTAGAGCCATGGCTGGAGCGAAAATGACAAGAAGAGCAGCGCCAACAAGGTAATCCATAACAGTTTTGATAATCAGCCCCCGCACGTTAATAGGCGGCTGCTGCACGTCAACGAGAACCAAGTCACGAGATTGGCTTGCGCTTACAAATGGGACCGTCATTGCGTCCGGGCACAATTTAACGCTAATCGGCAACATGTCGAGACGCATCATAGCGGCGCGGATCGCGTCTGCATCCGCCGAAGGCAAAGCAAGGAGGATAACATCGCACTCTCCTCGCTGTACGCTTCCAATAAGCAACTGCATACCGCCTAAACTTTGTCCCGCGCTAAGTTGAGTGAGTTCATCGCTAAAGGCGCCGGATATGACATGGCCGCCCCTGCTCCCCAACTGAGAAATAACCCGATCTACAAGCGTTGAAGTTCCGTACACCGCGATACGCGTCACACCGCCACTATTCTCATCCCTCGGAAAAACCAAGGACAATAGCAGGAAACGGCCTACTGCTAGGAAGGAAAAGCTGAGGACGTACCAGGTGATAAACCATCCACGTGAAATCTCGTTCGACATCTTTAAAAGATAAAAGAGCGCCAGTATTAGCAGAAAACATAAGCTGTTTGTCAGAGCTATTTCTTTAAACTGTATTTTTCCTGAGACGATATTTTTTGTTGCGTGAAGATCGGTCATCGCCGCTACAGGGCGCCAAACAATCGCGGCCAATACCCCCGCTCCCAAATAGAATGAGAACGATTGGTCGACTTCGAGTATTTGATCGAGGTAAAGTTTCTTTGCGCACAGCGCCGCGACGACTATGATCGCAGGGAAGGTCCAGGTCTGAATTTCTGCCACCAAAGAAGGCGAAACATTAAAGAGCTGACCTATTGAGCCCAAGCTCGCATCGGCGCCAAGCCCGCTTGCCGTCGAATGCGCTTGGGCAGCATAGTAAACCCTTTTCGATCCAACTGGACTTTTCCCGCTCTTGTCATGCTTACTCAACTTGGTGACCCCTTTCGGCGAAAGGCGCTCCCCGCCTCCGCCGCGGCGCTGGTTACACTTGCCGCTTCGTCAAGCTCGCATGTAGTCCTCGACCAGTCTGCAACATGTCGCACAGATATCGAGATATTTCGCCAAAAAAAATTTAATTGTAGCTTCAGGATAACTTAATGCTCACACAGCACACTATTTAGGCTTATCGCCCAGAAGTTAGGCTTTTTCTTGCAGGGGCAGTTAGTATTCAAGTCTACGCGGCGGCTATACGCTTCGCGTCTTGACTGTTAGATCACTATGAGTTGTTTGCGCTAAGTAGGCCGGGTAGTCTGTCTGGCCGCTGGGATAGACGCTCTGGAGAACCGTATCGAAGTGGTGCAACACGGCATCGTAGCAGTCGCAACACAGCTGCTGAAGCCGTCCGGCGTCGCGAATCAGAAGGCCGCCTCTATGCGTTTCGATTACTCCCAACGCCCTAAGGCGTTGAAATAGGCGGGTCACATGAGTTCTCGTTACGCCAAGAACACTGGCGAGTTCCTCCTGCGTCAGCGGAACAGTACCATCGCCCGTCCGATCAATTGTATAGCGCAGCAACTTGGCTGCGCGCTGTTCCATCGTGTGGGCTGCATTGCAGGCGGCGGATTGATGGAGTTGAGCACGGAAACACTCTGAATACCCGGTGAATACGCGCCTTAGGGCTGGGGATTTCAACCTTCACCTTCTCAAGTTCACTCAGCGCGACTCTTAGGAAATTGCCGGGCAGCAACACCCGGGCCTGCGCATAGGCGGGAAGATAGCCGTGACTGAAAAATCCTCCTACGGCGCCTTCCCGGCCGATCAGCGTAGTGCCGACGGGCTTCCCGTCATTGAGCAGGATTTCAAAAGAAACGACCGCGGCGTTGCAGGGAAAATAAGCAAATCGCACATCCGCGCCCTCTTCCTGAAGAAGGGCGCACCTTTCCACCCGAATCCTCTTAAGGTGAGGCTCCAGAGCGCCTAACTCTTTGTCAGGGAGTGAGCGTAATAGGTCATTTTCGCAACTAAACAATTTTGTTATCCCCTCCAGCGCTACCTTCGACTAATGTCCGAAGCGGGATTTTGTTCAATTGGGTGTATGTATAACCGAAACTTGGGATATCAGCCTTCGATCCATATCAAGCTCTAAATCTACGGCTATCTTTATCGTGTGCATTCAGAAGAAGGCTGGCCGCAATCTCGAGGTGATGTGGCTGCCTGGCAAGCCTGACCGAATTTCATCACCATCGCCGATTTCCGCAAGGACAACGGTGCTGCCATCAAAAAGGTCTGCGCACGCTTCGTCGAACTGTGCCGCCGGATGGGTCTGCTGGCGAAAGCAACCGTGGCGACCGACGGCAGCACTTCAAAGCCGTCAATAAGAGAGACAAGAATTTTCCGGTGGCCAACGTCGAGCGCCGGCAAAAATGGCGCGATCGAGAAGCAGGTGCTCGCCTCATCTGAAAAGCAGGAGAGCCACATCTGGCTTCGAGAGTTCTTCCTCTCGCTTCTTCAGCCAAGCGGCAGCGGCCTGTCTTCGATCGAAGGTTTTCGCCTCACGATGCACAGCTTTTTTGTCGCGCATGATAAGGATTTGCGCGTTATAAGCGGTTGAGCCACCCTTGCGTTTCCGAAGAATAATGGCGTCCATTTGCGACTTCGGCTTGTTCAATTACGGCATGTGTCGAAATGGGCGAAAACCGCAACAAATAGGACGCAAACGGACACTGTTTATTGGTGGAGAATATGTAACAGGGGCAAAAGTCCGGGCAGCCAGCAAACTACTCTCGTCGAGCGCGGACGGAGGCTGCAACGTTGCGGGGTTCACGCATCTGAAGTCATTGCTTCAAGATAGGGGCGCAGATTGATCCAAACCCCCGCTTCCATGGCGTAGCGTGCGATATCGGCTGGCGTCGCCTTCCGCTGCCGCAATGCTTCGCGCATGCCCTCCAGAACGGGGTTGACGCCTGGGCTATTTTTATAACGATTGCCCTCGCGCTGGCGGTAGCGGAAGAGATCAATAATGGATTTGGCCGGATTGTAGATGCGCACCTTGACGCCTTCGATCACGTGTTCCTCGATGCCGGACGAGAAGACTTTCTCCCTAAAGCGCACGATATTAAGGGGCGGCGCATCGACCACAGGCTTCTTCTGCCTGGCGCCGATCGCGATCCACACGAAGCGTGGTATCGTATCGGTCAGCTCATGATAGGCTAGCGCTGATATGAGGCAGATCACGCCTTTCGGCACCCGCTTCGCGGCCTCCGCGAGGGAATGGTTTACATCAAGAGGAGCATCGGGGAGTTGGTAAAGGCCGCGGCTGAGGTGAAGGATAAGGCCGCGTTCTTTCATTCGGGAAATGGTGGCTGCGGTGATGCCGTTTTCAGTAAACTCGGAAAGCTTGGCCATACCGCGCTCGGTGAGCAGGGCAAGGGCGCGATCTTGCTGGGTTGGAGAGCGAGCGGTCACGTCCTGGATCATGATATGAAAAGGTGCATACGTCAAACCCATATACAACGAATTGTATCAATCTGACTAAGGCAAGCAGAGCGAACATTTATAGAGGTAACGATGGCGAAGAGGCTCACGGCCGTAAAGGAGTTGCACGGCAAAGCCCGGATGGCGCAGAGATCGTCGAGGCCACCCGTGGGTGCACAAGATCGGCGCGGTGAGCGGCAAGAAAACGGAAATGATAACGCTTAAAATGCTTGGTAAGAGTTGCTTTGTCAAAGGTCGCGGCCTAGTGCTTTCGGATCGCGCTTGATCATTGGTCCATGTATGCGACAGGGCTATTTTTGCATTCCGTAGCGTGACCAAGACAGGATCGAGCACACACAAGCACGTAAGCAATGACCCAGAGGACGAAAGAGGACGGCAACTTCAGCCCGTGGCGGTTCTGCGTCGCGCCCATGATGGATTGGACCGATACGTCTATATTCACGTTTTATAACAATGCGCTATGCGCACGCGCACCGCTCATGTCGTAAAATGTTGTAGCTAACTCAGCGACCAAAATGACGCAAACGGGAGGCGCCGCTGGCGCTGGCGTCTCAAGCTCGCAACGCGGCTACGCCGTTCGGTATCCTTCACCAGACCGTCTTGACGTGGAACTCGGTGAAGGCGGGATCATTCGTGATCAGGGGCATGTTTTCCAGAAGCGATTGCGCCGCCAGCATGCGGTCGAAAGGGTCTTTGTGATTGCCCTTGAGAAGGCCGGCCAGCTGGGCGTGGCCCATTGTCACCGGCAGCACGGTCCAACCATTTTGGGATGCAACAGTTTGAAGGTCTTCCGCAAGAAGGCGCGGTACGGCAAGCTTTCCAAGACGGAATTTGGTTGAGATTTCCCATCCCGAGGCCGCACTCACGGTGATGCTGTTGCCTGTTTGCGCCAGCACCGCCAGCACGTTGGCTGGCAGTCCCCGGTTTCCAAGCATCCACCACAAAAGCGCATGCGTATCGAGCAGAACTCTCATTCGCCCGCTTGTCCGTCCTTATATCCGCACTCTTCATCGGTGAGCGGTTCGAAAAAGCGATCCGTGATTTCGAATTGCCCCGCCCAAGACCCATAGCCGCGCTTGATGGCCACCGCTTCGTCGAAGCCAGCCGGGACCAACCGGACCGACGTGTTTTGATCGCTCGCTGTAATAACGATTTCTTCGCCTCTGAGAGCCCGCTGAATAAGCTCCGGCAATTCCTTCTGGGCTCTTTCGACTGCTACGGTTGTCATAGCTCCTGTTCCTAAAAAAGCTTGCTAGGCTTACCCCCAAGCGGGGCATCCATGCTGGTCTCTTGGCCACCGCCGTGGGGTAACGCGAAATTCAGGGTACCTTATCACGGATTATGTAATGCGAGCACGCCTCCAAGTGGTTGTACCTGGCCAAAGCCAGTTTGTGCCTCCAGCGGGTCCCGGTTACCGAGTCATGCGTACTGCCGTCACGGGTTCCTTGCTCCTCCCACTCCAACGGAATAATCCTTTGGATCAAAACAAATCTTGGAAGGGGCGCCGGCTTGGCGTGAACTGCATGGTAAAAGCTCGCGGCGCAGGGCAGACCGGATCTGATAATGACAAGCACGGAAGCGATGGCCCCGAACACAACTAAGAGCGGCAACTTCAGCCCCTGGCGCTTTTGCGTCGCGCCCATGATGGATTGGACGGACCGTCATTGCCGTTATTTCCACCGGCAGTTGAGCGGGCGCGCGCGCCTCTATACGGAAATGGTTACGTCCGCCGCAATCATTCATGGCGACCGGCAGCGTCTTCTCGGCTTCGACGCGATCGAACATCCTGTCGCGCTGCAGCTTGGCGGCTCGGACGCCTGCGAATTGGCGCGTGCGGCCGAAATAGGGCTGTCTTTCGGCTATGACGAAATCAACCTCAATTGCGGGTGCCCGTCGGACCGTGTGCAATCGGGCCGGTTTGGCGCCTGTCTCATGGCGGAACCCGGGCTGGTCGCTGCCTGCATCGCTTCGATATGCGCCGCCGCTGGCGGCTCCGTGCCAGTCACTGTGAAATGCCGCATCGGGATAGACGATCAGGATAGCGAGGCCGATCTATCAAGGTTCGTCGATCGCGTCGCTTCCAGCGGCTGCGGCACGTTTATTGTGCACGCCCGCAAGGCTTGGCTTCAGGGGCTGAGCCCCAAAGAAAACCGCGACGTCCCCCCACTCGATTACGATCGTGTGTACCGGCTGAAGGCGGCGTTCCCCGAACTGGCGATCGTTCTCAATGGCGGGATTGCGACCATCGGCGAAGCTGCGGATTGCCTGAACGGCCTGGATGGCGCCATGCTCGGGCGTGCGGCCTATAAGACGCCGGCGCTTCTCTGCGATGTCGATCGCATTCTCTTCGGTGAGGACGGGGATGGGCCACTTCCTCATGCCGTTTTGGAACGCATGCTGCCCTATGCCGCCAAGGAATTGGAGCGCGGGACGCGGCTTTCCCCTATCACCAGGCACATGACCGGCCTTTTGAACGGCAGGGCAGGCGCGAGGCAGTTCCGGCGGCTCCTGACCGAGGAAAGCGTGAAGCCGGGCGCGGGCCTCGATGTATTGAAGGCCGCCATTGAAGTTGCGCGGGATGCGGAGGAAAGGCTATCCGCCGCCCGCCTCGCCGCATGAAGCCGTCTTGCGCTGCTCGATCATAAATGTTTAGGCGCGGCGCGGTTCAAGCCGCTTCGCGCTGCGCATCCACGCCCTGTGGAATGACGAAGGTGAAGATGGCGCCCCTCGACTTTGCGTTTTCGGCCCAGATCCTGCCGCCGTGAGCCTTGACGATGTTACGGCAGATCGCCAGCCCCAAACCCGTGCCCCCGGCGCCGGTTTTTGTCTTGCTGCTCTGAATGAACTCGTCGAAAATGGTTCGGAGTTCCGTTTCAGGAATGCCCGGTCCCTCATCGATAACCCTGCATCGAAGCTCTGGCCCGCAATCGGGGGCGCGCACTTCCGAAAGTTCGATCGCGATCTGGCTTCCCGGCGCCGAAAACTTAATCGCGTTGGAGAGAAGATTCACAACCACCTGGATTATGTGGGGTTTGTCGAAAACGGCCTCCGGACAATCTCCGCTGGCGCAAACCTTGATATCCTTGGCCTTGATCAGAGGATCGAGTTCCATCAGCGCCTGGTCCACAACCTCCTTCATACCGGCCAGCTCGCGCCTATATTCCATTTTGCCGGCCTCCAGTTTCGCCAAATTCAGGAGATCGTTCAAAAGACCGAGCAGGCGCTTTCCGGATAGCTTGATGTTTTGTATATACTTTTGGATGCCTGGATTATTCCCCCCGCTCGCCTCGGACAGGCAAATTTCGGAGTATCCCAGAATGGCGTGCATGGGCGTTCTGAGTTCATGCGACATATTGGCAAGAAACTCGGCCTTGGCTTTGACGGCGTCCACCGCCTTCTTTTTCTGTTCGGTCAGAAGCTCGTTTTGTTCGATCAGGAGCTTCGTTTGCTCGCACACCTTCTCTTGAAGCGCCCGCTGCTCGATCGCGTTTTCTCTGAGGACATCCAGCGCCTCTGCAACTTCGCCGAGTTCCGACTTTTCGTTTGTCCGCGCAGGCGCAATGGCGAGATCGCCTTTCGCGAGGCTCTTTATCGCGCGGACAATATTCGAAAGCGGTTCCGTGATCGATCGGGTGATGAGGTAACCTGCCAGCGTGATGACAGCCATCACAAGCCCAAATAACCCTGCCTCTAGCAGGATCCGCCTATAGAAGACTGCGTTCACGTCGTCGATAAAAACGCCCACGGCGATAAGGGCCGCTATTTCCGGGACATTCTGAATAAACGCTAGCTTCCGGGTAACCTTTCCACCCACACCCTTCTTTACTTCATATTCAAAGTAGCCTGAGCCGGAAGGCCCCCTCGCGATGTCTATAAATGCGTTGGTGACGTCAACGCCATTGTATACAACGTTGTCGGGGCGCCCCTGTATATTGGGATTGGGGTGGCTCACCATCACGCGGTTGTAATCTATAGATAAGAAATAGTTCGCGTCGCTGCCGCCAAACTTCACCGATCGCAGCCTATTGTAAAACGCTTTTCGCCCGGATTCCGTTTGTGAACCTCCAGCCGCATTCATATCGGAGCGAGCGGCGGGTAGCACCACCTCCATAAGATTACGAAGGTGCGCGCGCTTGTCTTCCATCATTTGCGCGCGGACCTCCCACAGCCCTATAACGGCAGAGACGGCTATTCCGAATGCGGTGAGCATCAGAAGGAGGTTGATACGCAACGCGATCTTAAGCCGGGACAGCACGTCAGCAGCGCTCCACCTAAAGGCGATTCGAGGCCGCATCATAGCCCGGTCCTGATGAAGGGTGTGTTGCTAAGCTTCCGGGAAATTGCGCCGTTGGCCGAGGCGCCCCCTTAACAAAAATGGCAAAGCCGCCAAGCCTGGATCGGATGCTATCCTGAGCCCGCAAACGGGCTGCTTTCGCCATTGCATACAAAAATGAAAAGTTCGCCGCGCGGCCAAAGCCAGCCAATACGCATCGCGCGAGGCGACCAATTGCCGATTGCAAGCCGGGCAGGGCGGCCTGTAGTGTTTCAGAGTCTTCCACCGGCCCTCCCATTCGGATAAGTCATATGATTTTTGGCCTGCCCTGGAGCGAAATCGCTGAGCTTTCTATTGCGCTTTTAGCAGGCGGCCTTCTCACAGGATTTTTCGCTGGCTTGCTTGGCATCGGCGGCGGCGCGATCATTGTTCCAATTCTTTATGAGCTTTTTCGGATCACAGGCGTTGATGACAGTATTCGCATGCGCGTGTGCGTGGCGACCTCGCTTGCCATCATTATTCCCACATCGGTGCGCTCGCTAAGGTCTCATTGGCAGCGCGGCGCGGTCGATGTCGAGGTTATAAAGAAACTTGGCCCCTGGGTGATAGCCGGCGCCATCGTGGGCGTGTTCATCGCTTCCCACGCGCCTGCGAGCTTTCTCAAGGCCGTTTTTGTCTTGTCCACGCTGTTCATCGCCGGCCGCCTCGCCTTTGGAAACGGCAAGGCGATTGCGGGCGGGACTTTGCCGGGGCTTCCCTGGGACGGGGTCGCCGGTTCAGCCATCGGTCTGATCTCGACATTGATCGGCATCGGCGGCGGCGCTTACGTCACGGCGTATATGAAACTTCTCGGATGGCCCATTCATAAAGCGGTGGGGACTGCTTCCGGCTTCGGGCCGATCATCGCCATCCCAGCGGCGATCGCATACATCGCGGAAGGGTGGGGCTCGCCGCTGCTCCCGCCATTGTCCCTTGGCTATGTAAGTTTCATTGGACTCATTGTCATAGCCCCTGTCAGCGTTCTTGCTGCGCCGCTTGGCGTCCGCATCGCCCATCGGCTCTCGCGCCGCGCCCTCGAATATGTGTTTCTATGCTTCCTGCTCTTAGTCGCCTCCCGGTTTCTCGCGAGCCTCGTTTTCGGCGTTTAGCAGGATTTAAAAGGGAACTCGCCTATGGTTCGACAGGCACACCATGAGGATCAACCCATTGATAACTCTCAACCTAATCCTTAGCTTGTCGAAGGATGAAGCCAAAATTCCACGGTTTTCAGCGCCATGCTAGCTCACGGCTCGCCACGAGCGGTTTGATTTGTCGGCGCAGCTTATGCATCATAGAAATGGTCCGCGCGGGAAGTCCTCATGAATGGCGACAAATATTTAGTTTCGAAGCGGCCGTCACTGTCTTCGGATATGGATTTCCCGCACGTCGATTTTGCGGATTACGAACGGAAGCTGAAGCGCCTGCAATCGGCGCTGCAGTCAATCCAGCAAGCCTATCTCAACACGCGTGAGCACGCGGTCATCATCCTTGAAGGCCGGGATACATCGGGCAAAGGAGGCGTTGTCCGAAGGCTCGGCTGGACGCTCGATCCCAGAAGCTTCAAGGCGCACCCCATCGCCGCGCCCACGCCGCATCAAAAAGCGCAACACTATCTCCAGCGATTCTGGGAAAGGCTGCCCGATCACGGCCAGATCGTGGTGTTCGACCGGTCCTGGTATGGGCGCGTGCTTGTCGAGCGCGTCGAGGGGTTTGCCTCGAAAGCCGAATGGAAGCGGGCTTACCGCGAGATCAACGAGTTCGAACGCATGCTGACGGACGATGGCGCGCGCATCGCGAAGATCTTCCTGCACATCACCAAGGAGGAACAGGTTAAACGCTTCAAGACCAGGCTCACCGATCCTCTGAAGCGTTGGAAGCTTACTTACGAGGATTTTCGCAATCGCAACAACTGGGGGGAATATACCGAAGCAATCGAGGACATGATGGAGAAAACCTCAACCGGGATTGCGCCTTGGTATCTCATTCCGGCCAATCACAAGAATTACGGCAGGCTGGCGGTGTTCAACATTCTCATCGACAGGTTGGGGAAGGGCGTCGATTTGGCGCCGAAAGCCCTCGATCCCAAAACCGCCGAGGCAGCGGCGGAGCTATTCGGGAAGGGGATCATCGGCTAAGTAACTGAGGGCACGGCGGCGGGGCAGCGGGCGTGTAAAGCCAGTTTTAGCGCCCGGCCCCGATGCTACAAACTCGAACCCCAGCGAAACATCGCGCCAAGCTTACTGCTCGAAACAAAAACATTTCTAAGATGGATCGTTCTATTGTCGACGTGAGCATAAACATCGCCAACATGCCCCAAACCGAGAATCCAATGGCAGACGAAATCATCCCGTTTCCGCCTGAAACTGGCAGCACTTGGGTGGATCAACTCGAAACCATCTATGAGACTATGGATTTCGATTTTTCCACTTTGAATGACCCATTTTTCGGTTCGATCGTATACAACTACACTCAAAAGCCATATAGCGAATATATATAGATTAAACACGAGGTGGAATTCAAAGTTCATAGAAACATGCATGTTATTAATGATAGATGATATTATGATTATATCGGTTTTTAGTTTTATAAGTGTGATTAAGCCCGCCGCAAGCAGTGCTGCGATTATAAAGAATACTGTAGGCAGTCTTAAGCTGGTAAATGTAATAATTGATACCAATATCAAAATGTAGACAAGATTTATTGTATTATATATATCTGTGGATTCACCATTTGGAATATATAAGTACGAGTACGTCGCCAGAAAAAATCCATATAGCCATACTGGCCACCAAAAAAGTAATTGTGAGTGACCGTAGACTACAACCCGCTTTGCGTCGAGAGAAGCGCTCGGCTCCTTTGCCTTCGTCTTCGTTTGGGGCTCTAATGTATTCGTGGCCATAACTAACCCTCGCAAATTTTGTCTATATGCTTTTACTTGTCTGCGTCGTGAAGCCTTTTTGTAAGGCGGAGCAAGCCAAAATGAGCGGTTTCCCGCTCGGCATTGGCCGCTTTATCAGCTGCCCGTTTTTGGTTCCAGTACATCAAGAAAAATATTACAGGTACACTCGCAGCTAAAGTCAAACGGACGCCAGCTTCCACGTTAAAGTTTTCAAACGGGTTCTTCAGTGTTAATATCAGCGCAGATATTATTGGCGATATTGCAAAAGCGAGGTAATACATGTTACTTGATATTCGTCTTAGAATCTCCGTATTCGAGCGGGTAGCTTCGGTTTCAATTATAAGCGCGCTTGTTTGGATCATTTCCGTGATGCTTTGCAGGCGCTGGCGAAGCGATACAAGCCTGTCCCCGGTAGAGCGAATAACATTGAACGTCGGCGTTACGCCGCGCTGGACAAATTGGCCATAGTTAACCCAGCCATCGATGTTGCCGATTTCGAGCGTAGGCCACATTCTGTTGAATTCATCGATATGGAATTTAGATCGATTTATAACATACAATATGCGTCCCGCTCCTCCGTTGCCGATATTATCTAAGGCGCTGCCAATTTCGACCAGACGCCGCTCAACGCGCTTGACCAAATCCGAGAGTTGCTTAACGCGCTCGTCATTAAGCTCCTGCTCCTCGGCCGAGGCGACTTTCTGCAGACGTTCGTCCAGGTCTGGAAGCGGGATTGCACCGTTCAAAGCTTCTGACACGAGTTTGCCAAACGGCAAAATCTTGCGGAGCTTCTCTCGAGTTTCATTTCTATATCTGGCCCTGTGTTTGAGGTCCTCTATTGCTTTCTCTTCTTTGTCTTCTAGCTCTGGATGGGAGAGTTTGAGCAACCTCCATTGATACTTATCCTCAATCAGCTTTCGCTGATCGCCCCAGTACTCCAAGATGCCGTCGAGTTCACTGCCGAGAAGCCTGATATGAACTCCAGCGTTCTTAATAGTTCTAAGATTTTTCAGAGCAAACAGGCGCTTGGCGCCGAGGGCATTCAGGCGTTCGACAAACCGGCCAACTTGTTCACGATGAGGTTCGCCCTTTGTCAAGACCAGATAGCGGACGGGGCTTTGAGCGTCAATAAGACCCTCTGGCTCTGGGGGTAGTGCATTGGCGGGGACTTCTTGCTGTCTTCCGGAACTCTCCTCGTCCGAATAGAAATAGCCCGAGGCGCCAAGCGCGGTCGCGTAAAGATATCGCCAATCAGCTATGCCACAGCCGATTTGATCCCTGTAGTCCGCCCAAGGCGTTGTCCGGCGCATAAAAGGCCAGAAGGATTTTAGGACTGTATTTGGTTCGTTGCTGTCAATGTCGAAAACTGGGAACGGACCAATTCCAGGATTTGCATCCCGCTCTAATTCATCAGAGGGATGTGGGATTTCCAATGTTTTCCGAAGATATTCCGCGGCTTTTGCGCGTGCGATATTGGGCTCAGTTGAAAGGCCTGCGACGGACATAATGAGGCCACGGTGATCCATAAAGATCTCACCTTCGCTCTCTGTTGTCTTGCTATCTGGAATAACTAGAAGCCGCCCTGATTCCGCTGCGTCCGCAGAGAACTCGAAGCTCGTCATGAAATCGCGCCAAATCCCATCGTAAAAGAATTCTGCTATTCTACTCAGATCCTGTGCATCATTTTGGCTTAGTCCGCGTTCAGGAATTCTATCCTGCTCTACAAAGCCTTTTTTAATTTGGTCTTCACTGACTTTTCTGAGCTTCTTGAGATATTCAGCGACGCGGGCGCGCCTGTGGCCGAAATCCGACTTTGAATGAGACTCTGTTGAGTAAATTTGTGGTTGGCCAAACGGCTTTGCGGCATCCATAAAAAAGGAGAGAGTAACGTGGTCATAATGAGATTGAACCTGCACTCGAACCCGTATTGCGCTGAACTCCGGACATGCGGATCTCTGGTTTACGACAGGAGTGCCGTCAGCGAGCGAATCCTTCCACCACAAAGTGAATCCCAACGACTGCGGTTGATAAGTCTTGAATCTGTGAGCAAGTTTGCCGCCGAGAGCGGCGCGGCGAAGTGCAGCGATCCGATGTTCATATGCCTTGAACTCGAACTCATCAAAGTTCTTTATTCCAGCTTTTACTTCTGCTTCCAAGGGTACCCCTTGTTGCGCCTGCCTTAGTACACGACCCTTAAGCTGAAGACGCTTTATGAACTCGTTTACTTCAGCGAAGAACTTCTCGTTATGGGAATCGTGTTCATCAAATCTTCCTTGGATTGCGCTGCCATAGGCGCGGACGTTTTCATCATCACTTTGCGTTTTCTGCCAAATGCCCAAGTGCCAGACAAAGGTGGGAGATCCAAAGGCCGGCGGCGGCTTTTGATGCCCCTCACTTACGATATCGCGATACTGTTTCGAGTACTCCCAAACAAGAGGGGAGCCATCCCTTTCCTTGTCCGGCGCACCTCCGTCCTCAGCAAAAATCCCGTCGAATGATTTTGCGCCGCGTGATTGCCATCCAAGCCATTCAAGAAATTGCCAAAAGCGGGAAAATGGCACTCTAACCCCCTTCAAATAAAAGCCCGTTCACCGGTTTTCGATTACCGCTACAATGATTATCGGAGATTGGCGCCTGAAGCGTCGTCCCTCTCTCAAACCCCAATACTCGCGACCGAATACGTAGATAGAATGACGAAGGGAACCTTTCTTTAGACATTATTTATTCAATTTTCGCCGCGAACTGCCAGTTTCTTCATTGTCCGCGAGCAGCCTTGTGGCGCGAAAAAAAGCGGCGCACGATGGCGCCGCTTCCATGACCAGCGGGGGCTGGTTAGTTCAAGGGTCCGAAGCCGCCTTGGCCGAAATGATAGTTCAGGCCGACGCGCAGGGTATGAACCTCGGACCTGTCGCCAGCGCCGCCATTGAGCGGACCGGCGCCATTGAGATCGCTGGCGTCGAGGCTGATGAACTGATACTCGCCTTTGACGGACCAGGCGGGGTTGACCTTGTATTCCACGCCGCCGCCAATCACGTAGCCAGTTTGCGTCTCTGAGACATCGACAGCCGCTCCGGGGATGCTGGCCTTCGACTCGACCTCACCGTAAGCGAAACCGCCGGTGACGTAGAACAAGGTGCGATCCATCGCATAGCCGAAGCGTCCGCGCACCGTGCCGAACCAGTTGAGGCTGTTTTGCACGTTAACGCCGTCGAAATTGGCGCTGTCGGAGATGCCGGCGCCCTGAAGGTCGGCCTCAACGCCGAGCACCCATTGGCTGCCTAAGCCGAGCACTCCTTGCCAGTTGTAACCGATCTGGCCGCCGCCGAAGCCGCCCGACGGCGACACCACGCCACTGCTGCCGTCAGCCGTCCAACCGTAGCCAGCGTTAATACCACCATAGAAACCGGTCCATGTCGCCACCGGAACGTCAACGGGATACGGGCCGTCCTTCAGGCCGCCGCGGTATACATCGGCGGCGTTGGCGGAAAGCGCGATGACGCTTGTCAACGTCAGGCCCAGAAGACCAGCGTGCAGTTTTTTCATTGTTAGATTCCCTCAATTGTCAGAAGCCGTTGCCCCGATCACTCCTCTTCTTCCCCTTCCACATAGCGAGCCGTCCGGCTCGCCCGGCGCGGGAATGCCCGGGGTGCAAGTGCTGCGTGAACCAGCGCTTCAAGCGCCTCTTTTGCCGGTAGTGCTCACGCTGATGGATAACGGCTGGTTAACAGTTTTAATCCCCGAAGCCGGCGGGCCATCGGCGGCTCGGCCGCCCCGCACGCCCGGAGCGGCCCGACGGACAAAGCAGCCTATCACGGCTTCGCCAACGAATAGATCACATCGCAGCCTTATCCGGCCGGCAGCCCAAGACTGCCTTGAGGCCGTGAGCGCGGCGCCATCCCTGGAAAGCTCTAGGAAAGGTCGGTGGGTAACTATCCTCCCGCTGACAATCTGAATCGTGGCGGCTGACGGCAATTCTTAATTCATCCCGGAATACCGCTTAACGGCTCCGGAACTGAATCAAACTTCCCGCAGCATCTTCCTTGATCGGAAGCCCTCCAATGGAAATAACAGGTTCGCTGAACGCACAGCAGATTTCACAACTAACAACCACAGCCATAAACGCGCTCTCAACAACGGACGTGGAAGCACTGGCGCCCTCGCAAATCGCTGTGCTAAGCGCTGCGCAGGTTAACGCCATAAACGCAACCGATGTGGCCGTACTGCAAAAGGCTCAGGTTCAAGCCATCTCGGCCGCCACGGTTCCCGGATTGAATATCGGCATGATCCTGGCTTTGAGCAGCTCGCTAGGCGCGCCCTGGACACCCACGGAGGCCGGCGCGTTCAGCACGACGCAGCTCGACAATCTGACTTCGACGGTGCTGCAGGGCTGGAGCACGGCGCAGCTTGGCGCTCTGACGGCGGCGCGGCTTGGCGGAATGACGGTGACAGCGCTCGGCAATCTGTCAACGTCGCAGCTTGGTAATCTGACGGCGGCGCAGCTGCATGGGCTGACCACGTCGCAGCTGAACACGCTGCCCGGGACCATGCTCGACGCCTTGAACGCCGCCAATCTGTCGGCGGCGCAGGCGGCGGGGCTGTCGGCCACGACGCTCGGCGATTTGACAACGACGCAGCTTGGCGCGCTCACCGCGGTGCAGATCGCCGCGTTCAGCGCGACGCAGCTCGACAGCCTGACTTCGACGGTGCTGCAGGGCTGGAGCACGGCGCAGCTTGGCGCTCTGACGGCGGCGCGGCTTGGCGGAATGACGGTGACAGCGCTCGGCAATCTGTCGACAACTCAGATTGGTAGTCTGACGGCGGCGCAGCTGCATGGGCTGACCACGTCGCAGCTGAACACGCTGCCCGAGACCATGCTCGACGCCTTGAACGCCGCCAATCTGTCGGCGGCGCAGGCGGCGGGGCTGTCGGCCACGACGCTCGGCGATTTGACAACGACGCAGCTTGGCGCGCTCACCGCGGTGCAGATCGCCGCGTTCAGCGCGACGCAGCTCGACAGCCTGAGCTCGACGGTGCTGCAGGGCTGGAGCACGGCGCAGCTTGGCGCTCTGACGGCGGCGCGGCTTGGCGGAATGACGGTGACAGCGCTCGGCAATCTGTCAACGTCGCAGCTTGGCAATCTGACGGCGGCGCAGCTGCATGGGCTGACCACGTCGCAGCTGAACACGCTGCCCGGGACCATGCTCGACGCCTTGAACGCCGCCAATCTGTCGGCGGCGCAGGCGGCGGGGCTGTCGGCCACGACGCTCGGCGATTTGACAACGACGCAGCTTGGCGCGCTCACCGCGGCTCAGATCGCCGCGTTCAGCGCGACGCAGCTCGACAGCCTGAGCTCGACGGTGCTGCAGGGCTGGAGCACGGCGCAGCTTGGCGCTCTGACGGCGGCGCGGCTTGGCGGAATGACGACAGCGCTCGGCAATCTGTCAACGTCGCAGCTTGGCAATCTGACGGCGGCGCAACTGCATGGGCTGACCACGTCGCAGCTGAACACGCTGCCCGGGACCATGCTCGACGCCTTGAACGCCGCCAATCTGTCGGCGGCGCAGGCGGCGGGGCTTTCGACCACGACGCTCGGCGATTTGACAACGACGCAGCTTGGCGCGCTCGCCGCGGTGCAGATCGCCGCGTTCAGCGCGACGCAGCTCGACAATCTGACTTCGACGGTGCTGCAGGGCTGGAGCACGGCGCAGCTTGGCGCTCTGACGGCGGCGCGGCTTGGCGGCGTGACGATAGCGCTCGGCAATCTGTCGACAACTCAGATTGGTAGTCTGACGGCGGCGCAGCTGCATGGGCTGACCACGTCGCAGCTGAACACGCTGCCCGAGACCATGCTCGACGTTCTGAACGCCGCCAATCTGTCGGGCGCGCAAGCGGCGGGGCTGTCGACCACGACGCTCGGCGATTTGACAACGACGCAGCTTGGCGCGCTCGCCGCGGTGCAGATCGCCGCGTTCAGCGCGACGCAGCTCGACAATCTGACTTCGACGGTGCTGCAGGGCTGGAGCACGGCGCAGCTTGGCGCTCTGACGGCGGCGCGGCTTGGCGGCGTGACGATAGCGCTCGGCAATCTGTCGACAACTCAGATTGGTAGTCTGACGGCGGCGCAGCTGCATGGGCTGACCACGTCGCAGCTGAACACGCTGCCCGAGACCATGCTCGACGTTCTGAACGCCGCCAATCTGTCGGCGCGCGCAAGCGGCGGGGCTGTCGACCACGACGCTCGGCGATTTGACAACGACGCAGCTTGGCGCGCTCGCCGCGGTGCAGATCGCCGCGTTCAGCGCGACGCAGCTCGACAGCCTGAGCTCGACGGTGCTGCAGGGCTGGCACACGGCGCAGCTTGCCGCGCTGACCGCGGCGCAGCTTGGCGGCGTGACGATAGCGCTCGGCAATCTGTCGACAACGCAGCTTGGTAATCTGACGGCGGCGCAACTGCATGGTCTGACCACGTCGCAGCTGAACACGCTGCCCGGGACCACGCTCGACGTTCTGAACGCCGCCAATCTGTCGGGCGCGCAAGCGGCGGGGCTGTCGGCCACGACGCTCGGCGATTTGACAACGACGCAGCTTGGCGCGCTCGCCGCGGCCCAGATCGCCGCGTTCAACCCGGCGCAGCTCGACAGCTTGAGCTCGACGGTGCTGCAGGGCTGGCACGCGGCGCAGCTTGGCGCGCTAACGGCGGCGCAGCTTGGCGGCGTGACGATAGCGCTCGGCAATCTGTCGACAACGCAGCTTGGTAATCTGACGGCGGCGCAGCTGCAGGGTCTGACCACGTCGCAGCTGAACACGCTGCCCGGGACCACGCTCGACGTTTTGAAGGCCGCCAATCTGTCGGCGGCGCAGGCGGCGGGGCTGTCGGCCACGACGCTCGGCGATTTGACAACGACGCAGCTTGGCGCGCTCGCCGCGGTGCAGATCGCCGCGTTCAACCCGGCGCAGCTCGACAGCTTGAGCTCGACGGTGCTGCAGGGCTGGAGCACGGCGCAGCTTGCCGCCCTGACGCCGGCGCAGCTTGGCGGCGTGACGATAGCGCTCGGCAATCTGTCGACAACGCAGCTTGGTAATCTGACGGCGGCGCAGCTGCATGGGCTGACCACGTCGCAGCTGAACACGCTGCCCGGGACCACGCTCGACGTTCTGAACGCCGCCAATCTGTCGGGCGCGCAGGCGGCGGGGCTGTCGGCCACGACGCTCGGCGATTTGACAACGACGCAGCTTGGCGCGCTCGCCGCGGCCCAGATCGCCGCGTTCAACCCGGCGCAGCTCGACAGCTTGAGCTCGACGGTGCTGCAGGGCTGGCACGCGGCGCAGCTTGGCGCGCTAACGGCGGCGCAGCTTGGCGGCGTGACGATAGCGCTCGGCAATCTGTCGACAACGCAGCTTGGTAATCTGACGGCGGCGCAGCTGCAGGGTCTGACCACGTCGCAGCTGAACACGCTGCCCGGGACCACGCTCGACGTTTTGAAGGCCGCCAATCTGTCGGCGGCGCAGGCGGCGGGGCTGTCGGCCACGACGCTCGGCGATTTGACAACGACGCAGCTTGGCGCGCTCGCCGCGGTGCAGATCGCCGCGTTCAACCCGGCGCAGCTCGACAGCTTGAGCTCGACGGTGCTGCAGGGCTGGAGCACGGCGCAGCTTGCCGCCCTGACGCCGGCGCAGCTTGGCGGCGTGACGATAGCGCTCGGCAATCTGTCGACAACGCAGCTTGGTAATCTGACGGCGGCGCAGCTGCAGGGTCTGACCACGTCGCAGCTGAACACGCTGCCCGGGACCACGCTCGACGTTCTGAACGCCGCCAATCTGTCGGCGGCGCAAGCGGCGGGGCTGTCGACCACGACGCTCGGCGATCTGACGGCGACGCAGCTTGGCGCGCTCGCCGCGGCCCAGATCGCCGCGTTCAACCCGGCGCAGCTCGACAGCTTGAGCTCGACGGTGCTGCAGGGCTGGAGCACGGCGCAGCTTGGCGCCCTGACGCCGGCGCAGCTTGGCGGCGTGACGATGGCGCTCGGCAATCTGTCGACAACGCAGCTTGGCAATCTTACGACGGCGCAGCTGCAGGGGCTAGGAGCCTGGCAGCTGAATTCGTTGCCCCAGAACATGCTCGACGTTTTGAACGTCGCCGAACTGTCGGCTACGCAGGTGAACGGGCTTTGGATAGCACAGCTCAACGATCTGACGGCGACTCAGCTTGGCGCCTTTACCGCGGCGCAGATCGGGGCGTTCAGCCCGGCCCAGCTCGACAACCTGTCCTCGACCGTTCTGCAAGGCTGGAGCCCGGCGCAGATTGGGGGCATGACGTCGGCGCAGCTTGGCGGCATGACGGTGACGGCGCTTGGCAATCTGTCACCAATGCAATTCGGCGATCTAACGCCAGCGCAGTTGCAGGGACTGACTACGTCGCAGCTGAGCGTGCTGCCCCAGACGATGCTCGACGTTTTAAGTATCGCCGGACTGACGGCGACGCAGCTTAGCGCCTTTTCCACAACCCAGATTTAAGCGATGCCAGCCGCCGAGGCCGCGGAGCTCACATTCCTAAAATCTCAATAACGGAGTTCGAACTGACGGCGAGGAGTGCGATACGAGGGCTAAGAACGTAGCGGGCAAGCGGCCCCGGCGTGATTTAAGGATCCTGGCATCTATGCGCTCCAGATACATCATCGCGCACGCCGCTATGCCTCCGCTTTCTGCCGTGCCCAAGCAGCATCCAGATGACCGCTCCGTACCTCTTGCGTAGGTTCGCCTACCCCCCTTCTGCGAAGGCGGCCAACCACCGCTTAACGGCGAAGCCGGGCATTGGGGGAGCTTATGATGAAGCATAAGCGACCCAAATGCGTTGATCAGAAGATTTCCGTTACAAAAGCACTGGAACATGGTTAAAATCGCATTGGTTAATTGCAGCCGCACAAAATAACTTCCTGCCGCGAAAACATTTTCTCGCGCCGCGTTTTGCCGAAATAACGGAGTCGCAAAAGTCCGTTAAATATAGATAATTGCGCGCGTTAACCAATATATGTAGCTTGAGGTTGTTGCACTGACGCTCGCAACCGCTTGACCTTACTCTCCGGAAACTCGTTTTTCCATGAAAAATCAATGCGATCTCGTTGCTTAAAGCTTTCTCAAGACGCTTTCGTCTACGATGCGCAAATGAATGGCGGCAACGGCTTTCGCTGGATCCGGAAAAACATGGAAGCCTTTGCGGTTAACATAGGCTTAGGAGGCGCTTTGTGTCTTGCCCGCGAAGGCGGGCATCCAGTAATCGGGGCAGTAAAACCTTTGCCCAACAACATAATACATCGCTTACTTGGTCTCCGCCTTCGCGGGGACGACAAAAGGAGCGGTCAGTAATTTCCGCAGTTGATTTTTCACATAAGGGATTGCGTTTGCAATTCGTTGGCGAAGTTATAACCGTCTGCTTAGGTTGGAGACCAAAGCGATGGCGCCTGGAATTGGCCCCCGAACGAAACGTGGCCATCCTTCAACCGCGCCGCGCCGCTAGCCACGAGCCTCAGCGCAAGCGGATAAAGCCTATGCTCCATGGCGAGGATACGGGCCGAGAGCGCGTCCTCATCGTCGCCAGGCAAGACAGGCACGGCGCCTTGGGCGATGATCGGCCCTGCATCCATCTCGGCGCTGACGAAATGAACGGTCGCACCAGAAATACGAACCCCGGCTTCCAGAGCGCGGGCTTGCGGCTTCAAGCCGCGGAAGGCGGGCAGGAGGGAAGGGTGGATGTTGAGCTGGCGTCCAGACCATTCGCAAACGAACGCCGCCGAATGGAGGCGCATGAAGCCGGCGTTGCAGACAAGGTCCACGCGCGCATCCTTGAGCGCGTGGCTGAGCGCGGCGTCGAACCCCTCGCGGCTGGCAAAGCCCTTGTGGCCGATGACGCATGTCGCGATGCCGGCCTCGCGGGCGCGAACAAGCCCGAAAGCATCGGCTTTATTCGAAAGAACGAGCACGATTTCCGCTGGATAGTCCGGCTCGCTCGCCGCCTCGATCAGCGAAGCGAGATTGCTGCCGCGCCCGGAAATAAGCACACCGACGCGCTTGCGATCCGTCATGCGCAGGCCCCGAGCTTACCGCTAAAGCGAATGGCGGGTGCGCCGCCCTCACGCCTCTCGACGATGCCGATGGGGAAAGCCTTTTCGCCGTGTACATGAAAGCACTCGCCGATGGCGGTCGCGTCGTGGGGCGCAACGATGGCGACGAAGCCAATGCCGCAATTGAAAGTGCGCAGCATCTCGGCCTGCTCAACTTTTCCAGCTTCCGCGAGCCATTGAAAAACCGGCTGGCAGCGGATGGCGTCAAGATTGATCCCGATGCCAAAGCCGGGAGGCAGTACGCGGGGCACGTTTCCCGGCAAGCCCCCGCCGGTGATATGCGCGAACGCCTTCACAAGCCCCGTCCGATGCGCGGCGAGCGCGGCCTTTACGTAGATTTGCGTTGGATCGAGAAGCGCATCGCCGAGCGGCCGCGATGGCTCGAATGGGGCGGGGCTGTCCCATGTGAGACCGTGGTCAGCGACGATTTTGCGGACGAGCGAAAAGCCGTTGGAGTGGACGCCCGATGACGCGACGCCGATAAGCACATCGCCTTCCGCGACATCTTCGCGAGGCAGAAGCGCGCCGCGCTCCGCGGCTCCGGCGCAAAAGCCCGCGAGATCGTAGTCGTCTTTGGAATACATCCCTGGCATCTCGGCCGTTTCGCCGCCGATGAGCGCGGCGCCAGCCTGCTTGCAGCCTTCAGCGATCCCGCGCACCACGCGGGAGGCTGCATCGGGATCGAGCTTCCCGCAGGCGAAATAGTCGAGGAAGAAAAGGGGCTCAGCGCCCTGAACCACAACGTCGTTCGCGCACATCGCGACAAGATCGACGCCAATCGTGTCGTGAAGGCCGGTTTCGATGGCGATTTTCAGTTTTGTGCCGACGCCGTCGTTCGACGCGACGAGGATTGGGTCAATGAAACCCGCCGCTTTCAAATCGAAGAGGCCGCCGAACCCGCCGAGCGCGGCGGTTGTTCCGGCGCGCGCCGTCGCCTTGGCAAAGGGCTTGATCGCTTCCACCAGCGCTTCGCCCGCATCGATATCCACGCCCGCTGCGCTATAAGAGCCGTTCGATTTTGCAGTCATGCTACCCGTCATTATGCGCTTGCAATGACCCGGCGAAGGCTTGCGGGGTCCTGGGACAAGATTTAAAGAGGGGCTATCACTAAGCGCGCACTGTACGCAAGCGCGACCGGCCTGACGAGCGGGGAGTTCCATCCATGGCGATGACGGACGCAGCCAAGACATTTGCGGGCGCGATAACCGCGATCCTCATTTTTTTCGAGCCGTCTTTTGCGCAACAACAGGCGGCCAGCGTTTTTACGGTCGCAAATGTGAGAGCGGAGGCGGAGGCCGAAAACGCGGTCGAGGCTAAGAGGCTTGCGGTTCAAGCCGCCGAAACGCAGGCTTTCCGGTTGCTGGTTTCGAGGCTGACGGATTTCAGGGCTCAGACGCTCATCCCGGATCCCCCTCCCGAGCAGCTTGAGCGCCTTGTCTCCAATATCGATGTGCGCGGCGAAGGCGTCTCGGGCACCTCCTATGTCGCGACCTTTGGCGTGACGTTTTCCGAGCGTGGCGTGGCCGCGCTATTTGGCCAATACGGCGTCACCCACATTGCAGACCGCGGGCCCGAAATTCTCATTATCCCCATTTATATCGAAGACGGTTCCGCCAGAACGGCGGATCGCAATCCGTGGCGAAGCGCGCTCGGCGGGCTCGATCTCTCCCACGCCTTAGTGCCTGCGAAGGTGGCGCCGACTCGCGGCGATATCACGGCCGCTATCGCCAGCGCCTACTTCGCCAATCCGGCGGCGGGGTTGGAAACGCTGAAATCGCAATATCACACGACGCAGCTTCTTTTCGCCGTAGCCGAGCTTGACGGCAGCGGCGATACCTTGACGCTGAAGCTCACCGGAAACGATGGACTCGGCCAATTCTCTCTGCAGAGGAAGGTGAAAGCGAAGGAAGGCGTTGACGAAACCTCGGTGAAGACAGCCGCGCGCCTCGCCTTTGAAACGGTTCAGGAACGCTGGAAGCTGACGCGCGATACATTGATGAGCGCAGACCCGGCGCCGGGGGCCGGCGGGCCTGGCGCATATTCGGCGCGGGGCGGACTTGTCTCGCTTCAAGTGACGGCGCAGTTTTCCGGTCTCAAAGAGTGGCAGGCCATACGGGCGCGCCTGCAAAGGGTCCCCGGGATCCAGAACTGGGATCTGAGATCGGTGAACCCGCGCAGCGCCGATATCGGCTTCGATTTTCCGGGCGGCGCCGAGCGGCTGACAGCCCTGGCTGCGTCACAAGGTCTCAGCGTGGAGAATGGACCCGAGGGCCTGGTCGTCAAGACGCGATAAATCTTTGTTGGGGCGGCGCGCCACGCAAGCGCCTCTTTGCAAGGGGGTGCTAACGCTTATTTTCTACAGCTTACTCTTAATCCGGGCCCTTGCGGCCTCGCCTCTCCGACTTGGATAGGCGACGCCGCGCTTGCATGTCGAACGGATAGACTATAGGAGCGCGCCGATGACGGAGAGCGCCGCGAAGGCGAAAGGGGTGTCGCTCCGCGTGCGCGGCCTTGTGCAGGGCGTGGGATTTCGCCCGGCGGTATGGCGCATTGCGAAGCGTCTCGGCCTGACGGGCGATGTTTTGAACGACAGCGAGGGCGTGCTCATACGCGCATTCGGTCCAATTGGCGCGCTTGCGGAGCTTGAGCTTGCTCTCATGGAAGAGGCGCCGCCGCTGGCGCGCATCGATACGATCGAATCTGCGCCGCTCGCGGCGGAGCCGCCTGCCGATTTTCGCATCGTGAGCAGCCGGAGCGGCGCGGTGAGGACCGGCGTTGTTCCCGACGCGACCACCTGCCCCGAATGTCTCGCAGACATTCGCGATCCTGAAAACCGGCGTTATCGCTATCCCTTCACCAATTGCACCCATTGCGGGCCGCGGCTTTCCATCCTGCGCGCGATCCCCTACGACCGCGCCTCCACAAGCATGGCGGCGTTTGCGATGTGCGCCGATTGCCTCGCCGAATATCGCGACCCGGCCAGCCGCCGCTTTCACGCCCAGCCGAACGCGTGCCCCGTTTGCGGCCCGGCGCTTTGGCTTGAAGACGCGCGCGGAACGCGGCAGGCGTCCGGCCCCCATCGCGACGCGACCGAGGCTGCGGCGGCGCTCATTCTCTCTGGCGCAATTGTCGCGATTAAAGGCATCGGCGGTTTCCATCTCGCCTGCGACGCGATCAACGCGGAAGCGGTGGCGCGATTGCGTGAGCGAAAGCATCGCACGCACAAGCCGTTTGCGCTCATGGCGCGCGATCTCGCAATGATTGCGGACTACGCGCATCTCACGGCCATGGAACGCGCGCTCCTAGCGGAGCCGTCCGCGCCGATTGTCCTGCTTGAGAGGAAAGAGAACGCCGCTCCGCTGGCGCCGGGCGTGGCCCCCGCTCAATCGACGCTCGGCTTCATGCTACCCTATACGCCGCTCCATCATCTCCTGCTCGACCACATTGCAGTTCCCATAGTGCTCACCTCGGGCAATAGAAGCGACGAGCCGCAATGCATCGGCAACGATGAAGCCCGCGCAAAACTGACGGGCATCGCGGACGCTTTCCTGATGCACGACCGCGACATCGTGAACAGGCTCGACGATAGCGTCGTGCGTGCGATGGCGGGCAAGCCGCGGCTGATGCGCCGCGCGCGCGGGTTTGCGCCCCTGCCCTGCCCTTTGCCGGACGGCTTCGAGCGCGCGCCGCGCATCCTTGGCATGGGCGCGGAGCTGAAATCGACGTTCTGCCTCCTTGGCGATGGACGCGCCATCGTCTCGCAGCACATCGGCGATCTGGAAGACGCCGCGACCCACGCCGATTACCGGGCCAATCAAAAGCTCTACCGGGAGATCTTCCGTTTCCAGCCGGACATCATCGCGGTGGATGGCCATCCGGACTACCATTCCACCGCATGGGGCAAAGCGTTGGCGCGCGAGGCGGGCCTCCCCGTCGAGACCGTCCAGCATCATCACGCCCATGTCGCGGCCGTGCTGGCGGAGCATGGCGTTCCGGCCGCAGCAGAGCCAGTGATTGGCGTCGCACTCGACGGCTTGGGACTCGGCGAAAATGGCGAGCTTTGGGGCGGCGAGTTCCTGCTCGCCGATTATCGCTCCTATCGCCGCGTCGCCTCCTTCGCGCCCGTGGCCCTGATCGGCGGAGCGAAAGCGATGCGCGAGCCTTGGCGCAATGCGCTCGCCCATCTTGCGACTTTCCTCGGCTGGGAGGAGATCGCCAACCGGTATCGTGACCTTGAGATCGTGCAGCGCCTGATGGCAAAGCCCGTGGGTTTGGCGCTTCAACTCATGGAGCGAGGGCTGAATGCGCCGCCTTCGTCCTCCGCCGGGCGGCTTTTCGACGCCGTCGCCGCCATGCTCGGCATCTGTTTCGACGCTGCGTCCTACGAGGGTCAGGCGGCGATAGAACTTGAGGCGCTCGCCGCGCCAGCGATGGAAGATTCAGCGCCAGGCTATTGCGGCGCGTATATCGAGGGCGATCCTGGAAGGCTCAACTGGACGCCGCTTTGGCGCGGCGTTCTGGAGGATCTTTCTGCTGGCGCCGATGCGCAGCTTATCGCCGCCAAATTCCACACCGGGCTGGCCGGGACCGTGGCCGGGACGGCGGTGTCTCTCGCCCGGCGCCACGGTTGCAAAACCATCGTGCTTTGCGGCGGCGTGTTTCAGAATAAGCTTCTGCTGGAAGGGGTGAGCGAGAAACTCGCCGCGCGCGGCATCGGCGCGCTGAGCCCTGCCCTGTTCCCGGCCGGAGACGGCGCCATCGCTTTGGGCCAAGCGGTGGTCGCCGCTGCCGGGACGCCTGGATGAGCTGCTGCACGTCGAAGCTTTCGACAAGCTCGCCGGTGTGATCCGCGATGAAAGATTGGCGGCAGTATTATTGCGTCGCCGCGCCGTTTTCCTCCAGTCCGATGCGGTTAGCGGCGACGACCGGAACCGTGTTTGCGATCGCGTGGCCTTGCATGACTTGCCGCCATCTCTTGTGGATGTTATACGCGGCATCGTAAGGCTCTAACCAATGGCGGCGGGATAGAATAGAACAGCACATCTGCTCCGGCGAGCACCACGGCGCGGGGCGCACAATCGCACTTGCCAACCGGAAAATCTCAATTCGCCAAAAAAGTTGGTCGGAGCGAGAGGATTTGAACCTCCGACCCCCGGTCCCCCAGACCGGTGCGCTAACCGGGCTGCGCTACGCTCCGTGCCCCGGCACTTTGCTGGCAATCGCTACGCCCGTCAAGCCTTGTCAGAGGCCGCCCCATATATTCAGCGGCCTCAAGACGACGCCGCGCGCTTCTTAGGCGATGCCGGCTTTGGGCTGGCGGGCGGGCGCTTTGACGGCGCAGGCGCTGGCTTCGAAAGAGCGGCATTGATCCGGTCTTTCATGATATTGCTGGCTTTGAAGACAATCACCCGGCGCGGAGTAATAGGAACGATCTCGCCAGTTTTCGGATTACGGCCCACGCGTTCCGATTTTTGACGAAGCCCGAACGATCCGAAGGATGATAGCTTTATAGGTTCGCCACGCTCCAGCGCGTAAACGATTTGCTTTAGAACCAACTCAACAAGCTCAGCCGCCTCGTTGCGAGGTAAAGCAACTTTCTCAAAGACCGCCTCAGCTAAGTCGGCCCGCGTCAGTGTTTTTCCATTGAGCGCCATAACGCGCTATGTCCCTCCCCAAAGAACGCAGCGCAGACAATGTTAACGCCGAACATGCAATATAGCAAATACTAATCCGACAAAAATCCCTTTGGAAACAACTTTTCTGGGAAAGAATGACGCAGTCTTCAGCTTGCTGCTTACTCAGTGTTGCATATTTCAGGACTACCACCGCAAAAGGTTCGCCCCCCAGGTGAAACCTCCGCCCATCGCCTCCAACAGGACGAGGTCGCCCTTCTTGATCCGGCCGTCCTGAACCGCCGTCACCAGCGCCAGAGGGATCGACGCCGCCGACGTATTTCCGTGCTTGTCGAGGGTGACGACCACCTTTTCAGGAGGGATCCCAACTTTTTTCGCGGTCCCGTCCAGAATGCGCTTGTTGGCCTGGTGGGGCACGAACCAATCGATATCCCCTGGGGTCAGGTTATTGGCGTGAAGGGTCTGCTCGACAACGCCGGCAATGGCGTTCACGGCGAATTGGAATACCTCCTTGCCCTGCATGCGGAGATGGCCAACGGTTTTCGTCGAGGATGGACCGCCGTCGACGTAAAGCTTGTCCCTATGGCGCCCGTCCGAAAACAGCATCGAGGCAATGACGCATCGATCGCGCATCGGGTCTTGAACCTTCTGCGCCTCAAGAACCACAGCGCCCGCGCCATCGCCGAATAAAACGCACGTGCCCCTGTCCTCCCAGTCGAGGATGCTCGAAAACACTTCCGCGCCAATAACAAGGGCGCGCTTTCCTTGCCCGAGACGAAGGAAATTATCGGCGGTGTTGAGCGCGTAAACAAAGCCGGAGCACACAGCCTGCACATCGAAAGCGAAGCCGCCCGTCATGCCGAGTTCAGCTTGAATGGTGACCGCGGTGGCGGGGAATGTATTGTCCGGCGTCGAGGTCGCTAGCACGATGAAATCGATGGTGCTGGCTTCGACATTCGCGTGCTTGAGCGCCGCGACGGCCGCCGCGATCCCCAAATCGGATGTCTTCTGGCCTTCTGCGGCGATATGGCGGCTTTTGATGCCCGTCCGCTCGGTGATCCATTCGTCGCTGGTGTCCACCATGCGTGCAAGATCTTGATTGGTGAGGATTCTGCTGGGGAGATAGGCCCCGCAGCCGAGAACTACAGATCTGGTTTCTGTCACTGAGCCGCTGCTTTCAAGGAAGGTGCTGTTTTGGTCTGCAGCGCGCTGTGGAAGCGTTCGACATCGCGTCCGATGCTCTCGACGAGCCCGCTTGCCGCCATGTCGTAGCCCAGGTCGATAGCGCTTGCAAAGCCCACAGCGTCCGCGCCCCCATGACTTTTTATTACAAGACCATTCAGACCGAGAAACATTCCGCCGTTCATTTTTCGCGTATCCATCTTTGCGCGAAGCGCCTGGAAGGCGCCCTGCGCCAAAACAGCGCCGATGCGAGCGAGCAGCGAGCGATTTATCGCAGCTCGAAGGTAGCCCCCGATTTGCTTTGCGGTGCCTTCGGCCGTCTTGAGCGCAATATTTCCGCTAAACCCTTCGGTCACAACCACGTCGACGACGCCTTTGCCCAAATCGTCTCCCTCAATGAAGCCGCGGTAATCGATGGGCAGGCTCGGGTTTTTGAGCGCGGCGGACGCGATCTTTATCTCGTCGAGGCCCTTCACCTCCTCGGCGCCTATGTTCAGAAGGCCCACAGTCGGCTTTTCCATGGAGAACAGGGCGCGCGCCAAGGCGGCTCCCATCGCCGCGCAGTCCACAAGCGCACGCGCGTCCGCGCCCACATTCGCGCCGACATCGAGAACCACGCTTTCGCTCGAAAGGGTGGGCCACAATGCCGCGATGGCGGGCCGGTCGATCCCAGGCAGCGTGCGGAGGCAAAACTTCGCCATCGCCATGAGCGCGCCAGTATTGCCCGCCGAAACCGCAGCCTGCGCCTCGCCCTTTTTCACCGCTTCGAGCGCGAGCCACATGCTGCTTTTCCAGCGGCCGTGACGCAGGGCCTGGCTCGGTTTTTCGTCCATAGACACGGCGACATCGGTATGGACAATCCTGCTGACGCGGGCGAGCGGCGAGCCCTCCGACATTTGGGCCCGGATCTCGGATTCGCGCCCGAAAATAATATAGTGGGTATCGGGATGGCGGATGAGCGAAAGGGCCGCGGCCGGAATGACCACGGACGGGCCAAAATCTCCTCCCATCGCGTCTAGCGCAATTGTTATTGGCGAACCCATGCTTTAGAATGCCCGCACGGCGTTAAGAACGCTCTGCTTAGTAGGTGCCCCGACTGAGCAGAACATACTGTAATAAGGCTTTGTGACAACGAAAAAGATTGCCTGCTGCGGGCGCCTTCTCATCGCGGATCCGTCTTTTTCTGCCGCAAGCGGCCCAGCTCCGCGAAAGGCGTTGCTTGCGGCTCTTTGGCAGGGGGAGTCCATTCGAACGCATCGTCAGCGTTGCGTGGATACGGGTCGAGCGAGACCGAAAAAAGCTCGCATAAGAACTCGCCGATCAAAATCCGGCCTCCAACAATCGGCTCGGGCGGGTCCTGCTCAAGGGAGAACGCTTTCTCGCCAGCATCCTCTATAAGTTCTTGAGGCCAATAGTCGACGGTGAAGTTTTCCTCGATCGAAACCGGAACGGGGCCGAGGTCGACAACGCTGGCCTGGACGGCGTCCGCGTGCAGCATCCCGGTCACCCTGAATTTTCCCGCGGGTAGCGGCACGGCGGTGAGCTGCGACGTGAATTTTGTGATGTCCTCAACCCCAGCGTAGCATTTTATAGCTTCGAGCTCCTGGCCATTCGCCTCATAGGAGAATTCCGCCGGTGAATGAGCCCCATGCACATCGATGAACCACTGAAGCGGTAGCGTAGTCATGACGCCTTCCAACCGCCGTCATACGGCTTGTTTCAAACTATAGACTTCGGGGAAATTGAGATGCCCTTGAAGCAAGAGGTTCAAGGGCATTTCCCCTATATTCTTGATGGCCTGGAAGATATACGCGGAAAGCTCGTCGGCGGCGACATTCGCGTTCTCGTCTCCAGACTGAAAGCTTTTCCAAATAGCTTCCGCGAGGGCGGTCTTGTTTTTTTGCTCAACGGCGTTGGTGTAAACAACAAGCTGACGGTAAAACAAATCCGCGATTTTCCGTACTTCCTGGGCGACGTAAATATCGGCAATGCCAAGATCGCGCACCATACTATCCATTTCACGCACGAAAGCTTCGATTATTTCCTTGCCGAGCAGCTTTCCCTCATTAGCGCCGAGCTTGAGGTTCTGCATGACTATGAACATGTGGATGACAAGCATGTCAAAACGGCCCGATAACGTATCGGGCACGCCGCATCGGACGTAGAATACC
Organism: uncultured Alphaproteobacteria bacterium; assembly: GCA_963766815.1. Taxonomy (GTDB): domain Bacteria; phylum Pseudomonadota; class Alphaproteobacteria; order Rhizobiales; family Rhodomicrobiaceae; genus Rhodomicrobium. The sequence continues at coordinate 90,323 of CAVYBZ010000010.1, read as the reverse complement.
GGATTGCGCGACTGCGCCACAATCGAATCGTATATTTTCTCAGCAGCCTCGCGGCGAGCTGCGCGTTCTGCAAACCAGCGGAACATTGTTCGGCCTGAACTCCAGTTATGCGCTTCTGAGGCGACTGTACCTTATAAAGCCTTAATCGCATCCGAAAAGGTTGCGCTTTCGTTGCGGCAAAGTTAGGTCAGCAGACCACGCGCTGACAGCAAACAGCAAATTTGGGGGCGAAATGTCAAATCAATCCTCTCAGGATTTGGGACTGAAGCGCTTGCAAGTGCGCGGGCGCCGCCGTTTTTGGAAGTCCTCCGCCGTTGTCCTTGCAGGCCTCATTTTGACCGGTTGCGGAGGAAATGTCATCCGGCAAGGCCACCAGTTTCAGGAAGAAGACCTGAACCAGGTCCGTGAGGGCATGAGCAAAGATCAAGTTGTGCTTGCGCTCGGCACGCCCGATACGCAATCGGCCGTCGCCGGAGGCTCCTATTATTACATCTCCCAAACAGCCGTGCAGCCCATGGCGTTCATGTCTCCGCGGGTGACCGACAGGCGCGTCGTCGCGATCTATTTCAACAACAAGGACCGCGTGGAGAAAATTGCGAATTACGGCTTGAAGGACGGTGTGGTCTTCGACTTTATCAAACGCGAAACCCCCGTTTACACCCGAGACCAGGGCCTCTTGAAGGAAATCTTCCGCAATATCGGCGTCGGTCCCTCGATACCGGGCATCGGCGGCAAGGGCGGCGAATAGACGCTCACCCCACGTCGCGATTTCATGCCGATCGGATCGCATGATCCAAAAGCATGCCCTCGGGCTTGACCCGCGGGTGTGCGCCGGCATTGGATAATACAACCGCCGAAATTCATGACAGCTTCCGATGTCGTCCCCGCGAAGGCGGAGACCCAGTAAGCGATGCATTATGTTGCTGTTTATAAGACTTTTATTGTTCCGATTACTGGATGCCCGCCTTCGCGCGTGCGAAAAAATCGGCGTTCATCTCTTTTGTCATGACCAGGCTTGACCCAATGGCGTCCGGTTTAAATCCGTCTCGAAATTAACGGCTTGAGAAAATGCTTCGTTTTTTGCGAGATGGCGCAACAGGGTTCCTTCTCCGCATCGCGTTTGCTTGCAAACGCGATAACTCTGAGTTGCAAGCACGCCAAGGCGTGCTTGATGGGAGAAGGACAGGTTGAGGGGCAACGTGTTAACTTACAAGACGTTCTGCCCCTCACCCCAACCCTCTCCCACAGGGAGAGGGAGTTCGATCGTGATTTCCGCAGAAATCGTGCATGACGTACCGGCCATTGATTTAATTGAAGATTTAAACCGGACGCTACTGGGCTTGACCCCGCCATCCATTAACGTGCGTAGAGCCCGCAACCTGATTTTTTCACAGGCTCCTTCGCGGGCAAGACACAAAAGGAAGTCAGAAATTTTAGCCGTCGGTATAAGATCATGTTCAAACAAGAAACCCTAGTGGACGGTGCAGACCATGCACGGATCGAAGGATCGCACAATGTGCTGAACCGCAATCGGGGAGGTCTCGCCTTTCCGGACCGGCGCGCCAACGAGAGCCTGCTCGCAAGCGCCGGGCTGCCCCGTTCCGTCGCGTGGCGAGAAGTTCCAGGTCGTCGGCGCCACGATCTGGTAGTTGAGGATGCGCCCTTTGCGGATCTCCAGCCAATGACCGAGAGAGCCGCGCGCCGCTTCGATAAGCCCTTCGCCTTTCGCCTCATCCGGGACCGGCCCATGCAGGCAAAAAGGATCGCCCGGACGGATCGCGAAAATCCATTGCTCGATGAGGGGCACGAGCCGTGCGACCTCGATCAGCCGCGCGATGACGCGGTTGCGCACGTTGCCGCCGCTTATCGCAGCGAGGTTCGCGACCAGCGGATGCCCGTCGATAAGCTGGCGGGCGAGCGCGCCGGTTTCGATCACGAGCCCGCCAAGGCGCGGCGCTTTGCACCAGCTATAGGCGCCGGCCGCTTCCGCATCGGGCAGCGTCAGCCCCCGGGACGGCGGCCGCGGGCCTTCGGCGCGAACCAGCCAGGAGGACGCGTGATCTTCAGCGATGTCGTGCGGATTTAATGGACGCAGCCTGCCGGCCTTGTAGACGCCCCGGCTGAATGCCATCCTGCCGTTCGAGGCATAAGCGCCGAAACTCATGAACACGCCAGGCCCGCGCCCGAGATCTTCAAGCCCCAGCGCTTTCGATAAAACGAGAAATTGACCGAAATCGCTGGCCAGATGATCGCCGTCTTGCGCCCAAGCCTCCAAGGCGCGGGCGCTGCTAAGCGCCGCAACGCTTTCGAGCGTGTCGCCGAACAAGGATGTTTCGAGAAATCGCCGGAAACCGGAAACATAGCCCGCCAGACGCGCCTGCTCCGCGCGGCCGATGGCGCGCGTCGTCCCTCCTGGCTGAAGTCCGAGTGTGTGCGGCCAATGTCCTGCAGCAAGCCCCATGACATGCATGAAGGCCGCGCGCGCCGGCAAAAACTCGCGCTGCGCCTGCCCGCCCATGGCGCGAAAACGCGCCGCGGCCTTTTCATGCCATGGCTCGCCCGCGTAAATGGCTTGCGCGAAATCCGGCATGAAAAACATGTAGAAATGCGTCAGATGATCGGCCAGATTTTCAGCGGCGAGGATCAGGTTTTGCAGGATGGCGCCGTTTTCGGCCGGGGTTATTCCTTGCGCTTGCGCCAACGCATTCGCAGCCGCGACCGATTGCGAGACCGAGCAGATCCCGCAAATGCGCGGCGTATAGACGAGCGCGTCGCTTGGCGCTTTGCCGATGAGGATCTGCTCGAAACCGCGGTAAAGGGGCGAGTTCACGTAAGCCGCCGTCACAGCGCCGTCCGCCACATCGAGGCTGACTTCGAGATCGCCTTCGACCCGGTTGAACGGCCCGGCGATAAGACGGCTCATGTCTTGGGCTTCCCCGGGCCTGCTCCAGGGGCAAGCATGATGGTTTCGGCAAGCGCGTTTCGACGGAGACGCTCGGGCGTCGCGGCCTTGGCGAGCGAGGCGAGCGCCACGAACCAGGCCTTCGGCATGTCCGCCGGCAAGCCCACCGGAATGCCGCCGCGCTTTGGTGTCTCAAGATAGGGATGATCGCGCTCTCCGAATGTTGGCTCGGTGCAGCCGATGCACGGATAGCCTCCACGCACGCAGGAGCCTTCGCCGTTCCAGAGCCTGATGTTGCAGTCGCCATGCGCCTGCGTGCCGATGCAGCCGAGATGCTCCATCATGCAGCCGAGTTGGCCGAGACCCGCCGCGCTCGCCTTGAATTCATAGAACTCGTTCCGGGAGCAGCCATGATGCACGAGATGATCGGCGAAGAAACGCGGCCTGCCGAACTGATCGAGGTCCGATGCGCCGAATTGGCCAAGCGAGAGCTGGATGAAGGTTTCGGCGACCCAGCCTGGATGGACCGGGCATCCCGATATGTTGATGACGGGCAGGCCGGATCGTGAGCGGAAGCCGGAGCCGAGCAGCCCTCCCGCCTCGCGTCCCTCGAAGCAAAGCCCGCAAGCTTCGGTGACATTGTCTCCCGCCGCCGTCACCCCGCCATAGGCCGCGCAGGAGCCGATCGCGAGCACATAGCGCGCAACCTGCGCCAAGTCCGCGATGATTTGCATCATAGGCGCGCCCGTTCCCGGCTGGACGTGAAAGCGGCCCGAACCGTTTGGCCCGCGTAGCGCCGCGCCTTCGATGCAAAGCACGTCGAGCGGGATTTCCCCCGACAGCACGCCTTTCAAAAGTGCTTTGAAGTCCACACCGCCCGCCTCGCTCATCGAGGGATGCGACAAAACTTCGATGCGAGCGAGATCGAGGGTCGAGAACAGGTCAGGAGCCTCGGCGCCCATGAGCGACAAAGTGCAGCCGCCGCATCCGCCCGATTGCAGCCAAAGCAGCGTCAGCCTTTCGGGGCCTGCATTGTCAAAGGGCATGGCGCTCCGAATCCTGAGGGAGGCAGAGCGTGAAGACCGCGCCGCCCTCAGCATGGTTGGAAGCGGAGAGTTGCCCGCCCAAATCCTCGGCAAGCCCGTAGCTCAGATAAAGGCCGAGGCCTAGCCCTTTGCCAATGGGCTTCGTGGTGAAGAACGGCTCGAACAGCTTCTTCATGGCTTCAGGCGCGATGCCTGGGCCATGATCGCGAACGGTTATGTTCACGCAATCGCCGGCAGCCACTGCTCCGATTTCGATCCGGGGCTCCGGCTCCCCGTCCATGGCGTCCAGCGAATTCTGGATCAGGTTCACGAGAATTTGGTGAACGGCTCCGCGCGCGCACCGCACCGTCAGGTTCCCCGCCACCTCGAACGAAACGGCAGGCTTCGTCCGCGCGGCCGTCACCACCCAGCTCGCGGCGGTTTGTATGATGCGCGCCAGATCGGCATCCTCCGGCGGCTCGGCTTGGGAGCTTGAGAACCGGCGCAGATCCTGGACGATTTCGCTGGCGCGCGACGCGCCTTCGAGCGTGCCGTCAAGCAGCGGCTCGATATCGGCCATCATGCGATCCATCTTCAGCTCTTTGCGCAGCGCCTGGAGGTCTTCGCCCGTCATCCCGGCGTTCACCGCTTCGAGATAGCGCCGGACGCGGAGCGCGTATTTCCTCAGCGCGTGCATGTTCGCGAACACGAAGCTGATCGGGTTATTCAGCTCGTGCGCAACGCCGGCCACGAGACGGCCCAGAGCAGCCATTTTCTCTGAAAAGATGAGGTGCTGCTGCGCCTGCTGAAGGTCACGATGCGCGGCGTCGAGCCGCTTATAGGCGCGGCGCAGCTCGCCGAGCAGGCCGGCCCACCATGACGCCGCCAGCATACCGCCCCTTGTGGTCGTAGCGAGCCGAGCAATTCATGGCGAAGGGCGCGGAAACTCCGCTGCTATCGCACAGCGCGACCTCGCAATCGGCGACGCCGCCATCGTCGCGAAGCCTCGCCAGCATCGCCTCGACCGCCGTGATGCAGCCGGGCGTGAAAATCGAGGTCAGCTTCTGCCCGATAAGCTCGCTCTCGCGGCGGCCCGTCACGCGCTCAAGCGCGACGTTCGCGCGCTGGATGCGCCCGAGGCGATCGCACACAGCAAGCACGTCCGTCATCGACGCGAACACGCCGCCAATGAGCTGCTGCGCTTCCTCCAGAGCCGCGTTCTTGGCTTCGAGCTCGACCTGGTTCTCGACGAGTTCGGCATAGACCGCATCCATCTTCTGGATGACCTCGATCCAGACCTCTTCGCTGGGCTCGGGCGCCGTGACGGCCTGCGCCACGCCTGCGCGCGAAAGCAGGCTTCGCTTGTGGTCTCCGGTTTTCGGCGCCTGCTTCAGCATCGCGACAAGACATCCTCAAGCGAGCTTTTTCGCTGGTCCAACAGGCAGCGCCTCGATCTTCTCAAGCCCATAGCGCTCCAGCTTACCACGAAGCCCGACGCGCGACAGGCCAAGCTCCTTCGCAGCTCTGCTCTTGTTCCAGCGATGCCGGATCAGGCTCTCTTTCAGAATGCAAGCCTCCAGGCACTCGATCCTTTCCCGCAATGTCCCCTCGAGGCCGGCAAGCGTCAGCTCCTTATCCGGCGCGGCCTGGCGCGGAGAGGCATGCAACACACGGCGCGACAAGTGCTCCGCGCCGATTACGCCGCCCGACGGACCCATAATGAGGATTTGCTGGATCTCGTTTTGCAGCTCCCGCACATTCCCAGGCCAATGATAGGTTTTGAGACAGTGGACCGCCTCTGGCGACAGACCCTGCACGGCTTTCCCGAGCTGCTTTTGCGCTTTCTCCAGCAGCGCAGCGGCGATGACCGGGATATCCATGCGGCGCTCGCGCAAAGGCGGCATATGGATCGATACGGTCGCCAGCCGATAGAAGAGATCCTCGCGAAAGCGGCCGGCCTGCACCTCCGCCTCAAGATCGCGATTGGTGGCCGCGATCACGCGCACATCGACGTTGCGTGTTTGCCTTCCGCCGACGGGACGGATCTCGCCCTCCTGGAGAACCCGCAACAATTTCGCCTGGAAGCTCGGAGAGACCTCCCCGATCTCGTCGAGAAACACGGTGCCCCCATCGGCCCGCTGAAACAGGCCGACATGATCCTCGACGGCGCCCGTGAAAGCGCCACGGCGGTGCCCGAACAGTTCGCTTTCGAGCAGCTCGTCGGGCAGCGCGGCGCAGTTCTCGACCACGAACGGCTTGTTCCAGCGCAGGCTGTTATAGTGCAAAGCGCGCGCGATCAGCTCCTTGCCGGTGCCGGACTTGCCTGTGATCATTACGGAAATATCGAAGGGCGCAACCCGCCGCATGCGCGCGCACACCTCGTTCATCGGGCTTGCGGGATCGCGCACGATGCCGTCATCGCCTTGGTACGTCTCGCGCAAGCCCTGGCGGCGGCCCGCGACGACCTTTTCCGCCCGGTTCGACGACATTTTAAGCTCGACCGCGAGAAGCTCGTTCTCCCGCTGCAGCTTGTACAAGCGCACGGCGTTTTTCAGCGTCAGTGTCAGGCTGTCCGGCTGCCAGGGCTTCGTGACGTATTGATAGATGCCCGCCTCGTTGACGCCCTGAATAATGTCCTCGGCGTCGGTGTAGCCCGAGATGATCATGCGGACGGCGTCCGGCCATCGCTCGCGCACGATCTTGAGGAACTCGACGCCTGTCATGCCGGGCATGCGCTGGTCGCACAACACGACCTGGATCGGCTCGCCCGCCAGGATCGTTTCCGCCTCGCGCACCGATGTCGCTTTCTTGACGTCGAAATCGTCCTCAAGGATGCGTTCGAGCGCTTCGACGCTGCGCACCTCGTCGTCGATCACGAGCACCGGGGGCAGCGCGGTCATGCGGCGCTCCGTGAGCTAAAATCGAGGCGCTCGCCCCTCACCCTGTCCCTCTCACCCTGGGAGAGGGGACGCCGGTTCAACGGCTGCGGCCGAACTCCCTCTCCCATGGGGAGAGGGCTGGGGTGAGGGGCGTTTACCTTTATTTTGAAGTGCTTACCTCTCACCCGAACCGCGAAGCGGCCAGGCCTCTCCCACAGGGAGAGGTTACGTCGAGCTTCCATGTCAAACCGGAATCGCATCAACAAATCCTCGGCAACGGGTCTCCTAGAAGCCAGTCCACCATACGGTTTCCGCCGAACTGGGTCTGCATCTGGACGAAGGCGTGGGGATCGGCGACGACTTCCCCGATGATCGCGGCGTCGCGTCCAAGCGGGTGCGCGCGCATCGCGGCGAGAAGGCGCTCGGCATCTTGCTTCTCGCAGATAGCGATGAGCTTGCCTTCGTTCGCGATGTAAAGCGGATCGAGGCCAAGCAGCTCGCACGCCGCCAGCACATCGGGCTTGAAAGGGATTGCGCTTTCGACGAGACGCATGCCCACGCGCGATTGCTGCGCTATTTCGTTCAAGGTCGAGGCGAGCCCGCCCCGCGTCGGATCGCGCAGACAGTGGATCCCCGGCACAGCCGCTGCCATGTCCGCGACGAGTTCGTGAAGGGCGGCGCTGTCCGACACGATCTCAGTCTCGAATGTGAGGTTCTCGCGCTTCGAGAGCACCGCGATGCCGTGATCGCCGAGCGTGCCGCTGACAAGGATCGCGTCGCCGGGGGTGGCGCGGTCGCCCGAAATGCTTATGCCGTGAGGCACCACGCCGATGCCGGTCGTGGTGATGAAGACGCCGTCGCCTTTGCCCTTCTCGACGGTCTTCGTGTCGCCCGTGACGACGGGAACGCCAGCGTCTTCAGAAGCGCGCGCCATGCTGGCCACGATGCGGTCGAGATCGGCGAGCGGGAACCCTTCCTCCAGCACGAAGGCCGCCGACAAATACAAGGGCCGCGCGCCCGCCATGGCTACGTCGTTAATCGTGCCGTGGACGGCGAGCGAGCCGATATCGCCGCCGGGAAAGAAAAGCGGCGAAATTACATGCGCGTCGGTCGTCATCACCAGACGGCCCGCTTCAACGTCGAAGGCGGCTTGATCGTTGCCCTGCGCCAGGAAGGGGTTGTGGAGATGGCGGTGGAACAGATTTCGGATGAGTTCGGCCGTGGCGCGCCCGCCGCTGCCATGCACCATTTCAATCGAACCTTCTAGCGGAGCGGCCAGGGCTCGCTCCTCTCCCTCGCCCCTCGCGGGAGAGGGCCGGGGTGAGGGGGATTCGAGGGCAGAGCGAGCGTCGATCGCACTCATGCGGCGGCCTCGGATGGCGCTGCCGGCTGACGGAAGCGGCCATAGGTCCAGTAAGCGGCGCATGCGCCTTCGGACGACACCATGCAGGAGCCGATGGGGTTGTCGGGCGTGCAAGCCGTGCCGAACAGCTTGCAGTCCGTCGGCTTCTTCTCGCCGCGCAAAATGGATGGGCATTCGCAGCTTTTGGCGTCGCGCGACGGCTTCGTTGTCACGCCAAAACGCTTTTCCGCGTCGAAAGCCGCGTAGGCGTCCTTGATGCGAAGCGCGCTGTCCGGCACTTCGCCAAGCCCGCGCCACTCGAACGAAGGACGCAGCTCCAGCACCTCGGCGACAAGCTGCTGCGCCTTCACGTTTCCTTCGCGGCTGACGACGCGGACATACTGGTTTTCGACCTCGTGGCGGCCATCATTCAATTGCCGGATCGCCATCAGCGTCGATTGCATCACGTCGAGCGGCTCGAAGCCTGCGATCACGACCGGGCGCTTGTAGTGTTCCGCAAAGTACTCGTAGGGGCGGCTGCCGATGACTGAGCTGACATGCGAAGGGCCGAGAAACGCGTCGATGGGGACACTCTCATGGCCGCTTTCCTTGAAACTTTCGAGCAGACATCGAAGCGCGGCGGGCGTCAGCACGTGATTGCAAAAAACGGTGAAGTTCTTCAGGCCTTCCGCCTTGGCCTTGCGGATGGCGACAGCCGTAGGCGGCGTCGTGGTCTCGAAGCCGATGGCGAAGAACACCACCTCGCGGGTTGGATTTTGCCTGGCGATCCTCAGCGCGTCGTCGATCGAATAGACCATGCGAATGTCGGCGCCATCGGCCTTCGCTTTCAGGAGGCTGCGGCGCTTCGATGCCGGCACGCGCAGCATGTCGCCATAGCTGCACAGGATTACGCCGTGCCCTTCGGCCAATTCAAGCGCGTTATCGATGCGGCCAACCGGGAGCACGCAGACGGGGCAGCCGGGGCCATGCACATAACTGACATTGTCCGGCATCAGATCCTGCACGCCATAGCGGAAGATCGCGTGTGTGTGTCCGCCGCAGAACTCCATGATGTTGTAGCGCCGGGAAGGGCGCGCCTCGCGGCCGATGGCGTTCGCCAGGCCTTGCGCCAGTTCGCGGTCGCGGAACTCATCGACATATTTCATGACGCGGCCTCCCCGGCGAAGATGGCGGCAAGTTCGGGGTCCTCGCCCGCCTCGCGGATCATGGCGAGCGTGCGCTCGGCTTCCTTCGCCGACACTTTATGGAGCGCGTAGCCCACATGGATGAGCACGTATTCGCCCGGCGTCACGTCTTCGAGCAACGCGGTCGAAATCTCCTTCTTGACGGGTCCAAGCGCGACAATCGCGGTCTCCAAGTCTTTGTCGACGGAGAGAACTTGAGCGGGGAGGGCAAGGCACATCGGCGTAATTCCTGGGTATACTCTAAGCAAAGTTCATCGGCTGCGCCCACATATCGCCAACGCTTAGCGGCAAGCGTCTTCCCCCTCACCCTGTCCCTCTCCCGCCAGGGGAGAGGGGACGGTGTGGCGACCCTCTCCCGCTATGGGAGAGGGAACGTTGGAATAACCCTCTCCCCTTGCGGGAGAGGGTGGCGGCTGGCTTTGCCAGGCGCCGGGTGAGGGGTGTTCCGTTGGCCGAACCGTCGGAGCCTTAGACTCGGCCGCGGCATGCCCCGTGAGCGCCAGCGAGCGCGCCGCGCGGATGAAGCCCACCCAGGCGTCCATCCCCTCGCCGCTGCGCGACGAAACCTTCAGGATTTTGATGCCGGGGTTGATTTTCCGCGCATTTGCGGCGAGCGCATCCACGTCGAAGTCCAGATGCGGGAGAAGATCTACTTTCGTGATCAGCATAAGCTGCGAGCTTCGGATCATATCGGGATATTTCAGCGGCTTGTCTTCGCCCTCGGTGACGGACACCAGGACCACGCGATGCTCCTCGCCGAGATCGAACATAGCGGGACAGACGAGATTGCCGACGTTCTCGATGAACAGCACCGAGCCGCTAGCGGGTTGCAGATGATCGAACGCATGGCCTGTCATGTGCGCATCGAGATGGCAGCCCTTGCCGGTGTTGATCTGGATGGCGGGCGCGCCGGTCGCGCGAATGCGCTCGGCGTCCATGGAAGTTTGCTGATCGCCTTCGATCACGGCGACGGGAAGCTCGCCCTTCACGCGATTGATGGTGTCGGCCAGAAGCGAAGTTTTCCCCGATCCGGGGCTTGAGACGAGATTGAGGGCCAGAATGCCGGCGCTGTTGAAGCGGGCGCGGTTCTCGGCGGCGTAGGCGTCGTTTTTGGCAAGCAGATCCTGCTCGATTTTCACGATCCGGGACTGACCGGAATCATGCCCGTGCAACTCGCTGCCGTCATGGCTATGTTCGCCGCCGTGATGCTCGTGATGGCTGTGGTTATGCCCGTGATCGCGCCGTTCACCGTCGTCATGGCCATGGTCGCCGCCGTGATGATGATGGTGGCGCCCGTCATCGTGGTGATGGCCACGATCCTGATGGCTGTGGTCATGCGCATGATCGTGCCGCTCGCCGTTCAGCTTCCGGCTATCGGCGGCTTCAATGCGCGTCTCGCCTTCTCCGCATCCGCAGATTCCGCACATCAGTCGACCTCCAGTTCCTTGATCCGCAGCTCGTCTCCGCCCGTCGCGTGTACTTGATAGCTGCCGCAGTTTGGGCAGACGCCGTTACGCTCTGTTATGGTGACGGTCTCTCCGCAGGAGAAGCACCACGCAGATGCTGCAACCGTTATTATGTCGAGCGTCGCGTTTTCCGCCAGCGTGCCGCGGGTTGCGGCGTCAAAGCAGAACCGCAGCGCCTCGGGCTCAACCGCTGCGAGCGGCCCGATTTCGAGGCGAACGGTCTTCACACGCTTATAAGCATGCGCCGCCGCCTGCTCTTCGATAATCTGGACCACGCCCCGGCAGAGCGCCATCTCGTGCATCAGTGGACCCTCACATCCGCGCCGACGCAAGGATCGGCGGCGGTCACGAAAAGCCGCGCGAGCGTAGCACAGTCCGGGCAGCCGCTTCCGGCAAGCTGGGCAAGGCCATGCGCCGCCGCACCCCGTGGATGAAAATTCCACTCAGTGGGCGCGAGAATGCGATATTGCGCCACTTTGTCGCCCTCCATTTGCACAGCATGCACGAGGCGCCCGCGCGCCGCCTCGATTTGTGCAATGCCTATTCCATCGCCGCGGCGGGGCTGCCGCTCAGTCGGCGCGTCCGCACCGAGCGAATCCGCTATGACCTCAATGCGGCCCGTGATTTGCGATAGATCAACGAGACATGCAATAAGCCGTGCGCCAAGTCCATGGCCATCTTTCGTTCTCAGCGCTTCGACTGAGGGGTGATCGAGGGTCCGGGCCAGCGCCGAGGTCTCGTGCGGACTTCCGTCCCACTCGGGCTGGGCCACAAACGTGTCCGCATCCGCGCCGAAAAGCCGTTCCGCGAGGGCGTCGCGGTGCAAGGGCGGAAGCGCGGCAATCTCTGCCGCGCCAAGGCCAAGCAGGTCCTCGTCCATGAGTTGGCGAATCAGGCGCTGCGCCGCTGTCTGTCCGGCATGCGCCCAACGCGCGAGATTGTCGAAATCCGCGCGATTGCGCCAGCGCTCCAAGTCCTCTCCGAAAATAGCCTGCTCCAGCATCGCCTTCAGCTCTGTCACAGCTTTTTTTACGCCGTCTTGCTTAGAGGCGCACTCGCCGCCGAAGCGGATGGCGCCGCCGCCCCCGTCCAAGGCCCGGCTAAGATCGCGGTCGATTTGCATCAGGCTTCGCAACAGCGCCGCCGGTGACTCCTCGCGAACGCGCAAGAACTGCGGCCAGTCGATGAGGATACGCAGCGCATGCTCGCGCGCCGTTTCAGCCAGCACGAGCAAAGCGCGCACCGTCTTGGCGCTGGGGGATGGGGGTACGCCGAGCGCGTCCTCGAAGGCTTCTGCCGAGGCGATCGATTGCGCCGCCCTGCATGTCGCGAACAAAAGGGACACGGTTTGCACGATCTGTTCCGGGCTATGGCCGGCAAATTGGCGCGTGATCGTCAAAGGGCGGGTCGAGGAGATTTTGGCCTCGCCGCTATCGCCGCGCGCGAAGAGGTCGATGACGATCCGCCCTTCCGGCGTCACGTGCGCCCCTCCGGGCTTTTGGCGCCGAAAATGAGGTTGCGCCGGCTGACCCGCGCCGCATCCCCTTTCACCGGATCGGCCGGAGCCGCCGCCTCACGGCTCTTGTCATAGGCCGGATTGAGGCTCTCATCGAAGAGTGCGGTAAGCGCAGCTTTTGCCGTGGCGATGGCCGCTTCCTGATCCTGGAATTCAAGCACGGGCGAGAACAGCGAACACATTTGGTAAGGGCCGAGACCATCCTCGACGCCGCAGATGAACTCGAAAATCCCGGCTGGGAGTTGATGCTTCACCTTGGTTCCGATTTGAGCGCCGCTCCAGGCTACATCGGCCTGCAAGCTTCCCGGCAACAGCATCACGTTGATGAACCAGGGCGTAACTAAAGCCGAAAGCCAGGCGCCGTTGAAGGGGCGCATGCCGATTGCGGCGACGCGCAGCGAGCGGTTGAGGATGGGAACATCGCTCATGCGCTCCCGCTCGATCTTGCCAAAGACGGCCTCCAGTTGGCGGGAAAGATGCGCGGCCTCGCGCGCCTGCTCATCGCCTTCGCTGGAGCCGTTCGCTGGCAAGGCCTCAGCCATGCTTCTCCTCCAGCACCATGAAGCCATCCTTCGCGGCGTCGCAGACGGGGCAAGTCCAATGATCGGGCAGTTTCGAGAAGGGCGTGCCGGGCGGGATCTGCCAATAATCGTCGCCTTTGGCAGGATCGTAGACATGCCAGCAGATCTTACATTCAAGGCGCGTCGCGTCGTCGATCTTCTGCACATCGCCGCCGAAGGAGCCTCCGAAGAAATGCCCGCTCACCGGTAGACCTCCAACATCTCGGCTAGCCGTTCGGCGCTATCTTCGAGATCCTGCACAGCCGCGCAGGCGACGCTTGGGATGCGGCTCACCTCGATGGTGTTCAGGATGAGCGCCTCGCGCGAATTGAAATAGCGGACCCACCACGCATTTTTCACGCCCGTAGACGAGATGCGGCAATTGCCGTAGCCGCGCGACAGGATCGTAACTGGGCCCTGGCCGAGACGCGTTTCCAGATAGGCGAGGTCGCCATCGCTTACCGGCAGGAGCGTGAGATTGATCACATGCGGAGGCGCATCGGGCGTGAAGGCGGCGAGCTTATCGGCAAGTTCGGCTGCCAGCGCTGGCGAATTCATAAGATCGGCGTCTGCTACTTCGTTCGCCGTGCGAAGCTCCGGCCCGGCCGCCTCCTGCGCGGCTTTCAGCACGCTTTGCGGGAACTCGCCCACCTCGATGATATCGCCCATGAGCGCGCCGCTGGCGCCCGTCTCATGCAGGCGCCAGACGCCGGTCAGCACAGATTCCTGGACTTGGATGGTCGCGCCCGCGATGACGCTGACCTCGCCCTCGCCGAGCAGCTGATCGATGAAGCTGCGGTTTTCCGCATCGAGGTCCATGAGGCCGATAGCGATGGATGCGCCTGGAGGGGGAGTTGAGCGAAGGGCGCTGAGAACGCCGTCGAGTTTTTCGAGCGCGGACGCGTAGGCTTTCGCCTGTTCCGGCTCGGGAACATCCGGCATGGAATATGTCTGAATGCCTTTCGGCATTTCCATGAAGGCGAAATCGCCGCTTTCATCGTCTTGCGGCTGGCTGCCCGGTCCCGTGAATGGATCCCCGTTTGTCATTGGTGCTCTCCCGCGTGGCTGTCGTCGGCGGCGCCGTTTGGCGGCGATTGGGGCACGCAGCCCTCTGGAAACTTGTAGGGCGGCGGTGCGCACGGCTCGCGCGCCAGGATTTCCGCGATGTCTGTGAGGTAATCCTGCCAGCCGAGCAGCCGCGATATTGAGCCCAGATACCCATCTCCACGCAGGAAAACGAGAGCTGGGAAAGCGTTGAAGCGGAAACGGAGCTGCAAGGGGCGCTCGGCGGCTTTCTCGACAAGCGCCGGAGACAGCCCCGGAAACTTTTTCAGAATTTGCGGCAGGATGACCGCGACATCGTCGCTTTCGACGAGGCGCTCGGAATTGCCAGCGAAGAACAGAACTGACTTCAGCGTTGGCTTTCAGGAAATCGTCCAGGGAGCGCTCGTTCACGGCGGTGAAGCCGTGCCTCTCCGTCAATGCATCGATCAGCGGCGATGGCATAAGCTACTCCACGGTCTTGGGAAGCAAGGCTTTCAGATGGGCTGGAAGCTCGGGCTCGCGCCCCACAAGGTCGGCGAACAGATGATCGACCGAAGTCTCGCCTTGCATCACCAGCGCCAAAGCATGCAGGGCGTCTTGGGTCTTCGCGGCCTGCTCCGCGGTGATGACCTCACGCGCGGCGTCGAGAAAAACCAGCACCCAGGCGCCGGAGGGTTGATCGCCCACGAGCGCCAAATCAATCTCTCGCAGCCCGGCGCCGTAGCGGCAAAGGGCGTAGCGGCCGCGAGGCTCGACGATTTGCATGGGAAGGCCGATGCACATCAGCTTGCGGCGCCCTCCGGAGCTTTGGGCGATAGCATCTCCAGGAAGCGGGCGTCGCCGATCCGGCACGCGGCGTCCTCTGCTGGCCGCTCCGCCTCATAGCGCGACATAACCATGTGCTCGCAAGCGATGGTCGCTGTTTCCGGCAATGGTTGCGCGCGGCGCTTGGATTCGATTCCGAAGCGGGCGAGATAGGCGAGGGCCTGCGCGATTGCGGCGGGTATTTGCTCTTTCACCTGCGGGCGAAGGCTTCCGCCGAAATCCTCAAGCTCCACCGGCTGGACGCCGATCAGGAGCATATGCTGCGGCGGCTTGCCCAAAAGCTCGGCCGTGGCGAGAACTTCCTGAAAGCCAGTCTGGTGCAGGCTCATCTTTTTTGCGCCGAGGAACTTCGGCACCTCGTCATCTTCCGCCAGCTTTAGCGCGCCGGGGGCGAGGCCATAATCGACGGCGTCGAACACAACGAGGATGTCAGCGGAGGTCACGTGCTCGATAAGGTAGAGGCCTTGTGTCCCGCCATCCATAAGCTTCACGCCGGCGGAGAATTCATAATCGCGGTTCAGCGCTTCGACCGCGCGCACTCCGAACCCCTCATCGGCCCAAAGTAAATTGCCGATGCCGAGTATTAAAACTCGCGGCATTTCCTCTCCTGCTGGCGCCATTGTGGCGTTGTTGGCGCTTCCAATTCATTGAAGCAAATATCGAGCCGGAACGGCGGCGCGACGGCGACTGCAAGGCTGCTCTGCAGAAGTAGCAGCCCAGGAAAAAAAGCGCAAGGCGATCAAACCTAAGTTGCAGAGCGAAGGGGGCTCAGCTTTCACGCCCCACAATCGCGTGAGAGTCAAAATAAAGGCGCGGCTTGGAGCCGCGCCCGCGTTCTGCGATGCCGGTGTTCCGCCCCGCATCAACTTCGCGGCGCATCCTCTTCGCCGAGGATTTCCTTCGGCGTGCGGTACAGGTCTTCCGGCAGTCCGGGCGTTTTGAAGGTGCGGTAACCGGAAACGATGGTGCTCATAATGCTCTGGTTGCCCACAAGTTCGTCGCGCACGGCGCCATAAACATGAATGATGATGAAGATCAAGATGAACCACGCGCCAAGATGGTGGTACGTGTGCAGATTCTGGCTATTTCCGAAAAGCGGGATAATCCAGCTCGAAAACAGCGTGTATTGCCACGAGCTCATGCCAGCACCCTCGCCGAAGAGCGCGAGGCCCGACACGGCCATGAACGTGATCACCCACAGGAACAGGAAGTGAATAACGATGGTCGCAACGGGGTTATGGCCGACATACTTCCTCGCGACACGCTCAAGAAAGAGATAGCGCCTTACCTCATGGAAGACGTCTCCCCACCATTTATTGTCTTTGATTGGAAGGAAGAAAATTTCGCGGGCAAACCCATTCCCGATGAAGGCCCAATAGGTGCGGTGAAGGAGGCCGACGATGAGAATGAACGCCGCCGTGAAGTGCGCGAAGCGGATATATCCCATCAGAAAGTGGTCGCTCGCTTCACCGGAAAGCGTCGGCGGCGGACTGCCGATGAAATAGCCGGTCACAAGCAGGACCGCGATGGCGAAGGCGTTCGTGAGATGCCAAATCCGCACCGGGAATTGGTAGACATAGATGGCGGACTGGAAGCCCTGCTCGTTGATATGCGAGGGGGTCGGCATTGCCTTTTTTCTCCCCTATGAGACGAGCAGGCTGAAGCCCGCAAGCGCGATTGCAGCGCCGGCGGTGCCCGTCACGGTCCTGGAGCTGGCCAGCCAGCGGCCAAGGCCGATGCCCGTCACATGAAGCATCGCCGTTACGAGAGCAAAGCCCGCCATATAGGCCGCGAATTCCACCCTCGGCTTCCGCCCCATGGGCGTATCCGTGCAGGACGCCGAACGCTCCGATCAGCAAAGCGGCTACGGCTGCTGGAACCTTCACCCGGGTCAGTATCATGACGCCAATAGCGGCGACCGATACCGCAATTCCAGCTTCGACCGCTCCGAAGGATGACCCAGCTATTCCGGCTGCCGCGCCAGCCAGCATCGCCAGAACAAAGGCGACGGGCGCTAGAAATACTCGGCTGGCGGGCATCGCCAGCGCCGACCAGACGCCAACGCCGATCATGACGAGCAGGTGATCGGCGCCGCTTACGGGATGCAAAAGCCCGTTCAGGAAGCCATGGGTGTGTCCGGGAAGGCCGGAATGGGCGAAAGCCGGTGTGGCCAACGCAAGCGCCGCGAGCCCTGCGACTGCGATCGAGATTTTTTTCATGGGACGTTTCCTCTCGTTCTATCGGACAGTTACTCGGGCGAGTTCCTGCCCGTCTTCGCTCATGACGTGGGTCGAACAGGCAAGGCACGGGTCGAAACTGTGCAGCGTGCGCAAAATCTCAACCGGCTCCTCGGCCCGCTCCACTTTGGTGTTCATCAAGGCAGCCTCGAACGCGCCAATATTGCCCTCGTTGTCGCGCGGGCTTCCGTTCCAGGTGGTTGGCACCACGCACTGGTAATTCTCGATCTTAGTATCCTTGATTTTGATCCAATGCGCGAGAGCGCCGCGTGGCGCCTCCGTGAAGCCGACGCCCTTCACCTCGCTCGGCCAGGTTTTCGGCTCCCAGCGATCGACATTCGCGGTCGATGTGTCGCCCGCCTTCACATTCGCGATGAGCTTGTCCATGAAGTAGGACATCTTGTTGGCGGCCCACTGGCATTCGAGGCCGCGAGCTGCCGTGCGGCCGAGAGTTGAGAACAATGCCGTCACGGGGACGTCGAGAGTTTTGAGAACGAAGCTGAGTTGCTCGGTGATCTCCTTGTCGCCCTTGGCGTAGCCGACGACGTAGCGGGCGAGCGGCCCCACCTCCATGGCGTGGCCCTTCCAGCGCGGCGCCTTGATCCAGGAGTATTTGGCGCCCTCGTCGATCTCCTCGATGTTGGTGCGCGTCCCCTTGGCGTTCGGCCCGAGCTTGTAGTTGGGCTCTGTCACGCCGTCCCAGGGATGGAGCCCTTTCTTCTCGTCGTCGTAGGCGTACCAGGAATGCGGCACGAACTCCTGGATTTGCGACGGATCGCGCAGATCGACGTCATGAACCTCCTTAAGATTGCCATCGATGATAGCGCCGTGAGGCATCAGCAGGCTCGACGGTGAATAGTCATTGGCGCGGTCCGGCAAGTCGCCATAGGCGAGCACGCTCTTGCTCGACAGGCCGCCGCCATAGAGCCAGCCTTTGTAGAAGCTTGCAATGGCCAGAAGATCGGGGATATAGACGTTATCGATGAACTCGATCGTCTCGTTGATCGTCGAGCGGACGAAGTTCAGCCGCTCCATGTTCACCGCGCCGACGGCGCCTTCGCCGCTGACATTGATGGCGCAGGGCACGCCGCCCACGAGCCAGTTGGGATGCGGATCCTTGCCGCCGAAGATGGTGCGGATGCGCATAATGTGGGTCTGGAAGTCGAGCGCCTCCAGATAATGCGTCACGGCCATAAGATTCGCCTCTGGGGGAAGCAGATAGGCGGGGTTGGTCCAGTAGCCGTTCTTGAATGGCCCAAGCTGACCGCTTTCGACGAACTTTTTCAGCTTGTTCTGCACATCCCGGAAATAGCCGGGCGAAGATTTCGCGTGCTTCGGCGAGACCTTCTTTTGCAGTTCGCTCGTCTCCACAGGATCGGCTTTCAACGCCGTGACCGGATTGACCCAGTCGAGCGCGTGCAGGTGATAGAAGTGAACGAGATGGTCATGCGCCTGCAGCGTCAACTGCATGATGTTGCGGATGCTGTTCGCGTTATCAGGGATGTCGATCTTGAGCGCGTCCTCCACCGCGCGAACCGAGGTCAGCGCGTGCGTTCCGGTGCAAACCCCGCAAATGCGCTGGGTGAAAGCCCAGGCGTCGCGCGGATCGCGGCCCTTCAAGATGACTTCCAATCCGCGCCACATGGTGCCGGTCGAAACGGCGTTGCGGATGACATTGTCGTCGTCGACGTTCACTTCGCAGCGCATATGCCCTTCGATGCGCGTCACGGGATCGACGACCACGCGCTTGCCGGTGTTGTCGAGCGCGAAACCGTTCGGTGTCTGGATCGTCGCCATTATTTATTTCCTCCATTCTCGCGCGCTTTTTGGACTGCGCTTATTGCGGCATGCGCGGCGACGGCGGCGCCGACGACTCCGGCGGCCGTCGCGCCTATGACATCGGCGTTCTCTTCAATCCCGAATTGCTGGATGTTGGTGAGCCTGTTGTAGAAGGAGCCGTTATCCCAGAAGCCGTCCTCTGAGCAGCCGATGCAGCCATGGCCCGATTGGATCGGGTACGAGACGCCGCCATTCCAGCGCACCGTCGAGCAGGCGTTGTAAGTGGTTGGTCCCTTGCAGCCCATCTTGTAGAGGCAATAGCCCTTGCGTGCGCCTTCGTCGTCCCATGTCTCGACAAACTGGCCCGCATCGAAATGCGGGCGCCGGTAGCATTTGTCGTGGATGCGCTGGCTGTAGAACATCTTTGGCCGTCCTTGCCGGTCGAGATCGGGCAGGCGGTCGAATGTGACGAGATAGGTGATGACGGCGGTCATGACCTCCGGGATCGGCGGGCAGCCGGGCACCTTGATAATTGGCTTGTCGCGAATCACTTTGTGGATCGGCACTGCGTGTGTGGGGTTGGGCCGGGCCGCCTGCACGCAGCCCCAGGAGGCGCAGGAGCCCCAGGAGATGACCGCCTTGGCGTTGCTGGCCGCATATTTCAGCTGCTCGACATAAGGCTTGCCGCCGATGATGCAGTACATGCCGTCTTCGTTGAGCGGCGGGTTGCCCTCGCATGCGAGGATGTATTCGCCCTTATATTTGTTGACGATCTCGTCGACGATGGCCTCCGCCTGGCGCCCGGCCGACGCCATGATCGTATCGTCGTAGTCGAGCGAGATCATGGAGAGGATGACGTCCGAGGCGAGCGGATGCGCGGACCGGATGAAGGCCTCCGAACAGCAGGTGCACTCAAGGCCGTGCAGCCATAACACGGGCACGCGCGGCTTCGTCTCAAGCGCGTAGGCCATGCGGGGCGCAATCTCCGGTGCGAGGCCCAACGCCGCAGCTGTGAGGCTACAGAACTTCATGAAACTGCGGCGCGAGACCCCTTGCCGCCGCAGCACGTCGTAGAATGTTTCCGCCATGACGGACGCTCCTCCTTCGCGAAGAATGCTTTTTACGTGAACCGGCTTATGGCGCCGATAACTCAAGCGATAGCAGCAAAGCTCGTGCCAAGTATCAGCTAAATGTTGAATTTCAGTGACTTAAGCGGTGGGCTGAATGGCGCTCAGGCCTATTTCGGATTGCATTCTGTCAAGAGCGGAAGCCAGAGCGGAAACGGATCTTCCACCTTGGCCGCCCGGTTGCAGGGGCGATCCAGGCCCTAAGGCAAGCAGCAACAATCTTTCCTTGGCTGATACCGGCAATCAACTTTAATTCCCTGTTCACAAAAATGTAACGGCTCGGCCTTGCGGGAAACTGCTAAGGTCGCGCCTCGTGGCTTATTGCCAGCAAAATCGGCTGACCTTGAGACCTGAAAGCGAATTGAACGCAACCATGAGTGAACAAGAGACCTGCCCAAGCGGCCGTTCGGGCTGCGACTTTGCGGAGACGCATGAACTTGCCCTTGCAGGCAAAATCCTGCGGATGATCGAAAGTTACAGCCAGGACAATCGGACCTACCCTTGCCCCGAGTGTTTGCGCAATTCCATAATGGCTATCGCCGCGCTGCTGCATCTCCAAACGGCGACGGAAGATAGGGCGGATCCCAGGCAAATCCACGCGAACGGCGCCGTTTTCGCGGAAAGTTTCGCCGAGGCGGCCCGCGAGCGAATGCTTACGATTATGGACGCCGTCACCGATTTCGACACCATGCTCGGCAAACGGCAGCTGATGTGACCGGCGCGTTCCGCGATGATCGCGCCCGCGCCGCTCGATCAACCAGACCTAAACGGGAACTGATTCAAGGCGCTACCAGCAAACCCGGCCATGGCAGCGCCAACCCAGGCAGCGAATGTGGCCGTTAATCGTTATGCCTGGGCTCACGCTGGAAAAAACTATATATATGGTAAGTTATGCTCCGGGCGGCCGTTGACGCGTCTGCTTTCGGAAGAGTGAGCACCCATAGAGGTATTTCGCCAGTCCGATCGGCCACGCCGCTATGGCTACGGATATAAAAATCGAATGCCGATCGGCTACGGCGGCGATAATCGACCATGTCGTATTCGGGAAAAAAATCCGGCCAAGAAACATCGCGCCGCCAATCAAGGCCAGGATGCCGAAGCCGAAGCTCAAAGCTTGCGCGAAACGATTGCGAGTTTGGCGCAGCGAATAGGCTGTCATTCCATATCCGATGAAGATCAGCAACCCTGCGAGCCAAGGCGCAAGCGGCACAAGAGCGCCGCCCGCGATACCGAGCAGAATTCCACCGAAAAACCAGTTCCAAGCATTCGGAACGCCGTCGGGACGGACTGGGATGAAGGGGGTTTCATCTTCGTTTTGCGTGTCGTCATCGACGTAATCGATGACGTCGCGTTGCGAGCGGGCAGGCATGCTTGCCTCCTCTCAAAAAAATCGGGCTATCTTTGCGCAAATGCGCAAGGACCTTTCCGACCTTTTTGGATGTAGTCTTGGGAGGGGGGACTTGAAGAGGTTAAGCCTGCGCATTCCGGCCAAAGTAAAAAATATTCACTCAAGGATTGACAATTTGCAGGCGCGGACAAACCTCAATTTAATGCTTCGCTTGCGGTTCCGCTGAAGCGAGCGGAGCCATGTCGGCTTCGAATATAAGCTTCACCAATGCGCGCTGCGCGGGTTGTTGCGTGTATTCTCTATAAATCGGCATGCTTTGGATCGTAAAGGCGAGACGGTCGGCTTCGTTTACGGCGACGAATGGCCTCATCTTGTCGACATATCCCGCATCAAGCTCCTCGCCTTTTTGCAGGATCCAATCCTGCATATCGAGCGCCACTTTTTCTATGATAGCGCGCACAGAAATAGGAAGCTGGCGGTAGCGTTCCTGCCCCATGACGAGGAACGCCGCCGAATAGATGTGGGCGGATAACGTCAGATATTTCTGCACCCGCTCAATATGGGCGCCGTAAATAAGGTCGATCGGGGTTTCGAGACCGTCGATTTTGCCTGCCTCAATACCAGCATACACGTCCTTGAATTCCATGGGGATGGGCTCAACCCCATAAGCTTGGAACATTTTGATGCGCCAGTCCCCTTGCGGGACGCGCAGTCTTAGGCCGTTTAGGCTGCCGGGTCCTTCAATGGGCCGCTTATTGTTCATGATATGGCGGAAACCAAGCTCCCACATGGCGAGGACATGATAGCCTTTTCGCTCCGCCGCCGGCTTCAGATACGCTTGCATGAGCTTTTCGCGAAATCGCTTCACGTGCGCCCGGTTGCGCACGAGAAACGGCATTTCGAAGACGCCAAATTCGCTGGCGATGGAGGACATCGGGGTTGCGATTACGGAGAGATCGGCTTCTCCGGTAAGAAGTTTTTTGGCGACGGCCGTGTCGCTGCCAAGCTCGCTTTTGGGGTGCAGGACGATGCGGACGGTTCCTTTCGAAAGCGTCGTGACGCGATTGGCGAATTCTTCCGCCGAGAACCAGTAAAGCGATCCCGGGCCGCCGATATGCCCGAAATGAAGCGTGTAAGGCTCCGCCGCTCGCGGGGAGCTCAAGGTCAAGATCGCGGTAAGAAAGACGAGCGCAAAAGTGGCATAACGCTTACAAGACACGGCGCTGCTCATGAGACCCCCCAACAACGTCGAGGGTGTACGCCTTCTTCATGGCGCTCTCAAGCGGTTTACTGCTCTTTTGCGGGATTTGACAGAGGTCAATAATCGCGGCCGATTGGCTTCGGTATTTGCGGGCCTGAACAGGCTACCGCGCCAGTTCCTTGAGGCCGAGGCGGATGAGATCCTCAGTGCGTGGGGCGTCGCCAGTCTTGGCCATGGCGGCGGAAATAGCCGCGTTCGCCTGGAGCGGGGCATAGCCGAGGTTGACCAGCGCCGACACGGCTTCAGCGGCCGGAGAAGGCGCGGCGGGGGCGGGTTTGGCGCCGTTGACCGCGACAGGCGCTTGTCCGGCGGCGGCGACGGAAAAAGCGAGCGGCGGCGCTTTGTCTCTCAGCTCGTTCACGATGCGCAGCGCGACCTTTGGGCCGACGCCTGGAGCGCGTGTCATCATGCTCTTATCCTGAAGCGCGATCGCGTTGGCGATCTGCCCGGCGTCGAGCGTGCTGAGGATGGAGAGCGCGACCTTTGCGCCCACGCCCTGCACGCTTTGCAACAGCCGGAACCAGCCGCGCTCGGCCTCGCTCAAAAAGCCGTAGAGCTTGATCGCGTCTTCGCGCACATGCGTCTCGATGGACAGCGTGACCGGCTCGCCGGGCGCCGGCAGCGCGGACAGCGTGCGCGACGAGCAGGCGACCTCATAGCCGACGCCGCCCACATCGACGATGGCGTGATCCGCGCCAACCGCGTCCACTATGCCGCGCAATTTCCCGATCATGCCGAATGGTAGCCCGAGTTGCGTGCGATAGATGTCTCGCGCCGGCGTTTTGCACAACCCGGCGCGGACGCCTCCGCTTCCGGCTTCACATCCCGATTTACGAATTTTGCCGCCGGGCATTGATTTTGGTCCCCGCTTGGGCTGGTATTGCTTCAGCCAGTAGCGTAAGAAAAAGCGCCTTGCGGAAGGCTTAATGGGCGCAAGCAATTGATTTAGCGCGGTAATTTTCTGCAAAGCATCGCGGCCCAGCGCTGACGACAGGCGCGGTCATGGTTAAATCGCGGCCTGAGTTTATATTTAACGGACTTTTCGAAGCACGTTTTTGCGGCAAAAACTGCGTTGAGATGCATTTTCGGGGGCCGATTTAGGCAGGCAATAATGCCGGCGCGCCGCCGTTTACCATTTTCGCATTAATTTGCGCCGCGACGGCGCGGATTACCAGTGTCGTCACCGGCAATCCCGCTGGCGGGGCTAGCAAATCTCGTAGTCCCGTTCTAAACCGCCGTGGCGGCGCGTCATCGCACGCTACGGGGGCTATCGTTATGAAATGGTATCACTATCTCGCTTATTTCTTCGGAGGCGCCTTCCTCACAAACGCCATCCCGCATTTCGTGATGGGGGTGACCGGGCATCCTTTCCAAAGTCCATTCGCATCCCCGCCTGGAGAAGGGCTATCGAGCGCGGCGGTCAACGTGCTTTGGGGGTTCTTTAACGGCGTCATCGCTTACCTGCTGCTCGCCCGTATTGGAAACTTCGAACTCCGCCAGACCGCGCATGTGCTCGTCTCCGGGCTTGGCGCGCTGCTCATGGGACTTATGCTGGCCCTCGCCTTCGGCCGGTTTTACGGAGGCGTCTGACGCGAGGCGATGAAGAGGCTTGAGGCCGGGAGCCGCCTTTCGGCCGGCGCGTCTCTCCCTTGGGAAAAAGCGGGAAATGTGGACTCGTGGTTAGCAGGGCGAGTCTGTGGATGCCATGTCAAGCGGATGAATGAGTCGAAGTCCCCGAAAATATTTACTCAAAAGCGGGAGCATTCGAGAAAGCCAGATGAGCTTTACCCTATAATTGAGGCGTGTTCGCCTTGGCCCTGCGCCGAGCTATTTGCGCGCGGCCCACGCACGAATTGGAAATGCTGGGGCGCTAAGTCAGAGGAATACATTCCGGCCTGGGATACCTACGCGAACCACTCTCAAGCCTCGAATCCGGTCTACATGTCGAAGGTTAAGGAGGCTAAGCCCGCTGAAACGCCGATCCTCGCACCAGTGATGTTTATTGAGAAGGCGTTGAAGGCCGCCAAGGGGCGAGAATTGAAGGCTAAAGACGTTTATGCTGCCTATGAGGCGCAGTGCGCCGCACGCCATCTCAGACCTGTTAAGGCGATCGGCTTTTGGCAAACGCTGAGCGCGCGGGCAAAAAAGCTTGGGGCAACCAAGACCACCCAGTCAGGCCGGGTTGTTTATTTCGGTTTGAAGCTGGCTGCCTAAGCCAGCCCTTTTCTATCCGCGGGAAAGCATTTCGCGGGCATTCTTTGTGAGAGGGCAAACACGACGCTACACGCTCGCGATCGAGGTCCGCCGTTGGAGGGCCAGCCGCCAGGACCTTGTCGCAACGCCAAGTCCTCCGACCCAGCGCAGAACAAATCGAGCGCTTGGCCTTCCGCCCGGACGACGGGCAAAGACACCGCCGCCCATTCGCATGTGAAGCCGCGAAAGCTCGCTTTACACACAGGCGCAGAGCATGCGGGTGCGCCGGTGATGCGCGTGGGTGATCGCGATGGCGAGCGCGTCGGCGGCGTCTTCGGTTTGCGGCGCAGCTTTCGGCAGAAGATAACCGATCATGGCCCTGATCTGCGCCTTATCGGCGTGGCCGGTTCCGGTGACGGTCTTCTTGACCGTATTCGGCGCGTATTCGGCGACGCTCAAACCAAGACGCGCCGGCGCCAGCAGGGCTACGCCGCGCGCCTGGCCGAGTTTTAAAGCCGAGCGCGCATTGCCGTTCACGAATGTCTCCTCGACCGCGGCTTCCGCCGGCAGCCATAGCCGCATCACGTCTTCAAGGCCGGCGAACAGAGCGGCAAGCCTTTGCCCCATCGGCTCCCCGGCATCGGAGGTGATGGCGCCGCACGCGACGAAGGAAAGGCGCGCTCCGTCCCAATCGATCACGCCCCAGCCGAGATTGCGCAGGCCTGGGTCGAGGCCAAGAATGCGCGTCGCGGGCTTTGGCATGATGGCGGCCTGTTTCCAAATTCCTGCCGCCACGCTTTCTGCGTCGCGGCTTTTGGTCAAGCGCATTCTCGAGGAAGGGCGGGTTGTAGAAGCAGAGCCTGCGGATCCCGGCAAGCGTCACTATTTTGTTGGCAAAGTCTTCGTTTGGGCGGGCGCCGCGCCGCTTGCTTGAAAAAGACCTTTGCTTAAAGGCGAGCCCTGTTTAATTCTGCCGCCTGGAGTGAGGATGCACGCATGAAAACAGACCTGCCGCAAACGATTTACCTCAAAGACTACACGCCGCCGCCTTTCCTGATTTCGAGCACAACGCTCGATGTCGCGCTGCATCCGTCGCAAACGAAGGTGAAGGCGACGCTCTCCGTGCGTCCGAACCCGAACGCGCAAGGGGAGGCGCAACCTCTCAGGCTCGATGGGGAATTGTTGCAACTCGCGAGCGTCAAACTCGACGGCGAGGATTTGCCGGCATCGCGCTACGCCGTCACGGAAAACGGCCTGACGATCCACGAACCGCCTTCGCAGCCGTTCACGCTTGAGATCGAGACGATTTGCGATCCCGATGCGAACAGGGCGCTCACCGGCCTCTACCGGTCCCAAGGCGTCTATTGCACCCAGTGCGAGGCGGAAGGGTTCCGCCGCATCACCTATCACCTCGACAGACCCGATGTGCTGTCGAAGTTCCTGGTGCGCATCGAAGCCAGCCGGAAGGAAGCGCCGGTTCTGCTGTCGAACGGCAATCTCATCGAGAGCGGCGATCTCGGCGGCGGGCGGCATTTCGCGGTCTGGGAAGACCCGTTCCCGAAGCCGTCCTATCTGTTCGCGCTGGTCGCGGGCAAGCTCGCCATGGCGCAAGACAGCTTCACGACGCGCTCCGGCCGCAAGGTCGATCTGCGCATCTATGTCGAGCCCGGCAAGGAGGACCGCTGCGCCTGGGCGATGGAATCGCTCAAGCGCTCGATGGAGTGGGACGAGAAGCGCTTCGGCCTCGAATACGATCTCGATACGTTCATGATCGTGGCCGTGTCCGACTTCAACATGGGCGCGATGGAGAACAAGGGCTTAAACGTCTTCAACGACGCGCTGATTTTGGCCCGGCCGGAAACGGCGACCGATGGAGATTATGAGAGCATCGAGGCGGTCATCGCCCACGAATATTTCCATAATTGGACGGGAAACCGCGTCACCTGCCGGGATTGGTTCCAGCTCTGCCTCAAAGAGGGCTTAACGGTGTTCCGCGATCAGGAGTTCAGCGCGGATATGCGGTCGGCGGTCGTGAAGAGGATCCACGATGTCCGCTTCCTGAAGAGCGCGCAATTCCAAGAGGACGCCGGTCCGCTCGCCCATCCTGTGCGGCCGCCATCGTTCATCGAGATCAATAACTTCTACACGCGGACTGTCTACAACAAAGGCGCGGAGCTGTGCCGGATGCTGCAAACGGTGCTCGGCAGGGAGGGGTTCCGGCGGGGCCTCGATCTTTATTTCAAGCGCCACGACGGGCAGGCGGTGACGGTGGAGGATTTCGTCTCCGCGCTTGCCGAGGCGAACCAGACCGACTTATCGGGCTTCCTGCTCTGGTACAATCAGGCAGGGACGCCCGCGCTCGATGCCCGCATGACTTACTCGCAAGGCTCAAAAACGGCGCGCCTGACTTTAAGCCAGTCCTACCCTCCCATTCCGGCCGCCACAAAAAGAAAGCCTGTGCCCATCCCCGTCCGGCTCGGGCTGCTCGATGCGAATGGCAAGGATCTGCCGCTCAAGGCAGACGGCAAGCCGTTGCGCGAGGGCCTCGTCATGCTTCGGCAAAAGAAGGAGATTTTCACTTTCGAGGACATCGGCGAGCGGCCCGTTTTGTCGATCCTCAGGGATTTCTCCGCGCCTGTTAACCTGAACGCTGGGGCCAGCGATCGCGATATGCTCACGCTGATCCGCTCCGACAGCGACCTTTTCAACCGGTGGCAGACAGGGCAGGCGTTTGCGCTGAAACACATCGCGGCGATGGCGAAAGCGATTGCAAGCGGCGCGCCGGCGCGTGTTAATTCGCGCTTCGTGCTCGCAGCAGGCGAGGTTGCGAACAACGATGGCTTAGAGCATGCCTATAGGGCTGCATTTCTGGCGTTCCCGTCGGAATCCGATGTGGCGCAAGCCATTGGCGAGAACGCCGATCCCGAAGCAATTCACCTCGCGCGGCAGACGCTGCGGAAAGCCTTCGGCAGGAGCCTGCGTGCGACACTCGAAGCGGTCTACGAGCGAAGCGCGCCCGCCGAGCCCTACAGCCCCGATGCGGAAAGCGCAGGGCGCCGCGCGCTAAGGCAGGCCGCGTTGGGCCTTCTTGCAGCCGGCAAGAGCCGCTTCGGCATCGCGAAAGTCAAGGAGCAGGCGCGCACCGCAACCAACATGACCGAGGCCATGGGGGCGTTGTCAATCCTGTCCTATCTCGGCGGCGACGCGTACGATCAGGCGCTGCAACGCTTTTACCGGCGGTGGAAGGATGAAGCGCTGGTGATGAACAAGTGGCTTGCCTTGCAAGCCATATCGCCGAGCGCCGAAACGCTGACGCGGATCAAGGAACTCACGGCGCATCCGCTGTTCTCGGTAAGGAACCCAAACAGGGTGCGCGCCGTCTACGGCGCATTCGCCCATGGCAATCAGGTTCGCTTCAACGACGCCAGCGGCCAAGGCTATGAGTTGATCGCCAGCGCGGCGATCGAGATCGACGGCTTCAATCCTCAAATCGCGTCCCGGCTTGTCGGCGCGTTCGAAAGCTGGCGTATCTTCGAGCCGAAGCGCCGTGCGCTCGCTTTGGGCGCTCTTCGGCGCGTGCTGGCGAAGAAGGATCTCTCCTCCGATGTGTTCGAGATTGCATCGAAAATTGTTGGCGGCGATGCCGGCGCCATGGCAGCTTAAGCTAAGGTTTACTAAAGATGAAGTCACGGCGGTAACTCATCTTAAAGTTGCGGGAATAAATGTATGGATTGCTAATGTAGACGCTTTGTTAACTAATGAAGGGCAAAGTTAAGATCTCGGTGACATGGGTTAATTCTACCGGCGGGAAGATATGGCCCTTTACGCTCTTCACGAGCCCTTTTTGGACGCGCGCCATTTCGAAACGGCGCGGGGACCGGCGTTGGCTCCGTCTTGGAACGAGACGCCAAAGGCGGAGAGATCTTCCTCGCAGCCGCCGCAATCGCAGCTGCTTACTGTTATCATCGCAGCCGGGTTAGTAGCTCTCGCGCTGCTAACGCCGATGCTCCTTGGGTACGCGCCCGTCCGGCCGGAAACCGGCGGCGCTTTCCTGTTTATCACCGCATTCTCTCTTCTTACCGCTGCCGGAAATTGTCAGCGCGCCCTGGCCAGAGCAAGAGCGGCGGAGCAATCGCTTGCAGTTCAATCGGCGGCGATAGAGGGCGCTGGCGGCGTCATCTTGCGCTGGGATCTCGTGAAGGGCGAGTTGACCTGGAATGGAGACGCCGCGCAGCTTCTGCAGACTTCCTCTAGTCACGCTCCAGCAAATTTCCGCGATCTTCGAGCCCATCTTCACCCCGACGATTTTGTCTATAACTCCATCTCGCACGCGCTGAAAACTCTGGAGAAACGAGTCAGCTGGCCCGTTCGCTTAAGAGATGCGGACAAAGGCTGGAGAGCCTATAACTTGAGGGGCGAGATCAGCGGCGGCGGCGGGGCCTCGCCTGTGTTTTGCGGCGTACTTATACCGGCCGATGCGCCCAATGAACCGCAGCCGGAAGATATCGATGCGCGCTTGACCGGGATTTTGGAATCGCTTCCGATCTCGTTCGCCATCTGGGATCGCCAAAACCGGCTGCTGCTCTGTAATCGCAAGTTCCGTCAACTCTACCGCATCACCCGGACAGCCGCGTTGCCGGGCACATCTTTCGAGGAAGTGCAGGCGCAGGCGAAGGAGCCAATTGCACAGCGTCCGCCGGAGGTTCGAAGCTCGGCCGGCCGCTTCCAGTATCGCGACGAGCAGCTTGCCGATGGCGCATGGCTTCAGATTGGGGAATATTGGACAGGGGACGGGGTCCTGGTCAGCGTTGGCACGGACATTACGGTGTCAAAGCTCAGCGAGCGCCAAGTTCTCGAACGGGAGCAACAAATGCGGGCGAGGGTCGATGGCTTCGAACAAAGCCGCAAACAGCTGGAAATACAAGCCCGGCAGCTTCGAGAACTCGCCGAAAGCTACAATGAGGAGAAGATCCGCGCGGAGGCCGCAAACCAGGCCAAGTCTGAGTTCCTCGCCAATGTCAGCCATGAGCTGCGCACGCCGTTGAACGCGATCATCGGCTTTTCCGAAATGATGCGCGATGGCGTGCTGGGCCCGATAGGCAACCCTAAATACGAAGCCTATGTCAGGGACATCAACGCAAGCGGCCGTTATCTCCTGGAAATGATCAACGACATCCTGGATATGTCCAAGATCGAGGCGGGGCGGATGACTTTATCGCCCGAATGGGTGACGCTAGCTTCGCTTTTCGAGGAATGCCTCACGGTTGTCCATCCGAGCGCTCTTGAAGGGAAGGTGGACCTGATCCGAAGCGGCAATGGGAATGTTCCGGTTTACGGCGATAAGAGGGCGCTGAAACAGGTTTTTATCAATCTACTCGCGAACGCCGTGAAATTCACGCCTCCCGGCGGCAAGGTCGTGCTCCGCGCGTTCCGCTATCGCGGCAGCATTCGCATCTCCATCGCCGACACAGGCGTCGGCATCGCCAAGCACGACATTGGCAGGCTAGGCAAGCCCTTCGAGCAGGTGGGCAATCAGCTGACGAAGGGACACAAAGGCACTGGCCTTGGCCTCGCCATCTCGCGCTCGCTGATCGAGATGCATGGCGGCAAGCTCGACATCAAGAGCAGGCTGGGCGAAGGCACCACCGTAACCTGCATCTTGCCCTTGCCCGACGATAAAGACACGAGCCAAGAGGCCGCTTGACTTTCGACCTGGAACACACAGGCAGCAAAAATCAAGAGCCGGAGCCTGAAAGGATCTCGGCGGCGATCAGGAGCTTAGCCGCAAGGACACGCGGCCGGGATATTACAGCCGGCGAGATCCTCGACGCTTTGCAGGATCGAAGCTTTGGCGTGTTCATGATCCTGTTCGCGCTGCCGAATGCCGTCATCCCCGGCATTTCCTTCATCCTCGGCGCTCCTGTCGTTTTGTTCGCGCTTCAGCTTGCACTCGGCCGCGAGGAAGTTTGGCTGCCGGGCTTCATGCGGCGCCGCAAACTCTCCGCGGCGCTTTTCGAAAGGATCGCGGCGCGCGTTGAGAGGTTTCTCGTCTGGATCGAGATCCGCGACTGCGCCTCGCTGGAGCGGGCTTGTCTCGGGGGCGGGCGAACGTCTTCTCGGTGTTTACGCGGCCGTCATCGCGGGCTTCCTGATGATGCCCGTACCGTTCGGGAACGCGCTACCCGCGCTTGGAATCTCTTTCATCTCCATTGGCCTTATCGAAAAGGACGGGAAGGCGGCGGCGATCGGCGTGGTCCTCGGCTTTCTCGGCGCGATTTATATCGGCGCGGTCACCGCCATCGGCATCGAGGCGTTCAAAGCGGCGCTAAGGCTGTTTTGAGGTGAATTCCTTCAACGTAATTTGCAACAAACTTTTAAGTTGCAGCGGGTACTTAGATCGTCGCATACCAATGATATGTCACAGGAACATCGCCGGGGGGCTGTCTTGACCCCGAGCTTTTCGCATCGGGGTTACGCAGAATGCCGGGTCTTTCAGAGCGCGCTTATGTTTCCAGCCTTTCCTCCAGCCGGGCAACCGGTAACGTCCCAACCGCCGGGGAGGTCTCGGTTGTCGCGCGATCCGAGCTGGCGGATTTTCCGCTCTGGAGACAAGCTTTCGGTCATCTGAGGAAAGATAGCCGCTATTACGAAATCGTCGAGGACACGGTCTGCCCCGAGTTCGATTACCGCTATTTCGCAATCAAGGACAAGCGGGGTGAGCTCCTTGCCATCCAGCCTTTCTTCATGCTCGACCAGGATTTGTTGGCGGGCGTTGGGCCGAAGGTGAAAGCCTTCGTAAGCTCGGTGAGACGCGTTTGGCCCCGATTTTTGACGATGAGGACCCTCATGGCCGGCTGCGCGGCTGGCGAGGGGCATCTCTGCGCGAAAGAAAACGGCGCGCGCCGCGATCATGCTGAAATCCTGGCGGCAAACATTCGCCGTCTGGCGCGTCAGGAGAAGGCTTCGCTCATCGTCCTGAAAGAGTTCCCCGCCGAATATCGCGACGCTCTATCCTGTTTCTCGTCGCACGGCTTCACAATGATGCCGAGCATGCCGATGACGCGGCTCGATATCTCGCAATTCTCAAGTTTCGACGATTACTTAAGCAAAGCCATAAAGGCCAAGCGGCGCACCGAGTTCAGGCGGAAGTTCAAGGCCGCGGCGCAGTCAAGCCCCATCGAGCTTGAGGTGACCCAGGATGCGGATGCGGCCATCGACGAGATTTATGCTCTTTATGAGCAGGTCTACCAGCGCTCTGCGCTTCAGTTCGAAAAACTGACGACAGCCTATTTTCGCGAAGCCGGGCGCCGCATGCCCGACAAGACCCGCTTCTTCATCTGGCGCCAGGACGGGAAGATCATCGCTTTTTCCTTCTGCCTGATCCAGGGAGACACGCTTTACGGCGAATATCTCGGTCTCGACTACTCGATAGCGCTCGATCTTCACCTCTATTTCTACGTCATGCGCGACACTATTTCCTGGGCGATCGCCAACGGCTTCAAATCCATTGTGAGCACAAGCCTCGGCTATGGGCCGAAACTGCAGATGCGCCACGTGCTGGAGCCGCTCGATCTTTACATCCGTCATGCGTCTCCGCTTGTTAACGCGATCTTCCGGCGCATCTTACCCTTGCTTGAGCCGACGCGCGGCGAGGAGACGCTGAAGAAATTTCCGAACTACAAGGAGCTTTGGCCCGATCACGCTTGATGGCCGCCTACGGCTAAGCGGAGCTTCCGAAGAATCGAAGCGGGGTAAAGTCGCGAGGATTTCGAGGTTGGCAGCGCCTGGCGCCGCAGGTTATGCAATTCTGAACCAACACCCCCGGAGCACCCATGACCCTGCAGCGCATCGCGACCACCCCCATCGCCGGCATGAAGCCGGGCACCAGCGGCCTGCGCAAGAAGGTGACCGAGTTCGCGCAAGGCCACTACCTCGCGAATTTCGTGCAGTCGGTGTTCAACGCTGTGCGGCCCCCGGATGGATTCAGCGCGCTGACGCTCGTGGTGGGCGGCGACGGCCGCTTCTACAATGCGCAGGCGATCCAGACTGTCATCCGCATCGCCGCGGCCAACGGCTTCGCACGCGTGCTGGTGGGCGCCGGTGGCATCCTGTCGACGCCCGCCGCGTCCTGCGTCATCCGCAAGCACAAGGCGTTCGGCGGCCTGATTCTGTCGGCCAGCCACAACCCCGGCGGGCCGGATGGCGACTTCGGCATCAAGTTCAACGCAGCCAACGGCGGCCCGGCGCCGGAGAAGATCACCGACGCGATCTACGCCGAGACACTGAAAATCAACGAGATTTTGAGCCTCGATACGCCCGATGTCGACCTCAGCCGCGTCGCCAGCCACCGCGTCGGCGAGATGCAGGTCGAGGTGATCGATCCGGTCGCCGACTATGTCGAGCTGATGCGCGAGATCTTCGACTTTCCGGCGCTGCGCGCGGCGTTCGCGGGCGGATTGCGGTTCGCCTTCGACGCGATGCATGCAGTCACCGGCCCCTATGCGCACGCCATCTTCGAACGGGAACTCGGCGCGCCTGCCGGCACAGTTCGCAACGGCACGCCCCTGCCGGATTTCGGCGGCCATCACCCGGACCCGAATTTGGTGCATGCTAAGGAGCTGCTCGATCTAATGATGGGTCCCGATGCGCCGGACCTCGGCGCGGCGTCCGATGGCGACGGCGACCGCAATCTGATCATCGGCCGCGGCATCTTTATCTCGCCGTCGGACTCGCTGGCGATGCTCGCCGCTAACGCCCATCTTGCGCCGGCCTACCGCGCCGGCATCGCGGGCGTCGCGCGTTCCATGCCGACAAGCGGCGCCGCCGACCGCGTCGCCGCCAAGCTCGGCGTGCCGTGCTATGAGACGCCCACGGGCTGGAAGTTCTTCGGCAACCTGCTAGACGCCGGGCGTATCACGCTCTGCGGCGAGGAGAGCGCGGGCACCGGCAGCAACCATGTGCGCGAGAAAGACGGCGTCTGGGCGGTGCTGCTGTGGCTGAGCGTGCTGGCGGCGCGCGGCCAGAGTGTGCAGGACATCGCGCGGGAGCATTGGGCGGCCTATGGGCGCAACTATTACACGCGCCACGATTACGAGGGGCTGGACACGCCCATCGCGCAGGCGCTGATGAAGGCGCTGGGCGAGCGGATCGCCGGCCTGGCCGGAAGCAGGGTGGGCGCTCGCCTGGTCGCGCTGGCCGACGATTTCGCTTACACCGATCCGGTCGACGGCAGCGTGTCGAAGAACCAAGGCCTGCGCATCGTCTTCGATGACGGGGCGCGGATCGTCTACCGGCTATCGGGCACCGGCACGACGGGCGCAACGCTGCGCGTGTACATCGAGCGCTACGAGGCCGGTCCGGCGCTTTTGGCGCAGGACACGCAGGAAGCGCTGGCGGACCTGATCGCGACGGCGGACGGCCTCGCCGGGCTGCGCGAGCGCACCGGCCGCGTGGCGCCGGATGTGATTACGTGATGCCCTTGTCTTGAATAATTTGTTCTGGAACCGATCGATTCTGAAATCGGTTCGGCTCGCGCCGCTCTGAGCGGATATTCGCTGGTTTCCCAACGAATGTCCGCTCAGAGTCCTTTGTTTTAGCGGAGTTCCTGCTAGTACAGCGCCCTGTGTCAGCCTATATCTTGTGTCGTCTTGACGCTAGACGCACAAATTGAGGTGACTATGCCCGGGCCAATCGCGACCGACTGTCTCAATCAAATCTTCCTGGAGGCTCGCACCCACAATAAGTGGCAAGACAAGCCTGTTCCTGACGAGTTGCTTCGGCGGCTTGTCGATATCATGAAGATGGGGCCGACAAGCGCAAACCAGTCTCCAGCGCGCATTGTGTTCGTAAAAACTGCGGAGGCCAAGCAACGTCTTGCCCCGCATCTGTCGGAGGCTAACCGCGCCAAGACGATGAGCGCGCCGGTTTGCGCGATCATCGGATACGATCTGCGGTTCTACGATCAGCTACCGAAGCTTTTCCCGCACGCCGATGCGAAGAGCTGGTTCGAAGGAAAACCGGCCGATTTGATCGAGACTTCCGCGTTCC
This sequence comes from uncultured Alphaproteobacteria bacterium, assembly GCA_963766815.1. GTDB lineage: Bacteria > Pseudomonadota > Alphaproteobacteria > Rhizobiales > Rhodomicrobiaceae > Rhodomicrobium. The sequence goes on along the minus strand of CAVYBZ010000010.1, from coordinate 55,567 downwards.
GCAACGGCACATTGCAAGGCGCGTATTTCATCATCGCGGCGAGGGCGCTCGGGCTCGACACCGGCCCAATGTCGGGCTTCGACAATAGGGGCGTAGACCGCGAGTTCTTCGCAGACACGAGCGTAAAGTCCAACTTCTTGTGCAACCTCGGCTATGGCGATCCGGAGGGAATATTTCCCCGCTCTCCGCGTTTCTCCTTTGAAGAAATGGCCAAAATCATTTAGCCACGTCATCGCTTTGTGTCCGCTTTTAACAATAACGTGATAGCTGTGAGAATCCTGGCGATCGAGACAAGCATGGGCCGCACATCCGTAGCGCTGACGCGGCCGGGCGAAGCTATCCTCTCGAAGCGAATTGAAACCGGACGCGCGCAGGCCGAGCAGCTTGTGCCTCTCATTGGGTCCCTTATGGAAGAGGCGAATGTCCCATTCGCGTCATTGAACCGCATCGCCGTCTGCATCGGTCCCGGCGGCTTCTCCGGGATAAGAACGGGCGTCGCGGCGGCGCGGGGAATCGGGCTTGCTGCAGGCGTTCCTGTCGTTGGCGCGACCAGCTTCAAGATCATGGCGTCCGCCTTTGAAAGAACGGGCGAAGCGCCAAGGACCTACGGGCTTGCCGCGCCGGCCGGACTTAACGCTGTCTATTGTCAAATCCTGGCGCGCGCAGGCGAACCGGTCACCGATATTGTGGCCTTGCCTCAAGCGGAGTGCGGCGCCTTCTTCGACGGCAAGGTAGAGGTTTTGGCTGGGCCAGCGGCGGCCGCCCTTAGCGAGGGACGTTTTGTTTCCCTGCCGGTGACAGCTTCCGAGCTGGGTCCCGACGCTATAACGCTTGCCGGAATTGCGATGGGCCTCGAACCCGCCCGCGATCTGCCCTCGCCCCATTACGTGCGCGAAGCGGACGCCAAGCCCCAAACGAGCCATCTCATTGCGCGCACAGACGATTGAGGCCCCCGTGACCTATCTATCGGAGGCGGGCGCCTCCGATGCCGCGCAACTCGCAACTCTGCACGCGGAAGCATTGCCGCCGGGCTGGCCGGAGCCAGAGCTTGCCGCCTGCTGTAGCGATCCAAACCGGGCCGTGTTGAAAGCGGCGGATGGCGCGGGCTTGCGAGGCTTTGTCATATTGCAATTCGCCGCCGATGAGGCGGAAATTCTGGCGATCGCCGTTGCGAAGGACAGCCGGAAGCAGGGATGTGCGTCATCTTTAATGCGGGCTGCAATTAATCTTTGCAGGAGTAAATTCGTCTCTTGCATTTACCTCGAAGTTGCCGAAAGTAATGGCGGCGCGCGCAACCTTTACGAGAAATTCGGGTTTCTTGAAATTGGGCGGCGTGATAACTACTATCGATCCGCAAGCTCCGCGCCGGAAACAGCTCTCATAATGAGGCTGGACGCGAAACTCTCCGGATCGCCGGTTGACCTGGAGAGAAGCGGCGCTTAATGAGTCTGTCAAGGAACATAGGTCGAATTCGAGCGCGGCATGGATGGTCTCGTTTTTCATGGCCGGATCATGAAATTGCTGGGGAGCATGCGGGCTTCGGTCCTCCTCTCGGTGTTCATCGCCGTGACGCTGCCGTTGATGGCGGTGCAGTATGCGCTGATCAAGCTCGGGCTGCGGCAGGCGAAGACGCTCCCCCACTCCTATCACAAGTTCGTGTGCCGCCTGCTTGGCATCCGCGTTCATGTCAGCGGCGCCATCGATCCCGACCGCCCTGTCCTTTTGGTCTCCAATCATGTTTCCTGGCTGGACATCCCCGCTTTGAGCGCAGTGGCGCCCGTGAGCTTCGTTGCGAAGAAGGAAGTCGGATCTTGGCCATTCGTCAGCTACCTCGCGAAATTACAACGCAGCGTTTTTGTGGACAGGACACGCCGGACGCTTGTGAAAGACAAGGCGGGTGAGATCGCGGAGCGCCTTGCGCAAGGCGATAACATCGTGCTGTTCGCGGAAGGCACCAGCAGCGACGGCAACCGCATCCTGCCATTTCGCAGCGCCCTGTTTTCCGCGGCGTCTTTCTCCCCAAATGCAGCCAATGACAACGGCCCCGAAGCGGTCGTTCAGACGGTGGCGATCAACTACACGCACCTGCATGGGCTTCCGATCCTCCGGCACGAACGGCCCCTCATCGCTTGGTATGGCGAGATGGACATGTTGAGCCATGCCTGGAACGTGCTGAAAAGCGGGCCTTTGGACGTAACCATTCGCTTCGGCGAGCCGGTGCGGCTTGCCTCTCTGCGCGATCGAAAGGAACTCGCCGCGTTTTCCGAGGCGCAGGTCCGGCAATATTATATCGAGCAGGTGACGGCCCGTCCTCGCGCCGCATGACCAGGGTACACAGCGCAGCCACGACTGATGCGGCTACAGACCATCGCCGGTCAGCCGGAGGGCGTAGCGGTGGCGAGCCCTCCGCAGCGGGCAAAAAAGTGTTCATCAAGACGTTTGGCTGTCAGATGAACGTCTACGAATTCGGGGCGCATGGCCGATGCGCTGGCGCTAGCCGGTTTTACCGAAACCGATGTCCTCGGCGATGCTGACCTTGTCATCCTCAACACATGTCATATTCGCGAGAAAGCCGCCGAGAAGGTCTATTCCGAGCTGGGGCGCATCCGCCTTGTCCGGGAGGCGCGCAGGCTCGCAGGCCGCGATTGCGTAATAGCGGTAGCAGGTTGCGTGGCGCAGGCCGAGGGTGAGGAATTAGCACGGCGCGCGCCCGCCGTCGACATCGTGGTTGGGCCGCAAAGCTACCACCGGCTGCCCTACCTTCTCGAGCGCCAAGCCAAGAGCCGCGCAACCGTCGTCGAAACCGAATTCCCAGCCGCCGAAAAGTTCGAAGTCGCTGCCCGCGCCGAAGCCACGCGCCGCGCCGTCGGCGTTTCTCACCATTCAGGAAGGCTGCAACAAGTTCTGCACCTTCTGCGTCGTGCCCTATACAAGAGGAGCCGAGTATTCCCGTCCTGTCGCGCAGATCCTCGATGAAGCAAACCGGCTCGCCGAACGCGGCGCGAAAGAGATTACGCTGCTCGGGCAGAATGTGAACGCCTATCACGGGGCCGGGCCGTCGGGGGAAGCGTGGGACTTAGCGCAACTCCTCGCCCGGCTGTCGGATGTGAACGGCATCGCGCGCCTTCGCTTCACCACAAGCCACCCAAACGAGATGACCGCCGCCCTCATCGCCGCCCACCGCGACCTCCCGAAGCTGATGCCCTATCTGCATCTGCCGTTTCAGGCCGGGTCCGACCGGATCCTCAAGGCGATGAACCGCAAGCATACAATCGCCGAATATTTCCGGATCGTGGAGAAGCTTCGGTCCGCGCGGCCCGATCTTGCGCTTTCTACGGACATTATCGTTGGGTTCCCGGGCGAGAGCGAGGCGGATTTCCAGGAGACGATGCGCGTTGTTGAAACGGTGCGATTCGCTCAAGCCTACTCCTTCAAATACAGCGCGCGCCCCGGCACACCGGCTGCGGAGCGCACTGAGCAGCTAAGCGACGAAGTGAAGGCTGACCGTTTGGCCCGGTTGCAAGCGCTGCTCAGCGCCCAGCAGGCGGCGTTCAATGCGAGCATGATCGGTCGTGAGCTGGATGTGCTTTGGGAAGCGCCGGGCAGGATGGATGGGCAGATCGCCGGCCGTTCGGCCTACCTGCAAGCCGTCCATGCCGAGGGCGGGATGCCGTTGCTCGGAAGGATCACCCCGGTCGAAATCGCCGGCGCAACTCAAAATAGTCTTCGAGGCGTCATAAAAAATGTGGACGGCTTTGCTACATAGGCACAGAATAATATGTGGATCGCGCAGAAATGCGACGCGGAGAATGACTATTTGCCCGGTGTGGAGACACCGCCTTCCCGGCGGACTATGAGCGCAAGTTCACGTAATCAGGTTTGGCGCGGCGGCTCAAAGCCGCAATCGTCGCAATCCATTTACCGGATTGAAATTACGTTTGACGATAACCGGAAGCTCGCCGACGTGCTCGGCGAATTCGACGCCAACCTCGCCCTTGTCGAAAATAAGCTGGGCCTCAGAGCCGTAGTGCATGGAAATGTCGTCGTTCTCGATGGCGATAAGGAAACATGCGTTTTAGGCAAATCGGTTTTGGAGACGCTCTATCAGCGGGCGAAAAGTGGCGCCGCCCTCACTCAAGGCGATGTCGAGGGGGCTATCCGGCATTTGACGAACAGCAGCAAGGCTCAGGCGTCGGGGCTGAATACGCCGCAACCTCTCCCCACGGTTGGCGAGCTTAAGACGCGCAAGCGAACCGTGGTTGCGCGGACCCCGGCTCAATCGGCTTATATCAAAGCGCTTCAAACCCGCGAGATGGTGTTCGGAACGGGTCCTGCCGGCACAGGCAAGACCTACCTCGCCGTCGCCTATGCGGCCGGCTGCCTCGAACGGGGCGAAGTCGATCGCCTGATTCTGTCCAGGCCTGCGGTGGAGGCGGGCGAACGGCTCGGCTTTTTGCCTGGGGATATGAAGGAAAAAGTCGATCCTTATTTGCGCCCGCTCTATGACGCGCTATACGATGTTCTCCCGGCCGAAAGGGTCGAGCGCGGGCTTGAAACAAAGATGATCGAAATTGCCCCGCTCGCCTTCATGCGCGGCCGGACGCTAAGCCACTCGATCGTTATCCTCGACGAAGCGCAGAATTGCACTGCAATGCAGATGAAGATGTTTTTGACGCGCCTTGGCGAGGGAAGCAAAATGATCATCACCGGCGACCCGACGCAGGTGGACCTGCCCGCCGGCCAATCGTCGGGACTTGCCGACGCGCTTCCGATCCTCGCCGGCGTCGAAGGAATCGCCCATATTGCGTTTACCCGCGCGGATGTTATACGCCATCCGCTTGTGGGCAGGATTATTGAAGCATACGAAACAAAGCGCTAAATTAAGAGCATTATGATATCATTCCGCATGAACACCGAGAACGAGCCCTCCGCGGCCAAAGAAAAAAGCAGTCCCAGCGGCGAAAGCGAGCCGTCACGAACATGCACGGATATTTCCATCGGCGATGATCGTTGGATATCCGTGACGGGCCTGCAGGACCTCATTCCCAATCTTGCCGATGAAACCCTTCGCAAGGTGCAGCTTTCGCCTGAAACCCATTGCGTCAGCGTTGCGCTGCTTTCAGGCGATGAGGTTCGCACCTTAAACAAGGCTTTCCGGGGCAAGGACGCCTCCACAAATGTGCTGTCATTTCCCTCTGCTTCCGCTTTGCGCACAGCGAGCCGGAATGGGGAGCCCGTTTTCCTTGGAGACGTGGCTTTAGCCTACGATACCGTCGCGAGCGAAGCGTCGGACCAGGGCAAGACCATCCTTCAGCACACCGCCCATCTTGTGGTGCATGGCGTCTTGCATCTCGCGGGCTTCGACCACGGCGGAGACGCCGACGCCGAGCAGATGGAAACGGCCGAGCGAGCCATTCTCGCCCGGTTCGGCATCCCTGACCCTTATCAGGAAGATGCTCCTCCGCTGGTAAGCGCCGTTTGATCCAGACAATGTCAACAAAAGCTATGACGACACAACTCGGGCTTGATACGGGTAAATCGAAGACATCTCCAGGCTGGCTCCAGCGCATGGCCGTGAACCTCGGGTTCACAAGCACGGTCAGCCTGCGTGAAACGCTCGAAAGCGCGATCCGGGAGACGCCGGAGGAGGACGATACATCGCTGTCGCAGCAGGAACGCCTTATGCTGCTCAACGTGCTCGAATTTGGCGAGACAAGGGTGTCGGAGGTCATGATCCCCCGCGCCGACATCGTGGCGATCGAAGAAGACCGCACGGTCGCGGAACTGCTCAACCTATTTGCGCGCGCCGGGCATTCGCGCGTGCCGGTCTTCCGGGAGAGCCTCGATAACCCCGTGGGCATGGTGCACATCAAGGACGCCATCGTCTGGGTCACTCGCGGCGGCGGCATGCCATGCTCAAAGGATGAGGGCGAAAGCGTCCAAAGCCTCGACTTGAGCCGCCCGGCGCTGCGGGCCACGATAGCCTCAGCCAAGCTCGTGCGGGAGGCGCTCTTCGTGCCGCCCTCGATGCCGGCGCTGGCGCTGCTGGCGAAAATGAAGCAAAAACAGATCCATCTCGCGATTGTCGTGGACGAGTTCGGAGGAACTGACGGCCTCGCCACCTTCCAGGACGTGGTGGAGGAGATTCTCGGCGATATCGCCGACGAGCATGACGACAGCAAAGCGCTCGCCATTGGCATCGATAACGAGGCGTTTATCGCGAGCGCGCGAACGCCGATTGAGGACGTCGAGCAGGTGCTCGGCATGAGCTTGACGACAGACGGGCTCCCCGAGGATGTCGAGACTTTGGGCGGCCTGATCATGGCTACGGTAGGAAGCGTTCCCAAGCGTGGTCAAATCATTCCTCACCCGTCCGGCGTAACGTTCGAGATTCTCGAAGCGGGACCGCGGCGTTTGCACACCGTGCGTATTCTCAAACAGCTCGCTCTTGCCGCGCCAGATAAGCACCTGCTGCTTCCAGCGCCGGACAGCGGCCCACGGCTGGAATCGTCCGGCGCGGATAGCTCATCGCTGCGGGACGCCAGGGCCGCCTAGACCCGCCTTAAATCGGAAATCGGTTACCGCGGAAAGCAGGCGATGAAATGGTCGTCGTCTTTCTCCTGCATAGGCGGAACGTTGCCGGCTTCGGTGCTCCGCCGACGTTGTCATAACCGTGCTTGACGCTTATGAAGGCTCAGCTCTGACGAACAGGAGCGCTGCCGAATTCTTCACAGGCTCATATAGGGTATGACATGGGCCGGCTCTGTTTAGGCGCGCTCTGCGGCAAGTTCGCCGGTTGCGGCATGGACATTCTTTTGCATACAATAGCAGGGAACAAAAGCTCGACCTGAACATTTTCGCTCGCGGTTGTGGAGCAATTTGAATTCCCAGCGGAGTTGAAAATGAATATTTGCCGCCTCGTTTATATGAGCGAGCGTAAGACCGGCGCTCCCCTCGATATCGCCCAACTCGTCTACCAGAGCAGGCAAAAGAATGCTCGCGCCGGCGTGACAGGTTTCCTGATGTGCGATGGCGGATATTTCGTGCAAGCGCTGGAAGGAACCCGGTCCGCAGTGACCCAAACCTATAACCGGATCGCAGCAGATCCGCGCCACCATAATCTTTATCTAGTTTCTTGCATGGACGTCAGGGAACGGCTCTTTCCCGATTGGTCAATGGGGGTGGTGGACGGTGTGCCCTCGGAAGCGCGTGAAAAATTTCTCGCGACATTCACCATCGAGCGCCTCAATCCGAACTGCATCACAATCGAGAAGCTGCTTCATTTTCTGCTGGCGCTGGCGGCTGAGACGAGGGCTGTGGAACGGAAGAGCGCAATTGCGAGTGTGGCGGCTTACCAGCAAGTCTCGCAGCCAATCAGGTGGGCTGAGGCGGTCGCCCGGGCGTAAGCGTGGCTGCGTTCTTAACTTGGCCCTGAGAGCAATTCGGAGGCTCGCACCAGCGCGCGAACATCTGAGAAAAGTTCTAGAACAATTGAAGTTTATCCGGCCTCATTACGTGCCATGACTAGATAATTGCGTCAGATCGTAGTAAGAAAATTTTATCTTGCGCTTAAGTGCAAGAGCAAAGCATTGAGTTTCTATCAATTGCCGTAAATCTTTGGCTCCAGCTTAACCTTGGCATCAAGAACCGCGATGGGCCACCGCATCCCTATGAGATTCCTATAGAGGAGATGGCGCGTTCGAATTGTTTTTTTATGCGTGTTCGCTGAACTTTCCAGCATCGCCGCGCCTTAGACGCCAGATGGCTCGCGGGCTGCGGCCAGCACAAGAGGCTCAAATGACCGACGTTGTCATGCTGGCGATGGGGCTCGGCTTTTTCGTCATCGCGCTCGCCTATGTCGCCGCCTGCGACCGGCTGTGAGGACCATCATGATTCTCGACTACATTCTGGCTGGGGCCGTCACGGTGTTTCTGCTCGGCTACCTCGTCTATGCGCTAGTCCGCCCCGAGCGGTTTTAGAGCCTCATCAAAAGTGGGTAACAGGGGCAAAAGTCTGGGCAGCCAGCAAGCTACTCTCGTCATGGCCCGGCTTGATCGGGCCATCCAGGAGCAGAAAACACATATCTTTCAATGTGATCTGGATGGCCGGGTCAACCCTCGGGTCAAGCCCGAGGGCATGGACCGGCCATGACGTAGTGTGTTCGCGAAAGATATTGCCCGGACTTTTGCCCCTTTTACAAAAGTGATCTCTAAGTTTCTGTTTTATCGTGCGTTTTATCGGAAATCAGCTCCGCGCTTTTCCGGACGCACTCTAGGGAGCATCTTCCATGACAATGCTCGGCTGGGCGCAGATCGCGCTCTTCTCGTTCGTTATCGTGCTCATTACAAAGCCGCTGGGCGGCTACATGACTCGCGTGTTCAATGGTGAGCGCGTGCTGCTCGGGTGGGTGCTTCGGCCAGTGGAGCGCGCGCTCTATTGGGTCAGCGGCGTCGATGAAAAGCAGGAGCAGAGCTGGGTGACCTACACGGTCGCCATGCTTTTCTTTAGCGTGGCCGGTTTCGTGACGCTTTACGCCCTTCAGCGCTTCCAGGCTTCGCTGCCGTTCAATCCGCAAGGACAGGCGGCGGTCGAGCCCGGCCTCGCTTTCAATACGTCGGTCAGCTTCATAACCAATACGAACTGGCAATCCTATACGCCCGAAACCACCATGAGCTACCTCGTGCAGATGGCCGGTCTCACGGTGCACAATTTCCTCTCCGCCGCGACGGGCATAGCGCTGGCGATGGCGCTGATCCGCGGCTTCTCGCGCCGCTCGTCGAACACAGTCGGCAATTTCTGGGTCGATATAACCCGCTGCACGCTCTATGTGCTGCTCCCCGTCTCAATCGTGGTTGGGCTGTTCTTCGTGTGGCAGGGCATGCCGCAAAATCTGAACGCCTACACGGAGGCGGCGACGCTCGAAGGCGCCAAGCAAGTGATCGCGCAAGGGCCGGTCGCCTCCCAGGAAGTCATCAAGATGTTCGGGACGAATGGCGGCGGCTTCTTCAACGCGAACTCCGCGCATCCTTACGAAAACCCGAACGCAATTACGAACTTCGCCCAGATCGTCTTGATCTTCGCTCTCGGCGGCGCGCTCACGAACGTGTTCGGCCGCATGGTTGGCGATCAGCGTCAGGGCTGGGCGGTCTTCTCGGTCATGGGCCTCCTGTTCCTTGGCGGTGTGGCCGTGTGCTATTGGGCAGAGGGCGCTGGAAACCCGGCTTTCGCTTCGCTTGGGATCGACACGGCCCCCAGCGCCTTGCAGGCCGGCGGCAACATGGAGGGCAAGGAGGCGCGTTTCGGCATCGCGAACTCCGCGCTTTTCACCACCGTGACGACGGACGCATCCTGCGGCGCGGTCAACACCATGCATGACAGCTTGACCCCGCTCGGCGGCATGGTCCCGATGATCAACATCATGCTCGGCGAAATCATCTTCGGCGGCGTCGGATCGGGCCTATACGGCATGCTGCTGTTCGCGATCCTGGCCGTGTTCATCGCCGGGCTCATGGTCGGGCGCACGCCGGAATATCTCGGCAAGAAGATCGAGGCCAAGGAGGTGAAGATGGCGATGCTCGCGATCCTGATCCTGCCGCTCTCGATCCTTGGCTTTACCGCGATCGCAGTCGTCGTGCAGCCGGGCCTGGCCGGGCTGTCCAACGCAGGCCCGCATGGCTTCAGCGAGGCGTTGTACGCCTTCACTTCGGCCACCGGCAACAATGGCAGCGCCTTCGCCGGGCTTTCCGCCAACACGATGTTCTACAATACGACGCTCGCCTTCGCGATGCTGATCGGCCGGTTCCTGATGGTCATTCCGGCGCTGGCGATTGCAGGATCGCTCGCGCGCAAGAAAATCTTGCCGCCCTCCGCCGGGACATTTCCCACGCATGGGTTGCAATTCGTGCTGCTTGTGTCCGGCGTGATCCTCATCCTCGGCGGCCTCACATTCTTTCCGGCGCTCTCGCTCGGCCCGATTGTCGAGCATCTGGCGATGACCACCGGGCAAACCTTTTGAGCTTTGAGGTAAAAATCCATGCTCGCTCCAGCACATACTCATAGTAAACGGACGCCAACGGCCACGATCACCGATCCGAAGATCCTGATCCCGGCCATCGCGGCATCCTTCAAGAAGCTCAATCCCTGGGTTATGGCCAAGAACCCGGTCATGTTCGTGGTTGAAGCCGTGGCTGTCCTTACGACAGTTCTGCTCATCCGCGACCTCGCGACAGGGGCAGGGAACACCGCCTTCTCGCTCCAGATCATCCTCTGGCTTTGGTTCACGGTTCTGTTCGCGAATTTCGCCGAAGCCGTCGCCGAGGGTCGCGGCAAGGCTCAGGCCGCGAGCCTGCGCGCCACGAAAACAGATGTGATGGCGAAAAAGCTTGCCGACGCCCGCAACCGGGAGCGCTTTGCGCTTATCCCCGCGGTGCAGTTGAAGGCTGGCGATGTGGTGTTCGTTGAGGCGGGCGATCTCATCCCGTCCGACGGCGATGTGATCGAGGGCGTGGCGTCGGTGAACGAAGCCGCCATTACGGGCGAGTCCGCGCCCGTGATCCGCGAGTTGGGCGGCGACCGTTCAGCCGTCACGGGCGGCACGCTGGTCATTTCCGACTGGATCGTCGTGCGCATCACCGCCAGCCAGGGCTCAACCTTCCTCGACCGGATGATTGCGCTCGTGGAAGGCGCGGAGCGTCAGAAAACGCCCAACGAGATCGCCCTCAACATCCTCCTCGCCGGCATGACCATCATTTTCGTCTTCGCCGTCGCCAGCATTCCAAGCTTTGCGGCCTATGCCGGCGGCGAAATCTCCGTCATTGTGCTGGTTGCGCTGTTTGTGACGCTGATCCCGACGACCATCGGCGCGCTGTTGTCCGCGATCGGCATCGCCGGAATGGACCGGCTCGTGCGCTTCAATGTGCTCGCCATGTCCGGCCGCGCGGTGGAAGCGGCGGGCGACGTCGATACGCTGCTCCTCGACAAGACAGGCACGATCACGCTTGGAAACCGGCAGGCCTCCGAGTTCATTCCGTTGGCGGATGTCTCCGAGAAGGAGCTCGCCGACGCCGCTCAATTGGCGTCGCTTTCCGACGAAACCCCAGAAGGCCGCTCAATCGTCGTGCTGGCCAAGGAACGTTACGGGATCAGAGGCCGGGACATGGCGCCGCTCGGCGCGCATTTCATTCCGTTCTCCGCGCATACGCGAATCAGCGGCATCGATCTGGAGGACGACCAGATCCGCAAAGGCGCCGTCGACGCCGTCGTCAATTATGTGCGCCAAGTGACAGGCAATCCGAACATGCCTACGCCGCGCGACCTTGAGCGCGGTGCGGAAGTCATCGCCAAGACGGGCGGCACTCCCCTCGCGGTGGCGCGAAATGGGCGTCTGCTCGGTCTGGTCCATTTGAAGGACATCGTGAAAGGCGGCATCCGAGAGCGCTTCGCGGAGCTGAGGCGCATGGGCATCCGCACGATCATGATCACCGGCGACAATCCGCTGACAGCGGCCGCCATCGCAGCCGAAGCCGGCGTGGACGATTTCCTGGCGCAGGCGACGCCCGAGAACAAGCTCAACCTCATCCGCGAGGAGCAGGCCAAAGGCAAGCTCGTGGCCATGTGTGGAGACGGCACCAACGATGCGCCGGCCTTGGCTCAGGCGGATGTCGGCGTCGCCATGAACACGGGCACCATGGCCGCCCGCGAGGCGGGAAATATGATCGACCTCGACAGCGACCCAACCAAGCTCATCGAGGTCGTCGAGATCGGCAAGCAGCTCCTCATCACGCGCGGCGCGCTGACGACCTTCTCGATCGCCAACGACGTGGCCAAATATTTCGCGATCATCCCGGCCATGTTTGCGGTGTTCTACAAGAACGCCGGCGGAAAAGGGCCGTTGGAGGCTCTGAATGTCATGGGTCTCGCCTCGCCCACGAGCGCGATCCTTTCGGCGATCATTTTCAATGCGCTGATCATTGTTTTCCTGATCCCGCTTGCGCTGCGCGGCGTGAAATACCGGCCGCTCGGAGCGTCGAAAATCCTCACCCGCAACCTGCTTATCTACGGCGTTGGCGGCATCGCCGTGCCGTTCATTGGCATCAAGCTGATCGACATGGTGGTTTCGGCCGCCGGTCTGGCTTAGAGCAGAAAGGATGCCACCCATGGTTCGACGCGCTTACTATGAGGACTTATACCAACGGGCAGATTTCCTGATTTACCCCCCCTCACCCCAACCCTCTCCCGCAAGGGGAGAGGGAGTAGCTGGCGCTTGCAACACCGTCCCCTCTCCCCTCGCGGGAGAGGGACAGGGTGAGGGAGTGCTACTCAATACTTTCGGCGCTTGGCATAGCTCGTCACTTTGCCTCATCCCGAGCCTGTCGAAGGATGACGCCGCAATCCCCAGTTTAAGGAGAGCATCATGCTGAGACAAATCCAACCCGCTATCGTGATGATCGTCGTGTTCACGCTTATCACTGGCTTGGCTTATCCGCTGGGCATGACGGAGCTTGCGCAGGCGCTATTTCCCTATCAGGCGAATGGAAGCCTGATCGAGCGCGGCGGCAAGGTCATCGGCTCGGACCTCATCGGCCAGAGCTTCACCGATGCGCGTTACTTCCATGGAAGGCCGTCCGCCACAACCGATACGGACCCGAACGATCCAACGAAAACTGTTCCCGCCCCCTATAACGCCAGCAATTCCGGCGGCGCGAACGCCGGGCCAACTTCAAAAAGCCTAGTCGACCGCATCAGCGCGGATGTCAAGAATTTGAAGGCCGAGAATCCATCCGCCCTTGTGCCGGTCGATCTTGTGACCACATCTGCAAGTGGACTAGATCCGGATATCACGCCAGCGGCTGCGCTGTTTCAGGTTCCGCGTGTGGCCAAAGCGAGGGGAATGCCGCAAGAGCGGCTTCAGCAGCTCGTGGAACAGAACACCCAGGGCCGTCCTCTTGGCATCCTCGGGGAGCCGCGAGTAAACGTGCTGAAGCTGAACCTGGCCCTGGACGCCGAGCCCACAGCGAGCGCAAGCCGTTAACCGGGAGGATCGGTTTCGGTTGCGCCCGGCGGAGCATAAAGCTTGAAAGTTGCGCCAGCGCACCGATTATCAATCCAAGCCTCCCCGAGCAGGTAAAAGCATGCGTATCTCTGACTTAGTCACCCCCGCATCGATTGCGGTCCGTGTCCACCTTGACGGCAAGCCCGACGCGCTGCAGTTCGCGGCAATGGGACTGGGGTCACGGAGCGGCCTGGAACCCGAGCGCATCCGGCAGGCTCTCGCGGCCCGGGAGGCGCTCGGTTCAACGGGTATCGGCCGGGGCGTGGCCGTACCGCACGTCTGCTTTCCCGATCTTGACAGGCCTTACGCCTTGTTCTGCTTGCTGGCCAAGCCAATCAACTTCGATGCGATCGACAGTGAGCCCGTCGATCTTATCTGCGCTATTATCAGCCCGGCCAATCCAGAGGCCGGCGCAAGCGAATCTCTCTCGCATCTCGCCGCTATCTCCCGTGTCCTGCGGGACAAGGACCGCGCAGCAGCGATTCGCAAAGCCGTTAGCCCGTGGGACATTTATAATATCATTGTGAAGCCGGCTGAGACCGCCGCGCAACTTGCCAGCTAAGGGGAATGGCTGAAACCGATACCATAAGGAGACCCTCGCCCGACGCTCTGCTTGAAGAGGCCCGTCGCGAAGATCGAAGCCGCGGCCGTTTGAAGGTGTTCCTGGGCGCCGCTCCCGGTGTCGGCAAGACCTACGAGATGCTGCTTTCAGCGCGCGCCAAGCTGGTGGAAGGCGCCGATATTGTTATCGGCGTGGTGGAAACCCATGGGCGGGCGGAAACCCAGTCTCTCCTTTATGGCTTCGAAATCATCCCGCGGACAAAGATCGATTATCACGGTCACGCGCTGGACGAGATGGACCTCGACGCAATCCTCGCGCGGCATCCACAAATCGTCCTTGTCGACGAACTCGCCCACACGAACGCGCCCGGCAGCCGCCATCCAAAGCGCTACCTCGATGTGGAAGACTTGCTCGCGGCTGGCATCGACGTCTACACGACGCTCAATATTCAGCATGTCGAGAGCTTGAACGACGTTGTCGCGCAGATCACGCGCATCCGCGTTCGGGAGACAGTGCCTGACTCCGTCCTCAACAAAGCCGACGACATCGAGGTCGTCGATCTCGCGCCCGACGAGTTGATCCAGCGGCTTAAGGAAGGCAAGGTCTACGTCCCGCAGCAGGCGGAGCGCGCATTAGCGCATTATTTTTCGCCCGGCAATCTCACGGCCTTGCGCGAGCTCGCCCTTCGCCGCACAGCGCAACGGGTCGATGAGCAACTTTTGACCCATATGCGGGCGCACGCGATTCCCGGTCCCTGGCCCGCGGGCGAACGCTTGCTTGTCTGCATCAGCGAAGACACGCGCTCAGCCGGGCTTGTACGCTACACCAAGCGGCTCGCCGACCGGCTTCACGCCCCATGGACCGCTATTTATATCGAAACGCGCCGCAGTCAGCAGCTCAGCGAGGTTGAGCGCGACCGCGTCGCCGACACGTTGCGGCTCGCCGAGAAGCTTCAGGGCGAAGCTGTCACCATCCCGGGCGGCTACGTCGCGGAGGAGCTGCTTGCTTTCGCGCGCGCCAATAACGTCACCCAGATCGTGGTGGGCAAATCCGAGCGGACACGCTGGTTCGAGCTGATCAACGGCTCGGTCGTCCACGATCTCGTGCGACACTCGGGAAATATCACCGTGCATGTCATCGCTGGCGAGCACCTCGTAAGCGAGCCTATCCCGAAGAAGACGGTCAAGACGCGTGCCAAAGACCAGGATGGCTGGGACCCGCGCCCTTACCTTGCAACAGTGGCCGCTGTCGCGCTGGCGCTTGGCTTCGCCTACATCCTGCAGCCGCTGATCGGCATCGAAAGCGCAGACCTCGTCTTCCTCGTGGCTGTCATCGGCATTGCTTACCGGTACGGCCTTCGGCCGTCCATGGCCGCCGCCGTGCTCAGTATGATATGCTACCAATTATTCTTCCTGCAGCCCGTTTATAAAACCGAGTTCGGCGACCCGAAGAATTTCACTGCGCTGGCCTTCTTTTTCTTTACCGCCTTCGTCGTCAGCAATTTGACGGCCAAGGTGCGCGCGCAGGCGAACACCGCGCGCAACCGGGCGGGGACGACAGAGGCGCTTTATGCTTTCTCGAAAAAGCTCGCCGGCATCGTCTCGCTCGACGATCTGCTTTGGGCGGCCGCCTACCAGATGGCGCATTCGCTGAAAACCGATGTCGTCATCGTCCTGCCCGACAGCAATGGCGTCCTGCGTGTGAAGGCTGGTTTTCCGCCCGAGGACGATCTCGATCAGGCCGAATTGGGCGCGGCGAAGTGGTCGTTCGAAAATAACAGGCCTGCAGGGCGCGGCTCCGACACATTGCCCGGCGCGAAACGCCTTTTCATTCCGCTTCGCACGCCGGCAGGTCCTATTGGCGTTGTGGGCCTGGCGAGAGGGCAGCGGCCCGAAATGCTCTTGACGCCCGACGAACGGCGTCTTCTCGATGCGCTGATGGATCAGTCGGCGGTCGCGCTGGAGCGCGTGAAGCTGGCGGGCCAGATTAATGAGGCGCGGCTCGCGGCCGAGACCGAGCGGCTTCGCGCGGCGCTTCTGACCTCCCTGTCGCACGACCTCAAGACGCCGCTGGCGTCGATCCTCGGCGCCGTGACCTCGCTGAAGCAATATCGCGATCTCCTGGAGAGTCGAGGGCGCGAGGAGCTTATCGCCACGATTCAGGAAGAGGCCGAGCGTCTCTCGCGGTTTGTCGCAAATTTGCTCGACATGACCAAAATCGAGTCCGGCTCGATTGAGCTCGACCGGGAGCATGTCGATGCCGGCGAAATTGTGGGCACTGCGCTGCAAAGGGTTTCGGGCATGGTCGCGGAGCACAAAGTCGAGGTCGATCTGGAGGCAAACTTGCCGATGCTCAACCTCGATGTCATGCTGTTCGAGCAGGTGCTCGTCAATCTTCTGGACAATGCCGCGAAATACGCGCCTCCCGGCTCCGAGATCGTTATCAGGGCGAGGCGAACGTCGGGCGCGGTTGCTATCGAGGTTCTGGATGAAGGGCCTGGAATACCGGAAGACCGCCTTGAGAGGGTTTTCGAAAAATTCCACCGCGTGAAGCAAGGCGACAGGCAGCGCGCCGGCACGGGCCTTGGGCTCGCCATTTGCCGGGGATTCATCCAGGCGCTTGGAGGCAAGATCGTCGCCGCAAACCGGGCCGACCGCTCAGGCGCAATCTTTACAATCACGTTTCCCTACCGCGAAAAAGAACTAGTACGCCCCGCGGGAAGTCCCGCCCCATTTGCAGCGGGCTCAGACGGGACTTCCCGCGGATGAGGCGTACTAGCAACTTTATGATTCTAGTACAGCTTATCCGCCGGAAGTTCGCTTGCGAACGTGCTGCAAGCGGGCGCGAACTTCCGGCGGGCTGTACTAGCGGCTTAGCGAGGCCGGGGCGCCATGACCGCAGCGAGTGACAAGACGCCGCTTTTGGTGGTTGACGACGAGCCCGCGATCCGCCGGCTCTTGCGCACCAGTCTTGGGGCGGAGGGCTTCGAGGTGCTGGAGGCCGAAAACGCTGGAAAGGCGCTGGCGCTTATCGAGGCCAGGAAGCCGGAGGTGGTGATCCTCGATCTAGGGCTGCCCGACCTCGACGGCCTCGATGTCATCCGCAGAATCCGCGCGAACGGGTCGAAGCTCCCCATTATCGTTTTGTCGAGCCGGGGCGACGAGCGCGGCAAGGTCGAGGCGCTGGACCTTGGCGCGGATGATTACGTCACAAAACCTTTCGGCATCGCCGAGCTTGTCGCGCGCATCCGCACCGCTTTGCGCCACCGTTTTCAGGAACAGGGCGGCGAACCCCTTTTCAAAAGCGGGGGCCTGCAGGTTGACCTCGTGCGCCGCGTTGTGACGGTGGACGGCGAAGAGGTGAAGCTTTCGCCCAAGGAATACGACATTCTCCGTCTCCTTATCCTGCACGCCGGCAAGGTGCTGACCCATCGCTTCCTCATGCAGCAGGTCTGGGGTGCTGGCTGCGACGTGCAGTATTTGCGAATTTATGTGCGCCAAATTCGCCAGAAGATCGAGGCCACCCCTGAGAGGCCCACGCACATCCTGACCGAGACCGGCGTCGGCTACAGGCTTCGCGCGCAGGACGTTTGATATTCTGACCCAAGCCCCTCACCCCAGCCCTCCCGCGAGGGGAGAGGGGGCGGGCCGCGACAGTTGCGATGGCGTTCCTTCTCCCCTCGCGGGATAAGGACAGGATGAGGGGGGCTTGGGTCAGGAAATCCGGCGATTGGTATGCGGCGGTGTCATCCCGTGCGCGTGGCGGCGCCCTGCTATATGCCAGCCTCGCTTCAGGCAAGCCACGGCGCAATGGCCTCGGCCTTTAACATATCTTCGTAGAAAGGCCGCGGCCTGATCACGGCGTAATCGCCGCCGGAGACGAGGACCTCCGGCACGAGACGGCGGGAATTATAAGACGAGGCCTGCACAGCGCCATAGGCCCCCGCCGTCATGATGGCGAGGAGGTCGCCGGAACCGGCCACGGGCATCGCGCGGTCCTTCGCGATGAAGTCGCCTGTCTCGCAAACGGGGCCGACCACATCGGCGCGAGCCATGTGGCCGTGGCGAAGGGCCTCGCGAACGGGCCAGATGTCATGATAGGCGTCGTAAAGCGTCGGCCGGATGAGATCGTTCATCCCCGCGTCCACGATGATGAACTGTCTCTCGCCGCCCCGTTTTGTGTAGATCACCTCCGTCACGAGGATGCCCGCATTGCCCATGATGACGCGGCCCGGCTCGAACAGAAGCTTGGCGCCGAGCCGGTTCGAAAGGGCGATCACGATCTCGGCATATTCGCTGGGCAAAGGTGGTTCGTGGAGATCCCAGCGATAGGGAATGCCAAGGCCGCCGCCGAGATTCACATGCGAGATGACATGCCCGTCGCCCCTTAAATCCTCCACCAGGTTTGCGAGCAGGGCGAAAGCGTTCTTGAACGGCTCCATATTGGTGATCTGGCTGCCGATGTGCATGTGGACGCCTTGCACGGCGATGCCTGGGAGAGTTCGCGCAGATGCGTAAAGCGAGCGCGCATCGCGCCAGCTCACGCCGAATTTGTGCTCCGACTTGCCTGTCGAGATTTTGGCGTGCGTCTTGGCGTCGACATCTGGATTGATGCGGAACGCGATGCGGGCCGAGGCGCCGCGCGCGCTTGCGACCTCGCTCAATGCGCGAAGCTCGGCCTCGGATTCGACGTTAAAGCCGAAAATTCCGGTGTCAAGCGCGAAAGCCATCTCGGCCCTGGTCTTGCCGACGCCCGAGAACACGATTTTTTCCGGAGGAACCCCGGCGGCCAGCGCCCGGTGGATCTCGCCTTCGGACACGACGTCAGCCCCGGAGCCGAGCCTGGCCAGGGTGCGGATGACCGAGAGGTTGGAATTCGCCTTGATCGAGTAGCAAACGAGGCTATCGCATCCTGCGAACGCCTCTGAAAAAACGCTGTAGTGGCGCTCGATGGTCGCCGTGGAATAGCAGTAAAAGGGCGTTCCAACCTCACGCGCGATTACGTCGAGGGCGGCGTCTTCGGCATGGAGAACGCCGTTCCGATAAGAAAAATGATGCATCGAGCACAGGCCCGGTTTTTATTTCACGAGCGGGTCCAGAATGAAGGGGCGTTCCGGATCCGCCGTTTTACCTTTTAAATCTCTTGGAACATCTGGGGGCGGCAGCGGCCTTTGCAAGTCGCCTCTTTTCCCGCATGCGGCAAGAGCGAGCGCTATGCCCGCAGCCAAAACCAAATTGCGCGTCGTGCAAGTCATGTCGTCCCCGTAATAGCGCAGCCGTGGCCGCGCCAGCCCATACTGTCTTAACCTGAAGCTTTTTCCAACTCCAGCGCCTTCAACCAAATTCCCGCCGCCTCGCGCACATTTTGCGGCGCTGTGCCTCCGAAGCTTCGCCTGCTCTCGACGGACTTCTCAATTTTCAGCGCATCGAAAACAGCGGCGTCGATACGCGGCTCGATCTGCTGCATCGTCTCCAGCGGAAGGTGGGCGAGATCAAGGCCGGCGTTTTCAGCGGCTTTAACAATGCGGCCTGTAACGTGGTGCGCTTCGCGGAATGGCAGCCCGGCGCGATGGACGAGCCAATCGGCGAGATCGGTCGCCGTCGAGAAGCCTTGCGCGGCGGCGGCCCGCATCCTGGGAGGGTTTGGCTCCATGTCCTCCACCATGCCGGTCATGGCGGCGAGCCCGAGCGAAAGGGCGTCGATGGCGGAGAAAGCGGCCTCCTTGTCCTCCTGCAAATCCTTCGAATAAGCGAGCGGAAGCCCCTTTATGACCATAAGCAGCGTCGTGAACGCCCCGGCGATCCGGCCCGCCTTTGCGCGGACAAGCTCAGCCGCATCGGGGTTGCGCTTTTGGGGCATGATGGAGGAGCCGGTCGTGAATCGATCGCTCAGGGTGATGAAACCGAACGCTGCGCTGAACCATATGACGATTTCCTCCGCGAGCCGCGAGAGATGCGTGGCGCAGATGGCGGCGGCGGCCAGCGTTTCGAGAACGAAGTCGCGCGAGGAGACCGCATCGAGCGAGTTCGCCATAGGCCGGTCGAAGCCAAGCTCCGCCGCAGTCATGGCGCGGTCGATGGGAAACGAAGTCCCGGCCAGCGCGGCAGCGCCGAGCGGCAACTCGTTCACCCGTTTTCTCGCATCGGCGAAGCGGCCGCGGTCGCGCGCCAGCATCTCGACATAGGCAAGGCAATGATGCCCGAAAGTGACCGGCTGGGCGGTCTGCATATGGGTGAAGCCGGGCATGATGACGCCTGCATTCTGGGCGGCTTTGCGGGCCAGCGCCAGTTGAAGGCTCAAAAGCTGGCTGTCCAGGTGATCGATCGCGCCCCGGATATACAGGCGGAAATCGGTCGCGACCTGGTCGTTGCGTGACCGCGCGGTGTGAAGCTTGCCCGCGACCGGGCCGATGATTTCCTTTAGCCGCGCTTCCACCGCCATATGGATATCTTCGTATTCGCGCCGGAACTCAAAACGCCCGCTGGCGATCTCCTCGCGAACGGCGCTAAGCCCGGTTAGGATCTCCTCGGCCTCCGTCGCGGAGAGAATGCCGCAGGCGCCAAGCATTTGCGTATGCGCTTGGCTTGCGCGAATATCCTCGGCATAGAAGCGCTTGTCGAACGCGATGGAGGCGTTGATTTCCTCCATGATTTCGGCGGGTTTCGCTTCGAAGCGCCCGCCCCACATTTTATTGGCCATCGATGTCATTCGCCTGAGAGGGCTTAAAGCGAAGCTTTACAGCGCTGTTTCGCAGTGCACAAGCGCGCTGGGGCTTTGAGTGTCAATTGCTTTGGATTCGCCCAAATTGTCATAGCCGCGCTTGAGGCAAGAGTGTCCGGTCTAAATCTGGCGCATATCTCAGTGGCTGGAGAAAATGGCCTCGTTTTTCACGAGATCGCGCATTGGGGTCCCTTCTCCCGGTGGGAAAAGGACGGGGGGGCTTAAGTCGGGAGTTCTCGCAATTGGCATTACAATGATCTCCTCAAACGTTTCTCAAGGGGGCGCCGTGTCAAACCTGTTTCATAGTTACGAGCCGCGGCAGGGCCATCGATTGCCCCACGATCCGTTCAACATGATCGTGGGTCCGCGTCCGATCGGCTGGATCTCGACGCGAGGCGTTTCGGGCGGCTTGAATTTGCGCGCCGTACAGTTTTTTCAACGCCTTCAATTATACGCCGCCCATAGTCGGCTTCTCCAGCGCCGGCTACAAAGACTCGGTGCGCAACGTCGAGCAGACGCGGGAGTTCGTTTGGAATTTGGTGACG
Organism: uncultured Alphaproteobacteria bacterium; assembly: GCA_963766815.1. Classification (GTDB taxonomy): domain Bacteria; phylum Pseudomonadota; class Alphaproteobacteria; order Rhizobiales; family Rhodomicrobiaceae; genus Rhodomicrobium. The sequence continues at coordinate 34,689 of CAVYBZ010000010.1, read as the reverse complement.
CGCCCTCTGGCCGAGGCCATGAATCAGACGTCTGCCCCGCTCCCGCCGGAGGAGAGCGAATTCGCCTTTGCGGGGTTGACGCCATTGGCGTCGGCATTGATTTCGGCGCCCCGCGTGGCTGAGAGCCCGGTCAGCTTCGAATGCCGATGCACTCAAATCGTGCAGCTTCTAACCGCGAGCGGCGAGAAGACCGCCGCCTGGCTGGTGCTGGGCGAAGTGGTGATGGCGCATATTGCGCAATCGCTGTTGAAGGACGGGATTTACGATACCGGGGCGGCGGAGCACGTGCTGCGAGGCGGCGGGCCGAGCGACTATTTCACAATTGGGCCTGAGCAATTATTCCGCATGACACGGCCAGGAAGCCCACATTGAGCGAAAAAAAGGGCCGGTTTGAACCCGGCCCTCATCGATGAGCAGACCTTAGAAAATCTTGCTGAACACCCAGAAAAGGCTGCCCGAAATCAAGATGGCCATGGGAAGGGTAAGCACCCAGGCTAACAAAAGGTTACGGACAGTCGCAAACTGCAAGCCCGAGCCATTGGCCGCCATGGTTCCCGCGACACCCGAGGACAGCACGTGGGTCGTGGAAACTGGCAGACCGTAGGTGTCAGCGGCGAAGATAGTGGACATCGCCACAAGCTCAGCTGCCGCGCCCTGCGCATAGGTGAGATGCTGCTTGCCGATTTTCTCGCCAACCGTGACAACGATCCGCTTCCACCCGATCATGGTGCCAAGGCCGAGCGCAATCGCGGTCGCCACCTTAACCCATAGCGGGATAAACCGCGTGGCGTCGTCGAGGGATGCCTTATAGGCCTTCATCTTCCCGGTTTCTTCAGGCGAAAGCCCAAGCTTGTTGTCCTTCAAAGTGAAGCGTATGGCCTCCGAGGCGAGATACATGTCGTTTCTGACGTTTCCGACAGCGGAGGCTGGCACCTGACTGACCGAGCCGAACTGCTCGACCTGCTGCGAGATGAGGCGGACGAGGTCGCCCACGGCCGGCAGCGTATTATTATCGATCTCGTGGAGCGCGATGGCCGCCGAGATCAGCGGCCTCGGATCGCCGCCGATCTGGCGGTGCGTTTTGGACTCGATGATGTTTACGACCGCGGCCGAGTTTGCCCGAAACTGCTCCATATTGCTCGCGGAAGGCGTTTTGTTCAGCGCGTAAGTGGTTGGCACGGTGCCGATCAGGATGAGCATGATGAGCCCCATGCCCTTCTGGCCGTCATTGGACCCATGCGCGAAAGAGACGCCGGTGCAGGTCAGGACCAGAAGGCCGCGAACCCACCATGGCGGCGGCGTATTACCCTTCGGCTCTGCATAAAGGCTAGGGTTGCGCAGCGCAAACTTGAGGACAAGCAGAAGCAGCGCGGCGCAGACGAATCGACAAGCGGAGAAAGCAGCAGCGAATAACCGATTTCCGTCGCCTTGCCCCAATCGACGCCCGATGTGCCATCGCGGCCGCGCATCAGAGCGTTCGTAATGCCGACGCCGATGATGGACCCGATCAGAGTGTGCGAGGACGATGCCGGGCAAGCCGAGCGCCCAGGTCCCGAGATTCCAGATGATCGCCGCCACAAGCAGGGCGAAGACCATTGCGAAACCGGCCTCGGAGCCGACTTGCAAGATCAATTCGACGGGCAGCAGCGAAACGATCCCGAAGGCCACCGCGCCGGACGACCAAAGCACGCCCAGGAAGTTGAAGAAGCCAGACCAGACCACAGCGAACTGCGCCGGCAGCGAATGGGTGTAGATGACGGTTGCGACGGCATTCGCGGTGTCGTGAAAGCCATTCACGAATTCGAAGGCGAGAGCAATAAATAGAGCGACGCCTAACAGCAGGAAAGGCAGGTAATTCGTGATGGGGACGCCACTTGCCTGCACGTCGCTATAGAGACTGTAGGCGGTGAAAAGCAGCCCCGTCGCCAGCAGGACAATGAAGATGATTGCTGTTACTGGAGCCACTTTAGCATTGAGCTCGGGCCTCGACGATGCCTGCACTGGCGCCGGCGCCGCAATATCGGACATAGACAAACCTCCCACATGTTAAGGCAGAGGTTATGTCTCACGCGCATGACAGATTGATGAAAATCAATAGCCGCGGCCGTCTCGAAATCGGGTTGTTGTGGGGCGCGTCAATTATATCCAGGCTGCGCGGCGCCGATCCCGTTTTCGTCGCCCTCCGCGGCGATCGATCAAAGGCGAATGCCGTTCGGTTCTCATCATAGATTAGGCACGGTGGTCTATTAAGCCGCAGCGTTAACTCTCCCATGGCATCCGCTTGCGGATGCGATCACTTTGAGTGGCGAACACGCCAGGGGATGTTCGATGGAAGAGGTCAGATCGCTTGCGATCCGGGCGAGCGGTAAGCTCTTGATAACGCAAGTCAACACCCCTCATCCTGTCCTTCTGCGGGGGCAGAGTATCCGCATCCGCAAGCGGATGCGGATGGGAGAAATGACGCCAAATGGCGAGCAAGCGCATCAATCATAATTGGACCAAATCAGACGATGGCAGGCGGAGTAATCCAATCCAATACCATCTATGCGATACGCCGCTTATGCGCCGCGACAACCTTCCTGTCCTGCTGCACAGCTCACGCCGCATTCCCGGTCTTTCACATACCTGTCATCAAAGGCGTCTATTAGAATTGGAATTTTAGCCGCGAAGCTTAAGGACCTGCATGCCAGGGACGCCGTTCATGATAGGAGCCATCGCTGGCGTGACTTTGTCCGGTTTGCTCGGCTGCACAAGTCGCCTCGCTGCTCACACTGAGCTTCGTGCTGATGGCCCTTGCAGAAGAGCAATGGCTTGAAGCGGCATATGCGGGAAATACCGGCGCTACTGTCAAAAGTGGCTCGCTTCTAAAATTGGCCCCACGCCATGGCGATGTTCAAGCAAGAGGTCTTGCGTGGCCGCTCTAATATAAGCGCCCGCTTTTGAGCGTGGGCGTCGATCAAGGCCGCCGTCACGAGCCGGAGACAAAACCGGCTCCGGCAGACGAGATAGAGGAACTGTAAAGATGCCCGCCGCCAGCACTCAGGATTTCAGCCAGGCCCAAGAACCAGTTCCGCGCCAATGCCGGGCGATTTTCGTTTCAGACCTCCATCTCGGAGCTAGGGCCTCCCAGGCGGCCGCCTTCCTCGATTTTCTCCGTCACCATGACGCCGCTGTGATTTATCTTGCCGGCGACATCATCGATTTCTGGAGTGTCAAGCGCAGCCCGCTCTGGCTGCAATCGCATAACGACGTGCTGCAGAAATTGCTGCGCAAAGCCCGCAAGGGAACAAGGATTGTCTTCATCCCGGGCAATCACGACGAAGGCGTCCGCGGCTATTGCGGGATGAGCTTCGGCGCCATCGAGATCCATCACGACGCTGTGCATGTGACAGCCGATGGCCGCCGATTTCTCGTCATGCATGGCGACGAATTTGACGTAATCGTCCGCTATGCAAAATGGCTGGCCTTCCTCGGGGACCGTTCCTACGAATTTGCGCTTTGGTGCAATCGTCCGCTGAACAGGGTCCGGCGCTGGTTTGGCTTTGGCTATTGGTCGCTCTCCGGCTATCTCAAACTTCGCGTGAAAACCGCTGTGAATTTCATCGGCGAATTCGAGCATGCGATCGCCGCGGAAGCCAGGCGCAGGAACGTCGACGGCGTGATCTGCGGCCATATCCACCACATGGCCGACCGGATGATCGGCGGGATTCGCTACGTGAATTGCGGCGACTGGGTTGAGAGCTGCACGGCGATCGCTGAGGATTACGACGGGCAGCTTCATCAGATCCACTGGCCTCGCAATCCGGCGGAAGCCGTTCAGACGGCATCCCATGGTGCGCCGGTTCCCGCATTTGCTGCCGAGGGCGCGCTCGCTCGCGCGCCCGTCATCGCGTCCGATTGGCCCGCAGGCGCCAATCAGCTTGCGAATGCGGCTGCTCGCATGCACAAAGACATAGCGTCCGTCGAATAAAAGCAGGGGGTTGATTTGGCCAACGCCGTAGAAGCAAAGAGTTCCAAGAGCGCCGCCATGATAGGCGCGGCCGTCTGCCGAAGCAGGCCCCTTTCCGCCGAGGGCTTGCGGGAGCGGCTTTTCACGCTGGCGTTCTCGAACCTCGTCTATTCGCAAATCTGGGAAGACCCGGCGGTCGACCTAGAGGCGTTGGCGCTCGATGGCGGTAGCCGCATCATCACCATCGCGTCTGGCGGCTGTAATGTGCTCAGCTATCTCACCGCGGGGCCGGCCCACATCACGGCGGTCGACATTAACGCAGCGCACGTCGCGCTCAACCGGCTCAAGCTTGCCGCGGCCCGCCACCTTCCCGGCTATGACGCCTTCTACCGTTTCTTCGGGGCGGCTGACACGGCCTCAAACGTCGCCGCCTTCAAGCATTATATCTTGCCGCATCTCGATCCGAAAACGGCAAACTATTGGCTTGGCCGTCATGGGTTGCGCCGCCGCCGCCGGATCCGGCGCTTTACCAACAATTTCTACCGCGCGGGGCTTCTCGGCACTTTTATCGGAGCGAGCCACCTCGTCGCGAGGCTGAACGGCGTCAATCCCCGTGTGCTCCTCAAGGCGCGCACGCTTGAGGAGCAGCGCCGCATTTTCGATCAGAAATTTGCGCCGCTGTTCAATCGGCGGGCTTTGCGCTGGCTGGTCAACCGTCCCGCATCGCTCTATGGGCTCGGAATTCCGCCGGCGCAGTATAAGGCGCTGGCCGGTGAGGTTGAGGGCGGCATGGCGGATGTGCTCCGCAAGCGTCTCGAACGTCTCGCTTGCGCCTTTCCGCTCGCCGATAATTATTTCGCGTGGCAAGCCTTTGGACGCCGCTACGCCCCTGCCGGCGGCGCGCTTCCCCCTTATCTCGACCCCGCCAATTTTGCGTTGGTGCGCGAGAACGCCTCGCGCGTCTCGGTCTACCACGCCTCGTTTACGCACCATCTCGCCCACGCCCCAAGCCAGAGCTACGATCGCTATGTGCTGCTGGACGCCCAGGACTGGATGGGCGACGCCGAGTTGACGCAGCTTTGGGGCGAGATCACCAGGACGGCCCGCCCAGGCGCCCGCGTGATATTTCGCACCGCCGCCGAACCGACGATCCTTCCAGGACGCATACCCGAGGAAATCCTCTCCCGCTGGGATTATGCAGAGGAGGCCTCCAAAGCGCTGACCTTGAAGGACCGGTCCGCCATCTATGGCGGCTTCCACCTCTACATTTTGAAGGCATGACCCCGATGCCCGTCACTGCTTCGGCGGCGGAGAAGATGGACGCCATCTACCGCCGTCAGCGCTTCATCTACGACACCACGCGGCGCTACTATCTTCTCGGCCGCGATCGGGTGATCGCGGACCTGCGGCCGCCGTCTAAGGGAACCGTCCTCGAAGTCTGTTGCGGTACGGCGCGCAATCTCATCCGCGCAGCGCAGCGGTACAGCGATGCGCGCTTTTACGGTCTCGATGTGTCGGAGGCCATGCTGCAGTCCGCGCGCGCTTCGGTGGCGCGGAGCGGTTTAAATGCGCGCATCGTGCTTGGCAGGGCGGACGCCACTGTTTTTGACTCTGCGGAACTCTTTGGAGTCCAGTGCTTCGACCGCGTCTTCATTTCCTATTCCCTGTCGATGATCCCGCCCTGGCCGGAGGTGGTCAAACGCGCCGCAGCCTCTTTGGCGCCAGGGGGAAAGATGCACATTGTCGACTTCGGCGATTTCGACCGGTACCCGGCGCTCATACGGCGTGCGCAACTTCTATGGCTCCGCCGCTTCTCAGTGAGGCCGATCCCTGAATTTGAGAGCAAGATCAGAATACTGGCGGAGCAAGCCGGGCTCAAGGCGGCGACTGAAAGACTCTATGGCGGTTACGCGATCCAGGTCTGCCTTGAGCATCGTTGACACCGATATCTCATGCCGTTCGCCAAAAAACTTGACCGTTCTCTACGTCGTTCCCGCCCCGAAGATCAATATACCTTCCGCGGTGGCGCGAGAAAGCAAAAGCTGGCTTGGTCGCCGCCGGGACACGTGCCGCCGCAGCGGATCACCGGCTGGCGGAAATCGCACAGCCGGGGAATTGAGAACGCTGTATCGATGAAGACGATGTCGCCAACCTTGCATTTTTCCCGGACCTTTTTTTCGGCTGCATCGCGGTTGACGGATCGCGACATGATTTCTGCGGTGTCGCAATAGTCCTCCGCCCGCGCCGCACAACTCGTCAACGCCGTCGCCGCCAGCATCGCAGCCGCCGCGGTCACGCAAGACGCCGCCCATATCCGGTTTCGCATTATTGCCCCTCCCGTTAAACTTCCCCACGAGGGGCTAGGCTTCTTCCGCTTCACATACAAGCTGTTTGAGACCAGGCCGCGCGATCGGGTCGCCCAGCGCGGTGGCTTATTGTTCGCTTGGGGCCATGCCCTGGTTTTTGCGCTTTAACCGGCTATCCAGCTAAGCTATTGAAGGCATTGACATCTCTCTGGGTGGCTGGGCCGGAGCCCACACCTGTCCGGTTTAATTTGCGAACCCTATCAAGGCGTCATCCCCGAAAGACGCGCTCGCGCGGCTTATCGGGGATCCATGTCTCAGCACGTGCAGGTTTCGTCATGGATTCCCGATAATCGCCAAGGCGATTTCGGGAATGACGGCGAAGACGAACGCAAGAAAAACGAACCGGACAGGAGTGGCCGGAGCCCGGCCATGACAGTGGAATTCGCGAAAACATCCGGGCGATCAAGTCGCGCTTTTCAGCGCCTGCCTCCGAAGATTTGCCTCAAATTGCCAATGAGGCCCAGAAGCAACAGAACGCCGACCACGATTTCACCAGCGACCCATAAATACTTCTGATTTGGGAGGTCGATCGTCGCCATGGAGTAGCCAATGCCGATGAGCGCCACGATATATAGTAGCACTTTAAGCAGCGAAGTAGCTATGCTTCCATTGGTTTTCTTAATTGCCTGAACAGATTGACCCATGGTTTGCCTCCAAGAAAGTCGCCCGAAATTGAAAAAGCGATGCTGGCGTTCCCAATCATGCTGCGGGAGTGGCTGAACCCCAGCCAGCGCATCGCTGCACCGAGCTACTGATAGGCTTGGGCGGCAGAGCTATGCAAGCGCACTTCGAAGCAGAGGCAGATTGTCGCTTCCGGGGGTTTCGCCTTATTTCAAACAACCGTCTATTTCGAGCGCGACGCCTAAACAAGGACAGGCAGGCTTTCCTGGCGTTCAACCGTCCGCTGCCTGTGCCCGCCCTATCGATGCTGGCTGATCGAACTTATTCCGGCCCCTGACGCGGACAGCCGGGGATTGACACCCGTGGCCGGAGCCCCCTAATAAATTTGTACACAAGATGCCGAAGAGCTATATATAAGTAGCTCGTGTTGCTGCACGTCTGCTCAGCTTGGGCGGAGGGAATCCGCATGCAGCGAAAGGGCCTGATCAAAAAAGTAGAGACTGAGCTTTCTAAAATCGATCTGCCCGTTGGGGCAGGGGTTGGTTTTTCGCGCGCTTTTCCGATCGTTGGCATCGGCGCATCGGCTGGCGGTCTTGACGCGTTCAAAGCTTTCCTGACGGCGCTGCCGCCCGGCACGGGCATGGCCTTCGTCCTCGTTCAGCATCTCGATCCGATCCACGTCAGCTTGATGGCCGGGCTTCTCTCGGGCCACACGGCCATGCCAGTCACGCAGGCCGCCGAAGGCGTTTCGATCGAACCGAACCGCGTCTACTTAATTCCTCCCGGGGTCTCGCTTGCTGCCGCCGGCGGGAAGCTGCATCTGTCCGAGTTGAGCGAGCGCCATGGGGCGCGCACGGCTTTCGATATCTTCCTGCGCTCGCTTGCCGAAGATTGCGGCGAACGCGCCATTTGCGTCGTGCTGTCAGGCACCGGCTCGGACGGCAGCGAGGGCCTGAAGGCCGTGAAAAGCAAAGGCGGCTTCGTCATCGTTCAGGAGCCTTCCGAGGCGGCATTCGACGGCATGCCGAAGAGCGCCATCCAGACCGGGCAGGCGGACCTGATCTTGCCTGTCGCAGGCATGCCTGCGGCGCTTATCGAACGCATGAACCATCTTCGCCTTTCCGATGAGAAACCGGACGCAAACAACGGCGTGGACGGAGGGTTCTTAGAGGTTCTTGCTCTCGTTCGGACGAAGACCGGTCACGATTTCTCCCTTTATAAAACAGGCACGCTGACGCGCCGGATCGAGCGGCGGATGGCGATGGCGGGCATAACCGGGACCGCGCGCTACATCGAGAAGCTCAACGCCGAGCCTTCGGAGCTCGATAGCCTCGCCCACGATCTTCTCATTAACGTGACGGAGTTTTTTCGCGATCCGGCCGCCTTCAACGCGCTCGCGGAAAGCGTGATCCCCGGAATGGTTGCGCAGCACCCCGACCGGCCGCTGCGCATCTGGGCGCCGGGCTGCAGCACCGGCGAGGAAGCCTATTCGCTAGCCATGCTTTTTCTGGAAGCGATCGCGGCCACGAAACGCCCCATCAAGCTTCAGGTCTTTGCGTCCGATTTGGACCCTCTCGCCATCGCTTTTGCACGTGCGGGCGTGTACGGGCGTGAAACGGAATCGCAGGTAAGTCCGGAGCGCTTGCGCCGGTTTTTCGTTCACGAGGGCGGTGATTATCGCGTTGCGCGGGAATTGCGCGACGCCGTGGTCTTCACGGTCCAGGATCTCCTGGCGGACCCGCCCTTTTCCCGGCTCGATCTGATTTCCTGCCGGAACGTGCTGATCTATTTGCAGCCCAGCGCGCAAGAGCAGATCCTCTCGCTGTTTCATTTTGCTCTTCGTGCCGGCGGCGTGTTGTTTCTCGGGCGATCGGAGACGGTTGGACGGTTGAAGGGCCGCTTTGAGCCATCGACAAAAAGCAGCACATCTACCGCCATCTCAGCGCCGGACGCCCAGCGAGGCCGGTTTTCGGGTGAGTGCAATCAAAGAGCGCCTGGCGCCTGCGACCGCCCCGGCGCTGAGAAGAGCGGCTCGCCCAGTCAATGCGGAGGATATCGCGGCGAAGCAATTGCTGGAAACCTTGGCTCCGCCTTCGGTCCTCGTCGATAAGAAATATGAAGCCAAGTTTTGCTTCGGAGCTATCGACCGGTATCTGCAAGTCACCTCCGGCTTAGACGAACCGCAATATTCTTGTCATGGCGCGCGACGGGCTTCGGCCCAAGCTTAGCGCGGCGCTCGAAAAGGCGCGAGAGACCGGAGATCTGGCCTCGCAGTCCGGGCGCTCGATTCCATCGCGATGGCACAGCCATATAGCGTCAAGATCGTCGCGCAGCCCGTTCCAGCGGGAGAGATGCTCCTTGTGAGTTTCGTTGAGGAGCCGCGCCCACCACCGCCCATTGAAACGGAACCCTTGCACAAGATGGCTCGCGCGTTCTGCAAATTGAACAGGAACTCGACGCAACGCGCAAAGACTTGTCCGCCACCATCCGCGATCTCGAAATCGCGAATGAGGATCTGCGGGCGGTCAACGAAGAAGCCCAGTCGATCAACGAAGAGTTTCAGTCCACGAATGAGGAGCTGGAGACCTCAAAGGAGGAGCTGCAAGCTCTCAACGAGGAATTGACCGCGCCTGAACGGTCAGCTCCAAGAGACCTTGGAGCATCAGCGCGCCACCGCCGCAGACCTGCAGAATATCCTGAACAGCTCGGACGTCGCGACGCTTTTTCTCGATAACGCCCTCAACATCCGGTTCTTCACCCCGGCGGCGAAGTCGCTCTTCGGCGTGACCGGCGTCGACATCGGGCGGCCGCTCGCCGATCTGGCGCAGCGCTTTCATGACGATGCGCTTCTGCCGGACGCGGGCGCCGTGCTGTCGAAGCTTGCGCCGATCCGGCGTGAGATCGAGAGCGAGGATGGCAATTGGTATATCCGCAGCATCCTGCCCTATCGAACGGAAGGAAACGCGGTTGAGGGCGTCGTCCTCACCTTTGCCCGCATCTCTGAAATGAAGGCGGCCGAGCGCAAGATCGAAGCTGCAAGGGCCTATGCCGAAAGCATTATCGCTACCGTCAAACAGCCGCTCGTCGTGCTGGACGAGGATTTGCGCGTTGTCTCCGCGAGCGCGTCATTTTTTAAGGTTTTGATCTGAAGCCCGAAAGAGCATCGGCGAACCGTTGGGCGGCCTTCTGCAAGAAGCGCCCTGGGCGAATTTCCTGGCTTCGGTCAAGGCGGGCGTCCCGATCGAGAACCATGAGGTTGAGGCCGATCTCCCAGGTCTCGGGCCGCGAACCTTGCTTGCAAGCGCCTGCGAGATCGCCGGTCTCTCCGAACGCCGGAAAATACTGATATCTCTTGACGATGTCACCGATGCGAAGGCCAAGGCAGATGCTCTTGCCGCGGCCAAAGAGGAAGCTGAGCGCGCCAATTTGGGCAAGTCGCGCTTTTTGGCCGCCGCCAGCCATGATCTGCGCCAGCCCCTTCAGACGATGAGCTTGATCCAAGGCATGCTCGCCGACGACGTTTCCGAGCCCGCCGCGTCGAAGCTGATTAAGCGGCTCGATAACACCATCGTTGCGATGTCGGGCTTGCTGGACAAGCTTCTCGATATCAACCAGCTCGAGGCGGGCGTCGTGCGGCCGAAGCCCGTCGACTTTGCGATCAACGATCTTCTTCAGCAATTGCATGGCGAGTTCGAAATTCACGCTTTGAACGAAGGCTTGAAACTGCGCGTCGTGCCCTGCAGTCTGATGGTGCATAGCGATCCGCGCCTCTTGGAGCAGATCCTTCGCAACATGATCTCCAACGCCACGAAATATACCAGCCACGGCAAGGTGCTGCTTGGCTGCCGGCGGCGCGGGAGCCGGTTAAGCATCGAAGTCTGGGACACCGGCACCGGCATCCCGGAAACCGAACTCAGCGCGATCTTCAAAGAGTTCCACCAACTGCAAAACCACGCCGGCAAACGGGCGAAGGGGCTCGGACTTGGTCTTGCCATCGTCCAGCGCCTTGGCGAGCTTCTCGAAGCGCCGATCAGCGTTCGCTCGCGCGTTGGCCGGGGCTCGGTCTTTGCGGTGGAGGTGCCTGTGGTCCAGTCGCCCGCGCCGGTCCCCGCCCTTGAACCCTGGGGCTCCCCAAGAGTGGATGGTATCCCTCGTCCGTCTCCGGGGGGTTCCCAGGCCATTCTCATTGTCGAAGACGACGCGGAAATCCGCGATACGCTAAAATTGCTTTTCGACGGCCGCGGCTTTTCCGCATTCGCCGCGCGCGATGGGGATCAAGCCCTTGCCATCGCCGCCAATTGCGGCACGAGCCTCGATTTGATTGTGGCCGATTATAATCTCCCTGGCCCCAACGGGCTCGAGGTCATCACCAAAATTACGGAAGCTCTGGCGCGGAAAATCCCCGCCATTATGCTCACCGGCGATATTTCGGCGGCCACGCTGCGCGAGATAGCGGAGCAACACCATGTCCACCTCTATAAGCCGGTTGACGCGCGGAGCCTCATGCGCCATGTCACCGGCATCCTCGATCAAGCGGATCAGAAAGCTGCGGCGCCAACGGTATTCATCGTCGACGACGATCCCGAGATCCGCAACGCAATGCGGGACATGGTGGAGAGACAGGGGTATCGCGCGGAAATTTTCGCCGGCGGCGCGCCGTTTTTGGAGGCCTGCTCGCCAAATCGATCCGGGTGCTTGCTCGTCGACGCGCGAATGCCGGGCCTTGGCGGGCTCGAACTCATCAAACGTGTGACGGAAATGCAGCTTCCCCTCCCTGTCATCATGATAACGGCCTATGGCGATGTCGCGATGGCGGTGACTGCGATGAAGGCGGGCGCCTTCGATTTCCTGCAAAAGCCGGTACGCCCGAACGAGCTGCTGGACTGCATCCGGGACGCGCTGAATTTTACCAACAGGGTCCCGGAGCTTTCCGCGGACCGGAAAAGCGCAGCCGCGAAGATCGGCTCACTGACATCTCGTCAGCAAGAGATCCTCGACATGGTTTTGGCCGGCAGCCCGAGCAAGAACATTGCTGCGGATCTGCAAATAAGCCAGCGCACCGTGGACAATCATCGCGCCGCCATCATGCACAAACTTGGCGCGAAGTCGCTGTCTGCGTTGATCCGCGTTGCGCTGGCGGGCAGATGAGTTGCGCGATCGCAAGACGCGCCGCTGGCGCATATGGCGGGCGCCGCTTCCGCTATAGTCTTTGCGTCCCTCAGGCGCGCGTCATGACCAGGGCGGCGCCGACAAAGATGAGCCCGACGCCTATCCAGCGCGTTCGCGTCACCTGCTCGCGCAACATCAAGCGTGAGAGAATGGTGATTGCGATCAGGTTGAGGCTGCAGATCGTGAACGCCACGCTGACATCGAGGAGTTTCAACGCCTGTGTGTAAATCAGCGCTTCCAGCGCGAGCACGGTTACGCCCGCCGAGATCCACATGAACCAGCGCACCTTGTTGAGCACGGATTTCTTGAGGAATACCTGTCCGAGCCCTTCGAGGAAGGCGCAGATGATGACGAGCAAGATGCCGAATGTCGTTCCGGTCATGGGAGTTTAAACGCGTCTTTGGTCAAGGGCTTCATCCGGCGTATGAACCATACTCAAGCAGTAACAACAACACCTGTAACGCCGTTAACGGCGCCATTAGGCCGCGCGCCCGCAACTGCGCCGTTTTTGCCTCACATCCCGGACGGGACAGATCGGGCGTTACATGCACTTCACAACTCGAAGGCCAAGCCCGGCCGCCAGCACATCGAAATCCCTGTCCGCTTGCAGAAGAGATGATCCATAAGCATTGCGCTATGTCCCTTTGATCATGCCGATGATAGATCGCGACTCGACGTCACGTCTCCCAAGGAGAGAAGGGCCCCCTAAGAACCACGCGCGCGGGGCGCGCCGTCCTCAACGGATAGGCGCTTCAGCGTCTCGCGGAACGGGCTCGCGGGATAGGTTCCGAGCAGGATCAGCTCCGCCGAATGAAACTCAAGTTCCTCCAGCGCGAGCCGCAGCGGCCTGTCATCGGGGTGGCCCTCCACGTCGGCGTAGAACATCGAGGCGTTGAAGCTGCCTTCAAGCTGGTAGGATTTGAGCTTCGTCATGTTCACGCCGTTGGTCGCGAAGCCGCCCAGCGCCTTGTAAAGCGCGGCGGGGACGTTGCGCACCCGAAAGATGAAGGTGGTCAGCACCGGGCCATTGCCTGCTGGCGGCACTTCGGCTTCGTTGGCGAGAACGAGAAAGCGCGTGGTGTTGTGGGCGGCGTCCTCGATGCCGCTTTTCAGGATGCGAAGGCCATAGATTTCGGCGGCGAGCTTAGATGCGATCGCGGCTTTCGTCAGGTCGCCCTCCTCGGCGATCATGCGCGCTGAACCGGCGGTATCGGCCTCGGGAACGGGCTTCAACCCGAGCTTCTGAAGCGCGCCGCGGCATTGGCCGAGCGCTTGGGTATGGCTGTGCACGGTTTTGAGCATGGACAGGTCCGCGCCGGGCAGCGCCATGAGCTGATGATAGATGCGCTCGAAATGCTCGCCGGCGACGTGAACGCCTGAATTCGGCAGCAGGTGATGGACGTTGGCGACACGGCCCGCCACGGAATTCTCGACCGGAATCAGCGCATAACGCACCGCGCCGTTACGAAGCGCCGCAAGCGCATCCTCGAAGGTGGCGCAAGCCAACGGCTCCAGCGTGCTGTCGAAATTGATGCAGGCGATGTGGGAGTTGGCCCCGGGTTCGCCCTGATAGGCGACATTCGCCGGTTGCGTCTGCGGCTTTGCCTTGGATGCGGATGTCATCGTGTTACCTGCGGTTCGCCGCTTTGGGCGAGAAGTTCAGCACTCACCTTGCGAGCATTTCGCGCGCTTTTTCAAGATCGGCTTCGGTGTCGACGCCCAAAGGAACCGTGTCAACCACTGAAATGTGAATACGCATGCCGGCTTCGAGCGCGCGGAGCTGCTCCAGGCGCTCGCGCTTTTCGAGCGGCGAGGGCGGAAGAGCAACGAAGCGTGCGAGGGCGGCGCGGCGGTAAGCGTAAACCCCGATGTGGTGATAATGGGGGCCATCGCCGTAAGGGGCGGCGGCGCGGGTGAAGTAAAGCGCGTTTAGCATGCCGCCTGGCATGGGTGAGCCGATGGCCTTCACGATATTCGGGTCCAAAACGTCCGCCGGGTCTGCGATGATAGCGGCAAGCGTGCCGATGTCCGCACCCTCGTTCAGCGCGGCGGCGCAGGCTGCGATGAGGCGCGGCTCAAGCGTTGGCAGATCGCCCTGCAGATTGATGACGGCGTCGAATTCGGATGCGGGATCGATCTGGCGAAGCGCTTCGTAAATGCGGTCGGAGCCGCTGGCGTGCGCCGCCGCCGTCATCACCGCATGGCCGCCCGCCGCCGCAATCGCATCCGCGATATCGGCCGCATCCGTCGCTACAAATACAGGCCCGATGGCCGCCTCGATCGCGCGCCGCCAGACATGCACGATCATCGGGGCGCCTGCGAGATCGAGAAGCGGCTTGCCGGGCAGCCGCGTCGCACGAAGCCGCGCCGGGATGATCACGACAGGGTTACAGATCGGGTTCGAAGGGTACAATTGGGCGGTTTGGCGTCTCATAGGCGTGCGGCGGTTTACCGTGACGTTTTGAAATTTTCTCAAGGCTTTGCGGCTGCGCGGGCGCAAGCGGGGCCGCATCATTGTGACACACAATCAACCATGAACAGTTTCTACGACAACTAAATCGCAAGCGCAGTTCTGGCGAGCCTGCTGGCGATGGTTGGCCTGCACACGGCCATTGACCTGTTCTACCCGAAAGGCACCCGCGGCTTGCGGCCCGTCCTTTGGCGAGGGCTCGGCGAGGCTCATCCTGAGCCTGTCGAAGGATTAAGCAATTCTTCGGCAGGTTAGTTGCAGCGCCGCATAGAAACCGATAGACATCCCGGATGCATAGCATCGGTCTTAACCTTTTCCCATCCATCGACATGGAGCTTCGGCGTGGCGCAGAGCGGGGGCATGCAAGCGGACGCTGGCGAAGAGGCGGCGATCGGTCTTGAGCAGACGTTTCAAAACGGTTTAGCGCTCCACCTTCGGGGCGATCTTGAAGCAGCGAAGCCGATTTATGAAGCCGTCTTGAGGGAAAACCCAAATCATGCCGATGCGCTTCACCTTCTTGGCGTGATCTCACACCAGTCCGGCGAGCTTGGGAGAGCGGTTGAGCTTATTTCCAAAGCGATAAGCATCCAGGCGGCATTTCCGGCGGCTCACATTAATCTCGCCAACGCCCTCAAAGACCTCAAGCGCCATGATGAAGCTCTCGCCAGCTACGACAAGGCCATATCGTTGCAGCCCGGCTATGCGGCTGCGCATTACAACCGCGGCCTTTTGCTCCACGAAACCGGCCGCCTTGAGGAGGCTCTCGCGAGCTACGATGAGGCGGCCTCGCTTGAGCCCGATTATGCCGAGGCGCATAACAACCGCGGAACTGCGCTGCAGAAACTCGGCCGCCATGTGGAAGCTCTCGCCAGTTATGACAAAGCCATCTCGCTAAGGCCCGCTTATGCCGAAGCGCACACCAATCGCGGGAACGCCCTGAAAGAGCTGGGCCGCGTTGAACAGGCTCTTGCAAGCTATGACAACGCCATAGACTTAAAGCCCAATTCGGCGGAAGCGCACACCAATCGCGGCAATGCGCTGAAAGAACTCGGGCGCCTCGGCGAAGCGGTCGCAAGCTATGATAAAGCGATCTCGCTAAAGCCCGCCTACGCCGAGGCGCATGGCAATCGCGGCAATGCGCTTAAAAATCTCGGCCGCTTTGAAGACGCGCTTGCAAGTTATGACAAAGCTATAGAATTCAAGCCTGAAGACGCCACGGTTCACTACAACCGCAGCAACGCGCTCGAAGAGTTGAGGCGCCTCGAAGAAGCGATCGCAGGCTATGACAAAGCCATCTCGCTGAGGTCCACTTACGCCGAGGCGTACAGCAATCGCGGCAATGCTCTTAAAGATCTCCGCCGCTTTGAAGAAGCGCTTGCGAGCTATGACAAGGCTATGGAATTCAAGCCTGATGACGCCATGATTTATAGCAATCGGGGTCTCGCGCTTTCCGGCCTTTGCCGCGCGGAGGAAGGGTTGGCGAGCATCGCGAAGGCGCTGGCCCTGAAGCCGGACTGCGCCGAGGCCCATGCCAATATGGGCGGCGTGCTAAGCGAGCTCGGCCGCCTCGACGAGGCGAGCAAAGCGATACGGCAAGCGATTGCGCTTCAGCCCAGGCGCGCGGCTTTTTATCATACGCTGACAGAATCCTGCCGGGTGACGTCCGGCGACCCTCTTGTCGCCGCGATGGAAGAGCTGGCGCAAGATATAACCTCGCTTGATGGTAAGGAGCAGATATTTTTGCATTTTGCCTTGGCCATGGCGCTTGCAGGAAGCGACCGCGAACGCTCTTTCAAGCATCTCCTCGCGGGTAACGCCTTGAAGCGGAAACAGGCGCCCTACGATGAAGAGGCCATGCTTGGAGCCATGGAGCGGACGGGCGCGCTCTTTACCGATGACTTGATGCGATTGAAAGCGGGCTCCGGCGATATTTCCCGCGAGCCGGTGTTTATTGTCGGCATGCCGCGCTCTGGCAGCACGCTCGTCGAGCAGATCCTGGCCAGCCATCCCAAGGTCTGCGGCGCGGGAGAAACCGATAGCTTCTACCAGGCGATCGCGGAGTTTCGAGGCCGTGGCGAAACCGGATTGCATTTTCCCGGCGCTGTTCCGTCTTTGTCAGGAGAACAGCTGCGGCGGCTTGGGGCAGATTACGTTGCGCGCGTCAAATCGCTGGCCCCGGAAGCGGAACGAATTGCCGACAAGATGCTGGATAACTTTCGCTTTGCCGGACTCATCCATCTCGCGCTGCCGAATGCGCGCATCATTCACACGCGCCGCGATCCCATCGACACCTGCTTCTCCTGCTTCTCGAAATTATTTACCGATGGCCACAATTATACCTACGATCTCGGCGAACTCGGCCGCTATTACAACGCCTATGAGACGTTGATGACGCACTGGCGCAACGTTCTGCCGGAAGGCGTGATGCACGAGGTGCAGTATGAGGAACTCGTCGCCGATGTCGAGGGGCAAGCCCGGCGCATCGTCGCCCATTGCGGTCTCGAATGGGACGCGCGTTGCCTTGAGTTTCACAAAACCGAACGGCAGGTGAGAACAGCGAGTAAGACCCAGGTGCGGCAGCCTATTTACACGAGTTCGGTCGGGCGCGCGGGCGTGTTTGAGGCCCATCTCGCGCCGTTATTGGAGGCGCTGCAGCCCTCGAAAACTGGGCAGGCATAATCGCAATGGTGGTGATGCCGAGTAGTTAGATACCTGTAGCTTCTGGACACAGGTTTGTCCTGTCCATAAACACGATGACGGAATTCCCGGTGGCGTTCGGATACGCTCGTTTGTCCTGGCGAAGGCGCGCGGCGAAATGGGGCAGTCAATGCATCGCAAAATCCTCATCATGGGATTGCCCGGCGCGGGGAAAACAACCCTTACTCGCGAGTTAGCGCCTCTCATCGGCGCCGTCATTTTCAACGCCGACGAGGTTCGGACCAATCTCAATCGCGATCTCGGTTTCTCCATCGAGGACCGTATCGAACAAGCAAGGCGAATGGGCTGGTTATGCGACCAGGTGGTGAAAGCCGGCGGCGTGGCTATCGCGGATTTCGTTTGCCCCACGGCGGCGGCGAGAGAGGCATTCGGCCCAGCCTTTACGATCTGGCTCGATCGGATTTCCGCCGGGCGGTTCCAGGACACGAATGCGCTCTTCGCGCCCCCCGAACGGTATGACGTGCGCGTAACCGCCGAAGGGACGGCGCGCAACTGGGCGGAGCGCATTATTGAGAAAATGAGGCCCGTTCACGACTCCGCCTAAACGGGAAAGGCCCCGCTGCGGAGCCGCACAAACTTGCTTATCGCGCTACGGCTCCAGAATTTCGAATGTCACGCCTGCGTGCGCCTTCAGCGCCTCGATAAAGCCGCCGCCGAAAATACTCCCCGGCGTCCAGAAGCCGCCCGGCTTTTCGGCCTTGCCCAGTTTGGCCAGCGACGCGGCGGCTTGTCCCAGCATTTTCGAGGTTGAGCCGTAGCCTGGATCGGCGTCGCCCGTGATCTTGGCGCGGACGGTTTTGCCATCCGGGGTTTTGCCAAGGAAGCGCAGGTCATAAAAGCCTTGGCTCTGCGCTTCCGCCGATGGGCCTTCGCCTGGGGCTGGAAGAACGAAGCGTTTCAGCGCCCACCGTGTTGGCGGAATCACACTCGCGGTCACGAATGCGCCAAGCGCCGCCGAGATCGCGTAGGCCTTTGCATGGCCCTCGACGCCGCGGCCTGCAAGCATGGCTTCGTCATACCGGAAATCGCGGCCATAGTCGTAACGCGACAACGCATTGGACCGATGCACAATCTTCGTATTGACGCTGGCCATGACGAACGGCGCGAGCCATGCGCCGAAATCCGCATCGTATTGCGGCCTCGAAAGGCTGGCTTGACGTACCTTCGGAGCGTCGCCCGGCGGACAAAGCGCATAGGGATTGACAAGCTCCTTTCGCAGGTCCGGGCTTGCCGCGGCTTCCTTGGCCACGTTCATCATGCTGGCGATCGTGCCGCCCGATGCCCCGCCGCGGATTGCCTTGACGCGCATTTTCACGTGAGAGCAGGGCTGGCCGAAACGGCGGCGCGCTTCTTCCTGCAGAAAGAGGACACCCAAATCGGAGGGTATCGAATTGAAGCCGCAGCAGTGAACGATGCGCGCGCCGGACGCCTGTGCCTGGCCTTGATACAGCCCAATCATGCGCCGGATCCAATGCACTTCCCCGGACAAGTCGCAATAATCGGCGCCCGTCAAGGCGCAAACTCGGACGAGCGTCTCGCCATAAAGCGCATAAGGGCCAACAGTGGAGACCACAATGCGGGCCATCGCGCACATCGCCCTTAAGCTCGGCTCATCGGCGGCGTCAGCGGTCAAGAGCGGGAGCGCAGACGCACTCTCGCCCAGCGAAGCACGCAGCGCCTCAAGCTTGGCTCGCGAACGCCCTGCGGCCGCCCAACGGAGAGCGCCGTTAAAGCCGAAATTGTCCGCGAGATGGCGGCACAGGAGTTTCCCGGCGAAGCTCGTTGCGCCGAAAACGATGATGCTAAATGGCTTTTCAATCATGAGCGCCTTTGGATTGGTGCGAGGAAATAATCTTTGGACCTCGGGGTCCGGGTATCGCTACGGTCCTACACATATAGGTTACGAGAGGCCCAATGGTTTGACTGCGGCGCGTTGGGAGACTAGATTTGATAGGTTTGCAGCAAGGAAGCGAAGGCGATGTCGAAAAGGCAGGAAATTCGCGCGCCCGCTCTTGACTTGAAGGCGGCGAGCGGGGTCCGCGAGTTGAACGAGCGCTACCGGGAGATCTTCCGGAGCATCGTGGAGACCTACCTCGCGACTGGCGAGCCGGTAGGCTCCCGCAACCTCAGCCGCCAGCTGCCCATGACCTTGTCTCCCGCCTCGGTCCGCAACGTGATGTCGGACTTGGAGACTCTAGGCCTGATCTACGCCCCCCACGTTAGCGCCTGCCGCATCCCGACGCAGACTGGCTTGCGCCTGTTCGTGGACGGGCTGCTTGAGGTGGGCGCCATAGAGGACGCCGAACGCGTGCAGCTTGAGCGGCAGCTCCGCGACTATGCCCGCGACAATGCCGCCGTCACGTCGGAGGTGCTGGCCGAGGCGGGCGACATGTTGTCCGGTCTTTCGCGCTGCGCGGGCGTGGTCCTCGCTGAAAAGCAGGTCAGCCGCATCAAGCATATCGAGTTTGTCAGCCTCGATCCGAGGCGCGCGCTGCTTGTGCTCGCGGGCGATGACGGCGGCGTCGAGAACCGCGTCTTA
Organism: uncultured Alphaproteobacteria bacterium; assembly: GCA_963766815.1. GTDB lineage: Bacteria > Pseudomonadota > Alphaproteobacteria > Rhizobiales > Rhodomicrobiaceae > Rhodomicrobium. Next base: position 14,857 of record CAVYBZ010000010.1, on the reverse strand, counting down.
ACCTTGCCCGAAGGACTGCCTCAGCAGGCGCTCACGGAAGCCACCAACTACCTGAACGCGAGAATTCGCGGCGCAACCTTGCCTGAAGCGCGCGAGCGGGTCGAGGTGGAATTGAAAGCGAGCCAGGCAGAGCTCGATGAGCTGACGGCGCGTCTGGTGCGTTCGGGTCTAGCTCAGTGGTCGGGCGGGAAAGACGACAACAAAAGCCTCATAGTGCGCGGCCAGTCGCGCCTGCTCAACGATGTGAAAGCCGTGGATGAGGTCGACCGCATTCGCCTGCTGTTCGAAGATCTGGAGTTGAAGAAGTCGCTGATCCATCTCCTCGACCTCGCCGAGAAGGCCGAGGGCGTCCGCATTTTTATCGGTTCTGAGAACAATTTATTCTCTCTTTCAGGCTCATCCCTGATCGTCGCGCCGTTCCAGGACCAGGAGCGCAAGATCGTCGGCGTGCTCGGCGTCATCGGCCCGACGCGCCTCAATTACGCTCGCATTATCCCCATGGTTGATTTCACCGCGAAGCTGGTCAGCCGCGTGTTAGCTTGATTATCGCAACGAAACCGCCGATATAGCAACTCAACTACGGCGCGTCGTAAGAGAGGATTTGGCTAATCCTCATTGTAACGGAAACGGCATACGCACAATGAACGATACACCGGATAGGCCCGCCAATTTGAACGGGCTGGAGCAGACCGATTCTTCCGCAAGGGCGCAGGCGCCCGAGGCGGACCAGGCAAACAAGGCTTTTCTTCAAGCCATCGCGGATCTTAAGGCTGAAAACGCGGAACTGCGCGATAAGCACCTGCGCATCATCGCCGAAATGGAAAATTTCCGGCGGCGGGCGGAGCGCGATAAAGCCGAGGGCATGAAATACGCCGCTTCGGAATTCGGCCGCGATGTGGTCACGATTGCAGACAATCTGCGCCGCGCCATCGAGGCTGTTCCGAAGGACGCCGTGGAGCAGAACGCGGGGCTCAAGACGCTGCTTGAGGGCGTCGAGGTGACCGAGCGCGAGCTTTTCAAAGTGCTCGAGCGCCATGGCATCACGCGCTTCGATCCTTTGGGCGAAAAGTTCGACCCGCACAACCACGAAGCCGTAATCAAGGTGGACGTGCCGAATGTCCCCGCCGATGTTATCGTTCAAGTTCTGCAAGCAGGCTACAAAATCGGAGACCGTGTCCTTCGGCCCGCCACGGTGATCCTGGCGAAAGGCGGCACGCCAGCAAAGACCGACCGCGGCCCTACCGAAGGCGCGGCCAAAAAAAATGCCGAAGCTGAAGGCGCCGCAGCCGCAGGAAACACCTCCAATCCGAGAGATCACAGCTTGCAGGCCGCACACGAGCACGATCCCGATCTCGCCCGCGACGCCGCGGGTGCGCCTAGAGGCCGCAAAGAGCGGCAGCCATGGGCGTCGACAGTGACGCAACCGGTCACAGAGAACGGACCCATCAAGAAGGACGACTTGATTTCATCCTTCGGCAAGCGGCTGGAGAATGGGAGTTAAATCGTAAGGTTATACGATTTTCTGAGGACCGGCGGCTTTTGTTGCCCGGCGGCAACGAGCCGGTCCCCTCACGATAATAATTTCCATCGAAGCGATACCGGAACACTCAGAAAATTATAAAGCTATCGCCAATGGGGCCGATATTGTTGCGCACTACTCGGCTTTACACAAAACATGGTGTATATCTCGTTAAGAAAATATAAGAGGATTTGTTTTCTATAAATGGTCCTGTAGATACAGATGAGCTGTATCAAGAAGAAAACGAGGACACCATGAACATTCTTATCGAGCATCTCCTCTCTCTCGCTACCTTTATCAAGGAAGAGTTCAACCTTGACCCAGCACACCTTTGGTTTCGCAAGTAGACGCTACTGTTAGCATGTTGCCTATATCGTTAGGCAACATGTCGAGCAAGTGAATTTACAGCACAGCATTCCAGGAGCAAGAAAAGTAAGCGAGTTCGATTAGATGTGCGTTTTTTTACTACAGATCGTGATTGGCACAACGAATTAGAGGGCGCGATCCCGGCCGTCGAAGGCTGGATCTCGCCGTCAGATTTCAAGTCTGTGGAATCGCTTTAGCCGTCTCGATGCCGTCCGCGGCGCGCCCTTCCTCAGGGCCCAGAGTTAAGCACCGGTGGCATAACGCCAACGCAGGAGCAGCCCATTGGTCAGCAGCGCCGTTCCCGCCCCCGTCTGCAAGGGGGTAAACTCCGGGGGAACCCATTCCTACTGCGGCAACAGCGGCTTAGGCGGATCCCCGCCTTCGCGGGGATGACAATAAAGTGGTCAGAATACCTAGCGCTTGGGGTAAGCCGCGTTCTAAAGCGAACTATCCGTCTGTCAAACCTTGAAAGCGGTCTCCTCAATCGTCACTATTCACGATAAGGGTATCAAACAATCTCCGTGATCGGCGCTTCCGCCAAACGGGGCGCCAAACGCGTTGATGTATAAGTCAGGGAAGCACGGGCCATATGACAAAAAGCGAGTTCACAAGCTGGATGTGGTTCGAGGCCGTCGACCGGCTTTCGCGAGCGCAGCGCCTCCATCAGCAGTTTTTTACGCTGCACCAGCATGGCGCCGGACCGGTCTGGGAGCCTCCGGTGGACGTGCTTGAGACCGAAACGGAAGTTCTCATTTTTTGCGCGTTGCCTGGCGTCGATCCTGAGAACGTGGACGCCGTTATCGAGGGAGGCGCGCTGCTGGTCTCGGGCAAACGTGTCCTGCCAGAGGAGCTGCGCACAGCCCTCATTCATCAGTTGGAGCTTCCACAAGGCCGATTTTTCCGAAAGATCCCGCTCCCTCCAAGCCGTTATGACTCCGTAAAGCGGCAGGCGATCAACGGCTGCCTGCTCATCAGCCTTCAGAAGTCGGCCTAAGGAGGCATTCCTTGGCTGGCCAACTAATGCCTCCTCGGAGTCCTTTGTTTTCGCAGAGTTCAATCCCAAAGCCGGGATGCCCACTATTGGGAACTCTCCTTAGTTAACCACCGGCCTTGCGGCCGACCCACTGGGAATGAAACAAGTTGCAGATTACTGTGTCCGCATCCACAGATAGCAAGTTTCTCTTTAGGGCGTATCCGCTTTCGATGAAGGCGCGCTCTAATTCTTTTTTTGTCGTGGGTCTTATCGGAAGATCGCTTCACACTTTTCCCGGCGCACTCTGGGCAGAAGGATCGGCACATGGATAATGCAAATCCCGGTCAGCCGCCGGAAGCTGAGGCGCAAGCCGGTGAAGGCTCCGGCGGCGGTAGCGCGACTGCGCTCTTGATCCTGCCGGTGCGGGAGACGGTGCTGTTTCCGGGCGTCCTGTTCCCGATCTCTATCGGACGGCCGGTTTCGATTGGCGCCGTCCAGCAAGCCATGCGCGAGGAGCGCCAGATCGGCATCCTCATGCAGCGCGATGGCGAGGTTGTGGAACCCAATGGCGCCGATATGCACCGCGTCGGGACCATCGCCAACATTGCGCGCTATGTTACAGCCCCGGATGGCGGCCACCATGTGATCGTTCAGGGCATCGAGCGCTTTCGCGTCGTGGACTTCGCCCAGGAACGGCCCTTGCTTATCGCCAATGTGCTGCGCGTCCCAGAGCCTACTTTGGATAGCCCTGAGATTGAAGCGCGCACGCTCCTTTTGCGGCAGCAAGCCATCGAGGCGCTGGAGCTGCTGCCTCAAGTACCAGCCGAGCTTGTCGCCGCGATGCAAAATGCGCAATCGGCTTCAGCGCTGACGGATCTCACGGCGGCATACATGGACATCCCGCCCGAGCAGAAGCAGGAGATCCTGGAGACGGCCGACCTGCCCTTGCGGATGGACAAGGTTTCGCGGCTCTTATCGCAAAGGATCGAGGTGCTGCGCATCAGCCAGGAAATAGGCCGCCAGACCAGAGTGGTATTCGATGAACGGCAGCGCGAGGCGGTTTTGCGCGAGCAAATGGCGGCCATTCAGCGCCAGCTCGGGGAAGGCGACGGAAAGTCTGCGGAAGTCGCCGAGCTGAACGAAGCGATTACGAAAGCGCAGATGCCGCCCGAGGTCGAGGCGCAGGCGCGAAAAGAGCTGCGCCGTTACGAACGCACGCCGGAGCAGGCCGCCGAGGCGGGCATGATCCGCTCCTACCTCGATACGCTGACAGAGCTGCCTTGGGCGCTGCCGGAAGAAAAGCCGATCAATATCGCGGAGGCGCGCCGCATCCTGGAGGAAGACCATTTCGGCCTCGAAAAGATCAAGCAGCGCATCATCGAGTATCTCGCCGTTCGCAAGCTGGCGCCGCAAGGCAAGGCGCCGATCCTTTGCTTTGTCGGTCCGCCGGGTGTCGGCAAGACCTCGCTCGGCCAATCGATCGCGCGCGCGATGCAACGTCCGTTTGTTCGGGTCAGTCTCGGCGGCGTGCACGACGAAGCCGAGATCCGCGGCCATCGGCGGACTTATATCGGGTCGCTGCCTGGCAACATCATTCAGGGCATCCGCAAGGCGGGCGCGCGAAACTGTGTCATGATGTTGGACGAGATCGATAAAATGGGGCGCGGCTTCCAAGGCGATCCCTCCGCCGCCATGCTTGAAGTGCTCGATCCCGAGCAGAATTCGACGTTCCGCGATAATTATCTCGGCGTGCCCTTCGATCTGTCGCGGGTCACGTTCATCGCCACCGCCAACCTGCTGGACACGATCCCCGGCCCGCTGCTCGACCGGATGGAGATCATCGCGCTGTCGGGTTACACAGGCGAGGAGAAGCTGCAAATCGCGCGCCGCTATCTCGTGCAGCGTCAGCTTGAGGCGAATGGATTAACCGCCGAGCAGGCAAGCATCGACGACGAGGCTCTGCGCCTGATCATCCACGACTATACTCGCGAGGCAGGAGTGCGCGCGCTCGAACGGGAAATCGGCAAGGTCTTCCGGCATGTCGCGGTGAGGATCGCGGAATCTCCGGGGGAACGGATCGGCATAAGCGCGAAAGACCTCAAGGACATTCTCGGGCAGCCCCGCTTCGAGAATGAGGTGGCGATGCGAACGAGCGTTCCGGGTGTGGCCACCGGGCTGGCCTGGACGCCGGCCGGCGGCGACATCCTCTTCATCGAAGCGACGCGCGCGCCCGGCAAAGGCGCCCTTATCCTCACGGGTCAGCTCGGCGACGTGATGCGCGAAAGCGCTCAGGCTGCGCTCAGCTTGATCAAAAACCGCGCCGCGTCACTCGGCATCGATCCGGCCATCTTCGAGAAAAGCGACATCCATATCCATGTTCCGGCAGGCGCAACCCCGAAAGACGGCCCGAGCGCGGGCGTCGCGATGTTCACCGCGCTGTTTTCGCTGCTCAGCGGGCGCACCGTCCGCAACGATACCGCGATGACGGGCGAAATCAGCCTGCGCGGCCTTGTTCTCCCCGTCGGAGGCATAAAGGAAAAGGTGACAGCTGCCGCACGAGCCGGGCTGACGCGTGTTATGCTCCCGGCGCGGAACCGGCGCGACTACGACGATATCCCAGACGACGCCCGGAAAAGTCTTGAGTTCATCTGGCTGGAGCGTGTGGACGATGTCATAGCCGCCGCCTTGGAAGGCGACGGCGAAGAAGTCCGGAAGCCGTCTTTGGCGCCCGCAATTTGAGCGCAAAGGAAGCTTATTGCTGTGGGTTGGGAGTTTGATGCGGGTGTCGCGCCGCGGCGAACTCCCGGTCTAGCTCGGCCTCAAGCTCCAGCAAATCGGCAGGCGGGGGATTCCCGAAGACACGGAACTCGTTCAGCTTCTCCTTGAGCTGAATATAAAGCTCGTACCGGTCCTGCGGCGTATTCGCCAGAGTTTCTAGCAACATTTCTATTTCGGCCTTCAACGATTCGAGAGCCATGCCAGTCTCCCTATAGAATAGATCGCGTTCACAAGTGATAATGCGCGAAATTACCTTGAAATGCATCAAACATTTGCCGCCTGTCCGGCGTTTCTGGAAGCGGGACGCCTGTGCGGTGGATGAGTAGAGTAGCGTAGCGGATGAAGGGCGCATGTCATGCTGGACAAGCAAGATGAGACTTGGAACGCGGAGGAGAGGCACGAGGCCGACCAATCGCCGTTCTACATCGCCGCGGCGGGGGCGCCTTCGCGGCCGCGTTGCATCCTAAAGCAAAACGATTGTTTCGCCGTCCTCGATAGCCACGGCGCCATCGGCTGCGCATCCGACGAAGCGGGCGGCTTATACGCTCGCGACACGCGTCACCTGTCCCGTCTTGCTTTTCTCATCAACGGTCAGGAGCCGCTGATACTCGGCTCGACGCTTCGCGACGATAACCTCAACCTCCGCGCCGACCTGACAAACCCCGACGTTCTCTCCAAGGACGGCATCGTTCTTCTCAAGGACACGCTGCACATCGGCCGGACGATTTATATCCATAATGGAGTGTTGTGCGAGCGCAGCGCCATCGTGAACCATGGCACGGTTCCCGTGCCTCTGGATGTGACGATCGACTTCGACAGCGATTTCGCCGACCTGTTCGAGGTGCGGGGCATGCGCCGCCCCGCCCGCGGATTCCTGCATAAGGAGGTGGTTGGCAAGAACAAAGTCATATTCCGCTACACGGGCCTCGATAACAAGGTGCGCGAGACGGCGCTGAGCTTCGAGCCGGAACCTACCGAGCTTACGACGGCAGGCGCGAGATATGCGCTGACGCTGCCTCCGTCTGTCCAGTGGCGTCAGTTCGTGACGGTTTCGTGCGACGGCCATAGCCGTCCGGCGGCGCCGTCTTTCCTGCGCGGGCTTCTTCAGGCGAGGCGCGATCTTGTCGGCAATCCGCGCGCGATCGCGACCGTCGAAACCTCTAATAACGTCTTCAACGAGATCGTCTGCCGCTCGCTTGCCGATCTGAGAATGCTGATGACGGCGACGCCGGAGGGCAAATATCCGTATGCCGGCATTCCCTGGTACTCCACGACTTTCGGCCGCGATGGGTTAATCACGGCCATGCAGACGCTGTGGTTCGATCCGACGGTTGCGCGCGGGGTGCTCCAGCGCCTCGCCCACTTCCAGGCCACGGCGTTCGACGACGCCTCCGATGCGCAGCCAGGCAAGATCCTGCATGAGATGCGCTCTGGCGAAATGGCCGAACTCGGTGAAGTTCCATTCGGCCTTTATTATGGCAGCATCGATTCGACGCCCTTGTTCGTACTCCTCGCTGGCCTTTATGTGGAGAGGACCGGAGACGTCGGCTTCTTGCGCCAAATCTGGCCAAACGTCTTGCGCGCCCTGGACTGGATCGACGGCCCTGGCGATCCCGATGGCGATGGATTTGTGGAATACGCCCGAGCCACGCAACAGGGACTTGCGAATCAGGGCTGGAAGGATTTGCACGACGCCGTGTTCCACGCAGACGGCGATCTCGCCGAAGGACCGATCGCGCTTGTCGAGGTCCAAGGCTATGTCTACGCGGCGCTCCTTGCGGCGGCGAATTGCGCCCGCAGGCTTGGCGAGTACGACCGGGCGGACCGTCTCGCCACGAGAGCCGAAAAGCTTCAGCAAAGGTTCGAAGAGGCTTTCTGGTGCGAGGATCTTGGCACTTATGCGCTTGCTCTCGACGGCAGAAAGCAGCCTTGCCGTGTGCGAACCAGCAATGCGGCCCACGCCATGTTCACCGGCATCATGAGTCTCGACCGCGCCAGAAGGGTAGCGCGGGATATGACGCGCCCGTCGTTTAATTCTGGTTGGGGCATCCGCACCGTCGCGACCAGCGAGGCCCGCTATAACCCGATGTCCTATCACAATGGTTCGATCTGGCCCCACGATAACGCGATCATCGCGAGCGGGCTCGTGCGGTACGGCCTCAGCGATGGCATTGCGCCTATTTTCAACGGCATGATGCAGGCTGCCGCCTATATGGATCAGCGCCGGCTGCCGGAGCTGTTCTGCGGCTTCCCCCGGCGGCGGAGCCGGGGGCCGACGCTTTATCCGGTCGCCTGCTCGCCGCAAGCGTGGGCCAGCGGCGCGGTGTTCCAACTCCTGCAAGCCATTCTCGGGCTTGAGTACGACCTGTCGGCGCGCGCGATAAGATTGCGCAATCCAGCCGTGCCGATGTCAGTCGGCCAGATCACGGTGCACAATATGCGGCTCGGCGACGCCGCGATCAGCTTCACCGTCCGGCCGCATTCAAATGGCACGATCTCGCTCGGCGTGCTGGAATTGACTGGCAATATCAAGATTTCGGTGGTCTTAGACGCAGCGGCCTAAGCCGCGTTACCGCCAGAAGGTGTAAATCAAACCAAGCGCGATAAGGACGGACACTGTGGCCAAGCCAAAAACCACGATCTTTTTTGTAACGCTCGCTTCGGGGTAGTACGATTTGTGAACTTGCCCGCTTTCCAGAGGCTCGCCCAGTGCAGGATTCCCCTCGTGCTCCGTTTCTGTCTCGTCCAGAGTACGCCCGCTTGCCTCTGCGTCAAACGGGGTTAGCGCTGCATCCGACATATCGGCTTTATCGGTGGCCTCGCCTTGGCCGATCTTGTCGCTGAGGTGTTCTGGGTGCTGGTTTTCCGTGCCATGCTGGCTGTTTTCAAAGGGCATTGGACCTCCTGACCGTTCTGGTGAGAGCTATTTGCGCGGGACTTTACCATAAAGCCGGCGTAATTCATCCTTCGCCTTTTCGAGAATTTTTTACGGCTTTCGGGAAGCAAAACAGATTGCTATAGGTTATCGGGCTTTCATCCGCCGGGTGAAAGCCGCTTGCGCCCTCGGCGACTCCGCAGTGACATTCCCGTGAATGGAAGACGCTTTGGCAAACCAGGCTCCCGTTCCAGGCTCCCGTTAACCGCCGGATATCGATGAAAGCCATCGGGAAGCACTGCTTACTAGTTCGCCGCCTCCGCTGAGACGGCAACCGAAGCGGTTAGGGATTTCGGCGGCGCCTTGTAATCAATGCTTCCAGAGCAAAAAGGTTCACCCGATGCTCTACCGGCGCGGGAACACTCGCCTATCGTCGGAATTGTCGACGTGTGCGTCAAATTGGATCATGTCAACCGGTAGTTCGTTATCTCGCGGCCAACTTCGCGATAGGCTGCGCCGCCGGGCTCGTCTGGGGTCTTCTCATGCTCGCCACTGACGCCGCAGGGCTGACCGAACTAGTGAGCGCCTCTCCCTACCCCGCCGCCACCTGTGTTCTTTTCCTCATCGGCTCTATCGTCATCATCCTGCCCATAGTGCTGGCCGCCGCTATCGGCGCCCTCGCCGAATAAGAAAAGCGAATCGCTGTGCGCCCGCAGCAGAAGCGCTGCAGCGGCGCCACAGCAGAACGTTACCCTCCAAGTGCTTGCCGAGTGCGAAAGGCTAAAATACAAGATATCTATCGTATGGCCGGTAGCCTTCCGGAACATGCTGCGCGTGCTGCTGACGCAAACGATCGTCCTGTTTCAGGGAGCGTCTCTGGTTTATGTTCTGTCGCTCAACGGCTTCCTCGTGATCGCGGGCAAGATCGGCCAGCGCGATGGCCAACTGACGGAACTGTATCTCCTCGCGACTGTGGTTTACTTCGTGATCTCTTTTACGGCGTCCATGGCGGTCCGGCGTTGGCGAGCGCGCACCGCGACCATCCGGCAAGGCCCTTTGCATCCCATGACGATAGAAATGCTGGCGTACCCCGGGGCTTTGGACCTCTCATCGGCAGAAGCCGTCATTGAAATGATCGGCGTGGACAAGTGGTATACGCCTGAGTTCCAGGTGCTATCCAACTGCACGGCGAAGGTGGAGAAAGGCGAGGTGGTCGTTGTCTGCGGCCCTTCCGGCTCGGGCAAATCCACCCTCATCAAATGCGTAAATGCGCTTGAGCCTTTCCAGAAGGGCGACATCTACGTCGCCGGCGTTAAGGTCAACGACCCGTCGACGAACTTGCCGGAATTGCGTTCCCGCATCGGCATGGTGTTCCAGAGTTTTGAGCTTTTTCCGCATCTGACGATCATGGACAACCTTTGTCTCGCTCAACGCAAGGTTTTGAAGCGTAGCAAAGAGGAATCGATCGCAAAGGCAAAGACGCTGCTTCAGCGCGTCGGACTCGCGGACCAAGCCCCGAAATATCCCGGCCAGCTTTCCGGCGGCCAGCAGCAGCGTGTCGCCATCGCCCGCGCCCTTGCGATGGACCCGGTCGCGATGCTGTTCGACGAGCCGACTTCGGCGCTCGACCCAGAGATGGTCAGCGAGGTGCTGGACGTGATGGTGGAGCTTGCGCGCGAGGGGATGACCATGATGGTGGTGACGCACGAAATGGGCTTCGCCAGGAAGGTCGCCAACCGCGTCATCTTCATGGACAGGGGCGAAATCGTCGAGGATGCCCCGAAGGAGGATTTTTTCGGCAAACCCCGCTCGGAGCGCGCGCAGCTTTTTCTCTCGAAGATTTTCTCGCACTGAGATAGACGGCCTGCGCGGGTTTCATGCGGGTGAGGCATGTTTACGAGCCGTCGCGGCCATGCTATTTCGTTGTCATGAGCGTGTCAGATGCAGCTTTCCATATCCGCGCCTTGCCGGGCCGGCGACGGATCGAGCCCCGGTAAATGCTGCGCGCTGCGGCGATATTACTTTAACAGCGCGCCTTCACTCCTCTTCTCACAGATAACAGGTTTGCGCGATGACGCCTCCGTCTGCTTCAATCCGGCTGCAAACACCGGACGATCATGCCGCCTTGATCCTCTTGAACGAGACCGCCTTCGGCCCGGGCCGGTTCGCGCGCACCGCCTACCGTGTGCGCGAGGGCGCCGCGCGCGATCCGCGGCTCAATCTGTGCGCCGTCCATGATGGAGAGATCATCGGAGCGGTGGACTTCACGCCGATTGCGATTGGAGGCGTTTCCGGCGCATTGCTGCTCGGTCCGCTTATCATCGTGGACGATCATAAGAACCAGGGGTTCGGTCTTGAGCTTATGCTCGGCGGCATGATGCGGGCGCGTGAGTTTGACTACAAACTTGTGATCCTTGTCGGCGATTTGCCTTATTATTCGCGGGCGGGGTTCGGCGCTGTTCCGGAAGGGCGTATCGTGTTGCCTGGGCAGGCGGATCCGGCGCGCATCCTCTGCGCCGAGCTTTTTCCGGGTGCGCTGGAGGCTTATCGCGGTCTCGTTCGCGGCTCGCATTTCGATAAACGCGGCACTGAGAGCGCACTAAATGTCTGATTGCTGGTACCGCTGCCCCGGCTCGAACGGGGGACCCGCAGATCCACAACATGAGGCACTACGCTTTCTGGGCTTTTCTGGAGGTTCCTGAAAGTTCTTACGCCATTGAAATACCTAGGCATTGCTTACCTGTGCGTTCTCCGGTTTTCCTTGCATTTCCTTTCCGGTTCCTACACGGTGCCTATACAAGGAGACCGTATAGGCACGCGTCATGAAGGCCAAGATCACCAAGACCGCGATCGATAACCTGCGCACAAACGCCATCGCCGCGACCAAGACGCTCTACGCTTGGGATGATGAAGTGCGGGGCTTTGGAGCGCTCGCAACGAAATCCGGCTCGGTGTCCTACTTCGTCGAATATCGGCTTGGCGGACGCTCGGCGCCGAACAAACGGATGTCGCTTGGCAAGCATGGAGTTCTCACACCCGATCAGGCGCGCAAGCTGGCGAAGGAGAAGCTCGGCGAAGTCGCCAAGGGCGTCGATGTGGCCGATCAGCGGAAGGAGAAGCGAGCGCAGCATACGGGGCTCACCTTCGCGCAGAGTCTTGAAAAATTTTTGGAGGTGCACGCCAAGCCTACGCGCTACTGGCACGAAAAACGTCAAAGATGCTCGGCGCCGACCTCAAGAAACTCCACGGGAAGCCGATCCGATCCATAAGTCATGCGCAATTGGAGGAGACGTTGGAGGCGTTGAAGGTTCGCAATACCAGCGCCCATCGCCTGCTTTTCGCCGATCTACGGCCGTTTTTCAAATGGGCCAAGAAGCGCGTCCCACTCGAAGCTAACCCCATGGCAGAAGCAGATGCCCCGGCGCCTGCTAAGAAACGCGAGCGCGTCCTTGAAGACCACGAAATCAAGGCCTTCTGGCAAGCTGCCAGCGGCATGGAATGGCCCTTCTCAAGCATCTACAAACTTCTGCTGCTCACCGGCGCCAGGCGCGAAGAGGTGGCGGCAATGCGATGGGCTGAGCTTGACGAAGGCGTTTGGACTCTGCCGGCCCATGATGATTTCGTGTTCAAGCGCAAACGGCGGGATGAAACGGAATTGATCGCGGGACGCACCAAAAATGCAAGGGAACACCGCGTGCCGCTGTCGTCCTTGGCGCTTGCCCTCCTTGACCGCGTTGCCGTCGATAAAGCGAAAGCTGAGAACGGGTGCCCTTTGGACTCTGAGCTTATATTTTCAACGACGGGCACAACTCCGCCGAGCGGTTTTTCGAAAGCCAAACACAGGCTCGATTTGCGCATGGCTGAGCTTTTAGGCAGCCGATGGGATGCGAAGGCGGAAGAATTTGCCGGCGGCAAATTTAGGCCGTGGCGCGTCCATGACCTTCGCCGTACCTGCGCGACCGGTATGGAAAACCTTGGCGTCGATACCCGCGTCGTGGAGACCGCTCTGAACCACGTAAGCGGCACGAAGGCTGGCATTGTCGGCATTTATCAGCGCGGCGATCACCGGAAAGCTGTGAAAAAAGCCTTCGAAGATTGGGGCGCGCATATTGAGAGCCTGACTGCGCCTTCCGTGTTGGAAGCCGTCCGAACTCCTTGCGTTCATTTTACTAATATTGTGAGGGCTTGAAATAGGCCTGCCGACTCTCGCGGAACTGGCCTTGCCGCTTTGACGTCGCGCCGTGGCCCCGCCTCCACCAGCTCCCGCGCCTTGCTGTAGCCGCTCTATCTCCCCCGACATTTTTCATGCGTAAGGCTAGGTCGGCCGAGGCGAATCAAGGGAAACTCCGTCTATCAGGATCGGCGGCTGGGATACAAGACCACCGCTTTGCGTGTCTTGTTTTTGCGTTGCGTAGGAGTTTTCGTGATGCGGTATTTTTCTACCGAAAATGCGCGTGCGTGGCGAAACAATCTGTATATCCGTTCCTCGAAAGACGACGCGTGCGCTTCGCTTCGTATTTTTGTTCGCCAAGTAGACGAATGGCTTCAAGGGCTTCCGCTGCGGGATTTTGGCCTTCTATGGGTGGATTTCGACCCCGCCATGCAGCTTAAGGAAGATTTACAGTTAGTGGATGACTTCTTCTCGAAGCATTTTATTATCCTCGGCAAAGACGCGGCGCAAAGCTTCATTCAAAGAGCAGAAGACGTCGCCGGGTATTTTCTAAAAAACCGCCTTGATATCGTGTGGCAAGAGTTCTGCGCCGCCATGCGACAGAGGTGGGACTGTAGCGCATTCGACAACACCCAAATTGCTCTGAACGGTCTTGAAAAGTATTTCATGAGCCGCCAAGCCGATCCCATACTGCTGCACGCATTTCGACAGGAGGTTAGTATTTCGTGGGAGTATATGCGGTCTCATGTCTTGGCGAGGGGGTACGAGTTTGTCCCGTCAGACGTGATCGCATCACTTTGGTGTGCGCTTGCTGATTTTGTTCAAGACGCCCGCGATGATTTACAGGTTGCCGGCCGATGGTGGACGGATGTTGAGGATGGGCAGTTTCGCCTCTTGAGGGCTTCTGGGCGCGCAAAGGTGGGACCGCCACAATGAGCGCGGAGATGCGGAATGGGGATATCGCCGGCAACATAATCACGCACATCTCCGATTTGCGCGACGGGCGTATTCCCGAGGCGAGGATCCTCGACGTTTTAAATTACCTCCTGAAAGCGTCCGACGAGCTAGCCCGGGCCATGGACGCAGCCTCGGCGCGCCGCAAAGCCAGAGAGAAGGGCAAACACGAGAACAAGCGAATGTCCGATCGAGGGACGGACTGGGCCGTAGAGAGGGCGCGGTTCCTCCTGAACGCGTACCCTGCCATGACTCTTTCGAAGATCGCCAAACTGCTCGCTTCCAAGAAGGAACGCGACGGGTTTGCCGCCAAGCTCGCAAACCCGGAAGCCAAGGCGCTATGGGCGCAGGATCCGCCACGCGAGCTTGAAGCCCGCCGCATCCGTGACAAGCTAAACGCCGCCGTTGAAGACGGGCGCATCGTAATGCCCGCCTCCAACCCGGCTTGAAATCACGAAATTGTGATATTGGTTTGGCGCAAAGCCAAGAGGCTTTGGAAGCTGTTGCAATGTCTGGCAGGCTTTGCAATCGACTTTCCCAGTCCCTCACCATCATGCTGTCGGCATTCCTGAACAACACGAGGGTTCTTGTAATGCCTAAAACTGATGAACCGAACAACAAGGCCAATGCCGGCGCAGGCGGCGCGGATTATGACGACTGGCGAGGCTGCCGCCGTTCTTGGCTTGTCCGCCTCTTACCTCAATAAGATGCGCGTCACAGGATGCGGACCAGTATTTCTGAAGTTGTCGCGGGCCGTGCGCTACACTCAAGCCGACTTGGATGCGTGGATCTCAAGCCGCCGGCATAGCTCCACGAGCGCCGCGCAACTCGCCTTGGAGGCGGAGGCCACGGAGCGTCGCGGACAAAAAGCGCCCGCAGATTGACCAGGGCTTGCAATTCCTTCCATCCGGACCGCCGCGCATAGCCTCCGGCCACCCGGATCGCCAAAGCTGATAGTCTTGGAGGCGCACTCATGACATTTCGTGATGATTTGCGCTCGCGCAGCTACGCTCGCGCGGCGCTGGAGAGCGCCTGCTGCAAAGTTGCAGATGCGCAGCGTGGAGGGCGCAACGCGGAGCTGAACGGCGAGGCGTTCGCGATGGGCCAGCTTACGGGCGCTGGCGTGCTCAATCGGGCGGAAGCGGAAAGCATGCTGATGGCGGCCGCCACAGCCTGCGGCCTGCCACGCGCCGAGGCCCGCTCCACCATCAGGAGCGGGCT
>CAVYBZ010000009.1:0-31372 GCA_963766815.1 uncultured Alphaproteobacteria bacterium | reverse complement strand
CCGGCTGCCAGACAATTTCTGAGCGCACCGGCTGGCCATTTCTTGGCGTGTTGCGCTGGTTTGACCGGGCCGACCGCCTGCCCGCCGAGGATTTCTTGCAGTTGGAGCGGCCGGCGGATTTCGGCGGGAGAGGTCTTAATATTTCAGTCCCGCGCTTGTCACGCGTGGCGAATTTCGACGACCTCGATCCACTGGCCGCCGAACCGGGCGTAGCTCTGCGATGGGTTCAACCAGGCAATCCTATTCCTCGCGACACGGACGTAATCGTTCTGCCGGGATCGAAGGCGACGCGCACGGACTTAGCGACATTGCAGCGCGAAGGATGGGATATCGACATCCTGGCTCATGTCCGCCAAGGCGGTCGTGTCGTCGGCCTTTGCGCAGGTTTCCAAATGCTGGGTAAGCTTGTCCGCGATCCGATGGGCCTCGAAGGACCGGCGGGCGAGACGCTGGGTCTCGGCCTCCTCGACATTGAAACGGAAATCGGCGGCGAGAAACGCCTTGCCTCTATCGATACAACGGACCTGCAAAGCGGTTGCCGGGTCATCGGCTACGAAATGCACATGGGGCGGACGACCGGGAAGGGTTTGGAACGTCCCTGGCTTTTGCTCCAAGATGGCGGCCGCTGTCCGAGGCATGAAGGCGCGATCTCGGCCGACGGCCGCGTGATGGGCTCTTACGTCCATGGTCTGTTCGGCTCCGACGCTTTTCGTTCGCGATGGCTCGCGGTTCACGGCGGCGAAGCCTCGGCGCTCGATTACGAGGCGCGCACGGAAGCCGCCATCGAAGCGCTTGCCGACCATTGCGAGGAGAACCTCGATCTCGATGCGCTGCTTGCGCTCACTCGGTAAACCAACTGCGCTCTTGCTAATAGAAATCTTGAGTGCAATAGTTCTGCTCGATGGTGCTTTGAAGTCCTTGCGGCTTCGAAGAAAAAGGGAACACGGTCAAAGTCCGTGGCTGCCCCCGCAACTGTAAGCGAAGAGCCTGCTTCGTCAACGCCACTGATCCTCGGATTGGGAAGGCAGAAGCAGACCAAGACCCGCGAGCCAGGAAACCTGCCATCGCTTGCTTAACCTTCAGCCCGCCGGGTGAGGCGGTGCAGGAGACCGTTCATGAGACCGTGCTTCAATGGTCGGCTGTTTGAGCTCCACCGGGTCGAAAACCGGTTGCGTAAGCGCTCTCTGAATGCCTGCACTTTTCAGCATTCCGCAATCTTGCGGTTTCGGTTCCGGCCGCTGTTGGCGACTCCCCACTACAGGCGCAGTTGCAGCATCGATCTGATCGAGGCCCGAGGAGGCGGTTCATGCGAATCATCCTGATCCATCCCAATTATCACTCCGGCGGCGCCGAGATCGCCGGGAGATGGTCGCCCGCCTGGGTGGCTTATCTTGCCGGATATTTGAAAGCAGGAGGTTATTCCGACATTCGGTTTATCGACGCGATGACGGATCATCTTTCAGATGACGAGCTTCGCGAAATCCTTGCCGAAGAAAAGCCGGACATCGTCGGAACAACGGCGATTACGCCTTCGATTTACAAGGCTGAGCGCGTTCTCCAGATCGCGAAAGAAGTGCACCCAGACGTTGTGACGGTGCTTGGCGGCATCCACGGTACATTTATGTACTCGCAAATACTGTACGAGGCGCCGTGGATCGACGCCGTGGTTCGCGGCGAGGGCGAAGCAGTGATGCTCAACCTCGTTCGCGCCGTGGACAAGGGGGAATGGCCGGATTCCCGTGGGCAGATAGCCGGGCTCGCCTATCATGAAGGGGCGAAAGTCATCGCCACTCAGGCGGAGCCTCCGATCCGGGATGTCGACACCATCGTCGCCGACTGGGGAATCCTTGACTGGAACAAGTACCACTACATACCCATGAACACGCGCGTCGCGACGCCAAACATGGCGCGTGGATGCCCGTTCACCTGTAGCTTCTGCTCACAATGGAAGTTCTGGCGCGATTATCGCGTCCGCAAACCGAAGCTCGTCGTCGACGAGATCGAAACGCTATACCGCGATCATGGCGTCGGCTTCTTCATTCTCGCCGACGAAGAGCCGACCATCAACCGCAAGGCGTTTATCGCCTTCTGCGAGGAGCTTATCGCACGCAAGCTGCCGGTGCTCTGGGGCATCAACACGCGCGTGACAGACATCCTTCGCGACGAAGTCTTGCTTCCAATGTACCGCAAAGCGGGGCTCGTCCACATCTCGCTCGGCACCGAAGCGGCGGCGCAGCTGAATTTAGATTTGTTCAATAAGGAAACGACCGTTGCTCAGAACAAGAAGGCCATCGACCTCTTGCGTCAGAACGGCATCGTTTCAGAGGCGCAGTTCATTGTCGGCCTCGAAAACGAGACAAAAGAAACGCTTGAAGAAACCTACAAGATGGTGCGGGAGTGGAATCCCGACATGGCGAACTGGTCGATGTTCACGCCCTGGCCATTTTCCGATCTTTACCGCGAACTCGGCGACAAGGTGGAAGTTTTCGACTTTGAGAAATACAACTTCGTGACTCCGATCATGAAACCGAAAGCGATGGACCGCGGCGAATTGCTCGATGGCGTCATGAAGAACTACCGCCGCTTCTACATGAACAAGGCGTTCCTCGGCTATCCGTGGGTGTTCAGTGACAAGGTGCGGCGGCGCTATTTGATCGGCTGCCTGAAGGCGTTCCTCATTTCAGCCTATCAGCGTCAATTCTACGATCTCGGCAAGCGCGGTTATTGGGGACCTCAGACAAAGAAAAAGCTCAAGTTCGACTTCGACACCACACGCAAACTGGAGCAAACGCCGGAGCTTCAAATCGCGGCCGATGCTTGGAAAGCCGCCCCGAAGCGCAAGCAGGAAGAGTTGTCCATGGCAACCGCAGCAGCCGCCATGCGCGCCTGCGGGGGTTCAACGGATCAGATGGAAGACGAAAAGACGGCGACGCAGCAATAAGACCGAGCGGCGCCGTGAGACCAGACGGCTTGCGGCGCCAGTTTCACCCGCGGGCGTCGCGGCGTACAAAAAAGGGGAGCCACTGCGCGCTTCGAGCCGCCGCCTTGCTTTCGCCAAGAATTCTTATGCCAGCCGCTGGATTTGCCGGCTCATAGCGAGCGACAAGACCTTCGGCGCACATTTTCAATTAACTCTATTGGGTTCGTTTTTCAAAGAGACCTATTTTATCAACTTTTGATGGCAATGCATGCCCGCTGACGTTTGGTCTAATGCAAACTTGGCCGGGAATTGCGCCGAAGCGCATGAGGCGAGGCGGCGCTTTGCGCAAAGGCGTCGTGGCCTGTGGCGGCTGGTGTTATATGAAGGCCGGGATCGCGTCCCGGCCTGTACCAATCAGCGCTATTTCAGCGACGCATAGTCATGTTCGTCGACGTGGATCGACAGGCCGCCATACACGGACAGACCGGGCGTGTTATAGCCGTAGACTGCCTGATATTTCTCGTTGAGAAGGTTTTCGCCCCGGACATATGCGGTGAGACCCGGACGGATATCGTAGCTGAACTTGGCGTTCACCAGCACGTAGTCATCGAGCCGCACCTGTCCGTAACCGACCGTGTCAAGCACTACCTTCGCGGTGACATTCGCCTTGATGATGTCGAAAATAAGCGCGTCCGCGCCGAGAGTTACGCTGTTGCGGGGAATCTGAACAAGGCGCACGCCATTGTCCTGTCTTGCATCTGTATAGTTGTAGCCAGCCGACAAAGACAGGAACGAGGCGAGCGTAGCCGCTCCGGAGATGTCCACGCCCTCCCGGTGCGTTGTGCCGGGGATCTGTTCGTAACTGCCGGCGCTGCAGAAGAGATCAAAGCATCTAAAGGCGATCTCGTTCGTCGTGTCGATATTGAAATAGGTAGCGCTCAGCCGGTAGCGGCGGCTGTCGAACCACTGATCGAAGCCTGCGTCCCAGCTTTTGCTTTCTTCGGGCTTCAGATCGGGATTGCCCGAGTAAGGCCCAGGCGCATAAAGTTCATAAAGGCTCGGCGGCCGGAAGCCGGTTCCAGTGCTCGCCCTAAGCTTCGTCTGCGTCGGCTCGTAGAAGTAAGCGCCTGTGAAGCGATAAGTCTGGTAATCGCCGAAAGTGCTGTGATCGTCATTCCGGCCGCCGCCTGTCAGCGTCAGGCCCTTGATTGGCTCGACCGAAAGCTGTCCGAAAACGCCAGTGAGTTCGACCTCGCGCCTAGGGAAATCGCCATACGATATTGAAGTCGTCGATGCGCTTTCGACCTGATGATCGGCGCCCACTGTCAGCGTCGCCCAGTTCGTCACCTTGGCGACGCCGAGATAGTCGATCTTCCAGCGGTCCCCTTTATAGGTGTCGGTCTCGGAAGCAGGTATCAGAGCATAACCGTCCCAAAAGATCTGCTTCCGGTCGATCTCCATGCCTTGGATCGAGACCGTATTGACGAAAGCCCCATCGAACAGCTTGATTTCGGTTCCGATCCTTCCCGCCTGCTGACTTGTCACGGAGCGCGTTCCCGGCCAGCCGTCCGGCGCCAGACCCCAGCCATCGTAGAGGTTATCGTATTTGACATTCGTGTCGATGGAGCGAGCCGCGAAAAAGACTTTCACGTCGTTCGAGAGCTTGTATTCCCCAGATCCGGAAAACGTCAGGTTGGTATAGCCGTCGTCTTCTCTGCCAACAGCAAGCGCGGAATAGCCGTCGCTGCGCACGCTCTGCACCGAGAAGCGCGCCCACCCATCCTGGGCGCCATAGGCGGCGCTCAGCATGCCCCTCTGTGTATTGTACGCTCCGGTTTCTCCCGACGCGTTGAAGGATGCGCCAAGCACAGGCTTTGCTGTGTCGATCGAAATGACGCCTCCAACCGCTTCGCCTCCATAAAGAAGGCTTTGCGACCCCTTCAGCACCTCGATGCGGGACACATCGCCCGCAAGAATATTTTGCAGGGGCGTTACGACCTGTGTGCCCATCGGATCCCCAAGATCCAGGCCGTCAACAAGCACCTTCACGTATTTTGAATCCGCGCCCCAGATGGAGTAGGACGTTATGCCTTGTGGCCCTGACTGCGCGACGGACACGCCCGGCACTTGTGTCAAATAATCCTGCGCATAAGAGCGAGATTGCGCGTCGATCTGTCTTGAGGTGATAACGTCGACGGCGGAGCCTACCTTGGTGATATCTGTCGGGATACGGTTCGCCGAATAGATTACGTTTTCGTCCGCAAGACCGGGCGGCGGCGGTTCTGTAGCAGCGGCGGGGCGGGCTTCGGAGGCCGGAGCGACAGGCGCGGGCGCCTTCTTTTTTTCTCAACCTCCCGGCGTTTAGCCTTGCCGGCTTGATCCTTCTGCACGACGACGGGAGGAAGGACTTGCGGCGGTTTCGTGGACGCCTCTTGCGCCTGAGCGCCCGCGGCGAAAGCGGCCAAAGCCAAGAACGAAACTGAATTTCGAAGATCTAAAATAGCCATGACAGGAACTCGTGACAACGTGACACGTCACCACGAACCCAAGCGGAAGAAGCGGCTACCAATCGCCGATCCATCAACCCCCCATTGACACCCCCCGGCCAATGTGTTCGCGCGTGACCACGACTGATGGTAGGTCTCCTGGCTCGCGGGTCTCAGCTTCGCGCACCTTCCCGGTTTCCCAGTGGTTTCTGGCGCTTCGCTCGCCGCTTACAGTTGCGGGGGCAGCCGCGGACTCTCACCGCGTTCCCTGTTATCCTCTTTTGAGGACCATCAAGCCGAACCTTATGCGGGGCTGACCCCAGCGGCAAGGTTGGATCGTAAAGTAGTCGTTAATTAAGCACGTCTGAGGCCCAAAAGACACGTTCACGTCTCAAGCCCGCCACAGGCTTCCGAAGCAGATTTCCACGCTTTGGATTTGCCGCCGCGATCCACTAAGCCTCGATTCCCTTTCGCTGCCGGGAACTTGGCCAAGAGCGTGAAGGCGCTTGCGTCCGTCGTCAAGTCGTGGTCATCTGCCTCTCTCTTCGGCGCCTCTCGCTTGAGAGGTTAAACGGGAACACGGTGGAAACCCGTGGCTGCCCCCGCAACTGTGAACGGATCGTCTTCGATCGCGAGCCACTGAGCGTCTTATCCGCTTGGGAAGGAGGTCGAAGGCCATGGTCCGCAAGCCAGGAGACCGGCCGGAGATGGTGAACCATGTCATTCGACGGCGGGTCGAAGCGGAGAGCAAATGACTGATACAGCCTGATATGTGTAATCCGGCGCTCCTGCTGCCGGGTGGGTTCGTCGCGCCCTGGCTGCACAGGGAGTTGAAGACTCCAGGTGCGCCTGACTTTCGTCTTTCGACTCCTAAGTATTCAGTCGGAGCGGCTCCTGTGCGAGAAGTCACGCCTGTCTCTAGCGATGAGAACGCGCCGCAAATCATCATGAGCGCGAAAAGCAACGCACTTCGCTGCAAGCCGAAAACAGTTTTCCCAGAAAGTCCAAGAGTGAATTTTGTCAATGAAGCATCCTGACCATGCGGCGCTTGTGAAGGCAGTCGACCGCGCATTGGAGGCGCGCCTGCTGGCGGCCATCGATGCAAAAGCGAAACCCGTGGGCTCTCTCGGGCGCATCGAGGCGCTTGCAGTCCACATCGGGCTGGTGACGGACTCCGCCAAAACCGAGCCTTGGCGCGGCGGCGCTTGCGGTTTTCGCGGGCGATCATGGCATTGTGTCGGAAGGCGTAACGGCCTACCCCTCCGAGGTGTCGGGTCTGATCGCGCAAATGGTCCTCGACGGTAAGGCGGGCGCGAATATCGCAGCGCGAGCCGCAGGCGCCGAAGTCTTTCTCGTGAATGCGGGACTGTTTGCAGCGCCCTTGCCGAACGCGGCGCTCATCGACAAAAGCATCCGCAGGGGTGCCCGCAATTTCCTGGCGGAGCCCGCTTTGACCGAACAGGAGGCTCACGACGCTTTTAAGGCTGGCCAGGATGTCGCGACCGGCCTGAAAAACCGAGGCTTCGGCATCCTGTCTATCGGCGAGATCGGCATCGGAAACACAAGCTCCGCGTCGCTCGTCGCGCATTGCATCACTAGCCTGCCGCTCGCGACCCTTGTTGGGCCCGGCGCCGGAAAGCCGCCCAAAGGTCTCGAACACAAGCGCGATGTGCTTGCTCGGTCCTTCGCCCGTGCTCCTGTTCGGGCGGGTTTCGAGGCCTTGCGCGAGTTTGGCGGCTGTGAAATCGCGATGATGACGGGCGCAATGTTCGGCGGGGCAAAGGCTCGACAGGTCGTGATTGTCGATGGCTTCATCGCCACTGCAGCGGCATGCGCCGCCGTGGCGATCGACCCGAACATCCGGGATTATCTCCTCTTCGGCCATCTTTCGCCAGAACCCGGCCATCGGGCGCTCCTCGATTGGCTCGGCGCCAAGCCGTTGCTGGACCTGGGGATGCGCCTTGGCGAGGGGACGGGGGCGGCGCTTGCGATTCCGCTGGTGCGAATGGCGGAGGGCTTGCTTGCCTCGATGGCGGACCTGCCGGGAGCACACCCAAGTTGATGCAGATCCTTCGCACTGAATTCTTCTATTTCCTCGGCGCCGTGCAATTCCTGACGCGGCTGCCGACGCCTCATCTGCACGCCTTCACCATCGAGTGGCTCGATCGGGGCGTGAAGTATTTCCCGCTGGCGGGCATTCTTATCGGGTCGATTTGCGCGACTATTCTCGTCGCGGCTTCGGCGTTTTGGACTGGCGTACTGCCGGCGCTGCTCGCCATCGCTGCAGGCGTCGCGATTACGGGCGCTTTCCATGAGGATGGGTTTGCAGACTTCTTCGATTTAATGGGCGGAGGGACGCGGCAAGCCAGGCTCGAAATCATGAAGGACAGCCGCCTTGGAACCTTCGGGGTGCTTGCCATCGGCTTCGCGATGTCCGTGAAGGTTGCGGCGCTGTCATGTCTTTCCTTGCCTGTCGCGGTCGCCGCTCTCGTCGCCGCGCACTCTGGAGGCCGTTTTGCCGCCGTGGCGCTCATGCGGACGATGCCCTACGCCGGAGATCCCGCGACGGGCAAGGCGAAGCCGCTCGCGACGAACATAACGGCCTTCGGACTTACGATCGCCGCAGCTTTCGGGCTGCCGCCGCTGTTTCTGCTGCCGGTCGAGGCTGTGTGAGAAGTCGAGCTTTTCTGAAAACTGATTTGCCTCAGAATCTTCTCTTCCAAGAGCAGGGAGATGGCATGACCGGCTTTATAATCGGGGCGGATCGCACTCAGGGAACGATGTTTCCGGCGCAGCTGGAAGACTATGTCGCCGAGGATAATCCTGTGCGGGTGATCGATTTTTTCGTCGATCAGCTCGATCTTGGCGAGCTTGGCTTCTGGCGCGTTCAACCGAAGCTCACGGGAAGGCCCGCTTACGATCCCGCGGTGATGCTGAAGCTCTACATCTATGGATACCTCAACCGCGTTCAGTCCAGCCGCCGGCTTGAGCGGGAATGCCAGCGCAACGTCGAAGTCATGTGGCTGACGGGCTGCCTGACGCCGGACTTCAAGACCATCGCCGATTTCCGCAAGGACAACGGCCCGGCCATCCGCAAAGTCTGTCGCGAATTCATCGTAGTGTGCGGGCGCGCGGGCCTGCTCGCGGCCACAATGGTCGCCATCGACGGCAGTAAATTCAAAGCGGTGAACTCCAGGGACCGGAATTTCACGCAAACCAAGGTGGCCAAGCGGCTGGAGCAGATCGAGGCGAGCATCGCGCGGTATTTGTCCGAGCTTGAAACCGCTGACCGCCAGCCCTCCACGCCTGAAATCAAGATCGCCCGGCTGAACGGCAAGATCGCCAAGCTGAAACAAGAAATCGAGCGCATGAAAGCGATCGGGGAGCAACTCGAAAAATCAGAAGACACGCAGATTTCGCTGACAGATCCCGACGCCCGCTCCATGCAGGGGACGGGCAAGGCGACGGGGACTGTTGGCTATAACGTGCAGTGCGCGGTGGAAACGGAGCGCCATCTCATCGTCGCCCATGAAGTCACCAACGCCGTCCATGACCGCCATCAGCTCTCGGGCATGGCCCAGCAGGCCAAGGAAGCCCTTGGCGCCGAAGCCGTCGACGCCCTCGCCGATCGCGGCTACTACGACAGCAAGGAACTTCTGGCGTGCGATCAGGCTGGCGTGACGGCCTATGTCCCAAGTATTTCAACCTCGAACGCGAAGGCCGAAGGGCGTTTTGGCAAGCAGGATTTCGTCTACAACGCCGATGAAGATGTCTATGTTTGCCCCAACGGCGAGCGCTTGATTTACCGTTTTACAAGCGAGGAAGACGGCAAAGTCATGCGCTGTCACTCGACAACGGCCTGCTCAGCCTGCCCGCTGAAAGAACAATGCACGACGGCTGCGGAACGCCGCGTTAAACGCTGGGAGCACGAGGCCGTTCTGGAAGCGGCCCAGGGCCGGCTGGACCGTAATCCTGATATAATGACGGTGCGGCGCAGCACGGTGGAGCACCCCTTCGGAACCCTGAAGTTCTGGATGGGCTCGGCGCACTTCCTGATGAAGACGCTGCACAATGTGAAAACGGAAATGTCGCTCCATGTGCTCGCCTACAACATGAAACGCGTGATAAAGATCCTCGGCGTGCCTGGATTGCTGCGGGTGATGCAGGCTTGGCGCATATTTTGCCATTTTTTATTCGTTTTGACGTGCGCGGCGCGCTCAAACGGCCCAGAACGCAGTCGGAACCGTTCCCGCTCGATTTTGGCCTGCATCGCGAAATCCGCGCCGGTGCAGCAACGTCCCTACGCCGTGGCCTAGCAAATCAGACCGAACCGGACTTCTCACACAGCCTCGGCCTCGACCGGACTGACGGCCGCCCTTGCGGGAGGCTTGGCGTCGATATTCATCGCTTGGCGAGCCAGGAGGTTGCTGGGCGGTTTCACCGGCGACGTTCTGGGCGCCATCGAGCAAAGTTATGAGATCGCGTTTCTGCTCGCGGCGGCTGCATGCGTCTGATCCTGGTGCGCCATCCGCGCCCCCTTTGCGAGCCCGGCGTTTGTTATGGCCGTCTCGACCTGGAATGCGATCCGGAGGCGCTGAATGACGCTGTGAATTGCCTCTGCGATTTGGCCCGCGGCGCTCGCGTCTTCGCGAGCCCGTCTCGACGCGCTCTCGCCCTCGCAACCAGGCTTAGCGCGGACGCCGAGGTGGACGCCCGCCTCCAGGAATTGCACTTCGGCGCTTGGGAAGGACGAAAGTGGGACGAGATCGGCCAGCACGCGATAAAGACTTGGGGAGATGGGCTTCCGGACTCAGCCCCGCCGGGGGGCGAGGCGTTGTCCGCGATGGCGGCGCGCTGCGCGGGTTGGGTTGCAAGTGTTAAACTAGGCGAGGGGCCCGTCATGGCCGTCACGCATGCCGGCCCAATCCGCTTAATGCGCGCCATCCTAAGAGCCGAGCCGCTTCTAACCTATTTCAGCGAAGCCGTTCCATATGCGGAGGCGATACCACTCGAGGCTTCCCCCTCCGCGCTGCGGAGCCCGTACTTTCGACGCCTACTTCGGGAGACATCATGACTGAGCCCATCCAACAAAACCCGAACTTTTCTGCAGCTGAGCGAGACGCGGTGTATCGCTGCATCGAGACAAGACGCGATGTGCGCGGGCAATTTTTGCCCGACCCCATCTCGGATGAGGTTCTCGCGCGTCTCCTCAATGCTGCGCATCGCGCGCCTTCCGTAGGATTCATGCAGCCCTGGGACTTCATTGTCGTTCGCGACCGGGAGGCAAAAAAGCGCGTCCACAGCGCCTTCGCAGCGGCTCATACCGAAGCGGCGGAGATGTTCAAGGACGGCCGGTCCGATGCCTATCGCAGCCTCAAGCTGGAAGGCATCCTTGAGGCGCCGGTCGGTTTGTGCGTGACATGCGACCGGGGGCGCACTGGGCCGGTTGTCATCGGGCGCACCCATCAGCCGGAGATGGACCTCTACAGCGCGGTATGCGCCATACAGAATCTTTGGCTCGCTGCTCGCGCGGAAAATCTTGGCGTGGGTTGGGTTAGCATCATTCGCTATGACAATCTGCGCAAAGCCCTCGGCATTCCTGACCACATCCAGCCGATCGCCTATCTCTGCATCGGTCATGTCTCGCATTTCTTCGAAAAGCCGGAGCTTGAAACCGCGGGCTGGCTCTCGAGACTTCCATTGCGCGACGTGGTTTGGTTCGACGGCTGGCAACAGCGGAATGGCGACGAGACGCTCTTGTCGGAACTCTCTTGAACCTTGAGATGATCGGCAGCGGTTCTTAAGGAGCACGCGCCCCCTTTAGGCGCCGGCTCGACGGGCTTTGCAGGGACGCGCCCCCTGGGCTTGCAAAATCGCGCGATCGCGGCGGAGCTGATTGGAAGATGAAGAGATGGAATGGGCGGCAAAGCAGGTCTTGATACTGAAGGCGGAGCGGCACTCACCCTGCATGGGATTATGCAAGCTCGACGACGAGACTGGCTACTGTATAGGCTGCTTCAGAACCATCGATGAAATTGCCCGGTGGTCCTCTCTTGACCCCAGCGCCCGTTTTGAGATCTGGGAGCAACTGCCGGAGCGCCGCCCTCATGAGGCGAAGACGGCGCGGCTCCTGCCGCTCACGCCGGAAGAAATCCTGAAATGGGCGGCGCTCGTCATCGAAAATCGCCTCGGCGTATGGATCACCGGAACGCCAGGCGCCTCTGCGGAATTCATCGCATCGCCGCATCAGAAGCCTTGCATCATACTGGAAGGCCATCAGCTGGTCGCGAGGACAGATGACGCCTCCTTTCGCCTCATAGGTTATGAGCGTATGCGCGCCTTTGCTTTCCAAGAAGGCGTCCCGATTATGCTTGGCGCGCCAAAAGCCCGAATCGACTGGCGCCCGAACTCGGTTCTCACAAACTTAGGGGGTGACGCCGCCGCTTTAATCCCGGATTGCCGCGATCATCTGCTTTTCGATTTAGGCCTCGGGAGCGAATTTAATCGAGTTTGCATCCGCACAAGCAACCGGGCCCTCATATCGGTCTTGGAGAAGTTCGAAGGAAAGTCGTGGCGAGCCCTCATAGCCGCCGCCGAAGGCCCCCATATCGCCGCCGCTAGCCCTCACCGCGTCGTTGAATTGCCCCTTGCGCGTATCGAACTTTATGCTCCGATCCCGCTGTTCGATGAGTCCTCTCCCAAGGAGGCGCATACTCGCTTCTTACCGTCCTTTCTGGCGCACAAAGCGGAAATTGATCCCAGTTTGGCGCTTCCGGACTACGTAGCGCCGATTGCTATCCTGCTCCCGACGTAGTGTTTCTCTCCCTATCTCGAGAGGAACAAGGCCTCCTCCAGGCGTAGCCAAGCCTGCTCGCTTCCGGGAATGCCGAAGCGAAGCCAAGAACAGTTCTGCGGAAAGCGCCGAACGAGAACGCCACGACCCGCCAGCTTGTCGCCGATGTCTTGCGCGGAAGGATGCTCCACAAGCCGGAAGAGGGACGCCCCTCCCAAGACTTGGCATCCCGCTCCAATCAGCAACGCATCAAGGCGCTCAGCGTCCAAAGAAAGCCGCCGCCGCGCCCCGTCGAGCCATGCGTCGTCGCTCAGCGCCGCCCGGCCGATGGCGATGGCGGGTCCTGAGACTGACCACGGGCCCAGCAGCGCGCGAAGTCGCGTCGACAGCGTTCGGTCGGCCACAGCAAAGCCAAGGCGCAAGCCCGCGAGTCCATACATCTTTCCGAATGAGCGCAGAACAAGGGTTGCGGGGGGAAGCGTCTGGATCAAACTGGCGGATGGATCGAGAACATCCATGAACGCTTCATCGACGATCAAGAGCCCCCCCTTTTGGGCGAGGGCGTGCGCCATTGCGGTAAGAGCGCTAACCGGAATGAGCCGTCCAGTGGGATTATTGGGGTTGACCGCGATGGCCACGTCCGCCGATGCCGTCTCATCAAGGCGATCGACTTCGCGAACCTCGTGCCCCTCACGCCTCCAAGCGATGCCGTGCTCAGCGTATGTCGGGGCGAGAACCGCGACGCGGCATGGACGTAGCAAACGGGGGATGATTTGGATGAGGGCCTGCGTGCCGGTCGCGGCGGTCACGCATTCCGCATCGGCGGCGCGATAGCGGATCGCAGCGGCCTGCCTCAGCTCCCACTCCTCGCGCTTGAACGGCAACCGCGTCCATGCATCGGGCGGAATTTCCGGCAGGGGATAGGCCACCGGATTAATTCCGGTCGACAAATCGATCCAAGGTTCAGGCGCCAAGGGGAAACGCTGCCGAGCCTCGTCTAACGCGCCGCCATGAGCTATAGGTGCTTGGTCTTCCATCATCGCGCGTCGGCGCTGGTCCTCCAAAATATGTTCGCTCCGCTTGCTCTTATGGCGCTTCTGATTGAAGCCTTGGCCGGGTATCCTCAATGGCTCTTTCGCGTCATTGGGCACCCTGTGACGTGGATCGGGGGGCTTCTAGCATGGTGTGAGCGCCGTTGGAACAGGACGGCCTTAACATTCGCTCAGCGAAAAGCGCACGGAATCGCCACCCTTAGTGTCGCGCTCGCGGCGGCTTTCGTTGTGAGTGGAGGACTTTGTTATGCCATCTCCAGTCTCTTTTCGGCCCTTCTGGCGGCGCTTCTGTGCAGTGTTCTCGCCAGCACGCTTCTTGCTCAGCGCAGCCTTGCCGAACACGTTAGAGCCGTGGCGGACGCCCTGGAAAAAAAGGGTCTCGACAAAGCACGCGATGCCGTTTCGCTCATCGTTGGACGCGACAAGAACACGCTTGATGAAACAGGCGTCGGACGGGCCGCCATTGAAAGTCTTGCCGAAAACTTCTCCGATGGCGTTGTCGCTCCGCTGTTCTGGCTCGTGCTGGCCGGGCTTCCAGGAGCCGCGCTCTATAAGACGATCAACACCGCGGACAGCATGATCGGGCATAAGTCCGACCGGTATCTCGCTTTCGGCTGGGCCGCGGCCAGGATTGACGACCTCGCCAATTTTCCCGCTTCGCGGCTGGCCGCTCTTTGGATCGTTTTTGCGGCGCTTGTAACGCCGAGCGGTTCGGCGCGGGCGGCGGTCGAAGCGGTGAGGAGGGATGCGCGCCGCCACCGCTCTCCGAATGCCGGCTGGCCCGAAGCGGCTATGGCCGGGGCGTTGGGTTTAAAGCTCGGCGGGCCTCGCATCTACTCCGGGACGCTCGTCGAAGATCACTGGATGGGAAATGGCAGAGCCGATGTCGAGCCTTCGGACATCCAAGCTGCGCTTCGGCTTTACCGCGCTGCGTGCGCTATCCAAGCCGCCGCCGTCGCCGCCCTTATGCTGGCATTGTTATAACAATCTCACGCGTTCTGGCGGCAGTTCCGGCGCCAAGCAGAGAGCCGGGGCGGCCAATGCCGGCCCTTGCGGCTTTAACACTAGCGGCCACTAAGGCCGCTGTGGGCGTGATTAGGTTTGACAGATCATGAGGCCGGTGGCTAACTCAAGCTTCGACGGCGCGCCAAAAGCGCAACTAGGGAATCCGGTAAGGTTTGAGCCTGAAGCCGGAGCTGCCCCCGCAACTGTAGGCGGAGAGCGCCAACCAAATACGCCACTGGCCAGAGGCTGGGAAGGCAGGTTGGGGCGAAGATCCGCAAGCCAGGAGACCTGCCGTCTCGGTTAACTCCAAACGCCGCCGGTGGGGCGGTCGGGACATCGACATGAACGCGCAATCAGCTGCACTTTCCATCGCAAGCTATAGTTCTCCTTTGGAGACCGTAACGACAAGAAGCGCTCTCGACATACGCTGTCGATAGTCTGCGTCCACGTCCGAAGCGCATGCGGCGGCGGAGCCTAGCGCGCGCTTTCTTGCACGCTCCAAGGTTTCAAGAAGCGCGAACTTCCTCGCATGTCGCCTCGCGCCCAGCAACAAACGATCAGCGCAGAAATAGATGCCGCCCGAACCTTTGGACTATATCCGTGACGGGGCCGAGATTTACCGGAAATCCTTCGCGACCATTCGAACCGAGGCCAAACTTGCGCGCTTTCAGGCGCTTGAAGAGAAAGTCGCGGTTCGCATCATTCACGCCTGCGGCATGGTGGAGATTGCAGATGATATCGAAATGTCTTCGGACTTCGCCGGAAAAGCGCGAAGCGCACTCCTTGCCGGAGCTGCGATCCTTTGCGACTCCAAAATGGTCGCGGAGGGCATAACTCGAAGCCGATTGCCCGCGAACAATCCGGTCGTCTGCACGCTCGACGATCCCCGCACGCCTGACCTCGCCCGCGCCATCGGCAACACGCGCTCCGCCGCCGCCATGACGCTTTGGGAAGGGCGGCTTCGCGGATCACTGGTCGCCATCGGAAATGCGCCAACTGCCCTGTTCCGGCTTCTCGAATTGGTTGGCGAAGGAGCGCCGCCCCCGGCCGCCGTGATCGGCGCGCCAGTTGGATTTGTCGGAGCGGCTGAATCGAAAGAAGCGCTCGCCGCCTACGGCCGCATCCCCTATCTCATCGTGCGGGGACGCAAAGGCGGCAGCGCCATGGCGGTCGCCGCCGTCAATGCGCTTGCGAGCGATGCGGAATGACGGCGCTGGAAGCCATCATGGGCGTCGCGCAGCCGGGCGCGCTTTATGGCATCGGCGTCGGCCCCGGCGACGCGCGTCTGATGACCCTGCGCGCGGCCGGGCTCGTTAGAAGCGTCGACACGCTCGCATGGTTTGCAAAAGCTGGAAACCAAAGCAACTCCCGGAACGTGGCCGCGCCGCTCATCGAGCCGGGGCGAAAGGAGCTGCCGCTTTATTACCCGGTGACGACGGAACTGCCGGTCGCGCATTCTGGCTACAAGACGCAAATCCGCGACTTCTACGCGGAAGCGGCGACAAAGCTTGCCGAGCGGCTGCGCGCGGGCGAGTCCGTTGGCTTACTGGCCGAGGGCGATCCGTTTTTCTACGGCTCTTTCATGCATATGTGGCGGCGCCTCGCCGCCGATTTCCCGGTTGAGGTCGTGCCGGGCGTTACCGGTTTTTCTGGCTGCTCCGCCCGCGCAGGCGCGCCCTTGACCTGGGGGGACGATGTCCTGACCGTGCTGCCGGGCACGCTCGATGAAGCGGCCTTGACCCGCCGCCTATCGGATGCCGATGCCGTCGTTATCATGAAGGTCGGGCGCAACATCGCAAAAATCCGCCGCGCCATCTCCGCCGCGAACCTGCTGGATCGGGCGATCTATGTCGAGCGCGGCGCCATGCCTGGGGAACGCATCGCGCCTTTGGCTGAGGTGGCGGATGGGTGCGCGCCCTATTTCTCGATGATTCTGATCCCCGGCCAGGGGAGGCGGCTGTGAGCGGCCGGCTCACTCTTGTCGGTCTTGGGCCGGGCTCGGCCCACCTTCTCACGCCCGCCGCGGCGCGGGCGCTTGACGATGCGACAGACCTTGTCGGCTATGGGCCCTATCTCAATCGCATTTCCGTGGTGAGACCGGATCAGGCCGTTCACGCCTCCGACAACCGCGTCGAGCTGGAGCGCGCCCGCCATGCGCTGTGTCTCGCCGCGAGCGGGCGCCGCGTCGCGGTTGTCTCAGGCGGGGATCCCGGCGTATTCGCCATGGCTGCGGCGGTTTTCGAGGCCGTGGACAACGGCGAGCCCGCCTGGCGCGATCTCGACATCCGCGTCGAACCGGGCGTGACCGCCATGCTCGCCGCCGCAGCGAGCGTAGGAGCCCCGCTTGGCGGCGATTTCTGCGCCATTTCGCTGTCGGACAATCTTAAATCCTGGGCGACCATCGAACGGCGCTTGAAGGCGGCCGCCGAAGCGGATTTCGTCATCGCGCTTTACAACGCCGCGTCCAAGGCCCGTCCGCATCAACTCGACCGCGCTTTCGATTTGCTGCGGACGCTTAAGGGCGGCGGCGCCGTAACGCTGTTCGTGAGAGCGGCTGGAAGCGCCGACGTCAAAGTCGTGCTGACCACGCTCGCGCAAGCCAAAGCCGCGTCCGCCGACATGCGCACGCTAGTCATCGTCGGCGCCAGCAGCACGCGCCTCATTGAGCGGCCCGGACGCACGCCATTTGTCTACACGCCGCGCTCGGAGGAGCTGTGAAGCTGGGATTTCGAGCCATTGCATCGCTTGCGTCGCCGTTCCAACTCTATGACCGGCGGGTTTTTCCGGCCGCTCGATCATGACGGCCGGAAGACCGAGCGAGCGCGCGGCCTCGATCTTGCCATAGGTGGCCGCGCCGCCAGAGTTTTTCGAAACGACGATCTCGACGCCCCGTTCGATCAAGAGCCGCTCTTCTGCGGCGGCGTCGAACGGGCCGCGGTCATAGATGAAATCGATGGCGGGCGGAAGCGCCACGTCACCCGGATGGTCGATGACGCGCGCGATGTAATGATGATGCGGGGCGGCGGCGAAGGCCGGCAGCTCCAGCCGTCCGGTGGTGAGAAAGACGGTTCGCGTTTCGGTTCCGAGACCGATGGCTGCGGCTTCGGGCGTTTGAACCGAAATCCAGCGGTCGCCTTCTTGCCGTGTCCAGGCGGGCCGGATCAAACTCGCGAGCGGAACGCCCGCCGCCTCCGCCGCCTTAACGGCGTTCGCGGAAATGCGCGCGGCGAAGGGATGCGTGGCGTCCACGAGGGCGCGCACGCCTTCAGCCTCGATATAGGCGGCGAGACCGTCCCAGCCTCCGAAACCGCCGATGCGATAGGGGATCGGCGGCGCGGCGGGGGAAGCGGTCCGCCCGGCAAGGGATAACATCGGCTGAAAGCGGCGATCGCCTGCAAGCAGCTTCGCCAACGCCGAGGCGTCCGCCGTACCGCCGAGAATAAGAATGCGCATGATCGGATCCGAGCATGGAAGTCAGACCAGAAAACACAGGCAAGCGGTGGCTGTCCATTGTCGGCATTGGCCAGGATGGCGCGGACGGGCTGTCGCCGCTCGCGCAAAGGCTCGTCGCGTCGGCTGAGCTCGTCGTTGGCGGCGTGCGCCACCTTGAGCTTGCCTCGCGGCTCATCAAGACAGAGCGGTTGCCATGGCCGACCCCGCTGCATGACGCCTTTCCGGCCATCCTCGCCAGGCGCGGCCGTCCCGTGGCCGTGATCGCGAGCGGCGATCCGTTTAACTTTGGCGTCGGCAAGCAGATCGCCGCGCTTGTTCCGCCGGACGAACTCATCTGCGTCCCGCAGCCCTCTTCCTTCAGCCTCGCGGCGAATCGACTCTGCTGGGCCTTGCAGGACACGGCGACCGTTGCGCTGCACGGCCGCGCCATCGAGAGCCTTATCCGCCATCTTCAGCCGGGCGCGCGCATCCTCGCTCTGTCCTGGGATGGATCGACGCCTGCCAAAGCGGCCAAGCTCCTGACCGAACGAGGTTTTGGCGAGTGC
The DNA here is from genome assembly GCA_963766815.1 of uncultured Alphaproteobacteria bacterium. Classification (GTDB taxonomy): domain Bacteria; phylum Pseudomonadota; class Alphaproteobacteria; order Rhizobiales; family Rhodomicrobiaceae; genus Rhodomicrobium. The sequence goes on along the minus strand of CAVYBZ010000009.1, from coordinate 13,118 downwards.
GCTGTTGTGGTCTTGGAAGAGTTGGGCGGCCCAAACGAGCGCGTGACGCATCGGCGCGCCGCCAATTTTGGCCTTGCCGGCATAAGCGCCTTGAACCTCATCGGCATTGAAATCGCCGCTGAATTCAGGAGGCCAGATTATCAGCCTGTCGCCCGGCTTGCCGGACGAACTGTACGAAAGCGATGGTCAGCTCACCAAACGCGAGGTGCGCGCAATCACGCTGGCGGCGCTCGCGCCGCGCCGGGGCGAGCTCTTGTGGGATATTGGGCTTGGCGCGGGCTCCATCGCCATCGAATGGCTGCTTTGCCACCCTTCGATGCGCGCCATCGGCATCGAGGAGCGTGACGACCGGGCGGGCCGCGCCATGCGCAATGCGCTTGCGCTCGGCGCTCCAGACCTTCAAATCATTACGGGCCACGCGCCGCAAGCGCTTGCGGATCTCCCCGCGCCATCCGCCGTGTTCATAGGGGGCGGCTTCACCGATGAAGGCGTTTTCGACGCCGCTTGGGCAGCGCTTCGCCGCGGAGGGCGCATCGTCGCTAACGCCGTCACACTCGAAAGCGAGACGCGGCTGAAGAGAGCCTTCCACGGGCATGGCGGGGAGCTTGTTCGCATCGAGATTAGCAAGGCAGGCAGAATCGGCGGCTTTCACGGCTGGCGCCCGGCCATGCCGGTGACGCAATGGCGCGCGGTGAAGCCATGATCGTCGCCGGCATTGGATGCCGCCGGGGCGCCGGCTCAGCGGCCATAACGCAGATCATCGAAGCGGCTCTCGCCGAATGCAGGTTGGAGCGCTCCGCCCTCGACGCCGTCGCCACCGCCGCCGAAAAGGGCGATGAGGCGGGCTTGCGCGCCGCGGCCAGCTTCCTTTCACTGCCTCTCATATTGGTCGCGCCGCAGGACCTCGCGCTGGCGGTCGGAAAGACGGTGAGCGTCTCCCAAAGAGTGCTCGACTTGAAAGGCGTTCCTTCCATCGCGGAGACCGCCGCCGTCGCCGCTGCGGGCCGCGACGCCCGCCTGCTTGCAGCGCGCGTGTCCAACAAGGAAGCGAGCTGCGCCATCGCCATCGGAGAAGGCAAATGACCGTTCATTTCATCGGAGCGGGGCCGGGCGCTGCGGACCTTATCACCGTGCGTGGGCGCGCTTTGATCGAGCGCTGCCCGGTGTGCCTCTATGCCGGCTCGCTCGTGCCAAAGGCGCTGCTCGACTATTGTCCCAAGCGCGCGCGCATCGTGGACACGGCGCCGATGGCGCTCGACGAAATCATCGCCGAGTTCGTTGAGGCCGCAGAAGCGGGCCTCGATGTAGCGCGGCTTCATTCGGGCGACCTATCGATCTGGAGCGCGCTTGGCGAGCAGACGCGACGGCTCGATGCGCTCGGCATCTCCTATACCGTGACGCCAGGCGTGCCCTCCTTTGCCGCCGCCGCAGCGGCCTTGCGTCGCGAACTTACGCTGCCGGAGGTGGCTCAATCGGTTGTCCTCACCCGCACGCCGGGCCGCGCCTCGGCCATGCCTCCTGGCGAAACTCTCGCGGCCTTCGCGTCGACCCGCGCGACGCTTGCGATCCACCTCTCGATCCATGTGCTCGAAAAATCCGTCGCCGAGCTCGTGCCCTTCTACGGCGCCGATTGCCCCGCCGCCGTGGTTTATCGAGCGAGCTGGCCGGAGGAGAAAATAGTCGAGGCGCAGCTGGGAGATATCGTCGAGGCGGTTGCGGCGGCGGGCGCTATCGAACGGACCGCGCTGATCCTTGTGGGTCGCTCGCTTGGATCGGAGGATTTTCGCGAGAGCGCGCTGTACGACGCGTCTTATCAGCGGCGCTACCGGGGACGGCCCGAATGAGTGCGTTTGGCCTCCTCATTGCCTGCCAAGGGCGGCTCAAGTTTCCAAGGCCGAGCCTGCCGCTTTTTCGCGCCGCTTCCGCGGCTTCCTTTGGCGTCTGCAGCGCGATTTCGAGATGACGCCGTTTCCGAGCACAAGCTGGTCTTTTCCGAAATTCCGGCGCGGCGAAGTCTGGCTCGTCGGAGCCTGCCCGGGCGATCCGCAACATCTCACAATGCTCGCCTATCATGCGCTGCAAATGGCGGACGTCGTCGTTTACGATGCGCTGGTCGACAAACGCATCCTGGCGTTGATTAACCCGGAGGCTGAGACCTATTTTGTGGGAAAGCGCGGGGGCAAACCGTCTGCGCATCAAAGCGACATCAACGACAAGATCATAGCCCTCGCGAAAGCGAAGCGGCGTGTTGCTCGACTGAAGGGCGGAGATCCCTTTGTCTTCGGCCGGGGCGGCGAGGAAGCGGTCGCGTTGACCCTCGCGGGCGTCCCATTCGTCGTCGTGCCTGGGCTCACCTCAGGATTGGCTGCGCCGGCGCTCGCCGGAATACCGGCGACGATGCGTGAAACGAACCACGCGCTTATTCTGGTCACCGGCCATTGCGCCGACGAAGACCAGATACGTTGGGAAAAGCTCGCGCAAACCGGACAGCCGCTCATCCTCTATATGGCCTTGGCGAGACTTGCGGAAATCTCAAGCGCGCTTCAGCGCGGCGGCCTTAGTGTCGATACGCCGGTCGCCATCATTTCTTCGGCCGCAACGAAAGAGGGCCGCGTGCTGGAAACGCGCCTTGGCGCCGCTGCCGCCGACGCGGCGGCGAATGCGGTGAAGCCGCCAGCCATCATCGTTATAGGCGCCATCGCCGCTTTGCGCCGGACGCTCTTGCCTTGCATGGAGACGGTCCATGACTAACAGCAAAGCAGTCGGCCTTATTATCGCTGCGCCTCGATCGGGCGCCGGCAAGACAACGCTTGCGCTTGGACTCATGCGCGCGATCTCGCGCCGCGGCTTGACCGTACAGCCTTTCAAATGCGGTCCCGATTACATCGATCCCGCCTTCCACATGGCGGCCGCGGGGCGGCCAAGTTTCAATCTCGATACCTGGAGCATGCGTCGCGGCCTTATCGCAGATCTTATCGGCAAAGCTGCGGAAGCCGCCGACATTTGCATTGCCGAGGGCGTTATGGGTCTGTTCGACGGCGCTCGCGAGCCCGGCCGGTGCGGGAAAGGCTCAACCGCCGATCTCGCTGCGCTCACAGGCTGGCCCGTCATTCTCGTGCTGGATGTCTCCGCTCAGGCGGAGACGGCTGCGGCCATTGCTCTGGGCTGCCGGGCTTATCGCGACGACATTCGCCTTGCGGGGGTTATCCTCAATCGCGTTGCAGGTCCTGGCCATGCCGGTCTTATCAAACCGGCGGTCGAGCGCATCGGGCTGCCCGTCCTCGGCGCGGTAATGCGGCGCGATAGCCTGGCCCTTCCCGACCGGCATTTAGGGCTTGTTCAGGCGAGTGAAATCACTGGCATCGAGCATTACCTGGATGCGCTCGGCGATGCTCTTTCGGCGGATGTGTCCTTAGATGCGCTCGTTTCATGCGCCGGGCCTGCCGCATCAGGCGGCGTTGTCCCGAAGGGAGCTTGGACGCCGCCCATTCCCCCGCCTGGCCAGCTGATCGCGCTTGCCGAGGACAGGGCTTTCTCCTTTACATACCCGCACCTTGTGGAGGGATGGCGTGAGGCGGGCGCGGAAATCCGGCCTTTCTCGCCGTTGGCCGACGAACCGCCAGATGCGGGCGGATTGGTCTGGCTGCCCGGCGGCTATCCTGAGCTTTATGCGGGGCAACTGTCGGCCTGCGGGCGCTTTCGCAAAGGCCTGAAAGAGACCGCTTTGCGCGGCGTCGTCATCCATGGCGAATGCGGAGGGTATATGACGCTCGGCGCTGGGCTAGAGGACGCCGACGGCGCGCGCCACGAAATGGCTGGTCTCCTCGGGCTCGAAACGAGCTTCGCCAAACGAAAATTGCATCTCGGTTACCGCAAGGTCCGCCTTCTCGCCGATTGCGCAATCGGCCGGGACCAGAGCCTCGTTTTCGGACACGAGTTCCATTACGCGTCCGTGCTGGCGGTCAATGACGATCCGCTCCTCGATCCATTGGACGCCGCTGGTTCATCGTCGCCAGAGCAGGGCTCGCGCAGAGGCTCTGTATCGGGGACATTCTTCCACGCCATCGACGGCGAGGATGATTGAACTCGCGCCGAGGAAGCTTCACGAAACCCGAACTAGATGGTAAACATTGCCGCCTGCGGCCCGCTAATCAGCATGGAACATTGTAACATTCAAAAGAGAAGCGAAATGCTCAGGGCGTTGTTATTTGGCCTCCCCATCCTTGTCTTTCTCTTAGGGGCGCCTTTGGCGTTGAAATCAGTGCCGCCGAATCCGTTCTACGGATTTCGCACCACAACCACGCTATCTTCGCCGGATGCGTGGTATCAGATCAACTTCGCCACGGGCCTCGCCTTAATCGCCTCCGGAATTGCCGGCGCAATAGCTGTGCTTCTGCTCGATCAAGGGTTCCTCCTGGTGAAGCCTGAGCCGCGCTATTTAATCGGAATTTCGATCACGGCGCTTACAACCCTTCTGCTTCTGATCGTCGTGGCAGTCTACGCAGATCGATTCTGAGGTCCCCCCCCATTTGTCAGGCGCCGAGGGCATTTTGCATGCATTATGAGGTATCCGTTGCTCATCGTGACACTCGCGGTTTCGGGCTACCGGTCGATCCGGAACTTGGTTTTGCCTCTTGAGCGCGTGAATGTCATTACCGGCGACAACGGCGCGGGCAAATCGAGCCTCTACCGGGCATTGCGGCTCTTGGCGGACGTGGCGCAAGGGCGGGCGATTGCGTCCCTGGCCGCGGAAGGCGGCTTGCAGTCCGTACTTTGGGCAGGGCCAGAGGTCGTATCGAAGGCGGCGAAGCGCGGCGCGCCGATACAAGGCACAGTGCGACGCGACAGCGTGGCGCTCAAGCTTGGATTTGCGAGCGAAGATTACGGCTACGCCATCGATCTTGGCTTGCCTGTTGCGGATCGATACCGCCGTCATGCGCCATCGCTTTTCAATCGCGATCCCGAGATCAAGGCGGAAGCTGTGTGGGCGGGCGAAGTCTTGAAGCGTTCGAACGTCTTCGCGACGCGCACCAACCAGTTTGTCCAAGTTCTCACCGAAGACGGCCGCCGCGCCGTTCCGATTTCGAACCTTGCGCCCTACGACAGTATGATGACGCACGCGGCCGATCCAAACTCCGCCAGCGAGTTGCTCGCCCTACGCGAGCGCATGCGGGCATGGCGGTTCTACGATCACTTTCGCACCGGCAGGGACGCGCCGGCGCGGCTCTCCCGGCCCGGCACGCGCGCTTTCGCGCTCGCGAGCGATGGCGCCGATCTCGCCGCAGCGCTGCAGACGATTGTCGAGAACGGCGACGAGCCGGCCTTGAACGCCGCCATCGAGGACGCCTTTCCAGGCTCAGCCATTACGGTGTCAGAAAATGACGGCGTCTTCGAGCTGCGGATGCTTCAGCAGGGGCTGTTGCGGGCCCTGCGCGCCTCCGAGCTGTCGGACGGCACGCTTCGTTATCTTCTCTTGGCGGCCGCCCTCATGACGCCCAATCCGCCACCGCTGATTGTGTTGAATGAACCTGAGACCAGCTTGCACCCCGGCCTCATCGCGCCGCTCGGCCGGCTGATCGCGAGCGCTTCCCACCGTAGTCAGCTCATCGTGGTCACGCATTCGGCGGAGCTCGTCGCGTTGCTGCGAGAATGCGGCGGCGCCGTTCATGAACTCATCAAGGTGGCCGGCGAAACCACTGTAACGGGCTCCGAAAAGCAAGTATGGAGCTGGCCCTTGCGTTGAACCGCCTCAGAATCCCCGTTGATTCCGGCATTGCTTTCAGAGACGGCGTTCGCGCAAGCGGGGGCTTTGTCGCGCTCCTTTAGACGTTGAATGGCCACCCAATTCAGCCGATGGCGTCAAGGCAAACTCGAATTCCGCTGTCTTTCCATAGCAGCCCGCAAAAGCGCCGTCACACGGTATGGCGCATGGGCGAGCTTGCCGTAAGCGAGCATCACAAAGAGACCCAAGACGCAGCCAAAATGCGCCGCAAGCAGCAAACCCATGGCTTGAGTGTCGCGCAGAACGAGCAATGCAAGGCCAGTGAAAGCAACGGCAAACAAAAGCGCTAGAAATGAGTAATCCTTCGGCGTTGCGTCTGAGGCCGGATCGGCGTTCGCTTTGATAAAGGCCAACCCGGCGGAGCCCGCTATCATGCCCAATCCGCCCAATATTCCGAGCAGAACGGGCAGGCTGATCAGCGGATAAGGCGCGAGCCAGCCGAATGCATGGTGATAATAGCTAGCCACAAGGGTTGCTGCGAAACACAAGCCAAAGCCGAGTAGAAGCACGGTGTGAAAAAGACGCCGCGCCGGCCCTTGCTCGCATTCTATGCCTCCCCCGCGAAGATTGCGTAACGTCAGAATATCTCCCAGGGCCGCCGGCAGCGCGCTCCAGGGCGAGCCTCCGCCGGTCTTGCGCAGAAGATGGAGAGCGCGAGCTGTCGACACAGCCAGCGAGAACGCCAGAGGCAAAGCCGACGCCGCAACGAGCGCCGGCCAAGGCAGCACGGCGTAGAAGGCGCCGGGGCCTATGTGCTGTGCAAACAGCACCCTCCAAGGGACCAGGCACAAAGTGAGAGCCGGCGCTAATGCAATGCAAGCAAGCGCGAGCCAGGGACGATCGCGCCAGGATTGCTTCCTGACCTCGGCGAGAGTTTTTGGCGCGTTGACAGCGAATGGATGAGGCGGGGCGTATTGACAGGCTGGCAGGCAATTTCCGCAGTTATGACAAAGGTGAGCCAGATAGATGAGATCGCCGTCGCTGAACTCGCGGCGGCGCTCAGCTACCCGAAACATCTCGCAGAAGCCATTGCAGTAGTTGCAGACAGTGCAAATGGCCATGATGCGTCGTGCTTCAGCCAAGGACATGCCGGGCTGCCTCCTCCCCTGCGATGCGGCCGAATACCGCCCCTATCGTCATGCCGCACCCCGCGAGGTAACCCGTTCCAAGGATGTTGGGGGCCATGATCATGCCTGCGGCGAATAGGCCAGGGCGAGGGATCCCATCCTCCCCGACAACCCGCGCCATCTTATCGACCTTGACGCCTCGACAGGTGAAGGCAACGCCTGGACGGACAGGAAAAGCAAAAAAGGGCGGTTGGCTGACCCGGCCGGAGTCCAGCGCCGCACCCTCCAAAACCTTTGCCTCGACGCCCAATGCGAGAGCCAAGTCCGGCAGGGACCCGGCCTGAAGCGGGGGCAGCGCAAAGGGAGGAATTCTTCTGCAAACCATCGGCGTCCAAGACCAAAGCGGCAAGACGTTCGGGCAACTCCGCCACCAAACGGCCCCACATGCTGTACCGTGTGGGCCCCTTGAATACTGTTTCATCTTGAAATCGCTTTCCCGCGAGATCGATCGCGATGCCGTGTTCGAAGCCGTCGACCCGCGTGACGATGCCCCCGTCAGGGTCGGAGAAGCGGGCGTCGACCGCAACCAGGTGAGCGGCTTCTGGGCTTCCCACCGATGCAGCGCCTTGCGAAATCAGCGAGCACAGAACCTCGCCTTTGGCGAACGGCGTTCCTCGGTTGATATATCCAAGGGAAGTTGTGTTTGCCTGCTCCCCGCCGCAACAAGCGATGATGGAGCGCGCACGAAAAGGTCCAGCGGCGCCGTCCCTCAATTGAACGGCGCCGATAGAATGACCGTAAACAATACGCACGCCTAAGCGCTCGGCTTTGGCGTAAAGAGCGTTGAGAGCCGCCATGCCCCCGCCGAGGAAGAACGCAGTCTTTCTGGAAAACGGAATGTGCGTCGTTTGGAAAACAACGCCGTGACTAGAAAGCCATGACGGCAAAGACGCCGATTGGCGCGCCAGAACGCTTGCGAGCATCCTATCAGAAGCCCCATGAGACGCCTTGGCAAGGTCCTCAAAGAACTCGGCTTCGCTGTACGCGCCTGGAAGCGCCGGCGAGGACTCCGCATGCACAATCCGAAGGTTGCGCGAATGCCGAGTGTTGCCGCCGCGAAGAGCCCGCGGCGCCGCCTCCACCATCAGCACCGAAACGCCCGATTGGCGCGCCGAAATGGCCGCGCAAAGAGCCGCCAAACCGCCCCCGATGACAAGGACGTCTTCGCTCTCGCGGTCAGTCGGCATTGACGCTAGCAAAGAAGGCTGTAGGGCTTGGAACGGTCAAACTTCCTCGCTCGGGTGTTTTATCGACGACCCAATTCAGTGCTAAGCCATATTGCTGTTCAGTAGAACGCTCGAACATCCGTCCACACGCTTCGAAAGATTGTCGCCCTGGCGCAACCCGAACAGCCCGATATGGCTTCCAAACCGCCCCGCTCCATACGCGAAACACAAGCAAGCAACTTTCTAACATTTAACGCGCCGCATGCCTCCGCCTGTGAGGAGCAAAGTAAGGTCCACGGTTCGTCCCCCCCGACGCGAAGGAAATGTTGCAAGCGAGTTTGACGATGGGAAGCTTGGCGAGCGCTGCTTATCCGAGCTTTCCGGGGATTGTGGACATCAAGTGGGAACAAGCCATTCCCTTAATTTGGACCATCGCTTGCGCCCCGTAATGTTCTTTACAGCTATCGCAAGCGCCTTTTTTTGCCCAGCAAGCACAACGAGCCTCTTTCCACGCGTGAGCCCTGTGTAAAGCAGATTGCGCTGAAGCATCGCATAATGCTGCGTCGTGACCGGCAGGATGACGGCCGGGTATTCCGAACCCTGCGCCTTGTGGATCGTGGTGGCATAGGCCAAGACCAGGCTGTCGAGTTCACCGCTCTCATAGACAATCTCGCGTCCGTCGAAATCGACCGAAACCTCCCCCGCCTCGGCGTCGACCTTGGTCACGAAGCCGATATCGCCGTTATAGACCTCCTTGTCGTAGTCGTTTTCGATCTGCATCACCTTGTCTTTGGGCGCAAAAGTCGATCCGAATTTCTCGATTTTCTCCGGCCCGGGAGGGTTGAGCGCCTTCTGCAGGTCGATGTTGAGGGAGCGCGCGCCGAGCCCGCCCCTGTTCATGGGACAGAGAATCTGGATGTCCCGGATCGGATCGAGGCCGAAGCGTTTCGGGATGCGTTCGCGCACGAGCTCCATGATCACGCCTGCGGCGCGCTCGGGTTCGTTCGCCTCCACGAAATAATAGTCGCTCTCGCCCTCGGGCTTCTCGAAGTCGGGCAACTCGCCCTTATTGATCCGGTGCGCCATGGTGACGATCCGGCTTTGCGCCGCCTGCCGGAACACTTCCGTAAGCCGAACCACCGGAATGGCGCCCGAGGCGATGAGATCGGCGAGCACCTGGCCCGGCCCCACGGACGGCAATTGATCGATGTCGCCGACGATCAGAAGCGCCGCATGTCTCGGCACGGCCTTGATGAGCGCGTGCATGAGGGGCACGTCGATCATGGAGGCTTCGTCGACGACGAGGAGATCGGCGTCGAGCGTATTGTCCTGATCCTTCCGGAATCCTCCCGACTGCGGATCGACCTCAAGCAGCCGATGAATGGTTTTTGCCTCCTGCCCCGTCGCCTCGCTCATGCGCTTGGCGGCGCGCCCGGTCGGAGCGCAGAGAAGCATCTGCACCTGCTTTGCCCTCAGTATGCGCAGGATCGAATTCACAATCGTGGTTTTGCCAACGCCCGGCCCGCCGGTGATGACCAAGACTTTCGAACGAAGCGCAAGCTCTACAGCTTGTTTCTGGCTGTCGGCGAGCATTAACGGCGAACTGGTCGCGAGCCAGCCAATCGCCCTGTCAGCGTCGATTTGCGGCCAGTTTGGCTTTCCGGCCGCAAGCCGCAAGATGCGCTCGGCGACCCCCTTCTCGGCCTGGTAGAGCCCGGCAAGAAAGACGCAGTCAATCTCCTCGACAAGTCTTTGATGACGGTCTTTTCCGCAAGTTCGAGCCCCATGGCGGTTTCGATCAGAGGAGACGGGACTTCGAGCAACTTCTCAGCTAGCGCCGACAACTCTTTGACGGGAAGGCCGCAATGTCCCTCGTTCAGCGCTTCGGTGAGCGCATAGGAAATCCCCGCCCGGACCCTGACCATGGCCGTTTTCTCGATGCCAAGCCTGCTCGCAATCGCGTCCGCCGTCCTGAATCCGATGCCACGGATGTCCTTGGCGAGCCGGTAGGGGTTCTCCGACATCAGTTGCACGGCGTCGTTGCCGTACGTCTTGTAGATGCGAACCGCCCGCGACGTGCCGACGCCGTGGCCGTGCAGAAAGATCATGATCTCGCGAACGATCTTCTGCTCGGCCCAGGCCGCGATGATGCGCTCGGCCCGGCGCGGGCCTATGCCCTCCACCTCACGCAATCGCCCGGACGCGGTCTGGATGACATCGAAGACCTTGTCGCCGAAAGCCTGGATGAGCCGCTTGGCGTAAACCGGGCCGACGCCGCGGATCATGCCCGAGGCGAGGTATTTCTCCATGCCCTCGATCGAGGTCGGCTCGGTGGCCTTCAAAAACTGCGCCCGGAACTGCAGCCCATGCGTCCGGTCGTTCTGCCAGGTCCCGCTCGCCGTTACCCATTCTCCAGCGGAAATCGAGGCTGCGTGGCCGAGGACAGTCACAAGATCCTTCTGCCCGCGCACTTTCACACGCAGGACGCAAAAACCGTTCTCCTCGTTGTGAAAGGTCACGCGCTCCACAAGTCCGGCAAGAACCTGCTTATCGTCCTGCGCCGACATGCGCCCCCAGACCCAGCCATTGCGCTCAGATACGGCCTCGCGTCTTCTTTCGCCCTAAGGAATGCCGCGAGCGCCCTGTCGCTCGCTTCAGGGTCACGAGGCCCGGGCCGGCGCAAGACGTCCTATAGCAGAGACGGTGGCCGATCGAGTCCGCACTTCTTCCGTGGCTACGCCCCTCGCCGCGGCGGCACAGTAGCCGGGCGAGCTTGGTCAGAATTTTCGATCTCCCAGACCAGGCGATGAGCGCTGCTCATCGCCGGAGATTGGCACAGGATCGAAACTCTTCGAGAAGCGCCTGGAAGAGACTTCCCCTAGAATCATATCCAAAAAAAGCCCCTGCGCCGAGGCGTCCGGGCGTTATTAACCGACAAGCGCTTCGATGCAATCCGGCGCGTTGTACTTGGGAGAGTTCATTTTTGGGGACACGGGCCTAACCGAGACCTCCGCATCGAGGTCGGGATCGATTATCGGGGCCTCGCCTGACAGCCAGTTCCCGAAGGACGTCTTGCCCAACATCACCGGCATGCGCGAATGCAGGTCGCGAACCCCCTCGGAGGCGTCGCAGGTCAGGATCGCGCAGGATAGCATCCCATCCTTCCACTTCTCCCAAAGCCCCGCGAAAGTCAGGGGCTGACCATCCCGCCTTGATATGTAGAAAGGCTGCTTCGCAGGTTTGGCCTTTCCCGGCAATTCGACCGCGCGCCATTCATAAAAGCCCAAAGCCGGGATAAGGCAGCGGCGAGACTTCCATGCGCCGCGAAAGAGCGGCTTTGTCGCCGCCGTCTCGATGCGCGCATTGATCGCCTGGTTGCCGATTTTGATGTCCTTTGCCCACATCGGCGCGAGCCCCCATCGCATCGTTTTGTAAAGCCGGCCACCCTCCTCCGGCACGATGACGCCCACATCCTGCGTCGGCGCAATGTTCCACGAAGCTCTCAGGTTGGGAACCGCGTCGTTGGTCAGGTTGTAAAGCTCAACCAGCTCCGCCCAGGTGAAGTGTTGAGTGAAACGCCCGCACATGCCCTTCCTCCCTCGCACACCCATATGGTTAGGTGCGAAGATTGGGGAAAGACCGGCGTGCGGAGCCGAAGGAATTGCGCCAATCGTCAGGAGCATCACCCAGCACGGGGTGATCGATTTCGCCGAGAAAATCGCCCTGTTGCTGAAGCTGCATGTTTCCAATCCTAGCGGAATCGGCTAGCGCCAGCGAAGCGGCGACGTCCTGCGTTTAGGACAGCCTGCAAAGGAGATCGCTCATGACAAAAGCCAAATCAGCCGCCGCAAAACCCAAAGCGGCGGGTTCGTCGAAACCGGTGGCCTCAGCCAAGCGCGCCACACAGGAAAAGGCTCCCACAGCGGCTAAGCAAGCAAAGGCGGCGGCCGTAGACAAAAAAGCAAAAGTGGAGCTCGTCACGCTTCGCCAGCTGGCGGCATCCATTGGCGAGGCCTGCGCCATCCCGCAGAAGCAGGCGACCGACCTTCTCTCAAGCACGGTCGCCGCAATCGGCGAACATCTTAAGAAGGGCGCGCGCATCCGCGTTGGCGGGCTTGGCACGTTCGAGGTGCGTAAACGGCCTGAGCGGACGGGTCGAAATCCCGCCACAGGCGAACCGATCACTATCAAGGCGAGCAAGAAGGTGGCGTTTCGCGCGGCGAAGGAGCTCAGCGAAGCCATCTAGGCTGAGCTGCGGCTCCATACAAGAAGGAGATGACGCAATCGTCGGCCTCATGCATTCCCTCCTCTTGCAGCGCATCTCGCGAAAGCGCCTTTCCGGATCGGCCGCATTCCTCGTTAATTGCGTCCGGGACAACCACCCTAAAGAAGCGATTCGACCCGGCCCTCAGCTGGATCGCCATTGCGCAAAAAGCGCTCACGACGCTTGCGAACACGACATAGAAGCAGAGATACCAGGGCTTGCCGCCGCCGGCCTGCAGAAGGTAGGTCGCGGCGATCGCGTGAGCCCGCTCGCGAAGATGCCTGAGAATTGGTAGACGAAGGAGATGCCGGTGTAACGGACGCGCGCATCGAAGAGATCGGCGAATAGCCCCAACTCCGGTCCGTAGCAGATGGAATAGACGATCCCCAGCGACGCGATCATCGCGAGATAGATCGAGGTCTCATCGCCGGAGCTGAAGGCCATGAAGGCGGGATAGACGCTGATCGCGAGCGCCACCGCTCCCACGGCGTAGGTTCGCCCGCGGCCGAGCCCGTCGGAAAGCCAGCCGAAAAGGGGGATGAAAACGATCATGGTCAGCGCCGCCAGCGAGATCGCCCACAGCGCCACGCCCTTTGGCGCTTTTACGGTCGTGGTGAGGTCGGCGATGCTGAAGACGGCGAAGACGTTGAAAAAGACGCCGTCGATGAAGCGTGCGCCCATGCCGAGCAGAATGTTGACCTTGTACTCCCGCAGCATAGCGACGAAGGGAACGCGAGCCTGCGCGCCTTGGGCCTTGATCTCGGCAAACTCGGGCGTGT
>CAVYBZ010000008.1:0-63512 GCA_963766815.1 uncultured Alphaproteobacteria bacterium | reverse complement strand
TTCACGCGGCTGAAATATATTTAACGGACTTTTTGAAGCATGTTTTTGCGGGAAAAACTGCGCTGAGATGCGTTTTCGGACGTGAATTCGGGCAGGAGATCATTACGGCGCGCCGCCGTTTACTATATTGGGTTAACGCGAGAAGCGGCGGGCGGCGTAATAAGGCGCCTTCGGTCTAGCGATCGCCCGCCGGGCGTTCAGGATTGTCGAAACCGCCCGGCAGCAGGGGATGCCGCCGGGGGGCGAAGCTTTCGCTGCCCTCAATGCAGGGCCACCGCGCTTTTGCGCGAGGTAGACCGTGACGGCGAGGCGGCCCGCATTTCTGCGCGGGCGTCCGCCGTGTTGAAGACCGCAACGGCGCGCACAAGGTTACCCGACTGGTCCTCCAGGCTCCTTGCCGCGGCAGTCGCCTCCTCGACAAGCGCGGCGTTCTGCTGGGTGATCTGGTCGATATTGGTGACGGCCTGGTTCACTTGCTCGATGCCGCTGCTCTGCTCTTTGCTGGCGGCCGCGATCTCGCCGATGATGACGCTAACGCGGCGCACTTGCGCGACGATGTCGTCCATGGCGGCGCCCGCGTTGGCGACAAGCTTCGCGCCCTCCTCGATCTTGCCGGCCGAGTTTTGGATCACGGTCTTGATGCTGCGCGCTGCGTCGGCTGCGCGCTGGGCGAGCGTGCGTACTTCGGAGGCCACCACGGCGAAGCCGCGGCCCTGTTCGCCGGCGCGCGCCGCCTCCACGGCTGCGTTGAGAGCAAGCAGGTTCGTCTGGAAAGCGATGCCGTCGATCAGCGTGGTGATGTCGGCGATTTCGCGGTTGCTCTCGGTGATGCCGTTCATGGTGGACACGACTTTGCCGACCACTTCGCCTCCGCGCTGGGCGCTCTCGGAGGCCTGCGAGACAAGCCTGTTCGCTTCTTGAGCATTGCCGGCGCTCTGCTTCACCGTCGAGGCGAACTCCTCGAGGCTGCTCGCCGTCTCCTCGAGACTTGACGCTTGCTCCTCGGTGCGTTTCGACAGATCGTTGTTGCCCATGGCGATTTCGCGCGCCGCCGTGTTGATGGACTCGCTCGCCTCGCGGATCTGGCCGATGATGCCGCGCAAGCGCTCGATGGTGCTGTTCGAGTTGTCCTTCAGTTCGGCGAACACGCCCTTGAACTCGGCCCGGATCTCCTGGCTGAGGTCGCCATCGGCCAGCGCCTTCAGGATGCGCCCGATCTCGCTCAGCGCCTGTTCGCTTGTGCCGAGGATGGCGTTGAGGCCCTGGGCCATCTGCAGCATGAAGCCGGACTTGCCCTCCTCCACGATGCGTTTTGAGAAGTCCCCGGCCGCTGCGGCCGCCACAAGGGCCGCGATTTCCTTCTCGGCGCTGAGTTGCCCGCCGATGTCGGTCCACTGACCGGCGGTGCCCAGGCGTTCGCCCCTTTCGTCGAACACGGGGCTTAGGGCTACTTGGATGTTGCGTCCGCCAAGAGCTTTTAGCGAGGAGGACGGCTTTGTCAGCGACTTCATATGCGCCAGCGCGGACTGGGGATCGTCATAGAACATGCCGATGTTGCCGCCCACAACGTTTTCCGGGTCGAAACCCGGGATCTGCCGGCGGAAGCCCGCCTCGTATTTGCGCAGCGTGTCGCTCATGGCGTGGTTCATGTAAAGGACTACGCCCTCGTTGTCGGCGATGCGCACCGGGATGCTGACATGGTCGAGCGCGGCCTTCACGCGCGCATTATACTGCGCGGCTTTGGCGCTGGCCTCAAGCCCAGCGCGGACCTTTTCGGCGGCGTCTGAAATCTCCTTGCGCTCGCCCGGCAGCGTAGCCATGCGATTGTCGAACCCGCCGCCGGCATATTCGCCCATCAGCTCGGTAAAGCGCGTCTGCACGTCGATATGGCCCTTTACCATCGCATTCAGATTGCGGGCCATGTCGCCATAGGCGCCGGGGAACTCGCTTGCGCGCATCTCTTCGCTGATGCGGCCGTCCTCGTTGTGCGCACGCGCCATGGCGAGCTGAGCCTTGGTAAATCTCTGCAGGGTTTGCACCACGCTATTGACGGCCCCGCCAACCTCGCGAAGCTCGTCGCTGGAATAGCTGTCGACCGCTTGCGAGACGTCGCCACGGGCGAGGCGCTCAGCGCCGGCTTGGATGGATTTGAGCGAGCGCAGCACGGAGAGGAGCATGCCCGCGAAGAGGTAGAGAACCGCGAGCAGAACAAGAGCCGCGCCGCCGAAGATGAGAGCAAGGTTGCCCTCAAGCCTGTCGATGCGCTCAACGAGCATCTTGTCGAGCTGACCTATGGTCACATCGAACAAGCCATAGATCGCATCGATGGCGGTTGAGGCCCGCCTGTCATATTCACTAGCATCGATGCCGAAGTCACCATTGAGGAGAGCGGCGGCGTCAGTCGTGATAAAGAGTTGAACGGCGTTGTTGGCGGCCTTTATCTTAGCGTCCACGATAGCGTTCAGCGCGGGATTCGCCTCGATCGCCTTGCTGTAATCCCCTTGAAGGGCTGGAAAATTCGTGTCGTAAAACCTCTGCAAGACCACGAGTTCGGTCTTTTCATCGGGGGTCATCGCGTGGCGCTTTAGGATTTCGTGCCCCAAGGCGTCCATGCGGCCAACGTTTTCCAGCACACTGGGAATCTTGATGACCGGCGCATCGCCGAAATACATCGTAGCCAAATCTCCCTCGGTCGAGAGCCCCGACTTGTCGGAGATATCCGACCAGTAGTCGGTCAGTACATCGATCAGAGCATTGTGCTGCTTGATGCTTTCTGCCGGCGTGTACTCAAGACTGTGCAGCTTAAAATCAGCCCATTGCCCTTTGAATTTGGCGAAGCCGTCCGTCGTCTTCAAAGTTACGCCAATTGTCCGATCGATTTCGCTCATGGTTTTGAGCTGCTCTTCCACGCGGGACTCGATCGCGGCGAGCTTTTCCTTCGCTGCGCCGTCGCCCCTCAGCGCTAGAATGCTCAGGCCCCGGTGCTCCTGGAGGTATTGGAGCAATTGCCGCCCTGGAACAACCTGCTGCACACCGAGGCGTTCGGTTTCGGTGAATGTTATCTCGGCGTAGAGTTTCCCGTAGAGATAGACCAGCAGCGCCGCCAGGGGAGCCATAAACAGCAAGCCCGCCAGGGCAATTTTTATCGCGAAGTTAAGCCGGCTCATGATCGCCATGGCCGGCGCGAGAAGCACCCTTAGCATGTGCATTTTGCTCCAAAAAAACCGCTCACAACCCTGCGAGTGATTTCTTGTACGCGCCACATGGTTCGAGTGCGGTTGAGGTGACGCTTAAAATTGAAGTTGCCGGCCGAAATACATTCAAGCGCCTGGCGCAGACCCGCCGTCTCGCGCCTACGCCGCAATGCCCGGCAGCCCCGCAAGCAAATGGGCGCAGGTCAGAACTTAGGGCCGCTCGTATTAGAGGGCGTCCAGAAAAGTGTGAAGCGGTTTTCCGGCAAAACGCACGAAAAATAAAGGGCTCTTGGCGATCGTTTCTACCCCGGACCAAGGCTTGGAAGCTGGCGCAAACCGCGATCAGACTGGAGCAGGCGCAATCCTCGGCAGCCTCACCAGCACGGGAAGATGCGTAAGCGCCGTAAATTGCGCGGGATACCGCAGCCGCGGGTCGAGAAGCTCCGCGATAAAAGCCAGCCCCGCGCCGAGCGCAAGCCCCGAGAAAACGCCTGCGATCAAGAAAACGAAGCCCGGCAGGCCCGCGGGCGCGGTGGGGTCGGCGGCCGGGTCGATCACCTTCACGCGCTCCGGAGCCTCGAAAACGCCAAGGGCGAGGCTCGTCGTCGCGTTATCGTAACGTGTTTGCAAAGCTTCGTAGACGGCCCGGAATTTCGCAACACGAGCTTCGAGATCCTTGCGCTTCTGCTCGATGGGTGTGAATGCGATGGCATACCGGCGCAACTCGGCGATCGACTCCTTCAACTTGCCGATTTGCTGCTCCAAAGTCGCGATCTTGCTCTTGGCGTCCTGAAGCCGCAAAAGCTGCGAGACAAGGAGAGGGTGCTGCTTGTCCTGGTCGTGCCCTGCCGGAGAAGTGGCGCTCGTCGCAAATCGCCATAAGGTGTCGATATCGACGGCGTCGACACCCCGCATGGCGTCGATAGTCGCCTGCCGCTCCTCCTGGAGGCGCTTCAGCCGGCGCTCCGCCGCCTGAACCTCGGAATGCCCCTCAGTGTAGCGCGATCGAAGCGCGGTCAAGTCCGCCGTTACTTGAACGATGCTCTCCTCGAGCCTTCCAACGATGGGATTGGCGCTTGCAAGCTGGCTGCGCATTGTTTCGAATTGGCCGCGCGCGCCCGCAAGCTCGACCTGCCGCGAGGCAAGGTCTCCCTCCATGGCTTGGAGCCGTTGTAAATTCTTCTCGTAGATATCCGGCAAAAGCTCCGCATTCTGGCGCTTGAATTCCGCCAGGTCCTTCTCTGCGGCTTCCAGCTCCTCGCGGCGCTTGTCCATTTGCTCTCGCAGAAAGCCTTGTGTGGCGCGCAAGCGGCTCTGCTCCGGAGAAAGGAGCTGAAGCAAAAAATGCTTCGTGACCGCTTCGAGCTTGCGGCCGAGACCTTCCGGCCTCGATCCCCTCAGATGAAGCTCAAAAAGATCTGTTCCGGTCAGCCTGAGGGTGATCGCCCCCGAAAGTTCTCGAATCTGGTAGGCGGTCTTGGCGGGGTCGCCGCCCTCCTTCACCTCGCCAAGCTCCTTCAAAACGCTCAGCAGGATATGCTCGCTGCCGAGGAGCGAGGTTAGCGCCGCGATGCGATCTTTCACGTTAAGGCCGATGGCGTAATCGGTGAGGAATGGGTTCTCTTTGCTCGTTTCCTGGAGCACGAGAATGGTTTTGGCCTCATAGACGCGAGGCGCGACCCGCGAGGCGAGAATGCTCAGCGGGATCATCAAGATGATGGGGACGAAAATGAGATAGCGCCGCCGCCAAGCCGCGTCGAGCGCGATATGCAAAATATCTAGCAGCGATGGCGCCGGGGCTGTCGTCATTGGCTCGAAACCTTCGTTTTTCTTGCAAGATCCATGATCGATCCGCGAATTGCATCGAGATCCTGCTCCGTAAGATCGCGCACACGCGCGAAGCTGCCCCCGAGCTTCTGGCGCAACGAGTTCCGCAAGGGCCTCCGCTTCCGCTCCTTCTTGCTGGCCCAGCCAAAGAAGCCAGCGCTGATCGGCAAGGCCCTCGGCCATGTGAAGGAGGTCGCGGTGAATATTGGGCTGCGCCACGCACGCTTCGGCGCTTGGAAAAATCATTTGCACGTCGCCCTCCCGCCCATCGAGCGGATCGAAGGGATCGGCGGTTGGCATCCTCGCATGCCATTGCAGATAGCGGCTCGCCTGCGTCAGCCAAAGCCAAAGACCGGCCGTGGCTCTTGGCCGCCCCGTGTTATAGAGCCATACATCCGGGCCTAAACGTTTCAGCTTCGCGATCTCGGCTTCATCGATGCCGAATCCTTCATTGATAATGGCGGCGTCGAACATGGGGGCCAGCTTTGCATCTTCTGGCGCGTTAAGCTGTGCGCCCAAGCGAATGCCCGGCGCGCCTTCGCGCAAAGCCCGCACCCAGCCTCTCAAGCCGGAATCGCGTGACTCCGCGTTGCCCGGCTCATCCGCGACGCTCCAAATCGGCGGCGTCAAGCCGGCTGTTTTTGCGCTCGCATCGGCGTCCTTCATCACCTGGGCGCTCTCCCCGGCGCCTACCCGATCGAAGACCTGCTTCGCGGCGGAATAGGCGAGCCATGGCGCGGCGGTGTGCGATGCGGATGCGATCGTCATATCGGAGAGAAACTGCTCGCGCCCTTCGCCGAGCGGAGCCGCGAGCGCTGGCGCATTGCCAAGGATCCCAAAACTTTCAAGAAATTTAAGATCGCAAGCGAGTTGCTCCTTCCGGCGCTCGCCCATTCCCCAGAACCAGCGCCATTGCGGCGATTTATCGAGATAAAACCCGGCCACCTTCGCGGCTTCGGGAAGCGTCACCGGCAAGACTTCGATCTCGATGGGAATCTGCTCCGGGTTCGCTCGCGCGACGCCAAGCTTCCCCCGGTAGACGCCGGGCGGCGCTCCCGCGGGAACCCCGACCCATAAATCGTATCGCCGCCGGCCGCCTTGGCTGAGCGGGAGCGAGCCAATGTCAGCGCGCAAGGTGCTGTCGCCAAGCTTCAGCACCGTATCGCTGGCGCCCTGACGTTCCAGGCGCCGCTGCGCCGCCCAAATCCGCGCGCTCAGACGCACAGACCCGCGCGCAGGCGGGTTCAGCGTGATTTCTGGCTGATCGATTCCGGCGCTCGCGCTCACAATCGCGGAGATAAGCACGCCCGAGTCCGGGGCGGCGGCCGCTGTCAAGCGCTGCGTCTCCGGAACGGCGGTCGCGCTGGCGTTCTCCGGCGCAATTGGCCATGTGGTTTTGTACCATGCGGCGCGGCGCGCCTCCACCTCGTCCCGCGCCGCGGTCTGGCCCGCAGGTTCAACCACGATCGCGTTTACGAATGCCGCCGATGGGCCGTCGCCCGCAAATTCGATGGCGATGCCGTCCGGTCCGGCCGGCGTCTCGAAGGTGATGAGCCCGCCGCGATGCCGGCCATAGGCTGTCCAGGCGTCGTCCGCCTTTGTATGCTCGTCGCGCAACCCCCTCAGATAGCGCTTCTCGATCCACTCATCGGGCTGGTAAAGTTCGTACAAAACATCGGCCCCGTTCACGCGGATACGCCGCTGAAGGGGATGGGGCAGCAACTCCCATTCGCCGGGGTCTTCTGTCCAAAGCGTGACGCGAGCCGCAGGTTCCGCCCATGGGATCTTGATGGTTTCGACGCCTGCGATCCCGCTTGCTATCAGCGGGTCTGGTCCGGGCCTCCTGATGGCCTTGGGGCGCCCCGACGTTATGACGGGGCTAGAGGGCGTCAGCCGGTCGAATCCGGGGAAAAGGGGCGCATCCTCCGCGCCGAACGAATAGGCGAGCGCCCGTGACGAGAGAGGCTGCGAGGTCTTCACTTCGAAGCGGTCAATGGAAACGTTTGCGTCGCCAACCGCGAAAAGCCGCAGCTCGCGAACCGATTTCAAATCCAGCATCCGGCCCGACGACGCGCGCAAGCCCCTGGCGCCAGTCTCCCAATGAAACGGACCTGGGGGCAAGCTTCTTTCTATGTTGGCCCGGCTGGCGTAATCGCGGGACGCGCCGTCATCGATCCTGAGCACAAGGATAGCTTGGCCGCTGCCTTCGATCCGGCCGTCGATGACGATATTTTCGGCTTCCTTGAGGCCGTCCGGCAAGCCATGACGCAGAGGCAGATTCTCTCCCGGTTCGGCCGCAAAGGCTGCTTGCAGAACAGCCAGCGACCACAAGCAAAAAGCGAAGAAGCGGATCATAGCTGCTCCAGCGCATCATTGACGATGGCGGCTCTGGCTGCCCAGCTCTCGCCCGCCACCGCATTCCGGCGCGCCTCCGCCTCTCCGCTCTGGCGGCTCGCCCGAAGAATGGCGGACGCGAACGAGCTCGCCGGCGCCGCTATCGCGATATGATGCTTGTAGGGTTCGAGCGCCGGAAAATAGGCCGCCGACGCGACGGGCCTCCCCGAGGCCAAGTATTCTCGAAGTTTCAGCGGGTTGCAGGCTTCGATTTGAGGCGTTTGGCGGAAGGGAATGAGCGAGACCGTCCAATGCTGGGAATAGGATGGCAACGCCGCATGCGGCCTTGGCCCCAGGAACTTGACGTTGGCGATATTTGCGAGCGGGCTCACATCGGTGCTGACAGGCCCGATAAAGACGAAATCCCAATCGGCAAGCTCACGCGCGGCGGCCGCGACGGCTTCAAGGTCGACCCAATCCGCAATGCTTCCGTAATAGCCGGCGACCGGGCGGCCCGATGGCAGTTCGGGAGCGCGCGGCGCAGGTCTCGAAAACAAGTCGAGATCGGCGCCATGCGGGACATGGATGGTTTTTTCCGGCGGAAAACGGGCGGCAAGCGTCTCGCTCGCCGCGATGATGAGATGCGCACGTCCCACAAGCTCCTGCTCAAGAGCCAAGACTGCTTGGTGGTCGACGCCGGGCAGCGCGCCGAAATCGTCGCCGCAATAATAGACGATGGCCCTCTCATCGAGCTGTCCGGCCGCCGCAATCGCGGTGGGCAAGGATGCCCAGAGTATAGGGCGCTCTATTCCGGCGGCTTCAAGCTTCGGCCGGATCCTTCTCCGCAGCAGCTGCGTATTGACGCGCCTCGCCGTGGCGCTTGCCGGGAAAGGCAGAACGAGAGGGGCGGCCACCGGGAAAGGCGCTTCCGCTGCCGCTGCGGGTGAAGCCCCGAGCCGCGCGCGGATTTTCGATACGATGCGAAAGAAATCCCGCCCGTTCAGGCGCGGCCGCCTGAGCCCGAGGCTGTTGACCCAGAGGATAGTCCAATCGCCCGCAAGGCATGACATGAGATGTTGCGTCGAGCTTGGATGGCCGCCCCAATCCTCCCCGAACGCCACGATGGCTTTGCTTGTCCCGGCGCCCTTTCCTTCTCTCCCCAATCGCGTTTTCTTGCATTTGATTGTCCCGGCGATTCCACTAGCAGCCATGAAAACATTGGGGGAATTTGGCCCCAATGTCTTGGCCGGGCTTGACCCGGCCATCCAGCTAAGCAATTGAAGGCATTGCCAATTCTCTGGATCGCCGGGTCGGAGCCCGGCCATGACACTAAGTGGTGCGGCCATGACGGCGGAATTGGCGGAAACATCGAGGTCATCAAGTACTTGCAAAGGAGATTGCTTGCGCGCTCGATCGCTTAAGGCGGACAGATCGCCAAGGCGCGGGGGCGCGGAAGGGACCGCGTAACGATTAGCGCCGCAAGCTGTGTGTGGTGAAGGAAGACTTAAACGTTCAAGCATGGTCTTCGTCCGCCGAAGACGGCAAGGGCCGCAAAACTCTTGCAGGAACGCCACCGGCGAGAACGCCTGCCGGCAGTTCCCGCGTCACCACGCTGCCTGCCGCCACCACCGTGCCGCGCCCGATGCGCACGCCCGCGCTTACGGTGACGCCGGTGGCGAGCCAAACGTCGTCTTCCAGCACGATATCGCGAGCCTGACGATCTTCGTCGGGGGCTCCAGCCGCACGGGCGGCGGCGTCGAGCGGATGACCGGGATAACCGGCGAGAAATGCACGGCACGCGATGCGGACATTGTTTCCCAGCACGACCCGCGTCCCAACGGCGATGGTTGTCTGCCAGCCGATATCGCAATTATCGCCGGCGATCAGCTCGGGAATGGCGCGAGTAGCGGCGCGGCCGGTGATCGTGGTTGCGCCGGAAATCCGGCAGTTCTTGCCAATGCTGATTTCGACCGGCCCGAGCACAAGCGGCATGCCCCCATAAAGATGGAGCCCCGGCGCTGGCGATTGGAGCCGCGATTGAAAAAGCGGCGTGTACCAGGCGAACTCGAAGCGCAAACTGAAACACGGAAAGGGCAGCCTCCCGGCCGCGGTACAGCAGGCGATGGACGCCGGGAATGACCGGCATGCTGAACCGCCGCGAAGCCATTGCAAGCGCGTAGATCGCCCGCGCTTGGGGGCTGTTTTGAGACTTCACCCAGCTTCGAAATGAAAGGGCTGTCATTGAACCGTCCGATGGCCCCTTGTACGTACTTGATTACCCGGATGTCTCCGCCAATTCCGTCGTCATGGCCGGGCTTGACCCGGCCATCCAGAAAAACACAAGGCATTTCAAATCATAACTGGATGGCCGGGTCAGGCCCGGCCATGACATTGGAGCGAAAATTCGCAAATGTTTTCATGGCTTTCTTCTGCCAGCGGGGACATCCAGATCATCAAGTGCATGCAAGGCGAGCTTCACTTTAACAACTCAATAGATTGTAGCGAATGCGCTCAAAGAACCGCTGAAGGCGGGACGTAGCTTTTTATTCAATAATCGCCGCTCGCCAGCTCTGTACGGTAGCGTTTAATCGCGGCGGTAAGCGCAAGGAGGATGTAAACGGGCCAGGTGAAGCCCTGGGTCAAAAAGGTCCCGGCGACGAAAAATCCGATCAGCCCCGCGAACACGGCCACGCTCATCGCTCGCATGATGCGGTGCGCTTGCGGGTCCCTCGCCAGCCCACGCATCGATTTATAGGCCGTGACAGCGGTTTTGATCGCCATGGCCAGGAATAAAAACATGCCGGGAAACCCCGTTTCCGACAGCACATTGAACCAAGTGCTGTGGACCGCGTGGCTGCGCCCATCCCAGCTCGGCGTGTAATAATAATAATTGCCGACGAAATTATCGAGCCCCACACCGGTTATAGGGCGGCTCAAGGCCATGTTCCACGCCGCCTGCCACGCATAAATACGGCCCATCGAACTTTCGTCGATGCCCTCCTCGGCCGCGCCGCCCGATTGCCGGGTGGAGATGCCCGCAGCCGTGAAGAGAGCGAGCGCGGCGATCCCTGCGGCGGCGATGAGCACGATTTTCGACTTGACGATCCGAAGGCCAAAAACCCCGAACACCGCCATGATCCCGAGCAGGCCGCCCCGGCTTTGCGTGGCGATGATCGCCCAAACGATCAGGATTGTACCGGAGAAGCCGATCAGCCCGCTGATAAAGCCGTTACGGAAGACGATCAGCGAGATGGCGAATCCGAGCGGAAACAGAAGCACAAGCGAGAGATCGTTAGGATCGCCGAGAACGGAGCCGATATCCCGGCCGATCGTCACGCGTGTCCCTTCCACGAGGCCAATGCCATGAAACTTGTTCGCAATGGCGACCGCTGCGACCGCGGCGCCCGCGACCGCCACGGCGCGCGCAAACAGAGTGAAGTGCTCAGGCCGCCTCAAGAGCCAGGCAAGCGCGAACGTCATGACCGCGATTTTCCAATAGGTCCAGGCCCAAAACGCGAAGGCCGTGGGCCTGCTCACGGCAAAGATCACACCGATGCTGGCCCAGACGAAGAAGGCCGTGAACCACGAAAGTTCGCCGGTCCAGTAGGGCTTGATCTCCTTCGTGGCAAACATGCGCCAAACCAGCCCCGACAGAGTTGCGGCCGCCAGCACAAGCGGGATTCGGAGTGGACCCAGCGCCGGGAAGACTTCGTGGATCCGGAAAAAGGAAAAAATCACGAACAACAAGGCGAGAAGAAAAGTGCTTCGGAAAGCGATGACGGCGCAGACCGGCGCGAGCGCAATGACCGGCCCAACGATCGGCATCGGCACGGCAAGCCAGATGGCGCCCGTTACAAGCGTGGCGCCGCCGGACAGCGCGAGTTCGGTTGAGCGCTTAGCCATTGCGGGCGAACATCCGGAAAGGCAACCTTGGGAGTTTTTTCTCCACGGCGCCCGGCAGCGCGACGAGACCGAGCGAGAGCAGCGCTCCGGCAAGCAATAAGCCCGACGCCGCCAGCCACGCCGTCCGGAGCACAAGGTCCGCAGCCGGCGGCGCAAACATGACGCTCAAGGCGGCCAGGCTCGCCGCAATCCCAGCGGACGCCCATGGATAGGGAGCAGGAGCTGCGCCCCGCCCCAGCCGCACAAACAGTCCCAAGCGCACGAGATGGGCGGCGATGGTCGCCTCTATGGCGCCGGGCACGCCCTGTGAGGGAACGAGCAACGCATACCCCGCGATGGCGGCGGCGGCGCCCGCGGCGTTGACGGCGAGCACCCTGAAGCCGTGGCTTGTGGCGTAGACGCCGGTGTTGGTCAGTGTGCAGAGCTCGTTCAGAACCGATATGAGAACGAGCAGCGGAATGTACTCGATCGCCTTCCGGTAGGCGCCGGGAAAAGCCACGCAAATAAAAGCCGGGGCGATTAAAGCCACGGCAAGCCCGGAAAAGATGAGCAGTCCAACGCCTTGCCCCCAGGCCAAAGCCAGTTTGGCCCGCCCTTGGCCGCTCAGGATGGCAAGACGGCGCGCAATCCACCACAGAAGGAACGGCTGATACAGCACGGCGGTAATGAGGCCCAGCTTCGCAGCCAGGCCGTAATACGCGATTTCCGATGCGGGCACATGGCCGGCCAGAAACCAGCGGTCGCAGTTCCCGAGCGCGAACATGGCGACGAGGCCGCCGACAAGCGGCAAACCGTAGCGGGCCATTAAAGGCAGCGGCGCGAGCGAGAAGCGGATGCCCGTTTCACGGATTTGGAACGCAACAAGCGTCGCGGCGAAACCAAGGGCGATGATCGCGTTCGCAATCAGAAGGCTCGCGGCTTTCCCGCCCGCGAGAAGCACAGTGACGGTCGCTGCTGCTTGCACCGTCGCGCGCACTCCCACGAATGCGAAAAATCGCCAGCCGCGCCCATCGAGGCGCAGCCAGACAAGCGGAAGCTCGATCAAGCCGGCCGCGCACACACCCGCAGCGGCGACGCGCAGCGCGATGGGATCGACGCTCACACCGATCCAATCGGCGATGGGCCTCAAAAAAACTTGAACCGCGACCCCAAGCAAGACAGCGCTAAGAACGCCCGCCCCAAGAAACTCCGACGCAATTTCCGCGCGCCTGGAGCAACCGGCGCCATCCCCGGCCGTGAAGCGGATGCATGTTTCGGCGAGCCCGAGCGTCGCCAATATCCCAATGAACTCAAGGACGCTCACGGCGACATCGAGCTGTCCGAAACTTGCGGGGGTAAGCTCATGCGCCATCAGCGGCATGGTGAGCAGCGAGAAGCCCTTATCGGCGGCGACAGCGAAGATGTAAGCGGACGCGGCCGGAAGCCTGCTGGAAGCGTTGAAGGCGCGCTTTAGGCTGCTCGCGATGATGGGCCGGAGGTTCACTCTGCAACCTGATTCGCTAAGATTTTTCTGCCGCCACTTATCCGGCGCTGGCCGGACGCGGGCTGCTCTAATGGATAGAACCTGTTTACCTGCTTCCTATTTTAAGACGTAAAATGTAGCAGCTAAGCTTTGGCTTGAACTTTAATTAATAGGCGGCCGGGTGTATTTCTCTACCTTAAGGTTTTGTTGCTAAGGCTTGGCTACCTCTGTTTGCGTAAGGTTCTGGAGGGCCAGCATGCCGACCCCCCCCTGTTCCGTAATTATTCCAACGCGTGACTGCCTGGATTATCTTCCGGCGGCATTATCGTCCATTGCGATGCAAGACATTGACGGGCTTGAGGTTATTCTCGTCGATGACGGCTCTTCTGATGGAACCGCGGAATGGGCCGCAAGACATTGGCCCGGCGTATGCGTGGCCACGTCCGCGGGCATAGGGCCCGCCAAGGCCCGCAATGCTGGAATAGCCCTCGCAAACGCGCCGCTCGTCGCTTTCCTCGATGCGGACGATTGGTGGTGGCCGAAGAAGCTGGCGGCGCAGATCGCTTATCACGCAGCACACCCCGAAACGGCTTTCTCGTTTGCCAATTACCTTCAGGTCTCGGCCAGCGGGGACAGCCTCGGCGCGTGCTTCGAGTTTTGGCGAGCCGAACTTCTCCAACGCAAAACGGCGGATTACCTGCCCCTCGTCGACGCCCTGCCCCTGCTGCTTGCGACAAACCTCGTTGGAACATCGACCGTCGTCGCCAGCAGGGCGGCGCTCGAAAAAGCGGGCGGCTTCGGGGACCTTCCTTCCGCGGAGGATTGGGATCTGTGGCTGAGACTTGTGGCGGAATTCCCCGTGGCGTGCTCGAAGTCGGTCACAACCACCTATCTCGTTCGCGCAGGCAGCGCATCATCGAGCCGTGAGGCTCGCATCGCTGCAACGGACACAATTATCCGCCGCTATGAGGGCACGCCCATCGCCTCTGTCCGCCACGCGGCCGGCATAGCGCGGGCGCGGCTCGATGTTGCGCGGGCGGAACTCGCGCAATCGGAGGGGCGGCTTACCTTGGCCGCCGCCTATCACGCCAGCGCCTTCATGGCTCATCCATGCGCCCGGACTGGAAAAGCGGCGACGGCGAGCGTCTTGAACGCCGCCCGTCAGTTCCTTGGGGGGCAGGCGGCCAGCAGATGATTCTGTTCAAGGAAACCAGACCCGCAACCCTAGGAGATGTCCGGTGGCTGAGGAAGAACCTTGGCCGCAGGCTTGAAGAGTCGTGTCTCCGCATCATCGATCCCATGCTTAACGGCAAGCAGGACACCCTGTCTTTGATCGACAGCATCGTGCTTGCCGTGACCGAGATTGCGAACAGCGTGGTGGAGCATTCAGTCCCGAAACCGGCCTTTCTTTCGCTCGAGGTCCGGCTCGTGGGTACGGCCCTTCGAGTGGAACTCCGCAACGATGGCGGCGCCTTCGACGAGCTCGACGCAGGCGGGGTCCACCATTACGACCGCTTAATCGCCGGACGCGGACCTTCTCTCGTCAGCCAGGGCCTGCAGGATTTGGGCTACCATAGAGGCTCGCCGAACCGGCTTGTGGGCTGGCGCGATTTGCGCATACCGAGGCCGCATATTCTGATCATCGAGGACGATCCGGAGGAGGCCCGCGATCTTCAAATGCTGTTGAGCGAGAGCTACAAGAGTTCATGGGCGCAAACCTCTACTGAAGCAGAGTTCGTTCTTTCGAGCCAGAAAATCGACGTTATTCTCGCACGTTACAATTTGAGTTTGCAGTGCCGGGCCATTTTCGAAGCCGTGTTCGATCGGTATCCAATCCGGGTGGTGCTTACGGCTTCTGGGGATGATTTCGATGCAATGCGCGTCTGTCCCCCGGCCTATGCCGATCAGTGCCTTGAAAAGCCGGTTTCGAAATCGAAGCTGATTGCGGCGATCGAGATCGCCATAGCGAGCAACACAAGACGGCTCATACATCTCGCCAACTTCTTCGGGCGAGGCGCTGGCGTCCTCCTCGCAGATGAGCTTCCCCGCAAAGTCCCGGGCTTCAAGCTCGAAATCTTCTCCGGCACGGCGACCTATGGCGGAGGCGACTTCGGATTAGCGCTGCCGGGAAATGGATTTACGCGTCTTGTCCTATCCGACATCATGGGCCATGGCCTGAAGGCGAAAGCCGGCGCTATCGCTCTCTCGGCGATTGTTCGCACTCTGCATTGTCAAACCGCCGTTCCAGCCGATGCGCTGCTTCAGTCTATCTCTCATACCGTGGCCAATGAGCCAGCCTTCACCGATATTATCGGCACGATCATTATTGTGGACGCCGCCGAAGACGGCTGGATCGAGGCCGCCAGCGCAGGCCACCCCCCAGTCGCGATTATCTCGCCTGAGAGGAGCTTCATCCTTCCTGTCACCGGGCCGCTTCCCGGCCTGCTGGCCGCGCCTGTCTACCAGCTTAGAGGTCACCAAATGCGGCCCGGCGACAAAATGGCGATCATCACGGATGGCATTGACAGCCAGACGGCTGCCACCGCGGATTTCCCCGAGCGCCTGCTCGATGAGCTTTCGAAGGATCCGTCGCGCTCGCTCGATCTGTTGAGGGAAGATATGGGGCATTGGCTTGAGCGCCGCCTCGGGCCAGCCCCTAAGGATGACTGGACGCTGATGATAGGGGAGTATTGCGGAACTCCGGCGCATGAGCGGCGTAAACGTCAAGAAGCCGCCCCACACCCCTCTCTGCCGAGTAGTTAGCGGACGCGTGCCGCCAGCAACGGAGCCGCAGCGCGCCTTGCTCTTCAGCGTCGAGACGCATCCAATCCTCAATCGCGGCTTGCGCGCCGGCGATGCCGCCCACATCGAAAAGCCAGCCCGAAATCCCTGGGCGAACCGCTTGAGGCAACCCGCCTGTGCGAGAGGCCGCGACGGGCACGCCATTCGAGAGCGCTTCAATGGCGGCCATCGGCAGGCCTTCGGCGCGGGACGGCATCGCCAGCAGGCCGATCTGCGGCCAGAGCGCTTGAACATCCCTGACAAAGCCATGAAAACGAATGAGATGGCCGTAGCCGCTCTCGCATTCCTGCCTTAGCGGTCCGTCGCCATAGACGTGCCATTCGAGCGAGGAGCCAACCTTTCCGGCTATCTTGCAGAAAAGATCGATGCCCTTTTCGTGCGTCAGGCGTCCGATGAAAGCCACGGAGCGCGGAAGCGGCGCTGGCTCGGGCGAGGGCGGCGCTACGATGAAATTTTCCACAAGCAAGGAGGGAAACGGGAGGGAGGCGCGGATGGCTTCACTCACGGCGATCCGGCCGCTGAAGATGCTTGTCGCTTCGTCTATGCGTTGATAAAGGCCAACCGGCAAAGGCTCCCGCAGGCCGGCGTGGAAACTTGCAACGCAGGCGACTCCACTCATCGCCGCGGCCGCGCGGCCCATGATATTGGCCTTGTAGCCATGGGTGTGGATCAAAGCTGGCTTTTCGGAACGGAGCGCGCGGATGAGCGTGCGCAGCTTGCTGTCCAGCATGCGGAAGGGCTGGCCGTCCGCCTCAAGCCGTTCGATCCAATCCCTCTGTGGAAAACGGTCCAGGAAAACGATCTCGGATGGAATGGCTCGCTGGCGCAGCGCCTTGCCGAGAATTTCCACGTGGCGTTCTATGCCGCCAAAACCGCGCGCGTCGAGAAGCAGCCAGACCGTGTTCTCTGTCATTGCGCCGCCTTCAGTTCAGAAATGAACTTTCGAGCAGCTTCTTGGCGATCAATCCGGTCCATTCTGGCGCGAACTCCTTGAAGCGCAATACCTCCCCGGCCAATTCGGCGCCAACGGAGGGGTTGCCGGCTTCGTTCAAAATGAGCGCCAGCACCGTCACGCCGGCAGATTGGAGGCGGTTTACGCTGTCCAGCATTTCGGTCTTGGTGACTTCGCCGCTTGCGCAAACAAGATAGACGCTTCCGCAGGCCGCGGCCGCGCTGGCCGCGTCGATGGCGCCAGGATTGCCCGGCTTCAAGGGCGGTATGTCGACGATAACCGCGCCGTAGTCCGAAAGCTCGTCCGTCAGCGTCCGCCTGATCTCGGCGCTGTTGTTGAAAAGATCGCGCGTTTCCGAGGTTGTGCGAGCCGTCAGCTTATCGAACTGTCCCGGGCTTGGATTGGGCCGGATGGCGGCCGGGGCGCGGCCAGAGCCGGGAAGCCAATCCGGCATTTCAGTCCCTTCTTCGGCGGGTCCGGACAGATCCACAAGAAGGGTGCGAAGTCCAGAGGCCGCGGTCGCCGTGGCGAGGGCGAGGCACAAACTCGTGACCCCCGCCTTTGCTTTTGGCGCGGTAAAGCCCACGACCCTCACGCCGCGGCCAAACGTGGCAAGCCTGATCTGTTGCACTTCATCGTGCCAGGGCGAACTTTCCGCGCTCATTTGCTTGTCACCGTGGTCGTTGTGGTCAACGAGGTGCTCAACAACGCGTATAGAGAGGCTATATCGCTCATATGTCTCATGAAATTGCCGGCGGCTGCGACGTCGTCCTGGCTGTCCTCCGGAACGTAGACAACGTCTCCGGGTCTGATGACCGGCAAAAGCTGCGTGTCCGCAGTCTTCATGAATTTCGGCAAATTGAAGTAAGTGGCTTTTCTGTCGATACCGCTCATGTTGACAATGAGGATGCGGTGCTGAAAAGCGGTGGGGGTGGTGCCGCCCGCGGCCGCAATGAGATCGAGAATTGTCATGTAATCGCTGAAGGGATACTTGCCCGGCTTGGCGACGGCGCCCAGAACGTGGACGAGATCGCGCCTTGGCGCTTCCAGGAACTCGACAGACCGATCCGGGACGAAGATGACATCGCCCGGGTTGAGCCGCGGTAGAATGCTTTCATCGCCTGTCAGGAAATAGCGCTGCAAATTCACGCGCTCGACCGTGGCCGCGGCCCGGCGGCGCAGCGATACCCTGATGTTCGTGGTGTCAGCCTTCGGCGTCGGGCCATCGGCCGCTGTTAAGATGTCGAGAAAGGACATGGGCTTGTGGAAGGCGTAGCGCCCGGGCCGGCCGACTTCGCCCATGATGTAGATGGATTCCTCGGGCGGTAGCTTCACCCATTGTGTCTTGTTGTCGATAAGGTCGATAGGAAGTTCGGGCACCATGACGACAAAGCCGGCTCGCAGCCTCGGAAGCTGGCTGCTTGGGCCTCCCGATGCGATGAAGCGCCTGGCGTCGAACAGTGCCGGGGTGGCCGCACCGTGGCTGCTCTCGAGAATCTGAACGCGTGAAAGGTCGCCCCGCGACGTCGGGCCGCCCGCATTCCCCAAAAGGTCGAAGATCGACATCTCGTCCGACCACTCGTAACGGCCCGGCCTCACCACGGCTCCCATAACCTCGATCGCGCGGTTTGGAAGCACCTTCAGCCATGACGGCTGGACCGTCTCTGCCTTCTCCGGGACGAAGATCGCGTCGCCGGCCTTGATTTCGGGGAGCCTTTCGCTCGGATTTTCAGTGAAGGCGACAAGGTCCGCGGCCTCCACCGCGCCGCTCGCTTTGATGACCTTGATATGCCTCGTATCGGCGAAACGCGTCGGGCCGCCGGCATTGGCGAGGATCTCGACGAAGGAGGCGCGCGGCTGCGTCTCGAACGCGCCCGGCTTGGCCACTTCGCCCATAACATAAACGGTTCGTGCTCCGGCGCGAATTTCCTCGACTTGTCTTGGAACGAAAATCGTGGCGCCGGCCGTCAGCGCGGGCATGTTCTTGAGATCGCCCGTGTCGAGATATTTCTGAAGATTGAACACCGAGGGCTGACCCTGCGTGATGATCCGGATCTGATCGGTCGCCGCGTAACGCGTGGTGCCGCCTGCGCGCAGAATCGTATCGACGATGGTCGCGCCTTCCCGGTAGCTGAAGCTCGCGGGCGTATTGACTTCGCCAAAGATCTTGACTGAGGCGCGGTCGCTGGATGCGTCGCCCGCCTGGGCGAGCGTCTTGCCGTCGAAATTCACAAATACATTGCCCGTGACAGGCGATGAAGGAACGAAGACCGTGTCGAGCGGCAAAAGGCGCGGCAGATACCTCGCATCGCCTGTTTCAAGATATTTCTTGTAGTCGAAGGTGGTGACCTCGCCGCCGCGCTTCAGTTGCAGCCGGTCGAGTTGGGCGCCTTCCGAGAGACCGCCGGCCGCCGCAATCGCGTTTTGGACGGAGGCGTCGCCGGGCAAATCGACCTGTCCCGGCTGTTTGACGTAGCCCGCAACATTTACGAGAAGCCTGCGGTCCTTGAGCTTGACGGTCAGCCTGTCGAGGTCCCGAAAGGCAAGCGCAAGCCGCCGCTTGATCGTCTCCCCCGCCTTGTCCAGCGGCTCGCCCGCCACCGCGAGCGCTCCCACCTCGGGAAGCGTGATTTGCCCAAGCCGGTCGATTTGAAATTCCTTGTTGAGACTTGGTTCGCCGGGGAGAATGATTGAAAGGATGTCCCCGACATGCAGCTGCTCGCTCTTGGTCTTCTCGCTTAAGGACCATGAGGCTGTGGAGGTTGTCGTCCATTCCGCGAGGGCTTCGGAGGAGATGGCCCAAGCGAAGAGACACACCACCAGGAATCGAAGAGTGTGTTTCATGGTCTTCAAGCTCTTTGCCTCGCCGTGCGTCTTATCCCACCCGCAGGAGCAGCTGACGGTCCGCAGCGTCGTTCAGGCCCCGGTCTGCACGGGGGTAAACTCTGGCGAGAACCTATTTTTATTTCACAAACAGCGACTTACATTGATCCCGTTTTCGCGGGGAGGAGAACAATGCTGGCATTACTGCAAAACCGCTTCACACTTTTCCGGACGCACTTCAGCCTATTCGCGCCGCCCTCCGAGGGTCTTCTCGATATCGTCCAATGCTGCAGAAGCGGCCGAGATGGTTTGACCGGAATCGTTCGAAAGACCGCCGGCTTGCTCGCGTAACGCCCGGACGATAAGCGTTTGCGCAAGTAGCATCTGCGCCGGAACGCGTTCATCGGCCCTCCGCTCAAGAAGCAGACGGTACCGCTGCTTGAGAAGCGTTAACGCCTCATTCTCAGCGGGATATGATTCGGCCATGCCGCCGCCGGCCTCGTCCGGCCACGGTGTGTACGGCGTCACGCACCCCGCCAGCGCGATCATGATTCCGAAGGCGAAAATAGCCCTCCACGAGAAATGGAGCATGAGCCCCGCCGTTTTTTAGCCCCGGAATGATTTAATCGCAGAACAAGGGAACAAGTTGCAAATTGCTGAACAGCTGAAGAGGCTGCCCCCTCAAGCCCACGACCTTGAGTTTGTGCCCATTCGAAACGAGCCTCTTGTGAAGGAAAACAAGGGCGCCGAGGCCGGAGCTATCGACGAACTCCACCTTCGAGAAATCAAGGATGACATCTTCGTCAGCCTGGGCGAGACGCTCAATGTGAGGCCGCACGCGGGAGACGTAGGCCGCATCGAGATCGTCGTCAATTTCATGTTGCTGAGACATAAAAGAACCCGAATCGCTAAAGTTTCCACAGCCTGATAGTGCATTCCTTTCGTTTATACAACCTTAAGAGGCGATGACGTCCGCCGGCTATTTCGCACCGCGCCCCGTCACCACGACCTCCGTTGTTTTCAGGATGATGCCAAGATCGGAGAGCAGCCAATCTTTCCAGCCGTTGAGCCTCAGCGCATAAGTGTGGTCGTAGAGCACCTTGTTGCGCACATCGTCTATAGTCTGGTCGTAGGCTTGATTGATTTGCGCCAGCCCGGTGATGCCGGGTCTGAGCCCATAGGTCCGCTCCACGTAGAAAGGGATTTCATTTTCCAGGCGGCGGAAGAATCCCGGCCGTTCAGGGCGCGGACCAACGATCGACATCTCGCCGCGCAGCACGTTAATGCATTGAGGAAGCTCGTCGAGACGCGTCTTCCGCATGAACCGCCCTAGCCTGGTGATGCGGGGATCGTTGTCTGTTGCCCAGACCGGGCCAGACTTGGCTTCCGCGTCTTGCCGCATGGTGCGGAATTTGATGAGCCAGAATAGTTCGGCGACATGCGGCCGGATGCGTCCGACCCGCATTTGCCGGTAAAAGATGGGTCCATTCGAGCCGAGCTTGATCGCAATCGCAAGCGGCGCGCAAAGCACCGAGAGGACGGCGAGCGCCGCCAGTGCGACGGCAATGTCGAGCAAGCGCTTGCTCACTTCCACGGAAGCAGGAACGAAATGCTTTTTGGCTTGCGCCGCCGCCAGCGCTCGCCGCCATGGCCGCCTATGCCATCCCAACAGATATCCCGACGCCCCGGCGAACGCTGCCGCATAACCGCGCCCGAGGGTGGAAAGCGGCTGGCAGAAACGCGGGATTGCGTCACAGGGCAGGGCGCAGATGAGAGCGGCGAGCACGCCGAAGAGCGCGAAGCCTTCGAACGCCGGAGAGCCTTGCGCGGCGAGATAGAGCGCCGAGACCGCCGCGGCCGCCGCAATGAACGGCATCGCGCCGCGCAACGCCTTCCCGGACAGAAAGGTGAAAGCAAGCCCAGGCCGCTTAAAGTTCGCCAACGATCTTAAGCTGATCGCTTGCTGAAGGTTTCCCGCGCCGATGCGGATACGGCGGCGAAAATCCTGGGCGTGCGTCGCCAATTCAGTCTCCTTCACAGCGATGCCAGCGTCATAGACGCCACGGTAACCCTGAGCGACGATCGACATGGGCAAAATCACATCGTCGTTGATGACGCCGGCGGCCATCGGCTTCCACGGCTCGCGCCGGAACGCATAGAATGCGCCATGCGCGCCAAAGGGTGAGCCAAGCGCCGCCTCGCGCGCCTTGATCTTGCATTGATATCGCCAGTAGAGCCTTTCACCCGCGCCGCTTTCGGGAGCAAGCTCGTAAGCGCCGCAAACGAAGCCAACCGTTTCGTCCGCAAAATGCGCGGCGGCTTTGACAAGGGCGTCCTGCGGCAGCAGCGCCGATGCGTCGGAAAGCGCGATAATGGTGGTTCGAGCCAAGGCGATTTGCTCGTTCAGAACCGCAACCTTGCCCATGTTTACGGGATAGACGGCGAGTTTGACCCTTCCCGAAGGCAGTGCCTCGATGGCCTGCTCCGCTATCGCCGCCGTCCGGTCCGTACACCCGTCGCAGGCGACCACGATGGATAGTTTTCCGGGCGGGTAATCGAGCGCCGCCAGGTTCTCGATCTTCTTGCGGATGAATTTCGCCTCATTGTGGGCGGGCACAATGATGGTGAGGGACGGAAGCTCTTCCGCGGGCGGCGTTATAGGGAAGGCGGCGGGCGCTTCCCCGGCCGAGGCGCGCAGCAGGAGGGGGTAAAGGGCGTGATGATAAACGGCCGCCGCCGCCGAGACGCCGAAAACAGTTTCAGCCAGCATTTACGCCTCCGCCACTTGGCGATAAGAGTCCAGTGTCTTGCGCCACGAAAAGTTGGTTTCGATGAAGTCGCGGGGCGACTGGCCCAGGGGACGATTCAAAGCTCGCTCCATCGCCTGGGCGAGAATGATCGCGTTCGCTCCCTCGACCACGAGCCCGGTTTCCGGGCAAACGGCCTCTCTCACAGCGCCCACGTCGGTTGCGATGACCGGAACCTCGCAGGCTTGCGCTTCAAGAAGGCTGCGAGGAAATCCCTCGTTCAGGGAAGGCAGGCAGAACAGATCGAAGGCCGGAAGAATCTCCTCGATGTCATCCCGGTGGCCGAGAAAAGTGACACGAGCTGCAACGCCGCCCGCGGCTGCTTGCGCTTCGAGCGCCGCTCGCTCGGCGCCATCTCCGGCGATGACGAGACGAACGTCCCCGGGCAAGTACCGGAACGCCGCCAGCAGCCGCGAATGCCCCTTGACCGGCTCCAGCCGCCCTACCGTTCCCACTATTGGAGCCCGCATTTCCAGCCCAAGCCTTGCGCGCGCGCCCGCTTTGTCTCCCGGCTTGAACCTTTCAAGATCGACGCCGGTCGGCACAATTTCGATGCTGGCGCCGGGGAGGATTTCCGAAAGCCTTTTCGCCGTCGTCCTCGACTGGCACACATGCCGCGGCTTGAGAAAGCTTTCGAGCCTGCGCGCGATAAGTTCATGACGCGGTTTCGCGCTATAGTGCCACGTATCGTGTTCGACATGGATGACGTTTCGAACGCCCGCCATGCGCGCCGCGATGCCGCCATACAGCAACGGCCCAATGTGATGCAGCAGCACCGACGTTGGCCGGAGGTCTTTCAAGATCCGGGCTAACCGAAGGACCGCAGATGGCCGGATGCCTCCTTTGCCGCCAAGCCCAATAATTTTGCCAGCGACAGGCGCGAGCGCCGGCCATTCTTGAACGAGTTCTTCTCTTGTGCCTTCAAGGCTTATGATGGTGTTTTTCTGATCAGGCTGACGCACGAGATCCAGGACGAACGTCTCTATGCCGCCCAATGTCATACGTTGGACGATGTTAACCGCATCCGGGCGCTGTGACAGAGGTGTTTCCATACACGCAATATATCGCTTTGGTTGTACTCGGGCACAGTCAAACATCTATTTACGATTAGCGTGCGTGATTTATCGAAAAAGCCGCAAAGCTCGGCGCGGCAATTGTAGATGCGAAAAGAATCGCGCGGTGGCGGCGCTTTGCTGCGATCCGCAAGCGCCTCTTGCGCATTGTCCCCAAATCAGGCGAACTAGCTTCGTAAGAAGCTGGGGATAACGGAAGGTTCCCGATGGCAGGCAAGGACGGCAAGAGATCGGGCGGAGGAAGCGATAGCGGACGCGTGCCTATTTTACCGCTGCCTTTGCCTTCCAACATCGCGCGCCTGCCATCGGCCGACCGGCGCGAGAAGCTGAGGATATTGGAGGCGCTGCTGTTCGCGGCGGCGGAGCCGCTTGACGAGGCGTCGCTTGCAAAGCATCTCGGCGCCAAGGATGACGTGGTTCAGCTTCTCGAAGAGCTCCAGACGCTTTACGCCGGGCGGGGCGTCAACCTCATCCGAGTGGCGGGCAAATGGGTTTTCAGGACCGCCGAAGACCTTTCATTCCTTCTCGAACATTATTCCGTCGAGCAGCGAAAGCTCTCCAAAGCCGCGCTCGAAACGCTGGCCATCATCGCCTATCATCAGCCGGTGACGCGGGCGGAGATCGAGGAGATCCGGGGTGTCTCCACGTCCAAGGGCTCGCTCGATGTGCTTCTGGAAATCGCTTGGGTCCGGCTGCGCGGGCGCAGGCGCGCGCCAGGACGTCCGGTTACATATGGCACCACCGAGGCGTTTCTGGAGCATTTCGGCTTCGATTCCATCCGCGACCTGCCTGGGCTGGCCGAGCTTAAAGGCGCCGGTCTTCTCGACAGCAACCTGCCGCCCGGCTTCACCGTGCCAGAGCCCAACGACAGCGTGACGCTTCGGGAGGACGAAGAGCCGCTGGAGGATGAACCTTCGGGCGTGCATGCCGAGGACGAAGCAGGCGACAATGAGGGTGATGCGCGAGACGAGGAACCGCAACCAGACGCTCCGGTGCGGGCGGTTTCGGCGCGTTAACGGTCGCGCATCGTGGATCCATGCGGTATGATGGCGTCCGGATCTAGGACAGATTGACCAATATCGAATGTGATAGGCTTTGCTTGGCTGCGTGCGCTTGACATGCCGCGCGCATGCGGCCACGTTCAGTCCAGCTTGGAATGTATAGAATGCCTTCCCGTGAGTGTAAGGCGAGGGCGAAGGAGTGGAATGCAGATGCCCCAGGATCTGATGTTTGGAGCGGCATGGAGTTTTCCGCAGCTCCTGATCGTATTGCTGCTGGTCGTGCTTTTGTTCGGCAAAGGCAAGGTGTCCGACCTTATGGGCGATGTGGCGAAGGGGATCAAGAGCTTCAAGAAGGGCATGGCCGAGGACGATACGCCCGCTCCATCCCCGCCGGCGCAGCCCGCGAAACCGATCGAGCACGAGCCGGTGCGGACAGAAGCGAAGGCTCCTGCGGGAACTGAGACGAAAGCTTAAGCCGTTTCGTTCATTGCTTGCTGAGCTTTTTTGAGGGCGACAGTCTTATATGTTCGATATCGCGTGGTCTGAGCTTCTTCTCATAGCGGTTATTGCGCTGATTTTCATCGGTCCAAAGGAGCTGCCGAGCGTACTCCATTCGCTTGGGCGCATGGTCGCGAAGCTACGCCGGTCTGCCGACGATTTCCGCCGCCAATTCGAAGATTCCGTCCGGGAGGCGGGCTACGAGGATTTACATAAAAATCTCCAGGAGTTCCGTTCCCTGCACCCGGCGAGTTAACTGAAGGATCAAATCGCGCGGGCGATCAACCAGGACTATACTCCAAAGCCCGTTGAGCCAGCGGAACAAGCTCCTGCGCAGCAAGCGCTCCCCGAGAACCCAGCTCCTCGGGGTGAGGCGCAACAGCCGAATGGGCTACCGGATGCGAAGTCCTCTCAGGGCGCTTCCGGCGAACCAGCCAGCATCGCGCATTTCGAAAAACCCGCAGGCGAGGCTGCCGCGAGGGATACGTTGCCCTCAGGCGCTTCGGATACGCAGGCGCCGTCGGGGGAGCTTGCCAAAGATCGCGTAGCTCCGGCGGTTTGAGCGCATCGCGATGGCTGTGGCGAATCCCCAAGAAGACGACATCGACCAGACGAAAGCGCCGTTGATCGAGCATTTGGTCGAGCTTCGGCGGCGGCTTATTTACTGCGTCGTCACCTTGGTCGTATGCTTCGTCTTCTGCTATATGTTCGCGCAGTACATCTACAATTTTCTTCTCATCCCCTACCGGCTCGCCGTGGGCGGCGAGAGCCGGATCGAGATGATCTACACCGCGCCGCAGGAGTTCTTCTTCACGCAGCTGCGCGTAGCGTTTTTCGGAGCGGTAGTGCTTTCGTTTCCGATGTTCGCCACCCAGCTTTACATGTTCGTAGCCCCCGGCCTCTACCGGAGCGAGCGAAGAGCGTTCCTGCCTTATTTATTCGCGACGCCCTTCCTGTTTTTACTCGGCGGGGCGATTGTGTTCTTCCTGGTGATGCCGCTCGCCATGCGGTTCTTCCTGTCGATGCAGCAGGCGGGAGACGCGCAAGTTCATATCCAATTAACGGCGCGGGTCAGCGAATACCTGCATCTCATCACGACGCTTATCCTTGCTTTCGGCATTTGCTTTCAGCTGCCCGTAGTGCTCACGCTGCTTGCGCGGGTTGGCATGGTGTCGTCGCAATGGCTGCGGCAGCAATGGCGGTATGCCGTCGTCATCATCTTTGCGGTCGCGGCTGTGCTCACGCCGCCCGACATTCTCAGCCAAACCGGTCTCGCCATCCCGACGCTGCTTCTCTACGAGCTGTCGATTTTGTCTGTGAAGATCGTCGAGCGCCAGCGCGCGGCTAAAGAGAAGCGCGATGCCCAGAGTCAGGGCGGCGAATAGCAGTAAGCGACCGTCGGCGTAACGCTTCCGCAGCAAACAAACCTCGGCGTGTTTGCGTTTCGGCCGGTCTCATGCCCGCGAAGGAGCTTGTGAAAAAATCGGTATTACCCCTTTTGTCGTGGCCAGGCTTGACCCGGCCATCCAGAAAACCATTGAATTGAAATCACTGGTTTCCTCCTGCGGGGAACGACGTCTGGTATCAGACAACAAGCTTCGCAAACAGTCGCGCGGTCTCTGCGTAAGCCTTGCGAAGCCGGGCCTCCAGCCGCGCTAAGTCTGGCTCGCCGGTAACGTGGAGCAGGAGATCGACAAGGTCATGCGGCGCCGCGCTGGGGTCGAAGCCGCCATCCGTGCAGAGCCTCAGGATTTGACCGATGTCTTGGTACAGCTGCGCCGCGCCGAGAAGCGAATCGCCGTCCGCCGCGCCGAGGATGCTCGCCTCGGTGAGGTTACGCAGCGCTTTCGCGATATTCTGATCGAGGATGGCCGGTTCTCTAGCGGCGTGAACGATCTGCAAGAACTGCGCAATGAATTCGACATCCACGAGGCCGCCGTTGTAATTCCTGATCTGCCAGATATCGCGTGCGCCCTTCTCCCTGTCGATCATCGCGCGCATCTCTCGAACGTCGGCGGCGGCTTTCGAACGATCTCTCGGCGTCGTCAAAACCTCCCGGATGATCTCGCGCAAACGCCTTCGAAGCTCGGGCGGCCCGGCTATAGGGCGCGCCCGCGTCAGCGCGAGGTGTTCCCAGGTCCATGCCTCGTTCCTCTGATAAGACAAAAAGCCGTCGAGGCGCACGGCCACAGGGCCTGCTTTGCCTGAGGGTCTGAGACGCATATCGACCGCATAAAGCTCGCCTTCCGGGGTGGGCGCTGAAATGGCGCTGATGAGCCGCTGCGTCATGCGCGCATAATGCTGGGAAGCCTGCGGCGCGGTCCCCGGCGGAACCTCGTAAACGACGATCAGGTCGACATCCGAGGAGGCGGTTGTCTCGCGGCCCCCAAGCTTTCCCATTGCGATGACGGCGGGCGGCGGAAGCGCGCCGCCATAGTGGGCCTGAACCGCATCGAGCAAT
Source organism: uncultured Alphaproteobacteria bacterium (assembly GCA_963766815.1). Taxonomy (GTDB): domain Bacteria; phylum Pseudomonadota; class Alphaproteobacteria; order Rhizobiales; family Rhodomicrobiaceae; genus Rhodomicrobium. The sequence continues at coordinate 36,375 of CAVYBZ010000008.1, read as the reverse complement.
GTTTCGATCAGCGCCTCGGCGATCGAGGAATAAGACTTGCCCGCCTGTTGTGGCGTGAGCTGCCCCGAAAGAAGCTGAACCCCAATCGAGAACATCTGCTCCTGGCCGGTGATGCGCGCTCGGTTGAGGCGGTCTTCATAAGCGCCCGCATCCATGATCTCGTCGCGGATCATGCGGCGCAGATCGTCATCGGCGGGACGGCGGCCTTGGTAGCCCGGATCGAGGATGGCGTCCATGAGCCGCCTCCGCCGGGTGAGCAGTCTGGCGAGCCTTGGAGCAGAGCCCATGATTTGCGCGATAAGCTGAAGCAGCCCCGGATTGGCGCGCAGCATCGCGAAGAGCTGCAAGGCGGTCGGAACCTCGCTTAAGAATTTGTCGAAGGTCGCAAGGGCGAGGTCTGGGTCGCCGGTCTTGCCGAGCGCCTCAAGCAGCGCGGGCGTGAACTCGGTCAGGATTTCACGGGCGCGCGCGCTGCGCATGGCGGGATAGCGCCCATAATGCCAGCCTTTGATGGTTGCGATCGCCGCCTGCGCGTTCGTAAAGCCGATCTTCGAAAGCGTCTCCGCCGTCGCCGGATCGTCCGTGTCGCCTGTGAATACGAGATTTCCGCCGCCACTCAACGCTGTAAGCTGCGGAACGCTTTCAAACAGCGCGGCGTAGTGCTTCTGAACAGTCTGCAGGGTCTGGCGCACGTCGCGCTCAAAATCCGCAACTTGGGCATAGCCTGCAAAGCGGGCGAAGCGAGCAAGGTCTTGAGGCGGCGAAGGGAGCGTGTGGGTCTGCTGATCCGCCATCATTTGCAGGCGGTGCTCCAGGCGCCGGAGATAGCGGTAAGCCGCGGAGAGATCGTCGCGCACCTTCGGGCCGATCCAGTCGAAGACGGTCAAACTGTTGAGCGCTTCAAGGGTTTGGCGCGAGCGAAGCGCCCGCTGCCGGCCGCCCGCTATCAGCTGCTGCGATTGCACGAAGAACTCGATTTCGCGGATGCCGCCCCGCCCGAGCTTCAAATTATGGCCCGCGACCGCGATCTGCTCGTGCCCTTTCGCGGCATGGATTTGCCGCTTCATCGCGTGAATGTCGGCGATGGCGTTGTAATCGAGATATTTGCGCCAGATGTAAGGGCTGAGAGCATTTAAAAAGGCCTCGCCCGCAGCGAAGTCGCCCGCCACGGGACGCGCTTTGATCAAAGCGGCGCGCTCCCAGTTTTGACCCTGGCTCTCGTAATAGCGAAACGCCGTCTCAGTCGAGATCGCGGCTTGCGTCGAGCCGGGATCGGGACGCAGGCGCAAATCGGTGCGATACACATACCCGTCAGCCGTCCGCTCCTGAAGGATATGGACGAGATCGCGTGTGAGGCGGACGAAAAAAGCGGCGGGTTCGATATGCGACGCAAGCGGAGCGATGTCGCGGTCGAAAAAGACGATGAGATCGATATCGCTCGAATAGTTGAGTTCGTGGGCGCCATATTTGCCCATGGCGAGCACGATCAAGCCGCTCCCTTTGCCAGGCTCGGACGGGTCGGGCGGCAGAAGCTGTCCCGCCTGCGCCACGCGCATGAGGAGGAAACGGACGGCCAGGCTCACGAAAACGTCGGCGGCCTCGCTCAGTCTGCTCGTGACCTCGTCCACGCTCCAGACGCCGCCAAGATCGGCGAGAGCGATCAAGAAGGCGGCTTCGTTTTTTGCCTGCCTCAGAACGCTCATCGTCTCGCGCATATTCGCCGCGCTGGCGGCCTCCCTCACGGCTTTCGAGAGAACATCCGCCAACCGTGCCTCAGGCGATGAATTGAGCGCCGCCATGAGGCGCTGAGGGCGCCGCTCGGCGAGCCCCGAAAAGAAAGGAGGATCCCGCGAAAACGCCGCTCAAAAATTTCGATGTCTCTTCGCTGAAACCGGCCCCGGCCGCGCCTTCCTTTCTGAGGGCGGCAAGCACCCTTTCGAGAGCGCGGGCGCCTGCGCCAGCGTCATCATCGATTGGAGCCGCCTGTAACCGGCTCGAAAGCGCTGTAGGATCAACTTGCATGGCTCAATAATGGAGGGGCTTCGACAGTATACGCCATCTCAGATGCGGACAGATTCTTCTTCAGTGTGAGGCGCACCCGCAACCCCGGCTCATTGTCCTCCAGGGCGACCGAGCCGTCATGCAACCGCGCTACGGCCGCGACGAGGCTGAGGCCTAGCCCGCTTCCGGGAATCGACCGGCTCGGCTGAAGGCGGACGAAACGCTGGAGAACGCGTTCGCGGTCTTTCGCCGGAACGCCGGGGCCACAATCTGAAATTACGATATCCACGCTGTCCCCCTTGTCCTCGAGCCCGATTTCAACGGAGGCCGGCTTTGCGCCCTCCTCCACCGTCTTCGATGTCGGGAGGGCATACTTGATGGCATTGTCCAAAAGGTTCGCGACCGCCTGCCCGATGAGATGCTTTTCACCCGCGATCATAATGTCGCCTGAACATTTAAGCCCCAATAAAAGCCCGCGTTCCTCGGCGGCTGGCTCATAGAGATCGGCCACGTCGCGAATCAGCGCACAAACATTGAGCGGCCCAAAACTTTCGGACCTTGACCCCGCCTCAAGCCGGGCGATGCTTAAAAGCGCGTCGAAGGTTTGGATCAGGGTGTCGGCTTCCTCGATGACGGAGCCCAACGCTTCCGCAAGCTTCTCCGGAGAGCGGCTGGATTGCAGCGCCCGCTCGGCCCTCGTGCGCAGCCGGTGAAGCGGCGTCTTCAAGTCATGGGCGATATTATCCGAAACATTCTTGAGTCCGGCCATCAGGTCTTGAATGCGGTCGAGCATGGCGTTCAAGTTCTGGCTCAGACGGTCGAATTCGTCGTTGCGCCCTGTTACGGGAATCCGCTGCGCGAGATTGCCCTGCATGATGGAGCGCGCGGCGCCGGACGCCGCGTCGACGCGGCGCAGCATCCGCCGGCTTACAATCACGCCCCCGGCGGCGCCAATGATCATAATGAGCGCGTATCCAAGGATGAATGCGGTTCTGAGCAGCCGCTTCAGCGTCTCCTGGCTTTCGATATCGCGGGCGACGATGAGATGAAGGTCGCCTGGAAGCCTTGCGACAATGCCGAAAGCCTGGCGCTCCTCGCTATGATCGCTTCCGCGTTTGCGGTAGGAGAATTGGGCCGCGCCTTGGGTGTCCCATAGATCCGCGGCGACGGTGTCAAGATTGCCGGCAAGCCATTTGCCATTGCCGTCGGTCAAAAGATAAAGCGTGTTATTCAAAGGCGCGGAATGCTCGGAGATCGCGTTGGCGAGCGATGGCAGACCGCCGTCGCGATAACGCGCCGAGAGAAAGTTGAAATCGGTCTGAACTAAAGTCTCTGCCTCGTGGCTGAGAAATCCGAGCGTGGCGGAGCTGACGTAAATAAAAACGGCGGCCACGGCGGCGCAGAACAGCGATACGTAGACCGCGAAAAGCCGGAACGGCGTCGCGAGTACTAAGCGAGGGACAAGTCTTGCAAAGTCAACGGCGTTCATCGCGGATCATGTAACCCGCGCCCCGCACAGTTTCCAGAAGCGGTTTGCCTTGCCCTTTATCGATTTTACTTCTAAGCCGCGAAATATGCACGTCGATCACATTGGTTTGCGGATCGAAGTGATAATCCCACACATTTTCCAGAAGCATGGTGCGGGTTACGACTTGGCCTGCGTGCCGCATCAGATACTCAAGAAGCCGGTATTCGCGCGGTTGCAGCAATATCGTTTCCCCGGCGCGGGTCACCTTATGGGCGAGGCGGTCAAGCACGAGATCTCCCACGCTATAAGTCGTGACAGCGCCTTCGGATGGGCCCCGGCGCGCAAGGGCTTCGACGCGCGCTACCAGCTCGACAAGTGAATAAGGCTTCGGCAAATAGTCGTCGCCGCCGGACCTCAAGCCTTTGACCCGGTCGTCGACGGCGCCCAGGGCGCTAAGGATAAGAACGGGCGTGCGGTCGCCGCGCGCCCGAAGGCGCTCCACCAGCGACAAGCCATCGAGCTTCGGGAGCATCCTGTCAACGATGAGCACGCCGAAAGCAGAGCTGTTCGCGAGTTCGAAGCCCGTTTCGCCGTCGCCCGCGATTTCGGTCTGATAGCCGGCCTCGCCGAGCGCCTTGGCGAGAAAATCGGCCGCCGTCCGGTCGTCCTCAACGATTAGAACTCGCATTTAAGATCATCCCCAAATGAAACGCAAGAAAAGCGAGGGCTTTCGCCCTCGCTGCTACGGGCTAGTGGGCGCCGTGCTTTGGCGTATCCTTTTCCTTGGTCACGGGCGGTTCCTGCGTCTCCTGGTCCTTGCCGGCGTCGGGTTTGCCTTCAACCGGAAGCGCCAGGAAGCGCTGCTGATCGCGGCTGCGCACCTGGAGCAGGACATTCTTGCGGCCCTTCTCACGTGCGTCCCGGATGCCATCCGCCACTTCGTCGGGAGAGGATACGGCTTTGCCGTTGACCTCGATGATGATGTCGCCGCGCTTCAGACCCTGATCCGCAGCTTTCGAATTCGGATCGACCGCGGACACAGCGACGCCTTCCTTCGACTTGCTGCCTGGAAAATCGGGCGCCGGCACAAGCGTCAAACCCAAGTCCTCAAGCTCCTTGCCGGATGCGTTTTCGTCTTCGCCGCCGCCGCTCAGCGCCGCCACCTTATCGTTGTTTGGGAACTCGCCAAGCTTGACCGTGATGTCTCGCTCTTCTCCGTTGCGGAAGATGTGCAGCCGGGCATCGGAGCCGGGAGGCAGGGCGGCGATCGTCCTTGCAAGTTCGCGCGAATTGCCAACGGGCTTTCCATTCACCTGCTCGATGATATCACGCGCCTTGAGCTCCGATTTCGCGGCGGGCCCCTCAGAGAGGATCTTTGCGACCAGCGCGCCCTTTGCGTCTTTAAGCCCCTGGCTTTCGGCGATGTTCTCATCCACGTTCTGAATCTGGACGCCGAGCCATCCGCTGCTCACCTTGCCTTGGTCTTTCAGCTTCTGAACGACGTCGCGGGCCGTCGAGGCGGGAATAGCGAACGCAATGCCGACGCTGCCGCCGCTTGGACTATAGATCGCGGTGTTCACGCCTATAACCTTCCCGTCGAGATTGACGGCGGGGCCGCCTGAATTGCCACGGTTCACGGCCGCGTCGATCTGCAGGAAGTCATAGGGTCCAGAACCAATGTCGCGGCCGGAGGCCGAGACGATACCGGCCGTCACCGTTCCGCCGAGACCGAACGGATTGCCGACGGCGAGCACCCAGTCGCCAACGCGAGGCGGGGCGTCCGCAAATTCAAGCCAGCTGCCGAACTTCTTCTTGGCGTCGATCTTCAGAAGCGCGATGTCTGTGCGGCTGTCGCTACCGATGATCCTGGCTTTGTATTTCTCTTCGTTCTCGAACGTGATTTCGATCTCGTCGGCTTTGTCGGCGACGTGATGGTTGGTTACGATATAGCCATCGGGGGAAATCAGAAAGCCGGAGCCCTGCGCACGCATTGGCCGGCGCTCAGGCTGGCCATGCTTGAATTGATCGAAGAAGTCGCGAAGGGGATGGTCCGGCGGCAAATCCGGCATCGGAAAATCTTTATTTGAGACATCGCCGACCGCGCCGCGCGACTTTACATTGACGCTTACGACAGCAGGCCGGACTTTATCGGCCAGATCCGCAAAACTCGCAGGCGCGCCATTGTTACCGCGCGTATCTTCCGCAGCGGCGGCGGCCGTAAAAAGCACGGCGGCCGGAAGCGCCGCCAGAAAACTGGCGCCCAGCAAACCCGCCCCCATGATAGCGCCAGCAGGCGTCAAACGCCGCGCCGCCAGACGCTTGCCTGTATCATCCTGGATTCGTCCGGATGCCATCAGCTCTGTACTCCCCTGTGGATTGATCGTAGCGCTCATATAAGAAAGCGAATGTTACAAACCACTTGCCGTTGAATTAAAAGATGTTAAGGAGGCCGCTTCCCGGCTCCCTCAGGACGGCTTCCGTCTTGATTTGCGCGAATTACTTCCTAGGCGGCGCCGAGGGCCGTATGTTGCGAAACCCTTTCAAGTTCCGTGGCTTAGCGCTGACTTGAGCGCAATGAGAGGCGCTTCCGCGGCCGGCGATCTGTCCAGCGATCCAAGGTTGCACGGCCTGATCGCATTACGGTCATGGCGGGCAGCGAAAATCAGATAAGAGCGGGGTTTCGATCGGCAAAGCCGTTCGGCCTTGGCAGCGCCGAAGGGAGCGTCATTCCGGCCTGGAACACACATCCGTCCGATTTCCTTCCCTTCGACCTGCGGTATTCCAGGAATCGCGATGAAATCGACTATGGCGCGACGCAGAAAGCCGAACCGTTCAAGAACCCTTTCGCCACGGTTTCACGCAAGAGCGTGGCCAATCTTGTGGCGAAGCTGGCGACAACACCGGGGCTCGAAATCCGCTCAAGTCTGGGCGTCCACAGGGCGTACTGAAACAGAAACAAGAGGGAAACAGACATGACCATCCACACTCACGGCTACGCCACCCATTCCGCCACAGGCGAACTCGTTCCTTTCACCTTCGAACGGCGCGATCCGAGACCGGCCGACGTGGCGATCGACATCTTGTATTGCGGCATTTGCCACTCCGACATCCACACGGCGCGCAACGAATGGGGCTGGACGCATTATCCCTATGTGCCCGGACACGAAATCGTCGGACGCGTCGCGGCGGCCGGCGATAAGGTTAGCAAATTCAAGGTTGGCGATCTGGTCGGCGTCGGCTGTCTGGTCGACAGTTGCCGTCATTGCAACTCGTGCAACGAAGGGCTGGAGCAATATTGCGAGAACGGCTTCACCGGCACGTACGACAACGAGGACAAGATCGGCGGCACGCCGCACAAAATAACATTTGGCGGCTATTCGAAAAAAATAACCGTCGATGAGAGGTTCGTCCTGCGTATTCCGGACAATCTCGATCCTGCCGCCGCCGCGCCGCTGCTCTGCGCCGGCATCACGACCTATTCTCCGCTGAAGCATTGGAAGGTTGGGCCAGGGCAGAAAGTTGGCGTTATCGGCCTTGGCGGACTGGGCCACATGGGCGTGAAACTCGCTCACGCCATGGGCGCGCACGTGGTGATGATCACCACATCACCCGAAAAGGGCGAGGACGCCCGAAAGCTTGGCGCAGACGTGGTTCTGATATCAAAAGACGCCGGCGCGATGAACGCCGCGCAGAGCAGCTTCCACTTTCTTCTCAACACCATTCCCGTCGGTCACGACGCCGATCCTTACATGGCGCTCTTGAAGCGCGACGGAACGATGGTGGTCGTTGGCGCGGTCGAGCCGATGACCAATGTAAATGGCGTGCCTTTTATCTTCCGCCGCCGTTCCATGGCCGGATCGCTGATCGGCGGCCTGCCCGAAACCCAGGAGATGCTCGACTTCTGCGGCGCACACAACATCACCTGCGACATTGAGATGATCGCGATGAAGGACGTGAACCAAGCCTATGACCGGACGGTTAAGGGAGACGTGAAGTACCGCTTCGTCATCGACATGGCTTCACTCAAATCCTGACAGGGAGATAGGACATGATCGTCACACGGGCAGGTTCACAGCCCTCAGCCAAGGGACCGGCTGATTATTTCACCGGTACGGTGCGGATCGATGCGCCGTTTCAGGCAACCACGCCCGGACGCGCGGGCGGCGCAACGGTCACGTTCGAGCCGGGCGCGCGCACGGCATGGCACACCCATCCTCTTGGACAGACGCTGATTGTAACGGCTGGTAGCGGGTGGGTGCAGCGTGAGGGCGGGCCGATCGAGGAAATCCGTCCCGGCGACATCGTCTGGTTTGCGCCAGGCGAAAAGCATTGGCACGGCGCGACGCCCACGACCGCCATGACCCATATCGCCATCGCCGAGTTCTCTTGACGGCAAAGCGGTCGCATGGATGGAGCAGGTCAGCGAGGCAGATTATCAAGCCGGCCCAAAGGGGAACCGCCATGGCTCCGAATGAAGCAGCGCGCAAAAACCGTGATGAATTGTTTCCTGGCCATGTCTCGACCTTGGCGGTGACCGATCCTGAGCTTATCGAGACCTTCGACAATTTCGCGTTCGACGAAGTCCTGCGCCATAGTCATCTGGATGTCCGGACTCGGCTCATGGTCCAACTCGCCGCCATCATCGCCTGCCAGGCGCCGCGCGAATACCGGGTCATGGTAGTCGCCGCGCTCAACACCGGGGTCACGCCGGTCGAGATCAAAGAAATCGTCTATCAGGCTGTGCCTTATGTTGGCATGGCCAAGGTGTTCGATTTCATTCACGCCACGAACGATGTGCTGACCAGGCGAGGGATCACGCTTCCGCTGCCGGGCCAATCCACAACGACGCCTGAAAACCGGGCGGAGAAGGGCCTTGCGATCCAGAAGGCGATTATCGGCGGCGATGTGGTCGAACGTCTCTACGCTTCCTCGCCCAAGGATCAGCTGCACATCCAGCATTACCTTTCGAGCAATTGCTTCGGCGACACCTACACGCGCACCGGCCTCGACGTGAAGACGCGCGAACTTCTTACCTTCAGCATGCTTGTTGCGCTTGGCGGCTGCGAGCCTCAGGTGAAAGGCCATGTCGCCGCAAATATCAATGTGGGCAATGACCGCGCTAAGCTCATCGATGTTTTAACGCAGCTTTTGCCCTTCATTGGCTATCCGCGCACTTTAAACGGGTTTCGGACGGTCAATGAAAGTACGCCCCTGTAATTTGAGTCGAACAGCGCATTTATTGCCCAGCAAAAGGACATCGCAGGTTTCAAGCCCACCGGATTTTCCCGATGCGGTAGACGTGAAGATCACGGATTATCATTGAGGCGAACACGATGAATTCGGACCCGTTAGCGCCCGTTCATCCGGGTGAACAGAGAGGAGTTTCTTGCTCAGCTCAGCCGACCCCTTACGTCTTGGCGAAAGCCTGCCGGGCGCCCGCTCCCGTGACGTCCAGCGCCACGCTAAGGCTCGCCCGTTACTTCGGGACTACGCCGTAGTTCTGGCTAGGCATCGAAGCCCGTTACGACGTAGAGATGATGCTGCGATCGACAGGCGCGGAAATCGAAGCCGTTCGGCCCCGTGAAAGTTCCTCCGACGTTATGTCCGGCACGCCAAGTTGCTGATGCATCGCGATGCGCCGTATTTCAGGCGCGACGGACAGATCCCGCTCTGCCTGCCAGCGTTCTGCGTTTGGCTAGGCAGTTGGAACCTGTCTCGGCAAAGGGGTGGCAGAACACAGAATCAATTATTAGCCAAAATCGACCCTAAGCGCTTGCTCGCTAGGGCTAATTTTAGAAAGATGGCGGGAGTGACGGGACTCGAACCCGCGGCCTCCGGCGTGACAGGCCGGCGCTCTAACCGACTGAGCTACACCCCCATACCAGGATGGCGGACGCGAACCGCGCCGCCATCCCTCTACATAACGCGCGCCGCCGCGCTTCTCAAGCGCTAGTTTGCGCGCATAGCCACCGATCCCTGCCGGAACCCTCGCAAGATGGACGGCCGCGCGGGCAAGCTGCGTTAGGACGGGCGCCGCGATCTCAACGTTCTCCGGCGCCGCAGCTCTCGCGCAGTAGCGGCGCCGGGATAGAAATCGCCGGAGGGGACGCTATGGACTGGAAGCGCAACGTGGCAAATCTGGTCGCCCCAGCCGCCCCCTGAATTCTGAGCATTAGCTTGAAAGCGCCGCGCTTAACCTACTTCAAGAAGCCTTCGAACTTCTTCTTGAACTTGCTCACGCGGCCGCCGCGATCCAAGATCTGCTGGTTGCCGCCCGTCCAGGCAGGGTGCGTATTCGGGTCGATGTCGAGATTAAGCTTTTGGCCCTCGGCCCCATAAGTGGAGTAGGTTTCGAATTGTGAGCCGTCCGTCATCACAACGGTGATCTTGTGATAATCGGGATGAATGTCCTTTTTCATGGTCTGTTCCCCTTGCGCGTCCATATGCGCCTTGTAATTGTTCCATTATCGTTGCTATACAGGACGAAGTGAGATCATGACAAGATCAAGCGTCATCACGCTGCATCCATTCAGAAAATTCGATGGCGCAGGTGTGCGCGGTGAGTGTGACCTGTGACCTTCCAAGACATCGCCGAACGCCGTTCCAGCCTTCCCGTCCCCAGTGAAACCGAAAAAGCGAGCCTGCCCGCGAAGCCTGCGGCGGGGCCGCGCCGGAGCTTGAAGCCGCTTTCACTGCTTCGGCCTTACGTCCTCAAATACAAGGGCGTGGCGCTGGTGGCGTTCATCGCTCTTCTGCTGTCGTCCGCCTCCACGCTTATGCTGCCATTCGCGGTCCGGGAGATGATCGACCGCGGCTTTTCGCACGACAAGGAAAGCCTTATCAACATCTATTTCGCGGGCCTCTTCGCTGTCGGCGCACTGCTCGGCCTTTCCAGCGCGACCCGATTCTATTGCGTGTCCTGGCTTGGCGAGCGCGTCATCGCCGATGTGCGCGCCGACGTTTTCCGCCATCTGACGAAGCTGAGCGCGGCTTTCTACGAGAAGACGCATTCCGGCGAGATCATGTCGCGGCTCAACGCGGACACGACGCAAATCAGGGCGGCGGTCTCCACATCGGTCAGCCAAGTCCTGAGGAACGGCGTCATGTTCATCGGCGCGGTGGCGCTGATGATCTTGACGAGCGTCAAACTCAGCCTTCTCGTCATTGTCGTGATACCGCTTATCATCGTGCCGCTCATCCTCTATGGGCGCACGGTTCGCCGCTATAGCCGCATCGCTCAGGATGAGGTCGCCGCATCGTCGGCGTTTGCGAGCGAAAACCTCGCCGCAACGCGCACCATGCAAGCCTTTACCTCGGAAGACGTGGTTGCGGACCGGTATGAAAAGGCTGTCGGCCGCTCCTTCGACGCCGCTGTGTCGAGGACGAAACGGCGCGCCATGCTGACGGCGTCAGCGATCTTCCTTATATTCGGCAGCGTTGTCGGCGTCCTTTGGTATGGCGCCCATGATGTGATGAACGGCGTCACCACGGGCGGCATCCTTGCCCAGTTCGTGCTTTACGCCGTGCTGGCCGCTGCGGCGATCGGCGAGTTTTCCGAGGTGTGGGGCGAAATGCAGCAAGCTGCGGGAGCAGCCGAGCGGCTTTCGGAGCTGATGTCCGTTAGAACAGAGATCGTCTCGCCGAAAGAGCCGCGCCCATTCCCGGCGCACGCAAAAGGCGAAGTGACCTTCGACAACGTGTCCTTCACATACCCGCTCCGTCCCGATACTCAAGCCTTGCACGATGTCTCGTTTGTCGTCCGTCCCGGCGAGCGTGTGGCGATCGTCGGGCCGTCCGGTTCTGGCAAGACCACGATTTTCAATCTGATCCTGCGCTTCTATGACGCGCAACATGGCAAGGTCTTCGTCGATCGTGTTCCCGTCGAAAAAGCGAACCTGACGGACTTAAGAAGGCGGGTGTCGCTTGTCAGCCAAGACACCATCATTTTCGCCGAGTCCGTCATGGACAATATCCGCTACGGAACGCCGAACGCGACCGATGAGCAGGTGAAGCAGGCCTGCCGCGCCGCGCTCGCCAGCACCTTTATCGAGCAATTGCCGAAGGGCTATGACACGCTTCTCGGCGAGCGCGGCGTGGTGCTTTCCGGCGGACAGCGCCAGCGCATCGCGATCGCCCGCGCAATTTTGAAGAATTCGCCGATCCTGCTTCTCGACGAAGCGACAAGCGCGCTCGACCAGGAGAGCGAAAAGCTCGTGCAGACGGCGCTGGAGCGCGTCATGCGAGGGCGCACCACGCTTGTGATCGCGCACCGGCTCGCAACCGTCATCAGCGCCGACCGCATCCTTGTCATCGATGGCGGACTGCTCGTCGAGGAGGGCACGCATAACTCGCTGATCAATGCTGGCGGAGTCTATGCGCGGCTTGCGGGCCTGCAGCTGACGGGCCAGGAGGGGACGGCGCTCGCTTCTTAGGGCGGCCGTTTGCCATCCTTGCGGCCGGAAATCGGATAGGGCCGGTTTGTGAGTTTTGCCGCCAGTCATAGCTTGCGCTCCGTTTTGCGCCCGCGTTGCTTGAGCGGGGATGGTAGGTAAAAGCGTCTTGCCGAAGCGTTAATGGGCATAACTGCTTGTTTTTGCGGGAGAAATTTCTGATAGAGACCGCGTTCCGGCGCGGACGAAATGCGCCATCATGGTTAAGGCCCTCGCGGGAATATATTTAACGGACTTTTTGAAGCACGTTTTTGCGGTAAAAAAGGCGTTTCGATGCGTTTTTCGCGCCGGTTCAGGCAGGAAATAATAACGGCGCGCCGCTATTTACCATGTTCGGGTTAATTTCGTGATTTGGGCGCGGCGCTGCATTCGATCGCCGTCCCGAAAACGCTTCGATCCATGCCGGGATGACTTCCGCTTAAAGGTATGACTTGTTGCGCATCGGCGACGCTCTTATCATCGATGCCTGAGCGGAGGTTTCATGGACGACATCGAAAGGCTGAGCATCGCCCTGCCGGCGCCCATGGCGGATGCCGTGCGGCGCGCGGTGGAAGAAGGCGAATATGCATCCGCGAGCGAAGTGATCCGCGACGCGCTTCGGCTTTGGGAAACGCGCCGTCAGTTGCGCGAACGCGACATGGACGTGCTGCGCCGCCGGTGGGACGAGGGTAAAGCCAGCGGCCGCGCTGGGCCTTTCGATATCGCCGGGCTGATCGCAGAGGAGCGCGCCAGGCTGCAAGACAGCGAAGCCGGGCGTGGCTGAACTTTTTGTATCGCGTCGCGCCAAGGCGGAGCTACGCGAAATCTGGCGTTACATCGCGGCGGAGAACCCCGCAGCAGCGGATCGGCTGCTTCTGAAGATCGACGCCAAGATTTCAAATCTTGCGTGACTTTCCAAAGATCGGCGCGCTGCGCGACGAAATCCGGCCCGGCTTCCGCATGCTTGTCGAGGGCAACTATCTTCTCCTCTACGAATACGATGAAGAGAGCGATGCGGTAGAGCTGATTTCCGTGGTCGATGGCCGTCAGGATTTGACCGAGTTGTTCTGACCTAACGTGCAGGCAAGGCCGTGGTCGAGTTGCCCTCGATGGGAAGCGCCAGGAAGCGCTGCTTGTCACGACTACCCGACTGCAAAAGCACATTCTTGCGGCCCTTGTCGCGCGCCTCGCGGATGCCATCGGCCACGTCGTCGGTAGTAGACACAGCCTTGCTTTGCACCTCGATGATGATATCGCCGCGTTTCAGGCCTTGATCGGCGGCATTCGAGTTCGGATCGACTTGAGACACGGCGACGCCTTCCTTCGACTTCGAGCCGGGGAAGTCGGGCGCGGGCACAAGCGTCAAGCCTAGATCATTCAGCTCCTTGCCGGGCGAAGCGCTAGCTCTCCAAGCCTCATTCAGTGCGGCCTGCGTTTCTTCGAGACGTTGTTCCACTGCTCTGACCCTCGACACAGCGAGCCGGGCTTCGGCTGCCTCGCGCCCCGCCTTTTCCGACGCGGCGAGCGCGGTTGCCGCGCGCGCCTCTTTCACCGCCGCTTCTTTCGCGTCAGCGGCTTGGTCCCGCTCGCGAACCGCGGCTTACGAAGCGATAGCGCGCGGAGGCGGCATCGCCGCGCAAATCGCGGGTGCATGAAATCAACTTTATGGAACCAGCCCCTTACGGCGCCGCGCCGTCGCGCCTAAGTGGAAGGATGATCAGCTTAGGACGCGACGATGGACAAGAAAAATAAGCTCAACCTCACCTATCTTGCGATCGCCTTCGTGCTTCTGCTCATGTTTTAATTCTATTGGGCGAGCTATACCGGCTCGCCACCGTCATCAGCGCCGGCCGCATCCTTGTCATCGATGGCGGACTGCTCGTCGAGGAGGGCACGCACAACTCGCTCATCAACGCTGGCGGCGTCTATGCGCGGCTTGCGGGCCTGCAGCTGACGGGCCAGGAGGGGACGGCGCTCGCTTCTTAGTTCTGCACCGGCCTGAGGGCCGGTATGCGTTTTTTGCCGCTGGTCATGGTTTGCGCCTCTGTTTTGCGCCCGGGTTGCTTAAGCGGGAACGGTAGGTAGGATGACTTCAGCCCGAGAACGGTATCGAGAAGCGGCGGCGGGCTCTGGCGAGCTGCCATACCCACTGTAACGCCAATGCCACAGCTTACGCTGAAAAAGCAAAGCTCTTGCTATGATTGCGCCAAAACAAATGAAATGAAATCGGTTGTAACAGCCTTACCACGCAATCTTATGCCCTTATTCTTGTACATAAAGGCACGATTGTAGCACCGAATTTCCAAACCTTAGACGCCGGGGCAGCGGTAGCGGGTTGCAGCTCAGCTTACGGATAGTCTTTGATTGAATCAGGCGAACAAGCTAATCGATGATTTTAGTATGATTTATTAGCGCCAAAATGGAGGGGGACATGAAAGCCTTCACAACAGCAGTTGTTACAGTTGCGCTCGGCGCAACGGCGTTGTTCGCCAGCGGCGCGAACGCTGGATCGCTCGAGCCTCCGGGCTGGACAGCCGGTCTCGCCCTCGGCGCCGCGCTTCCCGAGGGCGCGTACTTCATCGATAACGCCAGTGTAGGCGGCTGGCGCGGCATCGACGACAGCAAATCCACACTTGGCATCAACGTGCCGCTTATCGCCTGGTCGACCCCGTGGACGCTTCCGGGGGGCGGCCGCATCGAGGTTCTCGCCGCGGCGCCAGAGGTCAGCGGCGGCGTTCCCAATCCTGGCGGCGCAGCCAACTCTTGGTCGGGCCGGGATTACTCGGAGCTATACAATCCCGTCGGTTTCGTCGGCGCCGCGTGGGACCTGGGCGGCGGCTTCGGCTTCAGCGCCTTTGCCGGCGGCTGGGCGCCGGTCGACAACCAGCTCCGGCTTTTCGGGTTCGATAGCGGAGCCTTCAGTGAACGCGCAAACTTGAGCTACGTGGCCAACGGCTGGAAACTGGCCGCGAACTTGAGCTTCGGCCAAGCTGGGACGTCGGGTGTTCACTCGGTCTTCAGCCCCACGAACAATCAAGTTATGCCGGACTGGTTCAACTACGACCTGACCGCGACCAAAACGATCGGGAAATGGGAAATCGGCGCTGTGGGCTTTGGGTCGACCGACACGAGCAAGGGGCTCTACACCGCCAGCGGGGGCAAAGAGCAGTCTCAATTCGCGCTGGGCGGCCTTGTCGGCTACAGCTTCACCGGAATCACCGTGCAAACTTACGTGACGAGAGATGTAGTCAGCGACAACTACTACAATCTGTCGGATGGCTCCAAATCTTACGAGACGAGACTTTGGACACGCGCCATCATTCCGCTGTGGAACCCGCCCGCATTGGAATTGTATAAATAACTTGATCCGAGCCTTTATCCGGCTCCTGGGCCCCGGCAAGGTTTTTCGCCCTTGGCCGGGGTATTTCTTGCGTCCCGCCGTGGTCCCCGTCGCCGGCATGCATACCCGCGAAGGCATCCATCCAGCAGCCGTTCTGCCGTTGCTAATAGGGAATCCCCTCCCCGTCCGCGCGTGGACAAACCTCGCGCGAATGACAAATCGACGGCTAGCAGCCTGCGTCATTCAATTTGATTTAGGCGCGGCAAATTGATTCAGTTTGCTGAAAGGTCACCCCAAACGGCGGGTGAGTTGGATTTGGTCATTTCCGGCTGCGGGAATGCGGCTGCCGGAGCAACCGGAGCGGGATTGGGTACCCGCGTCACCCTGGACATATTGGTGTCGAGCGCCTTTATGCCGGAAAGGCCCATGCGCTGCTCGCGCGGCAGACCCGGCTGATAGAGCCCGACAACGCCCTGCCGCGCCTCGCCCGTGCGGATCAGAAGAATTTGCGTGTTGCGCGGGTTATCCGTATCTTGCCGCCGCAGAGCTTTTTTGTGCGCTGCAAGAGCCGAAATGGGTCGAGAAATCCAAGTGCTACCGAAGGATCGCCCTCGCTGACCCGATTGTGAGAGCTCGATCCGAGCCCAAACCTTCCGGCAGCCGCTGATAAAGGATGTAATTGCGCCGCCGGCAGATTTACGCAATCATAAGTTGTGCTATGCGGCCGTCAATCCTCAGTTTTTTGCTTTTTCGGGGATCGCCTTGATTTACTTGATCTAGGTACATTATCCTGTGCGCCGGCCTGCGCTGCGGGGGCGCCTTTGCAAGCGCTGTGATGAGAAGGTATTCAGAATGTCCGAGTTGAGACCGAACATCGATCCTTACCCTCTAAGCTCCTACAACGCTTGGGCTTGGAAACGGAATCGCGATCCTATCCTGCATGCTTTCAAGACTTTCTTTCCAAAGACGGGCGATGTCCTGGAACTGGCCAGCGGAAGCGGGGCGCACATCAATTACTTTGCGCCGCATTTTCCGTTTATCCGCTTCTGGCCATCGGATTACGATACGACGGTGTTCGACACCATCAGGGCGAACCGTTCTGGCAGGGGCAATACAAACGTCGCCGACCCGCTCACAATCGATCCCGTGAACCCCCAGACTTGGCCCGACGGGAAAAACCAACTCTACGATGTCATCTTCGTCATCAACCTGTTCCAGGTCGCGCCCCTTGAAACTGCAGGCGGCGTCGCGCAAATCGCGGCGAGGGTTCTGAGACCGGCGGGCTTCATCGCGATTTATGGTCCGTTCAAGGTGGACGGGAAATGCACCACTCCGTCCAACGAGGCGTACGATCAGGAACTCCTCGCAGCCAAAATTCCCGAGTGGGGGCTGAAAGACATTCGCGATCTTGAGAAAGCAGCCAATCAGCACGGCATCGCGCTGAAAAGGCAGCTGGATTTGCCCGCCAACAATTTCCTGCTCATTTTTGGCAAGGCATAGCGCCGGGCAACTTTCCGCGGCGCGAGAACGTTTGCCTGCAAAAAAAGCAGGGGACGCGCGGCCGCGGAAGCAATCGTAATTCTTTTAAAAAAGACGATAGCAAAACAGATTTTTTCAATCATTGTGTTTATATAGTATCGATGCCTCATATTTCAGCATTTATTGGTTTCTATTCGCTATTTCTTGTATGAAAGCCGAGTTTCTAAAGAAACTTATTCCGGACGGCGCTCTGGCAAGCTACTTTATCATGATCGCAATCTCGACAAAGGTAATTCTGTGACCGCTCCTTTCGATGAGATCTCTACGGCGCCTGACGCCACAACGGCCAGCGACCTTGCCACACGCGCGCCGGCGGCTTGGGAAGGCGGTTCTCCGCACGATGCGGTTTGGACCACATTGCGCGCCGAGTTAGAGCAAGAGCGCAGCCTCGAACCGGCTCTTGCCGGGCTCTATAGCGCCGTTTTTGAAGCCCGGACATTCGAGGAGGCGCTGGCGTCGAAGCTCGCCATAAGACTAGGCCATCCCGCTTTGCCGGCCGCAGCGTTGAAGACCGTGCTTCTGGAACCCCTTCTCGCCGACCGTTCCATCGGAGAAGCTGCGCGTGCCGACATCGCCGCCGTGGTGGAGCGCGACCCGGCTTCGGGCCTGCTTCTTGAGCCGTTCCTTTTCTTCAAGGGTTACAACGCGATTTAAACGCACAGGCTCGCTCACTGGCTCTGGAAGCAAGGAAGGCGAAATTTCGCGCTCTACCTGCAAAGCCGCTCATCCGAGATATTCCAGACGGACATTCATCCCGCCGCGCAAATCGGCAAGGGCGTGTTTCTCGACCATGCAACGGGATTTGTGGCTGGCGAGACCGTGGTAATCGAAGACAATGTCTCGATCCTGCACGGGGTCACGCTTGGCGGGACCGGAACCGGCAAAGCGAATCGGCATCCCAAGATCCGGACCGGCGTGCTTATTGGCGCGGGCGCTCAAATTATCGGCGATATCGAGATCGGGGCCTATTCCAAGGTCGCCGCCGGGTCTTTCGTGACTGAGAGCGTTCCCGCAAGATGCACGGCCGTCGGCGTTCCCGCTCGCATTATCGAGGGAGCCGGGTCGCCCAATCCCGCCGAAAGCATGGATCAGCGCCTGGCGCAAGGGACCTACGAGTCTTTTAACTACGTCATATAAAGCGGGCTCTGCCTCTCCCTTTGGAGAGGGCTGGGGCATCCCCGAGCGGATGCGATGAGAGAGGTGACGACGTACCCACGCCGTGTAAGCCTCGGCCTCAAGGTCGCGGACAGGCTCTTCCGTTAACTGCGCATGCTTTTTGGAATAAGAAATGAAAATGCCGGCCATGATCCGGCCGCCGCGAACCCGCACTTCCATAAGCAATAGCAGCGCCATAGGGTCGAGAGAAAGATAGAACGTCGCCGCCTTCGCCACGACACTCGACTGAAGTTCGATTTGCGGGGCGTGCTCGCAAGTGCTAGCGCTCATGTGAATTTATATTCTAACCAACAAGAAAAGGGAGAGGCCGGGCATGAGACGGAACAAAGTCTGGGCGCTGTTGGCAGCGTTGGCGCTGGCGCTGCCGGCGGCGACGGCGGCGCTCGCCGCGGCGGAGGATGTCATGGGCACATGGCGCGACACAGAGACAGGCGGCATTCTGTCGGTCTATCCCTGCGGCGGCGGCATGTGCATCAAGGTCGTGACGCCGGGTAAGGGCCGCGAGACCGACGTTAGGAATCCCAACGCAGCCTTGAAGGGGCGCTCCATGGCGGGCGTTGTCATCATGGACGGCGCCGCGAAGGCGGGCGCGGATCGCTGGAAGGGCAAGCTTTACAACAGCGAGGACGGCGACACCTATACGGGTTACGTCGTCGTGACGGGGAAAGACGAGGTTAAACTTGAGGGCTGCATTCTTGGCGGCCTCGTCTGCAAATCGCACATTTGGAAGCGCGAGAAATAAACCGCCATCCGGGCTCCAGGCTACTGCCCGCAAGGGCGGTTATGACACTAGCGGGAACCCAAGCGCGATTTTTTCACACGCACTTTCGCGCGCAAGACGCCAAGTGATTCAGAATTTTTGACGGTTATATTATCCCTCGGCGGCGAAGCGGCGCAGCATCAAACCTTGCCGTGCACCACGCCGGCGAGAGCGGCGCCATAGAGGATCAGGCACGGACCAAGCGGTTTCGCCGCGCCCAGACGGGCTGCGATTTCGGTCAGCGATCCGGCCATCACATGGGTGTTTGGCGTGCCAAGGCTCTCGACCACAACCGCCGGCGTTTCCTCCGGGAGGCCCCGCGCGATGAGCTTGGCGGCGAGCGCCGGGAAGGTCGCCTTGCCCATAAACACGCAGGTGGTCGCGTTGGGATCGGCGAGCGCTGCGAGATCGAGGTCGTCCGGCAGCCGGCCGTCAACGCCGTGGCCGGTGATCATCTGCACACGGCGCGCGACCAGCCGCTTCGTAAGCGAGGCGCCGAGATAGGCCGCCGCCGCCGTCGCCGTGGTGACGCCGGGAACGATCTCGATCGGCACGCCGGCCGCGCGTGCGGCGCCGATCTCTTCGTCGGCGCGGGCGAAGATCGACGGATCGCCGGCCTTGACCCTGACCACGCGCTTGCCGAGGCGGGCGAAGGCGATCATCAGCCGGTTCACTTCCTCCTGTTTGGGCGAGGGATGGCCGGCTCGCTTGCCAACTGCTATCAGTTCGGCATCGGGGCGCGCGAACGACAGGAGGCCATCGCCGGCGAGGTCGTCATAGAGAACCACATCGGCGGCGCGCAGCCGCTCCACCGCCCGCAGCGTGAGCAGATCGGGATCGCCGGGACCGGCGCCGATCAGGGCGATGTGGCCCAAGTCTGGCGCGGAGGAAGCCGATGCTGTCATTGTTGCGGCTCCTCCGCCACGTCGACAAAGTGGAAAAAGCTTCCGGTGACGTTGCCGCGCTTGCTGCCGGTCTCCGGCGCCAGACAGCCGGCTGCGTCGCGGATCCCAGCAAGCGGCTGATCGGGCTGCGCCACGACGCGGGCGTAGTGGAATTCGTGGCCGCGCAGCACCGTGCCTGCGGAGTAACCTGGAATGGCTGCGAGCAACGTCGCGGTTCTGTAACCGAGATGCAGCCGCCGCTTCGAAAAATCGGTCTCCAGTCCGAGGAGACCGAGCATGGGGTGGCGCTGTCCGCTTGCGTCGATCAGGCCGGAGCCGAGCGTCATGTAGCCGCCGCACTCGCCGTGAACCGGCTTCGCCATAGCAAAACCGCGCATGCCCTTGGCGAAGCGCGATGCAGCGGCGAGCTTGCCGGCGTGCAGTTCTGGATAGCCGCCCGGCAGCCACGCCACGTCGCAGCGCGGGTCCGGCGGCTCATCGGCAAGCGGCGAGAACGGCACGATCTCTGCTCCCGCCGCCCGCCATCCTGCCAGCAGATGCGGATAGACGAACGAAAATGCGGCGTCGTTCGCGAGCGCAATGCGCTGGCCTGGCGGCGCGAAGCGAGAACGCGCGGCTGACTCCCCTCGCAACTGCGCCGGACAAGCCGCCGCTTCCAGTGCGGTGAGGTCGACGTCACGCTCCACGCGGAACGCAAGCGCGTCAAGCCGTTCAGCGAGCGCCTCGTCTTCCTGCGCCTGAACCAGCCCCAGATGGCGCTCTGGCATAGCAAGCGCGGCCTCCCGCCTCAGCGCGCCAAACACCGTGATCCCATGCCTCGCAAAAGCCTCAAGAGCCATCGCAGCGTGGCGGTCGCTTGCTACCTTGTTGAGGATCACGCCGGCGATTGTCACGTCGTTCCGATAGTGCGCGAAGCCAAGCGCGACCGCCGCGGCCGATTGCGCCTGGCCCGAGACATCGAGGACAAGAACCACCGGCCAGCCGGAGGCGGCGGCGATATCGGCCGTCGACCCATTGCCCCACGCGCCCGAAGTGGAGACGCCGTCGAACAGGTCCCATCACGCCCTCGGCGATGCACAAATCCGCATCGGCGGAAACGTCCAGCAAGGCGTCGAAACTGCAGCGCCGGAGCGCCCAGGAAATCCAGGTTGAACGAGGCCCGCCCGGCTGCGGCGGCGTGAAATGCCGGATCGATATAATCGGGTCCGCATTTGTAGGGCTGGATGATCCGGCCGCGCCGGCGCAGCGCGGCGATCAGCGCCAGCGTCAGCGTGGTCTTGCCGCTGCCGGTCGATGGCGCGGCGATGACGAGCCCCGGCGCCCTACTCGCGCGCACGCCGGCTCTCCGCGGATGGGCGAAATCTTCGGTCGTAGCCCGGATCGTAGAGCGCGCTGTCGTCGAAATCGTGGGCCGAAAGCGCCGGCCCGACGAGTATCAGCGCGGTGCGTTCAATCGCTTGGGCCCGCACCCGTTCGGCGATTGTGGAAAGGGTGGCGCGGATGACGATCTCCTCCGGCCAGCTTGCGCGGACCACAACCGCGACCGCGCCGTCCTTGCCATAATGCGGAATCAAGGCGGCTGCCACCTCGTCCAGAGCATGGATCGACAGATGGATCGCGAGCGTCGCCCCCGTCGCGGCATAGGCGGCGAGGCTTTCGCGAGGCGGCATCGCAGAGGCGCGGCCAGAGGTGCGTGTGAGCACAACGGTTTGCGCAATGCCGGGCAGCGTCAGTTCGCGCCCGAGCACGGCGGCGGCGGCAGCGAAGGAAGGCACGCCGGGAGTGACCGTGTAGGCGATGCCGAGCGCTTCGAGACGCCGGATTTGCTCGCCCATCGCGCTCCAGATCGAAAGGTCTCCGGAATGTAGCCGCGCCACGTCGAGACCCGCAGCATCGGCCGCGGCGAACTCGGCGGCGATGGCGTCGAGGTCGAGCGGCGCGGTGTCGATCACGCGCGCCCCCGGCGGGCAAAGCGCTATGATCTCGCGCGGCACCAGCGAGCCAGCGAAAAGGCAGACCGGGCAGCGGGCCACCAGATCCCGGCCGCGCACGGTGATGAGATCGGCCGCGCCTGGGCCTGCGCCGATGAAGTGAACGGTCATGGCGTAGAATCCTCAATGAAGGCTGCGGCGGCGGCGGCGTGGCGATCTGCCGATAACAAACGGGGAACAATGAGGCGCGCCCCGGCGCCAGCCGCGGCCAGCGCCGCCGCCTCACAGACGCTGCCGACGCCGCGCCGTTGCAGCACCGCCCCCGAGCGGGTCGGGACGCGCGGATCGGCGCGGCGCATCGCGTAAATCGAGACCTTCTTAATCGGCAGGCCCGCGAGAAGCGCCGCCGCGCAAAGCGCCGGATGGCCGGCCTTGTCTTCCGGCACGGCAATCATGGACGCGGCCGAACCAGCCTGCTCCACTGCGGCGGCCAGAGCCTCGCCAATCGATTGCGCGCTGGCGTTTTCGCGGAAACCAATCCCGACCACGAGGCGGCTCATTTGGTCACGCTCCATTGCACCACCGGCATGGCGGCGCGCCAGCCGGTGAGGCCGCCGACCGGGCCAGCGCGCTCGATCGCGATCCGTAGCAGCGCGCCGCCATGACGAGCTTGCCGCGCGATCAGCGTCGCCTCGGTTTCGAGCGTCACTGCGTTGACCACGAGCCGCCCGCCCGGCGGCAACGCCTGCCATACCGCATCGAGCACGCCCGCGCGGCCGGCTCCGCCGCCGACAAAAACCGCGTCCGGCGCGGGCAGATTCTGAAGGGCTTCGGGCGCGGCGCCCAGCCTGAGATCGAAATGAGGCACCCCCAGCGACGCGGCGTTAGCGCGGGCATTGGCAAGCCGGTTCTCGCGCGCCTCGATGCCGATGGCGCGATTGGCCGGATGGGCGAGCAGCCACTCGATCCCAATCGAGCCGGAGCCAGCGCCGACATCCCACAACAATTCACCGCCGCGTGGCGCGAGTGTGGAGAGGCTGACCGCGCGCACCTCCCGTTTGGTTAATTGGCCATCATGCTTGAAGCATTCGTCCGGCAGCCCGGCCACGCGCGGAAGAACCATTGCGCCGGGCTCCGCCTTTGCCTCTATTGCGACCGCTACCGGGGACTGGATTTCGTCGAGCGCGAACGGCGCGGCGGTCTGGTTTCTGATTCGTTCTCGCGGGCCGCCAAGCGCCTCAAGCACGGTCAAGCGCGAGCGCCCAAATCCAAGGCTGTTCAGATAGGCCGCGATCTGCGCGGGCGCTGCGCCGTCGCGCGCCAAGACGATCAAGCGGGCTCGGTCGCGCAAATGCGGGCGCATCAGTTCGATAGGACGGGCATGGAGCCCGAGCGTAATGGTTTCCTCAAGCCGCCAGCGCAGCCGCGCAGCCGCCCAGGCGAAAGTCGATGCCGCCGGGACGACGAAGGTCTCCGCCGCAGGAACGGCTTCGGCGATGACCGAGCCCGCGCCGTACCAGAATGGATCGCCCGAACACAGAACCACCACGCGCCGGCCGCGATGAGCCAGCAGCTTTGGAATCGAGGCGGCGAAAGGCGTAACCCACTCAAGAGTGGGCTTGCCCAGCGAGGCGGCCAGCGCCAGATGCCGCCGCCCCCCGGCGATGAGATCGGCTTCGGCGAGAAGAGCGCGCGCCGCGTCCGGCAACCCGCTGAGGCCGTCTTCACCGATCCCGACGATGGACAGCCAGGGGCTTTGCGTGTCATGGCTTCCGGTCATGACATCCCTCCCGACCCAACGCCTCCGGCTCCTTATCCTCGGCGGGACCGCTGACGCCAACCGGCTCGCGGGCGCAATGGCTAATCATCCGCGCATCGACGCGGTGCTGTCCTACGCCGGCCGCACGGATAACCCAACGACGCCCCCCATTGCGTGGCGCGTCGGCGGTTTTGGCGGCATCGACGGTCTGGCCGCCTATCTGCGCGCGGAAAAGATCGATCGCGTCGTGGACGCCACCCATCCATTCGCGGCGCAGATGAGCGCCCACGCCGTCGCCGCCTGCGCCGAAGCGGATGTGCCGCTGCTTGCGCTGGAGCGTCCGGCCTGGCGACGGCAGGACGGCGATCATTGGATCGAGGCCGACACCCTGGCTGACGCCGCGGAGGCTCTCGGCGCCGAGCCGCGGCGCGTCTTTCTCGGTATCGGCCGGATGCATCTCAAGACCTTTGCCGCATACCCGCAGCATGCCTATCTGGTGCGCCTCGTCGATCAGCCGCGCGCGCCGCTGCCCCTGCCTAACGCCGAAATCATCGTGGCGCGTGGACCGTTCAACCGCATCGAAGACCGCGCCATGCTGACGAGTTACCGCGCTGACATTGTTGTGTCCAAGAACGCGGGCGGCGACGCGGCGTCGGCGAAAATCGAGGCGGCGCGCGACCTCGGGCTTCCGGTGGTGATGGTCCGCCGCCCCTTCGTCCCAATGCGAAAGACCGTCGAAACCGTGGGCGAAGTGTTGCGCTGGCTCGATCATGACGAGACCCCGGCCGAGCGCGGCGAATAGACAAAGGCGGTTCCGTCACTGCGGGGGATCAGCCGCGTTTCAGACGAGCCGATCAACACCAGCGTGCGCATGTCGGCCCGCGTCTCATCCGCATCGCTGAGAGCGAAAATGCCGATCGCCTCGCGGGCGTCGCTGACGGCGCTGGCGAACACGACCGGCACGCTGCCCGGCAGTTCCTCCCGCAACAGCGCAAAGCAACGGCCAAGCTGCCACGGCCGCGCCAGGGACTTCGGGTTGTAAAGCGCGATTACGAAACCGGCCTGCGCCGCCAGCCGCAAGCGGCATTCGATCGTGTGCCAAGGTTTCAGATTGTCCGACAGATTGATGGCGCAGAAATCGTGCCCGAGCGGCGCGCCGATCCGGGCTGCGGCGGCGAACATGGCGCTGACGCCCGGCAGCACCCGGATATCGAGATCGCGCCAGCCAGCATCGCCAGCTTCGATGGCTTCGAACACCGCCGACGCCATCGCGAACACGCCGGGATCGCCTGAAGAAACCACGGCGACGCGCCTTCCATCCGCTGCGAGCCGCAACGCAAGGCGGGCGCGGCCGAGTTCTTCACGGTTGTCGGAGCCGTGACGGGTCAGCCCGGCCCGTTCGGGAACGCGCGCGACATAGGGCGCATAGCCGACAAGATCGGTGGCCTCCGCAAGCGCAGCGGTTACTTCAGGCGTCACAAGCTGCGCGGCGCCCGGACCAAGGCCGGCGATAACGAGCCATCCTTTCATGGCCGCCGTCCACGGCCATGAACGAGGATCATCGAAAAGTAGGGCGCCTCGTCGTCAGTCTTGTCGATGAGCCGCATCACCTTCTCGTCTGGCATGGTGCCCCGCTCGACATAAATCGCGCGTTCGGCCAGACCGGCGGCTTGCAACGCGCGGCGCACTTTCGGCAGATTGCGGCCGAGCTTCATCACCACCAGCGCGTCGATGGAGCGGAACCGTTCACGCAAGCGCTCCTCGCCGAGGGTCGCGGGCACCACGGTCAGCACGTCGTCGCCGAAGGTGATCGGCACGCCGCTCGCGGTCCAGCACCCCGACATGCCGGGTATCCCCGGCACCACCACCACCGGCGCGCGGCCCATGATGCGGCTGTGCAAATGCATGAATGAGCCATAGAGGAACGGATCGCCCTCGCACAGCACCGCGACATCGCGGCCTTCTGCTGCATGGGCCAGCAACCGGCGCACGCAATCATCGTAGAAGGCGCGCAATACTTCGTTGTAAGCTGGATCGTCGAAAGCGATCTCGGTGGTGACGGGATACTCCAGCGCTTCCTCGACCGCATCGGGCGCGAGCAGCCCCTCGACCATGGTGCGGGCATTGCCAGGACGGCCGTGTTTGCGGAAATGAGCCACAACGCCGGCCTTGCCGATAAGGCGCGCCGCCTTCACGCTCATCAGCTCTGGATCGCCGGGGCCTAGGCCGATGCCGTAGATGGTCGCGGGTCCGGTCATTCGGTTTCGCTCGCCAGCGCATTGACGGCGGCTGCGGCCATTGCGCTGCCGCCCCGCCTTCCGCGAACGATGACGCAAGGCGCCAGCCCGCTTTCGTAAAGCGCCTCTTTCGATTCCGCCGCCCCAACGAAGCCGACCGGAATGCCAATGATCGCCGCTGGCGGAGACACATCCGGCTCCTGCAATATTTCCAGCAGGCGGAAAAGCGCGGTCGGCGCGTTGCCGATTACGGCGACCGAGCCCGCGAGCCGGTCGCGCCACAGTTCAAGCGCCGCCGCGCTGCGCGTGGTTCCAAGCTGTGCGGCAAGCGCGGGAACGCGCGGATCGGACAGCGTGCAGATCACCTCGTTATCGGCGGGCAGGCGCGCGCGTGTGATGCCGTTCGCGACCATTTGAGCGTCGCAGAAGACCGGCGCGCCGGCTGTAAAGCGGCGGTGGCGGCGGAGCTGAAACCCCGGCTGAACACGATGTCATCCGCGACTTCGATCATGCCGCTGGCGTGGATGATGCGCACGGCAACCTTTTCATCGGCCGGCTCAAGCGGTCGAGCCGCGCCTCGGCGCGAATGATGGCGAACGACCGCCGGTAGATAGCCGAGCCGTCTTTTTCATAGACGTAGTTCATGACCGCTCCCCTGCCTGCGCCGGCGCTGTGGCGATCGCCGCGATCGCGCTGTTGCTTCGAGTGGACCAATAACCCGCGTCAAGCAACTGTTGAAATCGCTGACGCATCGCCGTCGCGGCGTCCGGGTTGGCTTCTTCGATGAAGCTTCGTACCGCGTCGTCGCCCAGGGTAGCCTCGTAATAGAGGTCGAAATGATAACTTTCGACGGCGCCGGCGAGATGCGCGAAAAGGGCCATCTGGTCGAGCGTCGAGGCGATCTCGGCCGCGCCGCGAAAGCCGTGCCGCATCTGCCCGGCGAGCCACCGCGGATTTGCGGCCCGGCCGCGCACCACGCGCGCGATCTCTTCGGGGAGCGTGCGCATTTTCGGCGCGTCGAGCCTTGCGGAGTCGGCGTGATAGAGAACCGGAGCTGCGCCGCCAGCCAGCCTTGCGGCGGCGGCGAACCCGGCCTCGTGGGCGGCATAATCGGGCGCGGCCAGGACATCCGTCTCGGGTAGGTCCTGGGTGTGGACAAAGGCGTCGGTCGCGGCGGTGCGCCGTTCCAGCGCCGGCCGCGCGGCAGCGCCGTCAAGCGTTCCGCCATAGGCAAAGCCGCTGGCCGAGAGCCACGCTTCGCCCGCGTCATCCGCTGTTTCCGGCGAGAGGTCGGTGACGGCCTCGATCACTCCGGCGCCATAGCTGCCAGGCGCCGGACCAAACACGCGCGGGCAGGCGCTCTTGCGGTACGGATTTTCTTCATCGGGTTCGTCACGCGCGGCCAGCGTTGCAACCGCCTGCTCGAACAACGCGGGCAAGGTTGGAAACACATCGCGGAACAAGCCGGAGATGCGCAGCGTCACATCGATGCGCGGCCGGCCGAGCACCGCCAGCGGGATGATGGCGAAGCCGGACACTCGCGTCGAGGCCGGGTCCCACTCCGGCGCGACGCCGATCAGGTGCAGCGCCATCGCGAACTCCTCGCCTGCGGTGCGCATGGTCGCCGAACCCCACAGGTCGAGCATCACGTTTCGCGGATAGTCACCGTGGTCCTGGAGATGCCGCGTCAGCAACGCCTCGGCGAGCAGCTTGCCTTGCCCGGCCGCGGTGCGGCTCGGCACCGCGCGGGGATCGACGGCGTAGAGATTGCGGCCGGTTGGCAGCACGTCGCGGCGGCCGCGCCATGGCGAACCGGCGGGGCCTGGCTCGACGCGCCGCCCGCTCAGCGCAGCAAGAAGCGCGGCGCGTTCGCCAGCCGCGCAGGCTTCGAAAGGCATGCCGATTTCGGCTTCCGCGTCAGCCCCTTGGGGCGGTGCGCGTCCAAAAATGTGCAGCCCCTCGGCCACCAGCGTCGTCTTGACATCGCAAACGAAGGAATCGAGCCGGACCACGGCTTCGCGCGGCGTCATGTCCTCGGTGAGGCCGCTGTCATGGTCCAGCCCAGAGGCGCGCGCCGCCTCGATGATCGCGCGCGCAAGCCGCTCCCGGCGGCGCGGATCGAGGCCTTCGGCGAGGGAATATTCGTCCAGAAGCTGCTCGATCGCGTGCAAGCCCTCCGGCAGCTTACCGGCGCTAATCGGCGGCGTCATATGGCCTATGGTGACGGCGCCGAGGCGGCGCTTGGCGGCGGCGGCTTCTCCTGGATCGTTGACGATGAAGGGATAAATCACCGGCATCGGCCCGATGAGCGCCTCCGGCCAGCAGGACGGGGAAAGCGCGACCGATTTACCGGGCAGCCATTCCAGCGTGCCGTGGGCGCCCATGTGGATCAGGGCATCGATTTTCGCGGCGTGGCGCAGCCATAGGTAGAACGCGGCGTAGCTATGGCGCGGCGCACGGCGGGGATCGTGATACTCGGCCGCCCGGTCGCGGCGCTGGCCTCTGTCTGGCTGAACCGCGATAATCGCGCTGCCGCAGCTCACGGCCTTGAAAACGAATTCGCCCTCGATGATCGCCGCGTCCTGTTCGGGCGGTCCCCATTGGGCGTCGATATCGGCGGCTAGCGCGGGGTTAAGTCCAGCGAGCGCCGCGCGATAATCGTCCAGCGGCCAGCGGACTGTTTCAGTCTTCAGGCGGCCGATCAATGTGGTGGAATTGTCCGGCGCGCCGTCGACGGCGTAACCCTCCTGGCGCAGCGCAGCCAGCACTTCGATGGCGCTCGCCGGGGCGTCGAGGCCGACGGCATGCGCGATCTGGTCGTCGCGTCCCGGATAGGACGACAAAACCATAGCGATGCGTTTTCGATCGTTGGCGGTTCGCCGCAGCGCAATCCAGGCGCACGCCCGTCCCACAATAGCGGCGATGCGTTCCTCGTCGCCGGCATGGACTGTCCGCGCGAAGCCGAGATCGGGATCTGGCGCTTCGACCTCCTTGAACGAGGCGACGCCGGTGAAGATGCGGCCGTCGATTTCCGGCAGAACGACGTGGATCGCGAGGTCGGGCGGCGACAGGCCGCGATCGGATTCCGACCACCCCGCGTGCGTAGAACCGGCCAGCGCGACCTGCAACACGGGCGCATCGACGGCGTCGAGCGGCGAGCCCGCGCCGCCATCGCCGCGCGCCGAAAAGGCGGTCGCGTTGACGATCACGTCCGGCGCGATCTGGGTAATCCAACGCCGCAGCCAGCCGTCGCTTTCCGGGTCCTTGAGGCTCGCCGCGAACAGGCCGAATGTCCGAACGCCTCGCCGCTGGAGTTCCGCGATCAGCCTGTCGGCTGGATCGGTGTCCGCGGCTGCGAGGAACGCCCGATAGAACACCACCAGCGCTATGGGCGCGCCGCCGGGCGAGAGGTCGAGGCTTTGCGGGTCGATAACTCCCTTCCCCGGAACATAGATGCCGTGGCGAGGCAGCGGCGCGCGGTCAGCTGGAGTGACAGCAGGCAGCCCGGCGGCGAGCGCAAGCTGCGCCAAGGCGGCCCGCGCCGAATCCTTCCCGCCGCGGTCGCATAAGGTCTTGAGCCGGCGCAGAGTCGAGGGCGGCAAGTTCGAGGCCTCGTCGAGCCGCGGATCCGGTTGGCCGTCGCCCGGAACGATGGCGAGCGCAATCCCTTTGCTGGCGGCCATCGCGGTGACCTGTTCGACGCCGTAACGCCAATATTCGACGCCGCCCAGAAGCCGGATCAGAATGCCGCGAGCGTGCGACAGCGTTTTTTCGATGTAGAGGTCGACCGAAAGCGGATGGGTCAAGCGGCGCAGATTGGCAAGGCGCAGGCTCGGCAGCGTCTCTCTTCCTTCGCGCCACGCCGCGGCGAAGGCGTTCAGGTCGCTGTCGGAGAACGAGAGCACGGCGAGGTCCGCCGGGGCTTGGCCGAGATCCTCGGCGGCCGCGGCCTCCTCAAGTCCATGCCGTTCGCGCAGCAGGATATGCATGGTTCACCCAACCAAGACGGCGGCGATCGCGTCGCGGTCGATGCCGCGCTCCCCGATTACCACGATCCGCGAGAGGCGTTGCTCGCCGGCCCGCCACGGCCGGTCGAATTGGGCGCGCACCCTTGTCCCGACGCCTTGCACCAACAGCCGCATCGGCTTGCCGGCGACGGCGATGTAGCCCTTGGCGCGCAAGACGCTGTGCTCGCGCGCAATCGCCTCCATCCTGGCCACGATTGTCTCGGCGGCCGCATCGGACGGCAGCGTGACGACGATGGTCTCGAAGTCGTCGTGATCGTGGGCGCCCTGATCGTCGTGATGGCTCGGCCGCGCGTCGAGATCGGTCTCCGCCGCCGCGCCGAGGCCCAGTACGATGCGGGGATCGATGCGGCCTTCAATCGCCTCCAGCACAGGAATGCTGCGCGGGGATTCCGCTAGCACCGCCTCGCGCGCTTTGGCGAGATGCTCCGGGCTGACCAAATCGGCCTTGTTCAGAATCACGATGTCGGCGCAGGCGACCTGGTCCTCGAAAACTTCGCCGAGCGGGGTATCGTGATCCACGCTCGTGTCTTCGAGACGCTGCCGCGCAATGGCCGCCAGATCGGGCGCGAATTGGCCATCCGCGACGGCCTCCGCGTCGGCGACGGCGATCACGCCGTCAACCGTAATGCGGGAGCGCAGGTCCGGCCAGTCGAACGCCTTAAGCAAGGGTTTCGGCAGCGCCAGGCCTGAGGTCTCGATCAGGATGTGATCGGGCGGCAGCGGCCTTGCAAGCAGCGCCGCGATGGTTGGCACGAAGTCGTCGGCGACAGTGCAGCAAAGGCAGCCATTCGTGAGTTCGACGATGGCGTCTTCGGGACAATTGGCGTCCGCGCACCCTTTCAGGATTTCTCCATCGATGCCGAGATCGCCGAATTCGTTGACAAGAACAGCGAGGCGGCGCCCTTGCGGGTTCTGCATGAGATGGCGAACGAGCGTGGTTTTTCCCGAGCCGAGGAAGCCGGTGATGATGGTGACGGGGACTTTTTCAATCGACATGCGCTGTTCCTAGAGTGCGTCCGGAAAAGTGTGAAGCGGTTTTCCGATAAGACGCATGATAACCAAAGACTTAGAGCCCGCTTTCGATTCCATCAAAAGCGGGCTCTAAAGCGGCCGGTTCCAAGGGCGGGATGCGCGCGATCACGCCCTTGCGAAAAATCGCTGGCCGGTCCCGCCACGGCACAAGGCCGTCCGTCGCCGCCGCGTAAAGATGCGCGCCGGCGAGGATCTCGGCGGCGCAAGTTTCGCTGAGATCGCCGTAGACATAGCTCCAGCGCCCGGGCCCGCTAAGCGCGACGCTGCAGCCGCGATTGCAATTGGAGAGACATTCGGCCGGCGCGATACGGAAGCCCGGCGGACCGTCATGACGGCTGTGGGCCTCGATTAGGGCCTGATGCAAACGAGCGCCCGCGCGCGGCTCCGTTTCGCTCTCTTCGCCCCCGAGGCATTTTACGCAGACGTATAAGGTCACTGTCGGGTCGATGGAGGCACGCGCCGCCTTTTCGAGAGAAGCGCCCGGTGCAGATTGGTCCATAGCAAGGTCCGTCGATGGATGGGCCGTCGCACACAGCGGGACCCAGACATGCGGCGAGCGGACCTGCACTCCGTTCGGCCAACCCTCTCACCCCAGGACGCCCCGCCCGGAATGGCGAATACGGCAGGCGACGGCAGGTTTCCTGGCTTGCGTGTCATCGCCAGCATCGCCTTCCCAGGCCAGCGGCCCAGTGGCATTCGATGCGGCTGTTCGCTCACAGTTGCGGGGGCAGCTCCGGTTTGGCTGAGATAGAAACTCAGCGCCCGGTATTCCCTCTTAGTCCTGTCGAGAGAGACAAGACACCGTCGGCTGAGAGACTCTATCAGATAGAAATGCCGCCAAGTCAATCCCTCTGGAACGCCGAGGCGGTATTGCCCCGGCTGTACGGTTTAAGCGCAGAGTTTTACATCGTCATCCCGGACGGGCGCCTTTCGCCTGCCGGAGTATTGAGGAGGACCAAGGATAAGCGCGAGGGCGCTTTCCGGGGTGGCATCGAACGGTAAGCAAATACTCTGGAAGTAAAACGGACCGGACGACAATGCGGTGTTGCCGGGGATGGCCACCATGTTATCGTGCCGGGCAGCAGCAATCCAAAGCCGCAGGACCCATGACGGACATCCCATCTGACGAGGCGGCGCGCCACCGCGCCAAAATGGCCAAGCGCAAAGAAATCCAGGATGCCGAGTTCGCGTCCAAGACCATCGCCAAGGGGCTGTTGATCGTCCACACCGGACCCGGCAAAGGCAAATCGACGGCCGCATTCGGCCTGGCTTTGCGCGCGCTCGGCCATGGTTGGCGCGTTGGCGTGGTGCAGTTCATCAAGAGCAGGCCGACGGGTGAGCAGGCAGCGTTCCAATCGTTCGGCGACCGCGTCGTCTGGCACACCGCAGGGGAAGGGTTCACCTGGGAGACCCAGGACAAGGAGCGCGACATCGCCGCCTGCCGGCAGGCCTGGACGATCGCGCTGAGTCTGATCGGCGATCCAACCATCGGCCTCGTGATCCTCGACGAGCTTAACATCGCGCTGCGCTACGATTATCTGCCGCTCGATGAGGTGGTGGCTAAACTTAAGGCGCGCCGCCACGATTTGCACGTGGCCGTCACCGGCCGCAACGCCAAGCCGGCGCTCATCGAGGCCGCCGATCTCGTCACCGAAATGGGCGCCGTCAAGCATCATTTTGCGGCCGGCGTTAAGACCCAGGCCGGCATCGAATTCTGATGACCGCACGCGCGCTCATGTTCCAGGGGACGGGATCGGACGTGGGCAAGTCGCTGATCGTCGCGGGACTTTGCCGCCTGCTGACGAACCGGGGCCTGACGGTGCGCCCCTTCAAGCCCCAGAACATGTCAAACAACGCCGCGGTGACCGGCGACGGCGGGGAGATCGGCCGCGCCCAGGCGCTGCAGGCGCGCGCGGCGCGGGTCGCGCCTTCGGTCGACATGAACCCGGTTCTTCTCAAGCCGCAAAGCGAAGTTGGCGCACAGATCGTGGTGCAGGGACGCGTGTTCGGCAATGCGCGAGCGCGCGAGTATCAGTCCCGCAAGGCGGAGTTGATGCCCTATGTGCTCGACAGTTTTTCCAGGCTGCGCGCCGAGTGCGACATCGTGCTGGTCGAGGGCGCCGGTTCGGCTTCGGAGGTCAATCTGCGCGCCAACGACATCGCTAACATGGGGTTCGCCCGCGCCGCCGATGCGCCCGTGGTGCTGATCGGCGACATCGATCGGGGCGGCGTGATCGCGAGTTTGTGCGGCACGGCCGCGGTTGCCGATCCCGCAGATGCCCGTCTGATCGTAGGTTTCATCGTCAACAAAATGCGGGGCGATCCGTCGTTGTTCGCCGCCGGGATGACCTACATCGCCGAAAAAACCGGGTGGGCAGCCCTCGGGCTGCTCCCGTACTTTCGCGATGCGCACCGGCTGCCGGCCGAAGATGCTTTCGGTCTCGATGCATCGCCAGCGGCGCCGGTGCCGGCCGGGCGGCGCGTGCGCATCGCCGTGCCGGTATTGCCGCATATCGCCAATTTCGACGATCTGGATCCCCTGCGGCTTGAGCCGGGCGTCGATCTCGTAATGCTGCGCAACGGCGCGCCGCTACCGGCCGATACCGATCTCGTCATCCTGCCCGGCTCGAAGGCGACAATCGCAGGCCTGGCGGCGTTGCGCGACTGCGGCTGGGACACCGACATCGTTGCCCACGCCCGTCGCGGCGGGCGCGTGCTCGGCATCTGTGGTGGCTATCAGATGCTTGGCCGTAGTATCGCCGATCCTGACGGTATCGAAGGACCGCCGGGGGCTGCGGCTGGCCTCGGCCTGCTTGATGTCTCCACGGAACTGACCGGCGACAAGTCGCTCGTCGCCGTCACTGGCCGGACCGTCGCCGACGATGTGCCGCTCGCCGGCTACGAAATGCATATG
The DNA here is from genome assembly GCA_963766815.1 of uncultured Alphaproteobacteria bacterium. Classification (GTDB taxonomy): domain Bacteria; phylum Pseudomonadota; class Alphaproteobacteria; order Rhizobiales; family Rhodomicrobiaceae; genus Rhodomicrobium. The sequence continues at coordinate 2,856 of CAVYBZ010000008.1, read as the reverse complement.
GGCCGCACGACTGGGCCTGGAACTGAGAGGCCGCTGGTGCAACTCGACAATGGACGCTATGACGGCGCGCTTACGGCCAACGGCCGCGTCGCGGGTTCTTATCTTCACGGTTTCTTCACCGGCGACGCTCAACGCGGGGCTTGGCTGGCCCGGCTGGGCGCACCGGCAAGTGCGCTCGCCTACGAGGACCTCGTCGAGGAAACCCTCGATGCGCTCGCCGGCCATCTTGCCGCGCATCTTGGCGTTGACAAGATGCTCGGCCTCGCGCGCTGACGCAGGCAATACGAGCCAAAGAAGCAGGCTGCGCGGTTCGTCAACGAATAGGCCAATTTTACCTTTGGCCGCCTCATTCATAGCCCGCAGCGGGCAAGAGACCGGCGCCTGCCCGAAGAGTTGGGCAAGCTCGAAACACCGCTCGACGACGATTTGCTTAGCTCCCGCTGCGCCAAAGCCGCGAATCCAATGAGAGGGGCCTTACTGTATTCCAAACTTCAAGCTCTCTTGCATAGCGGGCGAGTAAATCGTTCTGGTCGACGAATGAAGTTTGTTCGGTATGAAGCCGTACACCAATATCATGGTAGACATCCATATTGATTAAATCGGGTTTTGGAAGAGAGCCCCGCTCAAAATCCTCCCACATCCCTCGATAGAGCGTCTCAAGCTCGTGGACGAGCAACGGCGTATTAAAGAGCGAGCAAGACCCGCGCCCGGCGCTAAGCTTCCGCTTAAGCAAGCTAATTGCTTCTGGATTTCGCCCCAGTTCTATGGCCCGCGAGATATACGTCTTTTGATCATGGCAAATCAGGTCGCCTATACCCGCAGCGCTTACCAAACTCGCACAAACCCTGGAAGCGAAACTCTGACCAGCCACCGTCAACACAGGCGTCCCCATCCACAGGGAGTCCGATGCTGTTGTGTGCGCGCCATATGGGAAAGTATCCAGGAATAAATCGGCAAGAGTGTAGCGCGCCAAGTGCTGCGGATTTGATATTCGCTTAGCGAAGATGAGCCGCTCCGCTGAGATCCCGCTTTGCTCTGCAAGGTTTTTCAGGTGAGCATTGATGTCATTGGAGCTCTCAAGAAGCCAAAGAACGCTGCCAGGCGCCTCCAATAAAATCGTCATCCAACTTGCGAACACTTCTGGCGTGATTTTTTGCGTTCCATTAAGGCAGCAATATACAAGTGCATCGGGAGGTAGCTTCTCTTCCTCCCTGGAGGCGTGATCGGCGACAACCCTTTTACGGTCATTCGGCTGATAGCAGGGCAGGCGGACAACCTTTTCCGAGTAAAATATCTCATGGGATGTAGGAATTATTTGCTCATCGGCAATAACATAATGATGAAACGGACTCCCCATTGTGCCTGGGAAGCCGAACCAATTTGCCGTGATGGGGGCTGGCCGCAAAGACAAAACACGCAATCGAGCGCCCTTGGTATAGCCATTAAGGTCGACCATAATATCGACCCTATCATCGGCGATCTTATCGGCGGCCTCCTCGTCGCTTAGAGAGTTGATATCGATCCATTTGTCCGCGCTGCTTTTTAGTCTCAGCTGGATTGGATCTTCTTGATCGATGCCACAGTAATAGGCATATATTTCGAATGATTGTCTATCATGTTGCTCAAACACATCCGTTATCGCGGCGCCGACTGCATGCGCGCGTAGATCTGAAGAGAGGTATCCTATTCGCAGTTTGCTTCGCGGCCCAGCGGCAGAAAGCGGCCAGCGTCGCGTTGAGGCCGTTGGCGCCCCACCGATTCCTTATTATGCTTATAGGCTCGCGCGAGTTGAAACAGCGGGTCGTCGATAAGATTGGCGAGTGACAAGGGCGCGATCCCTGCCACAAGCGCTTCTGCCTGGCCACTATCCCAGCCCGCTAGAACGGGCCATTTGCATTTCCGTTGACGCAAAGAAATCCAGTGCTGCATCACATCGGGCTGTGCAATATCGATCTCAAGCGATTGCTTCAATACGTCTTCTGCTAGTGTATCCTGCTCTTGCATCTCCAAGACACGGCCAATCTGCTTCAAAACGATAAGCTTATGCTTGATCGACTCGGCGTTGACGGTCTTCAAGCGGTCGACGAGATCATTCCAGATTGAAATGGCGCCGCTTATTTCGTGATCGTCCTCAAGAAGCCTTCCCAGATTGATATAGGGAGGCTGAAAATCCGGGTTAAGGCGAATGCATTCTCTTAAGGCATTTATTGCCCCTGCACGATCACCAGAATTAGCAAGTGAGATAGCATAATTGAAATAGGCATTATATAAAAGGGGGTGACTGTCATTACCAGAGATCCATAATTTATATAATTCTGGAGCTAATGATGGATTCTCTCGACTTGTTAAATCTGTATTTGTAAATAAATCAACTAAGGACCAAGTCCTTATTTCGCTAGAATTAATCTCCTTATTACGATAAGTACTATCGGTTCCTCCTATATTTTTTATCACTAATGTCATATTATTGGTCCCTGCCACCAAAAATTGTCCCGTTGTGTATAATAAAGATTCTGTCTGGTTGGAATGGTTGAGTCTGCGTCCGTGCCAATATCAACAAATTCATGCTCGTAGCCGTCCTATCGCCCGGCAATAGTGGGCAGGAAACGGAACCGCACTCTTGAGGAATAATGAAAGGGCCTTAAGGCCCTTTCATAGTGGTGTGGGTTGCTTGCGCAACGCTTATCCAACTTCGCCTAGAGACTGGAGCTCGGCCACCTCAGCGGCGGTAAGCGGCGCGCTAAGCTGGGCGTTGGCGAATGCCTCGCCCTGCGTCGTCGACATGAGGCTAATTTGAGTGGTGGTGAAACCAACCGCCTGCGTGGTCGACAGTTTGGAAACGCTCAAGGCGTCGAG
>CAVYBZ010000007.1:0-21434 GCA_963766815.1 uncultured Alphaproteobacteria bacterium | reverse complement strand
GGGCGACGCCGGGTAGGTGCTCGTGCATTTGAGAAGCACAAGGTCCTTGCAGCCCGCCTCGCGAGCCGCTCGCACCGCCTCATCGAGCTCCGCGAGCGTGGCCATGCCGGTCGAGATGATGAGCGGCTTGCCGGTCGCGGCGGCCTTGCGGATCAGCGGCAGGTGGCTGTTCTCGAATGAGGCGATCTTATAGGCGGGCGCGCCAAGCGTTTCCAGGAAGTCGACCGCGGTCTCGTCGAACGGGGAGCTGAAGCAGATCAGCCCCTTTTCCTTGGCGCGCGCCATAATGGGCGCATGCCACTCCCACGGCGTATAGGCCAGCTGGTAGAGGTCGTGCAGGCTTCTGCCCTTCCAAAGGCTCGCCTCGTCGCTGATGAAGAACTCGCTTTCGCGAACGTCGAGCGTGATGGTGTCGGCAGTGTAGGTCTGCAGCTTGATGGCGTGGGCGCCCGCATCGGCCGCGGCGTCGACAATCGCCAGGGCGCGCTCGAGCGACTGGTTGTGGTTGCCCGACATCTCCGCGATGATGAAGGGGGTGTGCTCTGAACCGATCTGGCGGCTTGAAATTGAGATCATGATCCGCTCAAGGGTTTGCTGTGCGCACTTATGGGCAAGCCAGTTTGAAGACGTAAAGGCGCTCGGCTTCGTCGAACTCTTCAGCAAAGCCGAGCTTCCGGAAGATCGCAACCGACGCCGAATTATCTTCCTTGACCAGCGCCGTGAAGCGAATGGGGCGGCGGGAACCGGCCTCGCATCTGAATCGATGAAGCGCCTCTTGCAGTCCAAGCCGGACCAACTCGCCGCCCCAGCTGCGCCCCCGAAATCGGGCGTCGAGCGAATAAGCGATCTTCATTTCGTCGCCGTCCCGCTGAAAGCGGGTTTGACCGGCCGGCAAGCCGTTGGCCTCCAGGACGAAGAGCATCGTTTTCGCATCGCTCAGACGCCGCAGAAACCACTCCGTGTGCCCCGGAAGCGTAATCGGTTCTTGCTTAAGCGAATGGCGCCTCACCTCGGCGTCGTTCGCCCAGTCGAAATAGAGGAACAGGTCGCGTTCGGCGGCGGCCTTGATGCGCAAGGCGCTTGCATCGGATGGAAAAAGGGCTTCGGCTACGCGCTTCACGCCGTACCCGTCCACGAGGCGCTGCCCCACTAGTCTTCGCTCCTCAAGCGCAGGAAGATCGTCGCGCATTCGCTGCAACTCATCGGCGATGGCTTCCGCCGACACATTTACAGCGGCGCCGAGATAACGGATCAGCTCCTTCTCCTGAAGTTCGGAGCAGATTTCAACCTGATTGCCGGCCACACTGATGACGAGGCTCGGCAACCCAGCGCAAAGCCGCTCCCACGTGGTCGTGCCCCCGGCGCCGATTGCGATGTCGGCGCGGGCCATGAGATGGGCGAGATGGGGAAGAGATCCATGCACTTCGACGCGTTTCCGGCGCGATGCCATTTCGAGGAGCCCGGCCCGATGCGGATGGCTTGGAGGCGCAACCACGTCCACGGTCCAGTCGTTGAACGCTGGCTGCGATAGCGCTTCAAGAGTGAGCCCTGTCAGGTTCGCGAAATCCGCGCCGCCGAAAAAAACCAGCACTCGTTTGATCGCGGTCCGCGGCGCGGGCCTTCGGCAGAGCGCGCCGTACTCCGGCCGGATTAGCGCGAACTCCGGTCCCAGGAGCAGTTCGCATCCTTCCGGTACAAGCCCTGCATAACGCGTCTTGGCGTTGCTGAAGTAGTTCTGGTCCAGAAGGATATCGCACTCATGCGCCCTGTTGGCGAGGTCGTCGATGGCGAGCACTCCGCCGCAATGGGGCTTGAGGAGCCGCTCCCATTCGGCGTCGATGGCGTAATGGTCGGCGACGATCCAGTCTGGGCGGCCGTTTCGAAGCGTCTCTATCGTTTGTTCGGCATCGATCTGTTGAGATGCCCCGAGCCAAGCCGCGTAATTTTCGTCATTCGCAGTATGCTCGGGCGCAGGCAGCAAAGCGACCGGAATGGGATCGAGCGAGAGGCTGTCCATGAACCCGTGGACATGCTCGCGGCTCACGAATTCGACGCTCGCGCCGCGCTCCAGGAGCGCCAAAGCCAGCGTCCGGCAGCGCACCAAATGACCCGTGCCAATCCGGGGAGACGCGTCTGTTCGGAATACTACCTTCACTTGCATTGATCTCCGCGCAATTCAATTCAACCGTTTGAACCCGCTATGGCAGACCGGCCCTTTGAGAAGGCTCATTACGTCGCGCCCCTCTTCGCACTCCTTGATGAGGCAGAACACGGAATCGAGCGCGTCGATATAGCCTTCAATCACGTCGGGCGTGTGTTCGATGCAGGCATAGACGGCCGCGCCCGCGAGGTATCCCCTGGCCAACATTTCCTGGGTGATCAGGGTCTTGTAGGCTAGCGCGTTCGAACTGGCGAAAGAGAAGCCCGTCAGCGCGGGAAGGCCGTTCGCCGTTATGGAAAGGCCATGCTTTTTGGCGAGGGCCTGCCAGCGGGCCGCGATGTCCTTTCCGATGCGCGTTATCTGCTCCCAAGACCGCACGCGCTCCATTACCTCCAGCGTTTTCAGCGCCGCAGACGGTCCGATGCGCTCGGTCCAAAACGTGCTGCTGATGAAAGTGCTTTGCGCCGCCTCCATGATCTCGCGGCGTCCGATAACGGCGGTGATGGCGTAGCCATTACCGAGAGCCTTGCCGAAAATCGCCATATCCGGCTCGACGCCGCAGAGCTTGTGCAATCCTCCAAAAGACTGGCGGAAACCGGACGTGCACTCGTCGAAAATCAGCACGATGCCCCGGCTTGTCGCGAGTTGCCGGACTTTCCGCAAAAACTCAACATCCGGCTCCTCGCTCCGGGAGACCTCCATTTTTATGACGCCGATATCGTGCGCCGCAATCAAGCCTTCCAGCTCATCCAGCCGTCTGTAGTTGAAAGGCAACACCGACTCGCGCAAAGCGCTAGGCACCCCCCTTGGCTCCAGCCCCGGAAGAAGATGGCCGGCAAGATTTTTCTCGTCTCCCAGGTTCGCGGCCAGATACCAATCGTGCCAGCCGTGATAGCCGCAGATGGCGACCTTGTCGCGGCCGCTCGCCGCGCGGGCGATACGGATCGAGATGGCGTTGGCCTCGCCGCCGGTGCGCGCCAGCCGCGCCATCGCTGCCCATGGATGCAGTTCGATGAGTTTCTCGGCGAGGTAAACCTCCTCGGCGCAGTTGAGCGTGGACATGTTTCCGGCCCGCACCGTGTCCATGACGGCCTCGTCGACTTCGGGATGGCCGTAGCCGAGCGTATTGCTGCCGACGCTCATGAGCGACATGTCGATGAGTTCGCGCCCGTCGAGGTCCCAAACCTTGCAGCCCTTAGCCTTGCTGAAATAGGCGGGCCAGCGATCCGGCAGAAACATCTCCGCGCGCTTGGACAGCAGCATATTGCCGCCTGGAATCGCACGCTTGGCGCGTTTCCAGAGTTTTTCGCCGGTCCCCATGAAAGTGCCCTCATTGGAGGCGATATGCCGGTTCGCCTGGAATAATTCCGGTTTCGTTCGCCTAAGCTTCAACACCTCTTTCCAGCCGAAGCTGCGAGACGGTTGAAAGTGCTGAAATACGTTCCGGATAACCTCCAGATCCGCAGGTTCGTCCACAGTCCAACGCTCTGCGGAAAAGTCATCGGCAGATGCGACATTGATGGTTTTGAAGCGTCCTGGCTCGCGCAGATATGGTGTGACGTGCTCGCGTTCGAACGGTTTGCGCGCCTCATCCCAGGCCTTCTTCAAGGCGGCGAACGTAAAAGCTTCGGCATCGAGCCCGTCTGGAAAAGAGGGGGGACTGACATTCGAAGCATAATCCGCATTTGCGGAAATGAGCGCGCTGACGACGCTATCGGCCACCTCTGGATCGATCAAGGGGCAGTCTCCCGTGACGCGAACCACAATGTCCGCCTTCGAAACGAGCGCCGCCTGGAAATAGCGGTCCAGCACATCGTTTTCGCTGCCGCGATACACACGGTAGCCCAACCCTTGCACATGCTCAGCCATCGCATCGTTCTGCGCGCCCGTAGACGTCGCAAGCACGATCCGATCGATCAACTTAGCCTTCCCCAGCCGCTCCAGCAGAACCTCGATCATGGGAACGCCGAGGATCGGTTGCATGACCTTGCTCGGGAAGCGCGTGGAGCCCATGCGGGCCTGGACGATGGCGACAACCTTTTTCATAGCTTCCATTGCGGCGGCTCGATGAGGGCGCGGTCGTCGCAACCTAGTGCGGCGGGCGGGCGGGGAACGTCTAACGCGGCTGAGCCCAGGATTTCCTTCAACTGTGCAAGGGAGTCAACCCCTACGGCAATGCGTTCGATGGCAGGGTATTGGAGGCAGAACCCCAATGCGGTTGCGAGCGGGAGGGCGCCAGTCTCCCGGCACCAGTCATCCCAGTTTGTAAGCAGCGCTTTCCAAGGTTCGAAATAGGCCGGCCGCATTTCCGGCGGCATGAGCAGCAGTCCCTGCAAAAAGGCTGAACGTGTCTGCACGCGCACGCCCTCTCCCGCAAGCCTTTGCAGCCAGCCGGAGGATTCGAGCCTGCGGTCGAAGACATTGAAGGGCGCTTGCACGAGGCCGGGATTAAAGACAGGCCAAAGGGCGTCGAGTTCTTCGGGCGCATAGATGGAAACCCCGACGACCTTAGCTAAGCCCTCCTCCTCGATGTTTCGAAGCGCATCGCGGTAGGCGTGGCCATGCGGCCCGAGCAGGTCGGCGGGCTTGTGCAAGAGAAGCGCCTCCAGCCGCGCGGCCCTGAGCCGGCGCAGCGAACCCGAAAGCTGCTCCCGCGCCCAGGCGCCGCAATCCTCCACGCCCTCCGGCAGCGGCGGCAGCTTCGTGACGATGCGCCAGCCCTGAATGCCGGCGGCGCCGAGCGCCGCTTCGCTGCCTCCATAGGCGATGGCGGTGTCGAGCGTGTCGACGCCCGCCGCTGCGGCGAGGGCCAAAATGGCCTTCGCTTCTTCCGCGCCCACCTGCCCCTTCGTGTTGGCGACGCCATAAGGCAAGCCGAACTGCGCCGTTCCGAGAGCGATGCGGCTCGTCATCGCCCTGCCCTACTTTCTGAGGCACGACAGGGACACCCATTCCTGCGGATCGTCCAACCAGGCTGGGCCTCGATGCGCGTGTTTCTCGTAGCTGGCCAAAGCATGAGCCGGATGTCAGAGAAACATCCGCTTGTAATCCATCTTTCGCGAGATGACCTCTTCGCGGTGATGATCGGGGCTTTAGACTGGCGCAGCGGCGTCGAAATCGTATATAAGCAGCCAGCCGGACGACGCCAGCACACGGTCCGCCTCCATGCCGATGCGGAATAAGTCTGTATCATCGCGGAGATGGCAGAATCCAAAGATGACGATGTCGAACGAGGCGTCTGCGTAAGGAAGCGCGTCTGCGGTCCCGACGGTCGCGGGATCGCCACGGGCGAGCGCCTGATCCACCGCCTGCTTCGAAGGATCGATGCCGGCGACGGCGGCGGAGCTCTCCTTCTTTAGCCGAGATCTCCTTCTTTATTTGAGCCAGACGCGAGCCGTCGCTACATCCGATTTCTAGAATGCGAGGTTGATCGGTAGATAGAGAAAGCGCCTTCTGAAGTATTTTGTCTTGCGACAAATCCCGAGGTTTTGAAGACACGCAATTTCTTTGGCGCCATTGATTGCCTTCTGTCTCGATGAAGATTGTTTTTTGAAGCGGCATCAGAACGTCTCGCACGCTTTGTTCAGGGAATCGATGACCTGACCTTGCTGCTGATCCGTCAGCGCGGCGTGCATTGGCAGAGAAAGGCAGCGGCTGTAGTAGCGCTCACTATGGGGGCAAGCGCCGCGTGTGAAGCCGAGACCCCGATAGAAAGGCTGAGTGTGCACCGGAATGTAATGCACATTCACCCCCACTCCCGATCCGCGCAGCATGTCAAACACCGTCTTGCGTTCGAGCCTGGTTCGCGCGCCATCGATCTCCACCACATAAAGGTGCAGCGCCGTTCGCACCCCCGCCCGCCTCTCTGGAAGGATCAAGGAAAGCCCGCTCAGCTCCTTATCGTAGACGCTCGCCAAGCCGTGCCGGCGCGCGATCCAGGCTTCGATTTTTGAAAGTTGCGAAAGACCGAGCGCGGCCTGGATATCCGTCATCCGGTAGTTGAAACCGAGGAGTTGCTGCTCGTAATACCATCCGCCTTCGCCGGCGCACTCAAGTTCGCCCGGCTCCCGCGTAACGCCGTGGGATCGCAACAGCTGCATCTTGCGAGCGAGGCTTGCATCGTTGGTCGTCGCCATTCCTCCCTCACCTGTGGTGATAATCTTCACAGGGTGGAAGCTGAAGACCGTAATGTCGCTGTGCGCGCAATCGCCGATTTTGGTCTCGTTGACGCGGGCGCCGATGGCGTGTGCGGCGTCCTCGATAATCGAAAAACCGTACCGCTCTCTCAATGCCCGAATTGAGGCCATGTCGCATGGAAGCCCGGCAAAATGCGTCGGGATAACGATTTTCGGTAAAGCGCTTGTCCTCGCGGCATATTCCAGTTTTTGTTCCAGAGCGTGCGTGGACATATTGCGGGTTGCAGGATCTATATCGACGAAATCGACGGATGCCCCGCAATAGAGCGCCGCGTTGGCCGTCGCAACGAAGGTGTTCGGGCTGACCCACACCCTGTCGCCCGGACCGGCGCCAAGGGCAAGACAGGCAATGTGCAAGGCGCTCGTGGCGCTATTGACGGCGACAGCATGCCGGGCGCCGCAATACGCGGATATAGCCTCCTCGAAACGAGGAACGGCGGGACCTTGAGTCAGAAAGTCGGAGCGCAGCACGGCTGTTACGGCCTCAATGTCATCATTACCGACAATCTGGCGGCCGTAAGGAATCACGGTGCGGCCTCCGCGAGCGCTGCGCCATCAATATGTATGCGGATAAGCTCACGGAGCTGCGCCAGCGTGAGAAACTCGGTGTTTTCCCCGGAATTATAGGAGAACCCGTCCGGCACCGGCTTGACCCCCGGCCGTTCGAGATACTTGGCGCGAAGCGCTTCGTCTGCGGACGGCAAGATAGCGTAGTACGTTCCAAGGTCCAACGTATTGAGGCTATCGCTTTCCGTGATCATCTCCTCGTGAATTTTTTCGCCCGGCCGTACCCCAATCACCTCATGATGGCATTCGGGCCCGATCGCTTCGGCGACATCCAAAATCCGGTAGCTCGGAATTTTCGGAACGAGGATCTCCCCGCCCAGCGCGTTCTCGATCGCCCACAGCACCATATCGACGCCTTCGGCAAGCGTGATGTTGAAGCGCGTCATGTTCGGATCGGTGATCGGCAGTCTGCCTGTCTTGCGCTTTTCGATGAAAAACGGGATCACCGAGCCTCGGCTTCCCATCACATTGCCGTAGCGCACGACGTTGAAACGGACATCGCGGCGGCCCCTGATGTTGTTCGCCGCCACGAACAGCTTATCGGAGCACAGCTTCGTCGCCCCATAAAGGTTGATCGGCGCCGCAGCCTTGTCCGTGGAAAGGGCGACGACGCGACGGACGTCCGAGTCGAGGCAGGCCTCGATCAGATTCTGAGCGCCAAGAATATTCGTCTTGATGCATTCGAAGGGGTTGTATTCGGCGGCGGGAACCTGTTTCAGAGCCGCCGCGTGAACCACGGTATCGATGCCCTCCAGCGCTCTGTGCAGCCGGTCCTTATCGCGCACATCGCCTATGAAATAACGCAGCGCGGGAAAGCGCCTTTCGCTGTAGACCTGCGACATCTCGAATTGCTTCAGCTCATCCCGGCTGAAGATGACAAGCCGTTCAAGGCGCGGCGCCGTCTCAAGTACTTTCCTGACAAATCCCTTCCCGAAAGTTCCGGTTCCGCCAGTAATCAACACGGACTTGATCGATTTCATGCCCTTCTTTCGGTCGCATAATAGCCACATGCCATAGATGGCACTCAGGTTGTGAAGCACATTAAGGTGACCACGGCGAGGTCTTTGGCAATCAAAGCAGACCTTTGCTGTGGATAGTTTAAGCAGCTTAAGCGCTCCGGCGAGTTCCCAATGCGCTCCCAATGCGCGCCTGAACGCAAGCCCCAGACCATGCCGTTCAGCACCTTCCTGACGACTTGCGGGGAACTCGGTCAGCATATTTCGGCGCGAGCCGCCGGCACAAGCTGTCGATAGCGAATTACGTTGGCCGGTTTAGGTAGCCCACCACAAACGGCCCATTTCACAAGCTCAATCCCGCCGCTGGTGATTTCCAAGCGGGCCTTCGGCCAACGAGGGAGGATCGGGCGCTGCTTCTAGGGTTAGCGGTGACGCCGGCGCCACTTTGTGTTGTGGAGCACGCAAACGTCGCATGCGCAATAGAGGTTCCCATATACGTCTTTGGCCTCGCAGAAAGGCCCATGGCTAAAGCTATACCACCGTCCGTGAGACGCATAACGAAAGTGGCTGGGCGTGCGGGTATGTTCGAAATCCCAAGCCCATTCATCGCCGCTGCCGGGCCGCTGGCTGGCGTGGCACGGCGCGGGGATAAAAATGCAAAGCGCCGCTATGGTTGCTAAGAACCTCATCATGACGACCCTCCTTTCTGAAATTGCCTGCATAGAAAGCACATGCTCCAAACTCGCACATCGATGAAATGTTTGGAATTCTCAAATCGGATACTTCCGCATTGGCGCCTTTTCGTAGGCTGCAGCCCTTCAGAGCATAGCCGCAGCCGTGAACGGGAGTTTTCACCAGCGCGCCAATGGCTCTGGCAGTTAAGCGGCGTTGAACCTTTGACACCATAAAAGCGACAAATCGAACGGTGGCGGCGCTAGGCGCCGAGGTTTTAGAATAGAACCTTGCGCACTGCGTCCCGCACGTTTTTAAGTTGCAAGCAAGGGTGAGATCCATGGCGGAGATTTAAGTCGAGGGCGGGCAAGTATCCATTCACCTCAGCGTCGCCGAGAAAATTGGAGCGCTCCACGGCGATCTCCACTTTCCGGTTTCGGCGGTGCGGGCGGTCCGGGTTGTCGACAAGCCGTTCAGCGAGGTCGAAGGCATACGATCGCCAGGCACTGGCGTTCCAGGTCTGATCGCCCTGGGAACCTATCGCGCGCACGGGAGCAGGCACTTTGTAGCCGTCTACCGCGGCGAGCGCGGCGTCGTCATCGACATCGACGCAGAAACCACGAAATACCGGCGGGTGATCCTTTCGGCTAAAGACCCGGAGCGCGTCCGCACTATACTAGCATCGGTCCGATGAGCGGCGACGCTTCGGGATGATGAGTGGAAATGCGCCGCAGCGTGAACGAGCGGGCAGCGTGGGAAATGTTCAACCGGATCTGGACGATCGGGGCCGCTTCCCCTGAGAGCACGGCGCCGCCGGTCCCGCCTCATGCACAGGTTAGCAACATACGTTTTGCCGATTGTGGATAGAAATTTCGCCGCTGGGCTCGAAGCGCGAGAATCGGCCTAAATCCCTTAAGACATGGCAACGCCCTAATCTTGTGATTGAGGTTTGGGTAGGGTGTGCAACTGCGCCATGGTCTTAATCGAATAGGAATGGGTGTTTCTTTTCCCATGCGGCCTGCTGGCATCAAACGGCTTGTTGTTGTTCTTGGGTTGAGCCTTGGAGCGTTCGCCGGTGCGCCGCTGCATCTCGATGCAGCCCGCGCCGAGAGCAGCGAGAGCAGAGGGCTTGAACTCCTTACCCGGGCGACGAAATCCTATGAGGCAGGCGCCTATGCCGACGCGTCGGATTTGGTCGATTCGGCGTTCAAGGCAGGCTTGACTGGCGAATTGGCGGCTCGCGCCATCCTGCTCCGCGCCGGGATCAATGAAAGAAGCGGCGCGCTTGCCCGCGCCCTGCAAGATTATTCCAACGCGCTTTGGATGGAAAGCTTGCCGGCGCCAGACCGAACGAAGGCCAGGGAAGGCAAGGAGCGTGTCATGGCTGCGATGGGCCTGAGCGCTCCAGCCTCGTCCGGGGCTTCGGCGGCCGCCACCCCGAGCGTTCCGGCTACTGCATCCGGAAACTCATCGGAAGGCGTTCTTGGTTTCTTCAGCGGCGTGTTCGGTTCCGGCGAAAGGAAGCCCGAACCGCCTCCGCAGCCGCAGTCCCCACAGAGCTGGCAAACAGCCGCCTCCCAGGCGAAAAACGCCGCCCAGCCCCCGCAAATGACCTCCGCCCAGGCGCCCATCAGAGCGCCGGCTCCCGCAAAAGTGGCGCTCGCCGCGAAGCCTGCCCCGGCGCCTGCTCCGGCCCGTGTGGCGGCGCAGGCTAGGCTGCAACAAGTTTCGGCTTCCTCGGTTGCGGCCGGCTCGGATGGCTATTTGATCGTTTTTGGCGCCGTGAACACCGAAGCGTCCGGCCGGTCGTCGGCGAAATACATCAAGACTCAGCTCTCGGACATCCTTATCAATCGCGAGCTTGACGTCATGGGAAAGCCCGGCGGCGGCTTTCAGGTGCAGGCCGGCCCCTATAAGACGAAAAGCGCGGCGCTTGCGCTGTGCTCCGCGATGAAGCAGCGCGGCGTGCCGTGCCAGGTCACGCCTTAGCCTCAAGCCTTATCCACCCAGATATTTGGGGCATGTGGCGCTCCCGTAACATTTCGAAATGCACGGAAATACGCATGCAACATTCTTGAGCTATGGTATTGCGGTCCAAGACTGCGACACCGCGTTTTGAGTTGAGCCAAGACTGGCGAAAGCTTCGCACGCTCGCCACCGAGGCGTCTCCTTTCGGAGACGCCTTTTGCGTTTAGAGCAAAGGTTCAGGTCGATGCTAATCCGTATCTACGACCCAAATTATTGGAAAGCCAGGGCTGAAAAGGTAACGGAACGCCTCAGGGAGGCGCGAAAATTAGAGACCAGAGAATTGCTCATGCGATTGCGCAGGGATTACCTCATGATAGCACGGCTTGCGGAGGAACGGGCGAAGCAGCGCATTCTCGCACAAAAGAACCTCAACTGACGAAGCCGTGAACGAAGGCGGCGTTTTCGGATCATGCCGGATATTCGCAGAGTGGCGCCTGTCCGTCGCGCCAAGCCTGGCTAAGTATCTTGACAGGGCGGGGCGTCCCGAGCACTTTGGTTTCATCCAGTATCCCGGAACACGGTGAAATTCCGTGGCGGTCCCGCCGCTGTAATCGGGGACGCAGGTTGCAAGGCGAAAGCCAGTCACTGGTGGAGACCACTCCACCGGGAAGGCGTAACCGGCGGACGATCCGAGAGCCAGAAGACCTGCTGGACAGGATTCACGAGGGACGAAATCCGATGGAAAGGGTTTCGGCGAGGCTTCGCGCCCGCCGGCGTCCTTCATGCGCATCGGAGAATGAGCCGTGAAGCAAATTGACAACAAACCCAGCGAGAAGCCAGCCCAACGCCGGCCGGACGTCATCGCCATCCGCAAGACCTGCGACGCCACGGGAACCGGCCTGTCGCATTATGTCCTCATGGACAAGCAGGCCAGGCAGTGACGATGACGGCGTATCAACCGATGACGGAGGGTTTCGCAAGGAGCCCCCTGTCCCCGCTTCAGCCTTTCGACATCCATCATCCCGCTTATATCGCCCTCGTCGAACCTGACACGGCGTTTTGGGGACTGGTCCGCAAGGACAAGCTAACCGAGGCGCTGACGGGGGGCGCGCTGCTCGATACGTGGCAAGCCAATGCGGAAGCCTTCAGCCGCGAGATGCAGCTTTTGCGGTTCCACCTGAAGCCATCGGCGGTCTATTTCAATCCAACCGAGCGCTGCAACCTCAACTGCTCCTACTGCTACATCCCCGAAGACATGCGCCGCAGCGGCAAGCACATGGACAAGGCCATGGTGCTCGACGCCCTCCACAATCTGCACAGCTATTTCCGCGGCCATATGCCGGCGGACCGGCTGCCGCAGGTCATCTTTCATGGCGCAGAACCGCTCCTCGCTCGCGAGGCGATCTTCGCAGCAATCGAGCAGTTTGGCGACCGCTTCCGCTTCGGCGTTCAGACCAACGCCACGCTCCTCGATGATGCGGCGGTTTCGTTTCTGACATCGCGCGGGGTTGGCGTCGGCTTGTCGCTTGATGGCCCGATTGCCGAGGTCGCTGACCGGACGCGGCGGCGCTGGAGCGGCAAAGGCGTGTTCGAGCCTGTCGTTAGCGCTATCGAGAAGCTGGACGGTTATCAGAACTACAATGTCATCTGCACGATGACGACGGAGAACCTGCCGCATCTGACCGCGATGGTAGAGTTCCTTCACGCCCGCAGGGTTCCCGCCTGCATGCTGAACGTCACCCGCTGCACGTTGCCCGGCGCCCGCACGGTGCGCGGCGAAGATGACGAGGTGTCGAAAGCCTATATCGCCGCGCTGGAGCGGACGCATGCGCTTTACCGGGAAACCGGGCGCAAGCTTGTGGTCGCCAATTTCGCCAACATCCTGATCGCCATTCTCGCGCCAACGGCTAGGCGGCTGATGTGCGACATCTCCCCCTGTGGAGGCGGCCGCAGCTTCTTCGCCCTCGCCGCCAACGGCGATGTGTTCCCGTGCAGCGAATTCATCGGCTTGCCCGCCTTCAACGGCGGCAATTTGTTTCGCCAGCCTATCGAAGAGATTTTGGACAGCCCGCCGTTCCGCGCAGTCTCGGGCCGCAAGGTCGAGGATGTGCCTGGCTGTGACGCTTGCCTCATTCGCCATTTCTGCGGCTCACCCTGCCCAGCGGAAGCTCATGAAATGAACGGCGGCATGCAAGAGAAGGGCGCTTTCTGCCAATTCTACGAGGAGCAGGTCCGCTTTGCCTTGAGGCTTATCGCCGGCGGACTCCACGAGGACTTCCTGTGGGACGGCTGGGACAACGGCACGGAGGTAAGCTGCGCCATAGGAGCGGCCTGAGGCGTTTGTTGTTCTGCCTGCCCGGGATCCCCGGCGCTGCGTGCGTTGTTCATAGCCGCCCTTCGGGCAAGAGTGTCCGGTTTAAATCTTCAATGGAACCAACGACCGGCACGTGATGCACGATTTCTGCACTATCGCGGCCGGGCCCCCTCTCCCTGAGGGAGGGCTGGGGTGAGGGGTAAAGCGCCTTGTAACGAAAGTCGCTTCCCCTCATCCTGTTCTTCTCCCATCAAGCACGCCTTGGCGTGCTTGCAACTCAGAGTTATCGCGTTTGCAAGCAAACGCGATGCGGAGAAGGGACCCTGCTGCGCCGTCTCGCCAAAACGATGGCTTCTTCTGCTAGCGGAAACATCCGGGTAATCAAGTGCGAGCAAGCGCGATGGTAGAAGGGACCTGTTGCGCCATCTCGCGAAACACAAGACCTTTTTCTCAAGCCCGCTGCCGCCAGATTTGAATTACTAACCCGCCTGCAGCAGGCGCATGGCGTCGTCGCGCTCGAAAAGGATGAGGCAGCGCCTCGCGGCAAGGCCCTGCTCCGATTTGAGATAGGGATCGCGGGCGAGCAGGTATTTGGCGAGACCGGCGGCGCGCTCCACGAGCGAAGCCGCCTGCGGCCATTGCGCGAGCCGGAAGCCGGGGTCGCCACTCTGGCGCGGCCCCAGCACCTCGCCGCCGCCGCGCAGACGCAGATCCTCCTCGGCGATGACAAATCCGTCGTCGACCTGACGCAATGTGTCGAGGCGCGCCTTCGCCGTCTCGGAGAGCGGACCTTTATAGAGAAGAACGCAGGAGGACTGAGCCGCGCCGCGCCCGACCCGGCCACGGAGCTGGTGAAGCTGGGCCAGGCCGAACATTTCGGCATTCTCGATGATCATGACGGTGGCGTCCGGCACGTTGACGCCGACCTCGATCACGGTTGTCGCGACGAGGATGGAAGTTTCGCGCGCGGCAAAAGCGGCGATGGCCGCATCCTTTTCGGCGCCGGAGAGCTTTCCATGAACGAGGCCGACTCGCTCGCCGAAGATCTGGCGAAGATGCGCCGCGCGCTCCTCGGCCGCCGTCATCTCGCGCGCCGTTTCGCTTTCGACGGCGGGGCAGACCCAGTAAACCTGCGCCCCTTCGCGTAAAGCGCGGTGCAAGCCGTCGACGATGTCCTCAAGACGCTCTTGCGGCACGGCTCGCGTCGCCACAGGCTTTCGCCCGGCGGGCTTCTCGGTGAGCTGGGAGACATCGAGATCGCCATGCATCGACAGAAGCAGGGTGCGCGGAATGGGCGTCGCGGTCATGACCAGGATGTCGGCATCGCCGGCGCGCGCCTTCTCCTGCAAAGCAAGGCGCTGCGCCACGCCGAAGCGGTGCTGTTCATCGACAATCGCAAGTCCAAGATCATGAAAGGCCACTTCGGGCTGAAACAGCGCATGCGTTCCAACCACGATCTGGATTTCGCCCTCGGCCAGCTTCTTGAGCACGGCGGCCCGAGTCTTACCCTGCTCGCGGCCGGACAGATAGCCAAGGGATATGCCGGCGGCCTCGCAAAGGGGCTTCAACGTCTCCAAATGCTGCCGCGCCAGCACATCGGTCGGGGCCATGATGGCGGCTTGCGCGCCAGCTTCGGCCGCCGCCGCCATGGCGAGGGCTGCGACCACGGTTTTTCCGCTGCCGACATCGCCTTGCAGCAGCCGCAGCATGCGGCGCTGCGCGGTCATGTCGTTTTTGATCTCGGCGAGCGCCTGCTCCTGCGACCGCGTGAGACTGTAGGGCAGCGCTTTACGCATCTTCTGCGCCAATTGCCCGTCTCCCGCGAGCGAACGGCCCGGCAGCTGCCGATAGCCGCGCCGCACGAGCGCAATGGCAAGCTGCGCCGAAAAAACTTCATCGAACGCCAGCCGCTCCCGCGCTTTTGTCCACAGGGCAAGGTCCGCCGCCGATTGCGGACGATGGAGGATGTGCAGCGCGCGTTGGAAGGACGGCCAGCTTTCCGTCTGCAAAAGCGAGGCGTCCAGCCATTCGGGCAAATCCGGCGCTGTCGCCAATGCCTCGCCCATCACGCGATACACAAATTTCTGCGTGAGGCCGAGCGTCAAGGGATACACCGGCTCTATGCCCGGCAGCTTCTCCCGCTCGGATGGGGCCAGGATGTAATCCGGATGTGACATTTGCAGCCGCGCGCCATAGCGTTCCACGCGGCCCGACACAATTCGAAGCTCGTTCAGCGGCAGAAGCCGCCGGACGCCGCCCCGGTCGCCGTGGAAAAACACGATGTCGAGAGACGCGCTCTCATCCTCGCAAACCACACGCAGAGGCGCGCGCGCCGCCCCCTTCTGGGGAGCGTTGTAGCGGATGGGAGTCACCACGAGCGTGGCGACGGCGCCTGGCGCAGCGTCCTGGATCGAAGGAGTCAAACGGCGGTCGAGATAGCCCGTAGGCAGATGCCACAGAAGATCGGCGACGCGAGGCGCGCTTAGAGGCTTCGCCAAAACCTTGGTCAGCAGCTCCTCGCCACGCAGCCCGAGCCCTTTCAGGCTCTTCAGTGGCGCACAGAGCGCGCCGATGTCATCGCCCTGCGGCGCGCTGATTGGGGCTAGCTCTGTCTTTGGCGAAGGCATGCGAACCAAAGATGAGGCCTTATGTTCGCTATTCCAAGGCGAAGCCGCTTCGTTGAACTGGAAGAGATCGCTCACTCGACACCATCAATCCGGCATCGCGGCTGCTACCCCAGGATGCATCCAACTCGCCCTCGAACGCAAAGCTAGCGTAGGAGAGGCCGCCATCGCAATGGCCGCCTCCCTCTCTCCGCTCCAAACCTGTTACTTGTTGGACTCGGCGGGAAGATTGCGGATCTGATCCGCTGTCAAGGAACTCGCGGTAATCCTGTCTCCCTTGAGTTGGAGCTGGTCCGCCGGAATGGCGACCTTGCGCGCCCCGATGCCGAGAAAGCCGCCCACATCGATCTCGACGGCTTGGATCTTGCCGTCCGGCGACATTTTGACGTCCTAAATCGTGGCGACCTGGTTCCCATTGCTGTCATATAGCGATTTGCCGGCGACTTGGCCGCGGTTCATGCTTGCGACAGTTTGCTGAGGCTCAGCCGGCTGGTTCGCCGCACTCATCGCTGGAGCCTGTGCGGGCTGATTGGACTGCGCCGGTTGAGGTTGCTGAGCCTGCGCCGGCGGTTGCGCATCCGCCACTTTCGGCTGTTGCTCCGGCGCCTTCGCTGGCGCGGGCTGCTGCTCAACCGGAGCATTCGCGGCGGTCTTGGCAGCTTCCCCTTGCGAGGCGTTCTGGCCGGCGTTTTCGCCTGTAAGCTTCGCCTGGAGCGCTTGAACCTCCTGGCCGACGGTTTGCAGCGAATAGGCAATCGTTTGGCCGCCGTCAGTCTTTAACGCGGTCTGCGCCTCCCCTATGGCGATGAGCGTATCCTGGATCAACTCAGGAGGAACCTTGTTTGAATTCTGAACCTGAAGGACGTTCGACCTGATCCGCTGCAGCGCGTTGACGGCTTCCTCGCGAGGCCCCATGGCGCGGCCGGGCGTATCGGAGACCATGCCGTTTATCTTGGAGAAGCTTTGCTGTGCATCCTTAAGGTTGCTCAATGGAGACGCCAGGTTCGTCTGGAAAGTTGCGGCGTTCGGATTATTCTGCTGCGCGAATAGGACAGTCGGAGCGGCCGCTCCAGCAATAACGAAGCATAAGCTTGCGCTTGAGCATAAAAGGAGTTTCATTTTAGTTTGCCCACTCAACACAACTCTCTCCCTTTGTTAATTCAGTGTCGAGATTAAATTATGGGGAATGGGTGAATGTTCCGTATTTGTAGCATTTATTGCGTTTATGATATGTTTAATATTGCTTAATTGATTATGTATCGCCGCATTCGACTCTGCGCCGCAGTCTTTTATTGACTCGCGCCGCAGTCTTTTATTCAAGAGACATAGCAGCGCCCAACCTCAGGCGCCGGAAGCTAGGAGGGCGTCCCCCCTTTTCATTCCTGGGTTATCTGCAACTTACGATCATCGCTCAGCCGGTGCTGATTTAAAAGCTGCGCTCGACCCGCTCCACCCCCGTCGCCACTCCAAAAGTTGCTTCAAGAGGAGTTACCTGCCGATAGTCGAGGGGCGCGAGGCGTCGCACACCAGATTGCGATGTCCGGTCCCGCATACGGTCTTACGGCGGTCGATTTAAGATTGAGAATGTTTTAAAGTGAGTTGCCGGCTGTTCCGTGGCGTCGCGGCCGATCCCGGCATCTTCCCTTTTGGGAGCAGCCCGCTAGCCTAGGCAGAGTTCGCAAAAGTGGCCTTCCCGGTTTTGCGAAAAAACTCTGCGAAAACAGAAGACTCTAAGCAGGCATTCGTTGGCTAGCCAAGGAAAGTCTGCTTGGCGCAGCCCTATCAATCTCAGGCTCCTTCCTTAGGCCGCCACAATATAACGTATCTGACCGGCCTGGATGACAATCCCATCCAGGTATCGAAGGATGAGACTTCAATCCGAGCCAGCTTGGCTATCTCCAATTCTATGAATTCAAAAGAGTTGCTCATGCCAAAATATGGATGGTTAGTTTGGGGACTGATTTTTTTCACGGCCCTGCCGCCAGCAAACGCGGCTGCACCTAAGAATTCGCCGGAAGAAGCGCCCATGCAGGTGCGCATCTTGCGCAGTACGCAGCCGGGGTGCGAACCGGATTGTTGGGAATTGCTCTCTGCGCAGGGAAGAATCACCGCAGGTCAAACGCTTAGGCAATTCCAGCGCGTGCTTCGGCAGCTCAAGGGACGCAAGCTGCCCGTTTTCATTCATTCCGGTGGCGGCGATGTGCGGGAGGCCATAGCCATTGGCCGCCTGATCCGAGCCGCAGGCTTAGACACGGCCGTGATTAAAACCGGTATTGAGACTTGCGCAGCGGGCGATACCGCCTGCGCCAAACAGCAAGCAGAAGGTGTGCGTGGCGTAAAACTGAGTGAACTCGCTGTCTGCGCCTCATCCTGCACGTTCCTCCTCGCAGCGGGAGCGCACCGGTTCGGCAGCCCTCTCGCGCATATTGGGGTGCATGAGATCCAAGCATTTACAACTCAGGTGCGGATTTTGCGCCGCTACCGGGAGGCGGCCCTCCCTGGGGGACGCACTTCAAGGATTTTGGTTTCAGAGGCGAAAATTAAACAGACCACTGTCCAAACAGAAGCTGGAGAGACATTATACCGTGAAATCGGGCGGTATTTCACGTCCATGGGTATCGGCCAGGACATCGTTCGGCTCATGCACTTAGCGCCTCACACATACGTTCATTGGATGACGGCGGCTGAACAGTCCTCGACGAAGCTCGTCACCGGCCAGACTGCTGGGGTGAAGCTTTTGACGACTCGCGGAGAGGCGTCAGGAACAGAAAGCTCGCCACAAGGCGAGCCCGGATCAGACCCAAGCCAAGACCTAGGCATTGCGCAGCCGTGAACAAGCCTCTCCGCCGGGCATCCGCGGCGGCCTCGTTTCAATGGCTAGCTTCAATCGCCGCCAAAGCTCAAATCATGGACTCCCCGAAAGCGCAGAAATCCGCGGGCTTCTCACGTGGAATGAACAAATTCCCGCCATATCAAGGCACGAAAGCTTGGACACGCCCGGATAGGCGGCGAGCCGTGGTTCGGGCGTCTCGCGAGGCGCCGGAGTTCGATCATGGCAGGGCTATTCGCGCGGATGCAGGTGCAACGGAGATCATGGAGCGGCTTTTGAGCCTTTCAGTCCGGTACGGCTTTATCCCCCGCCGCGAAACTTCGGGCATGGCGCCGCCCCGGCGGTCCCGCATGCTCACCGCCATGCCCAAACGGTTCGGCGTTCGGCTCCTGGCGAGGCCGGTATCGTGATTGCGGCGATCGGCGGCATTTGCGCGGCCTGCGCCAGCCTCGGCTGTCTCTATCTCTTGGCGGCTCTCTGCATCGTGCTGGCTCGGAAGCGGACGCAGAAAGCGCGGGCGATTCCCGAGCCGGTCACCATCCTGAAACCCCTTCATGGCGCCGAGCCCCGGCTTGACGAGTGCCTGACCTCTTTTTGTACACAGGAATATCAGGCGCCGGTCGAGATTATCTTCGGAGTTCAGGATTGCGACGACCCAGCCCTCCTCGTCGCGGCCAGCGTGAAGTCTGAGTTTCCGGATGCGGCCATCGTCATCACGGTAGACGGAACGCCGCATGGGGCGAACGCCAAGATCTCGAACCTCATCAACATGAACGCTGCTGTCTCGCATGATATTGTAATCGCCGCGGACAGCGATATTCTCGCGCCGCCGCATTACCTGGAAGAGGTTGTCGCCCTCCTGCAAAAGCCTGGCGCGGGCGCGGTCAGCGTTCTCTATCACGGCGAGGCGGCGGGGCCGATTTGGTCGCGCTTCGCCGCGCTGTGCATCAACACGCAATTCCTCCCGAATGTTCTGGCGGGCCTTGCGCTCAATCTGGCGAAGCCTTGCTTCGGCTCGACCATCGCGCTCAGGAGGCAGACGCTTGAAGCCATCGGCGGTTTTGAGGCTTTTGCGAACCAGCTTGCCGACGACTATGCGATCGGGGCCGCTGTGAGAAGGGCAGGGCTCTCGGTGGAGATCGGCCCATCCTCGGTGGCCCATGTGTGCCATGAGGAAAGCCTTCGAGAGCTTCTCAATCACCAGCTGAGGTGGTCGCGCACCATCCGGTCGATCGATCTGCCGGGTTATCTCGGCTCGTTTATCGCTCATCCTTTCGCTTTGGCGTTACTTGGCGTCATCGCTGGCGGGAGTTTCTGCCTTGCGCTCGCAGGCTTGGCTCTCGGTTTACGTGTTTGCCTGTGCATGGCTGTCGAGCGGTCTTTCGAACTTCGGCGGCAAGCTTATTGGATGCTGCCGCTCACCGATCTCATCTCGTTTAGCGTCTTTGTGTGGAGCTTCTTCGGGACAAGCATCACATGGAAGCGCGCCAGCTACACCGTGCTCGCCGACGGCACGCTTATCCACCCTCGCTAGGACGATGCACATGAAGATCCTGTTTTTGCAGGCCCCTTCTTTCGATGGGTTCGACGGCGGCGCCGGTTCCCGCTATCAGGCGCGCCGCGAAATCCGCTCGTTCTGGTATCCAACCTGGCTCGCACAGGCCGCCGCGATGGCGCCTTCGGGCAAGCTCATCGATGCGCCGCCGCATGGGACGAGCCTCGAAGAGGTTGTGGCTGAGGTCAGCGCCTTCGACGCCGTGATCTGTCACACCTCCACGCCCTCCTTCCCTTCGGATGTGGCGGCCCTTGAGGCGCTGAAGGCGGCCAAGCCCGATCTCAAAGTGGGGCTCATCGGAGCGAAGGTCGCCGTCGACCCCGAAGGTAGTCTGAAAGCCTCCAGCGCCATTGATTTCGCGGCGCGCGAAGAATACGATTTCACGATTGCGGAGCTGGCCGATGGCCGGGATTGGAGCAGTATCCACGGTCTCTCCTACCGCAACGCCGAAGGTCAAATCGTCCATAATGAAGACCGCGCTATCCTTGAGGACATGGATCGCCTGCCTTTCGTGACGCCGGTCTACAAACGCGACCTCAAGATCGAGAAGTACTTCATCGGCTATTTGAAGCACCCCTATCTTTCGCTCTACACCGGGAGAGGCTGCAAGTCCCGCTGCACCTTTTGTCTTTGGCCGCAAACGGTTGGCGGACATCGTTACAGGACGCGCAGCGTTGGCCATGTGATGGAGGAGATGCGCTGGGCGAGAACAGCGTTTCCGGAAGTCAAAGAGATTCTTTTTCGACGACGACACCTTCACCGACGACCCGGCCAGGGCCGAAGCGATCGCCAAGGAAATGGGGAAGCTCAACATCGCCTGGTCGTGCAACGCCAAGGCCAACGTTCCCCGCAGCACGCTCAAAATCTTGAAGGACAACGGGCTCAGGCTTCTGCTCGTCGGCTATGAGAGCGGCAATCAGCAGATCCTGCACAACATCAAAAAGGGAATGCTCGTCGATGTCGCCCGCCGCTTCACCAAGGACTGCCACGAGCTTGGCATAACCATCCACGGAACCTTCATCCTCGGCCTTCCCGGCGAGACAAAAGAGACCATGGAAGAGACGATCCGCTTCGCCCAGGAGATCAATCCTCATACGCTGCAAGTGTCGCTGGCGGCGCCTTACCCCGGCACGCATCTATTCAAGCAGGCCTTGAAGGAAGGCTGGCTCAAGGAGGACGGCGCCGAATTGGTGGATGCGAACGGCGTGCAGCTGGCGCCGTTAAGCTATCCGCATCTCAGCCACACCGAGATTTTCGATTCGGTCGAGGAGTTCTACAGGCGCTTTTATCTGCGCGCGCCGAAGATCGCTTCGATCGTGTCGGAGATGGTGACGAGCCCAACCATGATGCGCCGCCGCCTACGCGAGGGTGTGGAGTTCTTCAACTTCCTGCGCGAGCGGCGTCAGTGAAAGGGCTTTGGCGGGGTCGATAACTTCCGTCGCGTCAATCCCGTGCAATTGGCTCGACCTGCTCCCTCTCCCCGTCCGCACCCGCTTGCGGGTGCGGCAGTAAAAAGCGTTAAGCTCGCCCAGGCGAGCTTGCTGTGAGAGGGTTGGGGTGAGGGGGAACCACCGGTCAACGCTTCAGCCTA
>CAVYBZ010000006.1:0-56655 GCA_963766815.1 uncultured Alphaproteobacteria bacterium | reverse complement strand
CGTCATTTCCATCCGCTGGCGATGGCTTCGGCCTCTTGCTTCTTGCCGAAGGCGTCGCCTTCGATCATGCGATCCACGATCTCGTCCAGGGCGACGGGCGGGGTGTGAGCCGCGGGCCGGCTGCCGTCCTTGGCCGAAACCATCGTCCCGGCATGCACCTGAAGCGCCCAATTGCCGTCGCGGCCACGGCAGCCAAGGCCGGCGAAGCCGCCTGCGCCGGGCGTTGCGATCTCATATTCGCGGCAGTAGCTGTCATCCTTGCTCTTGAAGGTCAGCGTGGCGCGCATGCTGACCGCCTCGCCTCTGACGCCGCCGATCCGCGCCTCCTGGCCGCTTGGCTGGGTCTCGAGCACATGGCGAAGCGCTCCGCTTGCGAGAATGCGGCCCCCCTCGAAGGCGACAAGGCTGTCCGGATCGCGCCGCCATGCAGAAAAAGCCGGCGCCCGCGCCCAAGGCCAGCATCGCCGCCTGCGCCGCCGCAAGCCGCCAGCGCACCGTCTGCGGCATGGGCTGCGCCAGCCATGCGCCGAAGCTTTCGCCAGCACGGCGCGCCTTGTCCAGGCTCCCCGCCAGCGCTTTGGCCAGACGCCCCTTGGCGAGGCTGGCCTTTTTGGCCGGGGCCGCGGGCGCGCGATAGTTGAGAACGAAATCCTTGAGATGCGCTGGAACGGGCTCGGCCATCGGGCCTGCGTAAAGCTGCGCCAGCGGCGCGCCGGTCGCGCGGAACACGCCGAGGCGGCGGCGCGCGTCCTGGTCGCCGGGCAACACAGCCTCCACCTTGGCCCTCGCGAGCGCGTTCAGCTGGCCGTCGGCGTAAGCCATCAGCATTTCGTCGGTGAGTTTAGCCACGGCGGGTCTCCAGCTTGATCGGCGGCGCGGTTTCGATGTCGGGATGGGCCAGATTGTAAAGGGCGCGCCTTGCGCGGGCGAGGCGGCTCATCACGGTGCCGATCGGAATGTCGAGCACCTCCGAGGCCTCCTTATAGGAGAGACCGTCAACGCAGACGAGCGCGATAAGCACCTGCTGATCGGAGGGCAGCCCGGCGACGCCTTTCGACACTTCTTTCAGGGTCAGCCGGTTCTCGGCCACCTCGCGCCCGTCCTCGCCCGCCACGTCATAGGCCTCATCGATATCGACCGCGTCGCCCCGCACTTTGTGCGCGCGCCGCTGATCGAGCCATATGTTCTGAGCGATGCGAAACATCCAGCTATCGAGCCTGGTCCCAGGCTCCCATTGATTAAGCCGCGACAAGGCTCGCGCGCAGGTTTCTTGGACAAGGTCGTCGCCCTTGTCCGGATCTCCTGTCAAAGCGTAGGAAAACCGGCGCAGGCGCGGCAGAAAATCTACGATCTGGAGGCGCGGGTCGCGTGTCACGGCGCCCTCTTTCCGGATCGCTTCGACAACGGCTGGCCGCGCCGCTTAATCCCGGAAGCGCCGGCGAATTCGGGGCGGGATATTCAGATATGTGGCGAAAAAGTGACAGGATGGCCCCATGGGCGCCGCACCCCCTACCCAAACGTTCTCGTGTTGCGTCATCGCCAAGCAGAGTTTTCTCTCAAAAGCGGCCTTCCCGGTTTTGGGAATAAACTCTGCAAAACAAATGACTTTAAGGTGGCGTTCATTGCCCAGCGAGGTAATGTCTGCTCAGAAGCCCCGCCAATGTTCCCCAAGGCCGGGAGATGTCATGCCCATCACGGAACCTTTATGCAGCTATTTTGCCTGCGAGAGATTCCGGCTGCGTCCGCGCATGCCAGCCGCCCGGCGCCGCCACAAGACTTGCTCGATTGGCATTTTCCCACCTTTCTCAAAATAAACAAAGGCTACCGCGGAATCGGTGGGTGCGAGCAAGCGGCTGCGAAGGCCGCGACAAAATCCAGGCTCTTTTGTGGCGGCTATGAGGGCTATCCAGCTCGATCGCGGGCAAAAGAGCGAGCTATAGACAGAAAAGCGCGCGCGGCTCGGAATAAGCCGCTTGAAGAACCGTTTTCCTCACGGGTTCGAGCATGCCGCGAGATGAGAAATTGGGGCTTGTGGAGGGATATGGCGCGGACGTGACCAGGGAGGGTGCGTTCGCGTCATCCATTTTCGTGCCCAATTTGGCGATCCAAACAGCCCGCAATCCGGCAGCTTAGCACGCAATCACCGCGCATGGGTGTTCGCCTGCTACGGCGGCGCGGGATACGATGCAACCCGCTCCAAATTCTATGACCCTTCGAGCTAAGGCGGACGATTAACGAGGCGTCCTTCGTGGCCGGCTACGCGTTCAACAAGCACTTCGACATCTATAGCAGCGTGAACTACTCGATAGTCTCCAATGGCCTTGCTAACGGGTTTTCCGGCACAACCGCAAACAGAAACACCGGAAGCCAGGATCAACTCACTTCATGACCGGCTTGCGCCTGAAGTTCTGAGGCTATCGAAATGTAACAGGGGCAAAAGTCCCGGCAGCCAGCAAACTACTCTCGTCATGGCCCGGCTTGATCGGGCCATCCAGGAGCAGAAAACACATATCTTTCAAAGTGATCTGGATGGCCGGGTCAAGCCGGGCCATGACGTAATGTGCTCGCGAAAGATATTGCCCGGACTTTTGCCCCTTTTACATCGAAAAGTTCTAAGGCTATCGAACAGCTAGGACGCCGTCCGGCGTCCTAGTTTTTTTCACCGCGCTGCCAAGCCACGCTGGCGTCATAAAGTGGTGCTCTCTCCACACCAGCATGGTGAGTTATAAAGCTGGCGTTGAGAGTGCAGCTGCGTTGGCGCCGAGTAAAAGCACAGTCCGAGGCCCCCGTTCGGCCCTGACAGTCCTCATTGCCGTTGTGGCCATATTCGCGGCCGCGGCGATGCGGCCGGCGAACGCGCAAGGCGGCGCCCTCATCCAGGAGATCCGCGTGACAGGCGCTCAGCGCGTCGAGGCGGAAACCGTCCAACACTATCTGACCTTCAAAGCCGGGGAGCGCTACGACGCCGCCAAGGCAGATGAGAGCGTCAAGGCCCTGTACGCGACCGGCCTTTTCCGCGATGTTCACATCAAGCTCGAAGGAAGCGCCGCCGTCGTTGAGGTCGCCGAAGCTCCGCTCATCAATCGCGTGGCGTTCGAGGGAGCCAAGGACGTCTCCTCAGACACGCTATCGAAAGAGGTGAAGCTTAAGGCTTCTGGCCTCTACACAAGCACTCGCGCTCAGGCTGACGTGCAGCGCATCTTGAGCGTCTACCAGCGGCAGGGCTACTACGCGGCGCAGGCCGAGGCCAAGATCATCGAGCTTGACCACAATCGCGTCGATCTCGTTTTTGAAGTCCGCGAAGGCCCGGAGACGAAGGTCGCAGGCGTCAATTTCATCGGGAACCGTTCGTTCAGCGACGCCGAATTGCGGGGCGTGATCAGCACGACCGAGTTCCGGCCTTCTCGATTTCCTGAAGCCAACCTCGATCTACGATCCCGACCGCCTGAATTATGACCGCGAGACCCTGCGCCGCTTCTATCTCAAGAATGGTTTCGCCGGCATGCGCCTCGTCTCGGCGGGCGCCGACGCAGACCAAGATAAGAAGGGCTTTTTCCTTACATTCGTCATTGATGAGGGGCCGCGTTACACATTCGGCAGCGTCGAAGTGGAGGTCACGCTGCCGTCTATGAACGCGGACGCGCTTCGGAAGAAAGTACGCGGCAATTCCGGCGACATTTACAACGCCGAGCTGATCGAGAAGAATGTCGAGGCGCTGACCGGCGCCGTGGCGGAGCAAGGCGCGCCCTTCGGTCAGGTTCGGCCAAGAATAGACCGCGATCCAAAAACGCGCACCGTGTCCATCGTTTACGTCGTCGAGCAAGGGTTCCGCGAATATATCGAGCGGATCGAGATCACTGGAAATTCCGTGACGAGGGACGATGTGATCCGGCGCGAATTCCGGATCGTCGAGGGCGACGCCTATAATAGGGTCATGGTTGAGCAGGCCAGGCTGCGGCTTGTCAAACTCGGCTACTTCAAAACAGTCAAGATAGCGAAACAAAAAGGTTCCGCGCCCGACCGCGCGGTTTTGACGGTGACCGTGGAGGAGCAGCAGACAGGCGAGTTCTCCTTCGCGGGCGGATATTCAACCGCCAATGGCATTATCGGCGATGTCACCTACACCGAACGCAATCTCCTGGGCGCCGGTCAATACCTTCAAATCAAGCTGACCGGAAGCCTATCGGGCACCGAAGGATTGAGCGTGAACTGGACGGAGCCGCGCTTCCTCGACAGCAACATCTCCTTCGGCGTGGACGCCTTCATCAAGAATGCCGACTATACGCAGGCTTCCGGCTATACGGTCGCCGGTTATGAGGATTTCAGGGTGGGCGGCGGGCTTCAGCTCGGCTTTCCGCTTACGGACGAGTTCACCGTCGCCTTCAATTACACCTTGATGCTGGATGACGTTTATAACCTCGACCCGAACGCCTCGCTTGCTGTGAAGCAAATCCAAGGCCCGGCCGTTATTTCGTCGGTTGGCTCCAGCGCGATCTACGATACGCGAAACAATAAGAAAAAGCCGACAGAAGGAGTTTATATCAAGGGAAGCGAAGATTTCGCGGGAGCGGGCGGAGACGTCAACTACATCCGCTCCACTGGCGAAATGAGGGCGTATTACCCCGTGACCCAGGACGTTACGCTGGCCGCGCGCACCATGGCCGGCAACATCATGGGATGGGGCGGACAGGATGTTCGCGTCGTCGACGCCTTCTATAAAGGGGGTGAAACCATTCCCGGCTTCCAGAGCGCAGGCTTAGGCCCGCGCGACGCGGCGACCGGCGATGCGCTTGGCGCCACGACATTCTATTCAGCGACGGCCGAACTGCGCTTCCCATTGCCCTTCCTTCCGCAAGACGTTGGCCTCAGCGGCGCGATCTACACCGCCGCGGGCAGCGCCTTCGGCACCGGCGCTCAGAAGTTCGCCACCGCCTATGTGGCGCAGCACGGCGGCGCGAACACACTCGCCGTGCAAGACTCCAATGTCATCCGGTCCGCGGCCGGGGCCAGCCTCATTTGGGATTTGCCCATCGGCCCTTTGCGCGCCGATTACTCCGATGTCCTGACCAAGGCGCCCTTCGACAAGACGCAAGCTTTCGGTTTCGGCTACAGCCCCTGGTGACCGGGCTCTTTCACCCTAATCCGGCGGTTGAGTTCATGCCATACTGGAAAACTTGAGCCGGAACAGAGTGCGCTTTCTGTTTTTACGGCGCCACCCTCCGGGTGAGCCACACGCGTTGTCATGGCCGGGCTTGACCCATGCCATGACAATTGATGGCGTTTCGCCGCCGCAACCGCCGTTATTAGGTTCACCAATTAGCGGCAGGCCATCCCGCAGGCAAACTGTACCGTGAACGGCACACCTTCCCGTAAGCTGTGAATTCAAAAGTTTATTACACCCGGAGAGGTTGACAGCATGATCCGGGCAAGCGACTTAAAGAATGCTGACCGATGCAAGCGGGAGAGACCAGCGACGCTGGCGCCGAAGGAGCAACCGCCCCGGAATCTCTCAGGCAAAAGGACCGCGCGCAGACAGCACTCTGGAAAGCAGCCGCCGCATTCCGGCGGCTCACCGAAGGGGTAGATCCGGACAGCCCGGATGAAATCTCTCAGGTCCCGTGACAGAGGGGGCGTGTAGCCGCGAAAGCGGGAGCGCCTGAACGTCACGGAAGCGACCATGAGCCAAGCCGAAGCCCTCATTCAGTCTATTTCGCCCGAAGCAAACGGATCTGCGCTGCGTGTGACGCCTCTGAACGCGCTGCACCGGGAGCTTGGCGCTAAGCTCGTGCCTTTCGCGGGCTACGAGATGCCGCTCCAATATGAAGGCGGCATCGTCAAGGAACACAATCACGTCCGCAGCGCCGCCGGATTTTTCGACGTTTCGCATATGGGGCAGGCGCGGCTCACAGGGGCGGGTTTCGAAACCGCCGCCGCTACGCTCGAAGCGTTTGCGCCGGGCGACATTCTCGGCCTGAAGCCAGGTCAACTGCGTTACACCCAGCTTCTCAATGACAGCGGCGGCATTATCGACGATCTCATGGTCACCCGCGACGCCGAGGGGGATGGCCTCTCGCTCGTCGTCAACGCGTCGCGGAAGGAAATCGATTTCGCGCGCATTGCGGAGCGGCTGCCGGCCGGCATCGCGCTCCATCCCGAGCACGGCCGCGCGCTTTTCGCGCTCCAGGGCCCGAAGGCGGCGAGCGTGCTTTCGCGATTGATCCCCGGCGTCGAAGCGCTCAGCTTCATGACAAGCGCCGTTTTCCAGACCGGCGCCCATCGGCTCTCCATCTCCCGTTCGGGTTACACGGGGGAGGACGGCTTCGAAATTTCGGTCGAGGCTGACGGAGCCGAAGTCCTCGCGCGGCGAATATTGGCGGAGCCTGAAGTTTTACCCATCGGGCTTGGCGCGCGCGATACGCTGCGGCTCGAAGCCGGCCTCTGCCTTTACGGTCAGGACATGGATGAGACGGTGTCGCCGGTCGAGGCGGGGCTGGCATTCTCCATTGGAAAGCGACGCCGGGCGGAAGGCGGCTTTCCCGGCGCCGGGCGCGTCTTACGGGAGTTGTCTGAAGGCCCGTCGCGCATTCGCGCCGGGTTCAGGCTCGAAGGCCGCGCGGCAGCGCGATCCCACATGACAATCACCGATTCAGCAGGGCAAGCCATCGGCGAGATCACGAGCGGCGCCTTCACCCCGACTGCGGCTGCCTCGATTGCGATGGGCTACGTCCCGCCAGCCTTAAGCCAGCTTGGCACGCAACTTGCGATTGAAATTCGCGGCGCTGCGGCGCCAGCGCGCGTTACAGGCATGCCCTTCGTTCCACACCGCTACCTCATAAAGCAGAAGGTCAGAAATCATGGCGCCCATTAAATATACAGAAGATCACGAATATATCAGCGTTGAAGGCGGGATCGGTACTGTCGGCATCACGAATTATGCGCAGGAAAAGCTTGGCGATGTGACATTTGTCGAGCTTCCGGCGACGAACGAAAAGGTAAAACAAGGCAGCCCTATCGCCGTTGTCGAATCGGTCAAGGCGGCAAGCGACATCTATGCGCCAGCGAGCGGCCTTATACTTGAGGTAAACGAAGCGCTGAACGACAAACCGGAACTCATCAACCAGGATGCCGAGGGCGCCGCATGGATTCTCAAGATTGAGATCGCGGACGCGGCGGAGTTGGACAAGCTCATGGACCGCGAAGCCTATGAAGCTTATGCAAGGGCGGAGGGTTGATGCGCTATCTTCCCCATACGGATGCAGACCGGCGCGCCATGCTGGGCGCGATCGGCGCTTCGGACATTGACGCGCTTTTCGCCGATGTGCCGCCTTCGAAATTGCTGAGCGAGCTGCCCGCCCTTCCGCGCAAGCAAAGCGAGATGGCCGTCGAGCGAGCACTTTCTGCCATGGCCGCGCACAATATTCCGGCCGGTTCCGCGCCATTCTTCGCGGGCTGCGGAGCTTACAAGCATCATATTCCCGCGACGGTCGATCATGTGATCCAGCGCTCCGAGTTCATGACGGCGTACACGCCGTATCAGCCGGAGATCGCGCAAGGCACGCTTCAAGTTCTGTTCGAGTTCCAGACCCAGGTTGCGGCGCTGACCGGCATGGAGGTCGCGAACGCCTCCATGTATGACGGCTCGACAGCGGCGGCCGAGGCGGTGCTGATGGCGCATCGCATCACCAAGCGCAAGACGGCCGTGCTCGCGGGCGGCCTTCACCCGCATTACCGCGCTGTGATCGAGACGATTTCCCACTATTCCGGGTTCCAGGTCGAGGCGGCGCCTTCAGATCCGGCGAACAGCTTCGATGTGGATTGCGACGCCGGCGCATCGTGCGTCGTAGTGCAGATGCCTGACGTGTTCGGGCGCGTGAGCGATCTCTCGGCGCTCGCTGCGAAGGCCCAGGCGGCCGGGGCTTTGCTGATCGTCGTTGTGACCGAGGCCGTCTCTTTCGGCGCGCTGAAATCGCCGGGCGCGATGGGCGCGGATATCGTGGTGGCCGAGGGCCAATCCATTGGCAACGGCCTTAACTTCGGCGGGCCATATCTCGGCCTTCTTGCTTGCCGCAGGAAATTTGTCCGGCAAATGCCGGGCCGTCTTTGCGGCGAGACGATCGATCAGGATGGGCGGCGCGGTTTCGTGCTGACCTTGTCGACCCGCGAGCAACACATCCGCCGTGAAAAAGCGACGAGTAACATCTGTACAAATTCCGGGCTTTGCGCGCTCGCGTTCTCGGCGCACCTGACGCTTTTGGGAGAGGCTGGCTTGCGAAAGCTCGCCGCGCTAAATCACGCGAACGCCGTCGCGCTCGCCAAGGCTCTGGCTGAGGTTCCGGGTGTCGCGGCGATCACCCCGCATTTTTTCAACGAGTTTACCATCAGGACGCCGAAGCCAAGCGCCGATGTGATCGACGCGCTTGTGGATCGCGGAGTCATCGGCGGCGTTCCAGCCTCCCGTTTATGGCCCGGCGACCCCGCGCTTCAGGATTTAATCGTCGTCGCGGCGACGGAGATAACAACCACAGATGACATTGCAGCCTACAAGGCCGCACTGAATGAGGTGCTTCATGGTTGAAATGCCAAAAGCCTTCCCGCTGGCTGTGGCGAAGCCCGCTAGCGATGTTCGCACCTTCACGGGGAACCGGGCGCTTCAAATCGAGGAGCCGCTTATCTTCGAGATCGGCTCGACGGAGACGTGCGGGGTGGATTTCGAGGAGCCGCAGGAAACCGAAACGCGTCTCGGCGGGTGCGAGCGGCACGAGCCGATCGGGCTGCCGGGACTTTCGGAGCCGGAGGCTATCCGCCATTATGTGCGCCTCTCCCAGAAGAATTACTCCATCGACACCGGCATCTTCCCGCTCGGTTCCTGCACCATGAAGCACAATCCGCGCCTGAACGAGAAGATGGCGCGGCTTCCGGGCTTCGCCGATATTCATCCGCTTCAGCCGGAAAAGACGGTGCAAGGCGCGCTTGCCCTCATGACGGAGCTCAGCCGCTGGCTTTTGGAGCTGACCGGTATGGAGGCGGTTGCGCTCTCCCCGAAAGCGGGCGCGCATGGCGAAATGTGCGGGATGATCGCCATCCGGGCGGCGCTGGAGGCCCGCGGTGAGGCGGCGACGCGGCGCACAGTGCTTGTTCCCGAATCGGCCCATGGCACGAACCCGGCGACGGCGGCGCTGCTGGGCTTTACGGTAAGGGCGGTCGAAGCGCGCGCCGATGGCACGGTCAGCGCCGAGGCCGTGCGCGAGAAGCTCGAGCCGGATGTCGCTGCGATGATGCTGACGAATCCGAACACCTGCGGCATGTTCGAGCCCGGGATCGGTGAGATCGCCGCGGCGCTCCATGAGGCGGGCGCATATCTTTATTGCGACGGCGCGAACTTCAACGCCATCGCCGGCAAGGTCCGGCCCGGCGAGCTTGGCGTCGACGCGATGCATATCAATCTGCACAAGACCTTCTCCACACCTCATGGCGGAGGCGGTCCTGGCGCGGGGCCGGTGGTTCTGTCGCAAGCGCTTGCGCCGTTCGCGCCGTTGCCATTTGTGGTGAAGGATGGCGATACATGCCGGCTGATCGAGCACCTGGAGAATGCGCCGGAAGGCGCGGCGCCATTTGGCAGGCTGGTCGCTTTTCATGGGCAGATGGGCATGTTCGTGCGCGCGCTCGCTTATATGATGAGCCATGGCGCTGACGGCATCCGGCAGGTGTCCGAGGATGCGGTGCTGAACGCGAATTACATCCGGGCGCGCCTGAAGGATGTTCTGTCCCACCCCTTCGGCGATCGCGCTTGCATGCACGAGGTGCTGTTCGACGATCGCTTCCTGAAGGGCACGGGCGTCTCGACGCTCGACTTCGCGAAGGCGCTCATCGACGAGGGTTTCCACCCGATGACGGTATATTTCCCGCTCGTCGTCTCTGGCGCGATGCTTGTGGAGCCGACAAAGTCCGAATTGAAACAAAGCCTCGATCAGTTCATCGGCGCGATTAGGAGCCTGGCCGAGGCGGCGAAAACGGGCGACTACACACGCTTTGCCGATGCGCCGCGTTTCGCTCCCCGCAAACGCCTCGATGAAACCAGAGCCGCCCGCGATCCCATTTTGACCTATGCGCCGCCCATGGCTCGCGCAGCGGAGTAATCGCCGTTGATCCCAAAAACGGCGCTCGCGGCGGCGATCGGCCCGTTATTGTCATGGCCGGGCTTGACCCATTGGCGTTGACATAACGCGAGGCGGCTGACTACACATGCGAATCTCCCCTTGCCCTGTCCTCTCCCCACGGGAGAGGGGACGACGCTGCAACGTCGGCGACCGAACTCCCTCTCCCACGGGGAGAGGGCTGGGGTGAGGGGCGACTCCCGCAGTATCGTCAGCCGCCTCGGAATATGTTAGCCCGTATGGAGCTTGACCCGGCCATCCAGCAAGGCGTTGATATCACGCTTCTAATTGCTGCATGGCCGGGTCAAGCCTAGCTTTGACCCGGCCATGACGACACGTTTGATTCACCTTGCGGGCCGCCGCCGGGGCCATGCAAAGTTTATCGCGCGGCGGCGATGGAGTGTGCATCCTGCTCCACCCCATACATGGACAGCATCGGCTCATCTTGAAGGATGACCTCATCATAGTAGCCGCAGCCGTTGAAGCGGCTGGCCATGACCCGGCCATAGGCGCCAATATTGCCGATCTCGATGCAATCCCCCTCGCCGACAGCGTCGGGAAGGAGGAATGGCCCCGGCAAATAGTCGGCGCTGTCGCAGGTGGGTCCGTAAAGGTCGAATGACTGTGCGGTCAGGCCGCTCATAGCCTCGCCCTTTGCGCTGTAGGCCCGCGCAGGGAAGATCCACTTGCAATGAGCGGCATCGTATAGTGTGCCGAAAGCGCCGTCATTGATGTAAAGCGTGTCGCCGCGCCGCGCGTCCACCTTCACGATGAGAGATTCGGCCTCTGCCACGAGAGCGCGGCCCGGCTCGCACCAAAGCTGGCAGGTGTAGCCAACCGCCATCCTGTCGAAGGCGGCGCGGATCTCGTCCATGTAGCTTTCGAGCGCTGGCGGCTCCAGACCCGGATAGCGCGCCGGAAAGCCTCCGCCGACATCGATGATGTCGACGAGCGCCGCGGCGCGGATGATCTGCTGCGAAACGGTTCTCAGGATCTGGCCGTATCCCACCGGACACATCATTTGCGAGCCCGCGTGGAAGGTGACGCCGAGAAGCTCAGCGCCTTGACGCGCGCGGCGAATCAGATCCGGAGCGTCGCTCCAGGGCGCGCCGTATTTTCCTTCAAGCGGAATTTCGCTATAGGTGGAGGGGCAAGCCACGCGAACCATGAGCGTCAGGTCCTTCGCGTTGCCTGTCTCCGCCGCGATTTTCTCAAGCTCTGCCTCGGAATCGAGCGCAAAAGTCCGCACGCCGAAGTCGTGATAGGCTTCGGCGATAAAGCGGCGCGACTTGACCGGATGCATAACATGCATGACGGCGCCCGGAAACCTAGCCATGCTACGAAGCTCCGCAAGGGAAGCCACGTCGAAATGGCGGATGCCGGCGTTGAACAAGGCAGCCAGAACCGCAGGCGAATCGTTCGCCTTTACGGCATATAGGGTTTCACCAGGAAAATTATCGCCGAACCAGCGCGCCGCGCGCATAACGGCGTGCGGACGGAAGCCAATGACCGGTCGATTTAGTTGAACGTCGCGGATGACCTCCGCTGCCGTCGGGTAAATGTCCATCGCATGGGACCTCCCATTTAAGAGTTAATCCGATGCTGCTGACGAACGCTTCACCGCGCGAAGCGGAGTTTGCCAAGCAGGCTATTTCTGCACTTTCGGCATACGAGAGGGTTAAGCCTCAAGCCGCAGCCTTTATGAGCAGAAGTCACCTCCCCGGCGCCCTTGTGTGGCGCAATCGTTTCGCAATCGAGGTGCTTTAAGTGGCTATATCGCCCGCCAGGTCAAGCCCTTTTTTTCAAAAGATATGGAAAAGGCGCAAACGGCCGCGCGCGCCCTTGGTTTCATGGTCGAAAACGCTGATGTCTCAAAGGGTTGGGGGATCGCAATCAATATGCTCCCGCTGATTAGCAACTTCCTTTCGGCTCAGAATTCCGGACACAGGCTTCGAAGTATTTGTCGCCCGTGGCGCCTGTTATAACGCTCCTATTCGAGATTTCAGACCCACTCGAAAGAGCGGCAATCATGGAACAACTCTGACCGCGTACCGTTTCGACACGAAAGCAAAGGAGTACGACGGATGGCAAGTAATCGGGAAATCCCTGGTTTAGACGGAACGGGCGCCAAATTACCGGACGCGGGCGTGCTTATAGATGTACAACGGGCCGCGGCGGAAAATGCGTCCAAGGTTGCGAATGCAGCCTGGCACTACGCCTTCTCAATCAATCGGGCATGGATCGATCTTTGGGATAGCCGGTTGCCCAACTATCTGGAGTTGCCAAAGCGGTTTGCGCTCGTCCAATCCGACTTCTTCGAGCAAGCCTTCGATCACTATCAGGAGAGCGTGCAGAAGCTGGGCGGCATTGCAAGGCAGGCGGCGAATACAGTCAAGGAAGAGACCGAATTGGCGATACGGGACACCCAGTCGGCAGGGGAGCGGGCGGCGCACCAATTCCAGTCCGAGACGACGGATGGTGGAGGCTGGGGCGATCGCGAAAATCCGAATCACGGCGCTAGCGAGGAGCGGCGCGAGCCCGAACAGCAACACAACGCGCATTAAGCTTGCCTCGAAACAAAAAGGCCTGGCGCCCCTGCCGGGCCTTTTTAATGAGTTTTCGCGCCTAGCACAGCCCGCCGGAAGTCCCCGCCCGTTTGCCGCACGTTCGCAAGCGAACTTCCCGCGGGGCGTAGTGGTGCGCTGAGGCGACTTTCGGCAAGTGACGCCCCCCGCTAACCGCCCGCGGACGCGGCGCGATGCCCTTGATCTCCCATCCGCAGCCTTACAATATGACCACTATGGTTATGGTGCGGGATTTGTGGCGAGCGCATCTTGCCCGTGAACACTGATGTGGCTCGCTTGGCGGGCAGGCTGTCCGGCTTGGCGCGCGCATCCGGCGCGTCTCCCGGTTTTGCAGACGGTCTCATCGCGGCGACCGCGCAGGATTCCGGTCTCACGATTTTGACGCGGAACACGAATCATTTCTCGCCAATGAGCGTCTCGGTCCAAGACACCTGGGTTTCGCTCCCGCTACAGCACCGCCTTATGCATGCCTTGTAGCGCAGCGGTTAACGTCATGCTAAACATGCGGCGCACATTCAGCCGGAAAAGCCCATGACAACCACGGACACCCCGCCTTCCGCCACGCGCACCGAAACCGACACATTCGGCCCCATTGAGGTGCCAGCCAATCACTATTGGGGCGCGCAGACCCAGCGCAGCCTCGGCAACTTCAAGATCGGCGGGGAGCGCATGCCTTTGCCGCTCGTCCATGCTCTTGGCATCGTCAAGAAATGCGCGGCCAAAACCAACGTCGCGCTCGGGCAGCTCAACTCGGCTCTGGCGGATGTGATAGTCGCGGCGGCGCAAGAGGTGATCGACGGCAAGCTTGATGGCGAGTTTCCGCTGGTTGTCTGGCAGACGGGATCGGGCACGCAAAGCAATATGAATGCGAACGAGGTGATCTCAAACCGCGCCATCGAAATGCTGGGCGGCGTGATGGGATCGAAGAAGCCCGTTCATCCGAACGATCATGTAAATCGCTCTCAATCCTCGAACGATACGTTCCCGACCGCCATGCATATCGCGGCCGCCATGCAGATCGAGGGCGCGCTGCTCCCGGCGCTCGATCATTTGGCGCGCGCGCTGGAGGCCAAAGCCGAGGCGTTCGATGGCATTATCAAGATCGGGCGCACGCATATGCAGGATGCGACGCCTGTCACGCTCGGCCAGGAGTTTTCCGGCTACGCGACCCAGGTCCGCTACGGCATAGACCGTGTCAGGAGCGCGATGCCTCGCATCTATCTGCTCGCTCAGGGCGGCACCGCGGTCGGCACCGGCATCAATTCGCCCGCGGGATTTGCCGTGCGCTTTGCGGATGAGGCGGCGCGCGAAACGGGACTGCCATTCGTCACCGCGCCGAATAAATTCGAGGCGCTCGCTTCGAACGATGCGGAGGTGGAACTGTCCGGCGCATTGAACGTGCTCGCCGCGAGCCTCTTCAAGATCGCCAACGACATCCGGCTGTTGGGATCGGGGCCGCGTTCGGGGATCGCCGAAATATCGCTGCCTGAAAACGAGCCCGGCTCCTCGATCATGCCAGGCAAGGTTAACCCGACGCAGTGCGAAGCGCTGACAATGGTTTGTACGCAGGTGATGGGCAATCACGTGTCGATCACCATCGCGGGCAGCCAAGGCCATTTCGAGCTCAACGTCTTCAAGCCGGTGATCATTTGCAATCTTTTGCAGTCCATCCGCCTGATCGCCGACGCGTCGGTGAGCTTCACCGATAATTGCGTCGCTGGTATCGTCGTGAACGAGAAGCGCGTGATGGAGCTGCTTGAGCGTTCGCTCATGCTGGTGACGGCGCTCGCGCCGAAAATCGGTTATGACAAAGCGGCGCAAATCGCCAAATCGGCGCACAAGCATGGAACGACTCTGCGGGAAGAGGCGCTTGCGCTTGGCTTCGTGTCGGGGGAAGATTTCAACGCGCTGATGAAGCCTGAGCTGATGATCAAGCCCGGCGAATAGCCCGTGGCGAGAAATGCGGCGCGCGAGAACCACGGCGCCGTTCAAATCTCCGTCGATCCCAGTCTTGTCTTAATCGATCCAAATCTTGCGCTGCCGAAAAAGCGGTCGCTGACGATCGCCGGGCACCGGACCTCTATCACCCTTGAAGACGCGTTCTGGCGCGAGCTGAAGGCCGCCGCCGCCGGGATAGGCGTGAGCGTGACAGCGCTCGTCTCGGCCATAGACGCGTCCCGGGAGCCGCAGGCCTCTCCGCAGCGATCAGGGTATTCCTGCTCGCGCGACGGATCCCTCCCAACCTATAAGAAAAATTCAAAGCGCAGCCTCAATGACTTTTCCGGCAAGACGGCCGTAACAGGGGCAAAAGTCCGGGCAGCCAGCAAACTACTCTCGTCATGGCCCGGCCAATACGTAATCTGTGTTCGCGAAAGAAATGGCCCGGACTTCTGCCCCTTTTACAGACGGCCTTTACAGGTTGTGGCCAAACTTGGCGGATAGAGGCAAATGGCGCGCCGTTGGAGAATTACGCCAAATCCGCGTTTGTTATCGGTGTTTCCCACGGTCAAAGCACTTGAAATGGGAGCGCAAAGACCGCTGATTTTCTTGTCAAGCTTTTGTTGAACGTGACGGACTTGCGAATGACGCCATTCCTCGTTAGAAAATATGAGATGAAGTTTTTTTAACCATAAGTTTGACAAAAACTTACAATAAGCTCTTCTTTATCAACGCCGCGGTTGGAGATGTGGGAACTCAAACTGCTCGCGAGCCGCAGTCTTAGGTGCGGAACGATGCAGCCCCTGCCTTGTTTAACATTTGTTCAGGCAGGGTCTTCCCCATTTTCACGAGGTGAACTCTATGGCTTCTCAACCCTATCTGCGAGCAGCGGACGATGGTACTTATGAACTTGTCGTGCCATCGGGAAAAGGGCGCGTTCATATCCTCCCCTATTGTTTTCACACCGAGGAAGACGCGCTGAGGTGGATTGGTAGCCGCAAAGGACGGGAGCAGATCCTGAAGATCAGCACCCGCGGTCGCCGGTTATCGCCCGCAAGCGGGATCGATCACGTCATAGGATAGAGCAATGGCGGCGCTTGCCGCCCTCAATTGATTCTTTCGGCCCTGACGTTCCCGCCTTATTTATCCAATAGAATAGTCCTCCTTGCCCGCAGGACCGCGCTATGAGTTATAAATGCGCGCCGCGTTAAATGGGCAAGAGTGAGGACCAGCCATCGATGAAGATCACGCAAGCTTTCAGGTTCGAGGCGGCGCACCGCCTGCCTCAAGTAAAGGAGACGCACCCCTGCCACCGGCTGCACGGGCATTCCTATCGCGTCGAATTGCAGCTTGAGGGGCCGCTCGATCCAAGCACGGGCTTTCTTGTGGATTTTTTTGACATCGAGGCGGCATTCGGCCCGCTGCTGAAGCAACTCGACCATTATTACCTGAACGAGATCCCCGGCCTTGAAAACCCAACCGCTGAGAATATCGCGATTTGGATTTGGGAGCGCATAAAAGACCCGCTTCCTAGTCTCGCCGCGGTAAGAGTGTTCGAGACTCCCGACTGCTGGGCGGAATTCGACGGGCGCTGAGCCGTCCTTGAGCCGCTGCCGGCCCGTTGACGTTGTGCCGCGCTCTATTATCGATCTTATTATAACATACGCAGAAACATCGGGAACTCGATCTTGGCTTGGACATTTCTATTGCTTGCAGGCTTCTTGGAAGTCGGATTCACCACCGCGCTGCGTCTCTCCGAAGGCTTTTCCAGGCCAGGGCCGAGTTTGGCCTTTGTAATCTGCGCAGCGCTCAGCTTTCTTTCGCTGCAAAAAGCCACGGGGGAAATACCGCTCGGAACGGCTTACGCTGTGTGGGTGGGAATCGGCGCGGCCGGGACGCTTCTGGTCGGCGTCGCGCTTTTCGATGAGCCTGTGAGCCTCGGGCGCTTCGTCTTCCTTGGAACCCTTGTCGCCTCGATCATCGGGCTCCGGCTCGTCTCGCCCTGATGCGTCGTGATGCGGGCTCACGGCGGCATCTGGTAATAAGCGGGCTATTTCGGCCAGTTCCTCAAGTTTCCCGTTCAGGTTCGCCTCGCCGGGCGCCGCTGGCAGATATTGCGAAAGGCGGGTTCAGCCAAGAAGAGGCGAACAAAAACGCTAAGATTGAAAAATTCAGGCTAATGCGGCCTTGATCTTCTCCGCGTGCGCCGCGAGAAGCGCGCCATCGGCCATAATGCCGGCTGGGCGCAATCCAGCGCCCTCATAGCGCGGGATCACATGGACGTGCAGGTGAAAAACGACCTGGCCCCCCGCAGCCTCCGAAAACTGGCTTACCGTGATGCCATCGGCGCCAAAGGCTTTCTTGGCCGCAATCGCCACTTTCTGCGTCATAGTGATAAGTGGGCCAAGCACGCTTTGCGGAGCGTCAAGAATATTGCGTACAGGTTGCTTTGGGATCACGAGCGCGTGGCCATCCGAGCGCGGCATGATGTCCATGAAAACGAACGTGCCGGCATCCTCATAGACAAAATGGCAGGGCGCTTCCCCGCGCAGGATCTTAGCAAAGATATTATTCGGATCGTAGGCCAGCGCATCCATGGCGATCTCCTTCCGCTATGAGACCGCAGTTTTGCCCTTAGTCGCGCATCCCGGTCAAGCGCTGGACACGATACACAAAATTAACGAACGGCATGCATGCACGATTTTCGGCGTATCGGGAGAGACGCAGACAACGCCCTTATGCATGGTTTCTTGACTTTCCTAACTTCACGCCCCCCTAAATCTTATCTTGTTACATAAGCACAAATTTCAGAAGATCGATGGATCTCAAAAGTTTGGACCGTAACGAGCATTCAGCATGAATGTATTGAGATCAATATTTATTGTACGGTGTTATGTTAGCTTGTAGATTATAATCAATGCAATATTGATGATCGCGATAATACATTGCCACCCATCACAATAATTTCAAGCCAAATCTTAGCTGTTTAACCAAAGCTTCAGCGTGGAGATAAAATATGAAGCCCATCCGAACCTACATCCTCGTCGCTGACGGAGCGCGCGCGCATCTTCTCTTGTCCGAGGGACGCGGCAAACCCTTGATCGAAGTGCCGGGATCCGATCTGCGCCACGATACGAAACTGGATCACGAACTCAGCAGCGACCGGCCTGGGCGCGTCCACGAGTCGGCGAACGTCTCACGCCACGCGATCGAGCGCGAAGACCTTCACCAGCGGGAGAAGGAGCGCTTCGCGCAGTCTTTGGCGGAAGCGCTGGATAAGAGGCTTGCCAATCGCGAGTACGATCGCCTGGTGATTGCGGCCGCGCCCGAGACGCTTGGGGTTATCCGGTCCGCGTTAAGCGACAGGGTGCGAGCCGTTATTTTGGGCGAGGTCGCAAAGGATTTGACGAAGATACCTAACCCTCAGATCCGGCCTCATCTCGGCGATGATTTACTGATTTAGAACGCCTTTTGACAATTATCAAGTTATCTGGGAAGCGCTTACGATAGCAATCAAATGCTCTTTAGGTCCACGTTTGAGCATGATCTTGTCGCAAACAGGTCGCCGCTTTTGCGGATCGTTGTGCATGTGCCGCGCCGTGCCGGTGTATGTGCCACAAATTCGTTTGATTGAATACAACCCGGGTGCTATGCTCAGCTCTTGTGCAGTCAAAGGAGAGCCTGATGCATGGAATTCGCGCGCGCTGCGATACCTGCCAGGTCCGGCGCGACGGTATTTGCGCCGCCTTAAATCATGAGGCGCGCGGCGCTTTATTGGGGCTCTCCAAGCGAAAAACTGTGCCCGCTCATCACGCTGTATTCCGGGATGGCGACATCGCTGATCATTATTATAATATTACTTCGGGAATTGTGAAGCTCGTAAAGACGCTTGCCGATGGGCATCAGCATATTGTTGGCTTGCTTTACCCGCCCGACTTCATGGGACAATCTCTCAAAAAGAACCACACCTATGCGGCGGAGTCGGCGACGGATGTCGAGCTTTGCGCCTACCCGCGAGCGCCATTCGAGCTCTACTTGAAATCCCATCCCGAGCTTGAGCGCCAAATCTTCCAGATGACCATTCGTGAGCTTGACCTCTGCCGCGATTGGACGCTTCTTCTTGGCCGCAAGTGCTCGTATGAGCGCGTCGCGGGCTTCTTGCTGATGATGGCGCGGCGAGTTCCCCTGAAGACCACAGGACCGCGCCCCGAGAGCGACGTGCATTTCGAGCTACCGTTCACACGCGCGGAAATGGCGGATTACCTTGGTCTCACGCTCGAAACCGTGAGCAGACAGTTTAGCCAGCTGAAGAAGAAGCAAGTTATCGACTTGCCGTCGAGCCGCGATATTATAATCCCGGATATCGAGCTTCTGAGCGTCGTCGCCCAGATCGAGAGCTGCTCTCAAGACTTTGATGAACGTCAAAGCCGCGCTGTCGCCTGATGCATACTATGTTGCATCGGAGGACGAACGGGAGGCGCAATCATGTCTATCAAGACAATTTTGGTTTATTTACCTTCTGAGAAGAACGCCGCCGCCGTTCTTGAGCCTACCTTGAAGTTAGCCGCCTCAAGAAGCGCTCACGTGATTGGATTTCACCTCACCGCCGATTTGCCCGTTTACGGCGAATTTCCTGCCGAGGTTTCCGAGGAGGTGATTGTGCGCCTCCAGAACGTGGGCAAGGAAGCTGCGGCGGCCGCAAAGCGCGCTTTCGAAGAGTATGTGCAGAAAAGCTCCGTCACGCATGAATGGCGCCGCTTCACGGCCTCTTATGCCGCGGGCGCCGACCTGATCGCTCAGCAAGGGCGCGCCGCCGATCTTATCGTTTGCGGAAAGCCAAGCGACGACGTTCCCGATGCATGGAGCAGCTTCTCCGAGACGGCGATAATGCGCAGCGGCCGGCCGGTTCTGATCCTGCCTGGGCCGAAGCCTCAGAAAACAATCGGCGAGCACGTCATCATAGCTTGGAA
The DNA here is from genome assembly GCA_963766815.1 of uncultured Alphaproteobacteria bacterium. Lineage (GTDB taxonomy): Bacteria > Pseudomonadota > Alphaproteobacteria > Rhizobiales > Rhodomicrobiaceae > Rhodomicrobium. Next base: position 37,008 of record CAVYBZ010000006.1, on the reverse strand, counting down.
CGATACGCGGGAAGCCGCGCGGGCGGTGAACGATTCCCTCGACCTTATCAAAGCTGCGTCGAGCGTCCGTGCGGTTACGTTTATCGAGAAGGAAACCCAGCGGGCGGCAGCGGAAGCGCTGGGCGCCGATCTGATCGCCAACCTCGCACGGCACGGAGCCGGCGCGTCCCTCGATGTTTCATATGCCGCCAATGGCAGCGCTGGAGAGGCGATTCTTGCGAGACTGCTGGAAGAAGGCTGCGACCTCCTTATCATGGGCGGATACAGCCACTCGCGGTTCCGCGAGATGATCTTCGGCGGCGTCAGCCGGGACATTTTGCGCGACACTTCGGCGCCCACGCTCGTGTCGCACTAATGCGTCCGGAAAAGCGCGAAGCGATTTTCCGGTAACGACGTAGGAGGAAGAAAAACTTGGAGCCCGCTTTTCGTTCCATCAAGAGCGGATAGGCTTTACACTCGACTTTAACCGGGATCGATTAAAGGTGGAAAGTTGGCCGGTGCTAATCGGAGCAGTCCGAGTCCGATTGGACGCGAGCTGTTCTGGAACTCTTCGCTCCTGGGTGGAGATCGGATCATGACACTAAGAAAAATAAGATTGGAATTGGCGAGGGATCGTGAGCATCCGGAGGGCAGCAGCCGGCACGGATATGAGTTCGTTGGGCCGCTCGATGAGGAGGGACATCTCGATCCGGCGCTCTGGAAGAAATATCGCGACCGCTGCCGTGTGCGGCGGTTCTGGTTGCACGAAGCCGACGAGCTCGGCCATCTCGTGCGGAAACCGGGCGGTCATTGGGCCTTCCATTACGATATCAATGGCGACGCCGAAGACGATGAAAGCGGATACCGCTTGGGCGATCATAAATTCGCCGTCGGAGAATATGTTTCCATCCGAGAGCACGAGGATGAAGTGATGCGCACTTTCCGCGTCGTCCGGGTCGAAGCGCTCCCGCAGGCATAAGCCGTTTCAATTTGGCGGCGCCGACCTTCGCTGCTTCAAGGTTCGTCTGGCGCTCGACGCCATTATGAACTCAATATAAGCTTTCATTGGTGTCTGGGAACTGCTCTGCGAAACGATAACAAGCGCTCAGCAAGTGTTATTTTGGGGAAAGACAGGGTCGCCAGCCGCGCTTATTTCTATTGTGTGAAGTCATTCTGGATCCGAGAAACCAAAAACCGCGACCCGGTCATTGCCAGACGTAAAGCGGAGGCGGTCGCTTAGCGCCCCGCATGTCATTGGGCAAAGCTCGTAGATTGATCCCAACGTTTGGAAACCCGCGATTAACAGCAGCTGATGTTTTCCGGACGAAGTGCTCTCTCGCCGATGAAAGTCTTCGATTGGCGGGTCACATTCGCTGCCTTGCGGGTTAAGTGGCGCCCCGGCCTTTCGCCAGCGCTTCGATTAGGTTGATAAGAACCATCGCTGAATGCCTTCGAGACCGACTGCCGTGAGTTTGCCCGTTTTGACCGCGTAGGTGTCAATGCCGATCCTGGTGGGCAGGTTTCTAGGCGAGCGAAGGGCCGAATGTCCATGGACTATGACGGCGCCGAAATTATGAGGCCAGCTCAAGAATGCTTCCCGTATCCAGAGCAAATCTTCCTCGCTTTGGCTTTCCAGCGGAAGGCGTGGATTGACGCCGGCGTGGACAAAAAAATAGCTTCCCCTGCGGTAAAAGAGCTCCAGCGCTTTATAAAATCGAAGATGATCGTCCGGCAGCAGCGTTCGAAATATCTCCGCGGCCTTGATCAGCTCTGGCTCTCCTCCCGCCGTGGCCGCTTCCACAACTTCTTCTTCCACACCGTACGACAGGAGGGTGGGCCCCCCGCCATGTTGGAGCCAAATTCCCCCAAAGGCGGGGTTATACAGAAACGAGAGGAGAAGATGCTCGTGATTTCCCTTGAGAAACAGGAAGTTGAAAGGCGGTGGAGGAGCTGAGCGACGGTCGCGCAATAACAGGTTGCGCCGTCCCCGGCCGCTGATCAGCCGGTCGACGACGCCTTTCGAGTCAGGTCCACGGTCGACGTAATCGCCGAGGAAGATGAGGATCGTGCGCGCTACATCCCGATTGCTGTTATCGTGCTCGATAAGGTCCATCAACCTGTCGAGAAGATCGAGCCGGCCATGAATGTCTCCGATCGCATAAAGTCGAATGCCACCGGGCACGCTGCCGCCCATCCCAACCCCCAAAGACGATTCTGCATATTCGTTCTTTAGGTTCTCGATCCAAGGTTTAAGTTGATCTGGATTGCTCATAAAACAGCTTTAGCTTTAGAACCGCCAAAAGTGACCTCATCAAACGGCGACGCCAGATTGCCACCAAACGCCGGTCGAGCGCGAGTAGCCTTATACAAAAGATTTGCGGTCCGATGACAGCACAGAGTTCTTCAAAAGCATGCCCTCGGGCTTGAGCCTGTGGCGCGCTTCCCGTCTTGGGAGAAAACACGAGCGAACGTCTGTCGTGAGCGACAAGCGCTCACGATGGAGCGAACGTTTATCGTGAGCGACATACGCTCACGATGGAGCGAACGTTTATCGTGAGCGACAAGTACTTACGATAGAGCGAACGTTTATCGGCGAGCGACAAGCGCTCACGATGGAGCGAACGTCTGTCGCGAGCGACAAGTACTTACGATAGAGCGAACGTTCATCGTGAGCGACAAGCGCTCACTCTGCGAAAACAGCAGAACCTACGCAGACATTCGCCGGACAGCAAAGGATTGTTTGCTTGGCGGCTCGGCGCCGGCTTCGGCCTTATGGGCACAGCGGCCAGCCCTGGGAACCCTTCGTTGGCGGGGCAGTCCAGAGCCTGCTCAGGGAGCGCTACGGCGATCCGCGCCCTCGCGCAAGCACATTCGGAGTGTCCGAAGGCGCCGCCGCGCTCATTATTCGAAGACGTAGGCGCCGGGCGCGTCGCAAAGCGGCGGATAGCCTGCTTCGGCTGCTCCCATCCGGGGCGGCGCCGAAAACTCGTTCGACCCGGCCTTCAGCCAGCGTGCCCACTCGGGCCACCACGACCCTTCCATTGGCTTGTTCTTAAGGAGCCATGTATCTGGGTCGATATAGGGGTCGCCTTGTTTCGACGTGGCGACCCGGTAGACGCGGCCTTTGCGGCCCGGCTCGGAAACGATGCCCGCATTATGGCCACCGCTCGTCAGAAGGAATGTGACGTCGGTATCGGCGAGCACATTGATTTGATAGACCGAGCGCCAGGGCGCGACGTGGTCGGTCTCCGTGCCAACCACAAATATTGGGCCCGTCAAATCGCGCAAGGCGACGGCGCGGCCATCGGCAAAGTACCGGCCTTCGGCGAGCTGGTTTTCGAAGAAGATCTTGCGCAGATATTCGGAGTGCATCCGCGCGGGCATGCGCGTCGCATCCGCGTTCCAGGCCATGAGGTCGATCACCGGCTGCCTTTCGCCCATCAGATAGTCTCGCAGCATCCGCGACCAGATCAGGTCGTTCGAGCGCAGAAGCTGGAAGGCGCCGGCCATCTGGCTTCCTTGGAGATAGCCAACTTCCTCCATTGCGTCTTCGAGGAAAGCGAGCGTGCTTTCGCCAACGAAAAGATGGAGTTCGCCCGGCTCGCTGAAATCCGTTTGCGCCGCCAGCAACGTCAGCGATTTTATCCGCTCATCTCCATCGCGCGCCATGGCTGCGGCCGCGATCGTCAGCAGCGTGCCTCCAAGGCAATATCCCAGCGCATGCACTTTGCGCTCCGGCAAGACTTGAGAAATCGCTTTGAACGCTTCCATGACGCCCAGGCGGCGATAGTCGTCCATGCCGGCGTCGCGGTAGCTTTCATCGGGGTTTTTCCACGAGATCATGAAAACGGTGAAGCCCTGATCGACCAGGTATTTCACCAGCGAATTGTGCGGCGAAAGGTCGAGCACATAGTATTTCATGATCCAGGCAGGCACGATCAGCACCGGATCGGGGTGCACCGTATGCGTGCTTGGGCTGTACTGGATAAGCTCCATGAGCCTGGTGCGGGCGATGACCTTGCCGGGCGTAATCCCGATGGTCTTGCCTACCTGAAACGCATCGACGCCCACCGGCCTCATCCCCGCCGCATAGCGTTGCGAATCTTCCAGAAAATTCCAGAAGCCGCGAACAAGATTGGCGCCGTACTCACGGGCCGTCCGGTCGAGCACCTCGGGGTTCGTCGCGGGGAAATTCGACGGCGCGGCCATGTCGAGGAGCTGACGCGCGACGAAATTCACAGCTTCCTGATGGTGGCGGCTGACGCCGCGCACATTCTTAGTGGCTTCGTCCCACAACCCCTCCCAGAGGAGAAAGCCTTGTTGGAGCGCATTATAGGGCCAGCGCTGCCACTCAGGGTGCGAGAACCGCTTGTCGCCAGGCGCGGGCTCGGCGAGGCGGGTTTTGCTGTCGCCATTTGCAAGCGCTGAAGCGAGGTAGTGCTGATAAGCGACGCTATCGGCCGCCAGCTTCGACGCGAGTCTCGCCTGCGTCCCTGGCGCCAGAGATAGATGCAACGCCCAATCCATGAAGGAAAGCCAAAGCCCGGCAGGGGAAATGCCTCCCGTCTGCTTCGCCAAAGCATAATGATAAAAGCGGTCGATCACGCTTGAGCTTCCGATCATGCCCCCTCCCGTGAAGCTCTGGACAGAGCGGCCGGCCGTTCAAGGACGGCTGGCGCGCCAGCCCTCCGCGCCCGAAAGACTCGCTGCATTGGATACAGCCGACCCCGAGCTTGCCGCACGACACGTGTGCGCTTTATCCGGGAATTTCAACACGCCCCCTTCGCCGCACTTGATTAAGCGGATGTTTCCTCCGATTCCGTCGTATGGCCGCTAAGCTTATTGTCATAGCCGGGCGTCGGCCAGGCATCGGCCGCCCATCCAGAGGAGTTGGCAATGACTTCAATGCTTACTGGATGGGCGGTCAAGCCCGGCTATGACAGTGGAGCAAACATTCGCCAGTGTTTTCATGCTTTTTCCGCTAAGCAGAGTTCGCAAAAGTGGCATTCCCGGTTTTGCGAAAAAACTCTGCGAAAACAAAAAGTTCTAAGCAGGCATTCGTTGGCTGGCCAAGGAAAGTCTGCTTAGCAAAAACATCCGGGTAACCAAGTCGCGGCAAGGGTGCGCTGCGCTTATTGCATGGCTTCGGGCGCTGCCTTTTGCGGTCCGTAGCCGTTTTTCCCGGCTAGGTTCGACGCGGCCTCCGCGACGGGTTGCGAAAGCTTTTCTGTTCCACGCACGTAGTCATTTGCGACCTGGTTTAGGAAGGCAGCCTGAACATTTCCGAGCTCTTTAATCGAGCGGCAAGTCGAGACTTGATCGGGCAACTTGAGATATTGCTCCCACCGATTGCCGAAGAAGCGGCAGATCTCGATCTGATTCTGGACAAATCGCTTAAAAAGATCCCCGCTCGATTTCTGCCAATTCAATAAGGCGGCATCATAGGCGGATGCGGCGCCTTCCACTGGGTGCGTGGCTTGCCCGCTTTTTCCGCCGGCGAGCCCATTGGCTCCAAACGTGCTTTGTATCTCATTGGCGTTCCTGATGAATGCCTCGTAGTTTTTCTTTATAAGCTCGATGGGCTCCAAATACAATTTCAATACCGGTGAAATGTCGAATGCATAAGGTTGAGCTGATGGTTGTGCAGTCATGGCCGCTTACTCCACTCAAGGTCTTCCAGAATTGATCCCCGGTTAGAATACTTCGGCTACGGTTTACCGGGTTGACCTTTATCAAGACTGACTAAAAAATTTATGGACTAACTGGGTTGGTATAGATGCATCTGCAAAATCAACGAATCTCTGTGGACAAAAGCTTCGCTCAAGCAGTAAGATTACAGGTTTTTCAACCAAAACGTCTAGCTTAAGCTTGTGGGAGCGGCCGTAATTCATCCATGAATTCGTTGATGTTTAAGATATGATCTTGCATACTCAAGGCGGTCGCTCTAAAGCAAACATTCCTTGACCCGCAAACGAATGCCTGCTTTGAATCTTTCAGAAAGTGGGCGCTTGCGGCTCACGATAAATGTTCGCTCCTTGTTTTTTGCAAAACCGGGAAGGCCACCGCCGGGTAAGCTGCGAACTCTGCTTAGCGGAGAAGAATGGCTATGGAATTCAGTCTGCCGCAGGGTGTTGTTTTCGGCCTCCTCCCGAACCTCGATGCTATATCGGCGTTGATGCGGGACATGGTTCCCGGGCTCGCCGAATCGATGCCGGCGCCTTTGATGCTCTGGCTAAGGCGGCGAAGCCAGGTTGCCCGCTGAATGGGCTCCCCCCGCGACCCTGTCCTCGTTGATCTTGCTCTCCAAGGCGGCGGTTCCCACGGCGCATTCACCTGGGGCGTGCTCGACCGCCTTCTGCAAGAGCAGTGGCTGGAGATCGAGGGCATTTCCGGGACTTCAGCCGGGGCGATGAACGCCGCAGTACTCGCTCACGGCTACGCAAAGGATGGGCGAGAGGGCGCGAGGACCGCGCTTGAGGCGTTCTGGCGCCGCGTTTCGGATGCGGCGCGTTTCAACCCAATCCGGCGGAGCCCGCTCGACGTGATATTGGGGCGCTGGACGATGGACACGTCGCCGCTTTTTATGGCCCTTGACGTGACCTCCCGCATTTTTTCCCCATACGACCTCAATCCGGGCGGCGCCAATCCCCTGCATGACATTCTGTCCGAATGCATCGGGTTCGAGGATATCCGGCGCGCTCCAATCCAGCTTTTCATCACAGCCACCAATGTCCACACCGGGCGTGGCCGGGTTTTCCGCAATGCCGAGTTGACCCCAGATGTTTTGCTGGCGTCAGCCTGCCTTCCGACGATGTTTCATGCCGTCGAGATTGACGGGCAGCCTTACTGGGACGGTGGTTACTCCGGTAATCCTACCCTCACGCCGCTCATTCGGGAGTGCGCGTCGAATGACACCATCCTGGTCCAGGTCAACCCTGTCGAGCGGGAGGGAACGCCCCGGTCGGCGCGCGAGATTCTGAACCGGCTCAACGAAGTCTCGTTCAACGCCACGCTGCTGAAGGAGCTGCGGATGATCGCGGTCTTGCGGCAAGTGGCCGATGTCGGCAATTGCGAGGGCGCACGTTGGGCGAAGATGCGCATTCACCGGGTTGCGAGCGCGATTATTGCCCACCTTGGCTCCTCGTCGAAGCTTAACGCCGAGTGGGCTTTTCTTACGATGCTTCGCGATGAGGGACGAAGGGCGGCGGAGGCGTTTCTCGCCGCCAGCGCGGACGACATCGGCCATCGGTCCAGCCTCGACCTCGACGCGCTGATGGAGCAGGTCTAGAGTTCGTCCGCGTCACCTCTCCGGTGGGGCAGGTCCAGCCGTAGCGGCTTGGGTGAAGGGTAAGCACTTTAAAGTAAATGTCAAAAGGACAAAACTTCGGCATCAATGATCGGGCACGTTCGGATCTCTTCGGGCACGGTCGATGCGGCCGTATAAGAGAACGGCCTCGGATGCCGCTTTGGTGAGCTTTGAAGCAATTTGAAGCGCTGCGGTGTGGGCTTCGGCAAGATCGGCCGCTTCCGCGCCCCCTTCGATCAGTTGAGCTGCATCGAGTTGCTTCAAAGTTATTTCCAGTCCGTCAATCCGCTCAGCGATGTCTTTGAGGACTGTGATGGTTCTGTTCGCAGCCATAATGCGCACTTTAAGCTATTCAGGATCAACAGTATCGTGTTAATTGGTTCTTTTTAAGGACGTTTACACCCCTGTGAGAAGTTAAGTAAGGCATCCTGCCATTATTTGGATCCGTCTCTTTGGCTTATGCTAATGCGATGAACCTCGGACGACACCCAGTCGAGAACCACGGCGAGGGCGTCAAAAGGACTCATCCCCTGAAGAAGCGCATTTTCGTAAGCATCGATAAGCTTCGACTGTAGCGCTTCCGCGCCCGCGTTCTCAACCGAAGTCGATCGGCCGGGAAATAGAGCGTCCATTGTAAAAGGGCGCTTTTTCATAGGGTCCTGCTTTCCTCTGTCATTGGACGCGCTGCTCTTCCAAGCAGCGCTTAGCGTGTCTGAGTCCGCTCCACTTTCCGAACGGTATTATTGCAGACCGGCGCAGCGCTTGTTGACTGGCTGTCAGCGAGCCTGGGACGCTTGAGCCGCCATCGTCATTTTGGTGGCGCGCGCCATAACTTTGAGACGCCGCTGGGTGGAGGCCTCGCCGAGCAGCTCTTTGAAAATAGCTGTCTCGGTCCGTGCCCTGCGTAGGAGCTTTGTACGCTGATGGCGCAGCAACTCACGGGTCGTTGTGAGAGAGCGGGCCGGAAGCCGCGCAATTCGCGCCGCTGCATCGAAAGCCGTCGACCGCAAGTCCTTTTGCTCAACGACGCGCGTAATAAGTCCGCGGCGTTCAGACTCGGCCGCAGTAAGCTCTGCGCCGAGACAAAAGACCTCGAAGGCCTTGCGATAGCCGAGTTCCTCCGGAAGCAGCAGACTCGATGCCGCCTCGGGCGCCAGTCCCCAATCGGCGAAGGGCGCCTTGAATACGCTCTCGGGCGTCGCAAAGATTACATCGAAATGGCAGAGCATGGTCATACCGAGCCCAACCGCGGCGCCATCGACCGCGGCGATCATCGGCTTCTTTGCGTTGATAAGCGCGTGGAAAAACGTCTGCACTGTTTCGGACAGCCTCGATAACGCACTCACCTGCGCGAAGCCAGTGACGCCGGCGCTGAGGCAAAAGCAGCGCGGCACTCCGAAGAACAGGCTGCAGGCAATGTTCGGATCGTGGTCCGCCTCCCTCAAGGCTTCGCTGACTGCCTCGAAGGAGGCGGGCGGGAAACCGGACTGCTCGATCGTCCAATTCATGAATATGACCTGGAAGCCTTCGCAACGGTCGATGATTACATTTTCCATAGTCGGGAACTCCGGAACGTGTGACGCCACGGCGGCGGCGAGCGGCTGCCGGCAGCGTGCCTGCAAGCCAATATCGATTAGACGGCAACGGCCATACGTTCTTCTTGGTATTCGCCCAAGTACGAGGCGACCGGGGTCCAATGCTTCCTGTATTCGCGGATGGCCTGGAGCGTCGAGCGGTTAAATTCGAGGAGGGTCGCCACGATCCGCTGGTTGCCGATCTGGGTTTCAAATCCGAGCGGCCGGACTAGGAACTTAAGCTGCAGCCATCGCAGCACCCAGATCGTCTCGCCCTCAATGACGGACTTGTTTACGCCGCAGGCCAGTCCCCATTCGACGCCGCCGGCCATAAGCTCGCTGCCAACGCTGCTGACGCCTCGACGTCCCTCCCGGTAACCGGGGGCGACGCAATAACGTGTCAGCTCGTAAGTGTCGAGGCCACGCGGTATCGGGCCTTCGCATAGTTCTGGATAGACATCGGAAAGCAAATGCGGTTTGACGGTTGGCAACATGCGTTGGTAGCCGGCCACCTTTCCGTCGCGCACGCAGATGTGGTGAACGGCGTCCGGCCCGTCGAATTGATCGCGTTCAAGACCGTCTGCTTTCGCAAGGTCAGTCCAGCCAAGCTCCTCAACAAATACCTTATGTCTCAGCCGATAAACTTCCTCCATGAGCGCTCGATAACGCTGAGTGTCTTGGCCGGATATAATATATATCATGGATTGGCTCCGATTTGCTTGGTTGTTATTCCAGCATAGCGGGAGCCAATGATCTATTACGCGATCGCGTAATAAGGTGAGTTTGCTTGTATTGTTTCGTTCTCAGATGATTTAAAGTGATTTGCGGCAACGTAGGTAACGCCTCGGCAGAGTTCCGCAGCGGGCCGCACAGCCGTCCTGGAAGCCTATCCTTAATCGAAGCTCAGTTGTGTTTGTGCGGCGTGCGTAGGAGGATTGCGGGCGCGCGACTACGAAAGAAGACCCCAGCGGATGGCGTTAGCCACGGCTTGGGCGCGATTTGCGGCCCCAAGTTTGCGGTGCGCGTTGGCCAAATGCTTGTCGGCCGTGTGTTCGGAGACATTCAGGATAGCGCTGATCTCCCACTCAGTCTTGCCGTCAGCAGCCCACTTCAGGCATTCGACCTCGCGCGGAGTGAGTTTCGCGCGAACCCGCTTCCGCTCCCGGTCGCGCAGATCGATGGCGCGCACGATCGCAAACGTGCTGATCATGGCGATCATTCCGCGAGCTTCGGGAGGCAAATCCACCGCCTCGCCTCCCAGCGACACCGTTGCGGCGGCGCCTTCGAGCGTGATCATCGGGACCGTTAATCCAGCATTGAGGTGGAACTCGCCAGCTTCGCCGAACATCCTTTCGACCTGGGCGCTGTATTCCCGAGGGGCGAAGGGCGTCGCTTCGGACCATAGGAACGGCGACAAATCGTGCTTGATCCGGCGGACAATGGGGTCGATATGCACGTAACGCTGATCGAGATAACGATCCCTCCAGCCGGTTGGATACGCCGATACGAGCAGATGCTGGCTCTGTGCATCGATTGTAAGCTCATGGCGCGAAGGTATAGTGCCGGCCACCATCGAGGTAAGACCAAAGCGGCTCGTGAAGCTCGTCAGGCCGTCGCAGATAGCTTGCGGCGTCGCTGCACGGTTGAGCTTTTGAATCACGTCGTAGGTCTGATCTAACGAGATAGCCATTACCACTCGGACACCACATCAACTCGGATCTTCTCCTGACAACCGAGGGAAGTTCTACTCTGTGTATATGATCTTGGCAATCTGCAGGCTTAAGCTTTCCGGGCAGGAAAGTTAGATAGACGTCATCATCAAGCCGAAGGTGTACAATGGCGCCACAGCCGTTCGGAACTTAAATACTAGAAAAGTACCTATATCTTTAGTCCCATGAAAGATGCGCGAATGGCAATTCATGGCGCAGGCACGGATTAAATCTTTGATTATTGCTTTCTAACATCAATGGTTAGCGATAACACTCCGGGCGGAATTGGCCCAAGAGGCCGGCCATCTCAAAGTCGCCGGCAGCCGGAACCGCGTTCCGCGTGATGGACCCGTGTTGGCCGGGAATGGCAAACAGTCTTCAAAATCGCCGGGGCTTTTGCGGAGACGGTCCTTAGAACCTTGAAGTCCAATTGCCGCCGGGGCCGAAAACTCTGTTATCCGAGCACGAACTTCTTGGCGAGCGCTTCCGCCCCGCGCGCGAGGATGCTGATGTCGGCTCCCACCGCCGTGAAAAGGCACCCCGCATCGATATAGCGCCGCGCCAAAGCCTCGTCGCTTGTGAGGATGCCCGGCGCATTGCCAAGCGCGCGGATGCGGCGGATTGCGCCTTCGATCGCGGCAACCACATCGGGATGCTTTTGCTGCCCGAGATAGCCCAGCGCCGCAGACAGGTCGCCCGGGCCGATGAAAACGCCATCGACGCCCTCAACGCAAGCGATTGCGTCCAAGTTGTCAAGGCCGAGCTGGGTCTCGACCTGCACCAGCACACAAATCTCCCCGGCCGCGCGGATGTGATAATCCTTCACGCGGCCAAAGCGCGACGCGCGCGCAGCGCCTGCGAAGCCCCGCATGCCGTTCGGGGGATAGCGCGTCGCCGCGACTGCGCGCCGGGCCTCCTCCGCCGTCTCCACCATCGGCAGCAGCAAAGTCTGCGCGCCAGCATCGAGAAACCGCTTGATCATGACCGCGTCGTTCCACGGCAATCGCACGGCCGGATGCGCCGTCCCTCCCGATGCAGCGGCCTGGAGCTGGGCGTAAACCATTGGCAGCTCGTTCGCCGAGTGTTCTGTGTCGAGAAGCAGCCAATCGAAGCCTGCGCCGGCGAGGATTTCAACGGTGACGCTGGAGGGCAGGCTGCTCCACAGGCCGATTTGCTGCCGGCCCGCCTTGATGGCGCGCTTGAAGCTGTTCACGGGCAGGTCCATCACGGCGCTCCTTCGTGCGAAAGCTCAACTTTTCGACTCTCGATCGAAAAAGGCAAGCTCTTCGGCAGCGAGCGATGCAAAACGCCGAGTGTCTTGAGCGACGCCCGATTACTCTATTCGGTGATCGTTGGCTGCTGCCCCGCCTCGGCGCGGCGGCGATACAACCCCGCAAAATCGATAGGATCGAGGAGCAGCGGGGGGAAGCCGCCTTCGCGCGAAAGGTCGGCGACAAGCCGCCTGACGAAGGGGAAAAGCAGCGCCGGGCACTCGATGAAAAGGACCGGTTGCACAGCTTCCTGAGGGAGGTTCTTCAAGAGAAAAGCGCCGGCGTAAACAAGTTCGATGTTATAAAGTACGCCTTCCTCGCTCTTGGCTTCGCCCTCAAGCGAAAGGCCCACTTCGAAAGCATCTTCCTGAAGATTGCGGACCTGAACGTTGAAGTTGATCTGCAGGTTCGGGTTCTTGCCGGGACCGCGAAAAAATCGCGTCGCGTCCGGGCACTCGAACGAGAGGTCCTTGATGTATTGGCCCAAGACGTTGACCTGAGGATGCTGGGCGCTGTCCGGCCCCTGCTGTGGGGTGTTCCCGCCATTCGTTCCGTTGCTTTCGGCCATTGTCTCGATCTCCGCCATCTCTCGGGTGGGCTTTCGCGTGCATGGGTGCGGCTCGGCCGCAGGCGGCGCGCATTTAAATCGGAGCTAGCATGGCGAACGGCCTACTGCAATGCCTTCGGCGCTCTTATTCAATATCGAAAATGGGGAAACCGCGATTTGTACACTATTTCGGTTGTACAGACGGGTTTCCGCCCGGACTGCCAGGCGGCGGGATGACCGGCGTGCTCCCTGGGTTCGGGTCGGGAGCGGGGACGGCGATGCCTGGGTCTGTGCCCGCGGGCGGATGAATCACGCCATTGCTGCGGTCGAGCCGTTCGCTCAGCGTTTCACCGGGCCGCTTATCGGATGCCGTTGCGTGCGGATTCTGTGGCGCGGTCTTCGGCGCCTCTTGCGGCAACTCGGCGTGGAGGCCGGTTGGAACAATCGCGGCGAGCGGCATACAGGCCAGGACTTTCAGTAGGTTGCGGAGCAAGAACTGCCTGTCGAATGAGATCGCCGCCATGATGGATATTCCCCGGTTGTTCTCAACGAAAACCGATGGCGTGCAACTCTGGTTCCGGCTGAAGGTTTCGCGGAACGATCACTCCGCGGGCGCAGATGCGAGCTGCGACCGGCCCCGGGATAGGATCCAGGTCGCGAGCGCGCAGGCGAAGATGACGGCGGCGATAGCGGACGAGACGAGCAGCACTTCGTCAAAACCGCCACGCCGGCGAAGCGCCGCGATCATCGGAACCGCAAGCCCCCCAACCGTAAAGCCAAAGAAAAAGCGCAGCGAATAAATACGGTTGCGCATTTCATCCGGGACGTAACGCCCGATCATCGCGTCGTTGACGACCACCTGCCCATAGATCGCCGCCGTTACAAGCGTTAGCCCGATCGCCATCGGCAAGCCGGCGGTCGCCGCGGCGGCAAGCAAGCCCGCAACCTGAAGCAGCGCCAGCCCCACGAAAAGCGCAGGCAGCTCGAAGCGATCGATGAGGCGTCCGACAATGATTTGGGTGAGCGCCCCGCAGAGGAAAATGCTCGTCGTCAGCCAGCCGGTCATCGCGAGCGGAATCGAAAGGCCGAGGCGCTCGTCGATGACTTTCGGCATCGAAATTGTGACGATGTTGAATGTCAGCCCGCCAGCGAGGATGGCGGTCATGAACACAATAAGCAGCCAGATCAAATGCGTCCGGCCAATGTTGAGCGTATGGCTTACCGTGCCCTTCTTGCCAGTGGCGCGGCTGTCTTTTACGAAGGCGACGAAAGCGATGCCGGTGATGATGAGCACGGCGCCCGGCACGAAAAACGCAGCACGCCATCCAAACGAGGCTGCAAGCGCGGCGCTTATGCCCGACGCGAGAGCTGCGCCGATATTGCCCCACACGCCGTTGACGCCGAGCGCCCTGCCGAGTTGCTTCGAGTTGGCGACGATCATCGCGCTGCCGATGGGATGATAGATCGCGCTGAACACGCCGAGCAAGAGAAGAGCGGCGGCAAGCATCGGAAAGCTGGCCGAGACCGCGACAAGAAGACAGGCCGCGCCATATCCGAAAAAGAACGCCGTCAGAAGCGCCCTTCGCCCGAAGCGGTCGGCCAGCCAGCCGATGGGCAGCGCGAACAGCCCGAAGGCCACGAACGCCCCGGTGGAAAGCCAGAGCAGATCGCCATAATCGCGGCGCAGATCCGCGGCGATGGCGATCACGGCCGTGGGAAATATCAGCAGCACGAAATGGTCGAGCGCGTGCGCCCAATTCACGAACAGGATCGTCCGGTTGGTTGCGCTGTCTTCCGCCGTCATGGTTGCGATAGTCCCGCCTTTGGCTGCTCCTGGCGTTACTTTACCCTCGTCCGAAGGCGAGCGGCGCCGAAAACTGTCGCAGGCTATCGCAAATGCATTCTTTCATCCTCACGCGGCGATCCCGACGGCGCCGAACAGCAGAACGCTTATTGTTCTGGCGTCCCTTCTCCCAGGGGGAGAAGGACAGGATGAGGGGTGTTGACTCGCATCATCAAGGTCGTAACCCCTCACACGGATCGCAAGCAATCCGATCTCTCCCAGCAAACACGCCTTGGCGTGTTTGCCACTCAAAGTGATCGCATCCGCAAGCGGATGCGATGGAGAGGTGGCGCTGCAACTCAATATATCACCGGGCCTGATCTTATCAGAATCGATCAACTTTTAATCGACTAAAACCAAGCGCCTCTCCTCTTCCGCATCCGCGTCTTTTGCCCGCGGCGCCGGCTCGAACCAGCGCTCAATAGCCCCACGCACGACCCCATCGTCAAACTCGACATCGATCTCACAATCTTTGGGACAGTCTTTGACGCCAACCACTTTTCCGATGGCCGAAGGCGCATAGCCCAAGCGTGTCGGCGAGCTATCCGTCCACTTCACCAAGGTTCCGATTGCAAATGTCATTGGTCCCCCCTTTAGCGCGCATGGAAGTTCCGGCGCAGAGCTATAACGTTGGACGGCCCGATTTCATCCGCGCTTAGAGTGCGTCCGGAAAAGCGCCAAGCGGTTCTCCGGTAAGATGCCTGATAAAACAAAGAGCTAGAGCGCGCTTTTGTAACAGGGGCAAAATCCGGGCAGCCAACAAACTACTCTCGTCATGGCCCGGCTTGATCGGCCCATCCAGGAGCAGAAAATACATATCTTTCAATGTGATCTGGATGGCGGGGCCTGTCCTCGGACTTGATCCGGGGATCAAGCCCGGCCATGACGTAATGTGTGTTCGCGAAAGAAATTGCCCGGACTTTTGCCCCTTTTAGGCGCTTTTGATGTCATGCCGTCGGCGAACTGGCGGTCCGCATAACGGGCTAGCCGGGCATCGGCCACGGACAAATCGCGCAAGATCGCCACGATAATTTCTTTGCCGAGATCCTCGGCGAGGTTCATCTCCCGCTGGCATTCCCTCGAATCCAGCGAGTCCGGCGAAGCGAGCAGAATGACAGCCTCGCAGGCCGTGTCCGCCTTGCGCAGCGTTTCGCGCCAGCGTTCGCCCGCGCCTATGCCATGCAGGTCGATGAACACATCCTCTTCGCTCCAGCCGTTGACCATCAGCCAGCGCTGAAAGGCGAGAGCTTCGATATTATCCTTGCTTGAATGACTGATGAATAAGCGCGGCACAGTATCCCCCTCGCGCGCCGAAATGCCCGGAAGACGCGGCGATAACGCAGCGCTACCGCAACCGGGGCTTTGCATCAAGATTACAAAGTTGGATTCCGGAACTGGCGGCTTGCATGATGATGCCGCTGCGTGGCTGCCACACCTGACGCCAACAGGCGACTTCGACCGGGTTGGGCTAGACGGTTTAACAAACGGTGAAGCCAAGCGCACCCGAAAGGGACGTCCAAACGTTGAGTACCTAATCGCCGCGGATACGGTGCGCAGCCGCGTGGGATGAATGTATTGCGAAGATCCAGGCGAAGGGTCTTGTGGCGCCCCGGCAACCATTCTTAAGTTTAATATCGTAATTTCGCCTTGATCCGTATCGGCGGCTCAACAATGATGGCGGCAAAGCTGAGGGCTGCCCGAAGGGCTTTCGCATGAGTGAAGACACGCTCGCCCGGTTGGCCGCGACAATAGCCGCGCGCCGTTCCGCCGCCTCCAGCGCCTCCTATACAAAATCGCTGCTCGACAAGGGCGCCGCCGCCTGCGCAAAGAAGCTTGGCGAGGAAGCGGTTGAGACTGTGATCGCCGCCGTGAGCGAGAGCGACGAAAAGCTATGTGCAGAGGCGGCCGATCTCCTCTATCACCTGCTGGTTCTGCTCGAATCGCGCAACCTGCCTTTGCAGGCGGTGTTGAACGAACTCGATCGGAGAACGTCACAATCTGGGCATGCTGAGAAGGCCTCGCGGCCAGCGAGCGGGAACGCGCCATGAGTATGCAATCGCAGGTGCTGGATTTTGAGCCCCGGCAGCCGTTCGAGCTGTCGCCTTATCGCACCTTCACCAGGCGCGAATGGGCGGAGCTGAGGAACGGCGTCCAGCTCACGCTCACAGACGAGGATTTGGCGCGGCTGTCCGGTCTCATCGAGCGCATCTCGCACGACGAGGTGACGGATATCTATCTGCCCGTCTCGAAGCTCGTGAATTTTTATGTGCGCGCCGCCCAACTCCTCCATTCCGCAACGACGAAATTCTTCCATCAGGGCGAAGCCAAGACGCCATTCATTATCGGCATCGCCGGAAGCGTCGCCGTGGGCAAGAGCACGTCGGCCCGCGTTCTTCGCGAGCTTTTGGCCCGCTGGCCGAACCATCCGCGCGTCGATCTCGTGCCGACGGACGGCTTTCTTTTGCCGAACGCCGAGCTGGAGCGGCGCGGCATCATGCACCGCAAGGGTTTTCCCGAGAGCTTCGACCAGGCTCGGCTTCTCCAGTTCGTCGCGGATGTGAAAGCCGGTCAATCCAATGTCGAGGCGCCGGTCTATTCGCATTTTTCCTACGACATCGTGCCGGGCGAAAAAATTGTTGTCGACCGGCCAGACATTTTGATCGTGGAAGGGCTGAACGTGCTTCAGCCCGCCAAGTTGCCGAGGCATGGCGAGGCCGTCCCGTTCGTTTCGGATTTCTTCGATTTTTCGATCTATATCGACGCCGAGCCCGCCGTAATCGAGCAATGGTATGTGACGCGGTTCCTCCGCCTTTACCGCACGGCTTTCCGCGACAAGGACGCCTATTTCTACCGTTATTCCAAGCTCACAGAGCACGAGGCCAAAGCCCAAGCGCTGAAGCTGTGGCGCACCATCAACCTCGTGAACCTGAAGAAGAACATCCTTCCCACCCGCAAGCGCGCCAACCTCATCTTGAGCAAGGGCGAAGCGCACCGCGTCGAGACGGTGGCGTTGCGGAAACTGTAGCAGCTGACGCAACCCATGGTTCGACACCTTCACCATGAGGATCAACGCTCGCTCATCCTGAGCTTGTCGAAGGATGTACCCAAGTTTGGAGAGCATGCCTAAGCTTATCACGCCGCCAAAGCTCGCCGCGCAGCTCAGCCTCGACCGCTGCGGCGGCAAGCGGAGCGACGCCGCGTTCATCGCGGCTTCTCAGGCGGCGGCGAACACGAGAGTATTGGCGCTCATCGACCTCAAGGTTCCGATAATCCCTTCGGCCGATAAGGCCTCGGCGCAAATCCGATGGCTGTCCATGGCGGAGCTGGCCGCGTTCGCTCAGCCTGGCGAATTCGTTTTCCTGGGGCGGGACGAGAGCGGCGCGGCCGTCTTCGCCTGCAATTTCCAGCCGTATCAAACCACGCACGCCAGCGCCGCCGTCGAAGCGTTGAAGCCGCTGGTCGATCTGCGCTCGCTCGCCGTGCAATGCGTGTTGAGCGAGGCCGAGCTTCTCATCGCATCGCAAGCGCGCGCGATCCTCGGCTGGCACGCTCTCAATCGCTGCTGCGTGCGCTGCGGCGGCCGCGTCCGCGCCACGGAAGGCGGCTGGCGTCGGACTTGCCCGTCATGCGGCCTCGACGCCTATCCCCGAACCGATCCCGCCGTCATCATGCTCATCACCCATGCCGGCCGCTGCTTGCTCGGCCACGAGCATCGCTTCCCCGATAAGTTTTATTCGACGCTGGCCGGCTTCGTCGAGGCGGGCGACGACATCGAGAACGCCGTGCGCCGCGAGATCAAGGAGGAGGCCGGCATTGAGGTTGGCGAAGTGCGCTACGTGGCGAGCCAGCCCTGGCCTTTCCCGCATACGCTGATGATCGGCTGCTGGGGCGAGGCGCTCGGCGACGCCATCGAGCTGGACAAGACCGAGATCGCGGACGCACGCTGGTTCAGCCGCGAGGAGGTTGCGGCTATGCTCGCCTCCGCGCACCCCGATGGCCTGTTCGTGCCCCCGCCGATCTCGATGGCGCACACGCTCATCCGCGGCTTTGCCGGCGGCGCGCTCCCCGGTTAATGCGCCGCCGCCGTTATCTTGAGCGTATGCTATTGATCTGGCCAGATTAGGTGTGGAGCGCCTGCGCATTGCAGGGACTTTCTCGATTGGATAGATCGCGATTTGGCGTTCCTTCTCCCATTGGGAGAAGGACAGGATGAGGGGTGTTGACTTGCATTATCAAGGCTTTACCCCTCACCCGGATCGCAAGCGATCCGGCTTCTCCCATTGGGAGAGGAGGCGCTGCGACACAATATGCCACCGAGCCCAATCTATAATAAGGGCCTGGTATTGACGCCAAGCGCCTCCAAACCGGCCGCGACCGCTTTTTTCATCACGGCTGGAAGCGCGAAAGCCGATAGGTTTGAAAGCGCGGCCCACTCGCCGCCGAAAGCCTCCGCCTCTGCCCGGACGGCATGATAATCGCCCGCGAAGACACGCATCTCCAAATGAAAATGGGTGAAGGTGTGCTGCACCGTTCGCCCTTCCTTCCAATTTCCGAGCTGCATTGAAGGCGCCGGAGGCTCCGCAGAACCGGCGCCGTCACCTGCATTCCCAACTGCCAACCACTCCGAGCACGGCGCCTCCATCATGCCGCCGAGCAGCCCTTTGTCTTTGCGCCGCCGCAATAAGATGTGCGGATCGGTCCTGCGCTCGCGAACGATGACGAAGGCGTCGCCGCGGCGGGTGGGTCTTTCCGCCTTCGCCGATTTGATAGGGAAGCGGCTGGCTTCGCCGCGAGCGGCGGCGGAGCAAAAGCCGCGCACGGGGCATACGAGGCAAGAGGGCGCGCGCGGCGTGCATAGTGTCGCCCCGAGGTCCATCATCGCCTGCGCGTAGTCGCCCGGCCGTTTCAACGGCGCAAGGCTTGCGGCAAGCTTCCGTATCGCGGTTTTCGCCTGTGGCAAAGGCGTTTCCAGGGCGAACAGCCGCGCAATCACACGCTCCACATTCCCATCGACGGCGGCGGCCGGCTCGTCGAAGGCGATGGCCGCGATCGCGGCCGCGGTATACGCTCCGATGCCCGGAAGCTTGCGAAGGGCCGCCTCCGTAGCAGGAAAACCCTCATGCGCCACGGCTTGCGCGCAAGCGTAGAGGTTTCTCGCTCGCGAGTAATAACCGAGCCCCGCCCACGCCGCGAGAACCTCGTCCCGCGACGCAGCCGCCAATGCTTCCGCCGCCGGCCATCTCGTCACAAATGCCTTGAAATAGGGGATAACGGCTTTGACCGTGGTCTGTTGGAGCATGATTTCGGAAAGCCAAACCCGGTAAGGATCGGGCTTTTCGCCCGGCTTGGCGCGCCAGGGAAGATCGCGCCGCGCCTCGCCGTACCAAGCCAAAAGCATGCGCTGAAAGTTTTCCGGGGCAAAAGAGATCGGCGGAATGTGCTTATTTGGCATCACGTCGTGGCAATTTTGAGCAAACAAAGGCATGCGCCTTTTTAGAGCGCGTCGAATCAGACATCGCCCAAGCTATGGCGATCTTCCACGATCAGGGCAAGAGCATCGGTTCACCGCAACCTTCGGGCGTTTACAGCGGTCCGGTTTCAGTGGGCAGCTTCGTGGCGCCCGTCGCCGGAAAGACGCTAAGCCGCGGCGGCGCCGTGCTGACCGGGCTTCTTAGCGAATGGCCAGCCATAGCCGGCGCCTCGCTTGCGGCCCACACAAGTCCGGCGAAGCTCACGAAAGCCGCGCAAGAGCCCGGCTTTCCGGGCAAAAACCCGCCCTCGGTGCTTCACTTGAAGGTCCATCCGGCGAAGGCGCTTGAGGTGCAATATTGCACGCCGCAGCTCATCGAGCAAATCAACCAGACGCTAGGCTTCCGGGCAGTGTCGGGCTTGCGCATTATCCAAGCTCCGGTTTTCAACAAGGCCGCCACGCCGCCGCGCACCGCACTGAAAACACCAGCGAAAGGCGAGCAGCCCAAGCCGGAAAATCGCCTGAGCGCGGCCCTCGCGCGCATGGCTCAGGGTGTGAAAGCTCGCGATTGCGCAGGCTGAGCCCCTTCGCGCTTCTCAATCGATGACTTGAAATTTGTTTTCCGCCGCTCCACAACAACGCCATGTGGAATTAGCTTGGAGCGGCCTGTGCACAGGAACCTAAGGATCGCCGTTTTTGCCCCCGGGGTGATGGCTTTAATCGCCCTTTTGGCTTTCAACCCGTTCTCGATGCACGCGGCGAACGCGGCCGAGGATCAAGCCGCGCCAACGCAAGCGGCGGCTCCCGCAGCGGAAAGCCCGCTTCCCGATATGGCGATTGGCAAGGCCGATGCGCCGGTCACGATTATCGAATATTCATCCTTAAGCTGTCCGCATTGCGCCGCCTTTCATAAGGAGGTGCTGCCAGCCCTAAAGTCGGAATATGTCGACACCGGAAAAGTGCGCTACGTGGAGCGCGAGTTTCCATTGAACAATTCCGCTTTTGCAGGCTCGGTGCTGGCGCGGTGCCTGGAGCCCAGCCGCTTTTTCGCGTTCACCGATTTGCTTTTCTCGAAGCAGGAAGATTGGGCGTTCAAAGAGGATGCGCTCCCGCCTTTGAAGCAATACGCGAAACAGGCCGGCTTGACCGACGCCGAATTCGATAAGTGCATTGACGACGAGACGCTTCAGAAGAAAATTCTAGCCGTTCGCGATAAGGGCGAGAAGGAAGGCGTGCGCGGGACGCCCACCTTCTTCGTGAATGGCAAGATCTTCAATGGCGCGCCAACGCTTCAAGCGTTTGCCGAGGCCATCAAGCCGTATTTGAGCACACAAAGTACGCAGAGCACGCAATAGGGGGCACATCTGTAATGAGTGGGGCAGGGGGAAGACGGTATTTGGGTATGGCGCGGATCGCGATAGCTTCCGCCGCCCTTGTGGGATTGGCTGGATGCTCCGGCGGCGGCATGGTCGACATGACTTCCATGCCGTCGCTTAGCGCTCTTGGAGTGAATTTGCCGGGCGCCTCAGCTTCTGCCAGCGATTCCGGGAAGGTGAAGCCTGAGGCGAAGCAAATCAACGTCGCCGATTTGCATCAGCCGGGTCCGCTCGGCGAGCGCGTCATCGGGAAGGCCAACGCTCCCGTGACTATCGTCGAGTATATCTCGCTTACTTGCGCCGACTGCAGCCGCTTCCAGGCTGAAACGCTTCCAAAGATCAAGAAAGCTTACATCGACAAGGGCAAGGTTCGGCTGGCCGTGCGCGAGTTTCCTGTCGGGTCCACCGCCACCGCCGCCGCGATCGCCGCCCGCTGCATTTCTGAGAAGGACTACTTCAAGGCTGTGGACAAGTTCCTCTTGAAGCAGAAAGACTGGGCCGGCCAGGAGGTGAAGAACGACGAAATCTACAATGTTGTGAAGTTTACAGGCCTAAAACGCGACAAATTTAACGCTTGCCTCACGAATCAAAGCATTAATAGTGGGCTGGACTTTGTGAAACAGCGAGGCATGGGCTTCGGGGTGGTGGATTCGCCCACGTATTTCGTGAACGGCAAGAAGATTGCTGGCGCGGTCTCCTTCGAGGAGATGCAAACCGCCATCGAGGCGGCGCTCCCGAATTCTCCGGCAGGACAGCCGCAAGCTCAACAGCCTCAACCAAAGCCGCAGCACCAGGCTTCTGCAAACCCTGCCTGACGCGCAAATCCGCGGAAGGTTGATGGCCAGGAGCTTGATCCGGGCGATCGAACGGAAGGGCGGGACTTGTGCAAATCACACGGCTAAGGCTTCTTGGGTTCAAATCCTTCGTGGAGCCGACTGAGCTTTTGATCGGCCCCGGCCTCACCGGGGTCGTCGGCCCGAATGGGTGCGGTAAATCCAACCTGCTTGAAGCGCTGCGCTGGGTGATGGGCGAAACGTCCTATAAAAACATGCGCGCGTCGGCCATGGACGACGTCATCTTTGCCGGCACCGACACGCGGCCAGCCCGCAACATGGCCGAGGTGATGGTCGCCCTCGACAACTCGAAGCGCACCGCGCCCGCCGCGTTCAACGATGCCGACGTTTTGGAAATTTCGCGCCGCATCCAGCGCGAGGCAGGCTCCATCTATAAGGTGAACGGCAAGGAAGCTCGCGCCAAGGATGTGCAAATCCTTTTTGCCGATGCCGCTACAGGCGCGCGAAGCCAGGCGCTTGTGCAGCAGGGCCAGATTGGCCAGCTCATCAACGCGAAGCCGCAGGAGCGACGCCGCATCCTGGAGGACGCGGCCGGCATCGCAGGGCTTTACAGCCGCCGCCACGAGGCGGAGCTGCGGTTGAAGGCGGCCGAAGCCAATCTCGAACGCTTGAAGGACGTGATCGGGCAAATCGGCTCGCAGCTGGCGAATTTGCGGCGGCAGGCGCGGCAGGCGCAAAAATATAAGGAGCTGACGGCGGAGCTTCGCAAGCTCGAAGCGATCCAGCATTACCAGCATTACGCTTCAGCCAACGCCGCCGTGCAATCCGAGGAGGCGCAGCTTCTCGAAGCTTTGCGCGCGGTTGGGCAATTTACGCAAGCCGAGGCGTCCGCGCTCCGCACCCAAACCGAGGCGGCTGACATTCTGCAGCCGCTCCGTGACGAGGAGGCGACGCGCGCCGCCGTCCTGCATCGCATCCAGGTTGAGCGCGATACGCTCGACCGCGAGGAAGCCCGCGCCAAGGAGCGCGAAGCAGAGCTGAAGGCCCGGCTCGATCAAATCCAGAAGGACGCCGAGCGCGAGGACCAGGCCATCGCAGAGGCGCGGGAGCTGCTTGCGCGCTTCGACCGCGAGGAGGAGGCGATCAGGGAGCAAGGCGACGGTTCCGAGGCGCGTGCGCAAGCATCGGAGCGGGCGGAAGAGGCGCTTGCGGTGCTGAACGAGGCCGAAGCGGCGGCGTCCGCGCTCACGGCGAAGGTCGCCGAGCTTCGCGCCGAGCGCCGCCAGTTGGAGACGCAGATTTCCGAGCACGGCGCGCGCGCTGGCCGGTTCGCCGCCCAGGAAGCCGATATTGCGCGCCAAGCCGCCGAGCTTCGGGCGAAAACCGCCGCCTCATCGCCGGTCGAAGCGCTGCGCGAAGACGTGGCCATGCTCGAAGATCAGCTGGAATCGCTGGAAGGCGAAATCATCGCAGCTGAGGAAGCGGTCGCAAACTCGCGCGCCCGCGAAAAGGACACGCGCGACGCCTCGCAAGCCGCGCGCCTCAAGGCGAAAAGCCTCGAAACCGAGGTCGCCACGCTCATCAAGGTTTTGAAGCCCGCCGAAGCAGGCCGTTTCAAGCCCATTGTGGACCAGATCACGGTTTCACCCGGCTATGAAATCGCGTTGGGAGCGGCGCTCGGCGAC
Source organism: uncultured Alphaproteobacteria bacterium (assembly GCA_963766815.1). Lineage (GTDB taxonomy): Bacteria > Pseudomonadota > Alphaproteobacteria > Rhizobiales > Rhodomicrobiaceae > Rhodomicrobium. Next base: position 13,454 of record CAVYBZ010000006.1, on the reverse strand, counting down.
GATCTCGACGTGACCGCCGATCAAGCAGCGCCAACGCGCTGGACACTTGTTAGCGACACGGCGGGCGATCCAGCCTTTCCTCAGGGCGCGGAGCCTCTTTCGGCTTTTGTGCGCGGGCCTCTCGAACTTTCGCGCAGGCTCGCACAAATCGGCGTCGCCGCCTCGAAAGCGGATGGCGACCGGCTGAAGGATCGGCTGAGTCCCGGCCAGCGGCTCGTCACCAAAGAGGGCGATCTTTGGCGCTGGGACGGATTTGTCGCCGCCGCGAATGCGCCAAGCGCCGCAGCCCGTCGTCTTGCCGAACGAAACCGGCTGACTGGGCTCGAAGCGCAGCTTGATGGCTTGATGGAGGCTGCGGATCGCGCGGAAGCCGAACGGCAAGCCGCGCAAACCGCCGCCTCTGAAGCGCAAGCTGGCGAAAAGCGCCTTCGCGACGCTGCGCGCTCGGCGCAGGCCGCCTTGGGCCAGAAGCGCGCATCGTTTTCGCAAGCCGAGCGCGCCGCGATGGAGCAAGCGAACAAGCTTCAAAGCCTGGAGGAGGCGCGCGAGCGCGCGGCGTATGCGCGCGAAGAGGCCGAGGCGGCGCGCGAGCAGGCCGACGAAGCGCTTACATCCGCTCGCCCCGTGGATCATGCCGAAGCCGAGCTTGAGAAATTGAAGAAGCAGGCGGGCGCCAGGCGCAACGTCTATACCGAGGCGAAAGCGGCGCTCGACGGCATCGAGCGCGACATTCGCGGGCGGCAGTTCCGGCTGAAATCCATCAACGAGGAGCGCATTCGCTGGCTGCAGCGGACGAAGAGCGCGAACGCTCAGATGGCGAGCTTGGAGGAGCGGCTCAGCGGCATCAAGGCGGAGCTTGCCTCGCTCGCCGATCTGCCTGCGAAAATTGCGGATCGCCGCAATAAAATCCTGAACGAAATCAGCCAGGCCGAAGCGGTGCGAAAGGCGGCGGCGGATAAGCTGGCCGAAGCGACGAACACGCTGCGCGAGGCGGACAGAACCCTGCGCGAGGCGCAATCGGGCCTTTCATCGGCGCGCGAAACGCGGGCGCGGATCGAGGCCCGGCTTGAGGCGGCGCGCGAACGCCGCGGCGAATACGCGACCATGATCCGCGACAATTTCGAGTGCCAGCCCGCCGATGTGCTGAAGGCAGTGGGTCTGGAGGATGACGCCAATCTGCCCGCCACGCAGGAGATCGAGCAGAACATCGTGAAGCTGAAGGCCGAGCGCGAGCGCCTTGGCGGCGTGAACTTGCGCGCGGAGGAGGAGGCGGCCCAGCTTGGCGGCGAATTCGACGGCATGGAAAAGGAGCGCGCGGATTTGGCTGAGGCCATCGCCAAACTGCGCACCGGCATTGCGAACCTGAACAAGGAGGGCCGCAAGCGCCTGCTCGAAGCGTTCGACACGGTGCAGGCGCATTTCGAGCGGCTGTTCAAAATCCTGTTCGCGGGCGGCGAGGCGCATCTTCAGCTTATCGAAAGCGACGACCCGCTGGAAAGCGGCCTCGAAATTTTCTGCCGGCCGCCCGGCAAGAAGCCGCAGGTGCTGACGCTGCTCTCGGGCGGCGAGAAGGCGCTGACGGCGCTGGCGCTGATTTTCGCGGTGTTCCTCACCAACCCGTCGCCGATCTGCGTGCTCGACGAGGTGGACGCGCCGCTCGACGACAGCAACGTAGACCGCTTCTGCGCCATGATGGAGGAGATGGCCCGCACGACCGACACGCGCTTCCTCGTCATCACCCACCACCCGATGACCATGAGCCGCATGAACCGCCTTTTCGGAGTGACCATGCAGGAGAAGGGCATCAGCCAGCTCGTGTCGGTGGATTTGCAGGCCGCGGAGCGGTTCAGGGAGGCGAGTTAAGCGGCGGGCACAGCGATTGTCCTATCCGCTTATCAAGATCTCTGGACCTGCAGGTTGCACCTAACGCCGGAAGTCACCCAATGCAGCCCATCGCGCTTTTATACGATGAACTGGAATTGAGGGAAGCAAACTCCTCCTATCCAATACGATGGATGTCTCGCTTCCTATTTGGCACCAATGTTGAACGGAGCTGGCGCTGCGCCGCTGAGTAGCACCTCTCCGTGCTTTGCATCGGCATTGAACAATGGAAAAACGAACGAAAGACTTCTTGTTTCCGCGGGTGCAACCGTGACAACTATTTCCTTTACTTTTTTGCGATCCTCATCCGACATCGAACACAACTGGGAACCGTAACCGACAGCAAAAAAATCGTTCAACTTGCCGAAGCCAATATCCAATCCTACATCACCGATATTGAAAGAGGTAGCATTCTGAGCGGTGTTTGTTATAGCTAGAGTTATTTTTATGAGTTTTGTCTTTTCTTTCGCGCTAACCTCACCAGCCATAAAGGCTGGGCCATTATTGGAAAATGATATCATTGGGATACCGCCGCCACCACCGAATGTCGAGGGAGGAGAAATATTGGCACCCCCGCCGACATAGACTACGAATTTTGTCGCAACCTCGACTGAATTAACAGCCAGCTTTAGCTGGTTTGGTGAGCCCGCCACGGCTTGAGGCGCATTGAAAAGCCATGCAACCGCGCCAAAAAGCAACACGACAAATGTCGTGAGAACATTTTGAGTTTTCATCCGATTCCTCCGTTTAAACGGCCCCACGCGATTCCAGAGCAGTGTTAAGTGTTAAGTGTTAAGTGTTAAGTGTTAAGTGTTAAGTGTTAAGTGTTAAGTGTTAAGTGTTAAGTGTTAAGTTTTCACCTTGCCGTCATTTATGCAAGTGGCAACATGAAAAATCTTCGTGAGTTATTTAAGTTGTGGCAAAAAGGGCACATCTCTTGGCAGCCGTGACAAATGCGGCATTTCGCGATATGCTCCCACCATGAGCAAGCTTATCGGACGCATCTCGATCGACCCTGCGGTGTGCGGCGGGAAGCCGTGCATCAAAGGCACGCGCATTTGGGTGTCGCTTATCCTGGATTTTCTGGCCGAGGGCGTCAACGAGGCCGAAATTTTTGCCGGCTACCCGCAGCTTCAGCCAGAGGATATCCGGGCCTGCATCGCCTATGCGGCGGAGATCGCACGCGAGCGCATCGTCCCCGTCAGCGTGAAGCCTGCCGCGTGAAAATCAAGCTTGATGAGAATATCGGCTCTCGCGGAAGCGGTTTTCTCGCTGAGCAGGGTCACGATGTTGAAACGGTATACAGCGAGGGGCTTTCCGGCTCCGCGGACGAGATAATCTTCCATGTGTGCGCTACCGAGGGCCGAGTGCTGATAACGCTCGACCGCGATTTTGGCGAGGTGCTGCGCTTTCCTCCGGAAGAAAGCGCCGGGATCGTCATCCTGGACCTCGGACCGCGCGCCAGCCCGCAACGAATGCTCGACCGTTTGCGGGACTTCGTTGCGGTTGCGGCGCAGAACGATGTGCACGGCTCACTTTGGATCGTCGAGCCCGGCCGCGTCCGCATCCACCTGCGGAATAATCCTAAATCCGGCGGTTGAACTTATGCCGTACCGGAAAACTTGAGCGGGAACAGCGTGCTTTGCGTTTTTATGGCGGCGCCCTCCGGGTGAGCCACACGGCTCGTCATGGCCGGGCTTTGACCCGGCCATCCAGGAAGCAAGAAAATGCGTGTTTTCAATGCGTTGCCGGATGGCCGGGTCAAGCACGGCCATGACAATGGCGGGCGTTTCCGCGCCGCAACCGCCGTTTTTAGATTATCGATTTGAGAGGCCGTCGCCAACCTGCGCACCGGCATCGCCAACCTGAACAAGGAGGGCGGCGAGCGCCTGTTCGGCGCGTCCGGCAAGCAGGCTGTGGCTTGTATAGATAAGGTGTTTATAGAAAATATCAAGAATTGGCTATCGGAGCTGACTACCTACAGCAGTCTTCATGCAAAGTTTTTGCCCCACGGAAACATTAGGTCTATTGTCTCGGCAGAGACCGCATGACCCAGCGAAAGGTCCCCCGATGTTTCTGCCCCGGCAAGTATCGCCGGACAACTTGCGAGAGAAGCTGCGTCCGGCTTTGAGCGCCGTCCCCCATCCAGAGGAAAAGATGCTCTTCGGGGGCTGTTTGACGTCATTTGAGGCTTATCAGAGGCGCCGCGAGGACTTTTGCCTTTTTGCCAGGGCCAAGCTTGGCGTCTTGGACTTGCACAGGCCTTCGATGGATTTCTCGCTAAGGCGCGCGGCGGCGCTGCCCGAAGCTGCTCTCGCAGACTTTAGCCGCACGAGCCGCACGCCCGCGCACGAGAGGCGGTAAGCGATGGGCGAGCCCGCACCGGATATCGGGATCGCGGATCTCACAAACTGCGACCGGGAGCCGATCCATATCCCCGGCGCCATACAGCCGCATGGCGTCCTCCTTGCCGCCGGCGCCAGGACGCACGCGATCGTGCAGGTCGCCGGCGATACCGAAGGTCTCCTCGGACTTAAGCCGTCGCAGATACTCGGGCATGGATTGGAAGCGTTGATTGGCGGCGCCGCCCTCGCAAGGTTACGGGCGCTTGGTGCGACGGAGTTCACCATCCCACGCTCTGTCACCGCTTTCGAAACGGGGATTGAGCACCGCGGACAGCCGCTCGATGCAATTGTCCATCAAAGCGATGGCATGCTGGTGGTCGAGTTGGAACCTCGCCTGCCCGGCCCTCCCATCGATGCGCTGGCGCTGGTGCAGAGCATGATCACCCGCGTTCATGAGGCCCCGAACATGTCCGGCCTCGTGCAGGGGGCTGCCGAGGAAGTTCGCACGGCGACGGGCTTTGACCGGGTTATGGTCTATCAGTTCCAGCCGGACGGCAGCGGTGTCGTGATCGCCGAGGCCAAGGTTGACGAGTTGGAGCCTTATCTTGGACAGCATTATCCCGCGTCCGACATCCCGAAACAGGCCAGGGATCTCTATCTGCGCAACCGGATACGGCTTATTCCCGATGCGCGCTACACGCCTCAGCCGATCGAGCCTGCCCTGAACCCTCTCACCGGCAAACCTCTCGATCTGACCTTCAGCGCGCTGCGATCGGTTTCGCCAATACACCTGGAATATCTCTGCAATATGGGCGTCACGGCGTCGATGTCGCTTTCGCTTGTGATCGAGGGCAAGCTGTGGGGGCTCATCGCGTGCCACCATCGCACGCCACGGCGGCTTCCCCATGAGATCCGCTCGGTATGCGAGCTGTTCGCGCAATTGATCTCCCTGCAGCTCGGCGAGAAACTCACCAACGAGGCCCAAGGCGAACGTCTGCGCTGGAGACGAATCCATGCGGAGCTGGTCGAGGCGATGATCGCCGAAGATCGTCCCGGCGAAGCGTTGATCCGTAGGCGTCCCAACCTCATGGACTATATCCCGGCGGATGGGGTGGCGGTGTTGTGGGGAGGACAAGCGACCAGGCTTGGAAACACGCCCACCGATGAGCAACTCGGCCCTCTGGTGGAGTGGTTGAATTCTTCCGTGCCGGAAGGCGTGTTCGTTACGGATTGCCTTGCCGCGCATTTTGCTCCCGCCAAGAAGTACGCTGATGTTGCAAGCGGTCTTCTTGCGCTTTCGGTGTCGCGAACGCCCCGTGACTATGTGCTTTGGTTCAGGCCAGAGCTGCGCCGCACCGTAACGTGGGCCGGTAATCCGGCTAAACCCATCGACATCGCCGATGACGGCGTGCGCATCGGGCCAAGGAAATCCTTCGCGGCTTGGCAAGAGATTGTGCGGGGACATTCACGGCCTTGGAATGACGGGATCGTCGAAGCCGCTCAGCAGCTTCGCATATCGATCCTGGAGGTCGTCCTCCGGCATATGGACCTGCTCATGCGCGAGCGCGAGCGGGTTCGCAGGCAGCAGGATCTGCTGATGGCGGAGCTCGACCACAGGGTCAAGAACACCATTGCGATCATTCAAGCTCTCGTAAGGCGTTCCTCGGCCGGCGCCGCAAGCCTGGAGGCCTACAAGGAAAGCATCATCGAGCGTCTTTACGCCATGGCGTCCACCCACAGCCTGCTTACGCAAAATCGCTGGGAAGGGGTCAACCTGCAAAGTATCGTCGCCGAGCAAGCCGCGCCTTTCAGCGAGCGCGTGAAGGTGACAGGATCGAAGCTTGTGCTGAGGCCGAAGGCGGCGCTCAGCGTCTCGCTCGCGCTTCACGAGCTGATCACGAATGCGGCGAAATACGGCGCGCTTTCCGTAGCGCAAGGCCAGGTGTTAATCAGCTGGAAAGTTCAAAGCAGAAAAGGCAAGCGCTGGCTCATTCTGCGGTGGACGGAACATGGAGGGCCCTTGGTCGCGCCGCCGAGCCGGATGGGCTTCGGACGCGTGCTGGTGGAGCGCAGCCTTGCTTACGACGTCGGCGGCGAGGTCGATCTCGATTTCCGGCCCGAAGGATTGAGCTGCACGGCCATGATCCCCTTCGAGCATATTATCGAGCCGGAGGACTAGTTTGCGATGGCGTCCCTGACCGAAAGAAGCGAGGCAACTTCCTTCCTGAGAAACCGGCGGATACTGGTAGTCGAGGACCAGTCCTTGATCGCGATGGAAATGCAGGATTGCCTCGAAACGGCAGGCGCCCGGGTCGCCGGCCCGGTCGGACGGCTGGAGCAAGCCGTGAGCATGGCTGAAAATGAGAGCCTCGACGCCGCGCTCCTCGATGTCGACCTCCATGGAGAACGCTGCTGGCCAGTGGCGGAGTCTTTGGCCCGCCGGGCAATCCCTTTCGTCTTCACGACGGGCTTCGCGACGAGCATCGTCATGCCCGAGCGGTTCGCCGGCCGCCCGGTTCTATCGAAGCCCTGCCGCGAAGCGGACATGCTGGCGGTATTGGGGAAGATGCTGGCGCAGGAGCGCGGGGAATAAATCGGCTTCCCCGATTTTGTCATGACCGGGCTCCGACCCATGGCGTCGCGAGGCGGATCATGTTAGCGCGTTTGGGTGCAAAGCCCGGCCATGACAATAGCGGCGCGGCCATGACGACGGAAATTGCCGGAAATAGCCGGGGTGATCGAGTGCTCGCCGGAGGCGGGCGCAGGAACGATGCTGCGGCTCGGTCCGCTTTTCCGCGGCCAGGCGTGATTTACGGGGCGCTTCTTGGACTTTGAAATCTAAAGGGGCAAGTCGGCCCCGCCCTCTTTTTTGCATGCGATGCTGGCTTCCTCGAGGTCGAGTTCCCGTTCGATGCGCCGGCGAGATTCATCGGTGATTTGACCGTCGCGCAAAAGGCAATAGATGAACTCGCGTTCGACGCCGATGAGCTCCGTTCTGAGATCGGCGGTCACCGACAGGCGCTCGATGTCCCGCTCCGAATTTCCGGGCAGCAGGCCGGCGCGGTATTCGTGGCGGAGCCTTAGAGCATCAAGGATTTCTTGCGGAATGCGGCGCTCGCTTCCGAGTTGGCCGAGGCGGCATTGGGCGGCCTCCAGCGCTTTCCAGCGCGCGCGGATTTCCGCCTCATGTTCCCGGCGCCGTTCAGCGGCGGTGTGATCTGCGAGGCCGAGCCATCGAACCACGCCAGGCACAAGTGCGCCCTGGCCGACCAGCGTTATGACGATGACGCCAAAGGTCACGGCAAGAATGAGGTCCCGGTAGGGAAAAGGCGCGCCGCTCGCAGTGGTCAGGGGAATGGCGAGCGCCGCCGCGAGGGAAACGACGCCCCGTACTCCGATAAATCCCAGAATGAAGGCCCACTGCCACGGAGGGGACGGGTCGCGGCGGCTCAGCGACGGGCTCAGCCAGCGTGGGAGGTAGATAGCAGGATACACCCAGACGAATTGGGCGGCTATCGCCACAGCCAAGATCAGTAATGTACTGAGCGCAAGATCGCTAAGAGCAAGCGAATTCTCGTGATAGAGGATCGTCCGGGCCTGCAATCCCATGATGAGAAAGATGAACCCTTCCAGAAGATAAACCACCAGATCCCAAAAGAAGATCCCTTGAAGCCTTGTCGCCGCTGGGATGAGCAGCGGTCCGTTCCAGCTCACGTACAGTCCCGCGACGACCGTCGCCAACACTCCCGATCCGCCGAATTGCTCAGGGACCCAGAAGGCGGCATAGGGCGTCATTACGGACAGTGTAATTTCGACGCGCGGATCGCGCGCCCAGCGCCGGAGGCGAAGGCTCGCCCAGCCTAGCGCAATTCCGTAGGCGATCTCGCCGCCTACAATGAGAGCAAATGTCCCGATGGCCGCCTGGAAACTGAACAGCCCCGTGCTCACCGCCACGACCGCAAATCGATAAAGGATCAGCGCTGTGGCGTCGTTGGCGAGCCCCTCCCCCTCCAGCACCACAAGAAGCCGGCGCGGAATTCCCAAGCGGCGGGCAATGGCGAGCGGGGCCACGGTATCGGGAGGCGCCACGATGGCTCCGAGAACGAAGGCCGCGGCGAGGGGCATTCCGAGCAGCCAATGAGCGGCGGCGGCTATCGCGCATGCCGTAAAGATCACGCCGCCGAACGCCAACAGGATGATCGAGCGAAGATTAAAGCGGAACTCGCGCCAGCTCATCGAAACGCCTGCGATGTAGATCAATGGCGGCAAGATGCCGAACAAGACAAGTTCGGGGGCCAATTCGAGGCTTGGAAGGCCGGGAACAAGCGCAAGGCCCAATCCCGCGACAACCATAAGGATGGAAGGCGCTATCTGCAGCCGCCGGGCGAGGATCGCGACTCCGGCGAGAACCGCGAGCAGCGTAAGCAGCATTTCCATTGTGGCCGTCATGCCTACCCCTTTTCTCAGCTCCGGTGAGAAAACAGCTCCAACAAAGATTTGGCTTCCCGTTGAAGCCGGCGGAAACGCGGATGGCGGCCGGAGAGGCGGCGACGCGCTGCGGAGACGGTCGCGGCGCCATAGGCCGCCCCAGGACGTCTCTCAATCTAGTATCAAAGTTTTTTCGGATTTCGAGAGAGAGCGGCATCGGCGCGCCGGCTGGAGCGACGCCCGTCGAGCCCGGCCCGCTAAAGCCGTCATGCGCGGCCAAGCGCATTGCTTACGGTAATAACGGTCCGAGAAATGCAACCCATGGCCCGTCAGAACTTCCGGCGCTTCATATTATTTTAATTCGAAGCGGGCCGCTAAACGCGGTCGCAAGCGGAGTTCCCACAAGCAGCATTCCCGGTTTTGAGGAACAACTATGCGTCGTTTGCCAAGGAAGCGGAATTGATATTCTGGCTACGCTGCTGTTTAATCCTTTCAGCCAATAAAAGTCTGGCTTTGCAGTTTTCCCAACGGCCCTGACGGCATTCAAGCACGACGCAGGTGCTCTCGCACCTTGCGAGTTCGTCGGGCAGATCCTGGACGACATGCCGCCGCCACATGTCGTTTAACCATTGCATCATCTCCGTTTTCCTTCCTGCTTCAACCGCTTTGCAATATTGATATTGTTCCCAATGACCCCGTTCGCGCCGGGCGTCGCCATTTTACAGCGCGACCAGCCCCTCGGCCAGATAATCTTTACACCACGCCGCATGCGCGTTCCACAATTAGGTGACCACGCGATGGCCGTACCGCAAAAGATAGGCGAAAGCGGCTGAAGGCCTCACCGGTCTTTGATGAAGGTTCCGTCCCTCAATTCGCGCGCCGCCTCGCGCAGTTCCTCTTCAGTGTTCATGACGATGGGGCCGTACCAGGCGACGGGCTCCTTGAGGGGCTTGCCCGAAACCAGCAAAAACCGGATCCCTTGCTCGCCCGCCTCGACCGTAATCTCATCGCCGCTGTCGAAGAGGACGAGCGAGCGATTTCCTGCCCGCTCGCGTGTGACAGTCTCGCGGCCGCCGATGTCTTTCTCAGTGAGCGCGCCAAAAGGCTGCGATGCAGCTTTGAACGAGCCAGACCCTTCGAACACATAGGCGAAGGCGTTCCGTTCCGTCTCGACGGGCAAGGTTTTGCGAAGGCCCGAAGGCACAAAAACATCAAGGTACGAGGGATCGGCGGCCACGCCCTCAACCGGTCCGCGCGTTCCCCAGAAACTGCCGCTGACGACGCGGACGCGCGTGCCATCATCGTCGATGATTTCGGGGATCTCCGCGGCCTTGACATCCTGGTAGCGCGGCGCCGCCATCTTCAGCGATGATGGCAGATTGGCCCAGAGCTGGAAGCCATGCATGCGCCCTTGGCTGTCGCCCTCCGGCATTTCCTGGTGAAGAATGCCGCTTCCAGCGGTCATCCACTGCACATCGCCAGCGCCAAGGCTTCCCATATTGCCGAGACTGTCGCGATGCTCGACCGTGCCGGCGAGCACGTAAGTGATCGTCTCAATGCCGCGATGCGGATGCCAGGGAAAGCCGGCGCGGTAATCCTCGGGCTCATCGTTGCGAAAATCGTCCATGAGAAGAAAGGGGTCGAACGCGGCCGTCTCGCCAAATCCGAAGGCGCGGTGGAGCTTCACCCCGGCGCCCTCGATGGCCGGTTTCGACTGAATGATGGTTTTCGGGGGTCTCAGCGACATGACAGCCCTTGTTTCCTATGTGTTTAAGCGCGAATGCGCGCCATCGGGTGGCGGCAACCCTAAATAAGGTCGCGGGCGCAGGACGCTAAGGGCATTCGCGGCTCGGGCAACGAATGGACCGGGCCGCTTCATGTCCGGCCGAATTCGGCCTAGGCTGTGCGAGAAGTCTTTAGCCTCAAAGAACTGTTAGAATTTTATTCCCGTCAGCTGATGGGGCCATGGATCGATTGTAAGAGAAAACGCTCAATTTCATTTTCAAATTGCGAATTGAGTAACAGGGGCAAAAGTCCGGGCAGCCAGCAAACTACTCTCGTCATGGCCGCGCTTGACGCAGGAGTGTCCGGTTTAAATCTTCAATTAAATCAATGGCCAGTACGTCATGCACGATTTCTGCGGAAATCACGATCGAACCCCCTCTCCCTTTGGGGAGGGTTGGGGTGAGGGGTAGAACGCCCTGTAACTCAACACGTTACCCCTCAACCTGTCCTTCTCCCATCAAGCACGCCTTGGCGTGCTTGCAACTCAGAGTTATCGCGTTTGCAAGCAAACGCGATGCGGAGAAGGAACCCTGTTGCGCCATCTCGCAGAAAACGAAGCATTTTCTCAAGCCGTTAATTTCGAGACGGATTTAAACCGGACGCCATTGGGCTTTGACCCGGCCATTCAGGAGCAGAAAACATATATCTTTCAATGTGATCTGGATGGCCGGGTCAGGCCCGGCCAGGACATAATATGTGTTCGCGAAAGATATTGCCCGGACTTTTGCCCCTTTTACCGAATTGAGACGTCGTTGCTGTCCAGCGATCACCCTGCTTGATACGATCAATAGTGGAGAGCGCAAAAATATTCTAAACGAGTTTACTCGCCCGAACTTCTCGCACAGCCTCGGCCGAAAGCGGCCCATTGCGGCGATTTCGAAGAGTGCCTGCATTGGGAGGATGAGCTGCTGTTGCCACCCGGCGCCAGCTTTCCACTCAGAACGCTCATTTCGCTCCTCCCTATCTACTTTTCCGATAGGGGCGCCTTGGGCAATAGCGAACATCCTTGATGGCGCTTGAACCAAAATTGCCCTGCAGGGTTTGCCGTCTTGGTTAAGCGCGGGTTTTAAGTTAGTCATCGCCTGAAGATGACAAGCACTGCGCACGCTGGCGAGGCCCTGAATGCATTTGAAGACAAGGCTTACGGAGAAGCTCGGGATCGAGCACCCAATACTTCTGGCGCCCATGAACGTCCTGGCGGGCGGGAAGCTTGCCGCCGAGGTGTCCACTGCAGGCGGGCTCGGCATTATCGGCGGAGGATATGGCGACCCCGATTGGCTTGAGCAGCAATTCGCGGCAGCGGGGAATGCAAGGGTTGGCTGCGGGTTCATCACCTGGTCGATGGCGAGGGATCCGAAGCTGCTCGATCAGGTTCTGGCCAAGCAGCCGGCGGCATTGATGCTCTCCTTTGGCGAGGTCGAACCCCACGCGTCGCGCATCAAAGCGCGAGGAGTGCCGCTGATCTGCCAGGTGCAGGGGATGAGGTACCTGCGCGAAGCCGTTGATGCAGGCGCCGATATCGTCGTTGCCGAGGGTTGCGAGGCCGGTGGCCACAGTGGCAACCGAGGCCTGTTCACGCTTGTTCCAGAAGCCGCCGATTATCTCGCCAAAGTTTCACCCGATACCGTTCTGGTCGCGGCGGGCGGCGTGGGGGACGGCCGGGGTCTTGCCGCGGCGCTCATGCTTGGTGCAGAGGGGGTTCTTGTCGGCACGCGCTTCGTCGCCAGCCAGGAGTTCGAGGCGCCGGAGGGGTTTCGACAGGCGATCATTCGAGCTGACGGCGACTCCACGATCAAATCGACCTCGGTCGACTTCGCTCGGAAGCGTTACTGGCCCAATCCGGAGTTCGTCGTTCGCGTTCTGAAGAACACATTCGTCGCCAAGTGGCACGGGCGCGAGCGCGAAATGGAGAAAGCAATCGATATCGAGTATGAACGCTTCTGGGCTGCCTTCAAGGCGGGGGACGCGGATAACTCGGGTGTGCTCATGGGGGAGGTCTCCGGAATAATTTGTGACGCGCCGCCAGCCGCGCAGGTCGTCAGGAGCATGATCGCGCAGGCTTGCCAGCTCTTGGGTTCACACTCGCGGTACATTGTCCGCTAGGAGGTTGCCGATGCGGCCTAACCCCTGCTTAATCGAAAGATGCGCCCGCGGCCTCGTTCGTCCAAAAACCGAGCGTTCGCAGCCGTTCGGTTTCGTCTAACGGCCGGGAGGAGACATCGGGCGTGTTTGGGATCGCGCCTGCTATAGAGGGATAAGCCGTGGTTCTCCACGCGGCGCTTGCCAGCGCCTTCTGTATCGCGTCACGTGACACTTGACGCGAAGGCGGGAATCTGTCTCGTTCGCATCCATGTTGGATGCAAAGCGAATGAAAAGCGCCAAGCTGAAGCGCCTTTTGAAAAGCGGCGACGGGAGTAAAATCGATCCCCGCTGGCTTCCGAAGGTGCAGCGCCTCCTGGCGATGCTTCACATTGCCACCCATCCAACGGAACTCGATTTGCCCGGTTTTGGGTTTCATGAATTGAAGGGAGACCGCAATGGGACATTCTCCGTTATGGTCAGCCGCAACTGGCGCATTACCTTCCGGTGGGATGACAATGGCCCGTTCGACGTTGACCTTGAGGACTATCATGGCGAATGACGAAGACTGCTTACCCTTTCCACCGCCTCATCCGGGCGATGTACTGCGGGAGGACATTTTGCCCGCGCTGAATATGAGCGTGAAAGACTTGGCTGCGCATTTGGGCGTCACGCGCCAATCCTTGTCGCCAGTCATTCATGGGCGGCGCGCCGTGTCGGTAGATATGGCCCAGCGCTTGGGCAAGGCATTGGGCAATGGGGCGCGCTTTTGGCTTGCGCTTCAGATGCAGTACGAGATTTGGCACGCTCAAAAAGAAAGACCGGTCGATGTCGAGCCTTTAAACTGGAAAGGAAATGTTGCTGCTTGATCCGGGCGCCTCTTTGGCCGAGACTGCTTTTTAGTTTGGGATTTGATCTTGACGTTGTTCTCAGTCA
>CAVYBZ010000005.1:0-11647 GCA_963766815.1 uncultured Alphaproteobacteria bacterium | reverse complement strand
GCAAACGTTACATGTGCGCCGCTTAAGCGGCTCCCGCTTCATGCTATCCCAGAGCTGGCGCTGGCCGCGAATCATCGCGCGCTGCCGGTCCGTCATCATACTTTTAAACAATTCTTTAACTTGGCGCATACCGAGCCCCGAAAGCATTGACCGGTAGTTCGCCGTCACCTTGCCCTTCTCGCGCGCAAGCTCCCCTTGGCGAGCTTGCGACTTTTGCGCGCCGCATCCGCTTTCGGATATTGCATTCCGCGTGACTGCTCCCCGTCCGCACTCGCTTGCGGGAGGCGCAAAAGCAGCATTCTCTCCTTGATGAATTTGCTGAGGAGTGGGCGGGTTGAGAGGGCTTGAGTTGAGAAATCTGGTGATTGGCATCATTCCGGTGCGTTCCATCGTTTGGCGCAACCGAAGCCCTTCAAGGTTGTGCCAACCATAGATAACTTACCTAAAATTGTCCATCAAGCGCTATAGAGTTCGTTTTCCAGACTTATTCCGTTTGGCTGAGCCCGGCGAACGAAGGAGATATGATCCATGATAAATGGTTGCCCCGGCGGGAATTTCGCGCGGGCCGGGAGTCGCCCAAACTGGTTACACCCCTAAAACTTTTTCAGCGAATCTCCCGAAGACCGCGATCCTGTGAGCAGCGACGGTATCCGAAGCCGAAAGGCGCAAACCGGGTTCGCCTTGCCCTCGGCAACGCGGAAATCGCGCCGAAAGCGCTGCCGGTCATCCCGGCTTTCCGGCCCCGCGCGGAGGGAACTCGCCGAGCATGCAAGCGCGCATTATCCTGCCTCTCGATCAGTCTACGACACCGCTAGCGCCCTGATCTTGTCCGCGGACAGCGCGATGAAAATCCCGGCGGCGAAATAGAACATGTCGCCCTTCAACCCGTAGCGCAGCCTGTCCCTGAGCGGCGGAAAGAACGCATGCGCCCAGCTCTTGTGGATGGTGAGCGATTTGAAGGTGGTGTAGGAGAAGCTCGCGATCATCTGGATGGTTTTGATCAGCACGAACAGGGCCACGAACATGAGTGCATCGTACACATACGCCATTGAGATCATCCTTTGAAAACGTGGAGCGGCGCCGATCCCTTCGCGCCAAACTCACGCATCGTAAAGAAAAAATTCGAGACGAGATTAAGACGAAAGCGCGCTTCCGCTTCCCGCACCGTCTTGCCTGGAAATGAAAAAGCAGATAGCCGATAGTGCGCTAAAGTTTCCGGCGTACATCGCTCAATTGTCATCCCGGGGTTCCTGATCGCCCCGATGTTTCCGCTGGCAGAAGAAGCCTTGAAAACATTGGGGAATTTTGGCCACCACTGTCATGGCCGGGCTCAAGCCCACTTCTGTCCGGTTCGCTTTTTCTTGCATTGGTCTTCGCCGCCATTCCCGAAATCGCCTTTGCGATTGCCGGGAATCCATAACGAAACTGGCACGCGTATGGATCCCCGATAAGCCGCGCGAGCGTCTTTCGGGGATGACGCCTTGATATGGTTCACAAATTAAACCGGACACCCGTGGGCCGGAGTCCGGCCATGACAAGAAGTGGTGCGGTCATGACGACGGAATTGGCGGAAACATCGGGGTAATCAGGTCCCGGGAAAGCGCTTTGGCGGTTATTCAGGGGCTTTCGCAATGCGCGTGAGAACCCAGATACGGCGCCAGCGCCGTTCCGTGATGACATCGGGGCGGACGATTGAGCTGCGCGTCCTGTGAAGCATTCCCACTGCGCGAAACAGTTGCGTCTTTCGAAGGCTCAGCTTATTGTTCGCGCAGAGAGCCGCCCGGCGCATTAGGGCATGCCGTGGCGGCTTCAAAGCTTCTCCATGAAAGCGGATGAGTAGCCTGCGGTTTTTAGCCGCGCGTTCCAGGCGTTCGCGAGAGAGACACAAACGAAAGGAAGCAAAATGCCCAAGATGTGAAAACCAAAAGCGGCGTGAAAAAGCGCTTCAAGATCACCGGGAGCGGCAAGGTCATGGCCGCTCAAGCGGGCAAGCGTCACAACATGATCAAGCGGAGCCCCAAGTTCATCAGGAACGCTCGCGGCACATTCGTGCTCGAGGAAGGCGACGCGCGCATCATCAAGAAATTTTCGCCATATGGGCTTGACTGATCGCGCAAAGAAAGCAACGCTTGAGCTTGGAGATAAGCAATGTCACGTGTGAAGAGGGGTGTAACTTCCCACGCCCGTCATAAGGCAGTTCTGGAGCAGGCAAAAGGCTTCTATGGACGCCGCAAAAATACGATCCGCATCGCGCGCCAGGCCGTAGAAAAGGCCGGGCAATACGCGTATCGCGACCGCCGCACCAAGAAGCGCAATTTCCGCTCCCTTTGGATCCAGCGCATTAATGCCGCCGTGCGCGAGCATGGCCTCACCTATGGCCGTTTTATCGACGGCCTCAACAAGGCGGGCATTCTGATCGACCGCAAGGTTCTGTCGGATCTCGCCATTACCGATCCGGGCGGATTTGCCGCGCTTGTCGGAAAAGCGCGAGCTGCTCTGCCCGCGGAGTTGCGTTCTGCATGAGACTGGTAGAGCTTACAGTTCCTGAGTTGCTTGCGCTGGCGAATATTCTTTTGAGGATCGCCGAGGAGATCCCCAAGGAAGACCGCCGGGCCACGCGAGACGCGCGGGATGAGATCGCCCATGTGCTGAAGCTGATTTCGGAGAAGGAGGGCAAAAAACAGCCCTCCGTTCGAGCGTCGCTTCATTAGCAGGAACCGCCAGTGCTGACGTTCGCAGCGTTTGACGCCGGTTCTGGCATGTGGATCGTGCGGCTGAAATCCCCCGAACGCATTTCAACGTGGCAGTTGTTACCGGGCCGTCTTTGGGCGAATGGCGGCCTTCAGGCGCGCGTTATGATTAAGGTCATCCTTCTTTTGACCCCATAAAGCAAAGTGGCAGGCCTCTTCACAACGACTTTGCCTGAGAACGCCCTATGGATGCTGTCGCAGAACACTCTCATGATCTTGACGCCCTGACGAAGCGGTTGCTGGCGAGCGTGGCGGCTGCGCCCGATCTTGGCGCGCTCGAAGCCATTCGCGTCTCGGCGCTCGGCAAAAAGGGCGAGATTTCCGAGCTGATGAAGCAGCTTGGCACGATGGCCCCCGAGGCGAGACGCAGTTTGCGCCGCCGTCAATGTGGTGAAGGATCGGGTCGGCGCCGTCTGAGACACGGAAAGCGGAGCTTGAGGCGGCGGCGCTGGCCGGGAAGCTCGCGACAGACCGTCGACTTACCCTCCCCGTCCGCCCGAACCCCGCCGCCGAGGGCCGCATCCATCCCATCAGCCGCGTTTGGGAAGAGCTGATGGTGATTTTCGCCGATATGGGCTTTTCGGTCGCGGAAGGCCCGGACATCGAGACCGACGACTACAATTTCACGCGGCTCAACTTCCCGCCTGGGCATCCCGCGCGGGAGGCCCACGACACGTTCTTCTTCGCGCCGAAAGATGACGGCGAGCGGCTGCTCCTGCGCACGCATACCTCGCCCGTGCAGGTGCGCACCATGCTGACGCAGAAGCCGCCGATCCGCATCATCGCGCCCGGCCGGGTCTATCGCATGGACTCGGACCAGACCCACACGCCGATGTTTCATCAGGTCGAGGGCCTCGTCATCGATCGCGATACGCATATGGGACATTTGAAGTGGGTGCTCGAAGAGTTCTGCAAGGCTTTCTTCGAGGTGAGCGAGGTGAAGATGCGCTTTCGCATGTCGCACTTCCCCTTCACCGAGCCCTCCGCCGAGGTTGACATCCAGTGCGACCGCTCCGGGCCGGAACTGAAAATTGGCGAGGGCAGCGATTGGCTCGAAATCCTCGGCTGCGGCATGGTGCATCCCAATGTGCTGCGCTCCTGCGGCATCGACCCCGATGAGTGGCAGGGCTTCGCGTTTGGCTTAGGCATCGACCGCATCGCCATGCTGAAATACGGCATGCCGACTTGCGCGCCTTCTTCGGCGGCGATCTGCGCTGGCTGAAGCATTACGGGTTCAGCCCGCTCGCGAATCCGTCGCTCGCCGGCGGCCTTTCGGGCTAAATTCAAAAGCCGAAGAATTTTTCTCGCAACGCGTCCTCGTACGCCTTCTTGGCGGCTTTCACTTCGCTGCGAATTTTTTCTTCCTTGAAGTGCGCCGCCTCCCATTTGTCGACATCGGCCACCGAATGAGGCGTCACCGACACAAGCGCCTCTTCCTCCCTTATCGCAGCGATCCATTTCCCGGCCGCGGCCTTATAGGCATTCTGCAGTTCATCGAGTTTAGCGGTGTCGCTATCCATTTCGTCGCCTCCACCTTGACGCGTCACATATAGAAATCCCATAGCCTTCATAATCTGCGCGCCTGCCATGACATCGAGAAGACACCGGCCCGTCTCCATCCGCATTCGCTGGCAAAGGCGATGCAATTTGCGTAGGTTCCCGTAAGCGTAACCGGGAGGAATAGCTCTATGGGCGGCCATCCATATTGGTACTTCGTGCCGTATCAGGACGATATTCAGGCGGCGTTGGGCGCGTTGCGGCAGCGCGAATTTCAGGCAGGCCGATACAATCCGGCGACGCCATTCCCCCGCTTTCCGCTGGATGTGAATGCGCCGGGCCCAGGCGCGCAGCATGCGACGATCGAACAAGCATTCGAAGATGCGGATGCCGATGGCACGCGATCCATTCTCGATCTGATGAGGATAGGCGAAAGCGCCGATTATTGCGTCGCGGCGGCGCTGCCTGCGGTCAAGCTGAGCGCAGTATTTCGGAACGGAGCGTCCCACCCGCGCCATGGTGGAAGAAAGCGAGGAGCTTTTCGAGGATATGGAGCGCGGGCAGGGGGTGTATGTCGTCGTTTACGACGACGATGAGCCGAGCGAGATCTTTTTCGGCGGCTATTCCTTCGATTAGCGCCAGCCGTCGCGCGAGCGGTCGTAGGTCACAATGGCAAGCAGCACAAAGCCCAAAAGCATAGCAGCGTAAATCGCAAACTGGCTCGCTTCACGCAACTCCTCCGCGCCCGTGATGAACAGCGCGGTCGCGGCTGGAAAGACAAGCCGCGTCGCCCAAACCAGCACGAGTTCGAAGATGCGCTCCTGCGGGATGGCAAAAGTCAGCGCGACGAGCGCCACGGCGCCCGCGTTCCACTTTGCCCCCGAAACGGTCGCCTGATACGCGATGCGTCCCGCATCCACAGCCATGCCGCTGGCGGCCATGTCAAGACTCGTCCCCATGATGAGGTTTTCCCAGAAGTCGAATGCGCCGAGAGCAAAGGCGGCAAGGCCGGCGGCGAGCGCCACGGCGGGCCTGTGATACTGGAAACCGAGCGCTGCGAAAGCCAGCGCGCTGGTGTAGGCGAGGATGAACAGATCGTCGAGAGTGAGCATGAGCCGGAGCCAGCGCCCGGCCTCATGAAGCTTGCCCGTGTACTGCGCCGGATCGATAAACGCCTCGAACTGCTCCTGCGCCGCGTTCCCGCCCGAGATGTAGATCAGGATCGCGGCTGCGGCCAAAAGCAGAAATGAAAGTATGCTCAGCGCACAAGCCGTGCGCAGATAAAGTCTCGTCTCCATGTCCCTTCACCCGTCCCGCCTGACACCTTTAGGAGGAATGCGGATGAAAAGAAACGCATTTTTCGCACGCACTACGCGGGGATGAGCCGTTTGCCTGCGCCCTGTGCCGAAAGAGACAAGCGGTGGAAAGAAGGAACGGCGTCGCAATTCGCGCGATCTCTCCCTCTACCCGTCCGCACCCGCCTGCGGGTGCGGCAGCATAGGCAGCAAGCTCGCCTGGGCGAGGGCGCGGTGAGGGGGAACGTCAATTCATTCGGCGACTGATATTATTTTCCGTGCTTGTTAATCCCACGTCCGGGGAATTGTTTGTGTTTTCCGAAGGCCAAAGGCGGCGGGACCTTTTTTGAGGACGGTGCAGGCGGCTGCTTGCCTTTTCCGATATTGAGCCGCGGCATGGGCTCCCCGCTGGCCGCAGGCGGCAAGGCGGGCTCCTTCCGCTGGGCGATGTCGGCAAGCTCGCGGACGAGCGCGCGCGCGCCTCTCAAACGCTCGACGCCCTCCTCCCACTCCGCCTTGAAAACAAGCTTGTGGTCCGGCTGCAGCTTCACCGCTGCTCCATTGTCATGCATGAATTTCACCAGCCCCTGAGGGTTGGCGAACTTCTTGTGGCGGAAGGTGATGAGCGCGCCCTTCGGTCCGGCATCCACCTGCGCGATGCCTGCGCGGCGGCAGTAATTCTTGATCTGCACCACCGTCAAGAGGTGCTTAACCTCGTCCGGCAAGGCCCCGAATTCGATCGGCAAGCTCGGCTGAGAAGTTCTCGATATCCGAGCTGTCGTGCAAAGTTGAAAGGCGGCGGTAGAGACCAAGCCGCACCTGCAAATCCGGCACGTAGGCTTCCGGCAGCAGCACGGGCACGCCTACATTGATGGTTGGCGACCACTGCTCCTCTTGTTCCACGCTGCCCTGCTCTTTCAGCGCATGCACGGCCTCTTCGAGCATGGATTGATAAAGCTCGTAGCCGACCTCCTTGATGTGGCCCGACTGCTCATCGCCGAGAAGATTGCCGTCGCCCCTGAGATCGAGATCGTGACTTGCCAGCGTGAAGCCAGCGCCAAGGCTGTCGAGCGAATGCAGCACCTTAAGGCGCTTCTCGGCTTGCGCCGTGATCTTGCCGTTCGGCGGCAGCGTGAACATGGCGTAGGCGCGCGTCTTGGACCGCCCCACCCGGCCGCGAAGCTGATAAAGCTGCGCGAGCCCGAACATATCCGCGCGATGCACGATCAGCGTGTTCGCGTTCGGGATGTCGAGCCCGGATTCCACGATGGTGGTGGACAGCAGCACATCGAACTGCTTGTCGTAAAACGCCGACATGATGTCTTCGAGTTGCGTGGCCGATATTTGCCCGTGAGCCTGCATGAACCGGATCTCGGGCACGTGCTCGCGCAAGAACGCCGCAACCTCGTCCAGGTCGGAAATACGCGGCACCACGTAGAAACTCTGGCCGCCGCGATAACGTTCGCGCAGGAGCGCCTCGCGCAGCGTTACGGGATCGAAGGGCGTGATGAAGGTGCGCACAGCCAGCCTGTCGACGGGAGGCGTCGCGATGATGGACATTTCGCGAACGCCGGTCAGCGCGAGCTGCAATGTGCGCGGAATGGGCGTCGCGGTCAGCGTCAGCACATGCACCTCTTCGCGCAACTGCTTCAAGCGTTCTTTATGGCCCACGCCGAAATGCTGCTCCTCATCGACGATGAGAAGGCCGAGATCCTTGAACGCGATCGATTTCGCCAGCAGCGCATGCGTGCCGACCACAATGTCGATCTGTCCGCTTTTGATGCCTTCGCGCACCTGCGCCAGCTCCTTCGCCGCAACGAGACGCGAAGCTTGCGCAACCTTCACCGGAAAACCGCGGAACCGCTCCGAAAAGGTCTGGAAATGCTGGCGGGCAAGCAGCGTCGTCGGCACCACGACCGCAACTTGCTTGCCTTCCATCACCGCGAGAAAAGCCGCTCGCAGCGCCACTTCGGTCTTACCGAAGCCGACATCGCCGCAGATGAGCCGGTCCATCGGCCGGCCTTGGCGAGATCCTCCGTGACGGAATTGATGCTTGCGAGCTGATCGTCGGTCTCCTCGTAGGGAAAGCGCGTGACGAACTCGTTGTAAGCGCCATCCGGCGCGGTGAAGACCGGCGCGGGCCTCGTCTCGCGCGCGGCCGCCACTTTGATCAATTCCTCCGCCATCTCGCGAATGCGCTTCTTGAGGCGGGCCTTGCGTCCCTGCCAGGAAGCGCCGCCGAGCTTGTCGAGGTTAGCCCCCGCATCGTCGGAGCCGAAGCGCGTCAGAAGCTCCATATTCTCAATGGGGAGGAAAAGCTTGTCCCCACCGGCATATTCGAGCTCCACGCAGTCATGCGGCGCGCCCGCCGCGTCGATGGTTTTCAGGCCGATGAAACGGCCGATGCCGTGATCGGCATGCACCATGAGATCGCCAGGAGTGAGGCTCGAAGCCTCCACCAGCACATCGCTCGCCTTTTTGGCCTTGCGGCGGCGGATGAGCCTGTCGCCGAGGATATCCTGCTCGGCGATGATGGCGAGGTCGGGCGTTTCGAAGCCGCTTTCGAGGCCGAGCAGCGCAAAGCTCAGCGCCGTTTTATCGGCCTTGCGCGCCTCTGCGATATTGGCGGCCTTCTCGATGCGGTTGACGCCGTGCGCCGCGAGCATGTTTCCCAGCCGCTCGCGGGCGCCATTCGTCCAGCACGCCACGATGGTCCTTTTGCCAAGGCCCTGAAGCATGCGGATATGCTCGGCGACGGCGGGAACGAGCTTCTCGGACGATTCCGCGCGCTCGATGGCGAAGCTGCGGCCTTGCTTGCCTTTGAAATCGATCTGGATGAGCCCAGGCGATGCTGCTTGCGGAAAGGGCGTGAACAGCCGCAGTTTGTGCGCCGCCAAACGCTCCTGCCATTCCTCTGCGCTTAGATAAAGCGAATCGGCGGGCAGCGGCTTGTAAGGCGGCGCCCCGAACGATCTTTGCTCAAGCCCCTCTTTGCGGGCGTCATAGTGATCCGCGATGGTTTCGAGCCTGCGCGATTTGGCGTCGCCGGCGAGATGGTCGAGCGTGACGACGGCGTTCGGCACATAGTCGAACAGCGTATCCATGCGCTCGTAGAAGAGCGGCAGCCAATGTTCCACGCCAGGATACCGGCCGCCCGCGGAGACGGCTTCGTAAAGCGCGTCGTCGCCTTTCGCCGGGCCGAACAACTCGACATAGCGCTGCCGGAATTGCTTGATCGCCGTATCGCTCGAAGGGACCTCGCTGATAGGCAAAAGCGTGATCTGCTCGCGCGCAGCTTGGGTGCGTTGCGTTACGGGGTCGAATTGGCGGATGCTTTCGAGCACGTCGCCAAAAAAGTCAAGACGAACCGGGCGCGCGTGCCCAGGCGCGAACAGGTCCAGAATGCCGCCGCGGACGGCGTATTCCCCAGGCTCCATCACGGCGCCCGTGCGGTGGAAGCCGGAGTTTTCGAGCCGCTGGATCACTTGCTCCATGCTTGTACGGTTTCCCGCCGCAAGCCGCGCCGCCGACTTCTTGATCGCCTCAAGCGGAGGCACGCGCTGGAGCACGGCGTTGATGGTGGTCAGCACGATGATTGCAGGTTTGCCGCCCTTCGCATGCGCAAGGCGCGCCAAGGTCGCGATTTGGCGCGCTTCGATGTCGCTGTCCGGCGACACCCGGTCGTAGGGCACGCAGTCCCAGGCGGGGAAAGCCATGACCTCCGCATTCGGCGCAAAGAATTCCAGCTGGCTGCGGATCCCGGCAAGCCGTTGATCGTCACGCGCGATGTGCAAGACGGCTTGCTGAAACGCCGTATCGGATGGAAGCCGCCGGGCGATCGCGGCGAGAAGGAAGGCGTCGTAGCCCTCCGGCACGCCAGCGGCGATGATGGTCCCTTCGCCGCCTGCCAGTCTGTCGAGCGCAGTTGGCGCGGCCGGCTTTGCGTGTGTCGCCGCCTTCTTCTTATCGAGGGTGTCTGCTTGGCTCGCCATTATAACCTACGCCTTGAATACCAAATTCAAAATCCGCCGGCAGCGGGGCGCTAATCCTCAAGCGCATAGAAAGCCCGGACCTCGGCTACCGCGCTTGCCACATCATCCGGCGCTTGCCGTCCCCGTATCCACTGTTCGATATCGGGATCCGGCGAGGACAGTAGCTGCTCGAAGACCGTCAACCGCGCCTCATCCATTTCAGAAACGCGCTCTTTTGCATAACGTCCTAAAATCAAATCCAGTTCTTTCGTGCCGCGATGATGGGCGCGATAAAGCGCGCGCTTGCGTCTTATTTCAAGCCCGTCCATGAAAAGCCCTGTTGATCGCACGCCTCGGCGCCAGCAAATTTGCTCCCTTTCTCTCGATATAGGCGCATTTGCAACCCATTCGTACCCCAGATCGCTGCGAATCTCCCTCAGATTTAAAAGCCTGTACATAACCTTCCCAGGAGCGGTGACAACGTCATCGCATTTGTGGACGAAGGCGGCAAGAACAACCCTAGGTGTAGCGAGGCGTAGCGGGAGTTGGTAGCGACTTAAAAAATGATGTGCTGTCCATGCGCCATCGTAAAACCTGTGCGCAACGCGTTCAGCCAAGCTCTGGCCACAGTTGGACACCATTTTTTGACAAGCAGTCGCGGCAGGCTTGCCCAGAACTGCGAATAATGGGGAAACGCATCTTGCATTACGAAGAACCCGATCGTGTCCTTGTCACCGGCGCAACCGGCTTTATTGGGTCCGCCATAGTCCGCGCTTTCTTGAATGCGGGATTTAATGTCCGGGCGCTCGTTCGCCCCTCCAGCCCGCGCACGAACCTTCTTGGGCTGCCGGTCGAAATCGTCGAGGGCGACCTGAAGGAGAGGCCCTCGATCGCCGCGGCGCTGAAGGATGTTCGCTTCCTCATTCACGCGGCGGCCGATTACCGCCTCTGGACGCGAAATCCTTCGGAACTGATGGCGGCGAATGTGCGTGGCACGAGCAACGTCATGGAGGAGGCGCTCAAAAGCGGCGTCGAAAAGATCGTCTACACAAGCAGCGTCTGCACGCTGGGGCATTCGCCGGGCCAGGACGTGGCCGATGAGACGCACTCGCTTGACCCCGCCAAGGCCTTCAATCCGTACAAGCGCAGCAAGACTCTGGCTGAGGATCTGGTGCGGGGCCTCGTCGAGAAGGCCGGACTTCCCGCAATTATCGTAAACCCGTCCGCGCCCGTCGGCCCGCGCGACATCAAACCCACGCCAACAGGGCGCATCATCGTCGAATGCGGCGCTGGCCGGATGCCGGCCTATGTGGATACGGGCCTGAACCTCGTTCATGTCGACGATGTCGCCCAAGGCCATCTCGCGGCGCTGAGACATGGCGTCGCCGGGCAGCGGTATATTCTCGGCGGTCAAAACATCCGCCTGCGGGACATGCTAACTGAGATCGCCCGCCAGACAGGCCGCCGGCCGCCCAGCATCAAACTTCCTGTCCCTGTGGTGTTGCCGTTCGCAGTCGCCAGCGAATGCGTCGCCTGGTCGACGGGGAAGGAGCCCTTCGCCACGCGGGACAGTCTGAGAATGGCCCGTCAGACCATGTTTTATAACGACGCCAAAGCCCGCAGGGAGCTTGGCTATACGTCGAGGCCCTATGAGGAAGGCGTGGCGGACGCGATCGCCTGGTTCTATGGCGCCGGAAAGCTGGCGCGTCAGCGCGTCGCCCTCGGGCGGTTCAAGCTTCTGCCCCGCTAAAGACAGAAAGCGCAGCGTCGCCTCTCACGTGGAAGAGGGCCGGCCCTGCGCGGCAAGTCCGCCAATGAATTCGCCTGCCCCGCGCCCATTAAGCTTTACACGCTGAAGTTGTTGCTAGGTTGCGATGCGCGTAATAGTCTCAATTCCAGCAGGGCCTGAGATACGCAACACTAGCTCTGCCGGTTTCTCCAAGCTCTATTACATGGAATTGCAGATTTAGGTGTGCCCCTAGCGTCCAGTGATGCTAGGGGTTTTTCGTTTGAAGGTTGCGCGATACGAGAGCAGGCCAGAAGCAGCCTGAACAATGGCTTGTCCTGGCAGGCATTCTTGGCCCAGCCAACGAATGGACGGTGAGATTGAGCCGCCTTATTTCCGGCCGGAGAA
>CAVYBZ010000004.1:0-59238 GCA_963766815.1 uncultured Alphaproteobacteria bacterium | reverse complement strand
CTTGCAGGCATCTGCCCTGACCCTACGGAGGCCTCATTGACCTGTGGCCGCCGCTGAGCACCCGGCGCGTCAAGGAGGGCAAGGAGGCAAGGCCGCCGGATCCTATCAAATCCGGCTGATGAATTCGCGGCAGCGCCATCGGATAAATTTATTAAAAAGCATAAGCGCCCCATATGCCCTCATGAGATGCGGCCGATTTTTGTAGCGCCACAACATAGTTAAAATCATCGTAGTTAATGGCGGCGCATGGCGGCGCGCGAGAATAAGGTTCTGCCGGGATTTGCGCGAAAAACGCGTTTAAAGCGCGAAAAACGGACTCTGCAAAAGTCCGTTAAATATAGATAATTGCGCGAGTTAACCACATTTCCAAACCAGAGATTGTTTGGGGTTTTTTTACAACTTACTTGCCTGTTCTCGCCGCAAACGGGCGGCAAAGAGTTTTCTCGTTACAGATCAAAACGATGTGCGCCATGAACCGCCGCTTACGTTTCGATAAGGCGCTTTCGGATATGATGCTCGCATCGATGGAAAAGGTGTGCGATTTTTAATAAGTGGATTTCCGATGCAAAGAATTGCAGTTAACGGCGGGTTAAGAGGGCGCCCCGGCTCGCTTTGGCCGCTAAGCGCGGCGCAGCAATACGCATCATTCATCCTGCGCCGGAGGGTCCCACCACTTGGAAAGCCGCCGGCTAGGGTCCGCGCCGGGATGCCTTCATAATGAGAGATATCGTTGAAGAGCCGCAGGCGTGGACGCACCGCGCTCATGAAGTCGAGAATGTTGAGCGCCGCCGGACTCTGGTCGAGGCGATCCCGGTAGCTGCGCATGTCGAAGCCCAACAGGCTGCTGATCAGCAATCGGTTGGTTCCCTTATGCGAAACCACCAGCACGCTTTTATGCCGATGAGCCTCGACGATGCGGCGAACGACGGGCAGGACGCGATTGAGGACATTCAGGCCCGATTTACCGCCTTGCGGGGCGATGGTGAACGGATCCTCCTGCCAGATTGCGTACTCGGCCTCGAAATCGCGTTCCACCTCGCTTCGGGTCAGCCCTTCCCAACGCCCGTAATCGATCTCCCTGAGACAGGGCTCCGGGATGGGTTGCAGACCATGCGGGGACGCCAGGATACGTGCCGTTTCAACCGTGCGCGCAAGGGGACTTGTGTAAATGGCGTCAAGTTTTTCGTTCTTGAGCCTTTCAGCGAGGCTCGCAACCTGTCTTTGTCCTTCCGCCGAAAGGGTGACATCCGAGGAGCCGGCGAAGCGATCTTCCGCTGTCAGCTGGGTTGCTCCATGACGAACCAGATAAATGCGAGTTGGCATAGCGAGAGCCCTCCTTAGACGCGCCCCGTCAACAAATCTATGGTGGGCTTTCAGCCTGCCAAACCTATAAATAATGATAAAGCGCTATTTGGCGACCGGAGGCTGCAACAATACATATGCAGTGGATTTTTGAAAAGCGCGGCGCGAATGCGGCGCCGGAACGGTCCCAGAGAACCTGGAGGCAGAAGCGTTGGCGTATTCGGTAACTTTGCCGAGGTTTCATTTTATCATGCGTCTTTATCGGAAAGCCGCTTCGCACTATTCCAGAAGCACTTTAGGATCGATAACGCGAATTAGCTAGACATCGCCGGGAAGCGGAAAAGACAAATGGACGGAGCGCCAGAAGAGCTCATTTGCGCAGAAGAGGGCCGCGCCGGGCTCATACGCCTATGCCGGCCAAAAGCGCTGAACGCGCTCACCATCGAGATGATCAAGGGGCTCGAGGCTTTCACGCACCGCTGCGCCAGAAACCCTCACATCTACGGGATTGTGATGGAGGCGGAAGGGAAGGGGTTTTGCGCGGGCGGCGACATCCGGGCCGTCCGCGATTGGAGCCTGAACAGCCCCGAGCAGGCGGACCGCTACTACACTGAGGAGTATCAGCACAACTGGACGCTTCAGTGTTTCCGTAAACCCCATGTCGCCTTGATCAACGGCGTGACCATGGGCGGAGGCGTTGGCGTCTGCCTTTACGGCACGCACCGTATCGCGGGGGAGAACATAAGTTTCGCCATGCCCGAAACCGGGATCGGCTTCCTGCCGGATGTGGGCGGATCCTGGTTTCTGCCCCGCATGCCGGGCAAGACCGGCCTCTATCTCGGGCTTACGGGCAGGATCTGCGGCCGAGCCGACGCCTATTATCTCGGCGTAGCCACGCATTGCATCTCAGCCGCCCGGTTTGAAACGGTGAAAGCGGCGATGATCGAGGCTCTACCCATCGATCCCATCGTGGACGGCTTGCACGAGCCTCCCGGAGAAAGCGCGCTCGAAAAGCTGCGCGGGCCTATCGACCGGATTTTCTCGGCCCCTTCGCTCGACGGCGTTTTCAAGGGCCTCGAACGCGAGGACAGCGAGCAGAGGGATTGGGCGCAGGAGACGCTGGCGATCTTGTCCAAGCGTTCGCCGCTCAGCCTCAAAGTCGCCTTCGAGGCGTTTAAGCGTGGCGGCGGTTACAAGACCCTCAAAGAAGCGCTCATCGTCGAATACCGGCTGGCGACCCGGATGATCCGGCGCCACGATTTTCTGGAAGGCGTGCGCGCCGTCATCGTCGACAAGGATCAATCGCCGAAATGGGAGCATGCATCGCCGGGCGATGTCGGCGAGGCGACCGTGCAATCGCTGTTCGAGCCGCTTCCCGAAGGCGATCTCAAGCTCAAGGACTACTGGGCTCTGCCGTCATAAGCGGCGGATTCCACCTCTCACCCCACTCCCTCTCCTCCGGGAGAGGTTTGGGTGGGGACTTTACTCTTTGACGCTAAGCCGGGCAGCGAAGAAGCCATCCATGCCGCTGGCGTGGAACGGCAGCGTGCGCAGCATGCCAAGAGGCGTGATGGCTTCCGGAAGCGCCGCCGTGAGGCGCAATTCGCCGGCGTGGCGATCCGGAGAGGCATCGAAGGCTTGTCTCTGAATTGCTCCACCTTGCTCTATAGGAACGAGTGCGACATCGCTCCGCGCGGCCAGCAGCGCCTGAATTTGCGCCTCGCCCTCCTCCGGTTCGAGCGAACAGGTGCTGTAAACGAGTTGGCCGCCGGGCTTCAGAAGGCCAAGCGCGTGGGTGAGAAGCCTGGCCTGAACGGTGGCGAGCGCGGCGATATCGGCTTCCGACTTGAGATGGGCGATGTCGGGGTTGCGCCGGATCGTGCCCGTAGCCGAGCAGGGTGCGTCGAGCAGCACGGCGTCGAAAGGCTCGGGCGTCGACCATTCGCTGGCGTTCGCTTGCACGATTTCGGCCTTGAGGCTCAGCCGCGCGAGGTTCTCCCGCAGGCGGCGCAGGCGCGACGCTGAAATATCGATGGCGGTGACATGCGCGCCGCGCGACGCAAGCTGCGCCGTCTTCCCGCCGGGCGCCGCGCACAGATCGGCGATGCGCAATCCGCTCACATCCCCAAGCAACAGCGCGGGCAAGGCGGCGGCGGCGTCCTGCACCCACCACGCGCCCTCGGCATATCCCTCGATGTCCTCGATCCGGCCTTTGACCGAGAGGCGCACGGTGTCCCAAGGCAGAACCGCGCCAGTGAGCCGGGCGGCCCAGGCGGGCGCATCCTCCCGCACCGTCAAATCGAGCGGCGGCTCTTCAAGATGCGCAACCGCGATCCGGCCCGCGATTTCTTCGCCGTAATGGCGGACCCAGCGCCTCCAGAGCCATTCCGGCGTGTTGAGCTTGCCTGCATCCTGCCCGGCCAGGATCGCGGTCCGCTGTCCGCTGACGCGCCGCAGCACGGCGTTGAGCAGCCCCGCAAAATGGCTCCCGCCGCGCATCCGCTTCGCTTGTTCCACCGCAAGGCCGATCGCGGCGTGCGGCGCGACATCCATGAAAGCGAGCTGCGCGGCCCCAGCGATCAGGATGAAGCGGGTCTCGAACGCATCCGGGGGCAGCGGCCGTTCCAGAAAGCGGCCGAGCATATCCTCGATCTGGCCGAGCCTACGCAGCGCCGTCGCCGCGATGGCGCGAGCGAAGGCGCGGTCGCGAAATTCGAGCGCGGAATACGGCGCTTTGGCGCTCGACGCTGCAAAGGCTTCGTCGAAAGGCTGCCTGTCGTGAAGTACAGCCTTCAAGAGACGAGAAGCAAGCTGGCGCGCTTGCAGGCCTGCGGCTTCCGTTTGTGTTTGCTTCTGGTGAGGGGACAATGAAGGCCCTTGTTGTCATCCCGGAAACGCCAGCGGCGTTATCCCGGATCGAGATTAGGTCCAGTGACATATTGAATTGCGGCGCCCCCTCTCCGGATGGAAGAGGCCGGATCGTTTGCGATCCGGGTGAGGGGTAAGGACTTGATAAAGCAAGTCAACACCCCTCAGCCTGTCCTTCACCCAGCAAGTACGCCTTGGCGCGCTTACAACTCACAGTTATCGCGTTTGCGAGCAAGCCCGATGGGGAGAAGGGACGACAATTTGCAAGTCCATGCGATTGATGAAGTCTGCTTAATTTGTGCAAGCGAACATCATCGAGCCAAATCGGCATGAGTTCAATGACCGTGTCTGAAAAGATACCAAATAGCCGCCCTGGATTGCGCATTCATTACGCATCAACCCCAAGGCCCGTGGCCAAGCGGTCTGCCGCCGTCCTGCCTGCGATCCCACGGCCCCGAACCGCCGCTTTCGCTGGCGCCGCCGAACGGCACATTAATCCCCGCCCCGCCCGGCCGCTGCGTCTGTCCCATTTCGCGGGCCTGCTCCACAAGCGCGGCGATCCTGTTCTCTGTGTTTGGGTGCGTCGAGAAGAGGTTGTCCATGCCGCCGCCGGTGAGCGGATTGACGATGTAGAGCGGCGCACTGGCGGGATGCGCCTCCGCTTGTTCGTTCGGGATTCTGATGCGCCGCGCGGTCGATCTTCTGCAGCGCCGAAGCGAGCCAGAGCGGGCGCCGGCAGATCTCCGCTCCGTCGTGATCGGCGGCGTATTCACGCGAGCGGCTGAGCGCCATCTGTATGATCGCAGCCGCGATGGGCGCCACGAACACGGCGAGCAAGGTGCTGACGATCCCGCCGCCGCCCTCCCCGTCGCGCTGGCCGCCGCCGAAAAACATCCCGAAATTCGCCAGCATGGAAATCGCGCCCGCGATGGTGGCGGCTATCGTCATGGTGAGCGTGTCGCGGTTCTTAACGTGGGCGAGTTCATGCGCCAGCACGCCGGAAATCTCCTCCTTACTGAGCATTCTCAAAAGCCCGGCGGAGGCCGCGACGGCGGCATTGTTCGGATTTCGGCCCGTGGCGAAGGCGTTCGGCTGCTCGGATTGGATGATGTAGACGCGCGGCATCGGCAGATTTGCGTTCGCCGCGAGCTGGCGCACGATGGAATAAAGCTCGGGCGCGCGCGCCTCGTCCACCTCCTCGGCGCCCTGCTGGGCCAGCACCATTTTATCGGAGTTCCAATAGGCGAACACGTTCGTGGCGGCGGCGATGCAAAACGCGATCGTCATGCCCGGGCCGCGCCCGATTGCGTAGCCGATGGCCATGAACAGTGCCGTAAGCGCAGCGAGCAAGAGCATGGTGCGGAAATTCATGGCGCGTCCTGCCTTTTGATCCCGTTCATCCTGAGTGGGAGCATTTGAAAACAGGATTGATATTTCGGCGTTCGCGGAGGCGTGCGCAAGTGCGGCGGCATCGTGTCATTGCGAGGTCCCGGATAACGCCTATGGCGTTTCCGGGACTTGATTACCGCGATGTTTCGCCAATTCCGCCGTCATGGCCGCGCCGCTTATTGTCATGGCCGGGCTCCGACCCATGGCGTCGCGAGGCGGCTGACTATACTGTGGGGGTCGCCCCTCACCCCAGCCCTCTCCAAGGGAGAGGGAGCCCGCCGCGACCATTGCATTGGCGTTCCCTCTCCCGGTGGGAGAGGGACAGGGTGAGGGGCGAGTCCCGCAGTATAATCAGCCGCCTCGCCTTATGTTAACGCCAATGGGCTTCGACCCGGCCATCAAGAGAATTGGCAATGACTTCAATTGCTTACTGGATGGCCGGCCTGTCCTCGGACTTGATCCGGGGATCAAGCCCGGCCATGACAGTGGAGCGAAAAATTCGCCGATGTTTTCATAGCTTTTTCTGCTAGCGGGAACATCCCGATAATCAAGTTCCGGGATGACCAAGTGTGGTGACGGCGCTCCCGTTAGCCGACGCTGGCGGGAAGCGCGATGAAGCGCTGATCGCCATTGCGCTTCACGAGCGCGAGCGCATTCTTGCGGCCAGCTTTGCTGGCGTCGGTAAGCGCGCGGCGTAGATCTTCCGCGCGGTTCACGGTCTCATCGCCAATCTTTAGGATGATGTCGCCTTCGGCCAAACCAGCCTCGGCCGCCTTGCCGCCGGGTTCCACGCCAACAACGGCGAGACCTTTGCTGTCATCGGCGCTGATTTCGCTTGCAGGGGCGACCCGGATGCCGAGATCGGTCAGTCCAGTCTTCGACGTATCGGGCTGCAGGCTCGCGTGCTGGATTGGCTTGTCGGGCAGTTCACCGATTTTGACGGTGATGGTCTTGTCTTGGCCATCCCTATTCAGGGTGATCTTTGCTTCCGAGCCGGGAATGATATCGGCGACCTTCTTCGCGAGATCGCGCGCATCTTTGACCTCGAGCCCGTTCACCTCTGTGATGAGATCGCCTGCTTTGATGCCAGCTTTCTCAGCGGGGCTACCGTCTTGCGGCGTAGCGACGAGCGCTCCGGTCGTTCTTTTCAGCCCGAGGCTGTCGGCAAGTTCAGGCGTCAAACCTTGAATTTGGACGCCAAGCCATCCGCGGGTGACATGTCCGTGCTCCTTCAACTCGGCTATGACGTGTTCGGCCGTGGTCGCGGGGATATCGAAAGCGATGCCGACCGAGCCCCCGGATGGAGAATAGATCGCCGTGTTCACGCCAACGACATTGCCGTCCTGATCGAAAGTCGGACCGCCGCTGTTCCCTTTGTTGACCGGCGCATCGATCTGCAGGAAGTCGTCATAAGGTCCCTCGCCGATATCGCGGCCGCGCGCCGAGACGATGCCCGCCGTCACCGTTCCGCCTAGACCGAACGGGTTACCCATGGCGACAACCCAGTCGCCAATCTGAGCCGTGGTATGCGAGAACTTCACGTAAGGGAAATCGCTCCGGCCGTCGACCTTAAGCAAGGCGAGGTCGGTGCGCGGGTCTGTCCCGATGACTTTGGCGGTGTAGGTTTTGCCGTCATCCATTACGACCTCAAGACTGACCGCATCGCTGGCGACGTGGTTGTTCGTGACGAGGTAGCCATCGGCGGAGATGAAGAAGCCCGACCCCTGCGCTGTGACCATATGGTGAGCGCCGTTCCCGTGCGGCCCAAAATGCTTGAATGGCGAGTTAGGGGATTTGAAAAACCGCTCGAAAGGCGTTCCCTCGAAGGGGTTTTGATTCTCGCCTTGCGACTGCTGGTCGTCCTCATTCAAGGCTACCTTCGCCTCGGCGTCGGCCTTGACGCGGATGGAGACGACCGCAGATTTCACCTCATTGACGAGCGGGGCGAAGCTCGGGAGCCTTTGCTGCGTCACCGTTTGACTTTCAGCCAGAGCGCGCTCCGGCCGAAGCTGATACGAAGCCGTTCCAAGCACCGCCGTCAGCGCCAGCGCCAATGCAGAGACATAGATTGTGCCGCGTTTGGGTTGGCGGGAAAGCATTGCAGGAATTTTAGAAAGCTTTTTATTTTTATCCGATTTCTCAGGGATTGTATTAGCCGTCATCGTGACCTCCGCATGGGAATGAGAGCGGCCCAAACCTTTCCTGTTTAAGGTCACGCCGCGTTTAGATTAATAGAGATCTGGGCTTTGGATCTAGGATGTGAAGCCGTGCTTCAATTAAATATATGAAACCTCGGATTTGGTTATAGCAGCCGCTTAAACTTCTGACCCGCTTGGTACGGCGAAGGAGTCCGCCTGCGTTGTCATAACCGCGCTTGACGCAATAATGGCGCAACGGGATCCCTTGCTTCGCGCTTGCTCGCATTTTATTAATCAGATGTTTCCCCCCAAGCAGAGTTTCCCAAAAGCATGCCTTCGGGCTTGACCCGGAGGTGGCCACCGTTTTTGGATAAAAACTCCGCTAAATCAAAGGACTCTAAGCAGACATTTGTTGTGGAATGTCTGCTTAGGTTCTCTCTTGCGATCGAAATACAGGCCTCGGCGACATCAAGAGCGCCATCACGGGTCCTTGCTGCGCCATCCGTGGGCGATACGCATCGCGTACTTGGCTGCTTACGAGTGTCGCTACAACGCCGCATCGACTGTCCCGGATGGTTCCGGCCCTCCCAGCTATCGCGGCGGCGACAGCGGCGAAACAATATCAATGGTTCCTGGCAGGAATATCCGGGTCATCAGGAGGAGCCGATACTCCAGAATGTCTTCAAACCGTCAACCGGCCCCGTCAACGATGCCGAACGGACCTATGCCGACGTTCTGAGCTGAGGCCTTCTGGCGGCTATCCCCGCTGAAAAAGCTGGTGGGGCATTGACCTTGACGCCCAAACACAGCATTTCGTTGGGCGCGAGACATACCCAAAGCGGATTGATTTCATGCCGGACAATGCTGACCCTTTGGCGCTCATCGGCAATACGCCGGTCATCGAGCTGAAAAGCTTCGATTTCGGGCCTTGCCGCGTCTTCCTGAAGCTCGAGAGCCAGAATCCCGACGGGCTCCATCAAGGATCGCATCGCCGTTTCGATGATCGACGCCGCCGAGCGCTCCGGCGCCTTGAAGCCGGGCGGACGGATCGTCGAGGCGACGGCGGGAAACACGGGGCTCGCGCTGGCGCTGGTGGCCGTACGCCGGGGATACCACCTGACGCTCGTCATTCCCGACAAGATGAGCCATGAGAAAATCGCGCATCTGCGCGCCATGGGCGCCGAGGTAGTGCTGACCCGGTCGGATGTGCCAAAAGGGCATCCCGAATATTATCAGGACATGGCGGAGCGGATCGCGAAGGAAACGGGCGCCTTTTTCACCGACCAGTTCAACAATCCGAACAACCCGGCCGCCCACGAGCGCAGCACCGGCCCCGAGATCTGGGACCAGCTGGAGCACAAGGTCGATGCGATCGTGGCCGGCGTCGGATCGGGCGGGACCATCACGGGCTTATCGCGGTTTTTCGCGCGCGTTTCCCCCGCGACCGAGATCGTGCTGGCGGATCCAAAGGGCTCGGTGCTGACAGACTACATAAGGACCGGCATCGTGGGAGAGGCGGGCAGCTGGCTGGTCGAAGGCATAGGGGAAGACTTCATACCGAATGTCAGCGATCTTTCGCGCGTCAAGAAAGCCTATGCCATCTCCGACGGCGAGAGTTTTGCGGCGGCCCGCGCGGTATTGAAGACGGAGGGGCTTCTCATCGGATCGTCCTCCGGCACGCTGCTCGCGGCCGCGCAACGCTATTGCCTTGAGCAAACCGAGCCGAAGCGCGTCGTCACCTTCGCCTGCGATACGGGCGCCAAGTACCTTTCGAAAATGTACGACGACCGCTGGATGGCCGACCAAGGTTTGCTGCAGCGGCCCGGCCATGGCGATTTGCGCGACCTCATCGCCCGCCGGTTCGACGAGGGCGCCGCCGTCACCGTGGGCGTCAACGATACGCTGCAAACCGCTTACAGCCGGATGAAACTCTACGATGTTTCACAGGTGCCCGTTCTCGAAGGCGACCGCTGCGTGGGCCTTCTGGATGAGTTCGATCTGCTCGTCGCGCTCACGGAACGGACGCTCGATTTCAATCTGCCGGTGAGCCGCGCCATGACCGCCAAACTTGAGACTGTGCCGGCGGATACTCCCCCTGAGCGCTTGCTTCCCCTCTTCGACCGGGGCTTGATCGCGATCGTCGTCGATGGCGGCCGCTTCCTCGGCTTGATCACCCGCATCGATCTTCTCAACCACTTGCGCAGAAAGATGGCCTAGCTTTGCCCAAACATCCCAAGAAGCAACGGCCGGCCACGCTGGCGGTCCATGCCGGCGTCACGCCGGACCCGCGCACCGGCGCCGTGATGACGCCCATTTACGCCTCGTCCACCTTCGCTCAATCCTCGCCCGGCGTGCACACGGGTTACGAGTACGCACGGACCGGCAATCCGACGCGCGCCGTTTTCGAGAATGCGGTTGCGGAGCTTGAGGGCGGCGGCGCGGGGTTCGCCTTCGCCTCGGGCATGGCCGCCGAGGCCACGCTGTTGGAACTCCTCGATCACGGCAGCCATGTGGTCGCGGCCGACGATCTTTATGGCGGCACCTGGCGTCTGTTCGAGCGCGTCAGAAAACGGTCCGCGGGACTTTCCGTAACCTATGTCGACCCAACCGATCCCGACGCCGTCAAGGCGGCGATTCGGCCCGAAACCGGGCTCATCTGGGTCGAGTTGCCGACCAATCCCTTGCTCAAGGTCGCAGACCTTGCCGCCATAGCGGCAATCGGCAAAGCTGCAGGCGCGCTTACGGTCGCCGACTCCACCTTCGCTTCGCCGATGATCCAGACCCCGCTGGATTCTCGGCTTTGACGTTGTGCTTCATTCGGCCACGAAATACCTCAGCGGCCACTCGGATATCGTGGCCGGCATTGTCGTCGTGCGCGACGAGGGCTTGGCAGAACGCATCCGCTTTCTACAAAACGCCGTTGGCGCGGTGCTCGATCCTTTCCCCGCGTTCCTGGCGTTGCGAGGCTTGAAGACGCTGGCGCTCCGCATGGAACGCCATTCGTCCAATGGTCTTGCTGTGGCTCAATTCCTGGAAGGGCATCGAAAGCTCAAGCGCGTGATCTATCCTGGCCTGCGAAGCCACCCCCAGCATGAACTGGCCGCCCGCCAGATGAAGGGGTCTGGCGGGATCGTAACCATTGAGATCGACGCCGGCGAAGATGGCGTCCGGCGGGCGCTCGAGTTGCTGGAGCTTTTTACCTTGGCCGAAAGCCTTGGCGGCGTGGAAAGTCTGGCGGGGCATCCATTCACCATGAGCCATGGCTCTCTTCCAGCCGAGCGGCGCGCCGGGCTTGGCATCGGCTGGGGCCTTGTGCGGCTTTCCGTCGGGGTCGAGGACGCCGCAGACTTGGCGGCTGACCTGAAACAGGCGCTGGAACGCGTCTGAGGCAGGTCACTCCACGCTTGTGAGCCGCGCCGAATGACGCGGCTCCGATCAGTGCAGGAACGGGCGAGTTGCCGCTCGCCCCGCGCGGCGCTGCTAAGGAAGGTTGATCGGGTGCGTCAGGCTCCGGCCTTCTTTGCAAGAAACTGTTCGTAAGCGGCCATGGCGTCTGCGGCGTACATCAGCGAGGGGCCGCCGCCCATATAGACCGCCATGCCCAAGGTCTCCTCCACCTCCTGGCGCGAGGCTCCGAGCCTCACCAAAGCTTCCATATGAAAGCCGATGCAGCCGTCGCAGCGGGTTGAGACTCCAATCGCCAAAGCGATCAGCTCCTTCGTCTTCCTGTCGAGTGCCCCGTCGCGTGTGGCGGCCTGCGCCATATCGGAGAAGCCAGCCATGGCATCAGGGATATCCTTCCGCAGGCCCCTCAGATTGGCGGAGATGTTTCGGGTGATGTCGATGTAATTCTTTTCCATGGGAGACCTCTTGGAACAGGGTGAATTGCTCTTGCGTATATTAGATTATGCTAATATATTGTCAACATGCAGCAAGACAGAACGCCTTTGGCCGATCAGATGAAAGCCCATGCGGAGGAAGCGGCTGGGATGCTGAAGGAACTGGCCAACCCATCCCGGCTTATGATCCTTTGTCAACTCGTCGAGGGGGAAAAGTCTGTAGGCGAGCTGTGCCAAGTCATTGATTTATCTCAGTCAGCAG
The DNA here is from genome assembly GCA_963766815.1 of uncultured Alphaproteobacteria bacterium. Classification (GTDB taxonomy): domain Bacteria; phylum Pseudomonadota; class Alphaproteobacteria; order Rhizobiales; family Rhodomicrobiaceae; genus Rhodomicrobium. Next base: position 47,440 of record CAVYBZ010000004.1, on the reverse strand, counting down.
TATCGCAGCACCTGGCGAGACTGCGTGAGGCTGGCTTGGTCGACGCTGAGAAAAGAGGGCAGATGGTGTATTATCGCCTGTGCAATATGCAGGCGCACGCATTGCTATCGACCCTCTACTTGATCTATTGCAAACGCTAATAAATCAGCAGTCACGTATATAAGGAGCATCTCATGACTGTCGAAACCGTCGATCCCGCGACCCTGAAAGAGTGGCTCGATGCCGGAATGGCCGTTCTCGTGGATGTGCGGGAGCCGCGCGAATACGCGTCGGAGCACATCGAGGGCGCGGCCCTCGTTCCGCTAGGCCAGATCCGAATAGAGGCGGTTCCGGATTATTCCGGCAAAAAACTCGTCATTATGTGCCGCATGGGCGGCCGCGGGCAGGCCGCATGCCAGAAATTGCGGGAAGAATTGCCGGCAGACGAAAAAGTGTACAACCTGCAAGGCGGCATCCAGGCTTGGAAAGGGGCAGGTCTGCCGGTTGAAAGGCGAGAGCGGCCCGCTTCTTTGGGATTGGGGGGCCTATTGCGCAGTTGGATCGCGAAATAGGCATGATGCACCGGCTCCGAGTTGTGTTGCGGCTATCCCGGATCGCCAAGCTCCATCTAGCATTTAGCCCGAGCTTCCGAAGCAATTTTTTACAACGATACCGCTAAGGCACTGTTATATATGCCTATTGTTGTTGATTCTGGCTTGCGGGACGTACCTTGATGCGCCACCGCATCTCCTGACGTCTTGAAAAGACGCCGTATTCCGTGAAGCACAGTTCTTTCCCGGCCACGGAATTGATTAAAGGCGGAATGTTGATTGATCCTAGAGCGTTAGAACAGTTCATCCGCGTCACATTGGACGCGGGCGGCTTTGGTCGCGAAATCGCCGCAAATTCGCCACTCCTAAGTACAAATGTGGGCATTCGAATCAAGCCACATTGTACGCATAAGCTGCGCACACCCTGTTCGCCTGCGCGCGCTTATAAGGGGACGTTATGTCGAAAGTTAAAACGATCGAATTTTGGCTCTTCGCCCTTGCCGCCCTTTTTGTTGTCGCCGTCTTCCTTTCGGTGTTTGACAAGATGTCATTCGATGGGAGGGTTTTCCTGATTCTCGTGGTGGCCTGGATGGTCCTCGCTGTCGCGTGGATGTTCAAGGAGATTGTGCGACGGGTGCGCGGCTAACCCAGTCTGCAACATAAAAGGCCGCCTCAAGGGCGGCCTTTCGATTAAGTTTTTCTTCAGCGAGCTACGTTGACGGCTGCGGTTCCATCCCGCCCAGATCGGGATCCTTGCGCGGAGCGCGCCCGCCTGTCGAGGGCACGGCGGAGCGGCGCTTGGGCTGATCTTCCTTCATGGTGAACTCGCGCACCGGAGGCTTGCCCTGGAGCAGATCCTTCACCTCTTGCCCTGACAAGGTCTCATATTCGAGCAGGCCCTTGGCAAGCGTATGCAGGTCGTCGATGTGCTCCGTCAGGAAGCGGCGCGCCGCCTGCTCGCCATCATCGACCAGGCGCCTGATCTCGGAATTGATCAACTGCGCAGTCTCCGCCGACATATTCTGCGAGCGCGTCACCGAATGGCCAAGGAACACCTCTTCCTGATTGTCCCGGTAGCGGATGCGGCCGAGCTTGTCGCTCATGCCGTATTCCGTCACCATTGCGCGGGCCATGTTGGTGGCTTGCTTGATGTCGTTCGCGGCGCCGGTCGTGACATTCTCCGGTCCGAACACAAGCTCCTCCGCGATCCGTCCGCCGAAGACCATCGCAAGGTAAGCCTCCATCTCGTGCTTCTTCATGCTGTAGCGGTCGCGCTCGGGAAGATTATAGGTCACGCCCAGGGCCCGCCCGCGCGGGATGATCGTCACCTTATGAAGCGGGTCGTTGCCGGGCGCCAAAAGGCTGACAAGGGCATGGCCTGCTTCGTGATAAGCGGTAAGGCGCTTCTCCTCCTCGGTCATGGCCATCGAGCGGCGCTCGGCGCCCATCATCACGCGATCTTTCGCATCCTCGAACTCGTGCTGAGTCACGACCCGCTTGGAGCGGCGCGCGGCAAGCAGAGCAGCCTCGTTCACAAGATTGGCGAGGTCCGCGCCCGAAAATCCGGGGGTGCCGCGAGCGATCACCTTCAGATCCACATCTGGCGCCAGAGGGACTTTGCGCACATGGACTTTCAAGACCTTCTCACGGCCGACGATATCGGGAGCTGGCACGACAACCTGCCTGTCGAAGCGGCCCGGACGCAAAAGCGCCGGATCGAGAACGTCAGGGCGGTTCGTCGCGGCGATCAGAATGATGCCTTCATTCGCTTCGAAGCCGTCCATTTCGACAAGGAGCTGATTGAGGGTCTGCTCGCGCTCGTCATTTCCACCGCCAAGCCCAGCGCCGCGATGGCGGCCGACAGCATCGATTTCGTCGATGAAGATGATGCAAGGCGCATTCTTCTTCGCCTGGTCGAACATATCGCGGACACGGCTGGCGCCGACGCCCACGAACATTTCCACGAAATCCGATCCCGAAATTGTGAAGAACGGCACATTCGCTTCGCCGGCGATGGCGCGAGCCAGCAGGGTCTTGCCGGTGCCGGGAGGACCGACAAGCAGAGCGCCACGCGGAATGCGGCCGCCAAGACGCTGAAATTTCTGCGGATCGCGCAAAAATTCCACGATCTCTTGCAGATCCTCTTTCGCCTCGTCGACGCCCGCGACGTCGTCAAAGGTGATTTGCCCCTGCTTTTCCGTCAGAAGCTTCGCTTTGGATTTCCCAAACCCGAGCGCGCGCCCTCCGCCGGATTGCATCTGGCGCATGAAAAACACCCACACGGCAATCAGCAGAAGCATCGGGAACCAATTGACGAGGACGCCAAGAAGAGACGGCACGTCCTCCGAAGGCGGCTTCACGGTAATGCCGGAGCCCTTCGAGTATAAGCGCTCGATAAGCTGCGGATCGTTTGGCGCGAATGTCTGGAACGTCTGCCCATTGTTCAGCGTGCCGCTGATTTGGTTTCCGGACAGCGTTACCGTCCGCACGTTCCTGTTCTCTACTTCATTCAGGAACTGCGAATAGTTCATCTCGTTCGCACGCGCGCTGCGCGGATTGTTCTGAACTAGGTTGAACAGCGCTACTAAAAGCAAAGCGATGATGATCCAGATCGCTAAATTACGGAAATTGGAGTTCATGGAGGCGTTTGTTTCCCCTGGTGCCGCACCGAAGGCGGGTGAAGGCGAAGCTCAAGACCAGCTGTAGCCTTCCAGCTGACAAAGCGAGGATAAGTGAGCCAAGTAGTTCAAAGATAGGGTATGGGTGTGTCTTTGCCAAGCGCACTTGCAGCTTCGGTCGAGACATGGATAAAAAAGCGGGTCAGACTTGGCGCTAGCGCAGCCTTGATCGGCTGCGGCGCCGCCTCGCCCGGAACGCCCGGACGGTTGTGGAAAAAGCCCAGCATAGGCGCGTAAATGAGGAAATTCCCTTTCCAAAGCGCGGGGGTTGTAAGAGCGGCGAGCCGGTTGGCCTCGCCCCCCAAGCGTCTCTGCTTCATCACTTTTCTGTAAAGAAGCCAGCCATCCGCGCCAAGTTGCCTCACCATGGTCCCTCTTTCTCCCTCAGCGGCGAAGGTTATGAGAAACCTTCCATCCCAGACGCAAGAGGCGCCTGGTTCGAACTCCAATAACGGGGCCTTCATTCGACCCGGTTCCCGATAGAAATTAAGCTTCCCCGCCGCGGAAATCACGATGCACCCGCCGAGCGTCGCCTCCATTTTCCCGGCCTTGAGGCTCGCAAGCAGGCGCTCCGCCCTTATGAGCCGCGGCGCTTCCTGTTGTCCACCGATAAGAGCCAGCACGCGCGCAAGCGCGCGCAGCGCTATGTCCCCGGGGAGAGCATCGAACGCCTCAAGGCCGATTTGACCCTGAGCCAGGTGCGTGACCTGGAAATGCCGGTCGAGAAAGTCATCCGTAATCCTAATGAGCGCCTCGCGGCTTCGCCCAAGGCGGGTAGCGGCCATCGCCAAGGACGGCCGCGTCACGCCCGCTGACGCAAGCGCCCTCATGGCGTAGCGGATGCGGACGCGCTCGAAAGCGGTGTTTTCGTTGCTCGGGTCTTGAACGAAGGGAACGGACGAGGCGCGGAGATAGGCCGCGAGCCTTGTCTTGGAGAAGCGCAAAAGGGGACGGGCGACGGTCACGCCGGCCCGATTGGAAAGTGTGGCCATGGCGGCGAGCCCATCGAGCCCGCTTCCACGCCGCAGCCGCATGAGGAACGTTTCGGCTTGATCGTCTTCGGTGTGGGCGGTGACAATACAACCTATGTCGCGCGCGGCGCAATACTCGGACAGAAGATCGTAGCGCGCTTTCCGCGCCGCGGCCTGGAGCCCAGTTTTTGGCTTCTCCCCCGTCCATTCGATGGTGGTGTGGGAGAATCCCAAGGCGCGCGCGCGCTCCGCCACAAATGCCGCTTCGTCTTTACTCTCTGCCCTGAGCTTGTGATCGATCGTGACGACCGCGAAGCCTGCCGTGCTGCGCTCGGCGAGGCGCGCCCAGCGCCGGGCGAGGTGCATCAAGGCCATGCTGTCCGGCCCCCCGGACACGGCAAGAACAACGGATGGGAAGGGTTCTAGACAAGAAAACGCGCGCAAAAGCGCCGCATCGTCAACGATGCCCGGCACAGCAGACCACCACGAACGGCGAACCTCAAGTGCAGTTCGCCCGCTTCTTTTCAACATCCGCCCTTTGCAGAACCGTCTTCGGCCCCTGCGGGTAGCGGCGCTGTAACTCCGCGAAGGAATTGCACGCGGCCGCATTCTCGCCAAGCCGCCGCAGCGAAATCGCCAGCTTCAACAGCGCTTCGGGCGCCCGCTCGCTGTTTGGGAAACTGGTAAACGTTTTAAGAAAGCGATCCGCGGCGCTTCGGTATTCGCCACTGACGAAAGCGGTCTCACCGAGCCAATACTGCGCACTTCCGGCGAGCGCGTCGCTTGGATACTGATCCAGGAACTGCTGAAAATAGGTTTCAGCCGCAGAGTATTCCCTGCGGTTAAGCGCGGCGTTGGCCTGGTCGAAAAGAGCGCGCGCCGGCGAATTCGCGGAAACGGCGGCGGGCGCAGGACGCGCCGCAACTGGCGCCGGAGCAGAAGGATCTGCGCCGTAAGCGCGGGGCTGAGAAAAGGGCTGGGCGGCGTTGGCCGTTTGCTGTGGAGAAGCGGTGTTGGCCTGCCGCGCCGGGTAACGGTCTGTTGCAGCCTGAGGAGCGCTCAGCGCCGGAAGCTGTTCTTTTTCGTCGAAGCCGCCGGCGGGCGCTACCGTGTTGTAACCCGTCTGCTGCCGGGGCTGTTCTCCTGCTGGGCCGGTATTCGCGCCGAGACGCGCTTCCAACCGTTCAAGGCGCTGCGTGAGCTCTGCGATCTGCTCCGACAATTGGCGGACCTGCTCAGGGCTCGCGCCGCCGCTTGCCGCCGCAGTGTATCCCGATCCCCCGCCGCTATTTTTTGCAAGCGTCTCGACCGCAGCCACCACGCCCTGCAAGTTCACAACCTGCTCCTCCAGGCGTTCAAGCCGCCCGGCCAAGGCGGGACTATTGTCAGCAGCGCCTCGCGGCGCCTGCGCGAAGGCTGGCATAAGCGACGCGGTCATGACGAGAGAAATAACGGCTGCAGCAATGCATCTCATGGTTGCGCCCTATCTTAAAGAATCGCCCCCTTCTCCGACGGCCGCGCTTTGCTGTCAACCCTTGGCCGCATAACAGCCCGTGGCCTAATAAGCCGCGACCGCCCCGCCGCCTTCGAGAACGGTGACGGTCCGCCTATTCTGCGACCAGCAGGAAATATTGTCGCAAACAGCCACGGGGCGCTCTTTCCCGTAAGAGAGGGTGCGGATGCGCTGCGGACTGATGCCCTGGGCGATGAGGAAGCTTTTCGTCGTCTCCGCGCGCTTTGCGCCTAGAGCGATGTTGTATTCCCGGGTGCCGCGCTCGTCGGCGTGCCCCTCGATCTGGATGGGATAGTTTGCGTATTGCCTGAGCCAAACCGCCTGAGCGTTCAGGATCGAGCGGCCTTCCGGCGTCAACTCCGGGCTGTCCGTCTCGAAATGGACGGTGTCGCCAATCCGGCCGTTGAACTCTTGTTTGCTGCCAGGAGGGAAATTGCCGGCGCCGGCGCCTCGCCAAGCCCAAAGCCCGCGGCCGGCGCATTCTTATCGCAGCCGCCAAGACTGGACAGGACTGCAACAAGAGCCACGGCGAGCACGAAGACACTGTGGGGTCGCATTCGGATATTCCTCCTATCGCGCACAACTTATGCGCGAATACTGACCAGGAAATCGTAACGGAATGCTTACCAAGAAACCCGCTTCCCAGGCCGATTTGTGGCTGTTAACCAAAACATACCGCTGTATGCCCAAAAAACGCAAATACGCCATGCCCACAAGTACCCCCAATCCACGAGGACACAAATCAACATATGTAACAGCTTATGACGTTGATCGAGAGAGACCGGTTCGAGCGGATTCAGCGACCGAGTGTGACCCCGCTTGCCCCGGGCTTCGCCGGGCCTTCATAAATCTCGTTAACGCATGCGCTGAGCGCCGCCGCGATGGCGGCGATTGTAGCCACCATGACAATGGCCTTTAAACCCTTCATCTCTTTCCTCTCATTCCAGGAGGTTTAAGATCACGATTTAGCCGGAACGCCCGTCATTTCAACAGCGGCGACCAGGCAGGGTCCGAGGCGAACGACGGCGTTGCAAGCTGGCGTTCGTTATATCCCGTGAGGTCGATGCTATAAAGTTTGGGGCCGCCGTTCTCGCCGTGACTGTCCCGAAAAAACAGGATAACGCGGCCATTGGGCGACCAGGTTGGGCCTTCGTTGTGATAGCCTTCGGTCAGCAAGCGCTCGCCGGAGCCATCCGGCCGGATCACGCCGATGCCAAATCCGCCATGGACGCGCTTTGTGAAGGCGATCAGATCGCCGCGCGGCGACCAAACGGGGGTGGAATAGCTCCCCTCGCCGAAGCTGACGCGCCGCTGGCCCGAGCCGTCACTGTTCATGATGAACAATTGCTGACTTCCCTGACGGTCGGACTCAAAAACGATGAACCGGCCGTCAGGCGAATAGCAAGGCGCCGTGTCGATGGCGGAAGATTGGGTAAGGCGAGCGAGCCGGTGGCTTCGCAAATCCATCTCGAAAATGCTCGAGTTGCCGCCTTCCTGAAGGCTCATGACGACGCGGTCGCCCTGAGGCGAGAAGCGCGGCGCGAACGACATGTTGGGAAAGTCGCCCAGCACCTGCTCCTGGCCCGAGACGATATCGCGGAGAACCACCCGCGGCTCGCCGTCGCGATAGGCAGTGAAGGTGATCTGTTGCGAAAGCGGATGGAAGCGCGGCGTGAGCACGAGTTCCCGCCCCTGCGTCAGGAGCCGCAGATTGGCTCCGTCCTGGTCCATGATGGCGAGGCGCTTGACCCGCTGATTCTTCGGGCCGGACTCGTCGACAAAGACCACACGGCTATCGAAATAGCCTTTCTCGCCGGTCAGTCGCTCATAAACCGCGTCCGCGATGATGTGCGCCAACCGGCGCGAGGTGTTCGCCGGAATGTAGAATTGCTCGCCCGCGATCTGGCGCCCCGAGAACACGTCCCAAAGCCGGTACTCGCCCTTCAGCCGTCCATCGCCCGTGTCCGTGACACGGCCCACGACAAGCCCCTGGGCGCTTAGAACCTTCCAATCCTGGAAATGCGGCGTCGCGTCAACGCCCGCTCCGTGCTCGATGAATGCCGATTGATCGATCGGCCGGAACAGACCCGACCGGCCGAGGTCGGCCGAAATGATTTGCGTGATCTCCTGTGCAAGGCCGCCGCCCGAGAACTCCGCGATGGCGATCGGAATGGCGCGCACCTGACCGCGCCTGATCTCAACCTCGACCTGCGCCTCCGTTCTGGTTGAGGACAAGGCGGCAGTCATGAGGCAGGCTGCGATGAAAAGGACGATCCCGCGGAATTTCATGTCAGCCGCCATACATATCGCGCGGATTGAAGCGAAGAACCATGTCCCGGCAGCGCTCATATTGCTCGGGCGCAAACAGGTATGGCTGGCCGCGTATCGCGGCGCGAACGGCGGCGCCGGCCATGGCTTGGTAGGTCGGCGACATGGAAGCATCCATCACGGTTGGCGGCCTGAGCAGCGTGCCGTCCCGGTTCAGCTCGATGCGCAGCCGCACAATCGTACTCTCCGCCGACAGCGCGCCGATAGGCAAGTCCCAATTCTGCTCGATCCGGCTTTGGACCAGATCGGCGCACGTGCCCGCATTCATCGCGCCCCGCGCCTGCGGAACGCCCATCGCCTGATCCTGCAGCGAGCTGGCCGGGCGCCACGGCCGGTTCGGATCATAATCGCCGGCTGGCGCGCCTGCGTTCGGATCGCGGTTCAGCACGGCTGTCTGGCGGTCCGCGTATAGTTTTGAGGGCGGCGCATCCAGGGCGGACTCCGAAGCGGGCGAGCGCTGATCGCGCGGCGGTGCGTCCTTCTTCAGGATCGATTTTATGCGGTTTGGATCGAAGGGGCGCTCCTGAACCGGTTTCGCCTCGGCGCGCCTCATGTCGCGCTCCTCCGCCTTCTTCGCTTCCTCAACCTTTGGCTTCGTTATGTGCTTCGGCGCCGGTTCTTTTTTTACGGCAGGTTTTGGAACGGGCTTCTCTGGAGCGGGCTCGGCCTTGGCCTGCTCGACAGGTTTTGGCGCCGGAGCAGGCGCTTCGGCAGCTTTCGGTGACGGTGGCGGTAACGCTTGCTTCTCCGCGGGCTTCGGAGACGGCTTCTGCTCGACCTCCTTCTTCGCGCTCGCCTGCTCGTCCGCTGCTTTCACATCTGCTGGGGGAACAGGCTTGTCAGCCTTGCCGTCAGTCTTGCCGGCCTGCCGCTCGCTATAGTCCTTCGGCGACATGATTTCGACCGACACAGGCACAGGCGGCGGCGCATCATCCTTCCCGGACCTCGTGAAGTTGAAGATCACCACCCCGAGAACCAGAATGTGAAGCAGAACGGAGCCTATGAGACCATACCGCACGGTCAACCCTCTCGTCAGCCTTTCTCGTCCAACGTCACAAGCGAGATCCGCTTATATCCGGCGTTAGCGATTCGTCCCATGACACGCATGAGCCCATCATAATTCGTTGATTTATCCCCCCGCACGAAGATTGTCTCGTCCAGGCCTTTTCGCGCCTGCGTGATCGCCTCTAACTTGGGCTGAAGCTCCTCAAAGGGAATTTCGGTCTCCTGAATAAAGATTTTTCCTTGTGCGTCGACGGAAAGCGTCAGCGGCTCGCTTTCGGACTTAAGTTCCGAACCTTCGCTCTTTGGGAGATCCACTTCTACGCCCGCGGTCATGAGTGGAGCCGCCACCATGAAAATGATGAGAAGCACCAGCATCACGTCGACGAGCGGCGTGACGTTGATCTCCGCCATGGGGCGATGCCGCGCCCGCTTACGTCTTCCGCCGCCTTTGCCGCCTGCGGGAGCCTGAAGTGATGCGCCCATACCCAATCGCCTCCGCCGCGTCCTTAAGTTTTCAGATCAAGCTGGCGCGAAACTATCGCGGAGAATTCATCGGCGAAGGTTTCGAGCCGCTGCGACAGCCGCGCCGCCGACTGGCTGAACATGTTGTAGAAGATGACGGCCGGAATGGCGGCGAAAAGGCCGAGCGCCGTCGCGAGCAAAGCTTCCGCAATGCCCGGCGCAACGACGGCGAGGCTTGTATTCTTGCTGGCCGCGATCCCCTGGAAGGAGGTCATGATGCCCCAAACCGTCCCGAACAGACCGACGAAGGGCGCGACAGCCCCAACGGTCGCCAGAAACAGGAGCCTGCGTTCGAGCCTGTCCATTTCCCGCGTGATGGCTACGTCCATGACGCGCTCGATGCGCATTTGCACCCCGGCGAGCGGCTTTGCGGCGCTGTCAACAGACCGGCGCCACTCGCGCATGGCGGCGACGAAGAGCGCGCCCATGGCGCTAACCGGCTTCTGCGACATGGCGAGATAAAGCTCGTCGAGAGATTGGCCCGACCAGAAAATGCGCTCGAACTCGTCAGTCTGACTGCGGGCGCGATAAAAAGCGAAGCTTTTTTCGATCACGATCGACCAGCACCAAACAGAGGCGAGGAGGAGCCCGATCATAACGGCCCTCACAACCACGTCGGCATGTTTGATTAATTCAAAAAACGGCATAATTCAGCAAAACCTGCATCTAAAGCGGAGAGGAGTGTCGAAGAAGCTTCGCCGTTTCAAAGGGAGTGTATTCCATACACTTATCGAAAAAGCATATCTCATATTTGGAGCCGGGCTGGAAGACAAGCGCCGCGCTTGCGTCAAGCGCAATCCTTCCGCTGTTGGATTTGCCGCAAGGGTTTACGCGCAAGAATGTCCAAAGTGAGGATTTCGCGCGCAAAAGCGAGTTCTTCGTCGCCAACCATCCAGCAGCATGAGTTTTTCAGGGCCTGCGGCGTTGAAGCCGGACGAGCCATGAGTTGACATTTGAGGTACGCAAGTTGCTGGCGCGATATCGACAGATCGCGCTTTTTCGGGCGCGTCCGGTTCTGGGGCCGCTGACGAAACGCGGCTGCGGAAAGCGGCGAGATTTGACAATTGGCCGTACGCTTCCCGGCCAAGGCCGTGTCCCTGGTCATTCAGCGCCGGCGATGCGCTGGGGTTAGGGCGTGTTTTGTAAGTGGCCTATACGACGGTCCCGTCACTCAAGCCGGACATTCGGCGGCGAGTTCGCCCGGCCGTAGCGTTGCCCTGTGACGAAAGATTAAGTCCTTAAACCATGCGCTTTACGACGCCATCTCGACGGATGATCCCATGATAAGCTGCGCCGAGCAGATGGAGCGTAATAAGAACGGCAAGCAAACCCGCCCCCAGTTCGTGAGCTTCAGCGAATTGTTCCGCAATGGCTTTATCCTGTTTGCCGATTGGCGATGGGATCGTGAAAAGGCCGAACCATTTCACCGGAATGCCCAACGCGTTGGTGGTGAGAAACCCGATGACCGGCTGAATCAGAAGCATGGCGTAAAGGGCGTAATGGTTGAGCCGTGAGCCCACGCGGATGAGGGCGGGCTGGTCGTAGAGCAACGGCGGCGGGTTGCCGAAGCGCACGAAGAGACGAAGGACAACCACGGCAAATAAGAGAACGCCAAAGCTTTGATGAAGGTTCAGAAGTTCAAGCTTGAACGCTTTGTCCTGGGGTTCGAAATCCTTGATCCAAGCGCCGAGCACGAACATGACCACGACGAGGATAACGGTGGTCCAATGAAAGAAGCGGGCGGCCGGTCCATATCGGAAGGTCATTATGGCTCCAAAGCTAGGTACGCCTACGGACAGAATGGGTATTTAACTCGGCTTCGCCGCGCCTGCTCCGCCGGCGCCACGCAATTTCCCGTGAGCCGGTTTGAAGAGGGACAGATCCGGTTACGGAACCTGCGTGCAGCGATAGGTTGCGGATAGACTGCAAATGCATCCTTTTGCCCTTGAAAAAACTTGCTTATTCTGCCTTTGGTGGGGGAGCCACAGTCGTGCCGGGCTTTGCCCGTGGGAGCGGGCAGTGGGATGATCGCTTCTTTCTTATGTCACAGGGACGGGCCGCTGCGCTGGACGCCGCTTTCGGGGCGAGCGTTGCTATGCGCCTGGCTGCTGATTGGCTTGACATTAGCCCCGGCGGCATGCGGAAGGGCGTTTGCGCAAAGCGCTCCGCCCATCAGCCTGCCGGGCCAAATAGCGGAGCGCCTCGAAAAATGCTGGGTTCCGCCCCAGCCGGCCCGTCCGAAGCGATCGAGGTCACGGTCCGGCTCAGCTTCTCACGGGCAGGCGCCGTTATCGGCGAACCGCGCGTCACTTATGTCCATAGCCCCGCCACGGTTGGATTGAGGGAGAAAATCGCCGCCAGCGTCCTCGCTGCGATCAAAACCTGCACGCCGCTGCCGTTCACGCCCGCGCTCGGCGCCGCGATCGCGGGACGCATGTTCTCCATCCGCTTCCGGACGCTGCCGGATTCCGGAGGGCGGCGCGTTATTTAACCCGCCGTTTCCTGCGCCGTCACGTGTCCCTAAACGACCTCGCGCACCACGTTAGAGGCGACGGTCAGCGCAATGCTCCCGGCGTGGGGCGTTCCGAGCGCGAGGCTTTCGCGAAGTTCTTGGCTTGCTCGATGCTGACCTTGGGCGGCAGGGGCGGCACGACACCGCTTCGATGAGGACAGGCCCGGACGTGGCCAGCGCATCGCGCAGCGTCTGAGCGCATTTCTCTGGCTTCGGCAGCAGCGCGCCAAGCACACGCGCGCAGTCGCCAACGAGGCCAATATGGGCGGGATACCCAGCCTATCCGCTGCGGATCGATGTCGATCTGTACGCATTTCGCACGGCCGGGCTTGGGGTAAAATTCGATATAGGGGAAACAGCTCCCGGCGATCAGCAGCGTATCGCAATCCTCGCAAGGCAAACCCGCTTGTATCTCCGCCCGCTTGTATCTCAATCAAATGCCAGCCTGTCCGGAAATACGCCGCATCCCCGGCGTGATGACGTGTCCGCCCGATCTGTTCCCCGCTCGCACGCACTGATTGCGCAACCGCGGCCCGTCGCCACGCGCTTGCCTGCGCATCAAACGCCTGATCCGCAACGAGAATCTTCCTCATCATGCGAAGATATTACGGCGCGTCATTCACCCTTGCAAAAGTGTCGCGAATAATCAGGCTTGAAAAGCGCCGCTCAAGCAGCAATATTAGGCAATAGCAAAAGCCATTGCGCTCGTATAAATAAGTCATACGAGCTCTTTCGCGTCTTCTTGCACATATAATAATTCAAAATAACGGAGATATACGGACCTTGCATGCCAGGTGTGCAAGCTAGTCTTGTGTTTGTCATATCTGTCCATGCAAAGCCGGAAACAACACCAAGCGCGCCTCCTGCCGCCGCGCACCCTCTATGCATTTCGGCTGCCCGCCGCAGCGCGCACACACGCGCTCATGCTGTCCTCAGCCAGCGAAATCACCCTCACCGCAAGCACGGCCACGGCGACCATCGCCGACGCCTTTTTGAGGCAATCGGTCCCTCTGGGCGAAGCCGGCATCGCCGTCGCTCTTTTCTTCTGGCTCGCCGCCGAAATCGTATGTCTTGGCGCAGGGCCCGCTATCGCATTGCCGCAAGCGCCCATGGTTCCGCTTCAGACCGGGAACCTCGATCGCGCCATTCAGCGCAGGAACAGGATCATCAAACGCGCGGCGTGGTTCAGCGCGGCGGCCTCTGCCGCCTACATCGCCGCTGGCGCGGCCCTCGCCTCATTTTCGATCATCGCAGGCGGCGCGCTCTATCTGGCCGCCGCGTGGGTCGAATACAGCTTCAAACAAGGCGAGCCGGCGATCTGCCCGCGCTTCGAAGCGCAAAGCGCAAGGGAATGTATCGCTTATGCGAAGACGCTGCTGCAAAGCAATCCGGCGGCGCTGAGCGGCGCAATCACTCTTCCTGCTCTTGCCGCCTTTTGCGCGGGGCTATTCCAAGCCCTTCCGCCCTATCTCGCCGCGCTGATTACGGCGGGACATCTGATCGCGGCCATCTTGTGGAGCGCCGGCATCGCCCAGCAGAACCTCGTTGGCGCTACCCGCGGAACGAAACCGCACTGGCGATTAACCACCTATAGTTAACGCGGGCGGTTTGGAGTTTTTGCCTGCCTGAAAACGGGTTCGAAACCGCCGGAAGGTGGGACGTTTCGCCGGTCATGTACCTGAGAACGCACGATTTTCAGGCGGGAATGGCGCCGTGAACTGCCGGATTTATGGTAATTATAACCGCCGGAGCGCATTCAGCAGGACTAAAGCGCGCGCCCTTCCCATGACTGCAAAGCCTCGCCCAGCTTGACAGCAAGATAAAGACAGAACCACTCACCTCTGCGGAACGGCGCCTATTCGCCTTGCGGCGGCGTTCGATTGGCATGGCGCGCGGCAAGAGCGAGGGCCTCGCGCAACCGGCCACCGGCGCGATCAAGCACATCCCTTGCTTCATCGATGCGACAGCCTTCCAGCAGCAGCATCGCAAGCTTGACACTACCTTGGGACTTATGCAGCGCGCCGCGCACTTCACCGGCGCTTTTGCCCGTGAGGTGGATCAACATTTTTTCACGCCGCCCTGCGAGCTTCGCGTTCACGGCTTGCACCTCGACCATCAAGCCGGCGTAAACCCGGCCCAGGCGTATCATCACTAAAGAGGACAAAAGGCTCAGCGTGCTCCGTTGCGCGGCGCCTGCGTTCATCCGCGTGGAGCCGGCGATCGGCTCGGGGCCGGTCTCCAGGCAAATCGGATAATGCGCCTCCGCCAGCAGCGGCGTGCCGGGGTTGTTGGCGACGCCTATCGTCAAGGCGCCGCGTTCCTTCGCTTCGCGCAGGCACGAAAGCGTGAAGGGTGTGGCCCCGCTCGCAGCCACTGCGATCAAAACATCGTTTGCGCCGATCCGGTTGCGCCGAACCAGCTCAGCGGCCTGATCGATCCCGTCCTCCGCGCCCTCTACCGCCTGAACCATCGCCTCGCCGCCGCCCGCGAGCAGAAGCAGCAGCCGCTCCGCCGGCCAGCCGAATGTCGGCATGAGCTCAGCGCCGTCTTGCACCGCGAGGCGGCCGGAGGTGCCGGCGCCCGCATAGACAAGGCGGCCGCCATCCCCAAGGCGCTGCTCCATCGCAAGCGCCGCCCGCAAGATTTGCCGCCGGGCCCCACGGACGGCGGCGACGGCGGCGAACTGCCCTTCGATCATGGCGTCGAGAGCATCGAGCGGCTCCCATACGTCAATTCCGGAATAGCGCGGACTTGGCCTCTCAGTTCCCATGACCACCGAAAACGAGCTGAAGCCGGCTGGACTTTGTCATTCTCAACCTTAAATAAGCGTCAGCATCAGAGTTTCCAGGTGAATACAGAATTAGCGCTTATCGGAGTCGATCGCGGCGGCCCGAAGCGCCGGGCGCGGATGTGCAATTTTTCAGGTCGACGCTTGGCGGAGGGCGGGCCCGTCCTGCGAATGTCCGCCTTGGGCTGAAGGAGAGCTTGCGGGCGGTGCTCGATGCCAGTTGCTTCAGGAATGCCGGTCTTTCCGCGAAAGATCACAACGCTGTCGCCTGTCTTGCTCTGGCCGACGGAAGCGAACCCTGCGCCGTGCAGATCGCTCGCGCCAGGGGTCCCGAAGGGGGCTTTGTGTGAGAGACCTCGAAGTGCGCATGGCCCTTGAAATCCGGGAAGCGCCGGAAGCGGTTAAACGGCAGCTCCAAGCATTGGCGCAGCCCGTGGCCGAACTCGCCCAGCGCTTGCGCCGCCACCCGCCGCAGCTAGCCGTCACCTGCGCGCGCGGCAGCTCCGCGCATGCGGCCACATTCGGCAAACATCTGATCGAGCGGTATCTCGGAATTCCGGTCGCGTCCGCCGCCCCCAGCATCGCCAGCGTCTATGGCGGGATGCTGCATCTCAAGGATCAATTGTTTCTCGCAATATCCCAGTCGGGCGCCAGCACGGATCTCATGGAAATGACCGCCAGCGCGCGAGCTTCGGGCGCGCTCACCGTTTGCATCGTCAACGCCGCCGGCAGCCCGCTGGCGGCGGAATGCGATATCGTCTTGCCGATGAGCGCCGGGCCTGAGCTGAGCGTGGCTGCGACAAAGACCTTCGTCGCAACGCTTTCGGCTCTGTCGCAGATCACGGCGGCCTGGACCGGCGATTCACGGCTTATGGCGGCGATGGAACGGCTTCCAGAAAGACTGGCGACTGCCTCCGATTTGGACTGGAGCGCCGCCTTGGACACGCTCGCAGGCGCGGCAAGCCTTGTCGCCATCGGCCGCGGGCCGACGCTCGCCATCGCCCGCGAGGCCGCGCTCAAGCTGAAGGAGACATGCAACATTCACGCAGAGGCGTTCAGCGGCGCTGAATTCCTGCACGGGCCTGTGGCGCTGGTGTCAGCCGGGTACCCGATTCTCATGTTCAATCCTACTGACGAGGCGGCGAAAGGCATGCGCCAGCTCGCCGCCCTTCTCAGGCAAAAAGGAACCGCGCTTCACATGACGGATCCGATTGAGGAAGCCGGCGCGCATCTGCCGGTGCTTACTCCGGATCATCCGGAAACAGACGCGATTTGCCTGATCCAAAGTTTCTATTTTATGGTAGTGTCTTTGGCGGAGCGGCTGGGCGCCGATGTTGACAGGCCCCGGCATTTGCAAAAGGTCACAAGCACGCGATGAACAACGCCCATCGCCATGCAGTCGCCGCGCTCAAGATTTTCGACGGCGTCGCTTGCCACGAAGATTGCGCCGTGATCATCGAGGACGGAACCATCTCGGGGCTGGCGCCTAGGCGCGACTTGCCCGGTGACATACCGACTCACAGCCTGCCCGAAGGCGCATGGCTAGCGCCGGGCTTCATCGACATTCAGGTAAATGGCGGCGGCGATGTTCTGTTGAATGACGATCCAACGCCCGAAGCCATGTCGGCCATCGCCCGCGCTCACCGAAAATTCGGAACCACGGCGATGCTGCCAACGCTGATCACCGATACGCGTGAAAAAATGCGGGCCGCGCTCGCTGCAGCAGACGTTGCCGCCGCTGCGAACCCAAGCATTCTCGGCGTTCACCTCGAGGGTCCGTTTCTGTCGCCGGAGAAGGCGGGCGTGCATAACCGGGCCATGATTCGCGAGCCTGACGCGGATGACCTCGAATTGCTGACGGCTGAGCGCGCTGGCGTCACGCTTGTCACGCTCGCCCCGGAACGCTTGCCCGCCGGATTTATCGCCAGCCTTGCCTTGGCCGGCGTTCGCGTTTCGCTCGGCCACTCGATGGCGAGCTACGAGGAAACGAAAGCCGCGCTCGCCGAAGGGCTGACCGGCTTCACGCATCTGTTCAACGCCATGCGTCCGCTTTCAAGCCGCGACCCAGGCCCGGTGGCGGCGGCGCTGGAAACACCGCGCGCCTGGTTCGGGATGATCGCTGACGGCGAGCATGTCGCCCCTGCGATGCTGCGGCTCGCGTTGAGGGGCGCGGCCCATCCCATGCTCGTCACGGACGCCATGCCGCCGGTCGGCGGAAGCAAGCCGGCATTCACGCTTTACGGTGAGGAGATCGCCGTTCGCGACGGCCGTTGCACGAGGGCGGATGGTACGCTTGCAGGCGCGGCCCTCGACATGGCGACCGCCGTTAGAAACAGCGTTGAGCTTTTGCATGTGCGGCTGCCGTGGGCTCTGCGTTTTGCTTCAGCCGAGCCCGCGCGGTTTCTCGGCCTCGACACAAAGCTCGGCAGGATCGCGCCAGGGTTTCGCGCCGACCTCGTGGCGTTCGATCCAGGCAGCATGCACATTCATACTACCTGGGTTGCTGGCCAAGCTTCAGCTGAGGCTTGTTGATCTGGCTCGATTACGTTTGGAGCGCTTACGCTATTTGCGCGGACTTTCTTGTCGCATAGATTGCCGTGCTTGCTGGGAGAAGGACAGGATGAGGGGTGTTGGCTTGCATATCAAGCACTTACCCCTCACCCGGATCGCAAGCGATCCGGCCTGATCCCAGCAAACACGCCTTGGCCTGTTCGCCACTCAAAGTGATCGCATCCGCAAGCGGATGCGATGGGAGAGGTGGCGCTGCGACCCAATAATCACCGGGCCTGATTTATCGTTCGCGGGCTTTGCGTGCGTCTATGCCGCCCCGGGCTTCCGGCGCGCATCTTCGCGAGCGATCCACCGTTCGAGAACGGCGATGTGCTCGGCTTCTTCCATTAAAAACTCCTTGGCCTTGGTGACGACTTCAGGAATTTCGGAAGTGTCTGCGACGACGTAGTAATATTCATAGCCGCGCTTCTCTCCCTGGAGACCGGCTTTCAGCGCATCGAGCCGCGAGAGCACGGGATCGCCAGCCCAAACTTCGGTGTTTTCCGGCGTAAAATGATGAGGCCATGTGAAATGCGCAGGCAGCCTTAATTTCTCATCGATCTTGCTGGCATAGGCCTTGACCTGGCTCAGATGCTGGCGGGAGTAGTCCGCCAGCTCCAGGAAAAAGTCGGCGATGTCCTGGTTGCCTATAGCCTTCATGGACGCGGCCAATTCCTCGTAGTGGACGGCTGCATCTTCCTCGACCTTCGCCGCATATCCATAGAAATCTTCGACAGTTTTGATGGGCGGAAGCGTCGCTTTCCTGGCGGGCAAAGTACGATCGCCTTCGAACGAGACGACGATGTCCTCGTCCCGGATGAAGCACTGGCAGGCGAGCCGGAAGCGCGGCGGCATGTCGTTGACTTCCGCGTTCACGATCTCCTCGCGGGTGATTTTACCGAGCTGGCGCAGCAGCTCCTTCTCCTTCTCGGTAAGCGAAATTCCGTGCTTCAGCGAGGGAGACGTGTGCGAGACCTCAACGAGACACGAGCCGCATTCGCCGTCCTGGCAGTCGAACGGGATCGGAATCTTATGCGCCCTGGCGACGGCAAGAATAGTGCCCCGATGCCCCGCCACCGCGTAGATCGTGACGTCTTTCGCCATGACCGGGGACTTGAATGTTACGTTAGCCATGAGTTGCTTTCCTTTTTGTTCCGGGCAGGCGATTCCCCTCGAACAGGCATTCCAGGCCAAGGGGAGTCTCCCTGGAACACAGGATCGAGAGTGAACGGGCAAGCCGGTTGCTCGCCACGCCAAACCGGCCGGCGCCCCTAAGAAAGCAAGAGTTACGCCAACTTTGCAATAGCTGGAATTCGCACACTTTTCCGTGAAAGGGAGATGCGAGTGTACGCTTATGTACAAAGCGGGCGCGCCAGATGTCGATGTGCCGACAAACGGACAACGGCCCTTGGCGATAGGCGCAGCGCCGCGCTATGAGAAGCGCTCCCACGCCGCCTGCCGCGTGATGCCGAGCGCCTTGCCGACGGCCTCCCAGCTCACGCCGCGCCGCCGGAGCTCCTCGATCATCGCCTGAAGCACGGCGCGCGTCGCCTCCACGGTCGCCTCGGAGGTCTTGAGGCCGCCCAGCAGCTGCTCGTCCGTCATCTTGTCCCAGCCCGCGAACGAGGAGGGCGTCGCCTCCAGGATCTTGTTGCAGGCGCCGACGCAGCCATCGCAGATGTGGACGCTTGGGCCGCCGATAAGTCGCGCGACCTCCTTATCCGTCTTGCCGCAGAACGAGCATTTCAGCGGCTTCTTTTTCAGAGCGAGCATGTGCGCCTCTTTTTGTCAAGGTTATCTTGACATACCGGATCCCGCAGAGACTGTCAAGGAGAGCCTGACATCGGGAGGCATGTTCCACAGCCAGGGGTTGATAGCGGCGCTCTGATGATTGACAATTTTAGGTTGCATTGATAAAGGAGAACAAGTTTTAGTAAATAGGGTCTCACAGATGTTCATGCGTCTTTCCGTTTTGATTTTTTTCGCATGCATGGCGCCAGCGCTGGCTTCCGCGCCGCCAGACTTGAAACAGCGGGCCTTCTCGCTCAACGCGGCGCTTGTGTTCAATCTCGCAAAAAAAGAGATGCCCCTGCCGGTCATCGCCGTTGCGGCATTGCAAAATCAGGGGAAGCTGCAGTTCATCATAAAGATGAGCACGGCTAGGCTGAGCTGGGCGAAAGAGCCCGTTATTCGCATCACATTTGAAATCACGGATGACATTGATATAGAGAACGCGATGCATGACGCCTCCATTCTGGCGAAGGCGTTTATTACGGCGGCGGAGAGAGACGCTATCCTTAATCAGGTGGCCTTCGCTGGCGGCGCCAACTATGCATCATACCTCAAAAGCCGATAGTTCGGCCTGTGAGGGGCTAGGCTGGCATGGTGTTTCAGGCTGTGCCGCTTGGCGTTGAAGGGCAAGCGGCAGTAGACATCCCCGCCAACCCCAACTACATTCGCCCTGCCTCAGAAATAGGATGATGTCATGAGCTATAACGTCGCCGTCGTCGGCGCCACGGGCAATGTGGGCCGCGAAATGCTGAACATCCTCGACGAGCGCGAATTCCCCGTGAACGAGGTTTTCGCCATCGCGTCGCGCCGCTCGACCGGCGTGCAAGTCTCGTTCGGCGACAAGACGCTCAAATGCCAGGATTTGGCGACGTTCGATTTCTCGAAATGCGATTTCGCGCTGATGTCGGCCGGCGGCGAGGTGTCGAAGGAATGGGCGCCGAAGATCGGGAGGACCGGCTGCGTCGTCATCGATAATTCGAGCGCGTGGCGCATGGACATGGATGTGCCGCTGATCGTGCCGGAGGTGAACGCGAACGCGGTCGTGGGCTACAAGAAGAAGAACATCATCGCGAACCCGAATTGCTCCACCGCGCAGCTCGTGGTGGCGCTGAAGCCGCTGCACGACGCGGCCACGATCACGCGCGTGGTGGTGGCCACCTATCAGTCCGTTTCGGGCGCTGGCAAGGACGCAATGGACGAGCTGTGGAACCAGACCAAGGGCATTTTCGTAACCGACTCGCCGTCGCCTGAGCACTTCACCAAGCAGATCGCGTTCAACGTGATCCCGCATATCGACCGCTTCATGGAGGACGGCTCGACGCGCGAGGAATGGAAAATGATGGCCGAGACGAAGAAGATTCTCGACCCCAAAATCAAGCTCACCGCGACATGCGTGCGCGTGCCGGTGTTCGTCGGCCATTCCGAAGCGGTAAACATCGAGTTCGAGAAGCCGATCTCGGCGAAAGAGGCGCGCGATATCCTGCGCGAGGCGCCGGGGCTGCTTGTTGTGGATAAAGCCGAGGATGGCGGCTATATCACGCCGGTGGAATGCGTGGGCGATTTCGCCACCTATGTGAGCCGCATCCGCGAGGATCCGACGGTGGAGAACGGGCTGAATTTGTGGGTGGTGTCGGATAATCTGCGCAAAGGCGCCGCGCTGAACACGGTGCAGATCGCCGAGCTGATGATCAACCGCGGGCTGATCAAGGGACGGCAGGCGGCTTAGGCCGCCTTGCAAAGGAAGCAACTCGGATGAGGCTTTTTCACCCATGTCGTGCGCGCCGTGGAAGCGGCCGAACGGTTGCTCGCGGCGCAGAAAAATCCTGATCCGCGCAAATTTGTCGCGTTGCAGTGGATGCTTTCTTCCTCATGCGCAAGATCCGTTAAGCTTTGCCTTGCAAATGCCCGGCTTGACCGGCTACACACATATGAACGGCAGCGTAACCGCGGCCGGCCCGCTCTGGATCAACACCGTATGGTCACGCTTTCAAGGTCAGCCATGGCGACACCGTTTCCCCTTTCCCAGCCGTCCAATTTGATGCCCATCACACCCGGGCGGAGCGTCCACTCCACGGGCGATTCCAATATCAGCAACGATCTCACCATTATCGGCGACGTGTCCTCGACCGGCAGCGTCACGCTCGATGGGATCATCGAGGGCAATATCTATTGCACCTCGCTCATCGTGACGGCGAATGGCCGCGTGAATGGCGGCATCGTCGCCAATCAGGAAGTCACCGTTCAGGGCAAGGTGACCGGCACCATTCGCGGCCGCCGTGTGATGCTGCAATCCTCGGCGAAGGTCGAGGGCGATATTTTCCATCAGGGCATCGGCATCGAGATGGGCACCCGCTACGACGGAACGCTTCGCTGGACAGAGGATGAGCACGCCTTCGACGAGCCGCACCTTCCGGCGCGCTCTAAGCAGGACGGCGATCACAACAACGGCTCCATGGGCTGATCCACGATCCACGCTACCCCTCGGGCGCGCCTATGACGAGCGGCAGCAATACCGCTCTCAACGCATCTGACAGCGGCACGGGGCGGCGGGTGGCGCGGTCCACATAAACATGGATGAAATAGCCCTCCGCGGCGGCGTCTTGCTCGCCTTCGCGAAACAGGCCGATTTCATAACGAACCGAGGATGTCCCCAGCCGCCCACGCGGATCCCGGCAGTAACAGCATCCGGAAAAGTGATCGGCGCGCGATAGCGGCATGAGGTTTCCACGACAAGGCCGATGACGGGGCTGTTCTCGATGTCGAGCGCGCCTTGCGCAATCAGGTAGCCGTTCACGGCCGTGTCGAAATAAGAGTAATAGGTCACGTTATTTACGTGGCCGTACACGTCGTTATCCATCCAGCGCGTCTGGATCGGCGTGTGGATTGGATACGCGCTCAGTTGCGCGGGCTCCGGTTTTGCTGCGTCTTTCCTCAATCAACCCCCCTCTCATGGTGCCAGCAGTTTGCATTCCTCATCCCGTCAAATTTGGTCTTGCCGTTGAAATGGCGCCGTGCGGTTCAAATTGAGCAAAAGCCGGATCGTCATTCCCGTAGTGCGCGCGTGAAATATCGGGATCCCCCCTTCAGTCATGGCCGGGCTTGACTTGGCCAACCGGTATGCCTTTGAACCTAAAAACGGCGGTGGACACCCTAAGCCTTGCAAATTCGAAGCGGCGGTTCAACCTGGTGATGTCTGTCCGGTTCGGCGAGGCGCACGAACCGGTTCCACCAATTGTAGACGAGCGCGATGAGGCGGGCGATGGTCCGGCAGCGGGCGAGATCTCGGGTGGTGAAGCCTGCCCACCGCCATGGACCGCGCTTCGCGCGAGTTCAACAGCTTCAAATGTCGATACACGCAAAGCATGATCGATGGTTTTTCAGTTCGTCGAAGGGATTTTCGCTGTCCACCCGGTCGCGGCAGAACTGGGCTGTCAGGACCCGCTCGCCGAGCGAGGTGACCACCACGCCGCATTCGTAGGCCTCCCGCGCCCGGCCCGGTCTCGACGAGGCCGGGCGCCAGTTGGCCCGCGCCGTCGCGTCCGGCGATGGCCATGCCTCCTTCAGCCAGCGGCGCCAGATGACCACCTGGCGTTGACGGCTCCAGCCTCCCAGAGTTGCGCTCCCCTTCCGCAACTCGGGGAAGTTTTAGTATTACGCCGATCCAGGCAAAGGCACGCTCTTGTAGAACAATTGTTTAACTCCCATTTATAAAAAATCGAGCTTCGGCCGAACGGCTTGGCCTCGCGCAGATAGCGCGCCTGACTAACGACCTCTCCCCAAGAACTCTCGAATTGAAGAGCTGCGCTGTGGCGCGGCACACAAACGTACGCAAAGGAATATCCCATGAACACGGGAACTGTAATGTGGTTTAATAATCAAAAAGGCTTCGGTTTCATTCAGCCGGATAACGGAAACAAAGATGTCTTCGTTCATATCAGCGCGGTCGAACGCGCAGGCATGAACGATCTTAGGGAGGGGCAGAAGGTCTCCTTCGACATTGTCTCTGACAGCAGGACCGGCAAGTCCGCCGCGGAAAATCTGCAAACCGCTTAAGGGGCGACACGATCGACGGGCGCGGCCCATCATAATCTTTAGGAAATTCCATCTCTAACATTGAGGCAAGCAACATGAAATTTCGCCCTCTGCACGACCGCGTGGCCGTGCGTCGCATCGAAGAGGAAAAAAAGACTGCCGGCGGAATCATCATTCCCGACACCGTCCAAGAGAAGCCGATGCAAGGTGAAGTTATCGCCGTTGGCCCAGGCGTGCGCGACGAGAGCGGCAAGCTCGTGCCGCTCGATGTTAAGAAGGGTGACCTCGTGCTGTTCGGCAAGTGGTCCGGCACGGAGGTCAAGATCGAAGGCGAAGAGCTGGCCATCATGAAAGAGAGCGATATTTTCGGTATAATCGAGGGTAAAGCGCTCGCTCGCGCCGCGGCCTGATCCCGGCCCTCTACGCCTTCATATTCAAGGCCGGCAGCCTAAAGGCGGCGCGGTACGGCCATCACCCACCAATCTGGAGCATCTCCCATGGCAGCCAAAGACGTAAAATTCGCTCAAGACGCCCGCGACCGGATGTTGCGCGGCGTAGACATTCTCGCCAATGCCGTCAAGGTGACGCTCGGCCCAAAGGGCCGGAATGTCGTGCTGGATAAGAGCTACGGCGCCCCTCGCATCACAAAGGATGGAGTCACTGTCGCCAAAGAGATCGAGCTTGAGGATAAGTTCGAGAATATGGGCGCACAGATGGTGAAAGAGGTGGCGAGCCGAACCTCCGACGTCGCCGGCGATGGCACCACCACCGCGACCGTCCTCGCCCAAGCCATCGTCAAAGAGGGCATAAAGTCGGTAGCGGCGGGCGCCAACCCGATGGACCTGAAGCGCGGGGTGGACCTTGCCGTACAGGCGGTTGTCGATGAGCTGAAATCGAAATCGAAGAAGGTCACCAACAACGATGAGATCGCCCAGGTCGGCACGGTCTCAGCCAATGGCGACGCCGAGGTCGGCAAGATGATCGCCGAAGCCATGCAGAAAGTCGGCAAGGAAGGCGTCATCACCGTTGAGGAAGCCAAGTCCCTTGCGACCGAACTCGACGTGGTCGAAGGCATGCAGTTCGATCGCGGCTACATCTCACCCTACTTCGTCACCAACGCAGAGAAGATGGTGGTTGAGCTGGAGGACGCCTACATCCTGATCAACGAGAAGAAGGTCGCCTCGCTGCAGTCCATGCTGCCGTTGCTGGAGGCGGTCGTACAGACGGGCAAGCCGCTCCTGATCATCGCGGAGGACATCGAGGGCGAGGCGCTGGCGACGCTCGTCGTCAACAAATTGCGCGGCGGCCTGAAGGTGGCGGCGGTCAAGGCGCCGGGCTTTGGCGACAGGCGGAAGGCGATGCTCGAAGACATCGCCACCGTGACGGGTGGTTCCCTGATCGCCGAAGACCTCGGCATCAAGCTCGAAAATGTCACGCTCGATATGCTTGGCCGCGCCAAGCGCGTTTTGATCGACAAGGACAATACGACAATCATCGACGGCGCCGGCAAGAAGAAGGACATCGAGGCCCGCATCCATCAAATCAAGGCGCAGATCGAGGATACGACCTCCGACTACGACAAAGAAAAGCTGCAGGAGCGGCTGGCGAAGCTTGCCGGCGGCGTCGCCATCATCAAAGTGGGCGGCTCGACCGAGATCGAGGTGAAGGAACGCAAAGACCGGGTTGAAGACGCCTTGCACGCCACAAGGGCGGCCGTGGAGGAAGGCGTCGTGCCGGGCGGCGGTGTCGCGCTCTTGCGCGCCGCACAGGTGCTCGACAAGCTCAAGCCCGAAAACGAGGACCAGAAGGCTGGCATCAATATCATTCGCAAGGCGCTGTCCTGGCCGGTCCGCCTGATTGCGGCCAACGCTGGCGAAGACGGCGCGGTGGTCGCTGGCAAGATCCTCGAAAAGGGGTCCTATGGCTTCGGCTACAATGCACAGTCCGGCGAGTACGGGGATCTCCCGGTCAAGGCGTGATCGACCCGACCAAGGTTGTGCGCAACGCTCTGCAGGGCGCCGCCTCGATCGCCGGTCTCCTGATTACAACCGAGGCGATGGTTGCAGAGCGGCCTCGCAAGGAAGGAGCCCAGGCGGCGATGCCCGGAGGTATGGGTGGCATGGGCGGGATGGACTACTAGAGCAGGCCGCGTCTATTGGACGCGGATGCTGCGCTAGCACTGATAAAGCCGTCTTTAATCGGAATAGATTAAACGGCTTTATCGAACTGCCCGCAGGCAAAACACGGGTCCGTTGCGCACTGCCGCGATGGAGAGTAAAACCCTTCGAGTCATGGAGGATGCTATGATCAAAGTCGAACCCCTAATTCATGCGGAGGATTACCCAGCCTTCCAAGCGATGATGCCAACGGAGCCCGCATTCAAGGATGCCCCCACCGGAATTTGCCTTGACTTCGCCACGTTTTCCATTCGCGAAAACATACGTATTCAAAGCGGCGCGACCCTTAACAAAACTATCGTATTGGTGAGCGTTCAACCCGATAAATTTGAGCAATACTGCGAGAACTACGATAAAGACCTCAATTGGCAATCCCTTGCACACTTCGCCGACGCGAAGTTCGACATGATGCCGACGGATGAGCAGGGAAGGCCGTATCTCTAACTGCCATGCCCAGGCTACGAGTTTTGGCGGGTCTGTGACTGTTGGCAGCAGTCGCCGTATATCTGGCGGTTGAGGGAAGACAGAGTTTGCCTCGGCGAGGGCGCACTCCCGTCTTCACGAGGGTAAACTCCAGTGGGGACCGAGGGCGCAAGCGGCTTTCAACCCCGCGGGCGAAAGTGTGAAAAAAGTCTAGCAAGCCGTTCTGCCGGATTTTTGGAGCCGATAGCGCTCCCGAGCGAATTGCTTCCAATTTACAAACTTAAGAAGAAAAAACCAAGAAGCCACCATTGCCGCCGGGCACAGAGCGTTTTCAGTCATGGGGGCAGCCGTGGCAGTTAGTGTGGAAACAGCTAGAAAGGGTTGTCAAAGCCTGCTCAACTGCTGTCTAGCCCGAACGAAAGGAGCACTTATTGGTCGATATTTCTATCGCAGGTCCCGAGGATAAGAATGGTATTCGAGAGATCCAATTTAAATTATGGCTTGCGAATACTGTGAAGGAAGAGCCAGGCCGAATTGTAGACGAGGCAAATATGATGCGCTCGGTCTCTTCGCGCGACACGTCTCTCTCAAAAGAGAAGGCGTCAAAACTCAAAATCGATATTCAAAGTTCACGCAGAAGCTCGCCGCGCCGGTCAAAAACGTTTGTCGCCAAAATGAACAAGGAAGTGATTGGGTTCTGTACAGTAGTTCGGGGTTCAGAGCAAAATAGTTTAGCTGAGATTTATATTATTCCCGCATTTCAAGGGAAGAAGATCGGCCGCAGTCTTTGGGATTCGGCGCGGCAATTTATCGATCAGAACAAAGATACCACCGTTGCGTTGCTGCGCCTCAATGCCCCGGCAAAGAAGTTTTATGAAGGCCTCGGATTTGCAGAAACGGGTGTTTCATGGGAAGGCGAGGACTTAAAGAATGGGAAGGGCGCCACAGTGATCGAAATGATCCTGCGCGCCTGATGGGCTTTATTCCATAATCCAATAGGCCATCGAAGGGTGGCGGCCGGCTCAACAGGTTATACCAACCGCCAAAATCGCCGGCCCGCTTGTGTCTTGCCGAAGGCGGCCATCCAGTAATCGCAACGGCAAAAGTCATTGGGAACAATAACATTGCGCATCGCTTACTGGGTCCCCGCCGGAGTTTACCCTCGTTCAGACGGGGCGGTGACGGCAATCGAAGCGGTCAACGGTGGCGGCAGGCGGAACAGGTTAGAACCATCGCGATCCGCTCAATTCAAATCTTGGCTTGTGGAGATAATGTTGCAGCCGCGCCGGGATATCGCTTAGCGCCGCCCTCACTCGCTTTCAAGCTGATAGGCTGCTTTCACACGCGGATTGATGATCGCAGAGTGGAGCGCAAGCAAAATTAGCTTGGCGTCGAGGCTATCGCCAGTCTCCAGCGCGGCCTCGATCCGGCGTTCGGCCGCAAACGCCGCCGCCTCGCCGTTGGCTGCGGCAAATGCCTCGCGTCCGACCGCGCAATAACCAAGCAGCGCCGCCGTCTCGCGGTAATCCTCCGCCGCCGGGTCTTCGCCCTTCGCGTCCTTTAAGAGGTTAAGAACGGTCAGCTTGACGGCATCCGGAACCAGGGCTGGATGCAGATCGGCGGCGCGAAGCGCCTTGTCGAGCGCGCGCAGATCTTCCGATCGTCCGAAGACGCCAAGAAATCCAAGGGAGGGCTGCCGGCGCGTCATGATATATCAGTTATATGCGTTGGCCTCGCATTTGCCATCCGGTTTCTAACGCCAAGCGCCGAAGCTGTCGAACCGCTGTTTCCCCTGATTCCGGCCTCTCCCGGCAAGCTCGCCTTGGCGCCGCATCCGCGATAGGATACGGCCGGAGAGACAGCAGGTCGCGCGAATTGCGACGCGGCCGTTACTTCTCCTCCTATCGCGATTGCTTGCTGGGACTTGGACAGGATGCGAGGGGGCTTGCGTCGGGAATTCCGGCGGTTGGCTGGCGCCGTCAAGCTCACGAGGCGGCGAGCTCGCGCGCGAATTGATGGCGAAGAGCCTTTTTGTCGATCTTGCCCGTTGCGCCGAGCGGAATCGCTTCTACGAACTTGATCTCGTCCGGCATCCACCAGCTGACAATCTTGTCTTGCAGGTAACGGCGGTAGTCATCGGCGGCAGCGGACGCGCCCGGCTTCAGCTGCACGATCAACAAAGGCCGCTCGTCCCATTTCGCATCGGGCACGCCGATAACCGCGCAGTTGGCCGAGGCGGGATGTCCAAGCGCGATGTTTTCGAGATCGACGGACGATATCCATTCACCGCCGGACTTTATGATGTCCTTCGCCCGGTCGGTGATCTGCATCACGTTCCATTTGTCGATGGCGGCAATGTCGCCGGTGTCGAGATAGCCGCGATGGTCGAGAATTTGCGCGTCCGACTTGAAGTAGCGCTTGGCGACAGCGCCGCCCTTCACGAGCAGGCGGCCCATGGTCCTGCCATCGCGCGGAAGGTCAGCGCCCTCCTCATCCACGATAGTCATATCGACGCCAAACACGTTCCGCCCCTGGCGAAGGCGTGCGGAGAGCGCGGCTTCGCCCTCCATCGTTTCGTCCTCGGGGGCGATGCCGCCGAACGTTCCGATGGGGCTCGTCTCGGTCATGCCCCAGCCTGGAACGATCTCTACCCCATGCTTCATCGTCAACGCGCGGGCGAGCGGGAACGGCACCGGCGCTCCGCCGATCAAGACCTTCCTTAGGTTTGCAAATGTGAGATCGTTCGCATCGATGTGTTGCAGGAGCGAAAGCCATAGCGTCGGAACGCCGGCCGCCCAGGTGACCCTCTCGGCTTCGATAAGGTCATAGAGCGAGGCGCCATCGAGGCGTGGGCCGGGCAGGACGAGCTTTGCGCCCTTCATCGGAGCAAGAAAAATCAAACCCCATGCATTGGCGTGAAACATCGGCACAGCCGGCAGGATCGTCTCATCCGGCCCGAGCGTCAGCGCGCAGCCCAAGAAAAGATTGAGCAGCATGTTCGAGCGGTGCGAGTAGAGGACGCCTTTCGGATCGCCGGTCGTGCCCGAGGTGTAGCAGAGGCCGCAGGCGGTGTTCTCGCCGAACGCGCCCCATGCTGGCTCCCGCCCTTCGCCCTCGGCAAGAAAAGCCTCGTAGCTGGTCACGTTACGAAGTTTCGCCGGCGGCATCTGCGCGCCAGTGGTCAAAAGGATGAAGGCTTCGACTTTCGGAAGCTGGTCCTGGATGGCTTCGAGAAGCGGGATGAACGTGACGTCCGCGAAGATCAGCCGGTCATCGGCGTGGTTTGCGATCCAGGCGAGTTGCGGGGGAAACAGTCGCGGATTCAGTGTGTGATAGACGGCGCCGATGCCCGCAATTCCATACCAGACCGCCATATGGCGCTCGGTGTTCCAGGCCAGCGTGCCGATGCGGTCGCCGATGCGGATGCCCCGGCGAAGCAGCGAGGCAGAGACGCGCCTGGCCTGGTCGTGAACCTCGCCATAAGTCGAGCGCCGCAAATCGCCTTCCACGCCGCGTGTCACCACCTCCCGCCAGGGGTGCGTTCGCTTGGCGTGGCCGATGATCTTGTCGATGGTGAGCGGCCAATCCTGCATGAGGCCGAACGCCGTCTGCCCCTCGGCTGCTTCCTCCGCTTGCCCCTCGCTCATTCCTCCTCACCCTCGGCCTTATCGCACTCCTCTCTGTCCTCCGGGATGGCGTGCAGGTCTTTCAGCACCTTGGCCGCAAAGGCGCGGGTGACCTTGCGGCGCTCCGCTAGAGCGAGCTTGTCGATATGCCCCGCTACGGCCTCTGCCGCCGCCATGGAGCGCTCGATGCGCGCCACCAGATAGGAAATGACATCGGGGGCGATTTCGATTTGCCGGTCGCTGAAATGCTTCAGCAGGAGCGCGGCGAGATGCTCCTCGTCGGGGGGGTGGATTTCGGCCGCCGGGTAGGAACGGATGCGCGAGCGAAGATCGGGCAGCGCGAGCGTCCACTGTCCGGGCGGCGTCTGCGCCGTGAGCAGGATGGAGGAGCCATGCTCGCGGGCAAGGTTCAGATGATGAAACAGCGCCGTTTCGCAAAAACCGTAGGCGTCGATGTCCTCGACGATCAGCGGCGGATAGGGCGGCGCCCAGCCATGCGCCGCAAGCACGGACGCTTCGACAAATTGCGCATTGGCGCGGCTTCGCCAGATATTGGCGAGATAGGTTTTTCCCGACTGACGCGGCCCGAAAATGACCGCGGCAGGCGCATGCCACTCCGGCCACGCCGTGACAAGACGCAGCGCATGCTCATTCCGCGATGTGATGAAGAAATCCGCTTCATCCCAGGTCTGACGGTGCGGGAGATCGAGCACAAGCTGCGAAGCCTTCACTTAAGGCTACCCGCCAACGGTTTCGATCTTGCGCTCATTTTTGTCCTCGGCCTCGTATATCTCGCTGCCATAATACTTGCGAACGGCGAAACGCACCAGGACGCCGATGGCCGCCGCCAAGGGCACGGATATGAGCAGGCCCGTGAAGCCGAGGATATAGCCAGAAGCGATCAAGGCGAACAGCATCCACACCGGATGCAGCCGCACCTTGTCGCCGACGATATTCGGCGTCAGCACGTTGCCTTCGACGACCTGACCGAGCACGAACACGCCGCAGACGATCGCGATCTTGGTGTAATCGGGCCAGAACTGGGCGAGCGCAACCCCGCCCGAGACAAGAAAGCCGCCCGTCGATCCGAGATAGGGCACAAAGCTGATAAGCCCCGCGCCAAGCCCGATGATAAGGCCGTAATTCAGCCCGATCGCGCCGAGCGCCGCCATGTAGTAGCCCGACACGATCAAAAGCACGATCAGCGTGCCTCTCAGATAGCCGGAGATGGTCCAATCGATTTCCTCCGCAATCTCCTTGATGGCGGGCGCGTCCTGCCTCGGCAGCAGTTCTTCCACGCCTTCGATCATTTTGTCCCAGTCGCGCAGCAGGAAAAATGTCACCACCGGCGTCAGAAACAGCAGCGCGAGCGAGTTGAAGACCGCCAAACTGCCTTGAAGCAGGCCCTGCAGCTGGGTGAGGAGCCAGGGAGCCAAGTCCTTCGTGATCTGGGTCGGTAGAGGCCCTTGATTTTTCGCGCCCGAAGTTTGAGCCTGGTCGATCTGCTGCAAATAATGAGCGTAATGCTGGAGGATATAGGCGCGCGCTTCCTGATAGTAGCGCGGCATATCTTGGATGAGCTGGACGAGCTGATCGAGAACGGTCGGCACGATCAGCGCAGCGATGACCGCAATGACGAGGATCAAGACCGCGATGATCGCAAACGCCGCCGCGCCCCGGCCGATGCCGATGCGGCCCATGAGCCTCACGATAGGCTGGAACAGATAGGCGAGCACAAATCCCGCCACGAACGGCAGGAGGATTTCCGAAAACACCAGGAGCGCCATCAGCGAAAGCGCGAAGAACAGCACCCAGAATGTGGCGTTGGGCGAAAGGCGGATCGTGTTGCCGGTCATGACGGCTCAGGGCTCCTTGTGGGTTACCGGTCGTCAACGCTGGGGCAAATGCTTAGTTGCAGCGCCCTGCCGATTTCATAGCGGCTGCGGCGGAGAAGTTAAAGAGGCATACGGAGCTTTTATCGGTGCGCAAGAGATCCAGACCCGCTCGGCGTCATGCCCGCGATGGAGTCTGTGAAAAGATCGGGCTTTGATGCTCCGCCGGGTGTGTCATAGCCGCGTTTGACGCACGCCTGTCCGGTTCGTTTTTCTTGCGTTCGTCTTCGCCGCCATTCCCGAAATCGCCTTTGCGATTGCGGGAATCCATAACGAGACTGGCACGTGCTTAGACATGGATCCCCGATAAGCCGCGCGAGCGCGTCTTTCGGGGATGACGCCTTGATATGGTTCACAAATTAAACCGGACACCCGCGCGTTTGACGCGGCTATCCAGAGAACTGGCTGAAGTTTCGTCCAGGGCTTGCGCGCCCAGGTGAGCCGTTTTATCAGCGCTTCGAAGCTGCTGCGGACTTCAGATCCCCACCGGAACTGCGGCGCGGGAGCGGTTAGCCTAAGCCTTCGCGGCGCCCTCTTCCTCAGCTGGGGGCACTTCATCCGCCGTCGTCTCCGCCAGCAGCTTGAGCGCCTGCCCAGGCCAGTCCTCGCGCTCGAGGCGGCCGCCGAGCTTCAGGTACTCGTCCACCAGCGCGATTTCTTCGTCGGAGAAGTTCGCAAGCTGTTCGAACTTGATCACCCCGATCTCGTTCAACCGCTTCTCGTCGTTTGCCTCCAGCCCCTTGATGAGCTTGAGGTTATCGGCATTGCCCTTGGGCCGCTTGAAGCCCTTGAACTCCGCTTTCAACGCCTTTGCGCGGTTGTCTGTGCGCTCCGGGATGCGTGCAGCCTTGCCCCGCAGGCCGCGCAGGTAATAGAGCTTGGCGCGGCGCACTTTACCGCGGCGCACGACCGTAATGCTATCGATGAGCGGGGAATACAGCGGAAACACCCGTTCCACGCCTTCACCGTAGGAAATCTTGCGGACCGTGAAGCTTTCATTGAAGCCACGGCCCGACCTCGCGATGCAAACGCCTTCATAGGCCTGGACGCGTTCACGCGTTCCCTCGATGACCTTGACGCTGACGCGAAGCGTGTCGCCGGGCTGGAAGGTTGGGATGCGGCGCTTTGCCTCAAGCTGCGCCATTTGCTCTTTTTCAAGCGTCTCGATGATGTTCATAACCTGAAATCCTTCTGCGGCATATCAAAGGGGCCTTCATGCCGCGCTGATAAGCGCAAGCCCGCCGCGCCAGTTGAGCTGGAATTGCGTTTACTTAAGGCAAAAAAGCGGGCTTGTCGATTGCAACATTTCGTGGGCCGCCCGATTTCCGCGCAAGTCGTAATGAATATGTTGACGGAAAGGTCAATGAACCCCCACATCAGGCCTATGATTAGACATCTCTCTTTTAAGGCTTTTGCCGCCGGCTTATTGGCCTTGTCCGTCTCTACTTCAGAGGCGCCGGCGGGCGATCAAGCAAAGGCGATCGTGAATGCGCTCGACTCCAAAAGCATGAACGAGTTGTTCGAGGCAGCGCGCAGGCAGCCCGACGCGGCGATGACTAGTATTGCTCCGGTCTCAGCCAACACATTCAGGTTTCTCTTCATCTGGCCCGCCTCAAACACAGTCATGACCTATGAGCGCGTTGGGCGAAGCTTCGCGGAGCGCTTTGTAGGGTTCGCCGATCAATTCAAGCTGCTGGTCAAGGGCTTCTGTCTCCCCGCGCACAATATGTTCTTTGGCACGGCGGCCTATGGCGAGGAAGAGGTGAACATCGCCTATCGAGACATCGAGGTGCGCTATCTTTTTGGATGGCAGCCGCCTTGCCCGGGCCGTTTCATTCCCATTGACAATATCGAACATCCCAACGCTGCGCCAAGCGGATACGGCGCCTTCTTGCCGCTTCCTGCGGCGCCGCCGAATCAGATCACGACGCCCGAGGATGGATTGAAGCCATTTCTCAACCCGCAACCTTCTATCCCGCTGGAATAGATCTGGGTCTGCGGATGAGGTTTGCGGCATAGCTTCGGCCTCGCGGAACGAACATCCACTCGCACACCCGGAAGCAAAGGTACGCTCTCATTCAGACTGAGCGGCGCGGAAACCCGCACATCGGCCCACGATGATTTTGCGTGCGCCGTGCAAAGCCCGAGCCGGACATCAATGAGCGCGACA
Source organism: uncultured Alphaproteobacteria bacterium (assembly GCA_963766815.1). GTDB lineage: Bacteria > Pseudomonadota > Alphaproteobacteria > Rhizobiales > Rhodomicrobiaceae > Rhodomicrobium. Next base: position 13,932 of record CAVYBZ010000004.1, on the reverse strand, counting down.
GCGAAAAGGATGAAGATGTGCGTGACGAGGAACCGGGCGCGATCGCCCAGGAGGTTGCTGACTGCGTGCATAACGATCATGGGCGCAGACAAATACTCAAAGTTGCGCCGGGAGCGGCCAGGCTCGAACGCAAGGCCTTTAGGGCGCAACAGAACGGCTATGTTTATGGCCAACTTCAAATTGCAACGGCTGCTGAACAAACAACTGTGTCAGAATGCGGGCAAGCTTAGGGCTGCGACAACGCGATTTGAGCCTTCTTGACTTGAGAGGCGTTGAAGGTCATAACGGCTGCAATCATCGCGATTGTGAGCTTTCTAAGTCTTTAGTGGTTCTGGCAATGATCAGCAGAGATGTTCGTGCGAAAAGGGGGCGAAATGGGCGGCGCAGATCTGCCTCCAGATTACAAGCCGTCTGAAGACGAACCATTTATGAATGAGCGCCAGCGCGCTTACTTTAGAAGAAAACTCATCGCCTGGCGGGAAGAAATCCTTCGGGAAAGTAAGCTAACGCTAGATTATCTCCAGGATTCCGCGCAGCATCCCGATATAACCGACCGCGCGAGCTACAGAGTCAGATCGCGGGATCGAGCTTAGAGCGCGCGATCGGCAACGCAAATTGATTTCGAAAATCGATGCGGCTCTTGAGCGTATCGAGGACGGCTCTTACGGTTATTGCGAGGAAACGGGCGAGCCCATCGGCGTAAAGCGCCTGGATGCGCGGCCGGTGGCGACGCTAAGTCTCGAAGCGCAGGAGCGGCACGAACGCCGCGAGCGCATCTATCGCGACGATTAACCCTATAAACTCTATTTTAGTTTCTTTCCCTCGATAGCGCAGGCAAGCAGCGCGCTTTCCCGGGCTTGCCCCTTCCGGGCCGCAATGGATCCGAGGCGCCGTCATCCGCGGCCGCCACATCATTAGCGCGTCCCGACGATGAACAGGCGCGGAAATGGCAAGATCACCGCACCGTCGTGAGCGGCTTATACGCTTTTGCCAATTCCTCCCGTAGGCCGCCAGATAGGCGGCTTGCTCTTCTTCCGAGAGCGGCTTCAGGAAGGGGATAAGGCCGGTCCCTCTCACCCACTCGACGACAGCGTCCACGCCCGCCAGCGAGCGGATGGTAATACGTCGTCCTCCAGATATCTGCGCGCGAAACCAGAGGCTTCAAAAGCGCGTAATACCAATCCGCGCCGGGAAGCGCGGTGCGGGCTTTCGCGGCCTTGCTCAGCTTCGCGGCAAACGGAGCCGCCGCCGCAACCTCGCGCATAGCCGCGTGGGTTGGCTCATTAAGATTATCGGGCATCTGAATGGCGAGGCTGCCCCTTGGCGCGAGACGCTCCGCGAGGCGGGGAAGCAGGCGCTCGTGATTGCCAACCCATTGCAAAGACGCGTTCGAGAACAGAAGATCCCAAGGTCCGGGCTCGCTCCACTCCTCAATCGCGCCAAACCGGAACTTCACGTAAGGCAGCCGCTTCTGCGCAGCCTTCAACATGTCCGAGGAATTGTCGATGCCGACGATGCTCGCTTCCGGAAAATGCTCGACGAGCAGTTCCGTGGAGTTGCCGGGGCCGCATCCGAGATCGGCGGCGGATGTCACGGTAACGTTTGGGATGGCTTGCAGAAGATCGTGCGCCGGCCGCGTTCGCTCGTCCTCGAACTTCAAATATTGCTGAGATGACCAGGTCATGCGAGCCTTCCGCGTTTGAGCAAGCTCCTCGCACCCCGCCCCTTCCTCCCGAGGGAAGATGACGCGCCTGAACGGAGGCATAACTCTCTCATGGGGGGAGAGTCGAGAAGCGATGGGTATCGGAACAAGCTGATTGGAATGCCGCTCTGGGTCAAGCCTTCCGAAAAAAATGCAGGGCCGTATCGCCATAGCTGCGCATGTCGAGCGATGTGAACGCCTCTGGCGCGGCGATGGCCGAATCGGCGCGCTCCTCAAGAACGCAAACCGCGCCAGGTGAAAGCCAGCCGCCTTCTGCCGCAGCCTTCAGCGCCAACTCGCCAAGCCCTTTGCCATAAGGAGGATCGGCGAACAAAAGCTGAAAGGGCTGCATCGGCGCGGCCGGGCCCAGCTTGGTCGCATCGCGCCGCCAAAGCTTGCTTGCTCCAGTTAGCCCAAGCGCCTCGATATTCTCGCGGACCGCGCCTCTCGCATCGGCATTGTCCTCGACGAAGACACAATAGGCCGCGCCGCGCGAAAGCGCCTCCAGGCCGAGCGCGCCGGAGCCTGCGAAAAGATCGAGTACGCGCGCGCCTTCGAGTTCGAAGTCTTCGATGCCGTGAGCGAGGATATTGAAAAGGGCTTCACGAACCCTGTCCGAAGTGGGCCGTGTGAGCGTGCCGGATGGGGCAGCGAGCGAGCGCCCGCGAAAGCGTCCGCCGACGATCCTCACGGCGTCTCCTTGTCAGTCTTTGGCCTTGGCTTGCCAGGGCCGCCCGCGCGCGGCTCGCGTGCTGAGCCGCCCTCGCGGCGCTTGAAGGGCTTGCCGTCCTTGCCTGTGGATGCCCCGTGCGCGGGTTTCTTGAAGGACCGCTTCCCGAAAGCCTTCGGCTTTCCCGCCTCTTCGCGGCCGTCGTCCCGTCTCGGGCCGGCTGGATGAGCGTGCGTCTCCGCGCTGCTCCTGGCGCTTTGCCGCCATCTCCTTGAAACGCGCGCTTCTCGTCCGGCTTGCGGTCCGGCCTTTGCTGCCGCCCATTCTCTTGACCGTCCTCCCGCCGCCGAAACTGAGGCCGAGGCCGCTCCTCCCGTTTCTCTCCTTGCGCTGTGCGCGGTTTCCATTGTGGCCGCTCGGCCGAGCCTTCTTGCGTTCGCGCCCGCCAGGCAGGACGTTCCCCTTCGCCCTCGGCCTTCTTACGCGGAGCAAAGGCTGCGCGTTCGCCGGCCTGCCGCTCCCGTTCGCCTCGCGGCTTGCGATCCGCCGCGCCATGAGCTCCGCGCCCGGGCGGCTTGCTCCAACGCTTCTCACCATCGCGGCTCGCAGGACGCCTGCGCTCCTCCCGCCCGCTCGGCGCCTCGGGGCCCGCTTCCCTAGGGGGACGCTCTCTCTCTCCCTCGGCGCTCCTGCGCGTGCGGAATGAAGCGCGTTCGCTCTCGTTTCTGTCTCTCGCAAACCGCGGCTTGCGATCCGCCGCGTCATGAGCCCCGCGCTCGGGCGGCTTGCTCCAACGCTGTTCGCCGTCGCGGCTCGAAGGACGCCTGCGTTCCTCTCCCTCACCCGGCTTCTCTGTGCGCGCTTGCCAAGCGGGGCGCTCTCTCTCCCCCTCGGCGCTTTTGCGCGTGCGGAATGAAGCGCGCTCGCTATCGTTTCGATCTCTCGCAAATCGTGGCTTGCGATCCGCATCGCCAAGAGCGCCGCGCTCGGCCGGTTTGCTCCAAGGCTTTTCGCCATCGCGGCTTGGAGGGCGCCTGCGTTCCTCTCCCTCACCCGGCTTCTCTGTGCGTGGCCGCCAAGCGGGGCGCTCTCTGTCCCCCACGCCGCTATTGCGCGCGGGAAATGCCGCATGTTCGCCGCCGTTCCGGTCTCTTGCAAATCGCGGTTTGCGATCCGTATCGTCCTCGTGCGCCTTGCTCCAAGGCTTTTCGCCATCACGGCCCGACGGGCCGGCGCGGTCCTCTGGCTCTCGCCGTCCGTCCCGGCCTTCGCGCTGAGGACCGCCCACGCGATCGTCGCTTCGGCCAAAGCGATCCGGGCGCGGCTTCTTCTCGCGAACGAATTCCACTTTCGGCGCCTCGGAACCATCCATCGGCAGAATGCGCCGCCGCTTCAGCGGACCCGGCTCGTCCTCCCGCCTCGGAGGCCGTACCGGAGCGCCGGGCTTGCGCCTGAGATAGGTCGGCTTTGCGCGTCCGGGCGCAAGCGCCCTTTCCTCGCGCATCGGCTCGCGTTTGACGCCGAGCTGACGCGTCAGACGCGGGCCGAGCTGATCTTTCAAGACGCTGGTTTTTACTTCCTCCATCTGGCCCGGCTCCAAGTCTTGCAGCATGAACGGCCCGAAGGAAATACGAATGAGCCTGTTCACGGTCAGGCCAAGGTGCTCCATGATCTTGCGGACTTCGCGATTTTTGCCCTCGCGGATCGAAAGCGTGATCCAGACATTGCCGCCCTGCTCGCGTTCCAGCGCAGCTTCGATCGGACCGTAATTCACGCCGTCCGCCCGAAGCCCAGCCGCTAGCTCGGTCAGTTTCGATTGCTCGATCTGGCCATAGGCGCGAACGCGGTAACGCCTGAGCCAGCCCGTCGAGGGCAATTCGAGGTGCCTCGCCAGATCGCCGTCATTCGTGAGAAGAAGAAGGCCCTCCGTGTTGAAATCGAGCCGGCCAACCGAAATCAGCCGGGGCATGTCTTCGGGAAGCGCTTCGAAAACGGTTGGCCTGCCTTGGGGGTCTTTATGGGTCGTAACGCGGCCCTTCGGCTTGTGATAGCGCCAAAGCCGCGGTGGCTCGCGCGCGGCGAGAGGCTTCCCATCCACCAGCACCCTATCCGCCGGCGAGATATCGAGCGCGGCGCTCTCGATCACCGATCCGTTCACCGAGACGCGCTTTTCCCCAATCAAAACTTCAGCATCCCGTCTGGAGCAAAGCCCTGATCTTGCTATAACTTTTGCGATTCTCTCGGCGTTCGCCTTCCCATCTTCCGGGCTTTCGTTAAGTGCAGCCATGATGTTGTCCAATAGAAAGCGTTAATGTTTGGCGAAGTCGAAAGTGATTCGGGCCAGGTGGAGGAGAAAGATACATGCGGCGCGAGAGGATTATAAAAGCAGTGAACAGTTTGCGCGAGGCTCTTCATGCCGCGCAGATTCGTGAATTGTTACGCGTCGCCAGGACTGGGCAGCAAGGCGACAGCGTAAACCGCACACAGCGCATTCTCCTCGCATATAATGAGTTCACGCGCCATTATCAGCAGTTCGGCGAGGAAGAAAAGGACCTGATGACCTTTTTCGGGTTGACCCCCTTGCTCGACATCGGCTTCTGGTCGGGGCTGATCGACGGCGAGCAGGCCGTGAACCGCAAGCTTCTCTCCGATGTCGATGTCGGCGCCTACAACGTCATCTTTGTCATGCCCAAGCTTCGCGAGCTTCTGACGCGCGAAACCGACAAGGGCGAACTCATCATCGCCGACAGCCAGGGCACGGAGCGCGAAATCAAGCGCGTGCGGCTGCTTATCGCTGAAAAGGAACGGTCGCTGACCGATCCGCAGATCGTCATCAACGTGATCCGCTCCATGGACGAGCTGTATTCGTCGCTCTCGGCCTTGCACGTCGATTCCGGCGTCAACCTCGCCATCGGCTCGATCGACTCGGGCAGCGCCAAGTCTTTCGATTTCTTCGGCGCCGGCGACATCATGGAAGACATCAACGCCCTGCTGATCAATGTCTGGGACAGGATCAAATATGCGGCGGAAGACAATTTCCGTTACCAGATCGAGGTCGCGATGATGGCGGCGGGGTTCGTGTCGCGGATCAAGGAAGCGCAAGCGCAACAGATCATCGCCGAGGAGCAGGCCCAGCGCACGACGCGCGTCGTGGCCAAATCCATCGAGACTCTGTTCCGCTCAGGCGCCTACACCGAGGAAATGGATGCGCCGCGCGAAATCAGGGCGAGCCAGGTGCTGACGCCCCGGACGCAGATGATCGAGTTCAAGCACGAGGAGCGCGCAGAGGTGAAACGCGACGATTTGCGGCCTTCGCTTGAAGCTGCGGTTCCAGCGCCCGGCATCGTGGGCCCATCGGCCGCCAAAGCGTCGGAGATCCTGCGCGATCTGAAGGACCAGCTTGAAATCAAAGAGGCTGTTGAGTCTTAGGCGCGGGTCGCGGGCTAGCTTGCGGATGGGTTGACTAATGTCTTGCCCGCGAAGAAGCGTGTGAAGAAGTCGGCCTTGTCGCCCACCGGTTGCCATAGCCGCCCGTGACTTTCGGCGGTCGCGAGCGAACTCCCTCTCCCTGTGGGGAGAGGGTTGGGGTGAGGGGTGTGCGCTTTGTAACTAAAGTCGCAGCCCTTCAACCTGTCCTTCTCCCATCAAGCACGCCTTGGCGTGCTTGCAACTCAGAGTTATCGCGTTTGCGAGCAAACGCGATGCGGAGAAGGGACGCTGTTGCGCAAGGGTGCATTCCAATAACGTCTCTGGCTGGGCGGAGCAGGCGCATTCGCACGCGGGCGCTTTTCGCTACTAATAAGGCGCGGCTTTACGCCTTTGAGCGCGAGCGCCTCCAGCAGCTCAGGCAGCTTGCCCAACTCGATGATACGATCGTTCGCCGCGAATGGCCCTGGGATGCGCTTGAACTCCAGGGTCGGATCGCGCAGGCAAATGAGCTTATCGCCTGCGCGCTGCGCCTCGTGACGCACATAGCGGGAGCTGACAGAGTTTGCCGTCCACGCCACCACAACTGCTTTGGCCGCGTCTATCCGCTGGTCGAGAACGTCGCGGTAGCTTTGTCCGCCAATCAAATCGCGGTCGAACCAAAGCGAGTATCCGGCTCGCTCGATTGCTTCGGCGAGCTGCGCGACAATCGCGCTATCTTTATGCTCATACGATAGGAAAACGTCGGCTTGCCGTAATTTGGGCCTGACCGGCATCGCGGCAAGAATGCGATGCATGTCGTAGATTCCATCCGGGCCGACGATGGAGGGAAAGTCGCCTGCGGGTTAACATAAGTCAACCATGTGACGAATATCCCTCGCTCGGCTGGTATTCCGTCGCGAGGATCGCGTTGCGCACCTGCGGATAGACCTGGCTCTCCCAGCGCCGCCCGCTGAACACGCCATAATGGCCGGCGCCGATTTGCAGATGATGGCGCTTCAGATGCGGGCGAAGCCCCGAGCACAGCTCGTGCGCCGCCGCCGTCTGGCCCAGCGCGCAGATGTCGTCGCGCTCGCCCTCCACCGTCAGAAGCAGGGTGCGCCGGATCGCCCGCGGGTCGACGCGCTCGCCGCGGAAGGTGAGTTCGCCCTTCGCGAGGCGCGTCTCCTGGAATACCCAGGCGATGGTTTCGAGATAGAATTCCGCCGTCATGTCGAGCACGGAGAAATATTCATCGTAGAACGACTTGATCGCCTCGGCCTTGTCGAATTCGCCTTTCGCCAGATGCTGGTAGAGGTCGAGATGGGCCTTGCGATGGCGCTCGACATTCATGGATACGAACGCCATCAGCTGCACGAAGCCCGGATACACGCGGCGGCCCGCTCCCGGATAACGCCCCGGCACGCGGTCGATAAGGTTCTGCTCGAACCAGCGCATGGACTTCCCCGTCGCCAGCTCGTCCACCTTGGTGGGGTTCACGCGCGTGTCGATAGGCCCCGCCATCAGCGTCATGCTGCGCGGCTGCGCTGGATCGTGGGCGCCGGCCATAACGGCCACAGCGGCCAGCACCTGCACACAGGGCTGGCACACGGCGAAAACATGGGCGCCCGGCCCGATAACGCGCAGCCACTGAATGATATGCTCGACATAGTCGTCGAAGCCGAACGCGCCGGCGGACAAGGGAATGTCGCGCGCGTTTTGCCAATCCGTGATGTAGACGTCATGCTCGGCCAACAGCGTTTGCGCCGTGTTGCGCAGAAGCGTCGAAAAGTGCCCCGAGAGCGGCGCCACAAGCAGAATGCGCGGCTGGGCCTGCTCGATGTCCTTCTTGAAATGAAGCAGCGTTCCGAACGGCGTGGCGGCCAGCGTCTCTTCGGTGACGCCCACGTCGCGGTTGCCGGCGCGAACCGATCGAATGCCGAAGGGCGGTCGCGTATGCGAAAGCTTCGCGCGGGAGACAAGCTCGCAGGCCGCGGTGAAGTTCCTCAGCCAGCCGCCCCGGCCGCTCCCGGCGAACGGCGTAATCGCGCTCAGGCCGAGTTGCGCAAAATTTCGCGCCGGCACCATGGCATCGGTGTAGAATTCATACGCCTGATAGAGCATTCTTAGCCTAAGCGCTGGAATGAAAGTTGCGCCGCTGAAGGCGCCGGGACATCGCGGTTGGCGATGCAAGTATTGAACCATAAGCGAAGGTTACGGTCCATGTCGGATGCGAAGCTCACCATCAGCAGTAAGAACTATTCCTCATGGTCGCTCCGCGGCTGGCTTCTGTGCAAACTCGCAGAGCTGGATGTGGAGGAGGAGATTGTTCCGCTCGACGATCCGTCGATGCGCGCCGAGTTGCTCCTGCTCTCGCCGTCGTTCCTTGTCCCACGTCTGACGCATAATGGAATCAAAATCTGGGATACGCTGGCGATTGCCGAATATCTCGCCGAGCTGAAGCCAGGCTCGCCGCTGCTTCCAAAGGATGTAAAGGCGCGCGCGCATTGCCGTTCGGTTTCGGGCGAAATGCATTCCGGCTTTTACAATTTGCGCTCGGCGCTGCCCATGAACCTGCGCGCGCATTACGAGGGGTTTCAGATTTTTCCAGGCGCGCAAGCCGACATCGAGCGCATCGCCGCCATATGGCGGGATTGCCTGCAAACCTATGGCGGACCTTACCTTTTTGGCCCGCTCACCATGGCCGACGCCATGTACGCGCCGGTCTGCACGCGCTTTTTGACCTACGGTGTGGCGCTCGACAAGCTCTGCGCCGATTATTGCCAGTCCATCATGGTCTGGCCCGCGATGGAGCAGTGGGCGGCCGGGGCGAAGGATGAGCCGGAGGAGCTGGAAGAGCTCGACGTGGAGTTCTGAAACGGCTTCCGGCGATTATCCACAGAACTCTGCATTCCAGCGCAAACGGCGCCTTCGCGGCATGACGTACGATGCAGCATCAAACCGCAAGCGCGAGCTTGCGTTCGGCGCGCGTCCTTGGCCGGGCGAAGGCGCTGTAATCGTCCATCAGCGTCTTGGTGATCTCGCCCACCGTGAAGCGATGGTCGCCGATTTCCGACACGGGCGTGACTTCCGCCGCCGATCCCGTCAGGAAGCATTGTTCGAAATCCGCCATCTCCTCCGGCTGGATCGGGCGCACGGCGACGTCAAGCCCGCGGCGCTTCGCGAGCCCGATTACGGTCTGGCGGGTGATGCCATTCAGAATGCAATCCGGCTCCGGCGTGTAAATCGTCTCGCCCTTGATGAAAAACACATTCGCGCCCGTCGCCTCGGCGACGAGACCACGGTAGTCGAGCATCAGCGCGTCTGCATAACCCAAATCCATGGAGCGATGCTTCTCGATGGTGCAGATCATGTAAAGCCCAGCCGCCTTCGCTGTTGACGGCGCTGTCCTCGGATCGGGCCGCCGGAAATTCGCCATGCAAAGCCGGATGCCCTTCAGCCGCTCTTCCTCAGGGAAATACGAACCCCAATCCCAGCAGGCGATAGCAAGGTTGATCTTAGTGTGCTTCGCGGCGACCCCCATCTCCTCGGAGCCACGGAATGCGATGGGCCGGATATAGCCTTCCACCAGTCCCTGCGCCTTGATAATGTCGCGGCAGGCCTGATCGATCTCGGCGACGCTGTAAGGTATCTCGAAGCCCAGGATGCGCGCCGAGGCATGCAAACGCTCGGAATGCTTCGTAAGGGCGAAAACTTCCGTATCGTAGATGCGGGCGCCCTCGAAGACGCCGCTTCCGTAATGCAGGGCATGCGTCAGCACATGGACCTTCGCGTCCCGCCACGGCACGAGCGCCCCATTCATCCAAATGAAACCGTCCCGCTGGTCATAAGGAATAGGGGCCATCGCTGTCTCCAATGCTTGTTTTTGCTCTTGATGATAGTGGAAGCCGCCAGCCGCGGCTCGCTCCAGGCCTGAAAAAGCCGGAGAAGGGAGTAAAGCGCCTCAATAGCACTTGCGTCCAGTCAAAAGTTGTTCTGAGGTGGGAGCCTTCTCAATGGGTAGAGGCTTCGCATCCGCACATGACCGCTGTCCAAGCGCTCGATATCGAAATACCGGTTCTGCCGGACGACGCGCCACATATTCTTGTCGTCGACGACGATGAGCGCATCCGCGACCTACTTGGCGGTTATCTTCGCCAGAACGGCTTCCGGGTCACCCAAGCAGAGAATGGCGCCGCGGCGCGTTCGAAGCTGAAGGGGCTCGCCTTCGATTGCATCATTCTCGACGTGATGATGCCGGGCGAAAGCGGATTTGACATCGCTGAATTTTGCGAAAAGGATCCGATGTGCCGATTCTGATGCTGACAGCGAGGTCGGAGCCCGAACATCGCGTGAGGGGATTGGAGCTTGGCGTCGACGATTACGTCGCGAAGCCGTTCGAGCCGCGGGAGCTTTTGCTCAGGCTGCAGAATATTTTGCGGCGCCATTCGTCGGCCAAAACCAAGCACGGCGAAGTTACGTTCGGGCCTTTCACGTTCGATCTGCGCCGCAACGAGTTGAAGCGCGGCGACGAACTCATCCGCCTGACGGACAAGGAGCGCGAGGTTCTGCGTGAGTTCGCGCTGAGCGGAGGCGAGCCTGTTTCGCGCGAGGACCTCGCCCGCCTTGGCGAATATGAAAACGAACGCGCCGTGGATGTGCAAATCAACCGGCTAAGGCAGAAGATCGAGGCGGATCCGGCCAATCCGGCCTATTTGCATACAGTCCGCGGCAAAGGCTATGTTCTCTACCTCGACTAATTAGATAAGGGAGACGTCCGCCATCACGCTGGAGTCCACCGAAGCCCCGCCCCGCGCGGCCAGCGCGAACGAAGCCGGCGCCGTGGATAAGCACGCGTCTTCCGGCGCGGGCGCGCTGGCATCGCGCGTATCTAGGATAATCGCGTTTATCGGGTCTTGGGCGCCGAAGGGCCTCTATACGCGGGCCCTTATCATCATCATTGCGCCCATCATCATTTTGCAATCGATTCTCACCTTCGTCTTTCTCGACCGCCACTGGCAGGCCGTGACGCGCCGGCTGTCGACGGCGACCGCGCAAGATATCGCCATGGTCGCCGCGACCTATGAGCTGACAAAGTCGAAAAGTCCGGCGGAACTCGACCGGCTGAGCGAGATTGCACGCGAGCAGCTCAATCTTTCAGTGCGGTTCGTTCCAGGCGACGAGTTGCCCTTGACAAGGTCGAAGCCGTTTTTCGGTCTTCTCGACCGCTACTTGTCGGGCGAGATCCGGCGCCGCGTCACGAGACCCTTCTGGATCGAGACGGTTGGATCGTCGGCCTTTGTCGAAATCCGCGTGAAGCTCGATGGCGCGGTGATGCGCGTGCTGGCCCCGCGCGCGCAGCTTATGCCCTCCAACACCCACATCTTTCTCGTCTGGATGGTCGTGTCCTCCACGGTGCTTTTGATCGTCGCCATTCTGTTCCTGCGCAATCAGATCCGGCCCATTCTGGCTCTCGCCGACGCGGCCGACAGGTTTGGCCGGGCAGGCCCGCCCCCCTCGATTTCAAGATCCGCGGCGCGAGAGAGGTTCGCCTCGCCGCCCAGGCCTTTCTCGACATGCGCGAGCGCATAGAGCGCCATGTCGAGCAGCGCACGATCATGCTTGCAGGCGTCAGCCATGATCTGCGCACTATCCTCACCCGCTTCCGGCTGCAACTCGCGATGATGCGCGCCCCTCAGATCGAAGCGCTGAAGCGCGACGTGGATGAGATGCAGCAGATGCTCGAGGATTATCTGTCCTTCGCGAAAGGCGACGCGGGCGAGGACACCAAGCGCATCAATGTGCGGCTGATTCTTGAGGAGGTGCAAACCGCCGCAGCGGCGCCCGGAAAGTCCCTTCAACTCGACGTGCGGCAAGATCCGCTTGTCGTTGCGCTGCGCCGCAATGCCTTCAAGCGCGCGATCACGAACCTTGTCACCAACGCCGCGCGTTACGCGGATCGCATCGCCATCCGGGCGCTCCGATCCAAGGGCTGGCTCACCGTCGTTGTCGAGGATAACGGTCCAGGCATCCCCGCCGAAAAGCGCGAGGATGTTTTCCGCCCGTTTCACAGCCTCGATAACGCAAGGAACCAAAACAAGAAAAGTTCGGGTCTTGGGCTCGCGATCACCCGCGACATCGTGAGGAGCCATGGGGGCGAAATCACCTTGGGCCAGAGCGTTTTGGGCGGGCTAAAGGCCGTGATCCGTATCCCAGTCATGCCTGCAGCGGAAAAGGCGATCGGACGGCGCCGCAAGGAGCGCGCCGCGCCCTAAAATTCGCATCACAAATTTATCCGGGCAGCTCCCGCCTTATAGCGCAGAACCTCGCCGATCACGCCGCGCGCCGCCTCCGGCGCTGGCCCAATTCATCGCAGGCGCCCACGCGCTGCGCGGCCATTAAAGCTTGTTCTTGATGCGAACGGGCTCGCTGCGCAGTTCCTCCGAATGCGCGGGGACCACGCGGGCGTTCTTGATGAGGCCCCAAATGGGGATATCGGCAGAAATGGCCTCGTGATCCTCGGCGCTGAAGGGATGGTCGTAAGTGGTGACAACGCCTTCCATTTTAGTCTGGAGGTTTTCCAAGGCGGCCCGAAATTTCCGGCCCGCTGGTTGACTTTGCTTGCCTGATCGCGGCCGCCAACAGGTAGACCGCGTCGTAGCATTGAGCCGCAATGGCGCGCGGCATCCGATCGACGTGGAATCTTTTCTGGTAGGCTTGGACGAAAGCGGCTCTCTTCGGCGTCGTGGGCATCTGGATAAAGGTTTGCGGCATGGCCGCGCCTTCGCTGTTGGCGCCCGCCAAATCCATAAAACTCTCGGAAGACAGCGTATGGGTGCCGACGATCGGCGCCTTCCAGCCAAGTTTTTCCATGCCGTTTGCGATCGCCGCCAGTTCCGGTCCCATGGTATAGGTCAATATCGCCTCGGCGCCGGCATCCTTGGCTCGCGTCAGTTGCGGCAGCATGTTCCTCTCGCCGATTTTGAACATCTCGATATCGACAGGCGACACGTCCCACCGCGAGAGAGCGATTTCGAGATCGACGCGCCCGAGTTGGCCATAATTGGTCGTATCGGCGAAAATCGCCACATATTTGAGACCGCGGCGCTGGACAGCTTCCTCGGCGATCATGGCGCTCTGGATCAAGTCGTTGGCGGCATTGCGGAAGACGTAGTTCGGCGCGGGGAACTGCTTTGCGACCTTGGTGCCGGTCGCCGAGCAGGTCATCGCTGGAATATGAGCTTGCTGGTAGAAATGCTGGCTGGCGAGAGCCACGCCCGTATTGGCGAAGCCCACTGTGGCCGCCACATTCTGCTCCTTGATCAGCTCCTGGGCGATTTTGACCCCCACATCGTTCTTCGCCTGGTCGTCGCGCTCAATGAGCAAGATGGGCCGCCTCGCCCCCCCAACATCGATGCCGCCGGCTGCGTTGATCTCCTCCGCGGCGAGTTTCGCGCCGTCCCGTATGCCTGCGCCCAGTGAAGAGGACCCGCCGGTGAAAGGCCCAGAAAGTCCGATTTTTATTGGCTCCTGCGCGTGAGCGGAACGGAAAGCGGCGCCGAAGGTCACCACAGCGGCCAACAGCATGACTGCAAATACGCGGAACGGCACGTTATTATCCCCGCTATTTCTTGCTCGCCCCTAAAGCAGAGTTTCCAAAAGTGGCCCTTCCCGGTTTTGAAAAAAACTCTGCGAAAACAAGGATTCTAAGCAGGCATTCGCCGGGCGGCCAAAGAATGTCTGCTTAGCACCGCCCTCCGGCCCTTTTTTACTCTCATCTGACGACTTTGAGAACCCGCGCACAATCTGCGTTCGCGGCAATAATGCTTTGCCGCGACAAAACCGACACCGGCAAATATGAAAAATATTTCGCTTATTGCGCATTAGTAGATTGGGCCTGCTACATCCGCGCCATGCGGAGTGTGTTATTGGCGCAACAGAGGTGGCAAAATGGCGCTGACGTGACGTGACGATGTAGGCCCGGTCCCGTTGACAATTTTTTCGCCGGTCATCACTCTCGCCCCGCTCCATCGCAATTGCTTAAGCGGGAAGGGTAGGAGAAAGCGCCTTGCTGAAGGCTTAATGACTATAGATTATTGATTTAACGAGAATATTCCCCGGCTAAGATAAATCCCCAGCGCTTGTGGTGGTTGCC
>CAVYBZ010000003.1:0-73468 GCA_963766815.1 uncultured Alphaproteobacteria bacterium | reverse complement strand
GGTACTGCGGACCTTTATACGGCTGCCGTATCCTCGTCGCTGAGGACAACGCATTGCTCGTACTCGACATTGCGGACGCGCTGAGCGAAGCCGGCACGAAATCGTAGGGCCAGCGGTAAGCGTCCAGAGCGCAGTGTTCCTTGCGCGGTCCGAACGGCTTGATGGTGGCGTGCTCGATGTAACGCTCAGGGGTGGCGACGTATTTCCGATCGCAAGAATACTCACTGAACAGGGCAAGGGCATCGTCTTCGTGACAGGAATGCAGGATATATCGGCGCTTGAGAAGGACTGGCCCCAGGCCAAAGTATTGACCAAGCCTTCATTGCCGCGGGACCTGATCCAGGCCACAGTCGCAGTCTGCCGGACCGTAACCCCGAGTTGACGCGCGGTTTTGGAGAAGGGTTGGCGCCAAAACAATGTAGCTCAGGTCGCGGCTGTTCGAGAAATTCGAACTAAAGCCGGCCATGCCTTCAAAAGCGGACCTGCCCGGTGCGGGGACGGTGTACGGCGCCCATTTCTTAAATGCTGCGCCTTGGCTTGCCGGATGTTTGCTGGACCCTTCGGCAAAATTCGCCGCGTTCCTAACATCGCTTAAGAATTTTCTGTTCCTTTAGCTGGCGCGCTTGCAGGGCATAGCTCTCATTTAGAATCTTGAGCTGAGCAATCTGCTCATTCGCGGACAGCAGCTCATTTTTGAGCCGTTGATTTTCGCGTTCTAATTCTTCAATGCGTTGCTGTTGTTTGGCCATGAAATAGGTCCCCTGCCGTATCGCTGGAGGGCAAGATTGACGCCTTCCAGCACGCTCTGATACTTTACCAGAAACTTCGCCATTGAGTGGAGTTTCTGGTAACTCCCTACAATCGCTTGAAATCTCCCTGTGCTGGCGCTCCGCAAGCTACTCTTGCCTATTTACTACAAGCCCATAAGGTAGCAACGGGCCGCGACGCCGCTTCGCCCTCAGCAATGGATTTTTCGGATTGCGGCTTTCCGGCGCGCATAGGAGTATGAACGGGCGCCCAATCGAGAGCAGTCTTGCCGCCCACTCCACGGGCGCTCAAATATCTCACGGCCTCCGGCATCTGTTGGTCAAGCTATGGAGGGTCTAAAGAGGCGCTGGGTGGCGAAAAACCCACAATTCGCCGTCAAGTTCGCCTCAATGTGCATTGGACTGAAAAACTCCGCATTTCACCATCATCTTGCGGCTTTCTGCCTTAGAAGAGGTATGGGTAGCGAAAATTAAGTCTCGCGCGCCGCTCGAAAACGGGGCTTTGGAGCAAGGTAAGATGAAATTGCAATGTGCCGGGCAAATCGCCGTGGCGGCTTTATTGGCGGCTTTCCTGGCTGGCTGTAGCTCGATGGGGTCCTTGTTCGGTAACGACGACCCAGGCAAGCTCGATACCCGGCCGCCGGAGGAACTCTACAAAGACGCCAACGAGAAGCTCGACAAAGGCAGCAGCGTCAAGGCCGCCGAGACGTTCGAAAAGATCGACCAGCTTTACCCTTATTCGGAGGAGGCCAAGAAAGCCACTCTGATGGCGGCTGTCGCCTACCAGAAAGCTGGAAAGGGACCCGAGGCCGTCGCTGCCGCGCGCCGCTATTTGCAACTGCACCCCGGCGCCAAGGAAGCGGCGCAGGCTCAGGAAATCATCGCGAGCTCATACTTCGAACGCATTTCATTGCCGACGCGCGATCAGGGCGAAACTAAGAAGGCCCTCACCGAAATGGAGACGCTTCTCCGCCGTTATCCCGATAGCAGCTACGCGGAAGACGCAAAACGGCGCATCAAGCTCGCCCGCGATACTCTTGCCGCCGCCGAGATGAATGTGGGCCGCTACTGGCAGAAGAAGGGCAACTACCTTGCAGCCGTGAACCGGTTCAAAACCGTCGTCACCGACTATCAGCAGACCACTCATGTAGAGGAAGCTCTGATGCGGCTGACGGAATGCTATATGGCGCTCGGCATTGTGAATGAGGCGCAGACCGCGGCGGCGGTGCTCGGCCACAACTTCCCTGACAGCCAATGGTATAAAGACGCCTATGCCTTGCTGCAATCGGGCGGCGCGGCCCCTCGCGAAGACACAGGCTCCTGGATCAGCCATGCTTGGAAGAAAACCGTATCCAGCGTGACAGGATAATGCGGGGCGCTTTCCGCATTGCGCGCGCTGCCCCGGAGACGCGAATCGCGTAGTGGAAGCGCCATGCTAGTACGCTCTGCGCGAAATCCTGCTGCGTTTGCCGCACTCGATTACCTGGATGTTTCCGCCAATTGCTCCGTCATGGCGGCGCCGCTTATTGTCATGGCCGGGCGCCGGTCCGGCCATCCAGAGAATTGGCGATGCCTTCAATTGCTGAGCCGGATGGCCGGATCAAGCGCACGCCTGTCCGGTTTAATTTGCGAACCATATCAAGGCGTCATCCCCGAAAGACGCGCTCGCCCGGCTTACCGGGGATCCATATCTCGGCACGTGCAAGCTTCGTCATGGATTCCCGGCAACGCCCGCGGCGATTTCGGGAATGACGGCGAAGACGAACGCAAGAAAAACGAACCGGACAGCCGTAGGTCAAGCCCGGCTATGACACTGGAGCGAAAATTCGCCAATATTTTCAAGGCTTCTTCTGCCAGCGGGAACATCCAGGCAACCAAGCGCCGGCAAGCTGTTCCGGGATTTCCCATGAAAAGGCGTACGAGCCGCTTATTGAACCTGGTACAGCTTATCGGAGGCAAGTTCGCTTGAGAACGTGCAACGAAGTGGGGGCGAACTTGCCTCCGGCTGTACTCGTGGCTCTGTCGATCCGCGATATTGTCTTGATCGATAAGCTCGATCTCGCCCTCGCCGGCGGGTTGACTGTTTTCACCGGTGAGACTGGCGCGGGCAAATCGATCGTTCTCGACAGTCTAAGCCTCGCTCTTGGCGGCCGGGGCGATGGAAAGCTCGTTCGTAAAGGAGCGCAATCGGCGACCGTCACAGCCTCTTTTGACGTTTCCCCGTCCCATCCGGTTGGCGGTCTGCTCCGCGATCAGGACCTCGACGGCGAGGACGGCATTATCCTGCGACGCATCCAATATGAGGACGGGCGCACAAAGGCGTTCATCAACGACAGGCCGGTTTCAACGGCTTTGCTGCGGCAGCTGGGCCGGGCGCTCGTAGAA
Organism: uncultured Alphaproteobacteria bacterium; assembly: GCA_963766815.1. Classification (GTDB taxonomy): domain Bacteria; phylum Pseudomonadota; class Alphaproteobacteria; order Rhizobiales; family Rhodomicrobiaceae; genus Rhodomicrobium. The sequence goes on along the minus strand of CAVYBZ010000003.1, from coordinate 70,316 downwards.
ATTCACGGTCAGCATGACGACCGCGCCCTGCTCGAACTCGGCGACCCACCGGCACCTGCTCGACCAGTTTGGCGGGCTTGCGCCGGACGCGCAGGCGGTGTCACGGCTTTGGGATGAATGGCGCGAGCGCAACAACGCCGCCAGAGACCTTGCGAAGGCGCTGGAGATCGCGGAGCGCGAAGCGGATTATCTGAATGCGGCCTGCGATGAATTGAACGCGCTTGCGCCCCAGCCTGGAGAGGAAGAGGCGCTTGCATCGAAGCGGCAAGCGATCATGTCGGCGGCCAAGCTTCGTTCCGATCTGGAGGAGGCCGCTGACGCCCTGTCAGGCCCCGCTTTTCCCGCGGCAAAGCTGAACGCCGTGCTGCGAAGGCTTGAGCGCCAGCCTCAATTGTCCGGCCGCCTGCAGCCCATAAAGGCCAGCCTGGAGCGCGTTCTGATCGAGGCGGAGGAAGCGCGCTTGCTGGTGGAGGCGCAGCTCAGGGCGGAGGGTTCGGACAATGTGGAAGCGATCGAGGAGCGGCTGTTCAGGCTTCGGGCCGTCGCGCGAAAGCATCGCGTGCCCGTGAGCGAGCTGCCGGTGGTTCACCAGCGCTTTCTTGCCGAGCTTTCGCAGCTTGAAACCGGCGCGGAAAATCTCCAGGCGGCACGGAAAGCGGCGGATGCGGCGGCTCGCGCCTATGTGAAAATCGCGGACGCGCTAAGCGAGAAAAGAACCGCCGCCGCAGCGCTGCTGGACAATGCGGTTCAAACAGAGCTGACGCCGCTGCGGCTTGAAAAAGCGCAGTTCCTGACCCAAACTGAAAAGCTTCCCGACGATGGAAACGGCTTCTCCGGCGGCCCTTTCGGGCGTGAATCGATCATGTTTCATGTTCAAACGAACCCTGGAGCAAATCCAGGCCCCTTGATGAAAGTCGCTTCGGGCGGCGAGCTGGCGCGCTTTCTGCTCGCTCTCAAGGTTGTGCTCGCGGAGAGGACGACCGCGCCCGTGCTTGTCTTCGACGAAATCGACACGGGCGTCGGCGGAGCCACGGCTTCGGCGATTGGCGAGCGTCTCGCGCGGCTGGGGCGGCAGGCGCAGGTGCTTGCGGTGACGCACTCGCCGCAGGTCGCGGCGCACGCGGACTCGCATTTCCGGCTCTACAAAACCGCGCGCGGCGACGGCGAAAACATCTCGGTCGAAACCTGCGCGGAGGCGCTCGACGGCGGCGGACGGCGCGAAGAGATCGCGCGCATGCTTGCCGGCAAGCAGAGTTACGGAGGAAGCAAGAGCCGCCGCCGACAGTCTCATCGGAGCCAAACATGAGATCGGCTGAGGCGCGCGGCGTTCGGCCGGAAACTGCACATGCGGACGCCTCACTGAAGGCCGGCCGATAGCCTAACTCTGGAGGAGGCCAAGGACGAGCACGATGCCCTCGCCGCGGAGATCAAAAAGCACGACCGGCTGTATTACCAGGACGATCAGCCCGAAATTTCCGATGCGGACTACGATGCGCTGCGCTTGCGCATGGAGGCGCTGGAGGCGCTTTTCCCGTCACTCATAACCGCCGAAAGCCCGACGCAAAAAGTCGGCGCGGCGCCTTCGGAGAAATTCGCCAAGGTCAAGCATTCCGTGCGGATGCTGTCGCTCGGAAACGTGTTCAACGACGACGATGTGCGCGAGTTTGCGGCGCGCGTCCGGCGCTTTTTGAAGTTCGGCCCCGACGCCCCGCTCGACTTCACCGCCGAGAACAAGATCGATGGCTTGTCGGTTTCGCTTCGCTACGAACGCGGCGAGCTTGCCGTTGCGGCGACGCGCGGCGATGGCTCCGAAGGCGAGGATGTGACCGCGAATGTGCGCACCATCGCCGACATCCCGAACGAATTGCGCGGGCCGAATATCCCGCAAACCTTCGAGGTGCGCGGCGAAGTTTACATGTCGCACGCCGACTTCTCCGAGCTGAACCAGCGCCAGCTTCGCGCGGGCGGAAAAATCTTCGCCAACCCGCGCAACGCGGCGGCCGGCTCGCTGCGCCAGCTCGACCCGGCGATCACGGCCGCGCGCCCTTTGCGGTTTTTCTCCTGGGGCTGGGGCGAGGTCAGCGAGCTGCCCGCCGAGACCAGCCACGGCGTATTAGAGGCGATCGCATCCTGGGGCTTTCCCATGCCTCCGCTGCGCGTGTGCAAGACGGTCGAGGAGATGCTCAACGCCTACCGCGCCATCGAGCTGAACCGCGCGTCGCTCGGCTACGACATCGACGGCGTGGTCTACAAAGTCGACCGGCTCGACCTGCAGGAGCGGCTCGGCTTCGTCTCGCGCGAGCCGCGCTGGGCCGCCGCGCATAAGTTCCCGGCGCAGCAGGCCGCCACCATCTTGCGCGGCATCGAAATCCAGGTCGGCCGCACCGGCGCGATGACGCCCGTGGCGAAACTTGCGCCTGTCACGGTCGGCGGCGTGGTGGTGCAAAACGCGACGCTGCACAATGAGGACGAGATCGCGCGCAAGGACATCCGCGTTGGCGACACCGTCATCGTGCAGCGCGCGGGCGATGTCATCCCGCAAATCCTCGGCGTGGTGCTGGAAAAGCGGCCAACATCCTCCACGCCCTATATTTTCCCCGCGACGTGCCCCGTGTGCGAAAGCCATGCCGTGCGCGAGATGAACCCGAAAACCGGCAAGCTCGACGCCGTAGCCCGCTGCACTGGCGGCCTCATCTGCCCCGCGCAAATGGTAGAGCGGCTGCGCCATTTCGTGTCGCGGCTTGCCTTCGACATCGAGGGGCTCGGCGAAAAGCACATTCAGGCGTTTTTCGAAGAGGGCCGCATCCGTGCGCCCGCCGATATTTTCACGCTTCAGGCGCGCGACGGCGATCCGCCGCCGAAGCTCGCGGAAAAGGACGGGTGGGGCGCGCAATCGGCCGCCAATCTCTTCGCGGCCATCGAAGCGCGGCGCAGCATTTCGCTCGAACGCTTCATGTTCGCGCTCGGCATCCGGCATGTGGGGGAGACGACGGCGAAGCTGCTCGCGAAGACCTTCGGCTCGCTCGCCGCGCTGCGCGAAGCCATGGCGGACGAGCACGCGCTCGAACAGCTGAACGAGATCGACGGCATCGGCGACGTGGTGGCTCAGTCCATCCTCGATTTCTTCCAGGAGCCGCATAACCGCGAGGTCGTCGCCGCGCTGACGCACGAGCTGACCGTCGAGGATTACAAGCCGGACATCGTGTCGTCGAAGCTCGCCGGCGCGACCGTGGTGTTCACCGGCAAGCTCGAACGCTTCACGCGCGACGAAGCCAAAGCCCAGGCCGAGCGGCTCGGCGCGAAGGTGGCGGGGTCGGTGTCGAAGAACACAGCTCTTTGGTGGCCGGGCCGGGCGCCGGCTCGAAGCTGAAGAAGGCCGCGGAGCTTGGCGTGAAGGTGCTGACGGAGGATGAGTGGCTGGAGTTAATTGCGGGCGGTTGACATCATACCGAATAACTGGCCACGCCAATGCGCGGCTTATGGTGGTAGTCTTCACGGAACGCGGTGAGACAGTTCGTTTAATCTCAGCCCGAATGGCGACCAAGCATGAGCAAAAAAAGTACTACGATCAGAGCCCAAAAACTTAACGACGGCAGCCTTGTCGAAGTTTTGACCGATGGCGCGACCCGGCCGTTCCCTCCAGATCAAACCGATTGGGCTGCGCTCGACGCCATGACCGATCAAGAGATTTATGCGGCCGCGCTTGCCGACCCCGACGCTCAGCCGCTCACTGACGAACAGCTCGCGCAGATGAAACCATTCTCACGTGCCAAGCGCTACGGCATACCGCTCACGACCTTGGGCGACTGGGAGCAATACCGCACCGAGCCCGATCAGGCTGCGCAATCCTACATTCTGGCGATCGAAGCTTGCCCCGACGAGATTGCCAAAGCGCTCAGCAAACGCTGGGAGCCCCAGCCCGCGTAGTACGCGGGCCAAGGCGCGGGCCGGGACAGTTCGGTACCTCCGCGCCGTGTCATGAAGTCGTCACAGCCAGCAAAGCACCTCGAATTTTCGAGTGCTCAAGTCTGGCCAGTCACTCCGCTTTAGCGGGAGCCGTAGTTGTTGGCCGTGATAAACCAGCGTTGGAAGGATACATCAAGGCCGGCCGGGCGATCCCTCTTGGAGATCATGGCGAGCAGCGGACGGTGCTTCCTTCCCTTGTCACGGCCAAACTTGCGGTTTATTGCGCGATGAAAGATCATGGCTGGACGAGGCAAAGGCTGGCCGACGCGCTCCACATGCCCGAAAACTCGGTTCGCCGCTTGCTCAATCTTCGTCATCGTTCTCACATGTGGATCATCGGCCGAGCACCTCGCGTTTCCGGCAATCCTCCGCAATGCCATTCAGACAGGCAAGCGTGTTCGAAGGAACTGCCGAGCGGACCCATTGAATGGGATAACCATCATCGTCGTAATGGGCGGGCTTGATCAGGACAAGATGAAATATAGCCCGGCCGTCCGGCATTGCGTTCTCCGCGAAAATCCCTGCCCGTTCCAGCAGAGAACAACCTAAAAATCTTCAGGCGCGGAGAACGGGCATCACGCGACGCATCGAGACGTGGAAATTATTCCGCCGCTCACGCTTGCATCTACGCGCAAGTTAAAACGATGCGCAAGCACTGCTTTTTAGAGAGGCCGGCAGCCTGCATCGATCGGCAATGTTCTCAATGCAATGAAACGCAGCCGCGGATTTTGCAGGCAAGGCCTCGAATAAGCGCTGAAAGAGTTACAATGGTTTGGCGGGATCGCCGGCCGCGGAGGAAGCTATGCCGGGAAGGTGTCCCAAATGCGAGACTGTCGTAACCGTTCTCATCGAGCCGATCCGCGCCGGGGACGAAGCTTCCGGAAAAACCTGCCCGGCCGTGCAATTTCTGTGTAGCCAGTGCCGGACTATCCTTGGCGTGTCCCTGGATCCGGTTTGGCAGTCTCAGATCGTGGCTAGACAATTAAGAAGCGTCGGTCTGGAGGCCGACGGCCAGCGCGAGACTTGATTTTTTCCCAGCGGGTCACGCGGCGCTTGAACCGGCGCGCGGCTTTTTGAAAGCGCCTTTGCCAGCGGCTTTGATGTCTTTTGCAGCCTGCTTTTCTGCCGCAACTTCCGCCTCTTTCGCCAAGCGCAATTGACGCAGCTTGGCCGTTTTGTCCGCGCGAACCCGTGCTGCGACCTCAAGGTCCTGCTTCAGGCCATGCTCGCGCTTGCGGATTTCGGCATAGCGCTCTTCAGCTTTCGATCGGGATACGCTCATTTCAGTTGAGCTCCATTTGTTTGCCCTGCGTGCGCTGAGACCTCGAACATGGGGCCGCTGGACTCCGGCAAAAATAACCGGAGAGCACGTGGCGAGTGAGAATAGCGCAGCGGACATGCATCCGAACGCGATATTCCAATCGAGTGGCCGAACGCCATGAGCTCCATGTGGGAATTGCAAAGCTTATACACAAGACTTCGAGCGCTTTCACCTTGCGTTTGCATTCTTCTTTGGTACACGCAGACGGCGAAAACAGCCGCGATCCATTTCAATCATGGTCATTTTGCGTTTCGACATAGCCTCTTCATTGGCAAGATTTGGCGGGCGCCCTCGTGGAAAACCAGGAAATATTCGGAGGCCGATTAGCCTCAGTTTAATTCCGGCACGGCCACCCCATGTGAGTTCAATCGAACCGCTGGATGAAAGCGAGATCATGTGCAAATGCTTTCCGAGGATATCCTCAAGGAGCTTGCCGGCGTCGAAGGACGCTACATTGAGTGGGAATGGGATCCCCGCACCCTGACGGACGACTACATCTCCATGCGAGAACCTGGCGGCTTGCAGGTGGAGATTGGCGACACGGGCGGCCACAGTCACTATATGAAAGTGCCTCTCAGGGCTCTGGAAGAACTGATCGAACAGCAGCTCCTTTGCGAAGACCCGTCAAAAAGGACTTCAGGGTTCCGGCTTTATCGCATTAACGCCGAAGGCTTGAAACGCGGCGCGCGGGAAAGTTGACGCGCCCGCGCCGCATTCACGTGCGCCAGCCATTAAATATGCTCCCAGCCAATAGACTTTGAAATTCTTAATCCGGCAGCGCGCTGCCAAGCAATAAAGGCGCTCACTATGCATGCTCCGATCCAAATCAACTTTGAAGGCGTCCTACGATCAGATGCGATCGAAGGATGCATCCGTGAGGAGTGGGAAAGCTTAAATGATGTCGGGGCGCCCATAACGTCTTCAACTATTGTCGTCACCCAGCCCCGCGCAAAGCATTTTTCTGGCGACCCCTGCAGGCTCCGGGTCCACCTTTCAGTCGAAGGCTGCCCCGATATCAACGTCAATCACGATCCAGGCGCAGGACGGCGGCACGACGCTATGCAGTTGGCGGTCCGCGACGCTTTCCGCATCGTGCGCCGGCGTTTACAAGAACTCGATGCGAAGAAGAGGCGCCCTCTCGTAGCGGCTTGAACAATAGGCCCATAATGTCAGGCTAAATAAGTTGGCCTCTTGTAAAATAAGAGGCCGACTATATTTGCAAGGGATGACAAAATCAAAATACGCACTCTTCTAATATAAGCGTTTTCCTTCTTAAGTTTCATACAAGTGAACATATAGAAAGGTTTACGCCGTGAGTGTAGCTGTCAAATCTGCAAAGACAAATCTGTCCGACATTCTGGAAACCGCGAAACATTCTGGTCCCCTCAAGACATTTGTCGCTGCGGTTGAGGCTGCGGGCCTCGCCGATATGCTAAAAGGAACAGGGCCGTTTACGGTTTTCGCCCCTTCCGATCAAGCTTTCGAAAGCCTCCCAGCCGGAACACTAGATGGCTTGCTTAAGCCTGAGAACCGAACAGAACTTGTCCGTATCTTGAAGAACCATGTGGTTTCGGGCGAGCTGATGTCGGAAGGGGTCAGGGGTAAAAAATTCACCAGGAAATCCCTCGCGGGCGTCGAACTCACGATCGATGGACACGACAACATAAAGGTGAACAAGGCTCACATCGTGATGGCTGACATTGGCGCGTCGAACGGCGTCATTCAAATCATCGATGCGGTTGTGATGCCGCCGAAAGTTTAGCTTGTCATATCGAAGGCAAAGAAAAATCGAGGCGGCCCTTGGCCGCCTTTTATATTAAGATGCCGATCAAGGGCGTTCTTGCGCGAGCTTAACATTATTGGCCGAGGAGCGATCATGCGTGTTCAGGTTGGCTGTGAGTTGACATTCGACTTTCCTCAGTCGACTCCGATGATTGCTTCGCTTAACGTGCATTTCTCACGCGTTTCGGACCTCGAACGCCCCGATCATTTGGTGACAAACCCGGCGGTGCCTATCGAAGGTTACCGTGACAATTTCGGCAACTGGTGCAGCCGGCTTGTCGCGCCAAACGGACGTTTCACCCTTGGAACCGATACGATCATCCGGGATAGCGGCGCATCGGACCCTGTCGGTTTGAATGCCTTGCAACATCAGGTTCAGCATCTGCCGGCGGAGACGCTTCAGTTTCTGCTTGGCAGCCGCTATTGCGAGACCGATGTCTTGTCTGAGGAAGCCTGGCGCCTTTTTAAGCACACGCAGCTCGGCTGGGCGCGCGTTCAAGCAATTTGCGACTTCGTGCATAATCACCTCTCGTTCGGTTATGAACATGCCCGTCCCACACGCACGGCGGCCGAAGCCTATCGGGAGCGGCGCGGCGTTTGCCGGGACTTCGCGCACCTTGCTATCGCGTTCTGCAGGTGCCTTAACATTCCGGCGCGCTACTGCACGGGTTATGTGAGCGATATCGGTCTTCCTCCCCCGTACGCGCCCATGGACTTCGCGGCTTGGATGGAGGTTTATCTCGGCGAGCGCTGGTACACTTTCGATCCGCGCAATAACGCCATCCGGTTTGGGCGTGTTCTCATCGCGCAAGGAAGAGACGCCGCCGACGTGCCCCTGACCCAGATTTTCGGCCCTGGGACCCTATCAGGTTTTCGAGTTTGGACCGACGAAGTTAAATGATATCAATCGCTAAGGCCGTGCAGCCGCTCGACTCCTGGTGGTAATTCTCAAATCACCTTGCCATCGAACCGGAGCGCCCCTATATAGGAAACATCGAATTTGGCCAGGAAACTAGGCTGTTGGACCTTGGCAGAGCCGGGCGCACACTGAAATCTCTCCAAAAATCGACGAAATAGGGTTGTGGCAGCGCGGCGCGCCGCCATAGCCCATTTGCACCCAGTCACAAAAAGGAATGTCCATGAACACGGGCACAGTCAAGTTTTACAACGGCCAAAAAGGCTTTGGTTTCATTCAGCCGGATAACGGCGGCAAGGATGTGTTTGTGCATGCAACAGCGCTTGAGCGCGCAGGCATACGCAATCTTGTAGAGGGCCAGAAGGTTTCTTTTGACACCGAGGAAGATCGCCGCACGGGCAAGACCGCAGTGAGCAATCTGCGGGCTGACTAGTCCTCGCTCATAGCGAAGGAAAAACGCCGAAAGCCGCTCTCGATGAGCGGCTTTTTTTGCGCCGGTCAGCAAAGCATCCAGGAACCGCAAGATCGTCTTCCGAGCGCCATCCCATAAAGCAAAACGCGATGTACCACCAGCATGCGCGTGCTTCCAGTTGATCCAGCCGGATGCGACAACTCATAACAAGACCGGCAGGCTCGGGAAAAGAGAACCCGCCCATCGCTTCATGCAGAACATGCCGAACCACGACAGGCTCACCATGAGGATCAACGCGTTGAAACCACTCAACCTCATCCTGAGCTTGCCGGAGGGTGAAGCGAAGACGCCAAGGCTTTTCCGCGCCCTGCTAGAGACTTAACCCCGGATGTTTCCGCTTCGTGGAGATTAACGTTGCCGCGCTGCGGGCTCCGCCATCGCAATGGGTGATTCGGAATTAATCCTCCATGCTCTGAGCGAGCGGGGCAAAGCTGCTGCGGCGCCTCTTTTGCGCTTACTTTTGGCTTGAGCGATACGGCTGCAATCCGTAGAAAAAACGGTATGGTGGGCCGCTTCATTTTGCTATCGCCGCAGCCCTATTTTTGGGCGGCGCTTTTGCCTGTGCTGGGCTCGCTTCTGCTAATGTCTCCTGGCGCTGATGGCCAGCGCCGCCAGGCCCCGGAGCAAGCGAGTTGCCAGCTTAAATCTGGCGGGGAGAGCACGGTTTTGGCGGTCGCTGGCCCGCAAACACTACGTTTGGCGGATGGCCGCTTTGTGCGGCTGGCGGAGGTGTTGGCTCCGGCGGGCTTACCTGGCGCGGGCTTCGACCCGTCCTTGGCAGTCACGGCCTATCTTCGATCGGCAGCTGTCGGGCGCAAGGTCGAGGTCAAATTTGGCGGCAATCGCCGTGACCGCTACGGCGTCGCCATCGCTCATGTCTACGTGGCTGGCGAACCTCAACTGTGGCTGCAAGAGGGCCTTGTCAGCGCGGGGCTGGCTCAGGTGTTTCCGCAAGCGGACAACCATGCTTGCGCGCAGCAGCTTGCATCGTTCGAGGCAAAAGCAAGAGATGAAAACCGGGGACACTGGGGACTTGCGCTGTTCAAGGTTCTATCCGCGCGTGACACGCGCTCAATACTCAACCTTGTTCAAACCTATCAGATCGTTGAAGGCAAAGTGGACCATGTCACGCATGCAGGGGCGCGCGTCATCATTCACTTCAACGAAGAGAGCAAGTTCGGCTTTACCGCCGTCATCGAGGCAGCCGCCCAGAAGCGCCTCGAAAGTGTTGACGAGTGGCGGGGCAAAGTGATCCGCATTCGCGGATGGGTGGAGCGAAAAAGAGGGCCGGCGATATCCATTTCGCAGCCCGAGCAGATCGAGCTCGCCGAACAGAAGCCAGCCAAATCCGCTGATTCACAAAAACTGCAATAGCAGGCGCCCGCGCTTTATGCGTTCACGCAGCTTCTTTCTTGTCTTGCTCTTCGTTCTTGCCGTCGTGTTTACGCTGGAGGCGGCCGGCCTTGGTCAGGGCTTCGGCAACCTTTTGGATGGCGATTGATTCATCGACATCTTGCGCAGCCGCGATTTCGCGCGCCATGCGATCCAATGCCGCTTCATAAAGTTGACGCTCCGAATACGACTGCTCGGGCTGAGAATCAGAGCGGTAAAGATCGCGGACGACCTCGGCGATGGTGATAAGATCGCCTGAGTTGATCTTTGCCTCATACTCCTGCGCACGGCGGCTCCACATCGTGCGCTTCACACGCGCACGGCCCCGGAGCGTTTCAAGCGCGCGGCTCAAAACCGCATCGTCCGAAAGCTTACGCATGCCAGCGCTATGCGTTTTCGAGGTCGGTACGCGCAGCGTCATTTTGTCTTTTTCAAAATTAATGACAAAAAGCTCGAGCTTGCAACCAGCGATCTCCTGTTCCTCGATCGCAACAATACGCCCCACACCATGCGTCGGATAAACCACATATTCATTGGTCTCGAAGCCGAAGCGTTGTTGACAATTGTTCATCTCAGGCATACTCGCTCTCACTTTTGTTGTCTTGGTTAGATGGGTCTCATCTTAATTTGCGTAGCCCGCGCCTTCGCAAAGCGTTACGAGAATAAATTAGTCTCCCGCCCCAAACGGGCCGATTCAAGCCAGGCCTGAATAGTGATACTTAAGCAGACAGCCTGCCGGCGCCCGCGATGTGGTCCATCCCGCAACTGCTAAGGAACAACCTCTGCGCGCGAAACTTTCTTCAACGACACCTAAATATTATCAAAATGCGCCTATTTTAGGAAGCTTTCAAACAGGTTAATTCGATCAATTCTGGGGATTTCTCATTGATTCTTATGGGTAGTGTTAACAGAGCAACGGTTAACACTATGAGGTTGTACGCACTATGTTCTGGACCTTGACCCTGAATCCCGGCGCCGGCCGCTCAAGCAGAACATTGCGCCGAAACCTGTATACTCGGGCTGGACGGCCACCCGTGCGAGCCGCCTTTTGCCCCGTCGGCTCGACGAGACCCGCCGAATTCGACGAGGCGCCTGAAATTCTGCTTGTGTAAATAGCTTCCAAGGATGGCTTCCACGACCCTTTGCAGGTCGAACAGAGTGAACGTTTCTGGCATAAGTTCAAAAATGACCGGCCGGTATTTGAGCTTGCCGCGCAACCTACTGATGGCCGTCGCAAGTATGCGGCGGTGGTCGAACATCATCGGCCTGCCCAGCAGCGGCAGGCCGGACCACTCTTTCGCCGCGGCGCGTCCATCCCGTGCGGCTTCCGGGATCAATCCAGCCTCGTACAAAAGCTCGTACCGGTCCAGCACCCTTTCATCGTCCCAAGGGACGGACTGGCCGAAACACATCCGCAAGCGGTCCATGCGGGCAAGGGGCCTGCGCGGAGCGCCCGGGGATTCCGGCCGCGCCGCCCATTCTTCCAGCCTGGGCTCAATCTCCTGCGCCAGAATTCCGGGTTTGCCGTTGCGCCAATCCTCCCAGGGCAGATGCGCGTACCAGGCGCTCCATTTGACCCCGCTGCTGCGGGGCGCCTCTTCGTTGCGGGTCAGCGCCAGATAGCCGATGGAAACCACGTGGAGACCTTCGTCCCCTGGCCTCGCATGGCGGCCACGGTCGCCGAAAGTATAAAGCTGTTCGACGTAGCCGAGATCGAGGCCTGTTTGGTCCTTCACCCAATCGCGAAGGCCGATCTCCAGAGTCCTGTGTTTCAGCGGCGTGAATAGCCCGAAGGGAAGGGCCGGTGGCGAACCGGGCGCTTGGGCTGCTCCTGATGAAACTGTAAGAATCTGCGGCTCCCCGCCGATCATCGAAACGATTGCCGCGTTAAGGCCTATCTCGACCGCCGCGGCCTCTTCCTTCGGTGCGGCGATACCGGCTCTTTGAGCGGTCCTCGCTGGTATGAGAAGATCCTCGGATGTCATGACGGCCAATCGGTAACAGACCTCGCGCCAAGCCATTCATACGGCGATGTCAGCTGCGCCGGATTGCCACGGCATGCAGCCGCCGCCGGGATAAAGCCGGTGTGCGCTGTCCTAGACGTTCACGAAGCAAAAAACAAAGGTAAACCTTGGTATGCATCGCTCCTGGCGACGGCGCCCAGGTTTCGGGGACACCATGCAGGCGCAAATTAACCCAACAACGCCACACTTCCTATAAAATAGCGACGGCGGCGAATGCAAAATAGCGCCGGAAGGCTTTCCAGCCTTCATGCGCGCATCCGGTGTCTTGCCGTCCGCTTATTAGATGTCCTCTTGCGGCTGCAGAATTTGGCGGCCACGGTATTTGCCCGACTTGAGATCGATATGATGGGGACGGCGCAACTCGCCCAAATCCTTGTCCTCGACATAGGTCGGCGCGACAAGGGCGTCGGCTGAACGGCGGTTGCCGCGCTTCATGCGCGACACTTTTCTCTTTGGGACTGCCATTTGCGTCTAACTCCAGATAATAATCGGCAAGCACCCTCCTTCGGCTCAGGTCAGAAAGGGGCGTTTCCGGGCGAGTGTTTGTTCCGCCAGATATACATGCGGTTTTTCGGCTTGGCTAGGTGTTGTTTTATGCGCCACTGTTAGCGAGCCGCCTCGGCATTTTGGTCGCGCCATGCCTTCGCGAGCAATTCGGCTTTCTGCCGCTCGGGCGGCTTCAGCGACATGACGAGGAGGTCGAGCCTGAGGTCGCTCTCTCCGGCGGCTCGGGCGAGAAGATGCCATTTGCAGGCCTCGATGCGATCCGCCGTGACGCCGAAACCCGCGGAGTAGGCCCTGGCAAGGCGATTTTGGGCAACCGGACTACCTCTCTCGGCCGCGATGCGCAGCAGCTTTGCCGCCGCTGCTGCGTCCTTGGGAACGCCTTTGCCGTTTGCAAGCATGATGGCATATTCGACTTGTGCGTCGGCGTGGCCCGCTTCAGCAGCCTTGGCCAGCAAAACCGCCGCCTTTGCATCGTCTTTGGGCACGCCATCGCCATTGCGGTATAGCGCAGCAAGATCGTACGCGGCTTGCGCGTTGTCCTTCTGAGCCGCCTGATCCAGCCAATAAGCAGCCTTTTGTTCATCCTCGGGGCGCGCCCACCCCTCTACATAGGCTTGCGCCAAATTATAAGCTGCGAGCGCGTGGCCCTGCTGGGCTGCGGCCTCGAAAAAATCCGCCGCCTTTTTCCTATCTTTCTTGATGCCTCGCCCCTCCGCCAACATCACGCCCAGGCGGAACTGCGCATGCATGTCCCCGGCCACGGCCCCTTTTGTGAACCATTCCGCAGCCTTCACATAATCTTGGCGAACGCCGAGGCCCTCCTCGTAGATGTCGCCGATGAGCGTATAGGCTTGATGCTCCCCTCGCTCCGCAGCCTCGGCTGCGAGCTTAAGCGCCAGCTCATAATTTCCAGCGTCGTAGGCAGCATAGGCGGGATCGTCCACGGCGGTTCGAGTTTCAGCCGGCGTCCAGCCGTTTTGCGGCGGAGGCGCTTGTTTCTGCGCGGCCAAGGATGGCCACGCGTCGCCGCCAACAACGCCTGCAAGAAGTGCTATCGTCAGCAGAAGCCTCGGCCGGATCATCATCGCCTCTTGAGCCAGGAAACCTTAACTCTGGCTTTGCATACCGAACTCTGTTGCAAAAATAAGGCTTTCTCCAGCGCATTCGCCTTCTTCGAGGATAATAAAATCGGGGCGCGCCTTTAGGAGAATGGAGCGATCGGGACGCTCCTTGGCGAAGAAAAGCGCGGCGGGCACGCCTGTAATTTCGTCCCACCACAAGGACAATCCGGCGGCTTCATCGAGGTCGCCGGCCGCCGACGCGTCGAAGGCGACGAAATCTGCACCGGCTTCCGCGCTTTCCATCGCAGCATGCCGGCTGAGACCGCACGCGGCGCCGACAATCGAATCGCCGCCGAGCCTTTTCCGAGCGTCGGACACGCCGAGACAAGGCGTCGAGATGTAAACGCCGTTTGCACCAAACTCCTGGACCGCGTCGACGGTGTCCGCGACAAGAATAGCAAGCTCGAAGGCCTTCGCCTTTGCAATGAGATCTGCCCGCGCGCCCGTCGGCGGAGCCTGCAGAATCAGCGCCGCAGGCTTGAACCTGCCGGCGAATTCAACCAGCCCTGCCGCCCACTCCGCTTCTAGAGCAGGCGGAATTATGGTGATCAGCCAGCATGGCTTTCCATCCATGGCTCAGAGGAGCTTGCCCAGCACGGCCGCTGTGTCCAACATGCGGCACGAGAATCCCCACTCATTGTCGTACCACGACAGCACGCGCACGAGGCGGCCATTGACGATCTGCGTTTGCGAGAGATCGAAATTCGACGAATGAGGATTGTGATTGAAGTCAATCGAAACGACCGGATCCTTCACCACCGACAGAATGCCTTTCAATTCCTGCTGCGAAGCCCGTTCCATAGCGCTATTGATATCGCTGACGCTGGTTTCGCGGCCGGGAATGAAGCAGAGGTCGACAACCGAAACGTTCGGAGTCGGAACGCGAATGGCGGTGCCGTCGAGCTTGCCGGCAAGCTCCGGCAGGACGAGGCCAACGGCTTTCGCGGCGCCGGTCGTCGTTGGAATCATGGAAAGACCTGCCGCTCTCGCGCGCCGCAAATCTTTATGCGGAAGATCAAGGATGCGCTGATCGTTCGTGTAGGAGTGGATGGTCGTCATGTAGCCTTGCGCAAGGCCGCATAAGTCATTGAGAACTTTGGCGACCGGCGCGAGGCAGTTCGTTGTGCACGACGCATTCGAGACGACCTCGTGCCTGGGCTCAAGCTTGTCATGGTTGACGCCGTAAACCACGGTGAGGTCCGCACCCTTCGATGGCGACGAGATAAGCACTTTTTTCGCCCCCGACTTCAAGTGAATGAGCGCTTTCTCGCGATCGGCGAATATGCCGGTGCATTCCATCACGACGTCAATGCTGAGGTCGCGCCACGGCAGCTTCCCAGGATCGCGCTCAGCCAAGACCCGGATTGGGCCGTGGCCAACATCGAAGCTGCTGCCATTCACTGTCACCTCGCCCCGAAAGGGCCCGTGGATGAAATTGTATTTCAGCAGATGCACGTTCGTCTCTACGTCGCCAACATCGTTGATGGCGACCACGGTCACGTCTTGGCGATTGTATTCATGGAGGGCCCGGAGCACATTCCGGCCAATACGGCCAAAGCCGTTTATGGCTACCCTAACGGTCATGGCGTGTTCCCGTTGAAACGAGTTTCGCACTCTTTGCTTGCTTTTTGCGCGCTATCCTTGACCGGATACGTCGCGAAACGCAAGAGGCAAGCTCTCTTAGCGGGCTTAATTCAGGTTGTGGCCTCTACGCGTTCAACAAAGGAAAGCAGGTTAATGCCGAGCAATGCATATCCGTCTCTCCACGCAGCCATGTATTAATCGCCCAGCGGCCCCCCGGGCCAAGCGTCTGCGCTCAGACCGCAATGTATCATCCGGATCGTTATAGATAAGGTTTGATAAAAATTTAGCGTTAACCTTTGCATGGTATGAATTAACGAGGATGAACCCGGCTCGATCCCGTTAACACCTTCCTAAGGAAATCCCATGCCTAGCCCATATCTTACCTATGCGCTTGCTGCCCTAAGCTTCGGTCTCGCCATCGCGTTCTTTCGCATCAGCGACGAAAATAGCGAGCTCAGCCGCGCCAAAATAACCATCGAAATGAAGCTGGAAAGCGCTGAAGGGGAAGCGAAGACTTTCCGTGAAAAGTATAGCTCCGAGACGAAAGCCCGCGAGTTCGCCGAAGCGGCCCAAACAATCGCCGAGACCTCCGAGCGCACGGTGCGCGCCCAGCTCGGCCAAGAAGCGAAGGCCCGTCAATCGGCTGAAGCCGCTCTTTTCAATGCACAGGAGCAACTTCACGCATCGAATGCGAAGTTGATTGAAGCCGGCCTCATGAAAGAGCCATCCGGGGCGCAGAAGCCCGATGCTGAGGCCAATGCAAAAGATCCGAATGCCACCGGCGCCGAGGCCACGCCTTCGGCTGCTCCAGCAGGGGAGACCGGTCACCCAGGCGCTCAGGCTTCGATGGGTGGCGCACAGCGGTCCTGGTTCTCGTTCTGGGGGCTTTTCTAAGAAAAGAGGCGGCCGGGACGTTGACACAGCTCTGGAAAGCGCGCTTCAAGATATCTGGTAAAGAGCCAGCCCTATGTCTAAAGGAGCCTTCCCTGGCTCCTTCTGGCGTTATAATTTCAGTGAAATGCGGATGTATTCTTCATGCAATAATGGTAAGCAGGCACTCCTTGGCTAACTAACGTTTGTCAGGATAGGGTTTTCTGTTACCGCAGAGTTTTTTCCGGGATGGCCGCTCCCCGGTAAAGTCCGAAGGCCATGCTTGGGGGCGCTCTTCTTTGCGGCGCGAGACGCGACATCGCCTGAGCTTGAGGCTTTCCATGGGTTTCTGGTCTACTGTATTCGCCGCCGCCGCCGCAGTCGCCATTGCAGTCTTGGCCGCGTTCCTCATCGCCGGTCCAGAACGGGTCTGGTCCCTGTTTGGACCTGCGGATCTTGGGCCAGTGAAATTCGAGTTGCTGATACGCCGGACATCGCCAAACGATTCGCTTGCCTGTCCGCAAGGCCTTTGCGTTGCGAGAAGCGACGTAACGCCGCCAATCTTTGCGGTGAGCGCGCCCGAGCTTCAGAAAGCATTCGCCAAGGTGATCGCGTCGGAGCCGCGCGTTGAGCAAGTGGCGTCGGACGAGGCCGGTTTCACCGCGCGCTATATCCAGCGCACGAAGATCATGCGCTTTCCCGACACGGTAAATGTGCGCTTCATCGACCTCGGCGACGGGCGATCGACGATCGCGCTTTATAGCCGCTCGCAGCTTGGCGAAGGCGATTTCGGTGTAAACCGCGCCCGCATTGAGCGCTGGCTTGAGAAACTTTCGAGGGAAGCGCCTGCCGTCAAGACCGCTTGAGGCCTAACGCCTTCGGCTGACACGGGTCTCCCCCCGTCGCATCCGCTGGCGTCGACTTCACGTTGCAAGCACGTCAAGGCGCGCTTGCCGAGCGGAGCAGGAGAAGTCGCGTTTCCGTTTCAATCGGACAGACGCTAAAGCGAAAGGCGCGCCTTCAACGTTTGCAGACGCTCAAGCCGGTCCCACGACGAGATACGGCGCGCATCGTCCGGCGCTTCGTCCAAAGCTTGCTGGGCTTGGGCTATCTCGTCAGTCAGGATCTGGCCGTTAAGCTCTTGCAGAGGGATGGCGTATTCGGCGAGGACCACGGTTTCTTCGGGCCCGACATCGGCTAGCCCGCCGCGCAGGAAATATTGCTTCTCGCCCTCCTTTGACCGCGTCGTCAAAATACCGGGACGTAGCTTCAAGATCATCAGCGCGCGGCCTGGCATGGCGGCAAGGTCGCCCTCCTGACCAGGAAGAACGGCTTCGGCGAGATCGGTGGAGACAAGCTCCTGCTCCGGCGAGATAAGTTCGAAATGAAATGTGTCGGCCATCTAGGTCCGCTCTCCGGGCTTAAATAACGTGGAAACCGTTGTTTGGTTTCGCGGCGATCCTTATCCCGCCACGAAACCGGTTTCAATATTCGAAAGCTACGCCGCGGCGGCCAGCTCTTCCGCCTTCTTGATGGCTTCGTCGATGGTGCCGACCATGTAGAAAGCCTGCTCAGGGAGATGATCGTACTCGCCGTCACACAGCCCCTTGAAGCCCTTTACGGTTTCCTTGACGTCTACGAGCACGCCAGGCTTGCCGGTGAAGACCTCGGCCACGTGGAAGGGCTGCGACAGGAACCGCTCGATCTTGCGGGCGCGCGCCACGATGCGCTTGTCCTCTTCGGAAAGCTCGTCCATCCCGAGGATCGCGATGATGTCTTGGAGAGCCTTGTAGCGCTGCAGGATGGATTGCACCTGGCGCGCAACCTTGTAATGCGCCTCGCCGACGATGCGCGGGTCGAGAGCGCGGCTCGTGGAGTCGAGCGGGTCCACAGCGGGGTAGATGCCCTTTTCGGCGATGGACCGTGACAGCACGGTGGTCGCATCCAAATGCGCGAAAGAGGTTGCGGGCGCGGGGTCTGTCAAGTCGTCGGCGGGCACGTAAATGGCCTGCACCGACGTAATCGACCCTTTGGACGTTGAGGTGATGCGCTCTTGCAGTGCGCCCATGTCTGTCGCGAGCGTCGGCTGATAACCCACGGCTGAAGGGATGCGCCCGAGAAGAGCGGACACTTCGGAGCCGGCCTGCGTAAAGCGGAAGATGTTGTCCACGAAGAACAGAACGTCCTGGCCCTGATCGCGGAAATATTCCGCAACGGTCAAACCGGCGAGACCAACGCGCGCGCGGGCTCCGGGGGGCTCGTTCATCTGGCCAAAGATCAGCGCGCACTTCGAGCCTTTCGAGGATCCGCCATGCTCATGAGGATCGACGTTCACCTTCAACTCTATCATTTCCCAGTAAAGGTCGTTCCCTTCGCGCGTCCGCTCGCCCACGCCCGCAAAAACCGAATAACCGCCATGGGCCTTTGCGATGTTGTTGATCAACTCCTGGATCAGCACCGTCTTGCCGACGCCCGCGCCGCCGAACAGGCCGACCTTTCCGCCCTTGGAGTATGGAGCGAGCAGATCCACAACCTTGATGCCCGTGGCGAGAACCTCAACCTCGGTCGATTGATCGACGAAGGGCGGCGCTGACGCGTAAATCGGGCGGCGCTGATTCGACTTGATCGGGCCGGCTTCATCGATCGGCTCGCCGATAACGTTCATGATGCGCCCGAGCGTTTCCTCGCCAACAGGCACCGCGATGGCATCGCCCGTGTCGGTCACTTCCTGGCCGCGCACGAGGCCTTCCGTCGAATCCATCGCGACGGCGCGAACGGTGTTTTCGCCGAGATGCTGCGCAACTTCCAGAACAAGCCGGTTGCCGTGGTTTTGTGTCTCCAGCGCGTTCAAAATCGCAGGCAAAGGCCCGTCGAACTGCACGTCCACAACGGCGCCTGTTACCTGCCTTACCCGGCCAACTCGTCTATCGCTCATCTCTTTCTTCCCCAAAAACGGTCCATCATCCATCCAAATGGCGGGCGTTTCATGCGCAACCGCATAGTCTAAAGCCGCCGCACTCAAACCTAATTCGCCGCCTCCATCGAATTCCACGTCGCTGGCCTGCGCTCCAAGAGGGGGCGAGACTTCTACGCCGCTGGCGGCATTCTCAATTCCGGCGCCTTCGATTGGCTCTTCCTGAGCCAAACTCGAGTCGTCCACGAAACTTGAAACGTCTTCGAACAGAGCCCTTCCGCCCGCCGCCTCTGAAACCGCTTCGAACAGGCTATCATCATCTGAATAAGACGGAACCTCACCAAAAACAACAGCTGAGGATAGACCATCCGACGCGGCCAGAACGCGTCTGCCCGTTATCTCAGGCTCATCAGCGCCATCTGGCCTCTCACTTTCTTCCTCCACGCAGCTGGCGCTCTCCTGGCCGCCTTCCGTGTCTGGACGCCAGATTGCTTCCCCGGCCTCGTGGCTGGCTTCAAGCGGCGTTGTTACAGCGGCGCCGGAAGTGATTTCAAACGGATAGCCATTCGTGGCGTGGTCGTGCGGCTCCTTCGCTTCTATGTCTTCATTCCCATGCTCAACGCCGCCGCTGAGCGTTTCCTCGTATGCCTCGTGACTGTGTTTGCCGTTAAGGCTACTTTGCGGAGGCGTTGCGTTTACGGGCGCCGCGCCTGCGCCCGTATTTTGCTGCTCGCCTTTTTGCGGAGCGCCGCCCTGTTCAAACCCAGGAGAGGCGGGAAGCCACCACATACAAGCAGACGTCCAAGCCGTCCACATCTCGATCCAGATAGCGCAAGCGGCAAACGGATGAGGCCATATCGTCTCGTATGTCTTCATTACGGCCAACTACTCACCCGCCGGCGCACCGATCTCGCGCCTATACGGCCTCCGCCCCCGATATGATTTCGATCAGCTCTTTCGTAATCATGGCTTGGCGCGCGCGGTTATACTCGAGCGTATAGCGCTCGACCATGTCACCCGCATTGCGCGTCGCGTTGTCCATGGCGGTCATCTGCGATGCGTAGAAACCGGCGTTGTTTTCCAGAAGCGCGCTGAAGATCTTCGTCGCCAGGTTGCGCGGAAGAAGATCAAGCAGGATTTCGGCTTCGTCGGGCTCGAACTCATACATCGCATCAGAGACGGGCAGCTCAAGAGGAATCAACTGAGTAGACTGCGGCTTCTGGCTGATGATGTTTTCGAACTTTGAGAAGAAAAGCGTGGCGACATCGAATTCGCCGTCTTCGAAGCGCTTAAGAATGCGCTGCGCAATGTCGAGTGCGTTGACATAGCCTAGCTGGCGGACACTTCGCAGGTCGACGTGATCGATCATGAGCTTTGCAAAGTCGCGGCGAAGCTGGTCCGCTCCTTTCCGGCCGATTGTCATGATCTTGATGGTCTTGCCCTCTGCCTGCAAACGCCGGACATGGTCGCGGGCTAGCCGGACGATATTCGAATTGAACGCGCCGGCAAGGCCGCGCTCGCCGGTTGCGACCACAACGAGATGCGTGGCGCTGCTTCCCGTACCGGTCAGCAGCTTGGCTATGGCGCTTGGCGGCACGGCGCGTCCGCCGAAGCGTTCCAGGATTTTCTCTAGCCGCTCCGCATAAGGGCGGGCAGCCTCAGCATGATCCTGCGCGCGGCGAAGCTTCGCGGCGGCCACCATCTGCATGGCCTTCGTGATTTTCCGCGTCGCTTTTACCGACGAGATGCGGCCTCTGAGATCCTTCAGGCTCCCCATTACAGTCTCCGCAGCCTGAGTTTACGCCGCAAAACGTTTGGCGAACGTGGCGAGAATCGTCTTGAGCTCCTGCTCCGTCTCAGGGGTCAGCTGCTTTGTTGTGCGGATCGAGTTCGAGCACGTTCTTATGCTCATTGCGCATGAGCGTCAGCAACTCGCTCTCGAACTCGTTAACCGAAGCGACGGGGATCGGGTCGAGGAAGCCACGCGTCCCGGCGTAGATGACCACGACCTGCTCCTCCACCTTGAGCGGCGAGAATTGCGGCTGCTTCAACAGCTCCGTAAGGCGCGAGCCGCGCGCTAGAAGCCGCTGCGTCGCCGCGTCGAGGTCCGAGCCAAATTGCGCGAAGGCCGCCATTTCGCGATATTGCGCAAGCTCGCCCTTGATGGCGCCCGCAACCTGCTTCATGGCCTTGACCTGGGCGGCGGAGCCCACGCGCGACACCGAAATGCCGACGTTCACAGCGGGCCGGATGCCCTGATAAAACAAATCGGTCTCAAGGAAGATCTGACCGTCGGTGATCGAAATCACGTTCGTCGGGATGTAGGCGGACACGTCGTTCGCTTGCGTCTCAACGACCGGCAGCGCCGTCAAGGAACCCGAGCCGTGATCCTTGTTGAGTTTCGCCGCGCGTTCCAGAAGACGGGAATGCAGGTAGAAAACGTCGCCGGGATAGGCTTCGCGTCCAGGCGGACGGCGAAGCAGGAGCGACATCTGGCGGTAGGCGACGGCTTGCTTCGAAAGATCGTCATAGATGATCAGCGCGTGCATCCCATTGTCGCGGAAAAATTCCCCCATCGTACAGCCCGTATAGGGCGCGATGAACTGCATGGGAGCTGGGTCCGAAGCGGTCGCGGCGACCACGATCGAATATTCGAGCGCGCCGTTCTCCTCCAAAACCTTCACGAATTGCGCGACCGTCGACCGCTTCTGGCCTATCGCCACATAGATGCAATAGAGCTTCTGGCTCTCATCGCCCGTTGCGTTCACCGATTTCTGGTTCAGGATCGCATCGAGCGCGACGGCGGTTTTGCCGGTTTGGCGGTCGCCGATGATGAGCTCGCGCTGTCCGCGGCCAATCGGGATCAAAGCATCGATCGCCTTGATGCCGGTTTGCATCGGCTCCTTCACGCTTTCGCGCGGGAGAATGCCCGGCGCCTTCACGTCCACGCGCCGCTTCTCAGTGCTCTGGATCGGCCCCTTGCCGTCGATCGGGTTGCCGAGACCGTCGACAACGCGGCCGAGGAGCCCCTTTCCGACTGGAACCTCCACGATTGCGCCCGTCCGCTTGACGGTGTCGCCCTCTTTGATGGTCCTGTCCTCGCCGAAAATGACGACGCCGACGTTGTCGGCTTCGAGGTTCAGCGCCATCCCGCGAATGCCGCCCGGAAACTCGACCATTTCGCCGGCTTGCACATTGTCGAGACCGTAAACGCGCGCGATGCCGTCGCCTACGGAGAGCACCTGTCCAATCTCGGAGACTTCTGCTTCCTGCCCGAAATTTTTGATCTGCTCTTTCAGGATCGAGGAAATTTCGGACGGACGGATTTCCATAAGCCCCATCAGCTTGCCTCTTTCATAACCTTTTCGAGGTTTTTCAGTTTTGTTCGTAAAGATGTATCGATCATTTGGCTGCCCACCCGGACAATCAGCCCGCCAAGAAGCTTGGGATCAACCGTCGCGGTGAGCTTGGGCGTTTTTCCAAGCTTCTGCCGCAGCGTATCCGTCAAATCCTGGGTCTGGGCCGTCGTCAGCGGCACAGCGGAAATAACCTCGGCCTCCACCTCGCCGCGCTCCTTGGCGCTGAACGATTTGTATGCCTTGATAACGTTCTCGACCGCGAAGAGCCGCCGGTTTTTTGCAAGCACCAGAAGAAAGTCGTGCGCAAGCCCCGTGTCGCCCGTCGATTTCAAAATCGCGGAGAGACCCTGCTCTTGCTCCGCATTGGAAAACATGGGGCTCAAAACGAATCGGCGCAGATCGGCGCTATTGCGTAGTAAGCCCAGAAAGTTGTCGAGCGAGCGCTCGATGCTGTCCACGGAATTGTTTGCGCGGGCAAGCTCGAAAAGCGCCCCCGCGTAACGTTCCGCCACCGTAGATTCCGCGCCACCGCGAGCCAAAACGTTCTCTCCAACAGTCGAAAAGCCGCCTAAACGCGGTCGCGTCATAGCGTGCTTTACATCAAGCTTCAAATGTCCGGATTTAAGCCCGGTCTATGCCTGGTGCGCTTCTAGCATAGTCCATTGCTGCAATGCAACCCGCTGCGGCGATTCCAAGCACGGTATCTCTTTAATCCCGCGATATTATCTGCTTAACCCGCCAGAAACGGAGCAAATTCTTCGAGCGCCGCCTGGTAGGCGGCGCGCTTGAACCCGACGATTTCATCGAGCACCTCACTGGCGGCGGCCCACCGCCACGCGTCGAATTCGGGCTTATGTCCTTCAGGCTCAAGATTGATTTCCTGCCCGGCGCCGGTAAACCGCATCGCGAACCATTTCTGCTCCTGGCCGCGATATTTACCCTTCATCGCCTTGCCGACGACCTCGGGGGGAAGATCGTATCGAATCCAGTCCCTTGATTCGGCGATGATGGTTGCGCTGCGGACGCCGGTCTCTTCGTAGAGTTCGCGCATCGCCGCTGCCTTTGGATC
Source organism: uncultured Alphaproteobacteria bacterium (assembly GCA_963766815.1). Taxonomy (GTDB): domain Bacteria; phylum Pseudomonadota; class Alphaproteobacteria; order Rhizobiales; family Rhodomicrobiaceae; genus Rhodomicrobium. The sequence continues at coordinate 47,019 of CAVYBZ010000003.1, read as the reverse complement.
TTCGCCCTTGTCGATCCCGCCTTGTGGCATTTGCCAGCGTTTCTCGATTTCCATTGAGACAAAATCTTCGAAGCGGCGCCCGATCCATATAAGCCCGCCGGCGTTCAGGAGCACTATGCCGACGCAGGGCCGGTAGGGAAGCGTGTTGGGATCTATTAGGGGCATCGCCAATCCTTTTTTTGCAGGACAGCAGAGGGAGCGCGCAAAGCGTCCATGCGGCTTTTCGAATCGATTTGAAACGCGCGGCGTTCACTTCCGCAAACTACCGCGGCTGAGCCTCGGATGCGGCGCCGGGGCCCCCTTCGAACTGCACGGGCGGCCTTTCAGGCAGGGGCGGGGTTTTACCGGCCTCTGCGCGTCCGTCCGGCGCAGGAGCAGACTCCATCTCGCCTGCGGCCCAGGATTGAACCGCTGGCGGCTCCAGGGGCTTCGGCATTTGGCGTGCGTCTATGGGAAGCACAAATTTCAGGTCATATTCGCTGCCTGGATCGGAAGCGGCATAATAGGCGATAACGGCGCCAAAGATCGAGAAGAACAGCCCTGCAACAATCAGAAGCGCTTTCATGGTTTCACTCCCTGGGCGTTGTTAAACTAAAAAAGGTCCATGCCATGCAACATGAACCTTTTTCGCTATAGGGCCGATCTCTGCGATGAGGAAGCTTAATTCGGCACTTCCGCATCCCCCGCGTTGGCGGCTGCTGCTGCTGGCGCTGCCGCGTTTTCCTGGTTTTTCGCCGTCTCGATTTTCTTTCCGTGCAGAAGATCGATCGCAGCTTTCAGCTGAACGTCCTTTTCTTTCTCCTTCGGAACGTAGGAGATGCTGCCTTTCGCCTCCGGAGCGCTGTCATTTTTGAGGTGGCCGCGCAGGCTTGCTTCCCCCTTGGGCGTGAACGCCGCCATTTGCTGTTTCAGATCATCTGGCAGTTCGGGCTCCACGACGTAAGTCGGCGCGATTCCCGTGGCTTGGATGGAGCGGCCCGAAGGCGTGTAATAACGGGCCGTCGTCAGACGCAGGCCTCCGTTGGCGCCGAGCGGGATCATCGTTTGAACGGAGCCTTTGCCGAAGGACCGGGTGCCCACCACTTCCGCGCGCTTGTGATCCTGGAGAGCGCCCGCGACAATTTCCGAAGCCGAGGCGGACCCGCCATTGATCAGCACCACCAGCGGCTTGCCATCGGTTATGTCGCCCGGCTTGGCGTTTGCGCGGCTGCTCTCGCTCGCATTGCGGCCCTTCGTCAGAACGATGGCGCCCTTATCGAGGAAGGCGTCAGAGACAGCGATGGCCTGATCGAGAAGGCCGCCCGGATTGTTTCTAAGGTCGATGACATAGCCCTTGAGCTTCGGACCGATCGTCTTCTTGAGGTCGTCGACAGCCTGCTTCATGTACTCGTAGGTGTGCTCGCTCTGGAATGTCTTGATCTTGATCCAGCCGACATCGTCCTCGGCGCTATATTTGATCGGATTGATGCGCACGATGTCCCGCACAACTTTCGTCTGAATCGGAGTGGCCACGCCCTTGCGAAGGATCGTGAGCGTGATCGGCGAATCCACCGGCCCGCGCATCTTCTCCACGGCTTCGTTCAGCGTCAGTCCTTGGATAGAATTCGCCGTCGAGATGGGTGATGTAGTCGCCAGACATGACGCCGGCCCGGTCGGCGGGCGTATTGTCGATCGGAGAAATGACTTTCACAACTCCGTCTTCCATGGTGACTTCGATGCCCAGCCCGCCGAACTCGCCCCGGGTCTGAACCTGCATATCCTGGAACTCTTTCGGCGTGAGATAGCTCGAATGCGGGTCTAGCCCTGTCAGCATTCCATTGATCGCGTTCTCGATCAGCTTCGTATCGTCAGGCTTTTCGACATACTCGGCGCGGACGCGCTCCAGCACTTCCCCGAAAAGATCGAGTTGCTTGTAGATCTCGGCATTTGCCGCAACGGCCTGATCCCGGCGCGTGGATTGCAGAATGAAGAAGCTGGCGGTACACACCAGCATAATGAGAAAGGCACCGAGCGCCAGTTCCGATTTGCGCATTTATCTCTAACCTTTTCCTCCCGCAGACCACCATGGCTCGGGATCGATCGACTGCTGATCTCTACGAAACTCCACGTAGAGTGTAGGGCGTTTGGCTGTCTTTTCGCCAGTGCGGTTTTCAGCTCCCATCGCTGCTATAGGCTCGCCGGCCAGAACGAATTGACCTTGCTGGGCTTCGATCCGGTCCATTCCTGCTATAACAACATGATAGCCTCCTCCAGGATTGATAATCAAGAGTTGACCATAGGATCGGAACGGACCCGCATATAAAATCAAGCCATCACAAGGCGAAATGACTTGCGCGCTTGGCCTTGCCTCAAGGTGAACTCCCTTCGATGGCGACCCATCCTGGTCGGCTTGCCCGAATTTAATGAGCATCTTCCCCTGAACGGGCAGGGGCAGAAGCCCTTGCGAGTTTGCAAATGGGATCGATGGTTTCATCAAACTAGGCTGAAGCATCGCCAGCTTTGTGGCGTCCGGCGAGACTTCGACGCCATTCTTGGCCTCGGCCCCGGGCGAGACAAGTTTGGACTTTTTAGCCGCCTCGGCATCGAGAACCGGAAGCATCTCCTCCAGGCTCTTGATGCCCGCCACATTAATTTTGGTCGCGCTTTTAAGTCTTTCCAGCGTGGAAGCGTTCGTTTCGAGCTGATCGCGGTTTTCGATGAGGAGAAGGTCGATTTGCGCCTTGAGGCGGCCGTTCTGGATTTGCTCGGATCTGCGGCGCTGCTCCTGAAGTTCGGCCTCCCTTTGGGATGCTTCCAAAGCATTAACCTCCACCGACAGTTGCGTCGCAAGTTTTTCAATATCCGCGTAAAAGGTCGCCAGGACCATTCCACTGCGAATCATTTTTAGCGCGTCGCGCGTGTGGGTAATCAGAAGCGGAGGCGGCTCGCGGCTCATGCCCTGCATAAGCGCGAAGAGCGTGGCCATTTGCGCGCTTTTGTCCTCGAGCTTTTCGCGCTGCTCCTTCACCTTGGCGCGAGTTTGCGCAAGCCTTTCCTCGATTTCCGAGAGGCGCTTCTCCGAGAGCCGGAGCGCGCGGGCCGTTTCGATAAGTCTTGCGCGCATCCTGGCGCGGTTGGTGGCGAGCGCCCGCTTATCCCTGGATAATTCTCGCTGCTGGGACTGGATCTGCTCAAGCTTCAACTTGCGGCGGATATAAAGCTCACGGGCTTGCTCGCCATCCATCTTGGCTTCCGCCGAGCCTTCCCTGCCGCTGCGGCGCTTTGGATTGACCCGATTCTGGACGCCTCTATTCCGCCGCGAGCTTGTCTTCTGAGCTTCTTCCTGGTGAACGCGAACAACCTTAGAGGCAAACTCTTGAACTCTGGCTGGGCTGAGTTCCCGTTGAATATATTGCTGAGGAATGTCTCCTCGGCGCCGGCCGCAAAAGGAGCGAGCAAGAGGAAGCTTGTGAAGGCGGCGGCTAAGCAGGAGCGAGAGAACAAAACCTTAACCTTCATTCTTCCTATAGGCCAAACAGGCGCTCTTAACACGCCGCACCCATGAATGCATCCACGCCTAAGCACTGCCGTGTTGTGCAATGTCTATGCCACGGCCGGACCATAGAAGCTCGGTTTTCAAGCGGCAATATCTTTTAGACGAATCCGTGACTAAAATGCTGCGAGTCGAAAACTTTTAGCGAATCATCTTTAAGCGCAGCTTTTCAAGACATCGTGAGGCGGCGCTCCGTGGATTTTGCCAGCGCCACCGGTTACAAAGCTGCATACGCCCGTAACGCCTTGAGGCACCAGGAGACAGTCATGGCCATCACCGAAGGAAGCCCGCTGCCGTTCGCCAAGTTCAAAATCATGACAGAGACCGGCCCGTCCGAGATTTCGACGGAAGACCTTTTCAAAGGCAAGAAGGCCGTGCTGTTTGCGGTGCCGGGCGCGTTCACGCCGACCTGCACCAACCAGCATCTTCCGGGCTTCTTGCAGCACGCAGCGGATTTCAAGGCCAAGGGCGTCGGCGTGATCGCCTGCACCGCCGTGAACGACGTGTTCGTCCTGGATGCCTGGGCGAAGGCGAGCGGCGCGAAAGGCGCCATCGTTTTCCTGGCGGACGGCAATGGCGATTTCGCAAAGGCGGCAGGGCTCGAAATGGACGGCGCGCCGATCGGCTTCGGCATCCGTTCGAAGCGCTACGCCATGCTGCTCGACGATGGCGTCGTGAAAGCGCTTCATGTCGAGGATAAGCCCGGCACGGCGATTGAAAGCAGCGCCGAGAAGCTCCTCGCCGATCTATAGATTTTCCTGGGGCGGCGCGTTGCAGCCGCCCTATCATTCCGTTCTTGGTACAGCGTGGGCCTTGTGCTCGCGCAGCCTGGAAATGAAGCGGCGGCGCATCTCCGTGAAAAGCGCCTCTGGCAAAAGGCCGAAGGCAACGCTTGCGGGCATCCCGCTGGCGGCCCGGACGCAAGTCTGGACCAGGCCAAATAAACCGATTGGCTTCGGTTAGGACAATCCAGGAGCGTTCATCATCGAGGCCAAGGCGGCGCTTTGTGGCGCAAGCTGGATTTCGATGGCGTCCCCGGTGTGCCGCGGCGCCGCCTTGGGTGAGGCGCTTCCCGACCCCGGCGATCCCGACTCCGAACAGCCGCCAGGCTAACTTCCGGCCGCGCCGGCGCCGCCCTTCTCCTGCTCCGCGATACCGCGTTGAGCCAAATTATGCGCCCGCTCATTTCCCGGGTGGCCATCATGGCCGCGCACCCAATGCCAGCTTACCTCGTGACCTCGCCGCGCCTCATCCAGGCGCTGCCAGAGGTCCGCATTTTTCACCGGCTTTTTCGCCGCGGTCTTCCAGCCATTCGCCTTCCAGCCGCCGATCCATTCCGTGATGCCGTTCCGCAGATATTGCGAATTGGTGTGCAACTCGACCTGGCAGGCACGCTTCAGCGTTTCAAGTGCGGCGATGGCCGCCATCAGTTCCATACGATTGTTGGTGGTAAGCGGCTCGCCGCCGAAGATTTCGCGCTCGCGTCCCTTGTAGATGAGAACAGCGCCCCAGCCCCCGGGCCCCGGATTGCCCTTGCAGCCGCCATCGGTGTAGACGATCACGGCGCCGCTTTCTGGTTCCATCGCTGCGGGGCTAGAAGCCATATGCGCCCGGCGTTTGCACGCTTAGATGAAAGTTGAGCTTCCGCCAATATTCCATAGGGTCTTTCCGTTTTACGAAAGCTGTATCGGGCGTGTTGTACCAATCATGGAGCCGCGTCAAAAAAAACCGGACCGCCGCGCCTCGCGCCAGAAGCGGCAGAGCCAGGACTTCCTTTGGCGACAGCGTCCGCACGGAATTATATCCACTAAAAAGCGCCCGCGCCTTCGTCACATTGAAAGAGCCGTCGAGCTCGAAGCACCAGGCGTTCAAGCAAATCGCTAAGTCATAGGCAAGCAAGTCATTGCATGCGAAATAAAAATCGATGACGCCCGAAACGGCATCGTTCAAGAAAAGCACGTTGTCGGGGAAGAGATCGGCATGGATGACGCCCGCTGGAAGGTCCCTTGGCCATTGGCCGGAGAGGGCATCGAGCGCGTTGGCGAGACTGGCCGACATGCCGGGCGCAATCTTGTCGGCCACGCCGCCAATCGAGGTGGAAAGCTTGATCCAACCGTCAAGCGAAAGCGCGTTTTCGCGCTTATTGGGAAAGTTCAACCCCGCCTGGTGCAGCGTGGCCAGCGCCTCGCCAAGGGCTCGGCAGTGCACCGGCTTTGGCTTCTGTAGAGAATAGCCGGAGAGAAAAGTGACAATAGCTGCGGGCTTGCCCCCCAGTGTCTGCAGAACGCAGCCTTCGCGGTCTTGAACGGGCGTGGGGCAGTTGACCCCGCTCTTGGCAAGGTGCCCCAAAAGACCGAGGAAAAATGGAAGATCGCCCGCGGATACGCGCTTCTCGTAGACGGTCAGGATGAATTGACGGGAACCCGCGCCAAGAAAGAAGTTGCTGTTCTCGACGCCCTCCGCGATGCCCTTGAACGCCGTAAGAGGGCCGATGTCGTAGCGTTCAACCAGCGCGGAAAGATCTTCAGCCGTAACTTCGGTATAGACCGCCATGCGCCGGGCGTTATTGCGCCGCTGCCTGTTGCAGGGCGCGTGGAATTTTGAAAATCACGTCCTCGGTCGCGGTCCTCACCACCTCCACGGTCACGTCGTAGCGCGCCATGAATTGCTCGATGATCTCCTCCACGAGGATTTCCGGGGCCGATGCGCCAGCCGTGAGCCCTAAAACCTTGATATGCTGCAGTTTGTCCCACGGAATTTCCGAGGCCTTCTGCACAAGCATGGCTTTCGGGCAGCCCGACCGGAACGCCACCTCCACGAGCCGCTTGGAATTCGAGCTGTTGGGCGCTCCGACAACGAGGATGGCGTCGCACCTGTCGGCGATCGCTTTCACGGCGCGTTGCCGGTTCGTCGTGGCGTAGCAAATGTCGTCCTTGTGGGGACCCTGGATCATGGGGAAGCGCGCCTTCAACGCCTTCACCATTTCGATGGTGTCGTCGATCGACAGGGTCGTCTGCGTGATGTAGGCGAGCTTTGAAGGGTCGCGGGGCGTGAAGGCTAGGACGTCCTTCACGGTTTCTATCAGGGTGACCGCGCCCTCGGGGAGCTGGCCCAGGGTGCCAATCACCTCGGGATGCCCGGAGTGGCCGATCAGAATGATTTCAAGCCCGCTTTCGAAATGCCGTTCGGCCTCGACATGAACTTTCGAAACGAGCGGACATGTGGCGTCGAGATAGAAGAACTTGCGTTTCGCCGCTTCCGCCGGGACCGATTTAGGCACGCCGTGCGCCGAGAAAATAACGGGCGCGTCGGTATTCGGAATCTCGCTCAGTTCCTCGACGAAAACCGCGCCCTTGGCTTCTAAACTCTCAACCACTGTGCGGTTATGAACAATTTCGTGGCGGACAAAAACGGGAGCCCCAAACTTCTCGATGGCCATCTCCACGATCTGGATCGCACGGTCGACTCCTGCACAAAATCCCCTTGGCGCGGCGAGCAGCACATCGAGGTGCGGTTTTGTGGTCATGAGGCCCTTCTCCGAGACTTAGCAATCACAAAAGGCGTGCGGAACTCCGCAAAAAGGTCAAATTTGGCAGGGAAGGGGAGCTCTAAGCTTGCGGCCCTCTCTCTGGCTCGCTAGGGTCCCCAAGCGCGTTCGCAACCAGTGCCTTCTTGTAACAATAATGAGCGCGACAGACCATAAAAAAGCAACGCTACTCAAAGTCGCGGCGGCAGCGTAACGTATCGAAATCTTGGTGATAGAAAATGAAGGGGCAAATGAGGAGTTTTTTACCAGCGGCTTCCAAACTGCTCAGCTTCGGATGCTTCGCCGCCTTGTTGAGCGGCTGCGGCATTTCAATGCCTTCCGTGGGTGACGGTGGAATCTTCTCCTCAAGCAAAAAGCCCGAAAATTCCTGGACGCCGATCATCACCGAGGACAGCATGCTCGCGGCCGCGCGCACGAATTCGGACGGTCCGGTCGAAATGGCCGCGGCCAACGGCTGTCCCCCCTGCAGGTTGAGGGCGGTCAACGTTATGTGACGATTTACGAGGGCAATCGCGTTGGCGATGCGGCTTCTGTCGTCGATCGCGGAGAGATCACCAAAACGGCTCGCGAGTGTCAGCTCTCGATGGGCATGGTCCAGGTCAAGTACGGCATCGCAGGGCGCGTCTTGCTCGGGCCCAAAGGCAAGCCTGGCACGGTTACTTTTCCGATTTTGATGCAGGTCCTCGATAAGGCCAAGAACAAGGTGAAGGCGGAGCCTTTCACTGTCACCGTCACCATCACCAAAGAAAACCCGCTATCCTATTTCTCGCTTGTGCGCGACGTGACCATCCCCGTGAAGGAGGGCACGGCCCCGCAGGACTACAGCATTTCGATCGCCTTCGAGAAGAAGGGCGCCGGCGCGGCGTAAGGCGATGCGCGCCCCGGCATCGGTTTAATGCCCGGCTCGCGTAATCCAGGGCGCTCCCCGCGCGTTCAGCGGGAAACCCCGGTATGCGAGCCGGCTCTCATCCGTCCGTAGGCGCGCAGCAGATCTTCTCCCAATGGACCGCTCCTGTCGAGGAACTGCTGGAGGACGTCCGAGCTACAGATGCGCCAGAGCCTCAGCTCGTCCTGGGTTAACTCGACGATTTTCATTCCCTTGCCCTCAGCCAACTCCTTGTAAGTCTTCGCCTCAACCTCTGAAATGGCGCGGCGCGCTTCGTCATCCGCGTCCAGAGCCGCCTCCTCGATCAGGGCGCGCTGCTCAAGCGAGAGGCGCTGCCAGAACGCTTCGTTTATAACGGCGGCGAACTGCACGCTGGCATGGTTGGTGCGAGTTATCGTATCGAAATAGCGCCAAAGGTTGCGTCCGAGAACCGTGCCGATCGCCGTCATCGCCATGCCGGCCTCGTGCGCCTCGAACGCTTTTTCAAGCTTGGGCCCAGGAATATCCTTCGGCAGTCCGCCGCAATCGGTAACGATAGCGCTCGTTGTGGGGCCGATAACGCGAACGGTTTTGCCACCAATCATTTCCGGGTTGGCGACAGATATTCCGTTTGACTCGAACACCGTTTGGCCAAGCGACGCCCACCAGAGCACGCGGGCGCCGGCTCTCGCCAAAATGGCGTCTTCGATCAATTCGCGGATCTCGCTCCCGGGCGCCAGAGCGCGTTTCTCAAGATCCCCGGTGTTGAACATAAACGGCAGTTGAAAAAGATCCGCGGCAGGTATTGTCTCTGCATAGCGCGACATTTCAACGAACCCCATCTCGATGGCCCCCGAGCTGACGGCAGGCCCGGCATCGACATCGGAGTAAAGCTCCGCCGAATGATGGATTTCGATTCGGATGCGGCCTTCGCTTGCTTCCTCGATGCGCTTTTTGAATAAATCGAGGGATTGAAAGGTGGCCATTGCGGGCGTGTGTTGCGTCGAAACACGGATCGTCAACGGAGCATCCGCCGATGACAAAGCGGCAGGGAAGCTAAACAAAAGCGCAATTCCGATTGCGGCGCACTGCGTAGCCCGTACAAATGCCGAGGCGAACCGGCACCTATCGATAATATTGCGCATACGTCAGCCCAGCAATGCAAAAGAATAAATTTTGCGTACTCTATAAAATAAAGCCGTCGAACTTTTTGTCCATTCCAGGAATACACTTATGCACAATAAGGGGCATCGCAATCCATAATGGGCGCTATCGGAATTTCAAGCGTGATCGGCGGCGTTTCGCGCTTCTTGTGCGCCAGCACCGCATCGGCCCTTCGGTCACGAGCTTCTCACGCACCCGTGTTGAACCATCGCGATGGTGGTGTCGAGCGCCTTGCAGATTCTCATCGTCCCTCCATCCCGCGCCCTCGGCCCGATCCGCCTTAAGCAGGATGCACGCCTTCAGGATAATCTTCGGCGGCCCGTTTTAAGTGTATTCACATTCACCAGCATTCATCGGCGATCGCGGCAAAAGTCCTATCCCGTTCAACATAACCGTAGCGAGCGCCGCAATGCGGACAAATCGCTCGAAGATGGCGAACAATCCGCCTTCTCTCGATCCGGAAACGGACACCGGGATTATTCGCTCGCGCCTCAGAAAAATGTTGCCTCCAGGCCTCATCGGCGAGACGGATGGCCTCCTCGCCAAGGTTAGAACCGCAGGAAAGGCAGGCGAATTTACGCACCGCCGCGCGCATCCGCCTGTCATTGAGAATTGTGAGGACCACAGCCACTGGCAGAGCAACTGGTAAAAGGACCAGCAGAACGATCATCCCCAGCGCGATTTTAAGATCAAGCCAGCGCTGCTTTTTCATATTGGCTACCTATCGACGAACGTGATGTCGAAACCATCATTGTGCTACCGACAGCATGAAGCGCGGCGCCGCATGAGCTTGAATAACTCATCTTTGCGCCGAACATCGGACCGTTTGGCCAAGCCCGCCAACGGCTGCTACCAGCCGCCCCGCAGCCGAATAACGCCGGCCACTCTATTGCATCTATTCAATCACCGGCCGGCAAAATCGCTTCTCAAACAGCTCAGCCTTCTTTCCGGATTTCGCCTGCCGCGCCCAGCGCTGTCCGAAGCCGGGCGCGCGGGGACGATTTTCATCCTTTTCGCTGTGCTCGGCGTATTCGCATCAGCCTTGCTGACGGATCCCTATCCCTCAGCGGCTTTCTGGAGTTTCTGGTTTTCGGTAGGCGCGGCGCTGATTGGGGCGTTGTTCTTGAAAATCGACAAAGGACGGCTGCCGGGCGAGACAGCCGCAGATCTTGCGCGGATGGCCGCTGTGAAGAACTTCGGAAAGCTTGCGAGGGACGGCGCCAGATAGAGCGACGAGTCGCTTTGGCTCGCGCTGATAGAGACCTTGTCGGAGCGTAGCATGTTATCAAAATCGGACATCCGGCCAGATACGCTTTTACTCCAGAAGGCGCTGAGCAGTCGGATTATCCGTCCGATGGAGTAGGCGGGCGGCGGCGCAGGCGTCCGAAGAACCAACTCCGGATTTTCGCGGCGCGCACTTTTTGATGGGACGACGAGGCGAGACTTTCTGAGGTGGCGACAATTTAACCTCAGAGGCTTGGCCTCTTTGTTCGAGAGCCTCACGGCTCCCGAACCGCATCTGCGTCCGGGACCGGATTTCGAAAGTTCCCGTGAAATATTCAGTTAGGCGCGGCAGATCTATAGCGGCTGCGGATGTTGCGTTCCGCATGGCCGGTTTCGAAATTTTGCTGTCCCTGCCGCATATCGCCGAGCCGTCTCATGCCCGCGAATGCGCCTAGCGCCTCACCTTTATAATGTTTGCTCTGCCCGAGACTTTCGCGATGCTTGGCTCCTTGCCGACGAAAAACCGGCAGCGTGGATATTTGAGCGGGCACTCGATGCTCTTTGTCAAGGCGGCATGCGTTGTACGGCAACGCGGATATTTGGTCGGGCAGATGACGCTGCTTTTCAAGGCTATGCGGAGCATCCGGCATTGAACCTGCTTCGGGTTGCAGGTATTTGCCGCCGTATCGACCAACTCTTTCGGGTCCTCCGGCGCATTTGCGTTGGTGACCAATGACCTGTTTCTCTCTGTCGAGCCGGCAAGCACAGACTGACTTTTCTCTGAGAAGTTTGCCGCTTCTTCACCGGTGATGGGCTTATCCAGCAATTTGCAGCCCGGCATGTGCACGGCATGGCGATGCCTATCGCCGCGCCTGTCTGCGAAGTAGTACCTGCCATCGCAAACCCACGCCGTTGGGGGAAGCCGGTCGCGGTCGAAAAGTATGTCGGCGCGCCGAAGATCGGTCCAAAACTCGTTCAATTTCATTGTATCTTCGAGATTTGGAGCGTATTTTCGCAAACCGGAAGGGCAGGGAGAGCACTGGAATGTGCGATTGGCCGTTATGCAGAGCGGCGCGCACGGCGTCGTAAACTTCCTCGACGTTTTCATCCTGAATCGCAAAGCATCCGATCGACGCGCATTTGCCGTGGATAAGGATCCCCGAGCCGCCCCTTCCATTCATGACGTCGAATCTATTCGGGAAGTTAATATTCATCGCGCGATGCCAGCGCGGATTGACGATGAGGTCGGCCGAGTTGATGTGGTAAAGACCTTCAGGCGATTGCCTGTCGCCCTCGTACATCTTCGGGCCTAGTCCGCCGGACCAGCGACAAATTCCGTAGGTTTTGAAAAGAACATAGCGGGGACCTTGCTCGACCCACAGCTCCATTTTCGAGCTTTGCTTATAAACACGTAGAAACACAGGCGAGCCAAGCTTCAGGTCCTTCGCTGCGAATTCGGCGGCGAGCAGACTTTCTCTCACAGCAGCGATCGAGGATGATGACTTCTCGATGCGTGTCGCCGCTTTGGCCTCCTGTAAGGCCGCCACGCAAAAGGCTAGTGCGCCCAGCAATACGCAGGCTATACGAAACTGCATCTTCACTCCTTGTAAACTACGCAACGCAAGCTGGGCAAACATCAACTTTCCGGATTAACGAAAAAGTACAGGCCCGGGTTCACTTCCAGGATTGAAATGTGATCTTAGTATGACGTAAGCCGGACACATCGTCGCAACGCGCGCGACAATTTTTTACGAAAGATATACTGTAAAGCAATAGATGGAAGTTAAATCATACGCCTAATATAAAGATATTTTGTCTCGCTTTCGCTTTGTGACGCGTTTCGGAATAACTGAAGCGCATGGAAGTGCTAAGTATTATTTATTTACTTGTGACTCTGCTCTTTTTAAACTGTTAAGCGCCTGCCGGTTCCAATGTGTCCGCGCCCTGCGGCCCCCGCTTTAATGCGCAGTCCGGAAGATATCGAATTGAGGGACTGGGCAGATCGCCGTGAAGAAGGTCACGCCTTCAGGACTCGCGCTGCTGAACGCTTTGAAACCGCCTGTGCTCACATCGTGCAGGTCGCCACGCTCGAAATGCTCGCCGTCGCAATCGTAGGCGCCCCAAAGGACGAGGACGAGTTGGCCGCCATGCCTTTCCGAGTGGAGAACCGCGCCCGGCTCGATATAAACGATCTGCGCGGAAGCAGACGCCCCCGGAAACTTCGGCAGATCGAACCGCTTCAGCCCGTGCGGCAAATCTTTCCAAGGGATGGTCTCCCGCCGCAAGCCGGTTACGCGCGCGAGCGGACCCGGCATGATGACCTCATTTCCAGGATCGAGCGCGGGGTGATCGAGCGCGGGGCCGCATCCCGAGGCGCCCGCATTTTGCGCAACCTCGTGAGTAAAGCGGGTCATTGTGCGTTCAAAAAAAGCTTCGTCTTCCTGCGGGGCGACGCTTTCCAGCAACAGGCCGCCAATGTCCTGAGCGGCTCGAAGGTTCCGCCGGCATTCGCCGCAAAACTGAAGATGGCAGCTGAGGACCACGGAGAAGGCCGGGTCCAACGTGCCTGCGGCGTGCCCCATGATCGTTTCACCTTGCGGATGATGGCGGAGCATCGTCATAGCTCCTCCCCGACGGTGTCTCGAATTTTTTGATAGGCAAGCCGCATTCGCGATTTCACTGTCCCCAATGGAGCGCCAAGCACTCCTGCGATCTCGTTGTGCGAAAGCCCTTCGATATAAGACAAATGCACGACTTCATATTGCTCCGGCGGAAGCGTCTCCAGCACTTTCCGGATACGTTCGCGTTGCTGGTCCCGGTTCAATGCTTCGTCGGGCAAATCATCATCGCTGGGAATTTCGTCGATCTCGCCGGGAAGATCTTCGTAGGAGGCCAGCCGTCTGATGCGGTCGATCCTGAGGTTCCGCGCAATGGTGTAGATCCAGGTGGCGACGCTGCCTTTTTGTGCAACGAAAAGATGAGATTTGCGCCAAACCGTGAAGAGGGTTTCCTGGGCGATGTCTTCGGCTGCCGCCGCGTCGGCCCCCTGCCTCATCATCATGGCCTTAACGCGAGGCCCATAAAGCCGGAACAGGTCCTGGAAAGCCTGGGGGTCGCGATCCCGCGCTATCCTCTGAAGAAGATCGTCCATGGAGATTAAATGACAAATGCGTCAAGCCAAGACAAATAAACTTCTTGTCGATCATGGGCTCCGCCGCGCTTCGCGATAAAAGGACGCAGGCTTGGCACAGAGTTTGCAACCCTCCGGTTGCGCTGCGCTCCCGTGATGGCCGGAGATGCGTGACGTGACCCAAAGTTGGAACGTGAAACTTCAACCGCCGGACCGCCTCAGGGTTTCTCCCTTGCCCTGTCGCGCCGGCGTTTTTTTTTTGGAAATTGGCAAGAAATTAAAAATTTTAAAATTAATCGCTATTGTGTTTCCGCTTTTCCAACCTCACCATTCCCTGTATGTTCAATTAACGATATGCGGGTCGCATCCATCGCGAGGCCGCGCAGTCTGTGGACGACAGATTATTGAGGACGCCCCCAATAATGAACGAGACTTTCGCTTTAGCAGAGCTAAGAAACCTTCGGCGCTATGCGTACTGCATTCTCGGTAATCGCCGGCTAAGCGACATAGCGGTTGAGGCCGCCCTTAATGCCCTGGTTTCGGATGTAACCTCCGTTTGCGGTCGAGCGATTTCGCGGCTCGACCTTTACAGAAAAGTTAACGAGGCCGCCGTCGCAAACTCCAACAATGTGAGCGCGGCGGCTGGCACCGGATTTTTCACCGAGTTCCATCGCTTGTCGAGGGAGCAGCGTCAGGTTGCCGCCCTCCGGGCCGTCATCGGGCTGCCTTATAGCGACATTGCCTCGGTGATGTCCATGACCGAAAAGGCTGTGCGCCGCTCTTATTGCGAAGCGCTGTTGATGTTGCGTGAGAAACCGGCTGCCGTTCTTATCATCGAGGATGAGGTGTTCATCGCTCTCGACCTTCAGCAAATCGTGCGGAACCTGGGTTTTTCGGTCGCCGGCATCGCCAAGAACCGCGCTGAGGCTTTGCGGATCGCGGGGCTTGTGAAGCCGAAGCTGATCCTCGCCGATTATAAGCTGAGGGATGACACAGGCGTTGAAGTGGTAAAGGCTATTCGCGAACAGATGGACGCGAACGTGATCTATGTCACGTCGCACCCGGAAGCCGTCGCCGCAATGCGGGATTCGGAAGACGATCTCGTCATCTCGAAGCCCTTTAATCCGCGGACAATCGCTGTGGCCGTCCAAACGCATTTGGCGGCGTAGGGAACGCCCCGCGCCTTACCGGCGCAGAACGCGGCCTGCCACTGCGTCAAGTTTCGCAAGCAGTTCAGGATCCCGGGAATCCCGCGCGGTAATAAGAGCGTGATCGAGGGCGCGATCCGATCCCAGGGGGCAAGGCTCGTGCTCTTTCGGAAAGCTCTTCGCCAAGGTTGCGATCAGCCGGCCTTCTCCGAATTTTCTTTCAGTACCTTCAGGATCTCCTTGATGTCGACATCGGCGTGGTCGTCGTGCCAGCAGTCGAAATCTGTGACCATGGCGACGGTCGCGTAGCAAAGCTCGGCTTCGCGAGCGAGCTTCGCCTCGGGCATATTCGTCATACCGATGACGCTGCACCCCCAGGATTTGTAGAGGAACGATTCCGCGCGCGTGGAAAATTGCGGCCCCTCCATCACAAGATAGGTTCCACCGCGAGCGCAAGGGATGCCCGCTTCCTTTGCCGCAGCTTCGATCTTATCCGCAAGCGCCGGGCTGACAGGATCGGCCATGGGCACGTGAGCAACGCAGCCAGGCCCAAAGAACGATTTCTCGCGCGCAAAGGTGCGGTCGATGAATTGGTCGACGAGCACGAACATGCCGGGCGGCAGGTCCTCGCGGAACGAGCCGCAAGCAGAGACCGAAACCAGGTCGGTGACGCCGACGCGCTTCAAAACATCGATATTCGCCCGATAGTTGATCGAGGTTGGCGACTGTCTGTGCCCTGGTCCGTGACGCGGGATGAAGGCGATAGGCAGTTCGGCGATTTCGCCCATATGCACGGGCGAAGACGGTTCTCCCCAAGGAGATTTCACTGCCTCTTCCCGCTTGTTTTCCAGCCCCGGCAAATCGTAGAGCCCCGATCCGCCAATGATTCCCAAAACCGATTTCACCATGACTCTCTCCAGCCGCGCTCAGCTTGTTGTTTCCGGCATCTCTCAAACCCGGGCGCAAGATGTCAAGGCATAAGCTCGATGTAATAGAGGGAGAATACCCATCTCGCATCTTCCTCCTCGGTCTTTTTTTCGCCGGCCGGAAGCGGCCGCACCGCATAAAGCGGGCCGAAATCGCCGATTCCGAAAGCATTGCCGTCCGCCTCGACAGCCAGCACCCACCGCTCGGCGTCAACCGTGGTCAGCGGCATTTCGGCTGCATAGCTGTCGAGCGCGGTCAACCGCAACGGACTTGGCGCCGCCGAGCGGGCTTGCAGCAGCGAGAACGTCGTGGAGCAGCGGACCCTTGAATACGGTCTCGCCGCTATCCTCGGTGATCGGAACTGTTTGCTGCGGAAAATCCCGAGAGGCTGGCGAACGTAAAGGCGCGCGCCTGCTTGAAGTCGAGATTATTGTGATAGAAGAAGCGATCGCGCTTTGCGTCGAAAGGCGGCCGGTTCGGCGCGCCGACAAGACCGCCGATGGTCAGGACCACAAGGCCGCAATCGGAGGCGGTCGCGGCGCGTGAAGAGCCGGCGAAAGGCAAAGCCGCGGCTCCGGCGACAAGTCCGAGCAAGCTTCCGCGGCGGGACACAGAAATTGGAAACATCATCGCTCTCCATAGCGCCCGGCGGGCGTGAATGTGTCAATCGGCCAAGTGAGATATGGAACGCGCATTTGACGGCGTCATAGCACAAAACTCATTTGCGGATGAGAAGGCTTCGCAGCCCACTCGGCCTCCAAATTCGACAAGGTCAAGCCGAGAAGGCGGACGCCCTTGGCTGGCGGCATAAGCTCGGCGAGCAGTTGGACGCCGGTCCGGCCAAGCTCTTCCTCGCAGGCGACGGCGGCGGGCAGCGTCCGGCTGCGGGTGATGATCTGGAAATCGAAATACTTGACTTTGAGCGTCACCGTTCGCCCTCGCATCCGTGCCGCCTCGCAATGCCGCCAGACCTTAGCCGCGAGTTCGACAACAACCGCGCGCATCGCCTCGAAAGCGGTCAAATCCTGCACGAAGGTGGTTTCAGTTCCGATGGACTTCCGGATGCGGTTCGCGCGGACGGGCCGCTCGTCGATGCCGCGCGCGATCCAATAATAGAATCGGCCGGCCTTACCGAAAGCCTTGATAAGGAATGGCAGATCGAGCCCGCGAAGGTCGAGACCGGAGTAAATGCCAAGGCGGTTCATCTTCGCATTTGTGGCCGGACCAACGCCGTGAAATTTGCCGACAGGCAGCGTTTCGATGAAACCGGGACCCATGTCCGGCGTGATCACAAAAAGCCCGTCGGGCTTGTTTTCGTCCGAGGCCAGTTTCGCAAGGAACTTGTTATAGGAAACCCCGGCGGATGCAGTGAGGCCGGTTTCGGCGCGGATGGCGGCTCTGATCTCCTGGGCGATCTCAGTCGCCGGCGCCATGCCTTTCAGGTTTTCGGTGACATCGAGATAGGCCTCATCCAGGGAGAGAGGCTCGATGAGCGGCGTATACCGGGCGAAGATTGCGCGGATCTCATGGGAGACCTGCTTATAGACCTCGAAGCGGGGTTTCACGAAGATCAGATTGGAGCACCTTCGCTTGGCGGTGACGGACGGCATGGCCGAGCGGACGCCGAACCGGCGCGCTTCGTAGCTCGCAGCGGCGACAACGCCCCGTGCGCTCGAACCGCCCACCGCGACGGGCTTGCCGCGAAGCTCCGGATCGTCGCGCTGTTCGATGGAGGCGTAGAACGCATCCATGTCAACGTGTATGATCTTGCGCGGCGGAAGAACGGCCTCGGCGTTCGGGGCTGGCGGCGCCGGTTCGCATAGGCCGCGATTGTTTTGCCGTTCACATCCCACGCGATTTCCAAGGCCTCCTTACGAACCATCCGGCGTTTTCCGCTCGCCGCCTCAGCATAAAACGGCATTCGCCGCGCGTCAGCAGAGGCGGATAGGAATTCCGTTAAGGCGGGATGGTAGGGGAAAGCGCCCAACAAAAAGCCCTCGCGCACCCATTCTAATAAGGGCGGCGTGCCGCCAGGGCTGGCCTAGTGATGCGACTTCGCCTTCCGGCCTCAAGCAGGCTTTCCTGAACACCCCGATCGGTTGGCGCAGCAAGGAATAGTTTGCCTGAAACAAGCTCAACACGAAGCAGTCGCCCAAGCACAGTTGCCGCGCGTTGCAGAGTTTCAATCGTCACATTAGCCCCTCTAGGGTCAAGTAAACGGTCAAGCTGAGAACCGCTTGTTTTCATAGTTCCGCCATCCCGGCCTTGGAAAGCTCGCGCTCTGCCATGGCTTTCTCAATTTGCCAAGCGATCACCTCTTTGATCGCAACAGCCCTTGTTTGTTCAAGGGCGCCTTCTTCGCCGAGAAAATCGTCAAGGCTCGAACCGTGATGTTTCCTTTTGGCAGTCATTGCCGCGAGGGCTGCGAGGGCTTGCATTCCTGCCCCGACGCGGGCCATAACAGCGCCTTGTCATCAGGGCTTCCAAAACCATGAAAAAACAGCGCGTGTTCTCCGGCGTCCAGCCGACCGGCAACCTGCATCTCGGTAACTATCTCGGCGCGATCACGAAATTCGTGGCGCTGCAGGATACTTACGAGTGCATCTATTGCGTCGTCGATATGCATGCAATCACGGTCTGGCAAGACCCGGCCGATCTGCGCCGTTCGACGCGCGAGGTCACGGCGGCGTTCATCGCGTCGGGGGTGAACCCGGAAAAGCATATCATCTTCAATCAGTCGCAGGTCAGCGCGCATGCGGAACTCGCGTGGGTCCTGAATTGCGTGGCGCGCATCGGCTGGATGAACCGCATGACGCAGTTCAAGGAGAAGGCGGGGAAGGACCGCGAGAACGCGAGCGTCGGGCTTTATGTCTATCCCGTTCTCATGGCGGCGGATATTCTCGCCTACCGCGCGACGCATGTGCCGGTGGGCGACGACCAGAAGCAGCATCTGGAACTCGCCCGCGACATCGCGCAGAAATTCAACGTAGATTACGCCGCGACTATCGCCGCCGAGGGGTTCGCGGACGGCTTCTTTCCGCAGCCGGAGCCGATCATTTCCGGGCCGGCGACGCGGGTGATGTCGCTCCGGGACGGCACGAAGAAAATGTCGAAGTCCGACCCGTCGGATCTTTCCCGCATCAACGTCGCCGACGACGCGGAGACGATTGCGAAGAAGATCAGGAAGGCGAAGACCGATCCTGAGCCGCTGCCCACCGATGAGAAGGGCTTCGAAGGCCGCCCCGAGGCGGAGAACCTTGCAGGGATTTATGCTGCGCTTAGCGGACAAAGCACGGAGGCGGTGCTGCGCGAGTATGGCGGGGCGCAATTTTCGAAGTTTAAGAACGCTCTGGCGGATCTGGCTGTCGCGAAGCTTGGGCCGATCGGCGACGAGATGAAGCGCATTTCGGCCGATACCGCCTATATCGATGGCGTGCTTGCCGAGGGTGCTGGGCGGGCGCACGCTATTGCGGACGAAACGCTGCGGCACGTGCGCAATATCGTGGGTTTCGTTCAAGCGGAGCACGCCGCGAAAAAGCATGCTAAAGTGGATTTCCACCGATAGCAGCACAATCGAAAGCCCATGGGCGCACCCCGCGATCTTTTCACCGGCGGTCACAAACGCAAGTTCCTTGTGATCGTCGATGAATCTCCCGAAGGCGAGACGGCTTTGTTCTACGCGGCCCGCCGCGCCTGCCGCACAGGCGGGGGGTTGGCGCTCCTGTTCGTAATCGAGCCGCCGGAGATGACGCATTGGCTCGGCGTCGAGGAGGCGTTTCGCGACGAGCAGTATCGCAAGGCCCGCGCCGTGTTCCGTTTGCGCGCGCGAAATCTCAAGAGCTGGGGATTCGAAGACATCGCGCATGAGGAAATCATCCGCGAGGGGCACAAAGCCGATGAGATCGTGAAGCTTATCGAGGAAGACCGGGACTTCGGCATCCTGGTCCTTGGCGCGTCGGCCGATCCGGAGGGGCCTGGACCGCTCGTCTCCTCCTTGGCGGCGGGCGCGCAGGTCGGAACTTTCCCTATTCCCATCACAATTGTGCCCGGCAACCTGACTCTGGAAGAGATCAAAGGATTAGCCTGACTTGATAGGTCGGGTTTTCACTTGAAACCGCCGCCGAAGGCTGCCTTATTAGAGCAGTCCACGTCCATTGGGACGCGGGCCGCTCTAAAACTTTTAGAGCCGATCGGCTTTCCCGCCTTTGGCGGGTCGATCTACGGCGCAGAGGCAAGCGGCGAAAAGGAAAATCGTCATGTTCATTCAAACAGAAGCGACGCCGAACCCGGCGACGTTGAAGTTCCTTCCGGGGCGGGTCGTGCTGGAAGAGGGCACTCATGAATTTCGCGAGCCTTCCGAGGCGGAGCCGGTGTCTCCGCTCGCCGCGCGGCTGTTCGCCGTGGACGGCGTGACCGGCGTGTTCCTGGGCTCGGATTTCATTTCCGTCACCAAGGATAACCGCGAGTGGCAGCATCTGAAGCCCGCGGTGCTCGGCGCGATCATGGAGCATTTTCTCTCGGGTGAGCCGGTGCTCGCCGGGAGCAACGGGGCTGCTCATGCGGGCGAGGATTTCGATCCAGGCGACGCCGAACTTGTGGCGACGATCAAGGAGCTGATCGAAACTCGCGTCCGACCAGCCGTAGCGAACGACGGCGGCGACATCATTTTCCGGGGTTTCCGAGGCGGGATCGTCTACCTGAAAATGCAGGGCGCCTGCTCGGGCTGTCCGTCCTCGACCGCAACGCTTCGCTATGGGATCGAGAACCTGTTGAAGCATTTTGTGCCCGAAGTTCAGGAAGTGCAGGCTGTCTAAATCGGCCCGAGTTTAGCCGTTCTACGTCTTAGGCAGCCGGGCGCCCTTTAGCCTCGGCCCTACCTTCGCATGCGGGGCTTTTCTGCAAACGGGCGATCTCGCCGCACATGCTGCCGGGTTGGTTCGGGGCTTCGGGCTTTTTCACCAGGAGTCGCGCCAAGGCCGGCTTACATCGGCGCCGCTGGAACAACTGGAAGCAAGCTCCCCCCGCTTGCCGCACGCATAACTCAAATCAATAAGTTTCTACTACGCTTTATCTGCTGGAAGAGCAGCGAGCGCGTTTTCCCCGCGGGGCGCACATGCGCGCTCTCTGGCGTGCTCTTTGCGCCGGCTTTGGTCTCTTGGCCAGCGGCGACTGGGTCTCGCAAGGCGCCAGCGTGCTGATTGCGCGCTTTTTCTGGGCTTTTGGTTTGTGATTCAGCAAAAACTGGGCTCAGCGAAACGGACCTGGAACTAAATGTGGAAAGCAACGGCTTTGCGCAGCGTCACATTGTGCATACACCACCCGCGTAACGGGACGGGATGTTGACGCCTGCAACTTTAGAATGTACCCGGACCTTAGGGCCCCGCGAATCGACGGTATGGGCGCGGGCCAGCCACGACAGTGAGCGAGTACGCCCCGCGGGGGCCAGCCCCGTTTGCAGCGTGCGTCAACGGGACTTCCCGCGGTGCTAGCAACTTATTAACTCATACAGCTTATCCGCCGGAAGTTCCTTTGCAAACGTGCGGCAAGCGGGCGCCAACTTCCGGCGGGTTGTACTAGTTGGCTTGTCAATTGCGGTAATCGAAGCACCACGTAAATTCGCTGCAAATAAAGAAACTAGGGGCACGCACACCAAGGAGCCACTCATGTTCGGACCAGCATTGATTTTCATTACGGCGATTGGCTTTGCGGCGCCTGCCGCCGCCCAGGATAATTCCCCGCGGCTTCCTCAAAATACAATCGATTGCAAGCAGTTCAAGAAGACCGGTCTTCAGGAGTGGTCAGAGGTTGGGACCGCTGTTTTCGATTTGGCGGATGTCCCGGATATCAACCTTACCGGCCAACCTGTTACACCTCGTTCATTCAAATTCGGAGGCGTCGACCTCTATCCTGTGCTCGAGGAAAAATGCGGAGCAGCCGACTATTTCAATCGCGGCAAAAAAGATCAAGGCAAAGGCGACTATGACAGCGCCCTCGCCAGTTTCGATCATGCGCTTCTGATCGATCCGAAAAATGCGGAAGCTTATGATAATCGCGGCAGCGTGTATGCCGCCAAAGGCGATTATGTTCGCGCCGTCGCGGATTACAATGAAGCCCTTCGGCTCGATCCAAAACTGGAGAGTGCGGCTATCCATAAGACCAGCGCTTTAGAAAAGCTTGCTACGATATCTATCCCGGCACGCCCGGCTGCGACGCAGCTTTCATTGGAGGAAGCAAGCGCTGTTCTGAACAGGGGATTAGACTCCCATGGAAATGCATTGTCAGCCGTCCAAATTCCGGAACAGAGGAGCCAAGAGCAAAGCGTCGCGATATTGGAAAATAAAAACGCTAGCCAATCGGAAAGCGCCTCGTGCCGCGGCAAGAAGCCGATTTATGTCGCCGATGGCTTTGCCGGCGCGGAAGGCGTCAAATCGGTGATTGAGATTATCTTTGAAAACAAGCACGACGATGATGGGAACGGCGCAGACTCTGAATTCTTGATTCAAGAATCCAGAAACAATCAAATTCAATGGACTTATAGAGGGAAGAGAAGTCCACAAAAACAATGCTATATACTTAGAATTTATGCCGAAGCAGGTCAAAAAGAAAAGGGCCGCGGCGTTGGCGCTTAATTACATCAAGCCGAGTCGTGACGGGACCGGAGAGGCGATTCTTTACCTTGCCGGGTTACACGAATTGTTCGCATCCGAAGACAATCAAAGCGGGCGCCCGGCGGGACCTTTGCCCGAGGTTTTCTATTTCGATCGCTGCGAGTGACGAACCACGCGCACAAAGGTTAACCCTAAAAACCGCGGTTGCGGCGGCGAAACGCCCACCTTCGCCATGGCCAGGCTCGACCCGGCCATCCAGTAACGCATTGAAAACACGCCTTTTCTTGCTGCATGGGTCACCGGGTCATGGCCCGGCCATCGCAACGCGTGTGGCCCACCCGGAGGGTGGCGCCATAAAAACGAAAGGCACGCCGTTCCAGCTCAAGTTTTCATGACCGGTCTAGCTTAGCTAGCGCCCCGCGCGGGCGAGCGTAGCGTGCGATTCCTTGACGAGTTTAGATGTCCGGCGATCCTGACGAAATAGTAAAGTTTGCCGCTGCCCGCTGCGGCGAGGCATGGCTGGACTATCCAGATACACTCAATACTTCTGGCCGCGGGAAAATTCCTCCGCAGAGGCGAGAACGGCGTCGAGGCTTGCGGCCAATGCGGTAATGGGGGACGTTAGGGCCTTGCGGCCAGCGCAGCCGCCCGAGGCGGTAAGGATATCCCCACTGAGGCTGTTGCAAAGGAAATACGGGACGTCGAGCCGTGAGACAGCTTCAGCTTCCGCGCGCCGGATTTTCTCCCAGACGTGCGGAGCGACGATCGGATCGTTATAGGGCGCCAGCCAGTCTGATGCATCGCGGGCGGATGCAGGAGCGTGTTGAAGAAATTCGCGGGACAACCTTCTTTGCAGCACCACGGCGTACATGCTGGTAGGCCGCAGGACAATCCGGCCATGGCGGTCAGAGAGACGCGCCAATGGGCCATCCTCGCCGAGGAACGCCGTGCGATTGCGCCGCAGAAATTGCGCCATCCCGGCGACGCCGTGGAGCACGGCCGCCCGATATGCGGCCATAGGATACGCCACGCCAGCGTAGGCCGGCCATTGCTGCGCAGTAGCGGACGCCCGCAACTCGCGATCGCCAGGGTGCGTGGAGTCGAAGCCGCCATAGCTGAGGTTCTGGCCATTGGGGCCGGGCACATCGCGGGCGAACAGCTCTGTTTCGAACAGGCCGTAGGCTGGGCTGGCCATAAGGCGTGGATGAACCAGCGTCTCAGCATCCGCGAGCACCGGGTGGGCGCCGTCCGCAATGATGTTTTCCGCATGGCAATCGGTGGCTCCCAGCGCCGCCAGCAGACAGGCCAACATGCCAAGGCGCGTGTAGTACATGTCCACCCCGGCCAGGCGGCGGCATGTCCGCGCGGGGATGAATTCAGCCCACCCATGGTCCTCGCTGGTCGAGGACATGCGGCGCCTTCGGCGCATAGGGCGCTCCGGCCCGCCGCAGCCAAGCCGCGATATCGGCGTACCCGGCCTCCATGGCCACGGGGCGAGGCTTATAGATCACCTGAAGCCCGCCGCTGAAGCGCAGGCAGGCGACGCTTCGGCGGCCGTTGTGCGGGTCGGACAAGCCCAGTCTAACGCCAGCCAGCGCGCCAGGATCTCTTCCGCCGGCGAAGGCAGATGCGATGGCGCGGCGGTCTTTCCTTGCGCGGCTAAGGAGTTCGCGGGCGGCGTCGAGTTCGTGTTCCAGCACTGTCAGAAGCAGAGGCTGCAAGCCGGGCAGCCGCTCGCAGATGGCGGTCCATCCCTCTTCAAGCATATAGGCTTGGAAGCTCTCCCCGCTGGCGCCGCCATCCGTGGCCGGAATACAGCCATAGAGCGAAACGGCGTTCCATAATATCCTCTGCTCGGCGGCATGCCGGCCCGCAATGCGTTCCGCCACAAGCGTCAAACGCTTGACAATACATCTGCGAAGCGCCGGCCATTCGGCGGCCCCGGCAAACTCCCGGCACGCGTCGAGCCGTCCGCTGGAGGAGGCTGTCGTGACCTGCTCCGCAAGCCAGCCGGACTGCGATCTCAGGCGTAGATGATGGGTCATACGGCGGGGATCGCATCGTCCACCAGGGCCCCGGCGCGCAATGCCCTTAACCCAAAATTCGAACGTTTGTTTGGGAGACGGCGTCCGTGATTTGGTTGTTCACCGCCGTAGGGTAGGCGCCGCCGGACGCGTCGCGAAGCGCTGCATCGGGGAGTTCGCCGCTGGCGGGCGCCGGCGGAATGACCAATGTCCATTCCTTGCTGGCGTCGGCCACCGTAACCTTTACGTCCGGCGGCACGTTAACTCCGCCTTCCGCCAGCACGGCCTCGGGATTGGCCAGCAGACGCGCCTTGTACTCAGGGTCGCTCCAGCATCTCGCGATCACCTTGGAATATGCCGCTCTGTTAGCGTCGCCGTCCGGTCCCATTGGTTTTTCTCTTTAATGATTGAGGCTAATGTCTTGAGGCGCGATCTGGCGCTGAAGGCGGGGCATCGCCAATCGCGACGCCCCGCTCGGGGGGATCAAATGCAGATCATGCAAATCGCACACATACAGATGGCGGTGCCGCCCGACGCGCTGCGAAGGGCTTCGTCGGAGAGTTCGCCGCCGGCGGGCGCCGGTGGAATGACCAGTGTCCATTCCTTGCTGGCGTCGACCACCTTCACCTTGATGTCCTGAGGTATGCTAACTCCGCCTTCCGCCAGCACGGCCTCGGGATTGGCCAGAAGGCGCGATTTGTACTCAGGGTCGCTCCAGCATTTTGCGATTACCTTGGAATAGGCTGCTCTGTTGACGGTGTCGTCCTGTCCCATGCTTCTTTCCTTGTGCGTTTAGCTAGATGGATCGCCCTATCCCTACCGGTGGACACTGAACGATCCGGGCGGAGCGTCAATGCAGGCGAAGGCGCTCGAACTCCAGGTGGTGGCGACGGCGTTCTCAACCTAGGGCAGGTGTAAGATGTGCACGTTAAGATTGTGCGAAGCGTGCGTTCGCGCGGCTTCAAATGAAGAACGGCTTCGGATTGAGTTCCTCTTCGCAGAGCGGTTGCTTAAGCCAGCCCATCGCCGCGGGAATGCTGTAGAGCCGCCCTGGCGCCAGACGCTCCCAGAAGTGCCTAAGTCCAGGAACGGTCACGCGCATGACCGGAAATCCGATATCCGGCCGTGTATGCTCCAGCACGATCATCTCAAGCCCCTGCGTCCGGAGAAGCTCGATGCAGCCGGCGACGTCGTCCCTAAGATCGCCGGACGAGAGGCTGGGAAAATCGGCGGCAACGCGCAGCGATCCGGGGGCTGGCAGCACATGGGGATCGCTCGCTATCGTGGCTTCCGCCATCCATCTGTCGAGGTCGGCAAGTTCCGGCCCATGCGTATTTTGTTTCTCGCTCCCGGGCGAAAACTCGGCGTGGGTCGACTGGCTCAATTCGGAAACCGCCCGCGACACGGCCAGCGCTCCGTCCAGATGCGTGCCGAGCCCGACGTGGATGCGCCCGCCGTCCGGCTCGCGCCAAGACAGCGCGACAACGGCCGGGATGCCGAGGTCGCTGGTGACGTCCAACGCAATCAGCGTACGTCCATGCCGGTTGTAAAGCTCCTGCATCCGGTCGAGATAGGGCGAACGGAAGCTGCCCAGATCGATTCCCGGCCGGCGCAGCCGGTTGTACCACCACAGAGCGCAAGCGTCGCGCTCCACCAGTTCCAGAAACCCCTGAAGGATCGCCTCCTCGCGGGTATTGCCTGGCCGCGCAGCCATTGGAATCGGCGCGGCAGAAATCGTGATCCGGATCGAAGGGCGCGCCAAAATAGCAGTAGGCCGCCGGAAGCCACATGGTGAGCTCATGGGTCAGGGACCAGGCGGGCGTCCAGCCGGTCTCGCGTTCCGGGTCGAACGGCATGGGCGTCCAGTTGAACGCTCCCCGGACAGGGTTGTTCACATCGCGCAGGGCGTATTGCCGCTCGCTGAAAAGGAGGAGTTCCGCTGGCCCAATCGCTTGGCCGCCGAAGCCGGAAATCCGCGCCCGGCGGACCGGCTCGTCGCCGAAGAAGGAGCAACTATAGCGTTCGACGGCTTCGCCGAGGCAACTCACCTTGGCCTGTATCGCGGTTTGCCCTTTTCCAGCCGCCGAGCTGGAGCGACCCAATACGCGGTTCTGCCGGTGATCGGCGCCACCGGACGCGAACAGCTGGCTAGCGCCGAAGACGTGCATGCCCTCGGGCGCCGGGAACTTGTGCAGTTCGGGAATGATCCCGGTGATCTCGCTGACCAGCGGCTCCAGCCGTTCGAGCGTTTCCTCGGGCGTGGCCGAGCGAACGCCCCCGTCGGAGGAGAAACGCCTTGGACGCGCCTCAAGCCTGACCGGCTCACGCTCTTCGCCGATTTCGGGAACCGCCATCGTTTCCGCCGGCCCCCGCCGGCCAGCACGTGCGTTTTGCTCTCCAGCGTCCACGGATCGAGCGTGATGACGCCCCGGCGAATACCTTTCGGAGGCTGACCGAGAAGCGTGGCCAGCACCGCGGATGCGATTGCAGACGCAGCGAATTTATGGCTCTCCGCGATGCCCTGCTCTGGCAGCAGCGGAAATGCGCCGCCGCAGGCGAGGATCGAACGTTCAGGCGAGCGGATATTGGTCATCCGGCGCTGCAAGAGTTCGAAATCTCTCGCTCCGCCGTCAAGCAGTGGTCCGAGCCAAATCTGACCTCCGCCGATACGCACCGGCAGCGCAGGGCAGCCCGTGTTCATCGCCGCGCTCACCGCCGCCGCAAGGCGCGGGTCGAGGTAATCGGAACAGGCGATAACGGCGAAGCCATCCGGTCCGGCCGTTTCGGCTATACGGAAGCGTTCGCCAAGCGCGGCCAGCAAAGGGGCATAGGCTGCTTCGGGCGCGCCTGCATTCAGGAGGGCCACCTCGCGTCGCATCAGCGTCCGGTCCGCCTCGCCCGGCTGGATGCCCTTGGCGGACCACCACGCCAAGTCGGCTCCGCCGCCGCTGCCGGCGCCCGACTCGGCATACCCTTTCGCCTCAAGCTGCATCAGCGCATAATGCACAAGCTCCGGCCGGAACTGGCCGGCCAGCTGGCTCGCCAAGGCGTCCGCGTCATGGCCGCCATCGAGCAGCGGCATGAGCGCGCCGTAAACTGCGCCGCGCAGGACATATTGCTCGCTTTCGCCGAGAAGAACGACTTCCCCGGCCGAGATTTTATGGGCTTTGAGATGCGGCTTGAACCTGATTTGAGCTGTCATAGTCACCTGCGTCTGCGATAGACGGCGTGCGCTGGGAGGAGGATATTGAAGGCGGAGAGGGAGATTGCGGCCCGGCGGTTGCCCTTATAGGTTGCACCGCTTGTTTACACAAGTTGCCGTTTCGCCAGCGCGTAGAACTCCCCGCGCTTTCCCATCAGATCGTGGAAACCTCCCTGCTCCGCCGCTTTCCCGTGATTGAGCACAATGATGCGGTCCACGTTTTGGATGGTGCTCAGCCGGTGCGCGATCACCAGGCGCGTGCAGGAAAGCTTGGCCAGCGTGCCCGTAACGATGGCCTGGGTTTCGTTGTCGAGCGCGCTGGTGGCCTCGTCGAACATGAAAATGCGGGCGTTGCGGATGAAGGCCCGCGCCAGCATCAGGCGCTGGCGCTCGCCGCCGGAAAGCGTGGAGGAGCCTTCGTTCACCCAGGTCTGCATGCCCATGGGCATGCGCCGGATGCTCCCGGCGAGGCCCGCCTGTTCCGCGGCCTCCCATGCCTGATCCAGACTGTAGCGGCCCTGGCTGGCGATGTTGTCGAAAATGCTGGCGGGCATTAGCCGTCCCTGTTGCATCACCACGCTGATCTGACGGCGCAGCGCATGCGGATCGAGGCTGTCGAGGCTTTTGCCGTCGAAGGCGATCTCGCCAAGTTCTGGCTGCTCGAAGCCCAAAAGCAGCCGCAGCAGCGTGGATTTTCCCGCCCCGGATGGCCCGGCGATGGCGACATACTCCCCGGCCCGGATATCCAGGTCCAGTCCATCGAACACCGCGCGCCCCTCTTGCTCGTAACGGAAGCGGACGCCGTGCAACGTGATGGCGCCCTGCAATTCGCCCGGGTCTGTTTTGCCCGCCAGATCCTCAGGCAGCGTTTCCAGGATCGGCTTAGCGCGTTCATAGAGCGGCACGGCGATTGACGCGTCCACCAGCGCCGCCGCCAACCCCATCGCCATCCCCAGGAATTGCCCGAATGCGGCGTTGAAGGCGACAAAGTCCGGCGTCGAAATACTTCCCGCCACGAGAACGATGGTGAACAGCAGAGCCAGCGTCGCCAGCGGCTGGAACACCTGGGTGAAGATGGTCATCCGGCATTGCGGCGCCGACGAATGGAAGCTTGCCCGCGTCACCTGGGCGAAGCCTTCAGCCCAGTTCGCGAACGCCCGGCCTGTGGCGCACGCCACTTGCAGCTTGGGCGCCGCCGTCAGCAGTTGCAGCTCCGTGCCGGTCAGGCTGCCCAGGGCGCTGAGATGCTGGCGCTGCGCCCGGATCATGGCGCGCACAATCAGCGCCGTGACGCCAAGCACGATCACGATCAGCACGAGGGCGGCGAGCGTCAAACGCCAACTATAATAGGCCATGACCGTCAGGCTCAGCAATGAGGCGAGCCCCGAGATCACCGCGCTGAGCAGCGGGCCGCCCAGAGCCGTGCTGATCCAGTTGACGCCGAGCGCGCGGTTGGCGAGGTCGCCAGCAGTCATTCGTCCGAAAAACGGCGCTGGCAAGCTGAGAAGGCGGTCCCAAAGCGCGCATTGGAGGCCGCTGTCGATCAATCCCTGAAGGCGCAGTAGCGTCAGCATGCGCACCAGCACGAAGCAGAAGCTGGCGATCGCCGTGCCAAATAGCAGCGCCAGAAGCTGGCCAAGCTGGCCGAGTTCGGCGTTGGGAATGATCCGGCCGGCGATTGTGGCGGTGATCACCGGCACGGCCAGCGCCAGCAGCGCCGCCGCCGCCGAGGCCAGCAGGATGGCGGTGAAGTGCGCCATTTTGCGGCGCATGCCGAACGCCAGCAACGAATACGCGGTCAGCGGCACCGGCGGCAGCAGCCAATGCAGCTCGTAGGCGGCGCCGGCGATCTTTTGCGCGGCGGCGTCATCCACGGGAGACCTGGCGCCCGTGGCGGGATCGGCCATGACCGCGCCCCTTGAGCCGCGCGGCAGGATCACGACGGGGTGTTTCGCATTTTCGCCCGCGAACAACGCCAGGCAAGGTACGGTCGCGCCCTCCCGCCAGCGCGCGTTCAGTTCGATCTCGCGCACGCGGAACCCTGACGCCCTCCCAATGGCGTCCAGGCGATCCTTGATGGAGGGCGGTATGACGCCTTCACCCGCCGGCGCAACCGCTCTGGCGCCCGCTTCGCCTGCAAGTATCGACACGCTCTGGAACACGGCGTCGCTGTCCCAGCGGCTTGCTTGGGCGATAGGCGCATCACTGTCGAGCACGCTGGCGAGGCGCGATTGCGCGCGCCTCCAGATTGTCCCGCTGGCGGCTTGCCGCGCGGCGAGCTGCGTCCGCTCCGCCTCGCGCGCCGCCGTCATCCGCGCCGCAAACAGGTCCAAGAGATGCGCGCCGAGATTGGCGAACAGCCGTTTTAGCGCGTCCTCATGCGCGCCGCTGGTCAGCAGAACGGCGGTTGTGACCGCCTGCAACACCGCTGGCGCATCCGCTGTCACAAATGTGCGGCTTGTCACAGGCAATGGCGTCGCGCCGGCGCCCGGAACCGGGATCGCGCCCAGTATCGCCGCCTCGCCATTGACGGCCCAAATCCACACGGCGCCCGATGCGGGCCGCGCTGAATGCCCAGCCGCAAGCGCCCACATGCCCGTGGCGGCGAGGCTGGCGACCTGCTTGGGCGGCGCGACGTCCAGGGCTTGCATCAAGCGCCCGGTCCAGGCGTCGATCGCCGCCGCTACGTCTGCGGTCGCGCCGGTGTCCGCCGCTTCCAGCCGTGCGCCGGCCGCCGGAACCGCCAGGAGGCACACCGCGTCCGTCTGCCCGAGACCGAACAGGAAGCCGCCGTCCTCGACGCGGAACAGCGGCAGCCGGCCGGTCTGGACGCCCTCCTTCAAAGCCAGCGCGAACACATCCACCGCGCCGCCGCTGGCGCGAAACGCTTTGCCGGGACCGTCGAGCCGCTGGCCGCTTTCCGCCGCCGCGTGAACTTGCGGAACCGCGCTACTGAGCGGCGATGAGACGAGCATAGGCGCCCTCCTTGCTCCGCAGCAGATCGTCATGGCGCCCGCGCTCCACCGCCAGCCCCTGCTCCAGCACGATGATCTCATCGCTGTCGCGGATAGTGCTCAGCCGGTGTGCGGCGATGATGCACGTCGCGCCGCGCCGGCGGATATTGCCGTCGACGATCTTCTCCGTGGCGGGGTCGAGCGCCGCCGTCGCCTCGTCCATCACCAGAATGACCGGATCGGCGGCGAGCGCCCTGGCGATTTCGAGCCGCTGGCGTTCGCCGCCCGAGAAGTTCGCTCCCTGCTCGCGGACCATGGCATGATAGGCCCCCGGCCGCGCCGTGATGGCGTCGTGAATGGCGGAGTCGCGGGCGGCGCGCACCACGCTCGCCTGCGGAATGGCCGCATCCCACAGCGTGATGTTATCGCGGATCGAAGCCTCGAACAGGTTGATGTCCTGATCGACCACCGCCACCGAATTGCCGAACACCGCCGGATCGATGCGGCGGATCGGCTGGCCGTCGAACAGGATTTCGCCCTCCCATGGCGCGTAAAGGCCGCTGAGCAGGCGCACGAGCGTGGACTTGCCGCAGCCGGAATGCCCCACCACCGCAACCCGCGAGCCTGGCCGGATGGTCAGGCTGAAATCGCGGATCAGCGGTCCGGCGAGCCGGTTGTAGCCGAAGGTGACGCCGCGCATCTCAACCAACCCGGTCAGCTTCGGCGTGACGCTCGCCCGGATCGCCAGCTCCGCCAAGGGCGCCGGCGTTTTGCAGGGATAGTGCAGCACATCGTCGAGGCGGGCGAGATCGCCCATGGCTGCTTGCAGCTTGCCGCCGAGTTCGACGAGCCGCGTGATCGGAAAGTTGAACGCCGTCAGCAGCGCCTGGAACGCCACCAGTTCGCCGATGGTCATATGGCCGCCGATCACCCGCTCCGCGCCGATGCCGAGCACCGCCAAGTTGCCGAGCGCGGCGATAAGCGTGGGCGCCGCGCCCACGATGGCGCTGATGCGGCCGAGTTCCTGGCTGAGATTGAGATAGCGCGTCTGGTAGCCCGCGAACCGCTCGAAAAGCGCGCCCTCGGAACCGCTGGCCTTGGCTGTCTCGATGCCGGTGATGGCGTCCATGGCGACGGCGTAAACCCGGCCGCCATCCTGCGCCAGCCGCCGGTTGCCCTCCTCCTGCCGCCGCCAAACGAACAGCAGCGCCGTCAGATTGAGCAGCCCGAAGCCCACGCCGATCAGGCCTACCACCAGATCGTAGCTCAGCATGATGGCGGCGAAGAACACCGCGCTGACCAGATTGACGAGATTGGTGCCGATGTCGCCGGAAATCAGCCGGGCGATGCGCTGATTGGCTTCCACGCGCTCGGCGAGATCGCCGGCATAGCGCTGTGCGAAGAACTCCGCCGGCAGGTTAAGGAGATGCCAGACGAGTTTGCCCGCCGACGCCACGCCGAGCTGTATCTGAAGGTTGAGCAGCACGCGCTGTTGCAGCGATGCCAGCAGCCAGAGGACGGCCACCGTCGCCAGAAACGCCACGATAAGCGGGCGCAGCCATTCCGTGCGGCCCGCGATGAGGTAATCGTCGATGAACACCTTGGTCAGGCCGGGAACGACGATGCCGGGAACCGCAAGGAGCAGGCTGACCAGGGCGATATACGCGATGGCGCCAGAGGCGCCATGCATGCGCCGCCAGAGCGAATTGAGGATGCGCGGGCGGTAGCCGCCGGGCTGGAAATCCGCACCCCGCTTAAAGGTGAGCACGATGCCGGTGAAGCCTTGGCCGAATTCCTCCCAGCCGATGCGCCGCCGCCCCAGCGCCGGGTCGTTGACCAGAACGCCGGCCCGCTCGAAGCCTTCGACCACCAGGAAATGGTTGAACTTCCAGTATACGATCTGCGGCAGCGCCAGCCCCGGCAGGGCATCCGGCTCATATTGGAAGCCTTTCGCCTCCAGGCCGTAGCCACGCGCCGCCTTCACCACATTCAGGGCGCTGCTGCCGTCACGGCTGACGCCGCACGCTACGCGCATTTCCTCAAGCGGAACCCATCGGCCGAAATAGGCCAGCACCATGGCGAGGCTCGCCGCGCCGCATTCGACCGCTTCCATCTGTAATATCGTTGGCGTGCGCACATGGACCGGCTTGAACTCGCCGGGCGGGCAGACGGCGGACGCGCCGATGGAGGATGCAACGGACACGGAGCCGCTCAGCCGGCTTGGGCGCTGATGCCGAGCAGACGGCGCAGCGCTGGGATGATGAGGCTGGCTGGCGGCTGTTCCCGTACGGTGATGGCGGCCGCCGCCAGCGAGCCCTCGTTCACAGCGGCGTTTGGCCCGCGCCCGGACGACCATTTCAGACCCGAGGGCGTCGACGGGTCGCGATCGAGATCGATGCGAACGGCCAGCAGCGGGCCGGTCTGCATAATGCTGCGCACCAGGGCGTCGTTGTTGATGAGGCGCCGCATCGAGGGTTCGCTCGCCGGAAAGGCCGACACCGAGGCTACCGTGCCCAGCGCCGTGCCGTATTCCTCCGGGCGGACGGTCCCCGGAATGACGCGCGCCTGCATCCCCGGCCGAAGCCATTCGACGGTCGTCGCCGGAACATAAATCACCGCGCTTAGCGCCGGTTCGCCATAGCTGATGGTGACGAGCCTTGTGTCAGCGGCGACGTTATCGCCAATATTGACGGCGATCTCCGTGACTATTCCCGATTGCGGCGCAATCAGCATGGCCGCCGCATGGAGCGTTTCGCGCGCCGTGGCGGCCTCACCCTCCGCGGTGACGATCGCCAGATTGACGCCGTCGAGCGCCTGGTCGCGTTGATTGCCCAAGGCGAGGAGCCTGGCCTCAAGCCCCTGCAACTTGATTTTCAAGTCATCGCACCGGCTGAGAGCCCCGAAATAGGCTTGGCGCGTCTGATCGAGGCGGGGTTTTGCGACAAGACCATCGCGGTTCAGAGTGCTGATGGCGTCGAATTCAAAACGGGCTGCCGCCGCGATCTCTTCGGCATTCCGCAGCGCCTCCTGCGTGAGCGAGCGCTCCGCGCCGATTTGCGCCTGCTGCTCGGGCAGATATCTGTTCCAGTAGGCGGCAAGTTCGTCGCGCTGCTTGCGCAAGGTTTCAAGCTTATGCTGAGCGGCGGCAAGTCTCGCCTCGCTGGCGATCAAGCGCAGTTGAGCGACCGTCTGACCCTTTTTGACTTCGGCGCCAGCCTCAACGGACAGCGCGGCCACGACGCCGCTTTCCGCAGCCGTTACAGCAAGTGTCCCGCCCGCCTTTCGCAAGAGTATGCCGCTTCCCGCTATCGTCGTCGGCACAGAGCCAGCGAAACCCCAGGTCACCGCCGCTAAGACCGCTATCGCGGCGCCCGCCAGCGCGAGCCATTCGGCCCGGCCCGTTACCTTGAGCGGCGCCGCCAGTCCCTCCGGCGAGGAGGCATGTTCCATGGCCTGCTGACGGAATATGGCGGACATGCAAGCTGTCTTCCTGCGCAAACGCGCTAAATCGAACCTTGGCGACAACTCTATCTGGAGTTATTGTTGCAGAAAGTAGCAGCGTACAATTTATGATTGCTTAGCCGCTCCGGATCATTTTGCTAAAATTGTGCGTAGCGCCTCACATCATTCCGGCGCGGACTGCCCTTAAACAGCGGAAACCATATCTAATCTGGATCGGGTTTGGTGGAATTGGTGTTGGCGATTTTTCTGCCCGCGCCGCGGCCTTGTGACATTTTTGGGCGCACTCGTGCCGGCAACGCTGCGGGTAGTCTTCGGCGCAGCGTCTGACGACCGGAGGCGTGCAGGAGTTTCATCGCGACGCAATTGGCCTATTTTTTCCTGATCTTCTTGCGGCGACGCGGCCGGCGCTTACGCCTTGAGCTGCTCACGGATCGACTGCAATTCCTGCCATCGCTCCGCGCTCGTTTTCGGATAAGTCATTTTCAGGCCCTCGAACGTATCGAGCACAATCTGGGATACAATCAGCCGCGCGTTCTCTTTGTCATCTGCGGGAACGACATACCAGGGCGAGTCCTTGGTGCTTGTCGCGCTAAGGCATTCCTCATAGGCCTTCATGTATTGCTTCCAGAATTTTCTCTCCTCAACGTCCGCAAGGCTGAATTTCCAGTTCTTTTCCGGTTCATCGATTCGTTGAAGGAAGCGCTTTCGCTGCTCCTCCTTCGAGAGGTGCAGGAAGAACTTCACGATGCGCGTTCCATTCTCATGGAGATGCCTCTCCAAATTCGCGATCGAACGATACCGCTCGCGCCAAAGCGTCTTGTCATCGTCCGGCGCGTCCGGCAGCCCTTCGTTGCGGAGAATTTCGGGATGCACGCGGACGATCAGCACTTCTTCGTAATAGGAGCGGTTGAAGATGCCGATCTTCCCACGTTCCGGGAGATCGCGGGTCGTGCGCCAGAGAAAATCATGTTGCAATTCGGCAGGGCTGGGATGCTTGAAGCTGAAGACCTGGCAGCCTTGCGGGTTGACGCCCGACATCACATGCTTGATCGCGCCATCTTTTCCCGCCGCATCCATCGCTTGAAAGATCAAGAGGATTGCATGGCTGTTGGATGCGTAGAGCAGTTGCTGCTGTGAGCTGAGCTGCGCAACATGTTCTGCTAAGAGCTCATGGTAATGCTCCTTCGACTTGTACACGGGATCGACGGCCGTAGGCCACTTCTTGAGATTGACCTCGTCTCCCTCCTTCACTCGAAAATCTTTGGAATCGATCTCCATTTTCATCCTTTCGGCGATGCTGGCCGTGTTCATCGCGTTCCGTCGTTGCCCGTTAGAAACGCCGCCGGCTTCAAATCGGTGACTGTGACAGGATCGAAAATCCGATAGGCAAGCAGCTTCACGCGATCGTTCACGAGGAACCACGCCAGAGCATAGCCCCAAACGAACAAGGCCCAACCCCATCCGAGCGGAAGTGATAAACAGTCCGTACACAGCAATCAGAGTGGCCAGCGCTTGCGTGCCGAACACCGCGATCAAGAGGGTCCTCGCGGGGCGGATGGACCAGAACGGGCCGCGCGTGCGCGTCAGAAAAATCGTCAGATGGCCTGCCACGGAAAGTTTGAGGTACATCAACGTCTGGATATGCGCGCGGTCGAGGTAAAAGACGCGCTCACCAAGGTAGAAGAGGCCAAATGCAGACACCACGCCGATGACACCCAGCACGGTCGCGACCCCCAGCACCATGTGCATGTTCCAGGCTTCAGGCTTGTCCTTGTAGTGAACATTGTCATAAGCGATGGACAGGATGGCGCCGTCGTTGAGCAAAGCCAGCATCACAATCATCACAGCAGTCAATGGATAAAAATTGAAGACCAGGATCGCCAGCGTCATGAAAAACAGCACGCGAAGCGTCTCGGCGATACGATAGACCGCGTAGCTGTTCATCCGCTGGAAAATTTTCCGGCTTTCCTTGATCGCATCGATAATCACCGACAGACCGGGCGTTAAAAGCACGATGGACGCCGCCGCGCGCGCCGCGTCCGTGGCGCCGGAAACAGCGATGCCGCAGTCGGCCTTCTTCAGCGCGGGGGCGTCATTCACCCCGTCGCCTGTCATGCCGACGATGTGACCGCGTTGCTGCAGGACATCCACGATGTGGAATTTAT
The DNA here is from genome assembly GCA_963766815.1 of uncultured Alphaproteobacteria bacterium. Taxonomy (GTDB): domain Bacteria; phylum Pseudomonadota; class Alphaproteobacteria; order Rhizobiales; family Rhodomicrobiaceae; genus Rhodomicrobium. The sequence goes on along the minus strand of CAVYBZ010000003.1, from coordinate 11,067 downwards.
GCTCTGGGAATACCTGGGCAAACCCGTCGGCCTTCTCGATGGCCTCGGCCAATTGCGCCGTCTCGTGATGCTTCGTATCGCCGAAGCCACTGGCGTCGAGGATATTTGCGCCCATCCCTAGTTTTTTGGCGGTCTCGCGGGCGATAGCCAGTTGATCGCCCGTCACCATCTTGACGGTTACGCCAATCTGGCGGGCGGTCGCGATGGTCGCCTTGGCATCATCACGTGGCGGATCGAACAGAGGCAGCACACCAAGAAACTGCCATTGCCCGTCTCCCTCTGCTCGCGCCACGCCCAATGAACGAAAGCCGCGCGCCGCAAATTCATTTATGGCTTTTTCGACGGCAGACTTCACCTCACCGGCATTTGCCGACAACTCCAAAATCACCTGCGGCGCGCCCTTCGCAACCTTGAACGCTTGTCCGTGCTTGTCTTTGACGGCGGCTTCCGTGCGCTTGTGCACCGGATCGAAAGGCTGGAAATGGGTAATATCGTAACCCTCCAGCGCATGCTTGTCTTTCAGGCCGCCCAGCACGGCCAAGTCGATGGTGTCCTTGTCGTCTGCGCGAGACGCCAGCGCGGCGTTCAGGATGACTTGACTGGCGGAGATGCCGCTTACACTGAACGGTTTGCCCAGTGTCAACTTGTTCTGGGTCAGTGTGCCGGTCTTGTCGGCGCAGAGCACGTCGACGCCAGCCAATTCCTCGATGGCCGCCAACCGGGTCACAATCGCCTCTTTCTTGGCGAGCAGGCGCGCCCCAACCGCCATGGTTACCGAGAGAACCGTCGGCATCGCCACCGGAATCGCCGCGACTGTCAGTACCAAGGCAAACTGCAAGGTCGTAAGGATCGGGTCGCCACGAAAGATCGCGACCGTAATGATGATCGCCACCAAAGCCACCGCGAGGATGATGAGGTAGTTGCCAATCTTCAGCACCGCGCGCTGAAAATGGCTGACCGTGTGCGCCTCCTGAACCAGTTGCGCCGTCTTGCCGAAATAGGTTTTGGCGCCCGTGGCATAGACTAGCGCCCCGATTTCACCCTGCCGGACAATCGAACCCGAAAATACGGCCTCGCCGGATTTGCGCGCGGCCGGCAACGATTCTCCCGTCAGAGCGGACTGATCCAGCTCCAGGGGATCGCCTTCCAGCAGGCGCGCGTCCGCCGGAACGATGTCGCCAAGGCGGATGCGAATAACGTCGCCGGGAACTAACTCACGCGCAGCCGCCGTGACCCAGTTCCCATCGCGTCTTACCCTGGCCTTGATGGCAAGCTTGGCCTTCAGGGCGGCGATGGCGTTTCCCGCCTGGTGTTCTTCCCAGAATCCGACCACGGCATTGGCCAGAAGTAGAAGCAGGATGATGCCGAAGTCGGGCCAGTGCCGCGCTACGGCCGAAAGGATTACGGCCGCTTCGATCATCCACGGGATCGGGCCCCAGAAATAGCTGAGAAATTTCAGGAGTTCGTTGGTCTTCTTTTCTTCAATCTCGTTGGGTCCATATTGGGTCAGCCTCTTCGCCGCTTCGGCCTGACTAAGGCCGTCCGGCGACGACCCTAGCTTCGCCTGTAGGTCCGCCATGGACATCGACTTGAGGGCTTCGTTCGGATCGGGCTTCGCGCCCGGCTTCTGTGCCCTGGAGTGGCGCGGTGTCTTCGTGGGCCGGTCGGCGCCCTGGGGCGCATTCGCGGGTTTGACGGTCTGCTGCGTGGCGTTTTTCATGGTCAAACGCCCACCGGCGGGGCCGTGATCCAGTCTTTCGCGGCGGACAATTGCGCGAGCCGGAACAGGCGCACCTCCCCGGGAAAGAACGGCGTGAACATGCTGACCACGCCACATATCCAGACGTGATCTGTGACGAGGGCGATCCGGCTGAAGTCGTGCCAGTGGCTGAAGCCGAAGGCGCTGTCATCCCACAGCGCATCAAGATCAAAGCCGGTGAAATTGGGCCCGATGACGTAGAGCATCTTGATCGGACCCTTGGCCATCAGGCCTTCGGCCATGGGAATCAAGGTGTCGCGATAATCCTGGTGGGTGATCTGACCGCTGGCTTCGATCGCCAGCACATCCGCAGGCAAGCCCTCTATCGACTTGAACATGGTTCCATCCTCATTCCTTGACCAGCGCCAACGTATGCTGGGCGATCATCAGTTCTTCGTTGGTGTGGATGCCGACATGCGGCTGTCAGGCGTCGAAATACGGGGCCCGTCCGCCGGCGGCATTGGCCGGGTGGTCCAGCGCCACGCCAAGCTAGGAGAGCTTGCCACACAGGGCCTCGCGCACCGGGACGGAGTTCTCGCCGATGCCGGCGGTGAAAACCAAGGCGTCCACGCCGCCGAGCACGGTTACATAGGCGCCGGCATATTTCGTCATCGCGTAGACGAAACGCTCGACCGCCGTGACCGCTCACCGATCCACACTCTCTTGCAACACTCACATGCCGCCGCTGATGCCAGATTACCCCGCATTACGACAATGCGCGGAGCAGCTATGCAAGGCTAGGCTCGGAAACTACCCACCTTTCAACGCCGCTGGGCGTTCTCGCCGCTTTCCAGATCGCCCTGAGCCGCCAGCGTTCCGGCGGCGGTAGCCTTGCCTTTGAGTATTGATTTAAAGCCGACTGCGATCATTGCGCCCAGCAAGGGACCAAAGACATAGATCCAGGTCGTGCTCAGATCGCCTCGGATGAGGTCGGGGGCGAACGAGCGTACCGGATTCATCGATGCGCCGCTGACCGGCGCCGCCCATAGGCCCGCCAAGGCGATATATCCGCCGACCGCGAGCGCTCCATTCGAACCGATGTTACGGGCGCCCGACGCTGTGCCCAGAATGGTGCTGACCAATCCGGTCGTCAGCAAGACCTCCATGATAAACGCTTGCAGATTGTTGAATCCCGAACCTGGCGCAGTGGCGCCGAGCGATCCCGCCGTGCCGAAACTCGCGCGCAGGAAGCAAGCAGCCGCGACGCCCCCACCGGTTTGCGCCGCGATATATCCGGGGACGCGGTCCCAGGGAAAATTGCGCCGCGCAGCGAACGCGAACGTAACCGCCGGATTTAAATGCGCTCCCCCGACCGCGCCCATGAAATAGATGATCGCCATGACCATGATGCCCGGGGCCACGACCTTCATACTGAGTGTTATCTCTCCGCCGCTTTGCGCTCCGATGACACCGGCCCCAGCCGCCACGACAACGAGGAGGAATGTGCCCCAGGCTTCCGAGAAAAGGCGCCGCCATTCATAGGCGGAATCCAAAAAGTCGGGCGCCGCCCACCCGTGCATCATGAGGTGCTGGGGCGTCGATGCGGGCTGGCCGAAATGCGCGGATGTTATAATTTTTTTCCGCATGATCGATGATTTCTACCGGTCAACTTGACGTTTTGACCCAATAGGGATCTACGCCATAATTCCTATGAGTTTCGATTTCCCAATCCCGGTCATCGTAACTTTCATCATCAAAACCAGGCGCGGAATTGAGCTGTTCTTTCGTGACATCAGTGCGATAGCCTTCGAGTTTAGGATCGTATTTGAGCATTGGCCACGGCAAGCTGTAATGGCTCTTGAGACGGCCGAGGAAGCCTCCGAAATCGACGACTGCATAAGCAACTTGGCCGCTGACGCGCTCAATCACGAGATGATCGATGTTGCCCACTTTTTTCCCATCTGCGCCGTAAACGGCGGCGCCCTCTACCTCCCGGCTAGAAATCAGGCCTTTGGCAGCCGCCGCTGATGTGGTTGAGTCTTGCATCATGAAGTCCTCCACGTAAAAGCCTAACCCTGTTCAGCATCAGGCCGTTCCAGGCCTGCGCTTGTGCGCGCCCACAGCAGCGATCGCGCCAAGCCCCTCAGCCAATCCGCGTTACGCTCACAAACTTCTAATGCGCGGCGCCCTCGACGCTTGAAGTGCGAGCAGCGCCATTGGCTGCAATTGGCTTCGCCTGCTTATCGAGAATTTCGAGGAATGGCTTCATAACGTCGATCGGCATTGGGAAGACGACGGTCGAGTTCTGCTCCGCGCCGATCTCGGCCAGCGTTTGCAGGTAGCGCAACTGCATGGCGGCCGGAATGGTGGATAGGATCTGGGCGGCGTTGACGAGAGTTTGCGAGGCCTGGAACTCGGCTTCCGCATGAATAATCTTGGCGCGGCGGTCGCGTTCGGCCTCGGCTTGTTTCGCGATGGCGCGCACCATGTTATCTGTCAGTTCGACGGTGCGGATCTCGACGTTGCTCACCTTGATGCCCCAGGTTTCGGTTTGGGTGTCGAGGATGCTTTGAACGTCGGTGCTGAGTTTCTTGCGCTCTGAGAGCATCTCATCAAGCTCATGCTGCCCGAGCACTGCGCGCAATGTCGTCTGAGCGAGCATATTCGTCGCCGGAAGGTAGGACTGCACCCTTATGATCGCGCGTTCGGGATCCACTACGTTGAAGTAAAGGACCGCGTCAACTTTCATGGAGACGTTGTCGCGGGAGATCACGTCCTGGGTCGGGATCTCGATAACCTGGATGCGTAAATCCACGCGCACCATTTGCTGGATGAAAGGGAACAACAGCACCAGGCCCGGGCCTTTGACCCGCTGGAAGCGGCCGAGGGTGAAAACCACCGCCCGCTCGTATTCACGCAGAATTTTCACCGACGCCGCAATAAGAACGAAGAAGATGATGACCGCGAAGGGAAGGAGATAGAGAGCTAGGAGCGACATGTCGTTCCTCCTTAAAAGTTATACAACCGCCGAAACCCCCGGACCGCTTCCGTTGTCATCCCCGCGAAGGCGAGGAGCCCAGTAAGCGATACCTTAACCGGATTTTATTGCCCCGGCTACTGGACGCCTGCCCTCGCGGGCAAGACAAACTGCGTTGACAAAAGCCCGTTACAGAAGAGCGCGTCCGGAAAAGCGCGAATCGGTTTCCGATTAAACGATCGATGCAACGCAGCTTAGAGCCCGCCGAATGAATCCATCAAAAGCGGGATCTAAAGCGGAAGCATTCAGGCTCCGGCCGGCGCGAGAACATCTGATGGCTGAACTGCTTTAGCAGTTGTGTGCACGTCAAGGCGCGAGGGGTTGGCTGAGCCTAGGATTGACTTGGCGCGAGCGACTTCTTCCGCCGTGCCGTGGGCCATCACTAGAAAATTATCGGCCTTCAGGGCGGCTTCATATTCGACGACGCTGTTCTTTGGAATGCCAATGCTGTAGAGCGCTGCTCCAATCGCGCTAAGTCCGCCCACCAGGACTGCGTTCTCTAGCCCAACGATCACAATGGCGGCCAGATATCCAAGCACGACAACCGGCCCCGCGGCTGGGGTCGCGATGAATAACCCGCCAAGGAGCAAGCCCCAGAAGCCGCCCCAGAAAGCGCCTCGCGCGCCCCAAAACTTGACCCGGTCGCCCGCGTTGTAGAAGCCGACGGCCTTTTCGTCGGTATGATATCCGTTGCCGATGATGCTCAGGTTCTTCATCGCGAAGCCAGCCGTGCCAAGCTTTTTGACAGCTGTTTCCGCTTCATTATGATCTCCAAAGACAGCAACGGCTGTGTCGATATTTTCCATTTGATCCTTTTTTCATTGCGGGGCCGGAACTTGTAAGCGGAGCATTCTGCGCCGCTTCCGGTAAGTTGAACCGGGAAAAGCGCGGGAAATCCATCATTCGATCGCTTTGCCGTCCTCGGTTTATTATAGTTGGCGGGAGTCACACAAAGATAGGATCGGAAAGTACTCAGCCTGTTCTCTTGGGATCAGAAGCTAACAAAAAATACCGCAAATATCCGTTAAAAATCTAATAAATGTCTCATTCAAAAAAGAAGACAGTCTACTTCACTGCTTTTCAGAAGACCTTAAGCGATAGCAATCAGCGGCTGCAAGATTTGCCTCCACGGTCTGCCTGCGGCGCGCCGTGGAGATCGGATCGCCGAAACGGCGAGTTATGCAGGACAATGAGATCGGGCTTACTGCTCGATGCTCAAGAAGCGATTTCAGGTGTGCTATCTGCTTTCACAGAAATGAGCTTTTCTATAGCCTGAACTTTGCGGTCTATGAAGATGACGTTGGAAATTTCGATGGTCGCCCCGCCGCTGCCCGCTACTGTTGCGCGGAGGTCGCTGGCGCCGAAACCAAGGGTCGACCGGAAAAAATCCGCGCTAAGCTTTTGAAAGCGCAAGCCGTTAGTGTCAAAGCTTTCCGCGCCGGCGCCGATAAAGTGCTCTTCCGTCATTTGCGCTGGCCGCACGCGCCAGTAGATCAGCCGGTCGAATACAAAGAACATCAGAAGCCAGATGATAAATAATCCTGACGAAAATACAACGTAGAAACCGGTGTTCATATGCACCGATAGATAGGGGATCAGCTTGGCGACCTCATCCCACCAGCCGAACCAGGCGAGCACGACCGTAATAAATGCGAGAGAGAGCAACGCCACGACCGAATTGATGCCACGCAGCCGGACATTTGTGAAAACGATCAATAGTAAAATTACAGCTATGTAGGTAAGGCCGAGCACTGAACTTGGCTGGCTCCCCGGGGCCGTCGCAAGAAACTTTTCCTGCCCAGCGTTTAAAACAGCGATCACGAAGCCTATCGCCCAAGCCGGCCACCAGAAGAAGAGGGTGGAGTGTCCGTAAATGATGATCTCACGCAGAGCCGCCTTATGCGGCAATGCAGTGGCGTTCGTTTGGTCGATTGTGAGTTGGTGTGTCATGGCTTGGTATGCTCTGAGGTTGAGTTCCGAGTTGGCGATGCCCCTCTGCGAAGCCTAGGGGCGGCCCGCCTCCAATTGGACACAGGCTACCCCTAGCACTTTAGAATCAGTCAACTTTCCCCCCTTTAGTCGGGTCCGATTAAAGGCAAGTTGATCTAAAACCCGGCCCGCATTCGCATCGAGGCTCATTACAAGCGAGGCTGCGGAGAGGGCGCGACCCCTATAGCGGCCGCTTCGTTTCGATCTCGGAGAAGCAGGCACAGAGCCCTTACTCTGGCTGCCTACTTCATAACCTTCGGAAGCGCCTTTGCCGCCGCCGCCGTCAGGTCAAGCACGATGCGGTCGCTATGCAACACGAACTGAGCCGCCGGAATAGCGATTTCATGCTCGCCGATACCTAGGAAGCCGCCGATATCGGCGCGCAATTCAGTGATCTTGTTGTCGGCGCTTCGCAGGACTGCTGCGACCTCGCCAAGATTTTTGCCGTCGCTGCTATAGACGGGCTTGCCAACCCAGGCCTTGGCTTGTTGCTCGGTGAGCAACGTCTGCGCGGTAAGAACCGTACCGGCGCCCTCGGTCGCCGTGGCGGGAGATTTGGTCTCCTCGGCGATTGCTGGGAGCGCGATTGCTGCGGCGAGAGCAGCCGCAAGTGTCAGTCTACGCATCATAATGTGGACTCCTAATATGACATAAGAGCCATCTGCTCACAAAAAAAAGCAAGCGTCTAGAATCGGAAAATACTCAGGTTTTGTTGATATTTATTTCTGTATAGATAGCGTATACTATATAAATCGCATATTGGCTGTGGAAACAGTTGCCTGGCCGCGAGTAGATTCCGAAACTTCCAAATCGGCGCTATAATAGCCATCTCCGCGGCATGCAGTTAAAGCGCGCCTCTCGGGCGGTGTTCGGCAGGCAAGTTAAGGCAGAAGTTTATCCAGTAATCGCAGGGGAGAATGGTGATGGACGCCAAAACGCTTTTGTTACCTTCACTAGATAATATGCAAAGTATAGGTATTTCCCGATTCTAGGCGGATACACCATTCTCTCGTAAATGAAGACTGGGTAATACGATCTCAAGATACGGAAATATGTGCCCGCTGGATTTGTTCTATGTCTCAGATGTAGGAACAGGAACTTGCCGGAGAGTTAACAAATTAGTGTTTTTTGAGAACGCAATCCTTCGTGTCTATGTATTTCCGAGAAAGGTGACTTCATGACGAACGGAACCTATGCGCATAATTTCACAAACTGGGCGCAAGAACGCCTCAATGAGATTGAAGCGACTTTAGCATCGATCGACGCCCGCGCGTCTACACTTCAAGCCGCCGCGAAAAAGCAGACCGAAAAAGCCGTTTCGGAGATCCGCGCTCAACGCGAGGCTTTTCAGCAGGCTGTCCACAAGCAGAAGGGTGAGAATGAGGCCGGCTGGGTAAAAGCACAGTCCGGTCTGGAAGCGAATTGGACCTCATTCGAAGGCTCGGTTCAAAAATATCTCAGCGAACTTCGGCTGAACGGTGAGCAACTGGGGCTGACATTCAAGGCGCGGGCTGAAGCACAGTGGAAAGCCTGGCAGGAGACGCTCGGTTTGCTGCGCACAACGGCTAACACTTTCACCGCAGCCCAGAAGCAAGAGGCCGATGCCGCGCTGGCGCATTTGAATGCAGAGGCGGACGCCGCAAAATTGAAGCTCGAAACGCTACGTGGCGCGGGAGAGCACTCCTGGGCGGCTTTCAGAGCCGCACTAGAGGAAAGCCGGGCCGCATACGACAGAGCGACCCGCACGGCGGCGGCGGCCTTCAAAAAAGCGGCTTAGACCTTGGGCATGAAGCGCGCTTGCCAAGAGCGCGCTTCTTCCAGACGGCGGCCGCGCGTATCACAGGCGGCTCTTGGAAGGCGCGCTGCGCGACCGGCGTGTCGCGCCATCGAGCGCGTGGGCGGCGCTTGGCGTGACCGAGGTCATGGGCCATCCGGAGAATGTTAGCGTGCTTAGGGCTACAGCCTTTCTGTCGACGAGGCCGGGGCGCTTACTCAGCCGCGTCACGCCGCAGCGATGAGCGAACAGCAAAACACAGTAAGTCACAAATTCATGAACGCATCCACTTCAACCCTAGAGGCTCGGAACCGGACCGGCGCGAGTGGGCCGCCAACGGCGGGAGAGCTCCTGACTCCGAGCGAGTTGCGCAAGATGAACGCCTATTGGCGCGCCGCCAATTATCTATCCGTGGGGCAGATCTATCTCTACGCAAACCCGCTGCTGCGCGAGCCGCTCACGCTCGCCCACGTGAAACCGCTGGTGGTCGGACACTGGGGCACGACGCCGGGCCAGAACTTCATCTATGCGCATTTGAACCGGGTCATCAAGAAGCATGATCTCAACATGTTTTATATCGCCGGTCCCGGTCATGGCGGCCCGGCATTGGTAGCGAATACTTACCTCGAAGGCAGCTATAGCGAGATTTATCCGGACATCAGCCAGGACGAGGCCGGGCTGAAAAAGCTGTTTACGCAGTTCTCGTTTCCCGGCGGCATCTCCAGCCATGTTGCGCCCACGACGCCGGGGTCCATTCACGAAGGCGGCGAGCTTGGATATTCGCTCAGCCATGCTTTCGGCGCCGCGTTCGACAACCCGATCTGATCGTCGCCTGCGTCATCGGCGACGGTGAAGCCGAAACGGGCCCCTTGGCCACCTCATGGCAGTCCAACAAGTTTCTCGATCCCGTAACCGACGGGGCCGTCCTGCCGATCCTGCACCTCAACGGGTACAAGATCAGCAACCCCACTGTGCTGGCTCGAATAGGGCATGAGGAACTGGAGCAGTTTCTGCGAGGCTGCGGCTGGTGGCCCTTATTCGTCGAAGGCGAAGAGCCGGAAACGATGCATCGGCTCATGGCCGCCGCCGTGGAAGAGGCCATCGAGGACATCCGGCGCATCCAGAAGAATGCGCGCGACGCAAATAACGCTGCAAGGCCCCATTGGCCAATGATCGTTCTGAAGTCCCCCAAAGGCTGGACGGGACCGAAAGAGGTCGACGGCCTCCAGATCGAGGGCACGTTTCAGGGCGCATCAGGTTCCGCTCATCGTCGATCCGGCGCATCCGGAGCATGTGGCGCTGCTTGAAAGCTGGATGAAAAGCTACAAGCCCGAGGAATTGTTTGATGAAAATGGCCGCCTGAAACCGGAATTGGCCGACCTCGCGCCGAAAGGCGACCGGCGGATGGGCGCAAACCCGCATACCAATGGCGGGATCCTCTTGCGCGATCTGCGCATGCCAGATTTTCGCGCTCACGCGGTCGGCGTGCCGTCGCCTGGCGCCGTCGATGCCCAGGATACGCTTGTGCTGGGAAAGTTTTTGCGCGATGTCGCCATCCAGAATCAGGATCAGCGGAATTTCCGCGTTTTCGGTCCCGACGAGACGCTCTCCAATCTCCTGGGCGCGGTTTTTGAGGCCACGAGCCGTCAATGGGACGCCGATACCGAAAAGAACGATGAATTCCTGGCGCCTGCGGGGCGTGTGCTGGACTCGATGCTCAGTGAGCATCAGTGCGAAGGTTGGCTGGAAGGATATCTGCTGACCGGCCGGCATGGGCTGTTCAACAGCTACGAGGCGTTCATCCGCATTGTCAACTCGATGTTCAGCCAGCATGCGAAATGGCTGAAGGTCACGCTGGAACTACCCTGGCGCCGGAAGATCGCATCACTGAACTATCTGCTTGCCTCCCACGTCTGGCAGCAGGATCACAACGGCTTCACGCACCAGGACCCAGGCTTCCTCGACCACGTCGTCAACAAAAAGGCCGATATCGTCCGCGTCTATCTTCCGCCCGACGCCAACTGTCTGCTGTCGGTCTTCGATCACTGCCTGCGCAGCCGCCATTATGTCAACGTGGTGGTAGCTGGCAAACACGCCATCCCGCAATGGCTGACCATGGACGCCGCCGCCGTGCATTGCACGGAAGGCATCGGCATCTGGCAATGGGCCAGCAACGACCAGAACGCCGAACCCGACGTGGTGATGGCCTGCTGCGGAGACACGCCTACGCTTGAGATTTTGGCCGCGGTCTCAATCCTTCGCCAGCATCTGCCCGATCTCAAAATCCGGGTCGTCAACGTCGTCGATCTCATGAAGCTACAATCGGCGAGCGAGCACCCCCATGGCTTGAGCGAAACGGATTACGATTACCTTTTCACCAAAGACAAGCACATCATCTTCGCCTTTCACGGGTACCCCTGGTTAGTTCATCGACTGACCTATCGGCGGACCAATCAAAATCTCCATGTCCGGGGTTACAAGGAAGAGGGCACCATCACCACCGCCTTCGACATGCGCGTTCAAAACGATCTGGACCGCTTTCATCTGGTGCAGGACGTGGTGGACCGC
>CAVYBZ010000002.1:0-68008 GCA_963766815.1 uncultured Alphaproteobacteria bacterium | reverse complement strand
AGCGGAAGAACAGTCAAAACTTGGAACTACTCATGTTTGGGGATAAGCCGACGTTCCGTTTGCATCGAAGCATTCCAGAAAGTCCATCCTCAAGCTTGCTTCCATGTTATTGATTTAGCATGCCCTTTTAGGATTCGGTCCCAAAGATTTCTTACGCCGTCCGATGCGGCCACATTCGCGTCTTGAAGCTGTAATTCGTATATCACGATGTCAAAATTTTGTGCCTTAAGCCCGTTATCGCCAAATATAGTTTGATAACCACTGTTGAGTGCGTCATCGGTCAGTGGCATTGCTTTCCTATTCTTGTAATCATAGAATTTTAATATACTGGAATTCTGACGCATGTCAGAGATTATATAGAGTGTACTGCCGCGGCTGGAGTTGTAGAACTCTTCGCGCTCTGAAAGGTCTTTAATCACCTCTAGTATCGGTGAGTTAGGATTTGATCGATCTTCCGTCACGCGCGGAAAGCTACCTCTTATGAATTTCTCGAACTTCTCGAAAGTAGAAGCCACCTGATTCTCGTTCTCAAACCAAATACTATGTTCATCTTTAGAGCCTGGGCTGCATGCCTGAACAATTGGGGAGAAACCTTTTGTATCAGCCCCAGTGAATGAGAAGAGTGAAAACATTTCACCGCGACGCGCGCTCTTCAACGCTCCCTCAATCGCCAGCATCACTCGTCTCTGCATATCCTTCCCAAAAGGATCTGTCTGATCAACAAGCACGACAACCTGTCGGGAGGGCGCTTTTCCTTTAACGCAAAAATTGTCCCCAATCTCTTCGGGCTCTCCCGCAATTCTAGCATAAAACAGACCGGAAAATAAAATAATGGACAGGGCAAGCATTGCTAAACCCCACAGATCCCTACGCTTCTTTGCAGCAGACACCGTTAACTTGCTTTGTTTTACGCGGAGTTCGTGAAGTGGGCTTGGGCTCATAGCGTGGCTCTATATCTCACTGTTAGGCCTGAACTACGTTGATTTCACCACTTGCGACGTATGGTTCTACATATACGACACCATCCACTTTTTCGGTGTGCCAACTTATGAGAGCATCAAGATAGGCCTGCATATCGTTGGAATGTTTCGAACCTTCGGCGGTGATGTCGACATTCAAGGCATCTATCAATTGGCTTAACTCATTGTATATAGTGCTACGCAATGTGAAATAACTTTCTTCTGCCCTTCGTAGCGACTCGAATTGCTTCTTGAATTCTGGATAGGGGTGGTCTTGGAATATACCTTTATACATAGATAGAAAGAATATTGCCAATCCAAGTATCACCAATACCAACGAAGGTGTGCTTAAACTTCTGTCCTGCTGGCCTGAGAAGAACCCAGTAATCGCGGGCCAAACCTGCTTCGCAGCTAAGGCGATGTTCTGAGCGGTGGCAGAGTCCAGTTTAGCATGTTCTGCATTTTCTCGGAATATTCCTATCGTAAGGTTATACCAGACGCCACCAATAGTAATGGGAAAAAACAGAAGACTAGCCCACACACGATGAAACCGGTCATTGTGTCTCATGTAGCGAACAAGCAACCAGCCAATACAGAACCCTAGTAAGACATTTGCGATTGAAAGTGAGAGTGCGAGAAAGATAGCTCCGGCTAGTCCATTTGAAATATTTTTAAGAAGAAATGAAGTAGCTCCTGACTCGCCCATCGACATTAAAGATAGCGCCCCCAATGCGAATAGGGACGAAGTTTCATATTGTGGATCGATGTATAAGTTGTTAGTCTTCTTGAATATCTTATAATTCTCTTGTGCATTGGCGTATAGATTCTTGGGAAGGTCTATAAGTGCCTTGGCATCGGCGATCAGGCTTTCTGTCTTCAGCCGAAAATTCACAACTGCTCGATTCTTTGTAAGCTCGGGTGTTTCGAGCACTTCAAGGGGCTTAATTGATACTACGTCCGCCATCGATTATCTCTCGTTCGGTCAAACTACATAAGCAAGTAGGTCTAATGCTGTGGGAGTGGTCTAGTGCTATGGGAGATGAAGTGCGCATGGGGGCCAGCAGGCAAGAACTTACCTACCATATTGTTTAGATAGCGTCCAGTTTGGCAGCCGAGCTTGAGTGGAGACATGACGTGGTTCGTGATTCCGGAGTTGGGGAAAAGCCGAAGCGCTAGGAAATCAAGCCAATGACCGTTATCGACCCAATCCAGTCCGTCGTTGCGCCAGCGCTAGATAAGCTAATCCGCGTCTGGTTGAGCGCTGGCTGCTTTAGCGCGGTAGACCGCGATCCTGATAGGCCCGAAAAGGAGCGCCTTCGCCTGATTGAGCACCGGCAAGGGCGCCCGCTCGAAATTCTTCATGTGTTCGCTGCCGCGCTCGCGCCCCGCATTCTCGAAAATGAGATAGATGGGCCGCGGGTCGAGTTGCAATGAGGCCGTCACGTAGCTCAGGATGGTGTCGTTGTGCGCAAAGGCGAGGCTGTCCGGGAAAAACAGAACCGCGGGCTGCGCGGGAATGAGCACGCCGTCGCGGTCTCCGCGCAGCGCCCTCACATCGCGGCACGAGAGGTAGGTTCGCGGATATTGCGCGAGATCATTTCGAGCGTTTCCGAACTCTCCGCGTCGAAGGCATATCCGGCGGCGTATTCGAAATTGTGCCGGGCGGCGAGCAAGAGCGTGCGCCCGTTGCCAGCGCGAAAATCGACGAAGGCATATCGCTTCAGATCTTCCGGCAGCGCCGAAAGCGCCCAGTCGAGAAGCTTCTTAGGAATAGGCCCCTGATAGACGAACGATTTTTCCAGACCCGCCTCGGTCTCCTCCACATGATAGACCTCCAGCGAAGGCGACTTGCAGAAGAGCAGCTTCTCTGTCTTGCGATCGAAGACCTGACGGTGCACGACGCTGAGGAGGGCGAGGCGGCGGCGGCGCCAATCGCGGATCCGCATGCGGCGGCTTATTTTGCCGGACGTGCGGACGGCGGCCCCGGCGCCCTTCGCAAGCATATCCCCCAACTCGCGGCTCGATTTCTTGAAGCGCGCGGCGGCAGGTCCTTTCAAAGTTTGGCCGATCTTGCGGAACGCCGCGCCGGCGCCTCGCCGTCTGCGGTTCACCACGGCTATCGCCTGAGACATGGCCGGCGGCCCCTGCTCCAGGGCTTCGAACCCAGGCGCGGCGGGCTCTTCGAGCGAATGCCGGTATTCGGGAGGCGGCTCGGCCCATATCTGCTCCTGCGCCGTTTGCAATTCCTCGATCAGCCTTTCCGGCAGGCCATCCGGTTCCGGCGCCCTCTGAGGCTTCACGCTTGCGGTGAAACCCGGCAGTGGCACCTGCTCGCGCATGGCATGTTCAAGAAGGTCTGCGAGCGGCGGATCGTCCCCGAACGGAAGAGGAGGAGCGGGCTGCTCCATCTCACGATCGCCTTGAGGTTTCTGGTAGGCGCGGCGATCGGCGTTGGAGAACTTGCTAAGGCGGGTTTCAGCTGAGTCTTCATTCGTCATGGGGCCATCCGCAAAGCTGCCGCCGGGCAAGAGGTCAAGTCGCGCCATCGCTGCCCGTGGCAAGTCTACGCAAGATGTTTCACAACTTCGTACAGATTGGCAATCTGTTAAGAGTTGCGGGACTAAAGAAGCCGGTGAGAAACTCGTCTCACGGCAGTCCATTGTTGTAATTTTACCGCGCGTCAACCTTTCCCTGTCACAGTGTTTTATGTTGGCCGTAATTTCAATTTGTAAGGAGAGTGGCGTATCATGGCTTCTTTCGGACAGATCCATAGCCGCCCGCGCGATGCCCATTACGGCGCCAGCGCCCGCCTTTACAAATTCGCTCTTGTCTTGACGGTCAACGAGGAACTGTCGCGCGCGCTCCTTCGCAGCACGCTCAAGGCTTTGAATACGCGCAAGGATTTTGCGGAAGCAGACCGCGACCAATTTACCGCCGCATTCCGGCGCATGTACGCGCTCTGGAGCGCGAAACTGGCCGAGGACACTGACATCCACAAGAAGTGTCCGCCCGACCCGCGCCTGTTTGCGGCGAGCTTCCCCAGAGGGCCGCTCGCCGGAAACGTCCATTTCGCCAAGTTCATCGCAAATATGCCATCGTCCCAGAGGGCCGCGCTTTACCTCGTTTATGGGGAGGGCGCGTCATACGACGAGGCGGCGGAAGTAACCGCCCTCACCATGCTGGCGCTGATGAAACTTCTCGCACGGGGGCATTCTGCGCTGTCTCACTGGCTCGATCACCGCGGACTTTCCGACGGCGCACCCCGCTCAGAGTTCGACAACGGCGCGCGGGGGCGGGAGCGTGCCGCATGACGCAATTGAGCGATGAGTTTCTGCTTGCTTATCTCGACGGCCAGCTTGAGAGAGGCCAATCTGGCGAAGTCTCTCAACTCACGAAGGAGAATGCGGAGATCTCGCGGCGCGTGGCCCGTCTGAAACGCACGCAGGCTCAGCTTATCGAAAGTTTCGGCGCGTTCGCACGTGAAGAGATTGCGCTGCCGAGGGGCGTGCTTCAGCCTGATGACAGCGAGGGGCGGCAGGCCCCTAAAGGCAACGCCAGCCCTCACGCAGCCGCCAGGGCGCCGGCGCAGAAAGAGCCGGATGCGGTCAGGAAAATGCTGTTCGTGATCGCGGTTTTCGCGGGAGGGCTGCTCGGAGGCTATGGCGCAACGGTTGTGACGGCTCAACGCGCGTCGCCGCCGCCGCCGAAGAGCGCCGACAGGATGCCCGCAGCCACCATTCCCGTATCGTCCTGGACGGGCGATATCGCGCGGTTCCACAGCTTCTTCCCGCAAGAGACGCTGATCGCCCACCCCGACGCCATCTCGAACCCCGAGCTGATCCGCTTCCAGCTCTCGAAAATCACGGCGAAAGCGCTGGCGCCGCCCGATTTCACCCGCCAGGGCTACACGCTTTATCGCGGCCAGACATTCAACTACCGCCAGGACCGCATGATGCAGCTCACCTATTCATCCAAGACCGATGCATCGAGGATCGATGCGTCGAAGACGGAGCCGCCGCTGACGCTCTACGCCCTCCCCGCCTCCGAGCTGCCGGATAGCCCCATCGCCATGCAGGCGCTGGGCTCGAACAAGGCGGCAAGCTGGGTGACCGACCGGGTCCGCTTCCTCTTGACTGGCGAGAAGAACGAGGAAGACCTGAAGGTGCTGGCAGCGATGGCGCAAGCGCAGATGCCGAGGAAGCCTTAAGCTGCGGGTCGCTCCCCCCTTCCCGGCAGCCGCGCCTTAAAACCGCAAGCCGTCATTTCAGCGAAAGAGCCTGTGAAGAATTCGGCGGCGGAATGACGCCTCGCGGCTTCCTTTCGGGGAAACGGCTCTATCTCTATCGCCTTTTGCAGTCAGAGTTCCGGCTTGAAAATCATCAAATAGAAAATGGCGAGAACAGCCGCGAAAGCGGGCCAGCCCAGTACGAACCACAAGCGGAGATAACGGAAATACCGCAGAGGGAGCGGATCGCCGCTTTTCAGACTCGCATTCGCGATGCGCCTCAACTGGATTTGGAGCCAAACAACAGGAAGCCAGCAAGCGCCAACCAACATATAAAGCACGATCGACAGCGCGAGCCAGCCGCTGGTCAGCGGAACGCCCGCCAGAAGGGCCATCGTCACCCCTGTCAGCGGCTGAACCACAACGGCGGGCGCCGTGAACAGCCAATCGGCCAGCACCACGGAGCGGCCCACCGCGGCGACGACGCGCGGATCCTCCGTCCTGAAGGCGAGAAACCCGTGAAACGCTGTGCCAAGGCCGGTCCCGAACAACATCGTGGAGCTCAGGATGTGGATGTACTTCAAAGCGAGGTAGCTCATGGCCTCGTTTCGAGCGCAATCATGGTCAGCGTCGCGAGCAGCACAGCAAGGTTCTTCGTGAGCGGCCCTAGCGGCTCGATCCAGGCCTGAGGCGCCGCCATCGTCGCGAGCACCGTAAACGCCGCCATCACTGCGATCTGCAAAACTCCAATCAGCGCGGGCCGGAAATTGAAAAGGAGCGCAGAGCCGAGCGCTGCATCGAGCGCCGCGCCTGCATACACGAGGCTGGCCGCGTCGCTTTCCGGTACGCCGAGCGGCACAACCATCATAATGCTTTTGTCAATTGGATAGACAAACGCGGAAATAATCGCTGTGGCGATCCAAAGGAACGCGAGACCGGTGCGAAGAGCCGGCCGGAAAAAATACAGCCGCGCATGCCAAAGATCCGCCTGCGTTGAAGGGTCGTCAGCCATGGCCTCCGATAGCGGGCGCGGCAGCCAATGCAAAGCTTCCTTCAACGGTTCGACGCAAGCGGTGTTGCCGCGCGCGAGCATCTCCAGGCTTTGCAGAGAAAGCGCGCCGAAGAAGAAATGCCCTCCAAAAGCCGAGGCGCCGCGCAAGAACCACTCCGGCACTGTCAATACCCCCGCTGGCGGAAGCAGAAGCCACCGCCGGAGCGTGTGCGTCAATTGATCGGTCGTCATCGCGCGGGGACCTGCGAAGTCAAGCTCGCGCGGTAGCGGCTCATCCTCTTCCAGCAGGAGCCTGACGCCATAAGCAAGATCTGAAACATGGAGAGGCTGGAGTTCCCATCTCCCCTCGCCAAGCCTCGGAGGGCGAGGTAGAGCTCCCAGCGCGGCGAAGAGCGCCGTGCTTTGTCCTCCCCGGCCAATCACAAGCGACGGCCGGACGACCGTCCAGCCAAGAAGCTGATGCTTCTCCGCGAGGGTCATGCAGAATTCGTCCGCTTTGCGCTTGGAGAGATGAAACCGCGAACTTGCCCTGCTATCGGCTCCAAGAGCCGAGATTTGAATGAGCCTTGGAACCCGAAGCTCGGCGCAAGCCTCGAAAAGCACTTGGGGCCCTGTAATGTGGACGGCCTCAAGACTATTGGCCCCGTCGCCTTGGAAGATGCCAGCTGCGTTAACGACGGCGTCGACACCTTGAAGGCGCTGCCGCCAGTCTTCCAGCCGATCGCTGGCGAAATCGCAGGCGGCCACTTTCCAGGCGGGAAACATGAGACGAAGACGCGCCGTGTTTCTCCCGCAGGCGACAATCTCGTGTCCGGCCCGCGCAGCCTCTACGGCGATGTGCTGTCCGATAAAACCGCCAGCACCGGCGACCAAAACCCGCATGGGCTAACCCCGCTTGCATCCAGTTCATTGCCCGGCCGGAGTTTAAGGGCGGCAGGATCCGGATAACGCCCGCGCATTGTCGCAGGTCGCCTTAATACTCTAGATTCTGCCGCGCTCAAGCGTCGCATTAAGACGCATGTGCCGCGATGGGTTGCGCATTCCATACATTTCAAACTTGAGTGTGTGCTCTAAAGGCCGAGAGCTTCGAGAACGAGCGCATTTACCGCGTTCATATCGTAGAAACGGAGAGCGAGGCGTCTGCTTTCCTCGGCCATCAGCGGGATGAGATCGGGACGCTGCAAGATTTGAACCATGGCGCGAGCGAGCGAGCCTTCATCGCGGACCGACACGCGATATCCGTTCAAGCCTTGCTGCACAAAATCGCGGCTGCTTCGCGTATCCGTTGTGATGACCGGCCGGCCCAAAGCCAAAGCCTGGAAAAGCGAGCGCGGCGCTCCGTTGCCGTAAGATGGCGCGACAATGATGTGGCATCGCCCGATCAAAGGTCCGGCGTCGTCGACGGGTCCGATATATTGGACGAACTCGCGATACCGCTTGAGTTCGGCTATGGGCAGGGGGACGGTGGCGTCGCCGGGCGTGCTAGCCAAGAAGAAACGGGCGCGCCGCGCCTTCAGACGCATCGCTTTCGCGGCCTCGCAAAATTCGATGATGCCGTGAAGCCGGTCGAGCGGCGTCGCCATCAGGAACAGCACGCCGCGGTCGAGCGGCGGCAGCGGCCGCTGGACATGGCGGTTCAAGTCTTCGCCCCACCCGCCCACGGTGAGCTGCGGTTTCTTTTCCGCCAGAAGCTTGTTCGTTTGCGCGTATCTGCGATCGTGTGCGCTATGAAAGACGATGGCGTCGCTCCAATTGAAAATAGTCCGGTAGACCGTTTTCAGAGCTTGGCGCTGACCCCACGCCGATGAGCCCGCGCCTTCCATGAAGGCAGGCCCAAGGCTTGGAACGATGGTCACGACATGAGGCACGCGCGCGATTTTCGCGGCTGCGACGCTCGCGGCCCCATTGCGCGCCGATTCGACGAGGACGACATGCGGGTCGACATCGCCGAAAATTGTGCTGAGTTCGCGCATGCGCCGGTACTTATCCCAGAGCGCGAGCTGGGGCGGCAGCGAATAGGCTTCCGCGCCGATATGCGAAAGAATGCGCAAGTCGTTGTTCGAAAGCTCGGGCGCAAAGGCGAAGACACGATGGCCGCGGTTCACCATGTCGAGAATGAGGCCGTGGCAGGACGTGATCAGCGCGCCCGCGGACGATGCGGTCACGGCCGCGCGCTTCCTTTCCGACGGAAGCGGAAGGTAAGGCCGTGATGGGTATGGCGCAGGATCTGTGGTCGCAAACTCGGCTGGAGGGAGAGCGTTCAACACTAACCGCATCACAAACAACGCACCTGAAACGAAACGGACGACCCGTGGCCCACATTACATCGAGAAGTCTTACTATTTTTAATATGAATGCGGCTTCCGGTCAAAGCCTTCGCTGACGCAACCGGGCGCCGCAAGGCGCAACGGCTTCGGCCCGCGCTGAAGATTTACTGCAGGACAGCCGCCTCATCGGCGCCGGACGCGGAGCGAGCGTCGCTCTTGATGCGTCCCACCATGGACGCGAGTCCGTTCGAGCGCTGGGGCGTAAGATGATCGTTGAGCCCGAGCTTGGCGAAGACCGCCCTCTCATCGATGGCGAGAATATCGCTCGCCTTCCTTCCCGAATAGAGCGCGAAGAGAACGGCGATGAGGCCTTTTACAATATGCGCGTCGCTATCGCCCCGGAAAGTGAGGATCGCATCCGGCCCCCGCCCCGCCATATGCGAAATAACCCAGACCTGGCTGGCGCAGCCGCGCACCTTTGTCGAGGGCGTGCGTTCTTCGTCATTTAAAGGATCAAGCGCGCGGCCAAGCTCAATCAAATAGCGATACCGGTCTTCCCAATCGTCGAGAAAGCTAAAATTGTCGACAAGCTCTTCAATCTGCATGCCGCCCACCCCTAAACCTTTCTGTGCTTACCTCATGCCGTTCCTGCAAATATCAAGCCAGCGAAGGGCTAGCGCAAGGCCCCGCGCCCTGACCGCTGCGGGAACAGCCCGTCGCCCATGGCCTTATGCGAACCACGACAGGATCAGCTGACGAGGCAAACTTTGATCACACCCAGCCTCATAACGATCTTGCCGGAGTATACCACTTTCAGGAGTAACGCTTCGATAGCAATATTAGAGGCTGCTCGCGGCCGGTTTGCGGGTTGAATCGCACAAAGGCTGCAAGGGGGGACAACCGGCCGGTACCATTCGGGACCCGGTGTTACTGCATTAGGACTTCGACGAGCTTGCTGTCTCCAGCGGCCAACGTGAAAGCGCCAGCATATTGGCGCTCGCCATGCTGAGCCGCTACCCGATAGTCCCCTGCAGCCAGAATATGGGTGGGAAACGCGCCCGCGCTTTCCCTGATCACGTCGCCGGCTGCATTGTAGATGGTCCATCGCGTATCCGCGACGGCCTCCCCGCCCGATCGCTGAACCAGTTTAAACGTCACTTTGCCCGCGTCATGATCGACTCCGGCTTCGGTGATCTTGCCAGGCAAGATTACAACGTCCGTCGAAATCACAGAATTCGCATCGCCATAAGTGCTCACGATATGATAGATGCCGCTGTTCAAGCGCATAACAACTCCGGGGCGCAGGTCTGCGATAACTTTCTGCCGGTTCCCGGATTGGTCTTGCGTATCGGAAAAGAGCTCGAATTTGAGAAGGTGCTCCTGAGTAATGGGCGCCCGTGCAAGCGTCGCGGTCAGGCGAAGGCCACCGGCGTTCACCACGAAATCTTCGTGGGCAGGGTTCTGCGGCCAAACTCCGATTTTTTTTGTCAGGTTCGCGCGGCCGTAAGCGATGTTGATCAGGTACTCGCCCGGTTTCAATTCGATCGTCGGTCTTGCTTCGCGCACGGTCATCAATAGCTGGTAATTCGCGTCCTTGCCTGGGCGCCCCTCGTAAACGCGCCAGACGACGTCGGACACCATGGGTGCGCTGCCTTCGCTTAAATAGGCGGTCAGGGTTACCGGAGCGGGCGGACCCGATGCCGGGGGAATGGGCCTCGATTGAGGCTCCTCTTCCGCGCCGGGGTCCATGGGCGCGGCAGGGCCTTCGCCCTCGACGGGAACATCTTCCCCATCGGGAGCAGGCATTTCCTGTTTAGGCGTCTTTGGCGCCGCCTGGGCTGGGGTCAAAACCTGCTGGCCGCTCCAAACGAAGAGGGCGGCCGGCAGCAATACGGTGCGAACGAGGATTGCGAAGCTTACCTTGCGCATCGGCGTCCCCCTTCTCAAAACGAATCTCAGAAGCCACCGGCTACGGGGCGCAAGCTAGAAAGGAGCTTCGATAAAATTGAGGCGAAGATCCTTATTCCTCAATTTTCGCTGTCTGGACCTTCCCAGCCAAAACGCTGATCTCGGCCTGTTTGGGCGGCGCGGTCTCGCCTTTCTTGCGGCATTCCAGATCGTAACGTCCGGCCTTGAGAATAAAATGGATGCTGGCGCCCGCGGCGCGCGCAATCGGATCGGCTTTATGATCGGCGCCGGCTTCGAAGACCGCGCAAACTTCGCCGGATGCGCCTGACGGCAGACTGACCTTCGCCTCACCTGCGTTCAGGGTCACGGTCTGCGATGTCAGTTCGCCAGCCGTGACGGTGATGAGACTTTCCTCCCGGGCGTTTCCATAGAACGATTCGAGACGGTAGCCGCCAGCCGGTAGCTGCAAGCGATGGGACAAGCCAGAGATCCGTATTGGAGCGGCGGCGCCTTTCCTCTGCGCGGGGACCGGAGAGATTTGATGCCACGCTTGGACGGGATCAAGCGACCCCTCCGCCGCGAAAGTTTTGATCTCCAGCGTGCCCACATTCAAGGCCATGCGCACCACCGAAACTTTTCCAGCCTCGACCCTGACCGATGTATCGAGGCTCGCCAAACCCGCGACGGCGGATAAAGCATAGCTTCCCGCATTGACACGGAAAAGCGCCGGCGTTTCGCTCGACCGGCTCAGTTCTTCGCGGGCGACTACTGTTTTCTGCTTATAAAGAATGAAAAATGCGCCGCCGGCAGGCGGCCCATCGGCGGTCTGCAGCGCTTCAGCCGCGATCGTGCCCGCATCCAGCGATATGGTTTTTTCCACTTTTTCGGCGCTTACGGTGAAATCGCCGCTGGCCGTCGCCAATCCATAGGTCAGCCGCGCGCTATACCGGCCCTCTGGAAGCTTCGCCTGAGCCTGGCCGCCTCCGCTAACCCAGAGAGGCGCCTCGGCCGGGCGCAATTGTCCAGTCGGGGTCACCTGGATTTTGTAAATCTCCCAGGTCACGCCCGCATCGAGGGGCTGCATACCGGACGCGAGAACGGCGGAAAGCACCACGTTCGGTTCGGATTGCGGCGACGGCGCAGGCTTCTCCTCTGGCGGAGCAGGCTGCTCCGTTGGAGCGGGATCCTTGCCCCCGGTCGCCGGCGCCTTTGCGGCCGCACTTGCTTCAGCGGTCGCGCTCGCGGCCTTGGGCGGAGCGGCAGGCGCCCCTTTGGACTGCCCAAGCGTTTGTGTTGCGGTCAGCGTCTGACGCAGGCTCCGGTCGAGTTCGGACCCCGACTTGACGCCTATAAAGGCTCCGCCCATCGCTTTTGCCGCGCAGGCGAAATTGGCGGACGCCTGCTCGCTCATGCCGACGCCAAAAACGGTCAGCTTGACGCTCGGATAAAGGCCGTGAAGGCGGCCCGCGATGCTGCAAATATCGCCGATGCAATCGTCTCCCGTTCCGGCGATTAGAACGGCGGAAACTGGCTTTCCATCCGGCTCGCCGAGCGATTTGAGCGCCGCCTGCAAAGCGCCCATCACCGGCGCGCGTGCGGCCTGAGGCTGAAGCGCGGCCAGCTTAGCATCTAACGCCCGAACAGCTCCTCCCGCGGGTTGAATCGGAACCAGTTCTGTGGCGTCCTCGCACTTCTTTTGCGGATTGGCGCCGAAGGCCCAGAGCGCAAACGGGCTCGACGGCTCGATCCGGCTCACCGCGCCGGTTATGCTGCTCTTCGCCCAGTCCAGCTTGCGTTTCTGGCCCAGATGCGCGTTCATTTGCGCGGTCGCATCCAGAATGACCACGGTCCGGACCTCATCGGCGGCGCAGTGGAATGCGGGAAAGCAGAAAGCGATACAGGCGAGGAAGCCTATGTGGAGTGTCCGCATTATCGTTCCCTTTTGCGGCCCTTGGGGTCTGGCGAGATTGAAGATAGGCCGCCAGCACTGTCAACCCGAAGCTGAGTTCCCCAAAGTGGCCTTTCCGGTTTTGGGAAAAAACTCTGCAAAAACAAAAAACTCTAAGCGGGCATTCGTTGGCCTGCCAGGGAATGTCTGCTCAGGGTGGTCCTAAAAACGAAATTGCTCCGCGAGAATGCGCTCTTCCAAGGCGTGCCCAGGATCGAAAAGGAGTTTAAGGCCGATGCTGCGCTCTTCGCGGATCAGCACTGAAAGCACATCCCGGAACTCGGCGTGATCGGCGACGGCGCTTACAGGTCGCTTGCCGGCCTCCAAAACCGAAATCTTGACTTGCGCCTTGTTGGACAAAAGCGCGCCCCGCCAGCGCCTGGGACGGAACGGACTGATTGGGGTCAGGGCAAGAAGGCGAGCCTTCAGAGGAAGGATGGGACCGCCGACGGAAAGGTTATACGCCGTACTGCCTGCTGGGGTCGAAACCAGCAAGCCGTCGCAAATGAGTTCGCTCAGGCGCTCCTTTCCGTCGACGGTGACGGCAAGCCGGGCGCTTTGCGCCGTCTGACGGAACAGGTGCACCTCATTGATGGCCAGCGCATTCACCTTTTCACCGGACAAATATTCCGCCTGCATCTTTAGCGGATGGATGACGCTAAGCTTCGCGTTCGCCACGCGATCCACAAGATCGTCCTCGCGGAACTCATTCATAAGGAAGCCAACGGAGCCGCGATGCATGCCGTAAATGGGAACCTCGGTCCCCATGAAACGGTGAAGCGTTTGCAGCATCAGCCCGTCGCCCCCGAGCGCAATGATTACGCTCGCGGACGCTGGATCGGCTGCCCCATAACGCTTTGAAAGCCGCTTCAGCGCCGTTTGGGCCTCGGGCGCCGGACTTGCAATGAAGCCGAGGCGAACCTTATCAGCGAAGACGGCCGTCTGAGCAGAAGCCGGGATTATCTCGGCCATGGAAACTCCTGAGCTTGGACGTCCGGCGAATCAGACTGAGCGCTGTGCATTCGAGGGGAAGCCATGGACCAGCATGCCGAAATGATCGTTATTTATACCACATTCCCGACTGAAAAGGATGCTCAGAAAGTGGGCGGGGAACTTGTAGCGGAGAAACTTGCCGCCTGCGTCAATATCTTCCCCGGCATGATTTCCATCTACCGCTGGCAAAACGCCATCGAAAACGGAAGCGAGGCCGCAATGCTTGTGAAGACAAGGAAAGAACTACAGGCGCAGGCGCTTGAGGCCCTGGCTGCGAAGCATCCTTATTCCGTTCCCGCCCTCATCGTGTTCGAGCCGCGCTGCGCCGCTGCGCCTTACCTTGAATGGCTCTACAATCAAACCACTTCCTAGCGCCAGGATTTTAGCCGAAAATATGGCGGCGGCGGCGGCAGAGAGATGCTTTTCTGCAACGGGTTCACAGAAGCGCCGGCGAAAACCCATAATTCAGAAGCACTTAAACCGTGAATCAATAAACTTGCATTCATAGAGGTTCGCAATCATCTTAGTGCCATAGGCGGGAGCGAGTCATGGGTAGGCAAACAAAGTTGAAGGAGGCGGCACTGGCGTGTGGTATCGTCTTGTCGCTTGCCCAGCAGATCACTGGAGCATCGGCGTTCTCAAGCGAACCTGCCGCGCCTCCGCCGGCTAGCACGCAAGCAGCGCCCTCCGCTCAACTTGGACAGCAGCTTGGCGTGCCGGGACAGGTTCCTCAGGGTGACTTGAACGACCCAATGTCTCTCACGAAGCCCCAAGGAACAGATGTGACCATCCCCGGATTAGGGACCATCGGCACCTTGCCGAAGCTCGACTTCGGTCTTGAGCTGCTGTATGGGGGCCCAAAGAATGGGCCGGATGCTATCCAACTCGATCAGCATGCGCCCGACAACGACATGCAGATCAAGGGCACGTTGACCCATAAGTTTTAACCCGAGGCCGCGTCAGGGGCCCGGATGAGCTTGCGCTTCAAAACAACATTCAGAATGGCCGGCGCAGCCGCGGTCCATGTGTTGACAGCGACCGGCGGCCTTCTCGGCCTGCTTGCGCTGCTGGCGGCGTGCGACGGGCGGTGGACAACGGCTTTCGCCTGGCTCGGCGCCGCCTTGATCGTCGATGGCGCCGATGGCCCGCTTGCGCGCAAGCTCGACGTAAAACGCGTTCTGCCGCGCTTTTCGGGAGATGACCTCGACCACGTCGTCGATTACCTGACCTATGTCACCGTGCCAGCATTTATGGTTGCGCGCTCCCCGGTTGCGCCCGAGGGACTGCGGCTTTGGTTGGCCGCCGCTATTATGCTGGTGTCGCTGTACCACTTCTCCGACACCGAAAGTAAGACGGAGGACGGGTACTTCGTCGGCTTTCCCGCCATCTGGAATGTGGTCGTGCTTTATTGCTTCGTACTCGACCTGCCGCCAGCGCTTTCCGCCTCCATCATCGCAATCTGCGCCGTTTTCACTTTTATCCCGCTTTATTGGGTTCACCCCTTGCGCGTGAGACGGCTCAGGCTGCTAACTTTCGCCATCGTTTCAGCTTGGGGCGTTGCTGCAGCCGCCGCAATCATCCACGGCTTTCCAGGAACGCTTGCGGAGCGGGTGATGTTTGTTCTGGCGGCGCTTTATGTGATCTCGGTCGGGGTAAGCGCCGGAGCGTCGCGCGGGCGCCGTTTCGATCCCGTCAAAGTGAAATCCGCCGCGAAATAAAGGCCGCGCCGCGGCAGGGCTGGATATGGAACTGCTCTTCGATCCGGCCGCATGGGCCAGCCTGATCACTCTCACGGCTCTGGAGATCGTGCTTGGCATCGACAATATTGTCGTTTTGTCGATCCTGACGCACGCGCTCCCACCGCGAGAGGCGCAGCGGGCGCGAGCCGCCGGGCTTGGCTTAGCGCTCGCCTTGCGCCTTGCCTTGCTGTCCGCGATCAGCTGGCTTACGCGCCTCACTTATCCAGTTTTCAGCGCCGCCGGAGAGGATTTCTCCTGGCGCGACCTCATTTTAATCGGGGGCGGCCTTTTCCTCATGGTGAAAGCCACCCAGGAAATCCACGCCGAAATCGAAGGAAGGCAGGAGCAGTTCGACCAGCCTAAGCTAAAGCCGCGATTCGGCGCCGTCATATCCCAGATCGCCGTCATGGACCTCGTCTTCTCGCTCGATTCGATTATCACTGCGGTCGGCCTCGCCCGCGACATCGAAGTCATGGCCGCCGCGATCTGCATCGCCATCGCCATCATGTACGCCGCAGCTCAGCCGGTTGGAGGGTTCATCAAACGCCATCCAACGGCGAAGATGCTGGGCTTGTGCTTTTTGATCCTGATTGGCGTCGCGCTTATCGCCGATGGCTTCGGGTTTCACATTCCGCGCGGATATATCTATTTCGCGATGGCGTTCGCCGGTATGGTTGAGACCTTGAATATCCGGTCCAAAGGTTCTGGGAGCCATTTGAAGCGCACGGCGCCGCATGTTGATCGCCCGCCTGCGCGTTCCGCGCTGACCGAATTGGCGCGGCTCAAGACCGCCGCGGTCTCCTCCGCCCCCGGCCGCAAAGCCAAGGCGCGCCGCAAAAAGAACAGCAGGAAATAGGCCAAGGCGCCATATTGACGCCATCCATGAGGCTTCCTTGGGCTTCGGCCCTGATTTCGTCCATAAAGGGCAGTAGCGAAAGCATCGGCTAGAGCGGCCCGCTTCCTACCGGACGCGGATAAGCTGCTCCAGCACATCGGGGACGATCAATTTTCCGCCTTTAATCGATACCCAATTAAAAGAGGCAAGTTGATCCGAGACTTCAGTGGAAGGAAATCATGCGCGGCCTCATCGTCCTGGCCCTGGCGGCGCTCTCTATAGCGGCCGCAACCGTCAAATCTTTCGCCGAGGAAGTTTCCCTCGACTATCTCGGACTTGAGCTTTCCGCCAATCTTGAGATAGCGGCTGGCAAGTCGCTGAAAAGCGAAGGCGCCGTCATCCTCGTGCACGATACGCTAGGCCATGACCGGATGGAGCTGATGTCGGCTTTGCAGGATGGTCTGCGCGATCTTGGCATTAACTCGCTAGCGATCACGCTCGGCCTCGGCATGGATAAGCGCCATGGCATGTTCGATTGCAATATGGAGCAGGATCACCGCCACGAGGACGCCGTGGAAGAAATCGCGGCCTGGGTCCTATGGCTGAAAGAGAAAGGCGCTTCATCCATCACTGTCGCCGGGCATGGCCGCGGGGCTAATCAGGTTGCGCTTTACGCTATCAACCGGCTGGACAAAAGCGTGAAGCGGGCGGTGCTCATATCGCCGCTGATGCAGAGCGAGGCGAAGGCCGAGGCGGAATATCGCGCGCGGTTTGGACGCTCGTTGCGCCAGGAGCTTGCCAAGGCCGAGGAGCTTGTCGCCAATGAGCAGGGCAACCAGCTCGTCGATGTGCCGGGTTTCCTGTCCTGCGTGAAGCCACAGGTGACGGCCGGCGCATTCGCCAACTATTACGGCGCCAACGCCAAGTTCAAGACAACGAATTTTTTGCAGAGCATCAAGATCCCTGTACTGGTCGCGGTGGGCGACGCCGACCCGGCGGCGAATGAGATCAAGGCGGCGGAGGCCGAATTTTCGGGCATCAGGACCGTGACGGTTGCGGTCATCCCCGGCGCCGATCAGGATTTCGGTGACCTCGGCGCCGATGAGCTGGCAAGGAAAATCAAGGAGTTCATCGGCCACAAGCTGCAAGGGTGAGCTGGAGTCGCCGGGAGTCATAAGAAATCCGGCTGATCAATTCGCGGCAGGTTCATCGGCGAGACCCCGGCCAAATGCGTGCTCAAGCTCCGGGCCGATTTTGAAACGCTGGAATATAGTTAAAATCGTCTTGGTTAACGGCGGCTCGCCGCACTTATCTCCTGCCCGATTTTGCGTTGCAAAAATGCGCTTTACCCGCGAAAAACGGACGCCTATCAAAACACGATTTACGCGTCCACGAATCCGGCGGCGTCAAGCCTAAGCAGACTTTCCTTGGCCAGCTAACGAATGCCTGCTTAGTTCGTCACCCGCCTTGCGGCCGATCGACAGGGAATGAAACAAGTTGCAGATTCCTGTTTCCGCATCCCTTGTGGCTGCCCGGCCACGTTGCGGCCGGGTGAGTTTCTCTTTAGTTTTCTTCTTAGATCGCGCTAATGAACCTGAGCGAGACGGCCCTTCAGCCAGCGATCTTGCCGGCGTTGCATAACGTCCGGCATCTGCGAGACGATCTCGATGAGAACCAAGAGTTCTTGCCGCAAATTGGGGTCAGTTATCCTGTTGAACGCGGATATAAGCTGGCGGGATTGATCGATTGCATCCGGCTTAGTTTCAAGCGGGGCGGTAACGCCCGCGAGCAAGCGGCGGAAAAACTCGTCGATCTCTTCATGCTTAACCATCACATACGCCTCCAACTCAACACAACGCAACCATGAGGGTTGTATAACTAAATTGTTGCAATTTGAAGTCAAAAAACTTCATTTTGGAAAAAACGTTTCTCGGTGTGGGCGATAATTAAGCCCGCTCCGGTCGGGGAGGCTTGCCGCCCGCCTGCGAGCAACAGGCGGCAGCGTTGCTCGTCACTCAACTACAGAGATAAATAGACTTGGCAAACCTAGAAAATCAGATACACACTGAAGTGTTTGAAGAGGTATTGCTTAACACGCTTCGTGCGGTGAGGAAGCATGACGCGGGTTTATATTCTGCCCTGGTGTTCTCTATTGAGTTTGCTTACTTTCAAGCGGCAGATCTGTTTCATGAAAGGTTGATGCCTTCGCTTCCCAGCTTGCCTCATTGGACATGCCGAACTTATAGAAAGTTCAACTTCCGCAAAGTCAGGCCGGCGGCTCCTTTATTTTTATCTAGATCTGGTTTCCCGCGACATACTGGCCAACGAAGGCTTGGTTCGACGCCAATGCCGGCGGCTATTTCAATATCTGGGGCGCGCAGAGCAGCGCCTTCACGGGGTAGCGCTATCTGAGGAAGCCGGAAATGTATGCCCTAAAGGCCGAAACCGGCGAGATCGCGGTGATGCGCCTCTGGGCTTTGGGCTTTTATGGACGCGCGCCACGGGGCAAGCGCCTGGGCGGAATGCCGGGCGCCGCGGCACATTTCGGGCAAACTCAACTCGTCAAAGACCCGCAATCCGGCCTTTTGTCCATATTGCGGTCTGGGCGCCCGGCGCGCTTTCGCCTGCGAGCGGGTTCAGCGATCCTGGTTGGGCCGCCCTTTTCTTGCGATCAAGTCAGGCCGTCGTTGCCGCGTGAGCGTCTCGGCCTGCTCCGCCCTCCATTGCGCAATGCGGGCGTGATCGCCTGACAAAAGCACTTCCGGGATCTCGCGTCCTTCCCAAAGGCGCGGCCTTGTGTATTGCGGATATTCGAGAAGGCCATTTTCGAAGCTTTCTTCGCTAAGCGACGCCTCGGCGCCGATGACGCCCGGCAAAAGCCGCACGCACGCGTCGATCAAAGCCATCGCGGCGATCTCACCGCCCGAAAGCACATAATCGCCGATCGAGATTTCTTCGAGCCGCCGCGCTTCGATGACGCGCTCATCGAGCCCCTCGAAGCGCCCGCAAAAGAGGATGGCGCCGGCGCCGCTGGCAAGACCGCGAACGCGCTCCTGGGTCAGGGGCGTTCC
Source organism: uncultured Alphaproteobacteria bacterium (assembly GCA_963766815.1). Taxonomy (GTDB): domain Bacteria; phylum Pseudomonadota; class Alphaproteobacteria; order Rhizobiales; family Rhodomicrobiaceae; genus Rhodomicrobium. The sequence continues at coordinate 49,051 of CAVYBZ010000002.1, read as the reverse complement.
TCGCGGCGAAAGATAGATGCGAGGGACATCATCAGGAAGCGTTCCGGCCGCGCTGTCGATCGCCGCTGCCGCCACATCCGCGCGCATAATCATGCCCGCTCCGCCGCCCGCTGGCGTGTCGTCGACGGAGCGATGCTTGTCGCACGAGAAATCGCGGATGTTGAGCGTAGAAAGGCGCCACAGGCCGTCCTGAAGCGCGCGGCCGGAGAGGCTTTGCCCAAGCGGCCCGGGAAACATTCCGGGGAAAAGCGTAAGAACCGTCGCGTGCCAGGGCGTCATAAACCTATGCTTCCAGCGTCTTGATCCACGCCTCTATTGGCTCATTCTTTCTCAGTTGCATAAATCCGAGTGAGATTGGCAGCGTGAACCGGCGCGGCCCGGCGCTGCCGGGATTTACGTAAAGTACGCCATCGCGGGTTCCGATGAAGGGCTTATGCGAGTGGCCGGAAATGACGGCGGCGATGTTTGCGGCCTTGGGGTCGATCTCCATGTCGCGCAAGCTATGCAGCATATAGATGTCGAAGCCCTCAATCGAGACGACGGTCTCTAAGGGCAGCGCCTCCGCCCAGGGTCCGGTATCGACGTTGCCGCGGACGGCGGTGACCGGCGCGATGTCGCGAAGCGCGTCGAGGATCGCCTGCCTTTCGACATCGCCTGCATGAAGGATGCAATCTACGCCTGCAAGCGCCGCAGCCGCCTGAGGCCTCAAAAAACCATGTGTGTCCGAAATCAGCCCGACAAGGGTCATTGCGCTTCCGCGCTTTCGTCCTGTTCGTAAACGGGTCTCACAATGACAACGCGGCGCTCCGCGATGTCGACTCGAGGGACGCAGGCGCTTTCAAACGGGATCAGCGCAGTCTCCCGCTCACCCTCGAAGCGCACCTCCAAAAGGTCGCCAGCGCCGAAATTATGCACCGCAATAACCTCTCCGATACTATCGCCACCGGGCGAGACGGCCGCCATCCCGATGAGGTCCGAATGATAAAACTCGTCGTCGTCCTCAACCTGAGGCAACGCCGCACGCGGAACATACAAATCTGCGCCGCGAAGTTTCTCCGCCTCGTCGCGATTGCTGACGCCGCGGATGCATGCAATGACCGTGCCGCCCTTCACGCTCCGCACGGCGGAAATATGATAATGGCGCGTACCGTCCGCATTCGTAAGCGCCCCGTAGGCTCCAATGTCCTCGGGCGCGCCGGTAAACGCGGCGATTTTAACTTCCCCCTTGAGCCCATGAGCGCCCGTAATGCGCCCAAGGAGCACTTTTTCGGCCGTCATGCAGCGTCGCCCTTCGCGGAATCAGCCGTCATTCGCCGCCTCCATCGCACCGCCGCGACGGCGCACCAAACCGCCTCAACCACGCCGAACGGCCAAGCGCCCTGCATAAAGCCATAAGCGCTCCCAAGCAGGCATGATCCTGAAAAGGCGAGAATGAACCAAGCGCTTCGATCTTCTAACGCATAAAAGACAAGCATCATGGATACGGCGACAAACCCGAACCACGTCAGCGTATCCATTTATACTCGATCCGCTAAGCGGCCTCGCCAGCAGCCGCCTCAGCCTTCTTCCGCTTCTCCTCGGCGCGCTCTTTCGCCTTCGTGCCCGGCTCGGACTTATTTGGATTGTTGCGCTCCGGGCGTTTGGCCAGCCCGCGCGCATCGAGGAAGCGCAGCACCCGGTCCGTCGGCTGCGCGCCAACCGAAAGCCAATGCTTCACGCGGTCTTCCAGAAGCGTGATGCGATCGGCGTGATCCTTCGGCAGCAGCGGATTGTAGGCGCCGACCTTCTCGATGAAGCGGCCATCGCGCGGCGCCGTGGCTTCGGCGACGACGATGCGATAGTAGGGGCGCTTTTTGGCTCCGCCCCGCGCGAGCCTGATTTTCAGTGGCATTTATATGTTCCTCTATTGTCATTCCCGCGAAGGCGGGAAGCCATGGTTCAACTGCAGATAAAGTCGTACAAATCTTCCCAGTGTAAGTTCTTCTCTTCGATCAAGCCTACTTTCCAAGATCGATTCCATCTCTTGATGCGTTTCTCGCGCGCGATCGCGTTCTCGATGCCCTCGTAACTTTCGAAATAGACCAGCAGATGAACGCCGTACGTCTTGGTGAACCCTTCGACCAAATCATTCCTATGCTCATAGACCCGTCGGACGAGGTCGTTAGTAACTCCCACATAAAGCGTTTCACGAGCCTTGCTCGCTAAGATGTAGACAAACGCCGTCATCGCTTCGGTATGGATTTCCGCATTCGCGGGAATGACGCCGGCGTCTCGACAACGCGGCGAGCGAGCCTGCGATGTCCTTTGTTGTCATTCCCGCGGAAGCGGGAATCCATGGTCGGACAATAAAGGTTCCTAACTTTATTTCTTGAAGTCTGACACCTACTTCTTCTTCCCCGGAAGCCCCGGCAGGCCGCCGCCGCCGAAGCGCGGCTGGCCCGGCAAGCCCGGCAGCCCCGGGAATCCGCCGCCGCCAAGCACGCCCGGCAGCTTCATTCCCGCCGGAAGCTGGCCCTTCTTCGCCGCCTCTATCATCTCGGGCGTCGGCTCCGGCATCTTGTTCAAGCCGAAAAGCTTCGCGAGCCCGCCCTTGCCTTTGCCGACGACCTTCATCATGTCGGACATCTGCCGGTGCATCTTCAGCAGCTGGTTCACCTCCTGCACGCTGGTGCCGGAGCCTGCCGCGATGCGCCGCTTGCGGCTCGCCTGCAGAACCTTCGGGTTGCGGCGCTCCTTCGGCGTCATCGACGAGATGATCGCCCCCTGTCGCTTCAGCAGCTTGTCGTCGAGGTTCGCCGCGTCGATCTGCTTTTTGATCTTGCCGATGCCGGGAAGGAAGCCGAGCACGCTCGACATGCCGCCGATCTTTTGCATTTGCCGAAGCTGGTCGGCCAAATCCTCCAGGTCGAACTGGCCTTTGGCGAGCTTCTTCGCCATGGCCTGCGCTTTTTCCTGGTCGATGTTCTCGGCCGCGCGCTCTACAAGGCTCACGACGTCGCCCATGCCGAGGATGCGGCCGGCGATGCGCTCGGGATGGAAATCCTCAAGCCCGTCGAGCTTCTCGCCGGTGCCGAGCAGCTTGATGGGCTTGCCCGTGACCGCGCGCATGGAAAGCGCGGCGCCGCCCCGGCCGTCGCCGTCGATGCGGGTCAGCACGATGCCGCTGATGCCGATGCGCTCGTTGAAGGTGCGCGCGAGGTTCACCGCATCCTGGCCGGTGAGGCTATCGGCGACGAGCAGCGTCTCATGCGGATTTGCGATGTCGCGCACCTCTTCGGTCTCGCGCATCAGCTCGTCGTCGATATGGAGGCGGCCCGCCGTGTCGAGCATCACCACGTCGTAACCGCCGAGCCGCGCGGCCTGGATAGAGCGCGCCGCGATCTGCTGTGGCGTCTGGCCCTTGATGATGGGCAGCGTGTCGATGCCGGCCTGCTCGCCAAGGATCTTGAGCTGCTCCTGCGCGGCGGGACGGCGGGTGTCCAGCGACGCCATCAGCACTTTCAACTTCTCACGCTCGTTCAGGCGCTTCGAAATCTTGGCCGTGGTCGTGGTTTTGCCGGAGCCTTGCAGGCCAACCATCATGATCGCCACGGGCGCGGGCGCGTTAAGGTCGATCGGCTCCGCCTCGGCGCCAAGCGTGCGCACAAGTTCGTCATGCACGATCTTGACGACCATTTGCCCCGGCGTGATCGAGCGCACCACCTCCTGGCCGACGGCCTTTTCGCGCACCCTGTCCGTGAAGGACTTCACCACATCCAGCGCCACGTCGGCCTCGATCAGCGCGCGGCGCACCTCGCGCATGGCCTCGGCCACATCGCTGTCGGTCAACGCGCCGCGGCGCGTCAGCTTATCGAAAATTCCGGAAAGGCGGTCGGAGAGCGATTTGAACATATGAGGGCTTTCGGGTTCGTAGAATGAGCGGCGCTTTCGATCTTAACCCGCGCGGGCGGCACGCGGCGATGTCTTAATAATGTGGTTCCTCATCGCGGTTGCGCCAGCACTGCGCCGTGTTCGATCCAACATCTGCTCATCCAACGCAAAACGCGCTCGCGGGCGAACCTTCGCTGGCGAGCGTTGCTATCTCCTGCGGCTTATAGCCGATCAGGCGAGCCGTTACAATAGCGTGGAAAGAGCAGCCACACTATGTTATTGGACGCCCTCCCTTGCAGGTTTGAAAAACCCGGAGGTTCGGGCAGAAATCGGGGGTTGTATCTGAACGGACGTCACCGTCCAGCCAGCGCAGACACTTATCGCTCGTACCGCAAAAAAGGCAGAGCGAGCGCGCGGCCGCATAGGCATCGCCCTTCCTAAGACGTACCAAAGCGCCAGGATCGATATCCAGGCGATCCAACATTTCGCGCATACGAACTGCTTGGCGCTCGACGCGGCGCTGCATCAACCAATCCATATTGAAGTCTCCTCACACTCCCGGAGTCCCGCCCTTGTTAATCCGGGCGATAGGAATATTTCGCCGCCTACTAAGAAAGTGACGCATTGATCTACATCAATCGCGGATGCAACGGCAAGCCACCCAAGCTTCCCGCACTCATTCTTATCTTCGCAAACAAAAGACACGCGTTCGAAGCGGACTTCCTGGCTTGATGCGACGGTATCTGCGGTGAGCCCGGTTACGGTGGCTGCTGCAGTATTCGCTCATGGGCCAGCGCTACCAAGCCCAGGCATGTCCAAATTCCCACTTCAATAAGACCTCCAGCAGGAGATGCATGCCTCGGCGGCGCGATGGTCCGGCCTATCGGCCGTTTCGCCCACCGCCGGACGCCCGCGAAGCCAGGGAATCAGGCGGCCGATGCTCAGGGCGAAGCCCAGCATCGGCAGCGTTTATTGTGAAGCACAGCGGCCCAAATGCGTTCTTAGCGCGCACCAGATTTCGTAGCGACGGAGCATGGAGAATCGAAATCGGCGCGACTAGCTTTCATGCGGCATCTCCACATCGGGAGGCGCCTTGTGCTGCATGAGCCGGAATCTCTCCGTGATCAGCACAGTTACAAATGTCGCAACGCAAAGGAGCGCAATCCCGATGCAGAGCGGTCTCACGGAGCCGTCGAACGAGCGCCCGATCACGGCGCCAAAAATTGCGCCCGCCACCGTGGAATAGAAGCCGGCGAGCGAGGACGCCGTGCCCGCGATATGGCTCATCGGCTCCATCGATAAGGCGCTGAAGTTCGGCATGATGACGCCGAAGAAAAAGAAGATCGACGCCATGAACCCGCAAAAAACGAGAAGCGGCGGTTTCTCCGGAAAACCCGCCAAGGCGACCATCGCGCAAACGGCGAGCGCGCCGAATATCGCACGGTGCGAAACTTCGCGCATTCCGACCCGCCGCACGAGCAAGGCGTTGAGGCCGGAAGCCGCAACCAGAAAGACGGCGATAGCGCCGAATGCGATCGGAAACCGCGGTCCGAGCCCATACACATCGACAAAAATTTGCTCGGCGCTAATGATGTAACTTACGAGCAGCCCGAACACGAATCCCATTCCGATCATGTAGCCGAGCGTTTGGCGGGTGGTGATCACGAGCTTTGTGGCGCACCAGATGGAGGCCACCGAGAATGGCAGGCGATCCTCCTCATGCCGGGTTTCTGGCAGCCGCAACCACGCCCAGATCGTTGAGACCGCAGCCACGAAGAGCAACAGGTAGAAAATAACGCGCCAGCTTGAGACCAAAAGAATAATTTCGCCTGCGCCCGGCGCCAGGATCGGCACCACGATGAAAACCATCATGACGAACGACATGACGCGCGCCATTTCCCTGCCGCTAAAACGGTCGCGAACAATCGCAAGCGCGATGACGCGAGGCGCTGCGGCGCCGAAACCTTGAAACGCCCGCGCCGCAAGCAGGCCCGCGAACGACGTTGAAGTCAGCGCCAGGACAGTGCCTACGATGTATAGCGCAAGCCCAGCCAGCAGCGGCCGTTTCCGTCCGTAATGATCCGAAACCGGCCCGAACAAAAATTGTCCGGCCGCAAATCCCACGAAGTAGATTGTGATGATGAGCTGCCGGTCGTTTTCCTTGCCCACGCCGAGCGCGGCGCCGATTTGCGGCAGCGCCGGAAGCATGACATCGATGGAAAGGGCCGTCAGCGCCATGAGCAGGGCGATAAGCGACACGAATTCCAGAAAAGAGAGTGGAAATTGAGCCGTTTGAGGCACGGCTCCGCCTTGAGACTTTACGAGCATGAAGGAGGGCTTAAACCGCGGTGCTGGTCCCGTCCAGGATTAGATCGGGATCAGAACGGGTTCCAACTCGCCCGCTCCGTAAACTTCACATAGGTGACGCTCGCTCCCAATCGAAGGCCCAGACCTGTTCTGATCGGCACAATGAGCAAGTTTCCGCTCTGATACACCGTTAGCCCGAAGCCGCCTGCCACATAGGCTGCGCCATCGATGCCGGAGAAGCGTCTGTACAAGGTCGACGCATCGTCGAGGTTATAGACGAGGAACAGAGTGCGCGAGCCGGTCGCGCCAATGTCAGCGCCGAGCGATGGCCCTTGCCAGTAAATGCTCGCTGGTCCTGTCTCGAGGCCGTTGAGGCGGGTGTACAGCTTGCCTTCGCCGTATCTCAGACCGGCAAGAAAGGCGCCGCCGCCTTCATCGCCGACGATATAGGCATTGGGCTGACCGTAGGTCTTGAACGCGTGGTTCATGACAACCGCAAATTCGGAGGTGAGCTTGCCGAACACGCCTTCGCCAGCGTCACGGATTTCTTGCACGGAATATCCCTTGGGCGGCGTCGCCACTGAGGGAAGCGCGTCGCTGATGGGTGGCGTCAAGGATGCGACCCTGCCTTCTTGCTGCGAAGGCCCCGGCCGTAGGGAGAGTGGGGCGGGCGGCGTTTGCACGGCCGGCGCGGCGCTTGTTGGCTGAGCGCTAGACGGCGCGGGCGGGCGCAGCGCCTTGGCGACGTTCGCCGACCATGGCACGCTCGGGGAGGGCGCCGGGCGAGGAAGGCGCTTGCTCGGGAGCAGCTATCGCAGTTTGCTGCGGCGGGGCGGACTTTTCCACAGGGGCAGTCTGCGCATAGGGAGAAATCGGCGGTCTCGCCGCTTCACTCTCAAGCTGAGCAAGAATGAAGCCCGCCTTTTTCCTCATGACCGCGACAAGCTTGTCGTTGACCGCTTTAAGTTCGTCCAAACGCGTGCAGGAAATATCGTTTTTCGGGGTGACGTTGAGGCTGTCCAGCTCGCCGACAAGCTGCTCGATCTCGGCATTAAAACTTTCGAGCTTGCTGTCGTCCATGGCGGCAGCGGCTTTATCGGCCCTTTGAGCCTCAGTCCAACCTTTTGCTTTTGCTATGGACAGGAGGCGCTCTTGGAATCGGGCTTCGCTTTCGCGATTGAGCGTCCGCAACGCCTGAGCCGTTTGGTCGATCTGGACGCCGAAAGCACGCGAGTCGCATTGCAACGCCGCATTCCCCGTATGAGGGAAAGCCGCCGCGATAAGAACTGCCATGACTGCGGTAGATGCGATCTTCATAGTCAGGCCCTTGCGCTTGGATAGCACTCTGCTTTGCCTGTCATGCCGCGATTCGCGTCGCGATTGTAGACCGCCAAGCGTTATGCACGCGCTCTCCATAGCGTATTCACGCGTCAGCGGCAATGAAACCACACGAAAGCGCGGAGGTGAGGACGCTCTCCCGCTGCAGTGGCGGTTTCATGGCGGAAAAATGGCAGGCGCGGGCTGCAATCATGGCTTCACAAGCATGGCGCAATCCTTAAGAAGCTGGCTCGTCCGCAATCCAGCTCCCATGAAAGCCTTGAGGGACGCGCCTTGGCAACGCGATTTTCGCGACCGGATCGCCAGCGATGTTTTGTGCGTCGAAAATGACAAGGTCGCTCGCGCCGCGGGCGCGGTCGTAGACGAAGCCTAGAAGCCATCCCTCGTCATCGGCGGCATCCGGTCCAGCGGAAACCATGGTGAATTCGCTCGGCAATCCTAACCCGCCAAAGTCTTGCAATTCGACACTGCCGCTTTTCAGATCGTATTTGAGCAGCTCCGTGAAAACGCCGCTTGCGAGCGTACCATGGGTGGCGAGCGCATAGACAGTGTTGTGAGGTTGGCCAGTCCGGCGGTCATCCACCTTTGGGAACTCGATGGTGCGTTCATCGAGCTGTGTCTCCTCGGCTTTCGAAGCTCCAGGCGCTATGCGCCAGCGCGTCAAATTTGCCGTGTCGAACGAATATGTTTTTGAGGTTGGGCCGCCTCGCCAATGCTCCTCATACCGCGCCACATCGAGAACGATGGCGCCATCGGGCGTCTCGAAGGCATTCGCGACATGGTACACATAGCATGGCTCGACCTCAACCCAACGCAGCCGGTCGATGCCCGCTCCACGAGGCAGGATGCCGAGCCGGGCGCCATAGGTGTCGCTCCAGCAGAACGGTATGGTCGCGCCGCCCATCGCAGAGGTAAGGTCGAACACGACGGGCAGATCCATGAAGATGACATGCTTCGAGGTCAGCGCGAAGTCGTGCACCATAGTCGCGCCTTTGACCGGGATCTCCATGCTGCTGAGAAGGGCGCCCGATGCGTCAGCCACGTGGTAGGTCAAGAACGGAGGCAGCGCTCTGTATCCGAAGAAATGCAACTCGCCGGTCACGGGGCAAATCTTGGGATGTGCCGTGCATGGCGTCTTGACCTTTCCGCCGAAATCGTTGAAGTCCGCGGTCTCAAGCTCCCGCGTCAGCTCCAGCGGCAGGGCGGTTTCGTAAAGCGCCATGATGCGGTTGGCATGCGCGATGATGTGCGTGTTAGCGCGGCTATAGCGGATGTCGAAAGGCGACATCGGGGTTCGCGGCTGCCCCTTGAAGGCAGGAGTGCGCACCCAGCGGTTGCGATACCACTCGGCCTTGCCGTCTTTCAACGACACGCCATGCACCATGCCGTCGCCGAGAAACCAGTGACCCGAGTCGCCCCGGACAGGATTAGCGCCGTTCCGGACATAGAGGCCGCAAAGTTCCGGTGGAATGGCGCCTTCGACCGGCAAATCGACGACCGTCACCTCCTCCGTGACTGGCGCGAAATTGCCCTTCATCCAGTAGGGCGTATGGCCAGCTCTTTCCTGCATATCCGGTTTTCTCCGTGTGTGACGCGTGTTTGGGATCATGGTAACGCCGCCAGTCCGCGATGCCGTGCGCGACCCCCATATCGGCGCCGCGGCTCAGCGCGCGGATTTCGCCCGGACGGTCACGGACAGGGCAGCGATACTTTTTGCTTGGGGGCGCATGGATGATCGGAAAGCCCCGGGGTGGAAGACTTGTTCCGTTGCGCCACTCGCCAGGGCGTTGTTTCATGCATATGTGATGAGTACGGCGTTTTCGCTCACGGAACCGGCATGGGTTCGCGTGAAGCTTCGGAAAGATCCAGGGACAGGCCGCCCTTAACGGCGCCCGTTCTTGCCGGAGGCCCAAAAGAAGAAGTCTCGAATATCGAAAAAGACCTGCCGGGCGCTGTCAGCAAGCCTTATTGAAATGGCTGTCCAGCGGCGGCGGGCGGGAAAGCTGGAGCATGCAATCCCGACCGTTTGCGCAAGCGCACCTTAGCCACGAGGATTGGCTGTACCGGGCGCAGACGCTGCGCTTTCGTTGGTGCACTGGTCGGCGAATACTACAGTGCCATCCTGCAGATACTGCTTCGTCAGGCAAGTTGATGGGCATGTCCCTGCTGGCGCTGGCGTTGAGTAGACCGGAGCGACATAGCCAGGCTCGGAATAGCCCGGATAGATCGGCCTATAACCATAAGAACCGTGACGCCAATGCCAATGAGGGTGCGGGTGCGGATGGTGGAAAACCACGCGGTTGTGACCGAAATGTCCACCGCCGAAGTGACCGAAGTGACCGAAGTGACCACCGCCGAAGCGAGCGCCGCCAAAATGACCGCCGCCGAAGTGACCGCCGCCGCCATGCCCGAATGCTGAAGCCGGTGAAAGAGCTGCTGTCGAAAGAACGAGGGCCGATGCGAGAGCGGTGAGGGTGAGACGCTTAAACATTTTGATCTCCTTTGAATTTCGTCACCGGCATGCTCACCGGCATCTCATTGGTCGAAGCGAGCCTGTGAAAGGTTCACGAGGCGGTTCGAAAAAATTCCGGGATCGTTGTTTATTGTGCGAATAACGAGGAGCATCGCATAACGGCCGAAACGCCCGCCATTGTCATGGCCGGGCTTGACCCGGCCATCCAGCAATACATTGAAAAAACGCATTTTCTTGCTTCCTGGATGGCCGGGTCAAAGCCTGGTCAAAGCCCGGCCATGACGAGGCGTGCGGCTCACCCGGAGGGCGCCGCCATAAATACGCAAAGCACGCTGTTCCCGCTCAAGTTTTCCGGTACGGCATAAGTTCAACTGCCGGATTTAGGTTGAAAGCAATGTGAGCACGGCGATGCCTCGCCGTGCGATGCGCGGCGTGGCGGCTCCGGACTGAAAGCCTCCGCGTGTTGGATAAGCCGGAAGTCCGCCAATGATCGCCGGCCGATACCGTCGCCGCTGGCGAATGCGGTCAGCGCCGGAGAACGAAACCGCTCGCGGCCCGATTTTTCGCTGAACCGCATAGACCCCAACTTCGAAAAGGCGAAAACAATGTTCGCGCACGCCGGCCCATGCCGTTGTCGCGGGGCAACTTGGCCTTTGTTTTTTACAACGGCAGAGAGCTTAAGAGGAAATCTCAAGACTTTCTTGAGATGTCGATTGTTATTGCATTCTTATTCGCAACGAGGGGGTCACCATGGGTCTTTCGCATAGTCTTAACGGCGCTCATGCGAGCGCCACATTAGATAGCGTCGTGAACGGCTTTATCCAGAAGCAAGGCGGCGTGAGGGGCGTGATCAGTCAGTTCGAAAAGCAGGGTCTTGGCCCTGCCATCCAATCGTGGGCCGGAAAGGGCGAACACCATCCTATTTCCGGCGCTCAAATATTGCGTGCTTTGGGTTTCGTGGCGCTGCAGCAGCTTGGCGGCCAGCTAGGCGTTTCTCCAGATGATATGGCGGCGAAGCTGTCGAAGGTTCTTCCGAAGGCAATCGCAAAGGCGACGGCAGACGTGAGCCGTACGCCAACTCCCACACGAACGGGATGGCGGTACTTCACGAGTTCTACGAGATAGGCTCAACTTTGGCGGCGGCGTGAATAAGGCCGCCGCCGAACCGGATCGAGATCAAGCATTTTTTGGCGCCTACCGCAGCTTACCTATCGACACGGGCCAACAGCGCAAGCGCGTTACTTTCAATGCCGTGGCCGACGGCCAGCATGTCCTGAAAATTCTTCACTAACGACACTTGGGCGCCTTTGAGATTACTCAAAAGGCTGTTCAAGCCAGACGTTCCACATCCGATGCGCGCGCTTTCCATGGTGCCTAACAGGCGCGCTGTCTCCAAGCCGGTGGCGGCTCTTTTGAGGTTAGCGCACACCCTGCTAAAGCGGATGGCGTCAGCCGCGATGGCGCGCAGCCCCTCCAGCGCCTTCGTTTCATATTCTGCCCGCTGCTGGTCCAGAGCCATGATTTCGGCTGCAGGCGCCGGAGCGCTTCGGAGTTCCACCTGAAACTTATTGCGCACTTCCTTTTGGAGCTGGGCGACGCAGAAAAGAAAAAGCCCGGCGTTAACCGTCGCCAAGAGATGACTGCCAGCGTCGACAAAAGCTCCAATATCCGCGCCTATCTCGCCCGAGAGTGCGCTATAGGTTGTCGAGATAGAGGCGATTGTCGATCCACCCGCACCGAGTTGAGCGGCTTGCAGCCGGAGATTGAGAGGGACAAGCCTTTGGGCGCGATAATCCGAAAGCGCCTTATTGGCCTGAAGCATGAGATTTCGAGCCGCATCGGCCACCGCTGCGAACTGAACGGCGGCCGAAGTAGAAGCCCGTCCCATTTGCGTGTCGCGAGCTTTGATCTCCTGAGCAAGCGCGTTCGCCGCAAATGTCCCGTGGTCTTGGAAACCGAATTCCCAGAGCCTATAGACGAAAAACTGCGCGCTCTCGGCGGGCTTTAAATTTGGGTCCTTCTCAGCCGTCAAAAGCGTCGCATATTCTTTCTCAATAAGTTGGAGAGTGGGGGCGCCCGGCTTTATCCGGACAGACAGATATCCGTCCTGAGTGGGCGTGACAATTGCGTAGACCCAATAAAAGCCGCCGTCTTTCGTCCTGTTCTTGACGTAGGCGCCGAAGGGTTCTCCCTTCTTGATCGTATCCCACATCAGCCAGAATATGGCCCTAGGCATATCAGGATGCCGAATAACATTGTGCGGCTTCTGACGAAGCTCTTCCCAGGAATAACCGCTCACCCTTTGGAAAATGGAGTTTCCGAAGAGTATTTTTCCTCTTTTATCGGTTCTGGAGAAGAATATCTCTTCGATACCGAATGGAACCTTGTTTCCCACTGGCTCAACGCGCGACGAGGCGCGGCGCGCTTTCGAAGAACCTGTTTGAGTTGCGAGCAGGTTCGCGTCCACTCGGATTTAACCCTTTCTTTTGCTTGGATTTGAAAGCTCGCAGGTTCCACAGCGCCCCGACTGAGGCGCAATTTTGAACGCAAGTGAAGGTAAGCTGGCGCCGGTAAAGGAAACACTGCTTAATTCTCTGCAAGTCTAAGCTTAGGCCCGATTTGTGGTAAAAGGGGCAAAAGTCCGGGCAATTTCTTTCGCGAACACACATTACGTCATGGCCGGGCTTGGGCCGGCCATCCAGATCACATTGAAAGATATGTGTTTTCTGCTCCTGGATGGCCCGATCGAGCCGGGCCATGACGAGAGTGCTTGCTGGCTGCCCGGACTTTTGCCCCTGTTACGATTTGTGCGGCCCGCAGACCGGCCATTGAGTAGTCGCGCCGGCGCTTTGCGCTTATCTTTATTCCCTTAAACCAGCCAAGCGTCCCTGATCAGGCCGGAGCACGGCCGTTGGCGAAGACGCAAAGCCCGTTCAGATTGGACGTGAGACCGCTGTTCCCGCTCTCCGCGATGACGGCGAGCGTCACAGGATAAACTTCGACAGATCCGCGTTCTTCGCCAGATCGCCGACATGCACCTTCACGTAATTCGCGTCGATGGTGAATGTCGTGCGCGCCTTGTCGGCCGCCTCGAAGCTGATCTCGTCGAGCACGCGCTCCATCACGGTCGAGAGCCTCCGCGCGCCGATATTCTCGACATTCGAGTTCACCTCGACGGCGACATCGGCGATGGCGTCGATAGCGTCCTCAGTGAATTCCAGCTCCACGCCTTCGGTCGCCATGAGCGCGATATATTGCTTGATGAGGCTGGTTTTTGGCTCGCGCAAGATGCGCCGGAAATCGTCGCCCGTCAGCGCCTGCAACTCCACCCGGATCGGCAGGCGGCCTTGAAGCTCCGGCAGCAAGTCGGACGGCTTCGCCACGTGGAACGCGCCGGAAGCGATGAACAGGATATGATCGGTTTTCACCGGCCCGTATTTCGTGCCGACCGTGGTGCCTTCGATAAGCGGCAGAAGATCGCGCTGCACGCCCTCGCGGCTGACATCGGCCCCGATGCGCTCGGAGCGGGCGCAAATCTTGTCGATTTCATCGAGAAAGACGATGCCATTGTCCTCGACGCTGCGAATCGCTTCCTGGACGACCTGCTCGTTGTCGAGCAGCTTGTCCGATTCCTCGTTGATGAGAACCTCGTAGGAATCGCGAACGTTCAGCCGCCGCGTCTTGGTGCGCTGGCCGAACGCCTTGCCGAGCATGTCGTTGAGGTTGATCATGCCGATGGTGCTGCCGGGCATTCCTGGGATTTCGAACCCAGGCATACCGCCGGAATCCGCGACCTGAACGTCGATCTCCTTGTCGTCCAGCTCTCCGTCGCGAAGACGCTTACGGAAAGCGTCTTTGGTCGCGGGGCTTGCATTGGCGCCCACCAACGCGCTCAGAACGCGTTCCTCGGCCTGCAAATGCGCCTTGGCCCGGACTTCCTTACGCTTGCCGTCGCGCACGAGCCCTATCGCCGCCTCGACGAGATCGCGCACGATCTGATCGACATCGCGGCCCACATAGCCGACCTCGGTGAACTTCGTCGCCTCGACTTTAAGGAAGGGCGCATTGGCAAGCTTCGCAAGACGGCGGGAGATCTCAGTTTTGCCGACGCCCGTCGGGCCGATCATCAGGATATTTTTCGGGAGAACTTCCTCGCGCATATCCTCGTCGAGCTGCTGCCTGCGCCAGCGATTGCGAAGCGCGATGGCGACGGCCCGCTTGGCGTCGCCCTGGCCGACGATATACCGGTCCAGTTCAGATACGATTTCCCTTGGGGAGAAGTTTGTCATGTCGTTTTCCTGCTTGGCAGGCCGCCGGAGTAAGATGCTGCCCATGGTTCGACAGGCTCACCATGAGGATAGGCGCATTGATAAGGCGCAACCTCATCCTGAGCTTGTTGAGGTTTGGCGCCCCTCAGACATTTGAGGGCAAGCTTTCGACGACCAGGTTATTATTTGTATAGACGCAAATGTCCGCGGCGATCGCCATCGATTTGCGGGCGATGTCCTCGGCGGAGAAATCCGTCTCAAGAAGGGCGCGGGCCGCGGCCAGCGCGTAATTGCCGCCGGATCCAATGCCCATCACGTCACGGTCCGGCTCCAGAACATCGCCGGTGCCTGTCAGAACCAGCGTGCTGTTCTTGTCGGCCACGATCATCATGGCTTCGAGGCGGCGCAAATAGCGGTCGGTGCGCCAATCCTTCGCCGAGATCCACGCAGGCCCGGACGAGTTGCTCGGGGTACATCTCAAGCTTCAATTCGAGGCGCTCGAACAAGGTGAAGGCATCGGCGGTTGCGCCCGCGAAACCCGAAATCACGTTGCCTTTGCCGAGTGTACGGACCTTCTTGGCGTTCGCCTTGATGACGGTTTGGCCGAGGGTCACCTGCCCGTCGCCGGCCACGACCACGCGCCCGCCCTTGCGAACGGTAAGAATAGTTGTGCCGTGCCAGCCCGTTGGGTCTTGAAGAGATTGCGCAAAAAGCGTCATGTATTGGTCCTGCTTTATGGCGTGGGATATGGCGAGCGCCGCGAAACCGTCAAGAAGCGGCACGGCCAAGCGAGGGCTAAAGCTTTGAGAAAAGCGCGAATTGAACGGAAAACAAAAGAGACCGGGATCGCCGTCGAGGTCAACCTGGATGGGACCGGGGCTTTTTCGATCTCCACGGGGGTAGGCTTCTTCGATCATATGCTGGAGCAGCTCTCGCGGCATTCGCGAATCGATATAGCGCTCCACGCTACTGGCGACCTGCATGTGGATCAGCATCACACCGTCGAGGATTGCGGGATCGCGCTAGGCCAGGCGATAGCACAAGCGCTCGGCGACAAGCGCGGCATCGCACGCTACGGTCACGCCTACCTGCCCATGGACGAAACGATGACGCGGACGGCGCTCGATATCTCTGGGCGGCCGTATCTCATTTGGCGCGTCGCTTTCCCTGTGGAAAAAATCGGCGCGATGGACACCCAGCTTTTCCGGGAATTCTTCCAGGCGCTCGCCCAGAATGCAGGGATAACGCTTCATATCGAGGCGCTTTACGGCGAAAATGCTCACCATATCGCGGAAAGCTGCTTCAAGGGCTTGGCGCGGGCCTTGCGGAATGCCATCACTATCGATGAAGAGATGGCAGGCGAAATACCATCGACGAAAGGACAGCTCGGGGGCTGAGCTCCCGCTGGAAAGCCCATGATCATTTATACCGTGCATGAGCCGCAGCAGACGGCAGAAGGCGTAGAAGCGCGTGCGGAAAGCATCGTCTTCGTCAAGGAAGGTTTCACCTTGTGGGGTTTTCTTCTCGGGCCTTTCTGGCTTCTCTTCAACCGGCTTTGGCTCGAATTCGTTGTCGCGCTGGTCTTTGCGGGCGCGCTTGCCGCCGGGCTCGTGGAACTCGGGCTCAAGCAGCAATCGGCAGGCATCGTCTATCTCTTGCTCGCGCTGATTATCGGCTTCGAGGGCAATGACCTTCTGCAGTGGCGTTTAGAACGCAAGGGCTACGCTTTTATAGCCTCCGTCGCTGGCAGAAATCGCGAGGATTGCGAGCGCCGCTTCTTCGACGCTTGGCTCCTGCACGCCGCTGGCAAAGGCGGCGCCGGGGCTACGCCGGTCATGGATTTGAAAAGCGGAGATTGGCGGATGCCCGATACGATTGGCACGTGGCCCGAAGCCGCGGCCTAAATCCGATGTCCGTCGCCATCGTCGATTACCAATCCGGCAACCTTCACTCGGCGGCGAAAGCCTTCGAGCGCGCGGCTCGTGAGAGCGGCCTATCGAGCGAAATCCTCGTCACCGCAGATCCTGACGCGGTGCTTCGCGCGGACCGCGTCGTCCTTCCGGGCGTCGGCGCGTTCGGCGATTGCTACCGGGGCTTGAACGATACGCCCGGAATGATCGAGGCGCTAAAAGAAGCGGTGTTCACGCGCGGACGTCCCTTTTTTGGTATTTGCGTCGGCATGCAAATGCTTGCGGATCGAGGCTTGGAGCACGGCGTCCACCAAGGCCTCGGCTGGATCGAGGGTGAAGTGGACCTCATACAGCCTGCCGATAAATCGCTCAAGATTCCGCATATGGGCTGGAACACGCTCACTTTTGCGAGAAGCCACGCCCTGACAGAAGGGATTCCTGACGGCCCTGACGGATGGCACGCCTATTTCGTGCACTCCTATCAATTCCAGCCCAAGGACGCGGGCGATGTCGTGGCGCGCTCGGATTACGGCGGCCCAATCACGGCGCTTGTCGCGCGCGGCAATATCGCCGGGAGCCAATTCCACCCGGAAAAAAGCCAAAAACTGGGGCTGAAGCTGATCTCAAACTTTTTGCGATGGCGGCCCTAAGCTGCCGAGAAGGACGGCTGTTGCGGCTGAAACGCTGGTGAGAACTGGCTTTTCGCGCGGGCGTCCTCGATCTTCGTAGGACGGCGCCGGACGCCGCGCCGGAAATGAAGATGCGGTCTTGACGGCTCTAATGCGACAAAAGAGCTGAGCGGAAGATGGAAGAGCTGAGCAATCAAGAGCTCGGTTTTGCGCTCATCGCCGATTTTGTAGCTGCAATCCGCCGCCGGAATGGTGCAATTAGCAAGAAAAAATCGCAAGCGATGACGTACCGTCGCATCCCGGGCTCTTTCCCGAGTTAAGTTTGAACCTGGCTCCGGACGCTGCTAGGATTAATACTAATCGAATCTTCTGCCCCACTTGGTATTTTGCCCGCGAAAGAGTGTGTGAAAAAATCGGGCTGTGGAATTCCGCCGGCGTTTTGATAGCCGCGCTTGAATGCGGCTATCCAGTAATCGGGACAATGAAAGTCTTTGGAGCTTAATGCATCGGTTACTTCGTCCCGCTGGAGTTTACCCTCGTGCGGACGGGGAGGAAACGACAAACGAAGCGGTCAAGACTTCGGCGGTTGGTATAGGGAGCCGGCAGACAACGCAACGGAAACGCACAAGCCAAGAGCCGTTTGTTCCAGCCGCGTTTAAATTTGGGGTATTCCTATGATTTCTATCCGGCTATCGATCTGAAGGATGGACAATGCGTGCGCCTGCGGCAGGGCCTCATGGAGCAGGCGACCGTTTTCAACGCCAGCCCAGCGGACCAAGCGCGCGATTTCGAACGGCAGGGGTTTCAGGCTCTCCATGTCGTGGATCTCAACGGCGCTTTCGAAGGGCGGTCCGTCAACGCGGACGCTGTTTCATCGATCCTCTCCGCGATATCCATTCCCGTCCAGCTGGGAGGCGGCATCCGCACGCTTGAGGCGATCTCGCTCTGGCTTAGCCGCGGGGTGAAGCGTGTGATTTTGGGAACGGCCGCGGTGCGCGACCCGGCGCTTGTGAAAGACGCCTGCGCCCGCTTTCCGGGCAAAATCGCCGTGGGGATCGACGCGAAGGATGGCCGCGTCGCCGTCGAAGGCTGGGCGGAAACCTCGGAGCTGGGCGCAATGGAACTCGCGCGCCGTTTCGCCGATTTGGGCGCCGCCGCGATCATTTACACCGACATCAGTCGCGATGGAATGCTCACGGGGCTGAACCTCGATGCGACGGCTGACTTGGCGCGGGCCGTCTCGATACCGGTCATCGCCTCGGGCGGTTTAGCGAGCATCGCCGATGTCGAGCGGCTGCTTTCTCCCGCCTATGCGATCATCGCGGGCGCAATCGCGGGACGCGCGCTTTATGATGGCGGTCTCGACGCCAAGCTCGCGCTCGATCTTATAAAGAAGGGGCATTGAAAACATATTGCGCGATCGCGCGCGTCAAAGTATCTGAAAAATGAGCGGGGTTGTGCGCTATTGCCGCACTTTTTTAATCAATTTCTGATATACACGCAGAACTATACCTTGGCATTCCGCTAACGCAAAGCTTCTGCTTCCTTAACAATTCTGTAACACATAATTGACGAAATCCGCCTCTACCGCCAAGAAGGTGGCAAGCTCCGGCTTCGAAAGGAAGATCCACGTTGATGGCAAAGCCTCTGTTGCTGCGCGGCGACTGGGTCAAACCCGCCGCCGCACTTCTTCTTTCGTTGGCTCTATCGGCTGATCTTTTCGCAACCCGCGCTTTTGCCGAAGCGGACGGCGCCCTGACAAACTCCCCTGCCGCCGATAACGGCGGGTCCGGCCGGGAAGAAGCCTGAAGAAGACAAAAAGCCGGCGGCGGATGCGGCGAAGGAAAAGCCCGCAAACCTGGAGCCAGCCGAGCCGAAAGATGCGAAGCCACAGGCTCCCGCCGCGGAAGCAAAGCCCGCTCCGGCCAAGCCAGCCGGCGCCAAGTCCACCGGCGCCAAGCCCACCGACGCCAAGCCCACCGACGCCAAGCCCACCGACGCCAAGCCCACCGACGCCAAGCCCACCGACGCCAAGTCCACCGACGCCAAGCCGGCCGCGCCAAAAGAGACGAAAGCCGAGAAACCTTGAGATCTTACCCAGAAAATCGAGGGGCCTGGCGATTTGTCCGTGCGCGCATCTACAGTGGATGCCGTGTATCACATCAGCTGGCTGGGCGCTTATATCGGCGACTTTAAAATACGGTCCTCGATCACGAACAGGCAATATTCGCTTTCCGCCAACGCCGACATCAGCGTGTTTTTCGGGTCGTTCACCTGGCGAGCCGCGACAACCAGCAACGGTCTCATGACGGCGAACGGCCCTATGCCGCGGAATTGGATGTTCCGTTACGCGGCGGGCAGCAGGGGGGAAACCGTCGAGCTTCGTTTTCAGCAACGGATGGTGCAGGACATTCTCATCAATCCGCCTCAGCATCCGGGCGCGCGCCGCGTGCCAATAACGGCGGCTCACTTGCAAAACGTGGTCGATCCTCTCAGCGCTATTGTCCTTCTATCCCAAGCGCGGTTGAGCCGCGGCGACGCTTGCAATAAACGCCTGCCGATTTTCGATGGAAAAATCCGTTACGACTTGGTCTTATCGCCCAAAGGAACACGATCTATCGGATCTTCTGGCAAACTTCGCGGGACCGCCTATGTTTGCAGCGTCAGCTATGTGCCAATCGCCGGCCACAAAATGGGAAAGCAATCCGAGAACGACTACGCCGCCGGGAACACAGGGATAGAAGTTTGGCTTGTCCCTTTGCCGGAAGCGGGTTTATTAGTACCGTATTATGTTCATGTGCCGACGCCCGCGGGCACGGCCTCCATGGTATCGGCGACGTTTGATGTACAGACACCGGCGGGACGTCACGCGGCCGCCGAGTGAAGAGGGGAACAATAGAGGCTTTACTAGCGAGAGAATAAGCTGAGCGGTCTTTGCCGAGAAAGACCGGCTCGCTCTATTGCCGCAGGCGCACCTCTACGTACGCTTATCGCGCCAAAGCCTGAAGAAATTAACGAAGCGTGCGGTTTTACAGAAAGTCCGCTAATGAGCGCAGCATCGCAGTCGGCTATCATAAAGCCCTCCCACTCACGGCATGTGACAGCCGTGCTGGGGCCAACGAACACAGGCAAGACGCACCTCGCGATCGAGCGCATGCTTGCGCATGAGAGCGGGCTTATCGGCTTGCCCCTGCGGCTCCTGGCGCGCGAAATCTATGACAAGATCGTGGCCCGGATCGGCCCGCGGGACGTGGCTCTCATAACCGGCGAAGAAAAGATTAAGCCCGAGAATCCGCGATATTATGTCTGCACGGTTGAAGCGATGCCGCGCGACGTGGAGGTGGATTTTCTCGCGGTCGACGAAATTCAGCTCGCGGCCGACCCCGATCGCGGTCACGTGTTCACCGACCGGCTGTTCCATTCGCGAGGGATGAGCGAGACGCTGCTGCTCGGCGCCCAGACCATGACCGACGCGATCCGCGATTTGATCCCGGGCGCGAACTTCATCGCGCGTCCGAGGCTGTCGAAGCTCACCTATTCGGGCCAGAAGAAAATCACGCGGCTGCAGACGCGGTCCGCGATCGTCGCCTTCTCGGCCAGCGATGTCTATGCCATCGCCGAGCTTATACGCAGGCAACGCGGCGGGGCCGCGGTTGTGCTCGGCGCGCTCAGTCCGCGCACACGCAACGCTCAGGTCGCGCTCTACCAATCGGGCGATGTCGATTTTCTCGTTGCGACTGACGCCATCGGCATGGGCCTCAATCTCGACGTGGATCACGTCGCTTTCGCCGGGTCGCGCAAGTTCGATGGCCGCAATCACCGCGACTTGACCCCCGCCGAACTCGCCCAGATCGCGGGCCGCGCCGGACGCCATCTTAACGATGGCACATTCGGCGTCACAGCCGAGGTCGAGCCCTTCGAGCAGGAGCTGATCAACAAGCTCGAAAATCACGAATTCGAGCCGGTTAAGGTGCTGCAATGGCGCAGCAATCAGCTCGATTTCGACAGCATCGACCGCCTCAAGGACAGCTTGCGGCAGACGCCTGTTCACTCGCGGCTCGTCCGGGCCAGGACGGCTGAAGATCTCGAAGCCTTGGAGCTGGCGTGCAACGATCCGCGCATAGCGGACCTGGCCATTGCCCCCGCGGCCGTCAAGCGGCTCTGGGAAGTTTGCCAAGTTCCAGATTATAGGAAAGTCGCTCCGGCCACCCACGCCGAGCTTGTGGCGGCAGTTTACAAATATATCATGAGCGATGAAGGGCTTATCCCCGAGGACTGGTTTTCAAGCCAGGTCGAGCAGGCCGACCGCACGGACGGCGATATCGACACGCTTTCGAACCGCATCGCGCATATCCGGACCTGGACCTTCGTCTCCAACCGGCGCGAATGGCTCAAAGACCCCGATCATTGGCAGGCAAAGACACGCGAGATCGAAGACCGGCTTTCGGATGCGCTGCATGAGCAGCTGACGCAGCGCTTCGTCGATAAACGCACAAGCGTGCTCATGAAGAGCATGCGCGACAAGGACAGCCTGTTCGCCGAAATCGAGAAAGACGGCCGCGTTGTCGTCGAGAAGCATTATGTCGGCAAGCTCGAAGGCTTTTGCTTCACGCCTGATGCCGCTGCTGCAGGCGTTCACGGGAAGGCCGCGCGAAATGCGGCGGCGAAAGTGCTCGTCCACGAGCTCGCCGCGCGCTCGGACCGGCTGGCCGCTGCGGCGGACACGGCCTTCACCCTCACGCGCGAAGGTCAGATCATCTGGGAGCATCAGGAAATCGGCCGGCTTGCCGCTGGCGAGGATCCGCTGAAGCCGAATTTCACGCTTTATTCCGACGAGCATCTGGCCGCGATCGACAAGGAGAACATCACAAAGCGCATCGAGACTTGGCTTGCCCATCACATCGAAGTGCGCCTGAAGCCGCTTGTGGAGATCGCAAAGGCCGAGGAGATCGCCGGCCTCGCGCGTGGCATCGCATTCCGCCTGCGCGAGAACTTCGGAGTTCTGAAGCGCGATACGGTGGCCGACGAGATCAAGTCGCTCGACCAGGACGGCCGGGCGCAACTTCGAAAATACGGCGTGCGTTTCGGCGCGCATCATATCTATTTCCCGCTGCTCCTTAAGCCAGCGGCGGCGGACCTTTTGCTGCTCTTCTGGTTATTGAAACACGGGACCGAGCATAATCTAACGGCAGCCTCAATTTCGGAAGCGCCCCGGCAGGGCCTTACCTCGGTTCCACGCAATGCCGCGTTGCCGGACGCTTTCTATCGCGCCGCGGGTTTCAATGTGTGCGGCCCCAGGTCTGTGCGCATCGACATGCTCGAACGCCTCGCAGACATCATCCGGCCATTAACGGCCTGGAAGCCTACCGAAACGAGCCCGGAGCCTCCGCTTGGCGCTGCCGGCGGCGGCGCTTTCAAGATCAGGCCGGAGATGATGTCCATCATGGGCTGCTCGGGCGAAGAACTGGGCTTGATTTTGGAGTCGCTCGGGTTCCGCCGGGAAAAGCGTCCCCTTAAGAAGTCGGCGCGTGAGGCGGCCGCGAAGAAGTCCGCCGGCAATTCGCAAGCGCCCATGCAAAATGGTGTGCAAGAACCGGCCGCCGCAGAGATCGAAGCTGAAACAGAGGCTGAAGAAGCAGCACACGCCGAGGGCGCCGCGGAAGCTGAAATTGTGCACCCAAGCGAGGCGGAGGCTTCTGTCTCTGAGGCGCGCGAAGAAGGCAGCGCAGGAGAGGCTCCGGTTCTAGCGGCGCCCGATGAAGACAGCGCGCCGGAGGTTTCTGCGGCGCATGAAGAAGACGGCGCATCAGAGGCTCCGGCTGAGACGGTGCACGGCGGCGCCGAGGCCGAACCTTCAGCCGAAGCCGCGTCCGCAGCCGGAATCGATGCCGCGCCACAATCCGAGGAGGCGTCAGCAGCGACCCCCGTTGAGCCTGAATTCGAGGAAGTCTGGCGTTTCCGCAGACCGAAGCCAAGGTTCGAGCGCACCGAGGGACAAGGCGACAGGCGTCATCACCGCCGTCCAGCAGGCGGCGACCGGGATCGCGAGCGCGGCCACCGGCCTCAGCACGACCGCCCCCGTCAGCCTGAAGCCGCTGCCGCTCCGGCAGGCGCAGAACAGCAAGCGGCGGCGCAGGCAGAGCGGCCCAAGGATCAGGCGGCGACCGGTCAACGCGAACAGGGGCATGGCAGGGGCGGTCATCAAGATCGCCAACGTCAGCATCACAGAAACGATAGCGATCGGAACCGCGACCGGCCCCGTCAAGCTGCGCCGCAAGCCGGGTCCGGTCCTGCGGCGAAACCCGAAGCTGCAGGGGAAAGAGCCAGCGGCGGCCAGCAACAGCACAACAGGCATCCGCAGCATCAGCGCAATGAGCGCAATGAGCGCACAGGAGATCGCGATCGCGGCCGCGACGCGCGGCCTCAGCGTTCGCAAGGCAAACAGCCGATCGCGGCAAGCGCGGCGCCCAAGCGTTCCTCTGGCGGCGTCGATCCCGATTCGCCCTTTGCCGCGCTCAGTCAGCTCAAGGAGCGGCTCGAAAAACAGCTCCAGACGCAGGATGAGACCATTTGAGTTCAGCGGAAGAGCAGCGCCTCGATAAGTGGCTTTGGCATGCGCGGTTCGTTAAATCGCGCAGCCTTGCCGCGAAACTGATCGAGGCGGGCTTTATCCGCGTGAACCGTCAGCGCGTGGTCAAGGCCGCTACTTGCGTAAAATGCGGCGATGTCCTGACTGCGAGCCTGCATGGCCGGGTTCGAATCATCGAAATCCTTGCCCTCGGTCACCGGCGCGGCCCGCCAAGCGAAGCGCAAGCACTTTACTCCGAATTGCTTTTGCCAGATTCTGCGCAAGTCCAGACGGTGGACGGGGAATGATCCTTCTCCGTGCGCGGCTTCAATTCAATTCAAGCGCTCTCGATCAGGGACAGCATGGAAAAAGACCGGCTCGCAGCATTCAGCGACGGCGTCGTCGCAATCATCATCACAATCATGGTTCTGGAACTGAAAGTTCCGCATGGAGCGGGGTGGCAGGACTTGGCGGGCGTGCTGCCTGTGTTCCTGAGCTATGTCTTGAGCTTCGTCTACATCGCCATCTACTGGAACAATCACCACCATCTGCTCTACACCGTGAGCCACGTCGACGGGCTGATCTTGTGGGCCAATATGCATCTGCTTTTTTGGCTCTCGCTCGTGCCATTTGCGACCGCCTGGATGGGCGAGAACTATTTCGCGAAACTCCCCACCGCCCTTTACGGCGTAGCGCTGCTTATGCCCGCCATCGCCTATTACCTTCTTCAGCAGGCGATACTCCGGAAAGAAGGACGCAACTCGACCCTCGCCAAGGCTTTGGGCAGGGACATCAAGGGCAAGATCTCGCCGATCCTTTATGTGACGGCCATTGCGTTGTCTTTCGTCAACCCGCTCATCTCGGGCGCGATTTACGTGTTCATCGCCGCGATCTGGCTGATCCCCGACAGGCGCATCGAACGCGCGCTCGCCGAGTAGCAAGAGGGCTACGTTGAAAAAGTGGAACGTAAATACCCCTCACCGCGGCCCTCTCCCGCAAGGGGAGAGGGTGTGTTGCTGCATGCCCCGCATCTGTATTTCTAAGCTGTAACGGCGCTGCGCCGTTCCTTCTCCCCTTGCGGGAGAAGGACAGGATGAGGGGGCTACTCCTGTTTCTCGCCGCGTTTCGAGGCGTTGCGGCGAATCTCGGCCCAGCTCTTGAGGCGCGCATCTATCTCCTGCTCATAGCCGCGCCCTTTGGGCCGGTAAAATTGCTGGCGCTCAAGCCCATCCGGGAAATAGTTCTGGCCAGAAACGCCCTCTTCGGTGCTGTGGTCGTAGACGTACCCCGCGCCGTAGCCCTCGTTTTTCATGAGCTTGGCCGGCGCATTGAGGATGTGCTTTGGCGGCGGCAGCGAGCCGCCATCCTTGGCGTAGCGCATCGCCGCGCCGAACGCGGTGTAGGCGGCATTCGATTTTGGCGCGGTGGCGAGGTAGATGACGCATTGCGCGAGCGCGAGTTCGCCTTCGGGGCTTCCGAGAAAATCATAAGCATCCTTGGCGGCATTCGCCTGGACAAGTGCGGACGGATCGGCGAGGCCAATATCCTCTACCGCCATGCGAACCATGCGTCGCGCAAGGTAAAGAGGGTCCTCGCCCCCGTCGAGCATGCGGCAGAACCAGTAGAGCGCGGCGTCCGGGTCCGAACCGCGCACCGCCTTGTGCAAAGCGCTGATGAGATCGTAATGCCCGTCGCGATTTTTGTCGTAAAGCGGCGCGCGGCGCTGGACGAGAGCGACGAGTTCTCCCGGCTCGATAGGCTTCGCGAAATCATGCGCGGCTGCGAACACGTCCTCCGCCAGGTTCAGCACGGTGCGGCCGTCGCCGTCCGCCATGCCAACGAGGGTTTGTCTGGCGTCCCCCGTCAGCGGCAGTGTCTTGCCCAGCAAGCCTTCGGCGCGCGTCAATAGATGGTCGAGATCGTCATCGGTGAGGCGCCGGAACACCAGTACCTTGGCGCGGGATAGAAGCGCGCCATTCAATTCGAACGATGGGTTTTCGGTCGTGGCCCCGATCAGGATGATGGTGCCGTCCTCGACATAGGGCAGGAAGGAATCCTGCTGCGAGCGGTTGAAGCGGTGGATTTCGTCCACGAAAAGGATCGTGCCCTGTCCGAAGCGCTGCCTGTCGCGCGCCGCCTCGAACACCTTCCGCAAATCCTGCACGCCGGAGAAAATCGCCGAGAGCTGCTCGAAATGCAGCCCCGCGCCCCGCGCCATGAGCCGGGCGACGGTGGTTTTTCCGGTTCCCGGCGGACCCCAGAAGATCATGGAGCGTGGGCTTTCGCCTTCCGCGATGCGCCGCAGCGGCCCGCCCTCGCCCAGCAAATGATCTTGCCCGATCACCTCGCCGAGCGTCGCCGGACGCAGCCGGTCGGCGAGCGGCCGGGATGCGTTATCGGCGGCGGCGACGCTCTCGAACAGCGGCGCCGAAGGGGGAGCGGATCGGGATTTGGCCATGAGTTACCCCAGCATATGGCGGCGAATTTACACCATTTCATCCGGCTTTAAGGAGAAAACCTTTGCGAATGGACTTAAGCCCCCTCACCCCAGCCCCCTCCCACGCAAACACGCCTTGGCGTGTTTGCCACTCTGGAGTGTCCGCAAGCGGATGCGAGGGGAGAGGGGGAAGGCCGCGTGAATTGCAACGGCGTCCCTTCTCCCCCATCGCGCTCGCAAGCGAGCGCGATAATTCCGGGTTGCAAGCACGCCAGGCGTGCTTGCTGGGAGAAGGCCAGGATGAGGCGCTTAGTTTTTGGGGCCGATTTTCACCCCGAAATGACGGTGCGAATCACCTGCCCGCCGCGCTTGATCGTCATGCGCCAGAGACGCGCGCCCTTGCCGACCAGCTTTTCGAGGCCGCGCGCCGTTTCGATTTTCTCGCCATTGATCTCTGCGATGATGTCGCCCGGCTGCACGCCGATGCGGCGCGCGATGGAATAGGCTTCCGTTTCCACCACCACGACGCCCTTGGTGTCGGAGATCGACAGCTCGTCGGCCACGGCTGGCGACAGATTGGCGACCTTCGCGCCGCCCAGCGGATTGGCGCCGGACAGATCGCGGACATCGCGCGGCGGCGTTTCCGGCGCAACCATGAGCGGCACCGAAAGCTTGCGGCGCGTGCCCGCCCTCAGCACTTCGAGGCTGACCTCGCCCGATACGCCGCGCGTGGTGAAGCGATAGCTGAACGCGTTCGGATCGGAGACGTCTTTGCCATCGACCGAGACGATGATGTCGCCAGCGCGAAGGCCCGCCGACGCCGCCGGCCCTCGTCGATCACCTCCGAAACGAGCGCGCCCGCCGAGCGGTCGAGCCCGGCGGCGTTGGCGATCTCCGGGCTGACCTCCAACAGCTTCGCGCCGAGCCACGGCCTGCGCACCGTACCGCCCTGCATCGCCGACTCCACCACGAGCCGCACCATATTGGCCGGAATCGCGAATCCGATGCCCTGACTGCCGCCGCTCTTCGAAAAAATCGCCGTGTTGATGCCGACGAGCCGGCCTTGCATGTCGACGAACGCGCCGCCCGAATTGCCGGGGTTGATGGCGGCGTCGGTCTGGATGAAAAACTGATAATCGGAGATGCCGACGCGCGTGCGGGCGAGCGCGGACACGATGCCGCTCGTCACCGTCTGCCCGACGCCGAAAGGATTGCCGATGGCGAGCACCTGGTCGCCGACCTCAAGCAAATCCGCATCGGCGAAGCCCACATAGGGAAATTCGATGTCGCCGCCTTTGATCTGCAAAACCGCGAGATCGGTGCGCTCATCCTTGAGCAGCACCTTCGCGTCGAACTCGCGCGTATCGGACAGCGCCACCTTGATCTCGGTCCCCGCATCGCCCTGGACCACGTGGTTGTTCGTGACGATCAAGCCCTTCGGGTCCACGATCACGCCCGAGCCGAGCGATTGCTGCACGCGCTCGTTCTGGCCGAATTCGTGGCCGAAGAACTGCTCGAAAATGGGATTGTTGAAGGGCGAATCCTGCCGCACGCGCTGGCGGACATAAACGTTCACCACCGCGGGCGCGGCGATCTTCACAATCGGCGCGAAAGAGTAAATGACCTGCTCGCGGGTTTCCGGCGCCTTCTTCAGCACCTGCGCCGATGCGTTCGCCGCCGAACCGGCAAGCAACCCGAGAACAACAACCGCCTTCACCGCGCGCGCAAGTTTCATCGATGCGAATCCCGTCTGACATTCGACGGACGATATAAATCGCGGCTGCGCTTCCGATGCAAGAGGCGTTCGCCGCGTCATCCCGTGCGCGTTGCGGCATGCGATGCCGCTGCGCCCGACACGGAACCGCAAAAATTCCATCCGGCCGCTTATCGCCGGATCAACCTCGCGGTGATATTCCGGCGCCCGTCAAGCACGCGCAGCACCGTGACCACATCGTCTTTGTGGCCGTAGACCGCCGCATAGGGCGAAACGACGCCAATTCGCGTGTTCGCGCCGAGCTTCCGCCGTGGCGCCCAATGCCGGGTTACTCGGCAAGCCTATCGAACAATGCATCGAATCCGGCGGCGTAACGCTCGGCCGTAGCGATGCCGGACTTTGCGGCGAGATCGGATATGATGTGCGAGAGATCTGCGTCGGCGGACGCCGTGAACTGAACGATCGCCATCAGCGGCGGAGCGCTTCGAGCCGCGCCGCCATACGCGCCTTGTGCTCCGCGTGGCTCAACACATCGCCGCGAGCCGCGTCGTCACGGCCCTTTTCGACATAGGGTTTGGCCCATTCGAGATCGCCGGCTTCGATATGAGCATTAGTCCATCATCGCCGCAGCAATCGCGGCTTCGGCGGCGGCCTCGACGCTGGCGAAGCGCCCCTCCGCGACTTGCGCTTCAAGCCACTTCTGCTGATCGCTGGGTAGGATAAGGTTCATGAATGCAAATATAGGCTGTTCCGGCGCGTGACGCTAGCGCCGGGCGAACGGCGTCGCATCATCCGTGCGCGCTGCCGCATGCACTCGAAGGTCACGGCAGCGCGCCATGGCAATGCTTGTATCGCTTGCCCGACCCGCAGGGGCAGGGATCGTTGCGGGCGACTTTTGTCACGCTGGCTTCAGTCCCTTCTACTGGCGCTTGGGCCGCTTTCTGACGCCTCTAGGTTCACCCTTGCTTGTCTCGTGTTCGGATGATCGGGAAGAGCCTTCTCCAAATGGCGAGCGCGCGCTGAAGAGCGGTTCGGCGAGATCGTATTTTCCTTGGGCGTGATAGAGTTCGGCGAGGTTGTTGCACGCACTGCCGATAAGGTCGTGATCCGGCCCGAGCGCCTTCTCACAGACGGCGAGCGCGCGCTGATAGAGCGGTTCGGCGAGATCGTATTTCCCTTGGGCGCGATAAAGTTCGGCGAGGTTGTTGCATGCATTGCCGACATTGGGGTGATCCGGCCCGAGCGCCTTCTCAGAGACGGCGAGCGCGCGCTAGATGGAGCGGCTCGGCGAGATCGTATTGCCCTTGAGCGTGATAGAGGAGGGCAAGATTGTTGCACGCATTGCCGACATTGGGGTGATCCGTCCCGAGCGCCTTCTCAAAGACGGCGAGCGCGCGCTGAAAGAGCGGCTCGGCGAGATCGTATTGCCCTTGGGCGTGATAGAGTCAGGCGAGGTTGTTGCACGCATTGCCGACATTGGGGTGATCCGGCCCGAGCGCCTTCTCACAGACAGCGAGCGCGCGCTGATAGAGCGGCTCGGCGAGATCGTATTGCCCTTGGGCGTGATAGAGTGCGGCGAGGTTGTTGCAGCGATTGCCGACATTGGGGTGATCCGGCCCGAGCGCCTTCTCAAAGATGGCGAGCGCGCGCTGAAAGAGCGGCTCGGCGAGATCGTATTTCCCTTGGGCGCGATAGAGTTCGGCGAGGTTGTTCAGCGATTGCGCGACATCGGGGTGATCGGGGCCGAGCGCTTTTTCTGAGATAGCAAGGTCGCGCTGCAGGAGCGGCTCAGCCTCCTGCGTAGGCAGCATGGTCCTATAAATGGCTTGCCGCTCTTCCCACAATCTCAGCCAAGGGTAAGCCGACGCTATCGCTGGCGAGTTCCGAGACAATGCGCGCGTGAGGAAGGAGCCTTTCGTAGGCACGCCAATGCTCGAAATCGGTCTCCAGGATCAGCGGCGTCTATCGCCTTTACGGCTGCCTCTATCCACGCGGCAGAAGCTGCGTGTCGTTCTCGATTTTCTTCCGGAGACTTTCGGAAAAGTTTCCCCAAGAAGCGCGGCTTTGTTTGGCTTGCCGGATTTTCCAACGCGTCGCGGGCGGCGGCTTGCACGAGGCGGTGGACCGAGAACATCCGCTCCACCGGATCGAAATCGACGAGGAGAGGCGGTCCAGCGCGCTGATCGCTTCGCGCAGGCGCGGCAGGCTGGCGGCCAGGGGCTGAAGCGAGGGAGGATAGATTTCAGGCTTCTGGGTGAACAATTCCTCGGGGATGTTGCCGGGCGCGAGGAACGCGGCGAAGGTGATCGCGGCCTTTGCGCCGGGCGCCTTCGCCTCGGCCTGCTCGATGGCGAGCCCGAAGGTCGCGAACACGGACGCCTTGTAGGCGACGCCGTCGGGCGCGCGCCTCATGCGGGCGGAGAGTTCGGCGATGTAGTCGGCGGCGGTGATCGCGTTGTTGTCGAGCAGATAAGCGGCGGCGTGGCTGAGGGCGAGCGGGAGGCGCCCGAGTTTTTCCGCGATGGCGCCGAGCGACGCGTCGCTGAGATCGGCCCTGCCGCTGGCGTCGCGCAAATAGCGGAGCGCCTCGCCGGGCGTCCATTCCTCCACCTCGACCGGCGCGACGTGGCCGCCCCAGCGCCCGAGCCGGGACGTGACGAGCACATGCACATTGGCGGGCGGCGGCCAGGCGTCCAGCACCTCTTTGCCGTCCACATTGTCGTAGACGAGCAGCCAGGGCTTTTCGAAGCCGCCGCTGGAGAGATAGCGCAGCGTGGAGCGCGCGGCTTCGGCGCGGTCTTTCAGCGGTTCGACGCCGGGATAGAGCGTGGCGCGCAGATCGGCGAGGCCCTGCTCGATGCCGTCCCACACCGCGGCCTCCTTGGCCTTTTCCGCGCGCAGCCACCACACGCCGGAATAGCGGCCGGCTTCCGCGGCGCGCCATGCGAATTCGCGCGCGAGCGTGGATTTGCCGATGCCGCCGAGGCCGTGGACGGCGGCGGGCTGGGTGATGGCGGCTTGCGCGCCGCGATCGAGGGCGGCGCCGATGGCGTCGAGCGCGGCTTCGCGGCCTGTGAAGTTCGCGGTCGGCTTAATTTCGGAATGGAGGATGGGTTTTGCCGCCGCGAAGAAGCGCTCGATGGGCGAGAGTGGGTCTTTTGCGCGGCCCGTGCGCACCGAGGCGAGAACCGCTTCGCGAAGCAGGCCTTCGTGCTCCGGCGCGGAGAGCAGCGGCGCGAGGTTGCAATAAGCGAGCGATTTCAGAAGGCCAACCGGATCGCAAGGCCGGATGCGCAGCACGATCAGTTTCGATTGCCGGTTCAGCGGATCGTCCGCGATGGTGTTCTGCCACTCGGCGGCGCAGTGGTCGCGCGTGAGATAGTCGGGCGACAGCAGCGCGATGGTGCGCGCGCCGGATGTGAGCGCGGCGTGCATGCGCTCCATGAAGGCGCGGTTTTTGAAGTCCCAGTCCTGGATGATGACGCGGCGCCCGGCGTCCTCCAGGATATGCGCGATGCGCTGCGCCACGGCGGAATCGGGACCGGCCCGGCTGATGAAAAACTCAGGCGCGGCTTGCGCCGCCTCCGTCTCGTCTTCCGCAATCGGATCGCTGATCGCCACGGCAGCCCAATCTATAAAAAAGGATAAACTTTTATCCTCTACTACACGGGCAGGGGCAGGCTTGTCGAGCGCCCAAGCTAAGCGGCTGATGCCTACCCCCCTCACCCTGTCCCTCTCCCGCGAGGGGAGAGGGGACGGTGTAGAACCCTCTCCCCTTGCGGGAGAGGGTGGCGGCTGGCTTTGCCAGGCGCCGGGTGAGGGGTGTTCCGATGACGAACTCTGCCCGGCGCTACTGCGCCGTGGCCGCCAGCGCTGGCGCATTCAACACGGCCTGGCATTCCGGCGGGAGGTCCGCCAAGGTTATCGCCGTTTTTCCCTTCGGTTTCGCGGCCGTGCCGGGTTTCGCTGGCGTGCCTGGCTTCGCCGCCGCGCCGGGCTTCGCAGGCGCCGGGCTGGGCTTCGACGCAACCGGCACGACAGGCGCCGGGGTGGATGTAACACGCGCTGCAGGCGCCTTCGGCGCTCCGGGCGCCGCAGGCGTTTTCGGCGGCGCCGCCGGCTTCAAAAGCTGCGCGATCCAATTGTCGAGCCCCTTGCCGCAGCCCTCATCGGCGGGAAGTTCGGCCTGATTGCGGCAGCCCGGATTATCGGCGGGGCAAAACAGCCGCACATGGAAATGGTCGTCATGGCCCATGATGGGCGTGATCTTGCGCAAGAATGCGCGGTCGTCCTTCACATTGTCGCAAAGCCATTTCTTGATAGCGGGGTTCACGAAAATGCGGGCCACCTCGGGATAGGAGACCGACCGGCGGAGCAGCTTGACGTAGTCCGGCGTCCACACCTTCGGATTGACGTGCCCCCGGTCGGCGAGGAAGGTCTCCATGGGGATTTTTTCCCGCTCCTCATCGGTCAGCTGGCGCTCGGGCATCGGCCTGTACCAGATATCGACATCGAGGCCGACCTGATGGCTCGAATGGCCGAAGGGCATCGGGCCGCCGCGCGGCATCGACAGGTCGCCGACCAGCAGGCCCGGCCAGCCATCCTTCGCCTTCGCGTCCTTGGCGAAGCGCTCAATATACTTGATGAGCGAAGGGTGCCCCCAGATGCGATTTCTCGACAGCCGCATGGCTTGCCACGCCGGGCCGTTGACCGCTAACGGTTTGGCGCCCGCGAGGCATCCCTTGGCATAGAAACCGATAGAGCGCGTCGCCATGTTCGCAGGCGCCGTCGCCGCTGCGAACAGCACCTTGGCCGGGGTCAGCTTTGTAACGATCGCTGGAATGTGCGCCGGGTCCAGAGCGGGAAGCGGCGCGGTCGCCGCGGCGACCTGGATCATGCCCTCGGGCGCCGTTGCTGGCGCAGGCGCAAGCGCTGGCTCCGGCGTGGGAGCAGCCGGCGCAGGCTCATTTTCCAACCCTGGCCTAGCCGCTGGCGCGAAGGAAGCCGGGACCGCTTCGGCTGCGGGCGCCGATGGAAGCTTGACCGGCCCAACAACCGGCGAAGCCTCCGGCTTTTCTGCAGCCAATCCGGGCGCGGGCTCGTTGGCAGGGATGGCTTTATGCGGCGCGAGCCCGTCCACGCTATGCGATGGCTCCTTCGCAGAATTCACGCCGCGCTGGGCATGCTTATCCAGGCTGCGCACGGTCCCCGGATTGGCCGGGCTCGCTTTGCGGCGAATACGCGGATCGAAGCCGCCGAGGACAGAGAACGCGGCGATCAACAGGCACGCCGCGAGCGCTGCAGTGAGAATAAGACCGAGACGCCGCATCCACTAAATCTCCCAGCAAGGACCCCACTATTCCCCAGGAAACACAGACGGGCAAGAGCGCCCATCAAGACGATAAACTAAAATTGCTCATCGCTTCGTTCCAGAACTCGCAGAGGCTAACGCCATCATAGTACGCCGTTCTTCCCGGCGAGGCGGCAAGAATAGTTACATCACGATACATATTTGCCTTATTCGCGCCGCGCTAACGCCACACTCCCGAATGTATCAAGCTCTCGCTTTGGTAGTATCCATCGGAGGAAAAATGTTTCGCACGCTGGTTTTAACTTTGGTTGTATCGCTTCTATCCGTAGGCGCGTCCTATGCGCGTGAATGGGAAAGATTGGGCGACCGGCATGTCGGCTTCATCAACGATCATGACAGCATCCATGTCGGCCGCCACGACGGCAAATTCAAACGCCTCAAGCTTCGGGTTCGCGGCAACGACATTGAGCTGAATAGCATCAAAGTAATCTTCGGCAATGGCGAAGTCGAGGACGTCCGCTTCAACGAGCGCATCCGCGAGGGCGGAGAGTCTCCCGCCATCGATTTGCGCACGGGCTGGCATGAAGGCCGCTTCATTCGCGAAGTGGAGCTTCATTATCATTCCAGGCCGGATTTTCGGGGTGAAGCCATAGCCGAGCTTTGGGGCCAGGAAGACTAAACATCGGGACGCCGTGCTGCGCGCCTGCATTGGGGCGCGCGGCCAAATTGCCGATGGAGAGTAAGGCTCCGATGGATGAGACGCCGCCCGGCGATTTTGAAAAGAAATTGCGGTGGCTGGAGACGCAAGCAGAGCAGTCTTATTCGTACATGTACGATGCCTCTTCCGCAAGCGCCGCCACCGCGCGTTACAGCGACGCCAAGGAATATCTTTACGATGCGATTGGTTTGGCCCGGCGTCTCGGCAAAGAAGCGGACGAGGAAAGGCTGAAGCAGCGCCTCGCTCACATCAAGGCCGTCTTTCGCAGCCAGTTCTCCACTTAATTATTGATCTGGCCCGATTATGTTTGAAGCGTTTGCGCAAATTGCGCGGGCTTTGTCAACCGGATAGGTCGCGATTTGGCGTCCCTTCTCCGCAATCGGGGGTGCTCGCAAGCGCGATAACTCTGAGTCGCAAGCCGCAAAGGCGTGCTTGCTGGGGAGGAGGACAGAGCCGGCGCCCGCGAACGAGCGTGTAAAAAAATTGGCATCGCCTCTTCTGTCGTGGCCGAGCTTGACCCGGCCATCCGGTAATCAATTGAAATCACAGCTTGTTTTCTGGAGCCCATGTCCTTGGACCTGATCCGAGAATCAAGAACGGCGATAACAACGTCCGTAGCGCCGCAAGTCCCGATTTTTCTACACGCTCGACGCGGGTAACACGCCTTGGCGTGTTCGCCACTGATAGCGATCGCATCCGCAAGCGGATGCTGGCAGCGCCGCAACTTAATATGTCACTGGGAACGCCCGTTAAGTCTCATTTTCCGTTTCCAAGATTTGGCCGCAGTCGCACCGCAATGCGCGCTTAATCCGGCGTGAAGTTGCGGCTAAGCAGAGTTCGCAAAAGTGGCCTTCCCGGTCTTGCGAAAAAACTCTGCGAAAACAGAAGACTCTAAGCAGGCATTCGTTGGTCAGCCAAGGAATGCCTGCTTAGTATTCAATCTCTTTCGGGGCGATGTCATGAAACGGTTCATTGTGGTGGCCGCCATAGCCGGTCTGCCTTGGGTGTCTGAAGCTGCCGAACTGCCTCTGAAGCGCGTCGTGCTTTCGACTTCGGGGCTCGCTCAATTCACCCATGCCGGCGAAACTTCGGCAGGGGCCGTCATCGAGCTGCCCGTCCGCGTCGACCAGGTCGACGACGTTCTGAAAAGCCTGACTATTTTCGACGCTGCAGGCTCCGTTGGCGCCATCAGCCTGCCCGGAAAAACGCCTCTCGCCGAGCTATTCCGCGATCTGCCTTTCGATCAGGCGGCGCTCGATTCGCAACCCGCGTTGCTGAACGCGCTGGTCGGGGCAGAGGTGGAAATCGAAGGCAATGTCAGCGCCACGGGCCGCGTCTTTCGCGTCGAGGAGGAGAAAGCGCAGCTTCCAAATAATGGCGGGGAGACGCTGCGGCACCGGCTTACGCTGGTCACGGGCAAAGGTTTCGTCCAGGCGATCCTCGAAGAGCTGACCGCCTTGCGCTTCACCGATCCCGCGACGCGCGCCCAGATCGACCGCGCGCTCTCGGGCCTCGCGAGCAACCGGGCGAAGGATCAGCGCACGCTCTCGATCGCGCTCGCTGGCGAAGGGGCGAGGCAGGCCGGTTTCAGCTATGTGGTGGCCGCGCCGGTTTGGAAGACCTCATACCGGCTCATCCTTCCAAAGGATGGCGGCAAGGCCCGGCTTCAAGGCTGGGGCATCCTCGAAAACCTTACAGGCGGCGACTGGAAAGACGTAGACTTGACGCTCGTGTCGGGCAACCCGGTAGCGCTGAAGCAGCCGCTGTACTCAGCGGTGTTCGTGGACCGTCCCGAGATCCCGGTTTCCTCCTCGCTGCGGATCGTCCCCAGAAAAGACGAGGCTGAGGAAAGAGCTTTGGCCGCGCTGGACGCGGCTCCGCGAGCGAAGGCGACCCGTTCCTATCACGCGGCGCCGCCAAGTCCGCCTGCGGCGGCGCCCTTTGGAGCGGGCGGATACGCCGTCGCCGGTCTGCAGGAAGAACCCGCCGCCGCCGCCCTTGCGGCTGAATTGGAGGAAGCCGCCACGCAAGTGCTTTACCGCTTCCAGGGCAAAGTCACGCTCGCTTCGGGTTCGACGATGATGATCCCGTTCGCCGACCGGGAGATCCCCGCATCGCGGACCTACATTTACCAGCCTGAGACCAATGCCGTCCGGCCGCTCGCCGCGGTCCGTCTTACCAATGACGGCGACTCTGCGCTGCCAGCCGGGCTTATTACAGCCTTCGAGACAGGCGCCGGCGGCGCGGCCAACTTCGCGGGCGATGCGCAACTTCCGCTTCTCGCCAAAGGCGCCACGAGGTTCGTTACTTTCGCGCTCGATTCCAAGACGGATATCCGCCGCGCGGATCAAGGCGTGAAACAGACGCGTCTCGGCAAAGCCGTGCGGGGTGAGTTGACCCTTACGGTGAAGTCTCGCTGGGCGATCGACTACGAAATTACGCCGCCCGCCGGGGAAGACCGCGAAGTCTTCATCGAGGAACCGCGGCAGGATGGATGGAAACCCGCGGGCGACGCCAAGGACATCGAGGAGACCGCCACACGCCTTCGCTTCAAGGTCGACGCGCCGAGGGGCAAGACCACAAAGGCGGCGTTGACGCGCGAGCACATCGATTTTCAAACGGTGAACCTCACTTCGCTGACGCCGGACAGGATTCTCGCCACGGTTTCAGGGCTGCAGAACGAAACGCCCGCTCTTAAGGATGCGATCGCGAAACTCAGCGCCGTCGTTGGCGACATCGCAAAGATCAATGCTCGAAAGCGCGAGCTTGAGGTCGAGAAGAAGAAGATCGGGGACGACCAAGAGCGTATCCGAAAGAATCTCGCCAGCGTGGGCCAATCCTCGGATCTGGGACGGCGCTATCTCGACCTGCTTAAGTCACAGGAAGACCGGCTCGCCGCCTTGGCTTCGGAGGAGAAGAAGATCGATGACGATCTGGCAGGAAAGACGAAGAAAGCCGAGGAGATCGCACAGGACCTGGTTTTGTAGCGCGCTGGAAGTGGTGAGGATTTTGGCTCCATTGTCATAGCCGGGCTTGACGCACGCCTGTCCGGTTCGTTTTTCTTGCATTCGTCTTCGCCGTCATTCCCGAAATCGCCTTGCGATTGCCGGGAATCCATAACGAGACTGGCACGTGCTTAGACATGCATCCCCGATAAGCCGCGCGAGCGCGTCTTTCGGGGATGACGCCTTGATATGGTTCAGAAATTAAACCGGACAGCCGTGGGAT
Organism: uncultured Alphaproteobacteria bacterium; assembly: GCA_963766815.1. Lineage (GTDB taxonomy): Bacteria > Pseudomonadota > Alphaproteobacteria > Rhizobiales > Rhodomicrobiaceae > Rhodomicrobium. The sequence goes on along the minus strand of CAVYBZ010000002.1, from coordinate 12,280 downwards.
TGACCCGGCCATCCGGCTAAGCAATTGAACCCATAAAAACGGCAGTTGCAGGCAGGCAAAAAAACCAGCGCCTAAGCGCTGGCTCCGCATGCATTGGGAAAATTTATCGGGCGGCAGAAAGCGCTGGCGCGCTCGCCGCAGCGGATGCGCGCGGCGTCTCAGCTTTGATAGCCGCTTTTTGCACGGCCTTCTGCACCTTCTCGAACGCTCTGACCTCGATCTGGCGAATTCGCTCACGGCTCACATTGAACTCCGCGGACAATTCTTCGAGCGTCAGAGGGTCGTCGGCCAAGCGCCGGGCCGTGAAGATACGGCGCTCGCGCTCATTCAGGCTTTCCATTGCCGATTCGAGATACTCCCGGCGGCGGTCCATTTCCTCGGACTCGACGAGCGTGGTCTCTTGATCCGGGCCTTCATCGACAAGCCAATCCTGCCACTCGCCACTTTCCGAATCCGCCCGGAGCGGCGCATTCAGCGAGGCGTCGCCGCCAAGCCGCCGGTTCATGGAAACGACGTCTTCCTCCGGCACGCCGAGGTTGGTGGCGATCAGCTTGACCTGATCAGGCCGGAGATCGCCCTCCTCCAAAGCTTGCAGCTGGCTCTTCGCCTTACGCAGATTGAAGAAAAGCTTTTTCTGGCTCGCGGTTGTGCCCATTTTTACAAGGCTCCAGGACCGCAAAATATATTCTTGAATAGCGGCGCGTATCCACCACATAGCATAGGTGGCGAGCCGAAAGCCCTTGTCGGGATCGAAACGCTTCACAGCCTGCATGAGGCCGACATTGCCCTCGGAGATCACCTCCCCTATGGGGAGGCCGTAACCGCGGTATCCCATGGCGATACGGGCCACCAGCCGTAAGTGCGACGTGACCAGCTTTTGCGCAGCCGCGGCGTCTTCATGCTCTTGCCAACGCTTCGCAAGCATGTATTCTTGCTGGGGCTCGAGCATAGGAAAGCGCCGTATCTCTTCGAGGTAACGGGCTAAACCACCGCTTGCGGCTACTGACGGCAATGAACTCATGCGTATAACCTCCGCAGCGAGGGACTCGCAGCCTTTGGAGAACTCGTTCGCGATTTTGGAACGACAGCCCTACCTTACGCTTCCTACCCGCTGTCTGCATCTTAATTCTTGGACAGTTTTGTTTCCAGGCTTTCAAGAGTGTTACACAATTTCGCGATGTCTTCGGGAAGACCAGTTTCAAATGCCTTGATTTTACCGGTTACCGGATGCCGGAACCCTAAGCTGAACGCATGCAGCGCCTGCCTTTTCATTCCCGAAAACACCTCAGCCGCCTCCCTAGGAAACGCTAACGCTTTTGTCCGGAAACCGGCGCCATAAAGGGCGTCTCCCACGATGGGGGCGCCTAAATGGGCCATGTGAACGCGGACTTGGTGCGTGCGGCCGGTTTCAAGGGTACAGCGAACGACACTTGACAGTAGGGAATTGTTCCAACTGCCCTTTGCCGCAGCCGTGCTGTTCGGGATCCGGAAGGTGCGCTCCGTCGCATAATTCGTAACCGCGTGCCGCCCGCCCGACGGCACGACCGCCATCTTTATGCGCGAGGATGGGTGACGCCCGATCCGTGTTTCGATCCGCCCCTCTCGCGGTTGCGGCTCGCCCCACACCAGCGCAAGATATTGCCGCCGCAAATCCCCCGTGCGCCCATGATCGGCAAATTGAGCGGCGAGTCCCCTGTGAGCGGCGTCGGTCTTGGCCACAACCATCAAACCGGTCGTGTCTTTGTCGAGCCTATGCACGATCCCTGGGCGCGCGACGCCGCCAATCCCGGAAAGGCTTGCGCCGCAATGGGCTATTAGCGCGTTCACGAGAGTGCCGCTCCAATTGCCCGCGCCCGGATGCACGACAAGGCCCGCCGGCTTATCGATCACGATGAGGCTTTCATCCTCATAGACGACGGTGAGAGCGATCTGTTCGGCCGCCACCGAATATGGCTCCGCGGTTGGCTCCTCGACTTCGAAACTATCGCCGTGCCTCACTTTTATGCTCGGATCGGTCAAGGACTGCGCCGCCCCGCCCGCGCCGCTTCGGAAGACGTGACCGCTACGAATAAGGTCTTGCAGCCTTGCCCGGCTTAGTGTCTCAATGCGGCTCGCAAGGAAACGGTCGAGCCGCACGCCGGCATCGGCATCCTCCGCAACGAGGCGGTGGGCTAAAGGCTCTCCATCACTTGCCATGATACGATCCAGCATGCCCAAAGATTCGCGGTTTCTATGACAAATGTTGCAAGTCCTGTTCCGGGAAACCCGTGGACGCCTGGCCGGGTGCGGATGCTCAAGATCGCAGTCGCGATCCTGACCGCGCTTTTAATACTCGGGATTTTCGCCCTTGTGTACGGGGTAGCCAGGCAGGCGTCGAAGCTCGGAACAGCGGCGAAACCCGCGCCAGCATTATCGGCCCAATCGCTTTACGGGCAATCTTTGAACCTCGGTCAAGGCGAACTGCAGAGCGTATCGGCCAGCAACGGGATGATCATCCTTTACTGGAAAGGAAACGCTATCGATACCATTGTTACAATCGACGCTCAAGGTGGCCGCGAGCTTGGGCGAATTCAAGTCCCGCATCGCTGAGGCCCCGCAAAAGGCTCTGTCCCGAGGCAATGAGACAAAAAAGCGCGCGAGTGCTATAAATTCTACAATTATTAAGCGAGTTATCTTACTTCTCAGGCTTCGCCCAAGATGAGAAACTCCCTATGGATAACAACGAACCTGTAACCGCCGCCGAAAAAATAGCGCGGCGCCGCCTCCAATTGACGATGCTCGCAGCGTTTGATGAGATCGCCCAAACTTTTTTAAACGCGGTGCGTGGCGAGCGTGGGACCGGCAAGGTCTTTGCCTCTCTCCAGAATTACCTCGATGGGGCCACCACGATCAGTGGCGCTCATTACAGGCGCCGCGCTGTCTTGCTTGCGATCCATGACATGAAGGAAGAGCGTGAAGCGCCGCCCACGCTCCAAAGCAGAACCCTGGCGCAGTTGATCCTGTTGAAGGTGCGCCCTATCCCGCAGTTGAAACTTTATCGCGACATCGCGACGGCGATTCTCCGGATGGAGGTCGTGATGAGGCTCGCGGTTTTACAAAATGGGGAAGAAGGGGAGACCCAGTTCGTTCTTCCCTTGGAAATCAATCCGCGCTGCAGTATCAACCGGATACCCGCGATCCTCAGGCAGAGTTCTTCAGTATAGTTTGGTTCTCATGACTTAGAGGGGCGGCGATAGCCGGGGTAAACCCGCAGCGCTCGGTTGACCGTCATAACCGAAATCGCTTTTGCGATTATCGGGAACCCATGACGATGCTTGCGTATACCGGGACAAAAATCCCCGTTAAGTCGCGCGGCGCGCGTCTTTCGGGGATGACGTTTTGATGCTGCGCTAAGATTAAGCCCGGCAATTATGGGCTTGACGCCGCCGTGGCGACCGAGAGAAGGAACGCGGCCTGAGCAGACTTTCCTTGGCCAGCCAACGAACGCCTGCTTAGTTCCATACCGGCCTTGCGGCCGGCCGCCCTGGATGAAAATGCCCGGTCAGCGCCAATCGTGACCTCTTTGTGGCCTGTTTTCTCTTTAAAGACTTTTGTTTTCGCAAAGTGAGCGCTTGTCGCTCACGATGAACGTTCGCTTCTTGCTTTCCGTAAAACCGGGAAGGCCACCCCCGGATCAAGTCCGAGGGCATGCTTTTGCGAACTCTGCTTAGCTTTGCGTCTGCTCGAAAAGTTCCTCGACATACTCCCAGTTGATGAGGTTATCGAAGAACGCATCGAGATATTTCGGCCGCGCATTGCGGTAATCGATGTAGTAGGAGTGCTCCCACACATCGACGCCAAGAATAGGTGTGCCCCCGTGAACGAGCGGGTTTTCGCCGTTCGGCGTTTTCGTGACCTCGAGCTTGCCATCCTTGAAGGTGAGCCAAGCCCAGCCCGAGCCGAATTGCGATTTGCCAGCCTCGATGAATGCCTCGCGGAAGGCGTCGTAGCCGCCCAAGTCGGTGGCGATTTTCGTTTCAAGCTTGCCGGGAAGCTGCCTGCCGCCGCCGCCCTTTTTCATCCATTTCCAGAAATGGAGGTGGTTGTAGTGCTGGGCGGCATTGTTGAAAAGGCCCGGATTCCGGCCGTAGCTCACTTTCACGACGTCTATAAGGTTCTTGTCCTCGAGCCCAGAGCCTTGAAGCAGCTTGTTGCCGTTCTCGACATAGGCCAGATGGTGCTTGTCGTGATGGTATTGCAGCGTCTCGGCGGACATGTAGGGCTGCAAGGCGTCATAGGAGTAGGGAAGGTCGGGTAGTTCAAATGCCACGGCTTTCTCCTTTTGCTGCGTTAGGTTAGATCATCACAATGAAACTAGGTGGGCAGCAGAGAACTAGCAAGCGCGGCTGAGGGCGAGACAGATAAAAATAAAGAGAGGTATGGAACCCCTGAATTCCATACCTCCCAGGAATGGGCCGAGGAAAGGTTCGTGATGGTTTACCTACAGGGATCGGACAGGTGGAGAATGCCGTTTCGAGCATGAACGCCACATGAATGCTGCGTTCAGTTTTGGAAATCGCTAACTGCGCTAACCGCACGATTTCGTGATCGCTTGGATGTATTATCTTCACCTTTGCTTTTCATAACAGCAACGGATCGTCTGGCGCTGGTGGGGGGACATGTGTCACGGAAGGGCGAGGCGGAGGAAGCGCGTATAGATACGCGTTAGAGTGTCGAGGTCCGCGACGGGAACGCACTCATCGACCTTGTGGGCCGTCGCATTCAGGAGGCCGATTTCCACCACCGGGCAGAGGTCCTTGATAAAGCGCGCGTCCGAGGTCCCGCCCGCTGTGGAGAGAATGGGCTCGCGCTGGGTCTCTGCTTCGATTGCGGCGCTCAGCTTTTGCACAAAGCCGGCCGGGTCGGTCATGAAACTATCGGCGACCGGCCCGTATTCGAGCGTATAATCGACGCCGGTATCGAGGAGCGCCGCCTGCACCTGGGTCTCGATCCAGGCTTTCAGATTGTCTGCCGTATGATGATCGTTGAAGCGTATATTGAAACGCGCGGTGGCCGTCGCCGGGATGACATTGTAGGTTTGGTTCCCGGTGTCGATGCTGGTGATTTCGAAATTCGACGGCTGAAAATGGGTGCTGCCCGCATCGAGTTGCTTGGTCTTCAAGAGATTGAGGGCGTCGATGAGGCGCGGCAGAGGATTTCTCGCCTTATGAGGATAGGCGACGTGGCCTTGAACGCCGCGCACTCTGAGTTCGCCGCTGAGTGAGCCCCGGCGCCCGATCTTGACGGTGTCGCCGACCGCCGCTTCCGAGGTGCATTCTCCCAGGAGGCAGTAATCGGGACGCTCGCCGCGCGCTATAAGCCAGTCCACGAGCTTTTTCGTGCCGTTGATGGCTGGGCCTTCCTCGTCCGCGGTGATCAGGAAGCTGATCGATCCTCTCGGGGCGCCCTCGCATTCGAGCAGAAACAGAAGCGTGGCCGCCAGCGACGCCGCTATCGCGCCTTTCATGTCGGCGGCGCCGCGGCCATAGAGCAGATCGTCATCGACCTCGGCGGCGAAATGGCGGATGGCGCCAGCGCGGCTTCATCGCCCGGAGCGACAACATCGGTATGGCCCGCAAAACAGACATGCGGCGGCCCATCGCCAATGCGCGCGTAAAGATTGTCGACGTCCGGCGTTCCCCGCTCGCTGAAGGGGAGCCGATGACAGGTGAATCCCACGGCCGTAAGCTCGCTCTCCAGATAGCTGAGCGCTCCGCCTTCGTCCGGCGTGACGCTCCGGCACCGGATCAATTTTTGGGCGTGGGAAATTGCGCTGGTCATGATCGTCGTTTTGCTGCTGACGCCGGTCTGGCTCACTTGCCGTTCGTCTCCGCCAAAGCCGGGTGCGAAATGGTCTAGATCGAGATATTGTAGAATCATGCGGCCCCGCAGAGAAAGAGAATTGGTCAGCCTCCAATCGAAAACGGGCCGCTGGCGGGGAAATTCCGGGCTAAAGCCTTTTTGCACAATAAGCAAGACCGGAAAGGAGTTCCTTTAGGCAGGCATTCGCGGCCAACCCACGCCCCTGCTTTTGTGGTCCCTCCCGGCACTCCCGCATGGTTATATGGGTCGGAAGCCGCAGTTCAACGATCACCATATGCCGCCATTGGTTGGCTAAAGGGGATGCAGTCAGCCTTCGCGACGATATCCACGCCCGGTAGGTCACGCCGGTCCACATTGATATAACCGTCGAGCGCCTCGCGCCCGGCATTGCCCGATTAGCGCCCCAATATAATTGTGATATACCGGCTGTGGCGCGCGAAAATCCCAAGGATTAACAGAAATTGTTCCGATCACTTAGAGCCGCCGTCTTAGTTGCTTTCTCATTCATCTGTTTGGGAGGCTCCGCGAGAGTATCATCGGCCGGCACCTACAGCTTCGTCAAGCGTGCAGACATTGACTTCACCTTCCACGTTGGGTTCATACCGCAATCGGGTCATTTGTCAGAAATCGAAGGGACTTTTCAGTTCGACAAACGGACGCCGGAGCGCGGGTCTATAAGAGCCGTTATTAAAACTCCGAGCGTGACCGCCCCAATAGGAGAAAACGAGCTTAAAAGCAGCGACTTCCTCAACGTCGCAGTTTACCCGGAAATCCGCTTTGTCAGCCATTCTGTCAAGCCAGCCGGCGATGACAGCGCCGACTTCAGCGGCGATCTCACCATGAAGGGCGTCACCCGGCCGGAGACACTGCACGTCGTATTCCAGCCTTCGGCGGGAAACGGTCCGCTCTTGATCGCGACAGTTCACTTAAAGAGAAGTTCCTTCAACATGACAGCCCTCAGCTACCTCATCGATGATGAGATCGAGATCCAGGTCAAGGCCGCATTGCAGGAAAAGAAATAGGCTGAAGCCGGTCGTGCGCAGGGGCGGTTGCGGCGGCAAGCCTATTCATCTGGCCCGATTATATTTGGAGCGCTTGCGGCAATTGCGCGGATTTTCGTTTTGGCGTCCCTTCTCCCGTGGGGTGTTGACCCGCATTATTATCCCTTACCCGGATCGCAAGCGATCCGCCCTCTCCCAAAAGAGGTGCTGCGACCCAACATGTCGGGGCCTTAGCTAATCCGCCGTGCCGCCGGGCAGACGCATCACTGCCCGCTATCGGCCTCGATCAGCCGCAGCTTGCCTCCGTCGCGCGGCTGGCCCGATGCGAGCGCCGGCTCCTCGTCGAAGTCGAGGCCTTCGATCTCCTGAAGCGACCGCCCCGCAATCCCCTGCATGTCGCCATACATGCCGGCGGTTGCGTCGATCACGCCCCGGATCTGCGCCTCGCGCTTGGCCCATCCCTTCTGCATGGCCTTGCGCTCCTTTTCGAGATCGGACTGCATCTCGCCGAACTTTTCGACGATGGCCTCGACACGGTGGCGGAAGCGCGGCCCCGTCAGATATTGATACATCGCCTCCATCTTGGATTGCTGGCCTTCGCCGGATTTCCGCGCCGCCGCCACCTCGATCAGCGCATGCCGCAGCGCCATCGCCACAGCGACCGCGCATTTCGGCGACGCGATCCAGATGCCGTCGATCTGCCCGAACGTATCGATGGTCTTCGGCAGCGCCTGGCTGACGATGATTGCGGCGTCGGCCTTGGCGATCCGCTGATCCTCGCGCAACTTTTGCAGCCAGCCATCGCTCCAATTGCGGGTGCGCTTCGATTCCCAGAGGATCTTGCCGCAAGCCTGCCCGAACGCTGTCGTGACGTGCTGGATCGCGTCGCCGCCGAACTCGCCCTTCGGCACGGGCGCGATGGCGTCGTGCGGGAAGCTCGCCCGCAGCAGCGCTTCGAGCTGCAGTTCCTGGACCTCGCCCTGGAGCTGTTGCGAACCCTGCTCCGATTTCCGTTTGAGCTCCTCGATCTGCTTTTGCATCGAGAGGATGGTCTGCTCTTTCTCTTGAACCTTGAGCAGAAGCTCCCCCTCGGCTTCGGCTTTGGCGCGCAATTGGATTTCGGTTTGCTTTTCTTGCACCCGCTTTTCGATGGTAAGATCGAGTTCCCTCCGCGCCTCGGCAAGCTCGCGCTCCTTGCGGACGGCACCGGCTTGCGCCTTTTGCGCCTCCACGAGCTTCGCCTCGCGCTCGTTGTAGGCTTTTGTCAGGTCTTCGAGTTGCTGAGCCTTATGATGAAGATCGAGCGAGAACGCGGCCCGCGCCTTCTTGGACTCCTCCTCGGCGACTTTCTTGCGCTCCGCCTTCAGCCGCGCGGCGACTTCCGCCTCCAACGCCTCTTTGGCTTCCCTGATCGCGTCCTGCTGCGCGCGGATCGCTGACTCGCGCTTGGCGATTTCGGCTTCCTTAGTCTGAAGCTTCTGGTCGTTCTCGCGTTTCACCGCTTCAATCAGCGGAGCCGCCAAAGTTTCGGTCAATTTGATCCCGGTCCCGCAATTGGGGCATTTGATCGACGGTTCCAAGCGCAAGCCCTCTCGTTAGGAATGCGCCGCAGCGTAGTCCGAACTCGCGGACAAAGCCTCGTCCGTATTGCCGGCTATCAACTATGAACTTTTCCGTCCAGCCATGAGGCCTCGCTCGCCGTCGTCATGGAGTTGGTCAGCTTGCTTGGCTTCTTTGCCGTCGCCCAAGCTGCGCCGCTGCCTAGCGATGCCGGCCCTCATCGGCCCGGCCAGGTTTTGTCCGCTTCGCTTAAGTCTTTGATTTTAATGGTGGACACGACAGGGATTGAACCTGTGACCCCTACGATGTCAACGTAGTGCTCTACCGCTGAGCTACGTGTCCGGCGCAAGTTCGATGTCATAGCACGCGCCGAATCGAGCTTCAAGCAGGCTCTCGCGCGAAAAATAGGCGCGGAACGATAGCTTGTCCGGCGGTTTCTAACTTTGCATCCGCATTACGCCCGCGCAATCGCAATCGAGGAGCCTCGCATGGATAACGTGCCGCTGCAGCCCATTATCGCGATCTTCGCCGGCGTCTTGATCCTGCTCCGGCCGTCGCTCTTGAATTACGTCGTTGCGCTTTACCTGATCATCGTCGGCATTCTCGGCGTCATCGGCCCGCGAAAGCTGTAGAGCCGCCCCGCGCAACTTTTCTTGAACTTATTGATTAATCATCGTTCGATTGAAAAATCAGCTGGAACTCCGGGCTCTTGGGAGCGCTGCCGATGCTTTTAGGGTTAGACGCCACCATCCTCGCCCGGATTCAATTCGCATTCACGGTGACCTTTCACATCGTTTTCCCGGCCTTCACAATCGGGCTCGCCTCCTACATCGCGACGCTCGAAGGCGTCTGGTTCTTTCGCGGCGACGACCGCTTTCATAGGCTCGCGCGCTTCTGGACGAAGATTTTCGCGGTGTCGTTCGGCATGGGCGTCGTGTCGGGCTTGCCGATGTCCTACCAGTTCGGGACCAATTGGAGCCGGTTCTCCGTGGCCACGGGCAATGTTCTTGGCCCGCTGCTCGGCTATGAGGTGCTCACTGCGTTTTTCCTGGAGGCGAGCTTTCTCGGCATCATGCTATTCGGCTGGAACCGGGTGCCCAAGGGCCTGCATTTTTTCGCGAGCCTTATGGTCGCGTTCGGCACGCTGCTGTCGGCGTTTTGGATCCTGTCGGCCAATAGTTGGATGCAATATCCCACGGGCTATGAGATGAAGGACGGCGCGGCTATCCCCGTCGATTGGCTCCAGGTCATCTTCAACCCCACCTTCCCCTATCGCTTCGCACACATGGTGACGGCGGCTTATCTCACCACCTCCATCGTCGTGCTCGCGATCGGCGCGCGTTATTGGCTCGCGAATAAGTATCACGACGAAGCCCGCATCATGATCCGCATGGGGCTTGGCCTTGCGATTGTGCTCGCGCCGCTTCAGCTCATTCTCGGGGACCAGCATGGGCTCGCCACCGCGCAATATCAGCCCGCGAAACTAGCGGCTATGGAGGGCCATTGGGATGGATCGCGGCCGGGCGATCTGGTTCTGTTCGGCATCCCGGATGAGGCTGCACAGCGCAACGATTACGAAATCTCAATTCCGCATATCGGCAGCCTCATAATCTCGCACCGCTGGAACGGACTTTTCAAAGGGCTGGACGAGTTCAAACCGGAGGATAGGCCCCCCGTGTGGGGTCCGTTCTTCGGTTTCAGGATCATGGTCGCAATCGGCTTGTGGCTGATCGCGCTCGCCGCGTTTGGCGGCATTCTCTGGTGGCGGGGCAAGCTTTTCGAGAGCCGTATATTCATGCGGGCGGCATCGCTGTCCTGGCCGCTCGGCTTCATCGCCGTCATCGCCGGATGGGTCACCACCGAGGTCGGGCGCCAGCCTTGGGTCGCGACGGGGCTTATGCGCACCGCTCAGGCCGCTTCGCCCCTCGGTGCAGGGGTGGTCGGCGCGACGCTCATCATGTTTTTCCTGGTGTACCTCGTCATCTACTCGGCGGGCATTTACTACATGAACCTGCTAATTCGCAAAGGCCCCATCGTCCAAGCCCCGTCCGGCGCCGACGAACGCCGGTCGCCGCAGCGGCCCATCTCGGCGGCTACCGAGACAGGCGCCGGTCCAAGCCTCGTGGAACAAAATTAGGAGAAGCCGCCGCCATGGACCCCATCGCTTACTGGCTTCCTCTGGTGTGGGCCGCGCTTCTTGGCGTCGCCGTGATTATGTACGTGCTGCTCGATGGCTTCGATCTCGGCATCGGCATCCTGTTTCTGACGGGCGCGGATGAGGAAGAGCGCGATGTGATGATGAATTCAATCGCGCCCTATTGGGACGGTAACGAGACCTGGCTCGTGCTCGGCGGCGCGGGGCTGCTCGTCGCCTTTCCGCTGGCCTATAGCCTCATTATGCCGGCGCTTTACCTTCCGCTGATCGTCATGCTGCTCGCGCTTGTGTTCCGCGGAGTCGCCTTCGAGTTCCGCTTCGTCTCAAAGCCGCGGCATCGATGGTGGGACTGGTCCTTTGCGCTCGGGTCCACGGTGGCGACCTTCTGTCAGGGCCTTGTGCTCGGCGGCTTTCTGCAGGGGATCAATGTCAGCGGCGGTCAATTTGCGGGCGGCGGTTTCGAATGGCTGAGGCCTTTCCCGGTCCTTTGCGGTTTCGGGCTGGTCTCTGGCTACGCGCTGCTCGGCTCGGCGTGGCTGATGATGAAAACTGGAGGCAGGATCGCCGCGCGGGCAAAATATCATGCCGAGGTTGCGCTCCTGGTGACGCTCGGCTTCATCGTGGCCGTCAGCGTCTGGACGCCAATCGCCTATGAGCGCATCGCGGAGCGCTGGTTTCACGGGGACCAGCTCGCCTGGCTCTGGCCTGTGCCGTTCTTGACAGCCGCCGCCGCCTTCATCGCCTGGGGCGGCGCGAGAAAAGGCTCGGGCGTGCAAGCCTTCCTTTCGGCGATGGCGCTTTTTCTGCTTTGCTTCCTGGGCCTCGGGATCTCCACATTTCCCTATCTCGTCCCGCCAAGCGTCACCATCTGGCAAGCCGCCGCCGTTCCACAATCGCAGATTTTCAGCCTGATCGGCGCGCTCTTGTTTTTGCCCCTCATTCTCGCCTACACGGCCTTTGTCTATTGGACCTTTCGCGGTAAGGTCGCAGAAGGCGGAGGCTACCACTAGTCACCGAATATGGTGCGCGAAAGGGTGCGCGCGGATTTGCATCGAGATTTGCTCGGGAAAGCCTTTGTCTTATGTGGAATATGCCTCTTGTCACGACGGAATCGCGACAGCAATCAACGCCGTCCCCCACGCGACGAGTCGCGTCTTTCTCATGGCCGGGCTTCCCTGAGAAAATAGTTCGTTTTTCGCGAGACGGCGCAGCAGGGTCCCTTCTCCGCATCGCGTTTGCTCGCAAACGCGATAACCTCAGTTGCAGGCACGCCAAGGCGTGCTTGATGGGAGAAGGACAGCTTTGAGGGGTAACGAATTGAGTTACTACCCGCTTACCCCTCACCCGCCCTTGCTCTCCCACAGGGAGAGGGCGTCGCCGCAAAACGTCCAAGACGTACTGGTCTCTTGGGGTTTGCCCCGGCCATCGTAACAGGGCCAAAAGTCCGGGCAGCCAACAAACTACTCTCGTCATGGCCCGGCTTGATCGGGCCATCCCGGAGCAGAGAAAACACATATCTTTCAATGTGATCTGGATGGCCGGGTCAAGCCCACGGCTGTCCGGTTTAATTTGTGAACCATATCAAGGCGTCATCCCCGAAAGACGCGCTCGCGCGGCTTATCGGGATCCGTGTAAGCACGTGCCAGTCTCGTTATGGATTCCCGGCAATCGCAAAGGCGATTTAGGGAATGGCGGCGAAGAC
>CAVYBZ010000001.1:0-9645 GCA_963766815.1 uncultured Alphaproteobacteria bacterium | reverse complement strand
CGGTTGGCGGCGCAGAAGGCTTTGTATCACCGCGCCGCGTGCAACGCCGCCGCGCGCCGCGGCGAATACAAGGCCGCGATGGAAACCGATGACGCTGACAACTGGCATCACGCAATCGCGGCGCCGGCCGCGTAGGGAAATCGAAACGAACCGTATCGACCCGGCCGTTGAAGCGTCTGGCGAAGGCGAGATTTGAAATGGAGCGTGAACGAGTGACAGCCAGCCAGAAGCTCCTTCAGCTTTACTTCATCCGGCATGGCGAAACGGCATGGTCGCTTTCCGGCCAGCACACTGGGCGCACCGACATTCCGTTGACGGCGCACGGCGAAGACGAGGCGCGCGGCCTTGAACCGTGCCTTCGCGCGGTCGAGTTCGTTCGCGTCCTTACGAGCCCTCTGCAGCGCGCGCGGCGAACCTGTGAGTTAGCGGGACTCGGGGCTTCGGCCGTGATCGAACCGGATTTGGCGGAGTGGGACTATGGCGAATACGAAGGCAAATATCCCGTTGACACTCTCAAGGAGCGTCCAGACTGGAACTTATATAGGGATGGCGCCCCGGCGGGGAATCGCCCGCACAGGTTTCCGCACGCGCGGACCGGCTCATCGCGAAACTTCAAGGGCTGGAAGGCAGCGTGGCGCTCTTCTCGCATCGCCAGTTCGGATGCGTCCTCGCAGCGCGATGGATCGGGCTGCCGGCTATCGAGGGCCAGCACTTTGCGCTGGGACCGGCATCGCTCAGCATTCTCGGTCACGAAGCCAGCCACCCTAAGACGCGGGTCGTAGCGCTTTGGAACGCCGTGCCGGCATCGCCCGGCGCAAAATGAAACAGCGAGCGAAATCATGAGCGTTTCCGAACCGGTGATAGAGAGTTCCCGCCAGAAGCTGAGCGCGGCGATTTTCGACGTCGACGGCGTCCTGCTCGCCTCCCCCCATGAGCGCGCCTGGCGAGAAGCGCTCGAAGGTTTTGCCGATCCGGCTCGTTTCACATCCGATATGTACGAGGACGAGGTGGCCGGCAAACCGCGCCTCGCGGGCGCCGTGGCGGCTCTGAAGGCATTGGGCGTGCCGAACGCCGAGGGGCGGGCGGAAGACTATGCCGGGCGCAAGCAGAAGCGGCTCGAAGAGCTGATTCACTCGGGTTGCGTCTCCGCCTTTCCCGACGCGCTCCGCCTCGTTCAGGCGATAGCCGGACTGGGTTGGCCGATGGCCGCCGCGTCGTCCTCGAAAAACGCCAACGGCATGATGAAGGCGATCCGCCTCCCCTCCGGCAAAACTCTGCTCGACATGTTCACCGTGAATGTGCCGGGCTGGGATTTGCCGCGAGGCAAGCCGGACCCAGCGATCTTCCTGCTCGCAGCCAAGGAGCTGAAGATGGAGCCCGCGTCCTGTTTCGTCGCCGAGGACGCGCCCGCCGGCATGGAAGCGGCCCGCGCCGGCGGCATGACGGCTCTCGGCGTCGCCCGGCGTGGAGACGACGCGGTCTTGTGGGCGGCTGGAGCGGATGTAGTGGTGACCAGCCTCGATGAGGTCGCAATCGGCGATCTTGCCGCCGGGCGGCTTTCGCACAGGCCATCATAATCGGAAGGAAGACCATGGAAGAAGCTTTGGAGCCGGCCTCCGATCCCGCTTGGGTCCTGACCGCGGATGGCTACGATCCCCTCCGCGAGCATAGCATCGAGTCGCGCTTCGCGATCAGCAATGGTTTCCTGGGCATAAGGGGCGCACGGGCGACGACGAGGGGCGCGCGTTGGGTCGTGCCGCCGCGCACCTACGTGGCAGGATTATTCGACAACCCCGACGGAGAGGACACCAAACCAGAGCTTGTCCCCGCTGCCGACTGGCTGAAAGTCCGCATCGTGCTGCCGAGCGGACCTTTGGAGCACCATCCCGGAGTGGTGTCGTCGCATCGCCTGACGCTCGACATGAGACGGGGCGCTTTGCTGAGCGAATTCAAAGATTTGAAAGCGCCTGAGGTGATCCTCAGCATGCGCACATTGCGCTTCGTTTCGCTGAGCGAGCGCGCGGCCGGGCTGCAACTCATGCGTTTACAGATCGAGGAGGGAGAGGTTGAAATCGAACTTGAAGCATCATTCGAAGGGCTGGACCTCGGGCTCGTATCCGAACGGCTCGAACAGGATCTCGGCGCGTGGCGCACCCGCCATTCCGGCAAAAACATCGCCATCGCCGCTGCGTCGTCGCTCCAGGTCGACGGCCAAGATCTTGTGGCGTCCGCGCTCGGCGAATTAAAATGGTCCTGGAAGTGGCAATCCCGCCCTGGACAGGTCGTGTGTTTCGAGCGCTCCGTCGCCATCGTGCGGAGCGACAGCGAGGCGTTCGACCCTGCCCCCCTCGCGCGCGAAAAACTTAGCGCCGTGCGCCAAACCGGCTGGCGCGGGGCGATGAAGACGCACGAAGCGGCTTGGGCCGAACGCTGGCGGCGCAGCGGCGTCGAGGTCGAAGGCGATCCGGCGGCCCAGCAGGCGTTGCGGTTCGCCATCTACCACCTGAATAGCGCTGCCGATCCCGGCGACGAGCGGGTATCCATCGGCGCCAGGGCGCTGACCGGCGACGACTATCACGGCCACGTCTTTTGGGACACCGAGATCTTCCTGCTCCCTTTCTACACCCTGACTTGGCCCGAGGCGGCGCGCGCGCTGCTCATGTATCGCTTTCACACTCTCGATGGCGCACGTGCGAAAGCGGCCCGCCTGGGCTGGCGTGGCGCACTTTATGCCTGGGAGTCGGCCGATACCGGCGAAGAAGCTGCCCCAGAGCAGGTGATCGGTCCGGACCGTCAGATCATCCCTATCCTGAGCGGCGCGCAGGAGCAGCACATCAGCGCAGACGTCGCCTACGCGGTCTGGCAATACTGGCAAGCAACGGGGGATGATGGTTTCCTCCTCAGCGCCGGAGCGGAGATCGTTCTGGAGACGGCCCGGTTCTGGGCCAGCCGCGCCAGGCTGGAGGCGGATGGCCGCCGCCACATCAGGGGCGTCATCGGCCCGGACGAATATCACGAGACTATCGATGACAGCGCCTTCACCAATGTCATGGCGCGCTGGAACATCCGGCGTGCGCTCGATGTGGCGGCTCTGTTGCGCGAGCGCTGGCCGAAGGATTGGACGCGCCTGTCTTCGCGCCTCGATCTCGGCGAAGCCGAACTGAAGGAGTGGAGCGCCGTCGCGGAGACGATTGTTGCCGGTCTCGATCCCAAGACCGGGCTTTTCGAGGAATTCGAAGGATATTTCGGACTCGAAGACATCGATTTAGAAGCCTATGCGGGCCGTTCCGTACCGATGGACGTGGTGTTAGGCAGGGACCGGACCCAAAAATCCCAAGTAGTCAAGCAGGCCGATGTGGTGGCGCTGCTGGCGCTTTTGCCAGAAGAGTTCCCCGCCGGCGCTGGAGCGGATAACTTCCGTTACTACGAGCCTCGATGCGGCCAAGGCAGTTCGCTGAGCCCGTCCATGCACGGTCTAGCGGCGGCGCGGCTCGGAAAGTCCGAAATGGCTCTCCGGTATCTCCAGCAGAGCGCGGCGATCGATCTTTCTGACGGCCATGCCGGGGTAGACGGCGGCGTGCACATTGCAGCCCTCGGCGGGAACTGGATGATAGCGGTGCTGGGCTTCGCGGGCTTGTCCCTGCAAACCGGCGGCATCTGCCTCGACCCAAAGCTGCCGGAGACTTGGCGTTGTCTCGCGTTCGCCGTCCAGTGGCGCGGCCGCAGCCTTAGGATCAAGATCGACCGGGACAAGCAATGCATCGAAGCAAGTCTGGAAGAGGGCCAGCCAATGACGCTGGCCGCCGGTGGAGAGTCGTATGAACTTAGCCGAGGCCAAACGCTGCAGGTATATTTCGGCGAGCGAGCTGCGGCGGCATAATTCGCCGCATCCATAATGGCTCGCGTTCTTTTTTTTTATGCCGGGACTAAATAAATATTAAGCGGCGCTCATGGCTGTCGCCACTAGATTGTCCGGTTTGCTTGCAGGTGGCGGGAAATCGGCCTCTTTAGATTGCATCTGCGGCTTCTGTCTCCACCTGGACTGGCAGGCGCGCAAAATGCCGGGTGGGAATTGGAATCTCAATTGCAATATATAGCTTCTCTTAGGTATTTTCCGCACTAGCCTTTCAAAACCCTATCGGCTTAGATCAGGCTGGGGTCGAGCGCCGCCATGCAAAGCGGGCTTGGAAACTGCTTTAAAGGCCGCACTGCGGGGTTCGATATGACAACGATCCACGATTTCGAGTTATTCGATTATCTGGTCACCACCGGAAGCATGAGTGAAACGGGCCGCGAATTAGGCGTGTCACCCGCTGTGGTAAACAGGAAGATCGGCGCTCTCGAAGAGCGGCTGGGCGCCCGGCTATTTTACCGCCCGGAGGCGCGCCTAGAGCTTACCGCCAGCGGCAGGGCGTTTTACGCGAGTATGATTGCTAGACGGGCGGCGATAAGGTCCGGCGCTCCCGCCGGCGGCAACGCCAGAGGATCATCCTGCCGCATCATCCATTAGCGTGGCCGCTGGGCATACAAGCAGATCGCGTTTTTGACAACACAGAAGCTCATGGGACGGCTTTCGAAATCCCAACCAAAAGCGTCACAGTTGCGTGTTGGCCGCAGCTTTCTGTTAACAATTTTGTGAAGGCGGCTTTGTTCTGTCAAGCGCTTGATTGTCAACGGAGGTTGTGGACTAATAGCATCACCAACTTGACCGGTGAATAACCTCCGGAGGCGCATCGTGACCCCTGATGCGAGGATACTTGTAGTTGAGGACGAATCGCTTGTCGCCATGCACATCGAGGCGGCTTTAAGGGGGGTGGGTTGGAAGGTCATAGGGTCGGCTGGCACACTTGCGGGCGCTGTGAGCCTCGCTCGAAGCGCGAATTTCAATGTCGCGGTTCTTGACGTCAACCTTCAAGGCGAGCGCGTCGATGAAGTCGCGGATATTCTCCATGAGCGAGGCATTCCGTTCCTGTTCGTAACCGGTTACGGCCGAGGCTATCTTCCGGCCTCGTTTCGTGAAAGCGCCGAATTCCTCGCGAAGCCATTCAGCGATCACATGCTCGTGCAGACGGTGAGAAGCCTTCTCATGCGGTGAGAGGGCGTAGCAGATCATTGGGATGAGAGTGTCCGGTTAAAGCTAACGGCAATCGATGACCTGAGAAGAAAGCTCGTTTCTCGCGAGATCGCGTAACGGCGTTCCTTCTCCCCATAGCGCTTGCTTGCACTTGAATATCCGGATGTCCCGCCAATCCCTTCATTAGAAAAACACCAGCTATCGCACGTTGTGACTGGATGGGGGGTCAAGCCGGTCAAGCCCGGCGATGACAGTGGAGCGGAAATTTCGCCATGTCATGGCTTTTTGTCGGCCGCAAAGCTCAACTGCGCCCGGGCTCGGTTGCGCCAGGGACGCGTTGAACCCGCATTTCTGCAAGAACACCTTTTGATTTTTTTGCATCCCAGCCATGCATCCCTCCCCGCCCTGGCGCCCCGATCTTGCCCGCAAGCTAATATCGCCGCTAAAACGGCGCAGGACGAAGGCGCAAACAGACAACTTTTATGAGAATCGCTTGCGCAAAAATCGCGATCCAAATCATTTTCGCCTTCTCGAGGCGCTTCTCATGCGGCAATTCTTTAGCAGGGACAGCGCTGCCCCAAACGCCTTCTGACAGTTGCAAGTCCGGTTTTCCATCATTATCGGTTCAACCGCCTCATGAGCTGTGTATGCTGGGGCATGGTGATGGGATTGGAGGCTCATTTCCGCATGGCTGACGAGATTTTCAGGCTGCTCTTCGAAACGGCGCCGCATCCTTATCTCGTGTTGCTGGCGGATGAGACCTTCACAATCGTAGCGGTGAACGAACGCTATCTAAGAGCCACCGGAAATGAGCGGACGGCGATCGTGGGCCGAGGTCTGTTCGAGGTCTTTCCGGATAATCCCGATGACGCAACAGCCACCGGCGTTGGCGACCTTCGCACTTCGCTTGAGCGTGTAAAGCGGGAGCGCGCCGCCGATGTCATGGGCGTCCAGAAGTACGACATTCCGAAGACGGGCTCAAAGGGCGATTTCGAGGTCAAGTACTGGAGCCCCGTCAACACTCCCGTGTGCGGCGCGGACGGCGCGCTCTTGTATATCCTCCACCACGTCGAGGACGTAACCGGCTTCATCCTGAGCCGGGAGCGGGCTTGGCAGGAGAGCAGTGAGCAGATAGGCCATGTGCAGGCCCGGGCCGACCGCATGGAGGCTGAAGTGATCTTGCGGGCCAGCGAAGTCAAGGAAGCAAACCGGCAGATCAAGGCGGCTGCGGAAGAGCTTGAACGCCGCAAAGACGATCTCGCTCGTCTTAATGAACAGCTCAAGGATTTGGATCTGGCCAAGACGGCCTTCTTCTCGAATATCAGCCACGAGTTCCGCACACCGCTGACTTTAATGCTTGGATCCCTGCAGGAGGCGCTCGGGGATGCGTCGGTGGATCTGCCCGGAGGTTCAGCGCGGCAGGCTGGATGTCGCCCAGCGAAGCGCTCTGCGGCTGCTTAAGCTCGTCAACGCCCTTCTCGACTTCACCCGCATCGAGGCTGGACGCACGCAAGCCGCCTTCGAGCCCACCGATCTGTCCGCCCTTACCGCGCAGCTGGCGAGCCATTTGGAGTTCGGCTCTCTGCGAGGCGGGCCTTGCCTTCACCATCGACTGCCCGCCATTGCCGGAGCCTGTCTATGTCGATCCTGGGATGTGGGAGACAATCGTCCTAAATCTTGTCTCCAACGCCTACAAATTTACTCATCGCGGCAGCGTCTCCATCATCCTGCGCATTTCGGGCGGCCAGGCGCAGCTAACCGTACGCGACACTGGCATTGGCGTTCCCAAGGACGAACTCCCAAAGTTGTTCGAGCGATTTCATCGGTAGAGGGATCGCCGGGCCGCAGCCATGAGGGTAGCGGCATCGGGCTTGCGCTCGTTCGGGAATTAATTGAGCTCCACGGCGGCGCCATATCGGTCGAGAGCGTATTGGGGGAGGGCGGCGCCTTGCGGGTCCGCCGCCATCCCGCTCGGAACGGCTCATCTGCCCCCCGAACGGATCAGAAATTCCGGTCGCCGCTCCAAGTCTGCGGAACAAGCCGAGGCATTCATCGTAGAAGCTTTGGGTTGGCTGGCGAATCCCGGAATAACAAACCTCAAGGATCAAAAAGCGAGCAAGGGCGCCCGCAGTTTCGACGGCGCCGGTATCAAGGGCTCGCGTCCGCGCGTCCTGCTCGCCGACGATAACGCCGACATGCGCACTCATGTAGGCAGCCTGTTGTATAGGGCGGGATATGAGGTCTTCGCCGTGGCGGACGGTGAGCAGGCTCTGGCCGCTTGTTGCCAATCCGCCGGACTTGGTTCTGAGTGACTTGATGATGCCGAAGCTTGACGGTTTCGGCCTGGTGACACGGCTGCGCCAAGACGAGCGGACCACGCTGTTGCCGAGATCATTCTTCTCTCGGCGCGAGCCGGAGAGGAGGCGCGCATCGAGGGACTGAAGACCGGCGCCGACGATTATATCGTGAAGCCGTTCGGATCGCGCGAATTACTGGCCCGGGTCGAAGCCGCGGTGAGGCTGTCCCGCGCACGCCGGGAGGCGATGAGCCGCGAGGCCGAGTTGGCTCGCCTGCGCGCAAGCTTCGACGATGCGGCCGTTGGCATGGCCCATGTCGGCACGGATGGCCGTTGGCTGCGCGCGAACGACCGCTTGTGCGCCATGATCGGTTACCGTCGCGACGAACTGCTCAACATGACCTTTCAGGACGTCACGCATCCCGCCGACCTTGCGGCCGATCTCGCCTTTATAAATCAACTGCTGGCGGGAGAAATAGCCACCTACGCCATGGAGAAGCGATATCTCCGCAAGGACGGCGAAAGCATCTGGATTAATCTAACCGTGTCGCTTATTCGCGAAGCTGACGGGACGCCGGACTACGTCCTCCGCGTGATCGATGACATCACGGCTCGCAAGCGAGCAGACAGCGACCTCGCGGAAAGCCGCAGCCGCCTCGCCGGGGTAGTCGATTCGGCAATGGACGCCATCATAAGCGTCGACGCCCGCCAAAACGTCGTTCTCTTCAATGCGGCCGCGGAAAGGCTTTTTCAGCGGAAGGCTGCGGATGTCGCCGGACAGCCGCTCAACATACTGCTGCCTAAAAGATTTGGCGATGCGCACAGTCAGCATATCGATGCTTTCGCCAAGACAGGCGTCAGCACCCGCACGATCGGCAGGCTCGGACCTCTCGCCGCGCTGCGGGCAGACGGCAAGGAGTTTCCCATCGAGGCATCCATCTCGCAAACGATCGCCGGCGGGGAGAAGCTTTTCACCGCTATTCTCCGCGACATTACGGAGCGAAAACAGGCGGAGGACACCCAGCGCCTGCTGCTGGCTGAACTCGATCATCGCGTCAAAAACACGCTCGCCAACGTGCAGGCTATCGCCATGCAGACGTTAAGCGCGACAGCCGACCCCGCGAGCTTCGTGGAAAGTTTCAGCGGCCGTATCCAGGCTCTGGGACGCGCCCACACGTTATTGACGCGGTCAGGCTGGCAGGGCGCGGATCTTGCTACTCTCATCAAAGATCAGCTGACGTTCGACGCGACTGACGCGCACAATCGCGTCTCATGCATCGGGCCGCTGGTTCAACTCGAGCCGCAGACTGCGCTCCACTTGGGTCTCGTTCTGCACGAGTTGGGCACCAACGCCCGGAAATACGGCTCGCTGTCCCAGCGGGCGGGGAATCTGGTGGCAGCGTGGTCGGTTAACGGAGATGGAGGTCTGCCGGAGCTCTGGCTCAGGTGGGTCGAAAGCGACGGTCCGCCGGTTGTCGCTCCGGCGAAACGCGGCTTCGGCTCAATCCTCATTGAACGCAGCTTGCGGCATGCTCTCGGGGGTGACGCGAGGCTTGATTTTGCGCCGTCAGGCGTCATCTGCGAAATTAGGCTACCCCTCGCGCAGCGGGAGGAAGGCGCTTATGGCGCCAAGTTGACGGAGAGCGCATCATGAGCGGCCCTGCGAGCATCTTGGTTGTCGAGGACGAATTCCTTGTGGCGATGGAGTTGGAGGCGTTTCTGAGAGATGCGGGTTGGAACGTTGTCGGGCCCGCCGGCACGCTTGCGGGGGCGGTCAGGCTGGCGCGCAGCGCCAATTGCGATGGCGCGGTGCTCGATGTCAATCTTGGGGGCGATCGCGTCGATGAGGTGGCCTCAATTCTCGCCGGGCGGGGCATTCCGTTTGTGTTCGTTACGGGTTACGGCCGGGAGAACCTTCCAGCCGCTCATCGGGACAATCCCCTCATCTCTAAGCCCATGAACGGCCAGGCTCTCGTGCAGGCGGTGAGAGACCTTCTTCGGAATTAGGCGCTGCTGCCCGCCTGGCGGATGCTGGCGCAAGCGAACACGAACTGCCGACTATGCCAGGGTCAATAAGTTGCGAGTACGCCTTATCCGCGCGAAATCCCGCCGGCGCGCGCTGCAAATGGGGCAGGACTTCCGCGGGGCGCACTAGGTAATATAAGAAAACAACTGGTTGGATGGGTGTTGGCGCCCCGTCGGAGAATGAAAAATCTTTCTAATACATATGGTTGGTACTAAAGTGGGACAAAAACCGGTTTTGATCTTGCTCAGC